>JBGAIH010000015.1:0-116286 GCA_044225675.1 Burkholderiaceae bacterium
CAACGAGACACGGCAGTTGGCGCTGGATCTGGGTTTCATTCCGGTGGTGCCCCCAATGAAGACGCGGATCGAACCTTGGGAGTACGACCGGGAGATGTACAAGCGACGCAATGAGGTCGAGCGCTTGTTCCGTCGGCTCAGGGGCTACCGCCGCATCTTCTCCCGGTTCGAGAAACTCGACCTCATGTTCCTGGGCTTCATCAGCTTCGTGCTCGTCGCCGATGGACTGAGAATGTGTTAACAGGCCCTAGCGGGATCGTGTGCCGACCACGGCCGCGCCGATGATCATGCCCGCTGCCAGTACGACGCTCCAGCTGAAGGGCCGGCCACTGACCAGCATCAGCAGCGCCGTCGACGCCAGGGGCGTCAGATAGCTCAGGATGCCGATGTGCCGGGCGTCCCCCGTCTTCAAAGCCTTGTCCCAGAGAAAGAAGGCTGCGCCCAGGGGGCCGAGGCCTGCGACCGCCATCAGCAGCCAGTCGCGTCCGGAAAGCGCGGTGGCCGGCTCCACGAAGAAATGGCAGGCGAGTGACAGAAGGCCTGATGCGACGCCGAAGGCGCCGATCGCCGCCGTCGGAAAGGCCCGGCCCGTCTCGGCCGCGCGCTTGCTCAACAAGGAGTAGCTGGCCCAGATGAAGGCCGAGCCCAGCGCCGGCAGATAGCCCCAATGCCATCCACCGGTGGCCGATCCCGCACCCAGGATCGCGACGGCCGCACCAGCGAAACCAAGCAGGCCGGCCAGCAGGTGGACGGGCTTCAGGCGAATGCCTGGAAGAAACAGCGGCGCCAGCACCACCATGAACAGCGGCCACAGGTAGTTCACGAGATTGGCTTCCACGGGCGGTGCGCCCCGCAACGCGATGAACAGCAGGAAGTGGAAGCCGAACAGGCCGTAGATGCCCAGCATCAGCGTCGGCAGGCCGATGCGCCATTGCCGCCACAAGGGCCAGGCGGGCACGCTGCCGATCAGCAGCGCAATACCCGTCAGCAGGAAGGGCGGAACGTGCGCCAGCGCCACGCCCAGGGAGGCGAGCGTGGCCCACAGAGCGATGGCGCCCAAGGCGTACAACTGAGCTTGCATTCGGACAGCTTAAGAGGCGTTTCGTCGCGGGACAACGGCGAATCGTCGAGATTCAATGGCCTCGGCTGCGCGAGACGCCTGCCTCCTGCCGCCGCAGGGCTGCGGTGAGGGCAGAAGGTGACCGGTAACCCGACAGCAGCGCCGACTCGGCGACGCTTCGCCCCGCCGAGCGCAGGGCGCTCGCATGCGCAAGTCGCAGTGAGCGCAGCCACTGCATGGGACTCAGGCCGGTCTCCTGCCTGCAGCGCGCGGCAAACTGCGAGGGGCTCAGACAGGACTGGGCAGCCAGATCGGCGACGGTCAACGGCTCGTGCAGCCGCCACCGGGCCCACGCCGACAGCCTTTGCCAATCCACGGTTCGAGCGCGACCTCCGTCACGTTGCATCAGTTGCCCGCCCCAGGTCTGAAGGAGAAGTCCCGGTCCGTGCAGCGACGCCACGGGATCCCGTGCGGCGAGGGCTTCAGACAGATAGCGGACCAACGCCCCCATGTGGCTCGCTGCCGGCGCCGTGCCTTCAAGGCGACTCCAGCCCGGATCAGCGGAGTCCAGCACCAGACAGCGACTGCCTTGGCGCGACTCGAAGTCGTGGGCTTCGCCCGGAGCGATCACACAGCCCTGTCCAACGCCGATCCGCGAGCCCCGGCCCCGGACTTCAAGCTCGAGAACGCCTGACAGGCCCCACAGAATCTGGAAATGGGCATGGGTATGGCTGCCGTGCGAGGCGCCGTACTGGCGCAGCGACAGGGCGCCGGAGCCCAATTCCACGATCGAGCCTCAGCCGGGCAGGGTGCCCGGCGACGCACCTGTTGCGGCGGCATGAGCGGAGTGGGCCTGCTGATCCGCATGGTAGGACGAGCGGACCATCGCGCCGACGGCGGCATGCCTGAATCCCATTTCGTAGGCCTTGGCCTCGAACATCCTGAAGGTGTCGGGATGGACGTAGCGCTTGACGCTCAGGTGGCTCATCGTTGGAGCCAGGTATTGCCCGATGGTCAGCATGTCGATGTCATGCGCCCGCATGTCCCGCATGACCTCCAGGATTTCCTCGTCCGTCTCCCCGAGCCCGACCATCAGGCCGCTTTTCGTGGGGACGTCGGGAAAGAGCGCCTTGAACTTCTTGAGCAGGTTCAACGAGAAACGGTAGTCGCTCCCGGGCCGGGCCTCCTTGTAGAGGCGCGGCACGGTTTCCAGGTTGTGGTTCATCACGTCCGGCGGCGCGGCCTTGAGAATCTCGAGCGCCCGGTCATCCCGCCCGCGGAAGTCCGGCACCAGGATCTCGATCTGCGTTCCGGGCGACAGCTCGCGGGTCATGCGGATGCAATCGACGAAATGCTGGCTGCCTCCGTCACGCAGGTCGTCCCGGTCGACGCTCGTGATCACCACGTACTTGAGCTTGAGCGCCGCGATGGTGTTGGCGAGGTTGATGGGCTCCTGCGCGTCGAGCGGGTCTGGCCGCCCATGGCCGACGTCGCAGAACGGGCAGCGCCGCGTGCACTTGTCACCCATGATCATGAACGTGGCCGTGCCTTTGCCGAAGCACTCGCCGATATTGGGGCACGAGGCTTCCTCGCAGACCGTCACCAGCTTGTTCTTGCGCAGGATGTCCTTGATTTCGTAGAAGCGGGTCGTGGGGGAGCCGGCCTTCACCCGGATCCATTCGGGCTTCTTCAGCACCTCGCCCTGCTCCACCTTGACGGGAATGCGCGAGAGCTTGGCGGCAGCCTTCTGCTTGGCCGAGGCGTTGTACGACTCGACGGACTGCGCTTCCCGGACGACTTCGGAGTTACTCATGTGCGGTCAGGGCGACAGGTGACTGGCCAGCTTCTGGCCCAATACCGCCGCCACCTCGTTCCAGTGGGTGGAAACCCCGATTGTAGAAAGATCCACCGTCGCGAGACCCGCGTAGCCGCAGGGGTTGATACGCGTGTAGGGCTCCAGGTCCATGTCCACATTGAGCGCCACGCCGTGCCAGGTGCAGTGGCGGCTCACCTTGATGCCCAATGCGGCGATCTTGCCCAGACCCTTGAACGGATCCCCTGGGGGGAGCGGCCCGGTCAATGCCGCATGCCCGTGCGGATCGGCGAGCCGGACGTAGATGCCCGGCGCACCCGCCACGCGATGGCCCGTCACGTCGAAATGGGCGAGCGTGCGGATCACCGCCTCCTCGATCCGGTAGACATACTCCTTGACGTAGTAGCCCGCGCGCCGAAGGTCGATCAGCGGATAGGCCACCACCTGGCCCGGGCCGTGGAAGGTGACCTGTCCGCCCCGGCTGGTCTGCACCACCGGGATGTCACCAGGCGCCAGCACATGGTCGGCGCGACCGGCCAGTCCCTGGGTGAACACGGGCGGATGCTCGCAGAGCCAGATCTCGTCAGGCGTGGCCGCGTCGCGCGCCAGCGTGAATGCCTCCATGGCCTGGCTGGTCGGCTGATAGTCGACCTGGCCCAGCACCTTGAGGTCCATCATCGCGCGTGCACCACGGGATCAGAGAACGACCTTGACCATCGGGTGGGTCGACAGGGTGCGGTACAGCTCGTCGAGCTGCTCGCGGCTGGTCGCGGTGACCGTGATGGTGACACCCAGGTAGTTCCCGGCCTTGCTGGGACGCAGTTCAACGGTCTCCTCATCGAAGTCCGGGTCGAACTGCCGGGCCACCGAGACGATGGCCGCGACGAACCCGTCGACTTTCGCACCCATGACCTTGATGGGAAAGCGCGAGGGGTATTCGATCAGGGATTCGTTGGCGGCCGGCATGGGGTCCTCGGTGTGGCTCTTTGCTCTATGCGGGTTGCGCCAGTTTGGCGCGCTGATAGCCCTCATACAGACGCTGGTAGATGGGGCCGGGTGCGCCGTTTCCAACGGGCCGTCCGTCCAGCTGCGTCACGGGCAGCACCTCCTTGCCCGCCGACGACAGGATCAGCTCGTCGGCCGCCGCCACTTCGTCCCGGGGGATCCGGCGCAGGGCGAACGGAATGCCCGCCTCGCGGCACAGCGACTCCAGCAGGCCGTACCGCACGCCTTCGAGGACGAGATGGTCGCGCGGGGAGCCGCTCACCTGGCCGTTCTTCACGAGCCAGACGTTGCTGGAGGCACCTTCGCTCAGATAGCCATCGCGGAACATGATGGTCTCGGCTGCGCCCGCGTCCGCGCTGATCTGGCGGGCCAGTACGGCTCCGAGAAGGCTGATCGCCTTGATGTGGGCCTTGCGCCAGCGGAAGTCTTCAGCGGTGACGCAGGCGACGCCTTTTGTCCGCTGGGCCTCGCCGGGCGGCGTGGCGGCATTCACCATCACGAACACCGTGGGCGTGAGCCCGGCAACCATGGCGTGTTCGCGCAGCGCCACGCCGCGCGTGACCTGGATGTAGATCATCTGCCCCGCATCGGGCCACCCGGCCCGATGCTCGGCAAGCAGGCGCTGGGCAATGGCTTGCCACTCGCTCCGCGACAGCGGATTGGCAATCCGCAGCTCGGCGAGACTGCGTTCGAGCCGCGCCATGTGCTCGTCGAAGCGGAACATTCTTCCGTCATACACCGGCACCACCTCATACACGCCATCGCCCAGCAGGAAGCCGCGGTCCATGACGCTGATGCGGGCGTTGGGGAGGGTGGTGAACTCGCCGTTGAGATAGCAGGGCAACGGCGGCAGGGCGGGCGAGTCGGCAGTCATCGGCTCCATTGTCTCGCACGGTCGGGCCGTGCGGCGATCAGCGCAGCCAGAAGACGCCGGCGATGGCGATCCAGCCGAGTGCGAAGTTCGCGATGACGAACGGGTGCATCTTGCCCATCTGGACGGCGGCGGCCGGCCAGTCCTGCGCCGCGGCGGCAGCGCGCAGCTTGCGGAACGGGCCGAAGAAGATGTGGCCGAACAACGCGAACATCACGAGGCCGATGCCCAGCATCAGGTGCTGCCCCGGGGGCGCAGCCTTCATGCCCCGGCTCGCCAGCATGAACACGCCACTGGCCAGCAGCACGGCGATCGCCAGCCAGACGGCACCAAAGAAGCGCCCGAGCGTCGCCGCCATCAGGGGCACGCGTACCGGGGGTGGCAGTTCGAGCGCCACCGGGCGCAGGCTCCAGAGCAGGAAGAACATGCCGCCCATCCAGACGATGGAGGCGGCCAGGTGCAGAAAGATCGCAAGCGTGTACATGGTGGGGCGGCTCCGGCTGTGGGGATTGTTGCCTGCTGAGCAAAACACCCGTGACGCCTATCGCCAGAGCTTCCAGTCAGGTATCTCCTGATTGTTGCGGGTTTGTACTTATAATCAAGGGCTTTGCAAAAACAACAAGCGGTCACCCCTGCGTCATTTTGAGATGTCCAAAATCGCTTTCGGTGACGAGCAAGAAGCAAAAGAGCCTGAATTCAAACGGCTGACGGCGGATGAAGCCCGCCAGCTGCGCGAGAAGAACCCGTCGGTTTCTCCCTGGCGGGTGATTGGTGGGCAGGTGTTGGTGGGGCTGCTGGTGGCTTTGGCCGCCTGGCTGCTGACGGGGCGGCAAAACGTGGGCTGGTCTGCCGGGTACGGCGCGCTGGCTGTGGTGTTGCCTGCAGCATTGTTCGCCCGGGGATTGACCGGGCGGTTTGCGTCACTGAACCCCATGACCGCGGTGATGGGGTTTTTTGTGTGGGAGATGGTCAAGGTGGCTTTGACGGTGGCAATGATGTTTGCCGCGCCAAAGCTGGTGGCGGACCTGAGCTGGCCGGCAATGCTGGTGGGTCTGGCCGTCACGATGCAGGGTTATTGGTTGGCGCTGGTACTGGCGCCTCGCAGAACGCAACGAACGTAAGAGAAGACACAGATGGCTGCTGAACACGGACCGACCGCTGGTGAGTACATCCTTCACCACCTGACGCACCTGCAAAACCACAAGGCCAAATCCGTCGCCGACTTCTCCGTTTTCAATTACGACTCCATCTTTTTCTCCGTGGTGCTCGGCATCCTCGGGTGCTGGATCCTCTGGCTCGCCGCGCGCAAGGCGACGTCCGGCGTTCCGGGGCGCTTTCAGGCGGCCGTCGAAATGCTGGTCGAGATGGTCGACGCGCAGGCCCGGGGCATCGTGCACAACGCCAACAGCCGCAAGCTGGTCGCTCCGCTGGCCCTCACGGTCTTCGTCTGGATCTTCCTGCTGAACGCCATGGATCTGCTGCCGGTGGACCTGCTGCCGCTCATCTGGGAGAAGATCTATGCGGCGGCGGGGCATGACCCCCACCACGCCTATCTGCGTGTCGTGCCCACGGCCGACCTGTCGGTGACGATGGGACTGTCCGTCGGCGTGCTGATCGTCTGCCTGGTCTACAACGTCAAGATCAAGGGCGTCGGCGGCTGGGCCCACGAACTGGTGTCCGCGCCCTTCGGCACGAGCAAGAACCCGGTGTTCGCCGTCATCCTCGGCATCCTCAACTTCGCCATGCAGATCATCGAGTTCGTCGCCAAGACCGTGTCGCATGGCATGCGGCTGTTCGGCAACATGTATGCCGGCGAACTGATCTTCCTGCTGATCGCCCTGATGGGCGGTGCCTGGTCCCTGTCGGCCACGGGCATCGGTCTGGCGATCGGTCACATCATTGCAGGCACGGCCTGGGCGATCTTCCACATCCTGATCATCACGCTGCAGGCCTTCGTGTTCATGATGCTGACGCTCGTGTACATCGGGCAGGCTCACGACGCTCACTGAGTCGGTATCGCCGTTCACCCCAAGTTTTCCTTTTCCTTTCTCGTCAACCAAGTCCTTTAGGAGTCATCATGGAAGTTATCAGCTTTGTCGCCCTGGCCGCCGGCCTGATCATCGGTCTCGGCGCTGTCGGCGCCTGTATCGGCATCGGCATCATGGGCAGCAAGTACCTCGAATCTGCTGCCCGCCAGCCTGAACTCATGGGCGAGCTGCAAACCAAGATGTTCCTGCTCGCCGGCCTGATCGACGCGGCCTTCATTATCGGCACCGGTATCGCGCTGTGGTTCGCCACCGCCAACCCCTTCCTGGCGCAAATCGCCAACCTGCCGAAGTAAGTCCTGCGGATCAACGTCACTCCCTGCGGCGCGTGCGCGCCCGGGGCAAAGGATGAAAAGTGAGCATTACCGGTACCCTCATCATTCAGATGATCGTGTTCCTGATCCTGGTCGGGTTCACGATGAAGTACGTGTGGCCGCCGATTGCTGCGGCGCTGGACGAGCGCGCCAAGAAGATCGCTGAAGGCCTGGCGGCAGCCGACAAGGCCAAGGCCGACCTCGCTGCCGCCGATGCCCGCGTGGAGCAGGAACTCGCCAAGTCCCGCAACGAGACGGCAAGCCGCCTCGCGGACGCCGAGCGTCGCGCCCAGGCCATCATTGAAGAGGCCAAGGCACGCGCCACCGAAGAAGGCAACAAGATCATTGCTGCCGCCAAGGTGGAGGCCGACCAGCAGACCGTGAAGGCGCGCGAGGTTCTGCGCGAGCAGGTCGCTGCCCTGGCAGTCAAGGGCGCCGAGCAGATCCTCCGCAAGGAAGTCAATGCGGGCGTCCATGCCGATCTGCTGTCCCGCCTGAAGACCGAGCTGTAAGGGAGTCGAGGCGCACACCATGGCTGAACTAGCAACCATCGCACGTCCCTACGCGGAGGCCCTCTTCAAGGCTTCCACCGCTGACCTCGCCGGCACGTCGGCCTGGGTCGACGAACTCGCGGCCATCGCGGGCAATCCTCAACTGCTGCAGTTTGCAGACAGCCCCAAGGTGTCCGTCGACCAGGTGTTCTCGCTCATCACGGGTGTCATGAAGACGCCCCTGAATGACCACGCGAAGAACTTCCTGCGCGCCGTGATCGACAACGGTCGCCTTGCTGCGCTGCCCGAGGTCGCAACGCAGTTCCGGCTGTTGAAGAACGCGGTGGGGGGGACGTCCGACGCGGTGGTCTACAGCGCATTCCCGGTGGAAGGTGCCGCTCTGGCTGACGTTGCCGCTGCGCTGGAAAAGCGCTTTGGCCGCAAGCTCAATGTCCGCGTCGAGCTCGAGCCCGAGCTGATCGGCGGCATTCGCGTGGTGGTGGGCGATGAGGTGCTCGACACTTCCGTGAAGGCTCGCCTCGAACAAATGAAAGTGGCCCTCACAGCCTGATGGCGTGAGGCTGTTGGGCTAATTTTTTGAAGGAAGGAAAGAGTCATGCAACTCAATCCCGCAGAGATTTCTGAACTGATCAAGAGCCGCATCGAAGGGATGTCCGCCGGCGCAGACATCCGCAACCAGGGCTCGGTCGTGTCCGTTACCGACGGCATCTGCCGCATCCATGGCCTGTCCGAAGTGATGGCCGGTGAAATGCTGGAATTCCCCGCGACCAAGGACGGCCAGCCGACCTACGGCCTGGCGCTGAACCTCGAGCGCGACTCCGTCGGCGCGGTGATTCTGGGCGAGTATGAGCACATCTCCGAAGGCGATACCGTCAAGTGCACGGGCCGCATTCTGGAAGTTCCCGTCGGCCCCGAGCTCATCGGTCGCGTCGTCAACGCCCTGGGCCAGCCGATCGACGGCAAGGGCCCGATCAACGCCAAGCTGACCGACGTGATCGAAAAGGTCGCACCGGGCGTGATCGCCCGCAAGTCGGTCGACCAGCCGGTTCAGACGGGCCTGAAGTCCATCGACTCGATGGTGCCCGTCGGCCGCGGCCAGCGCGAACTGATCATCGGCGACCGCCAGACCGGCAAGACCGCCGTGGCCATCGACGCCATCATCAACCAGAAGGGTCAGAACATGACCTGCGTCTACGTTGCGATCGGCCAGAAGGCTTCGTCGATCAAGAACGTCGTGCGCGCTCTGGAGCAGGCCGGCGCGATGGAGTACACCATCGTGGTGGCCGCTTCGGCCTCCGAGTCCGCTGCCATGCAGTATGTGTCGGCTTACTCCGGCTGCACGATGGGCGAGTACTTCCGCGACCGCGGCCAGGACGCCCTGATCGTCTATGACGATCTGTCCAAGCAGGCCGTGGCCTACCGCCAGGTCTCGCTGCTGCTGCGTCGTCCCCCGGGCCGCGAAGCCTATCCCGGCGACGTGTTCTATCTCCACAGCCGCCTGCTGGAGCGTGCCGCTCGCGTGAACGCCGACTATGTCGAAGCCTTCACCAAGGGTGAAGTCAAGGGCAAGACGGGCTCGCTGACGGCGCTGCCCATCATCGAAACCCAGGCCGGCGACGTGTCCGCCTTCGTTCCGACGAACGTGATCTCGATCACCGACGGCCAGATCTTCCTGGAAACCAGCCTGTTCAACGCGGGCATCCGCCCCGCCATCAACGCCGGTATCTCCGTGTCCCGCGTCGGCGGCGCTGCGCAGACCAAGCTGATCAAGTCGCTGTCGGGCGGCATCCGTACCGACCTGGCCCAGTACCGTGAACTCGCTGCGTTCGCCCAGTTCGCTTCCGACCTCGACGAAGCGACCCGCAAGCAGCTCGATCGCGGTGCGCGTGTGACCGAACTGCTCAAGCAGCCCCAGTACAGCCCGCTTCCCATCAGCCTGATGGCGGCGTCGCTGTTCGCGGTCAACAAGGGTTTCATGGACGACGTCGAAGTCAAGAAGATCCTGCCCTTCGAGCATGGCCTGCACGCCTTCCTGAAGGACAAGCACGCTGCGTTGCTGACCAAGCTGGAGAATGACCGCGCCATGGACAAGGACGCCGAAGCCCAGCTGACGGCTGCGATCGGCGACTTCAAGAAGTCGTTCGCCTGAGCGGTCCCACAGCAAGGAGCCATTGATGGCAGCAGGCAAGGAAATACGCGGCAAGATCAAATCGGTGGAAAACACCAAGAAGATCACCAAGGCCATGGAAATGGTGGCCGCGTCCAAGATGCGCAAGGCGCAGGACCGCATGCGTTCTGCCCGACCCTACAGCGACAAGATCCGCAACATCGCGGCCAACCTTGGCAAGGCCAACCCCGAGTACACCCATCCGTTCATGAAGACGAACGACGCCAAGGGCGTCGGCTTCATCGTCGTCACGACCGACAAGGGTCTGTGCGGCGGCATGAACACCAACGTGCTGCGCGCCGTGACGACGCGCCTGCGCGACCTTCAGTCGCAGGGCATGTCGTCCACGGCAGTGGCCATCGGCAACAAGGGACTGGGCTTTCTCAACCGCATCGGCGCCAAGGTGGTGTCTCATGTCACCCAGCTGGGTGACACGCCCCACCTTGACAAGCTCATCGGCCCCGTCAAGGTGCTGCTCGATGCGTATGCCAAGGGCGAAATCAACGCGGTCTACCTCAGCTACACCCGCTTCATCAACACGATGAGGCAGGAGCCGGTGGTCGAGCAACTGCTGCCCCTGTCGGCCGCCAAGATGCAGGCCGAGGCCGACGCGAGCGGCAAGCAGCACGGTTGGGACTACATCTACGAGCCCGATGCGCAGACCGTCATCGACGATCTGCTGGTGCGCTATGTCGAGGCGCTGGTCTACCAGGCCGTGGCCGAGAACATGGCCTCCGAGCAGTCGGCCCGCATGGTCGCCATGAAGGCGGCCACCGACAACGCGGGCAATGTCATCGCCGAGCTCAAGCTGGTCTACAACAAGACGCGCCAGGCAGCGATCACCAAGGAACTTTCCGAGATCGTGGCCGGAGCGGCAGCGGTTTAAATTTTTAATTGGAGCGAAAAATGGCTCAAGTGCAAGGCAAGATTGTTCAATGTATTGGCGCCGTGGTGGACGTTGAGTTCTCCCGCGACCAGATGCCTCGCGTGTATGACGCGCTGAAGCTCGAAGGTTCGGCGCTGACGCTGGAAGTCCAGCAGCAGCTCGGCGACGGCATCGTTCGCACGATTGCCCTCGGTTCGTCCGACGGTCTGCGCCGCGGCCTGATGGTGACCAACACCGGCGCGCCCATCACCGTGCCGGTTGGCAAGGCCACGCTGGGCCGCATCATGGACGTGCTCGGCAATCCCATCGACGAGCGTGGTCCCGTGAGTGCTGAGCACAGCGCCTCCATTCACCGCAAGGCCCCGGCCTATGACGAGCTGTCGCCTTCGCAGGAACTGCTTGAAACCGGCATCAAGGTGATCGACCTGGTCTGCCCGTTCGCCAAGGGCGGCAAGGTGGGTCTGTTCGGTGGCGCCGGCGTCGGCAAGACCGTGAACATGATGGAGCTCATCAACAACATCGCCAAGGCGCACTCGGGTCTGTCGGTGTTCGCCGGCGTGGGTGAGCGCACCCGTGAAGGCAACGACTTCTATCACGAAATGGCCGACTCCGGCGTCGTGAACCTAGAGAACCTGCCCGAGTCGAAGGTGGCCATGGTCTACGGTCAGATGAACGAGCCCCCGGGCAACCGTCTGCGCGTGGCCCTGACCGGTCTGACCATCGCCGAGTCCTTCCGTGACGAAGGCCGTGACGTTCTGTTCTTCGTGGACAACATCTACCGTTACACGCTGGCCGGCACCGAAGTGTCCGCCCTGCTGGGTCGGATGCCTTCTGCCGTGGGCTATCAGCCGACGCTGGCCGAAGAAATGGGCCGCCTGCAAGAGCGCATCACCTCGACCAAGGTCGGCTCGATCACCTCGATCCAGGCCGTGTATGTGCCGGCCGATGACTTGACCGACCCGTCGCCTGCCACAACCTTCGCCCACCTGGACTCCACCGTGGTGCTGTCCCGCGACATCGCCGCGCTGGGCATCTACCCCGCCGTGGACCCGCTGGACTCCACCAGCCGCCAGCTCGATCCGCTGGTCGTGGGCCAGGAGCATTACGAGACGGCCCGCGCTGTCCAGGGCACGCTGCAGCGCTACAAGGAACTGCGCGACATCATCGCGATTCTGGGCATGGACGAACTGGCACCGGAAGACAAGCTGGCCGTGGCCCGCGCCCGCAAGATCCAGCGTTTCCTGTCTCAGCCGTTCCACGTGGCCGAAGTGTTCACCGGCTCGCCTGGCAAGTACGTTCCCCTGTCCGAGACCATCCGCGGCTTCAAGATGATCACGGCCGGCGAATGCGACCACCTGCCCGAGCAGGCGTTCTACATGGTGGGCTCCATCGACGAAGCGTTCGAGAAGGCCAAGAAGGTCTAAGCCATGGACCCGACCCACACCATCCACGTTGACGTGGTCAGTGCCGAGGAGTCCATCTTCTCGGGTGAGGCCCGGTTCGTGGCCCTGCCCGGTGAGGCTGGCGAGCTCGGCATCTACCCGCGCCACACACCGTTGATCACCCGGATCCGTCCGGGTTCGGTCCGCATCGAGATGGCCGACGGCAGCGAGGAGTTCGTGTTCGTCGCCGGCGGGATTCTGGAAGTGCAGCCCGACGTCGTGACCGTCCTTTCCGACACCGCGATCCGTGGCAAGGATCTGGACGACGAGAAGGCCAACCTGGCCAAGGCCGCTGCCGAAGAGGCGCTGCGCAACGCCAAGGGCGAACTCGATATCGCCAAGGCCCAGTCCGAACTCGCCGTCATGGCGGCGCAGATCGCCGCGCTGCGCAAGTACCGGCAAAAGAAGTAAGCCCGCTGCGGCAGGCTTGCGACTCACACGAAAGCCCCGCGACGCGGGGCTTTTTCATGTCGGGCGCTCTCATGCAGGGCGCTCTCATGCAGGGCGCACCGGGCAGGTCCGCGGCGCTCAGGTCGACATCAGGCTGACGTGGGCCGACACCACCCGCCATCCGTCAGCCGTCCGAACCCAGGTCTGGCTCTGTCTGCCGATCCGCTCGCTGCCCTTGCGCCGGAACTCGATGTTGGCCACCGCGAAGTCGCGGCCAAAGCTCGTGATCTGCCGGGCCATGATGTCCCTTTCGAGATTCAACGCCGGCCGGGCCTGCCGGAACGCGCGGATGGCGTCGTAGCCGTACAGGTTCTCGCCCGCGCCGTACCGCAGCGTGTGGGGCGACACCCAGAACAGCCTGTCAAGAACTGGGACATCGTTGCTCACCAGGGCCTTCTCGTACTCATTGAATACGGCGTTTACCTCGGCAAGAACTTCGGGCAGATTGATCTCCATGGGCTTCCTTCAAGCAGACGCCGCCGCTGGGTCAGGCCGGCTCGGCCATGTCGCTGGGGGCGTGACGAAACGGCAGCAGGAATCATGCCTCAGCGAAGCACGGGCGTGTCAGCGAAGCACGGGTGCGTCAGGCAGCTCATTGGGCGACGCCTGACCCGCAGGCAGAGGAAAATGCTCGACCAGCAGCGCCGAGACCTCGGCCAGCGCAGCGGTAAGGCCGTCTTCGAAGCGCCTGTCACGAAACGCCGACCCCATCCGCTCGACGATGGCCTTCCACTCGCCTGTGGGAACGCGTTGCGCAAGTCCCCGGTCCGCGACGATCTCGATCGCGTGCTCGGCCAGCAGCAGGTAGATCAGCACCCCGTTGTTGTGCTCCGTGTCCCACACGCGGAGCTTGCCGAACATCGCCACCGCGCGCTCGCGCGGCGATGCATCACGCAGCAGATAGCTGATCGGCAGACCTGCCTCGACGCAGATGCGAACTTCGCCGGTATGGCGCCGCTCGCTGGCCGCAACGCGCTGCTCCAGCCGCGCCAGCATATCCGGCGGCAACGCGCGCCGGGTGTCTGACTCGTCGAGCCAGCGATGCCTGAAGATGCGCCTGAGCTTGCTGAACATCACCAGTCTCCCGAGGCGCCGCCGCCACCGAAGTCCCCGCCGCCGCCAGAACTGAAGCCACCGCCGGAGCTGAATCCGCCACCACCGCCACCGCCACTGCTCCAGCCACCCGGCAGGTAGCCGCCCCTGCCCCGCGACATGCCGCCAAAGCCGGACACCAGCGTCACGATCATCGCGATCACGCCTGCGATGGCGGCCACTGCCAGGCTTGCGGTGATGCCGAGTGCCAGCGCACCCACACCGCCGCCCATCACCAGGGCGCCCAGCTTGCGTCCGAACATCCGACTGAGCAGGCCACCGGCGATCGGCACGGCAAAAAACAGGAAGATGGCCAGATCGAACCAGTCGAACCCGCTGCCCTGGCGCTGCCCCGAGGACTTCTGGGGGGCAGGCAGTTCCTCGCCCTGGATCAGCGCCGCGATGCGGTCCGCAGCCGCGTCGAGTCCGCCGGCGTAGTCGCCCTGGCGGAATGCGGGCGTGATGGCTTCATCGATGATGCGCTTGGCCGCCAGATCGGGAATCGCACCTTCGAGCGTCTTGGCGACTTCGATCCGGACTTTCCGATCCTGCGTGGCAACCACAAGCAGCAGCCCGTCACCCACGCCCTTGCGGCCGATGCGCCAGGCATTGGCAACCCGGTTGGCATAGCTGGCGATGTCTTCGGGCTGCGTGCTCGCCACCATCAGGATGACGACCTGCGAGCCCTTGGCTGCTTCCAGGGCCGCGAGCCGGGACTCCAGGGCTGCCCGGCGCGACGCCTCCAGCGTACCCGTGGTATCGAGCACCCGCGACGTGAGCGTCGGCACCGGCTGAAGATCCTGGGCCGCAGCGGAGCCCGCGCCCAGCAGCGTCAGGCCGAGTCCCATTCCTAGCCCCAGTCCCAGCATAGCCCGTACGAAGGCCAGCACCTGGTTGAACGCAAGCCGAAGCAGCGGCATCAGCATGACCTCGCGCTGGATGCGTGGCGGGCTGTCACTTCTTCTCGAAATTCACCTGGGGCGGCGCGGAGATCTGCGCCTCGTTCTGGACCGAGAAGTTGGGCTTGGGCGAATAGCTGAACACCATGGCCGTCAGATTGCTCGGGAAGCTCCTGGCCAGCACGTTGTACTCCTGCACGGCCTGGATGTAGCGGTTGCGCGCCACGGTGATGCGGTTTTCCGTGCCTTCGAGCTGCACGCGCAGATCGCTGAAGCCCTTGTTGGCCTTGAGGTCCGGATACCGCTCGACCGTCACCATCAGCCGGCTGAGCGCGCTGCCCAGCTCGCCCTGGGCCGCCTGAAACTTCTGGAAGGCCTCGGGGTTGTTCAGCGTCTCGGGCGTGACCTGGATGGACGTCGCCTTCGCGCGCGCCTCGACCACCTTGGTCAGCGTCTCCTGCTCGAAGTTCGCTTCGCCCTTGACGGTCGCCACGATGTTGGGCACGAGATCGGCGCGACGCTGGTACTGGTTGAGCACCTCGCTCCACGCGGCCTTGGTCTGTTCGTCCAGTCGTTGGAAATCGTTGTAGCCGCAGCCCGTGAGGGCAACGATGCTGGCTGCGATCCACAGCCGGGCCATCCAGCGTTTCAGATTCATGGGGTTCTCCTGCGGGTTCAAGGAATCATTGACGGTAGCATAGATGGATGTCCGTGCAGCCGATTCAAGCCCTGCAAGCCGCGTCGCATACCGCGCCCCGACGCGCGGCCGGCCCGCGCCTGCTGATCGCTGGCGCCACGGGCGCGCTCGGCAACGAGGTGCTGCGACGGCTGGTCGGCCTGCAGCAGCACGGCGCCACGGCCGTCCTGGCGCGTGAACCCATTCTTGCGGGCCTGCGCGACGTGACGGTGCTGCCCGTCATGGCCGATGAAAGCCCGGCGGCCTGGCCCGCCGTGCCCGCCCAGGTCGGGGTCATCATGTTCGATCCGCCCCGGCTGTTCTACGAGCGCGAGCGCGCGCTCTGGACCCCGCGACCCGACCAGCTCGTCGCGCTCGCCGGCTGGATGCGCGAGGGGGGCGTCAGGACACTGGCCTTGGTCCTGCCGCATGACCAGGGCCGCTTGCCCGAGGCCCTCAAGCGCGGACTCGCGAGCCTCGACGAACAGGCTGTGGCGGCCCTGGGTTTCGAGCGCCTGCTCGTTGTCCGTTCAGCCCGCAAGCCGTCCGGCAAAGGGCCGTCCGGCCTGCCGCAACGGGTGGCCGCGTGGATGCTGACGGTGCTGCGCTTCATGGTGCCGAGCAGCGAGCAGCCGGTGCGCGCCGTCAAGGTGGCGGAGTTCGTGAGCGAAGCGCTGGTCCGGCTGCCGCCGGGCACCCACGTGGCGCCGCCCGAACTCGTCTGGCAGGCGTCGCAGGGCCGTGTGCGCGAGGTCGTCGAGCGCTGGCTCGTTCCCGATGGCGGCCAATCCACGGCAAAATCCGGGCATTGATCTTTTCGGACGTCACTTTCTTTCATGTCCAAAGCCAGAATGCAGGCCGCTGCCGTCGGCGGCAGCGCCGACGATATCGAGGCGGCGTTCTACGACGCCCTGCAGTCGGCCGACATCGACAAGCTCATGGCCTGCTGGGCCGACGAGGACGAGATTGTCTGTGTCCATCCCGGCGGCCCGCGGGTGGTCGGCAGCGGCGCGATCCGCGCAGCCTTCGAGTCGATGTTCGCCAATGGCAGCATCCGCGCCTGGCCCGAGCGCGTGCGCAAGGTGGAGTCCCTGGCCAGCGCGGTGCACAATGTGCTCGAGCGCATCGAGATCATGACCAGCGAAGGCCCCCGGCA
Organism: Burkholderiaceae bacterium; assembly: GCA_044225675.1. Taxonomy (GTDB): domain Bacteria; phylum Pseudomonadota; class Gammaproteobacteria; order Burkholderiales; family Burkholderiaceae_C; genus JACMQX01. The sequence continues at coordinate 16,389 of JBGAIH010000015.1, forward strand.
GGCCTACGTCATTGCCACCAACGTCTACCACAAGACCGCCCAGGGCTGGCGTCTTGTGGCCCACCATGCCAGCCCCGGCACGCCGCGCGAGATGCAGGAAGTGTCCGAGGCGCCGCAGGTGCTTCACTGACGCTCGCCGTGCCGGGCTCGCCGCGATCCGTGCCGACACCATGAAGTACCAGGCGCCCTGGTGGTTGCCCGGTGGCAACCTGCAGACCATCTGGCCGGCGCTCTTCGCACGTCGCCTCCCGGGCCCCGCGCCCACGTTCCGGCGCGAACGCTGGACGACGCCCGATGCCGACTTCGTCGACGTCGACTTCATGCACACGCCGCTGCCGCGCAGCACCTTGCTGGTGCTGTTCCATGGACTGGAGGGCTCTTCGGCAAGCCACTATGCCCAGGCCTTCGCCGCCTTTGCGCAGGAGCGCGGCCTGGGCTTCTGCGTGCCGCACTTTCGCGGCTGCAGCGGCGAAATCAACCTGGCTCCCCGCGCCTACCACTCGGGCGACTACGAAGAGATCGGCTGGATGCTGCAGCGCCTGCGTTCGGCGCATGCCGGGCCGATGCTGGCCGTCGGCGTTTCGCTGGGCGGCAACGCGCTGCTGCGCTGGGCCGAGGAAATGGGCAGTGAAGCGGCCAGGGTTGTGGGCGCGGTGGCGGCCGTGTGCTCGCCCATCGACCTCGCCGCAGGCGGCCGCGCCATCGGGCAGGGCTTCAACCGGCAGGTCTACACCCGGATGTTCCTGCGCAGCATGAAGCCCAAGGCGCTGGCCAAGCTTGCCCAGCATCCGGGCCTGTTCGATCGCGAGGCCTTGCTGGCGGCGCGGGATCTGCATGCGTTCGACAATGTGTTCACCGCGCCGCTTCACGGCTTTCGCGGAACGGACGACTACTGGCGCCGGGCATCGGCCAAGCCCCATCTGCACCGGATCGAGGTGCCCGCGCTGGTGGTCAATGCCCTCAACGATCCGTTCGTTCCCGCCGCCAGCCTGCCGCGTGCCGGCGAGGTGGGCCGTCATGTAACCTTGTGGCAGCCGGCTCATGGCGGTCATGTGGGCTTTGCGCAAGGCCGGCCGCCGGGCCACCTGCGCAGCATGCCGGAGGCGGTGTGTGAATGGCTGCTCGCCCATCAGGGCTCGGGAGACACGAATGGATGACATCGTCAGGCAGGCCATCGCCAAGTGGCCCAACGTTCCAGACTGCTTCGGCTGGCTGGGCCTGGATGCCCGCGGCAACTGGTACATGCGTGACGACCGCGTGCAGGCGCTCGGCGCCTTCGACAGCGGCATGGCGGGCGCCAAGGGCTCCCTGCTGCGTCACGACAAGCTGATCGAGTTCATCGCACGCAACTACGAAGCCGACGCCACCGGCCGCTGGTTCTTCCAGAACGGCCCGCAGCGCGTCTATGTCGAACTTGAAGTCACGCCGCTCGTCCTGCGCATCGGTGAACAGGCGGCCGTCAGCACGCACACCGGCCAGCGCGCCGAGGTGCGCGGCTGCTGCGTCGACGAGGAGGGGCGTGTCTACCTGGACACCGATGCCGGTTTCGGCCTCGTCCACACCCAGGACGTCACCCACGCCGCCGATGCCATTGAACAGGGGGTCTGGCGACCCGAGGCCGTGAAGGCGGCCGACCTGCCCACGAGGTTCGGCTACGTGCGCAGCCCGGCCTCAGGGCGTGCCGCCAGGGCGCGAGAGTAGCTGCGTCATCAGCGTGCGCAGGCGCGCCGGCGGGGCGGGCTTGTAAAGCGCCATCAGGCCATTGCGCTTGACCTCGCGCGCCACCTGCACCGAGCGGTCGCCGGTGAGAATCATCGCCGGCAGCGCCGGGTTGAAGCGGGCGCGCAGTCGGTGTACCAGATCGATCCCGGTTTCATCTCCCGCCAGGCGCAGGTCCGACACCACCAGGTCCACCTTGCCCTCGAGTGCGCGCATGATGTCCTCGGCCTGCTGGCAACTGGTGGCCGTGTGGACGCGGCAGTCCCAGCGCCTGAGCAGGCCGGATGTGCCTTCGAGCAGCAACTCGTCGTCGTCCACCACCAGCACCGTCGTGTCGACGAAGCCGCCGCTCGTCTCGGCCTCGGCCGGCTCGGCGGGCGGCGCGGCAGGGGGCAGGCCTGTGTCCATGGCGACGGCCCGGGGCACCACCACGGTGAAACGCGATCCTGCGCCCGGCCTCGATGCCAGCTCCACCCGGTGGCCCAGCAAGGCGGCGCTGCTCTTGACGATCGCCAGGCCCAGGCCCAGTCCGCCGCGCCGCCGGTCTTCCCCCTCGATGCAGAAGAATTCCCGGAAGATGTCTTCGCGGAACCGGTCCGGAATCCCGAGGCCCGTATCCCAGACTTCGATGCGAAGCTCGTCGCCGCGAACGCGGCACCCGATGAGCACGCCGCCCTTGTCGGTGTACTTCAGTGCATTCGACAGCAGATTGAAGATGATCCGTTCGAGCAGGATGGCGTCGCTGCGCACCAGCGCGCTCGTCGGCACCACCGACAGCCGAAGTCCCTTCTTCTCCGCCATCGGGCCGAAGGCCTGATAGACCCGCCCCAGCAGGCGCTGCATCGCAAACGTGACTACATTGGGCGTGACGCGGCCGCTCTCGAGGCTGGACATCAGCAAGATGGTGTCCAGCAGTCCGTTGCTCAGGTCGAGCGCCGTGCCCATCTTCTCCAGCAACGCCGACTCCCTGGGCGGGAGGCTGGCATTGCGCAGGTCCTCCAGAAACAGGCCGATCGCGTGCATCGGCTGGCGCAGGTCGTGGCTGACCGTCGCCAGGAAGCGCGATTTTTCGGAGTTGGCCCGCTCGGCCTCCCGTTTCATGGCGGCCAGGCCCGCAAGTTCGCGCACCCGCTCCTCGCGCGCCTCGAACTCGGTCAGATCCGTCAGCAGCGACAGGGTGCCCACCCGCGTGCCATCCTTGGCCGCCACGGGGTACTGCGCATGCATGGTCCACACCGTGGTGCCGTCCTTGCGCCGCAGCTGGAGGCCGCCGGCTGCGGCCTTGTCGGGCGGCGCGCCGAAGTCCGACAGCTTGCGCCCGCAGATCTCGCTCTCGCGGTAACCCAGCATGACGGCCAGGCGCAGGTTGGCAAACGTGATGACCCCGTCGGCATCCACCATGAGGATGCCGTCGCGTGCAGAATCCATCATGCTGCGGTAGCGCTCCTCGCTGTCCCGCAGCGCGGCGTCGACCCGGGCGCGCGCGCTCATGTCCTTGCCCACACCCCGGTAGCCCGCAAAGCTGCCGCGGTCCGTCGCGAAGGGCACGCCGCTGATGCTCAGAAACACCGTCTCCGTCGGGCTCGTGTCGTAGCGCAGCAGCAGGTCATGAAAGGGCTCATGCGCGGCGATGCTCTGCTGCAGCGCCTCCCACCCGCCGTCCGCGTCGAGCTCCTCGATTTCCCACCAGCGACGCCCGATGAAGCGGGACGGCTCGACCCCCGACTTGTGCATCAGCCCGTCGGACACCGAGTTGATCAGGCTCTGCGCATCCTGCTCCCAGTACCAGTCCGACGAAAGCTCCGCCAGGCTGCGAAAGCGGGCTTCGTTGAGCCGCACCGACGCCTCGATCTGCTTGCGTTCCAGCGCATAGCGAATGGAACGCACGAGCAGGCTGGAACTCAGGTCGTTCTTGACGAGGAAGTCCTGGGCACCCTCCTTGACCGCAGACAGGGCCAGCTCCCGGTCCTGGTTGCCCGTGAGCACGATGATCGGAATCAGCGGAAAGGCCACCTGGACCCGCCGGATGGTCTCCAGACCCGTGCTGTCGGGCAGCGTGAGATCCAGCAGGAGCAGGTCGGGTGCGCTGTCCCGAAGCAGGTCCATGGCCTGCCCCGCCGTCGTTGCCGTCACCAGGTCGAAGGCCTGCCGTCCCCATTCGTCGATGAGCATCTCGCGGATGAGCCGCGCATCGCCCGGGTTGTCCTCGACCAGCAGCAGGCTCAGATGTTCGCGACTCATGATGGCCCTTCCTCATGCCGCCTGGCAGATGCCAGTCCGTTGTGCGTCATGCCTGCGCCGGGCCGGTTTCCTGATCCCGGGCAACCCTGCCTCCATCGTGCCGACCGGCAGACACATGCGATGGAGCGCGGGCTGTCGGGCATGGTGCTTGCGGCGTTGCGGCGGCCTCAGGGTTTGGGTGGAAGCGTCACCGTGTCCTGCCAGAACCGGTCGAGATGGCGAAACACCTCGACAAATGCGTTGAAGTCCAGCGGCGACTTGGTGATGTAGCAGTTGGCATGAAGATCATACGCCCCCGTCACGTCCTCCCGGGCGCGCGATGTGGTGAGGATCACGACCGGGATCTGCCGCAGCAGCGGGTCGCTCTTGACCAGTGCCAGAACCTCGCGGCCGTCCATCCGGGGCATGTTGAGGTCCAGCAGGATCAGGTCGGGGCGCGGGGCCTGGGCGAAGTCGCCCAGGCGGCGCAGGAACTCGAGCGCCTCGATCCCATCCCGGACCCAATGGAGCTGGCAACGCACGCCGGCTTCCATGAGTGCCTCCTGGGCCAGACGCCTGTCGGCCGGGTTGTCTTCGACAAGGAGAATGTCCAGTGGCTTGTTGGTGAGAGAGGGCGGGGTCGTGCGTTGCATGGCGGGGGCTGGCGGGGCTGCACAGTCCCGGGTCCAGGTCCAAGACTGCGCCAGCCGCGCCCCGAGCGTATCGGAGGGCCCCGCCTTGGAGGAGCGGCCAGATGGCCTAGACTGTCGCCTCCTCAGGCCGGCGTGTCGGCGGGGAGCCCCGTCATGCCCGCAGCCACGGACCACAGGCGCAGCGCGTTGTCGCGCGAGATCGCGTACGGGCGCACGCCCTTCATCGGGTCGTCCTCGCGCCAGGGTGGCGCCTCCTCGAAGTTCTCGAAGTACTTGCCGCCCACGCCCTCCAGGTCGGGCGAGCAGGCCAGCCAGACCGAGGTGGCTGCGCATTCTTCGGGCGGGCGCCAGCGGTCGGGCTGCTTGTTGTTGCCGTCCAGAAAGCCGAGCCGGCGCCGCTCCGCCTCGTCCAGGTACTGGTGCAGGCCCGTGGCCGAGCCGCCCGGGTTCATGGTGTTGCTGCGAATGCCGCGGTCATGCCAGAGCGCGTCCACCGCGATGGCCAGCAGCGCGCAGGCCGTCTTGGACTGGCTGTAGGCGTCCCAGCGCTCGTAGGGCCGGTTGCGGTAGTGGATGTCGTCGTAGTGGATGTCGGTGCGGCGGTGGCCGATCGAGCTGATGCACACCACACGGGCCTTGCCGGCGGCGCGCAGCTGCGGCTCGAGCAGGCGCGTGAGCAGGTAGTGGCCGAGGAAGTTCACGCCGAACTGCCGCTCGAAGCCGTCGACGGTGTAGGCGAGCGGCGGCGCCATGATGCCGGCGTTGTTGATGAGCACGTCGAGCCTGCTCTCACGTCGCGCAAAGTCCTGCGCGAAGGCCCGCACCTCGGCCAGCGAGCCCAGGTCCAGGCGCAGCACCTCGATCTGCGCCTGCGGGTGCGTCTGCCGGAAGGCCACGACGGCCTCGCGGCCGGCCGCCTCGTTGATGTCGGCGATGTACACCTTGGCGCCGGCGCCGGCCAGTGCGGTCGCTGTGGCCAGGCCGATGCCGGCGCCGCCGCCCGTCACCAGCATCGTGCGGCCGCGCAGGTCCAGGCCCTGGACTACCTCGCTGGCGGTGGTGTGCACGTGAAATCTCATGGGTGTCTCCTTCTGTCTCGTGGTTTCTGGATGCGATGGGGGTGTCAGCCGCGCAGCCCGGCCTCGTGCCGCAGCGCGCAGGCCCAGCCGATGTCGGCCAGCGGGCCGGCCCGGGCACCGGTCTGCGCTGCGTCCGCCGCGGCGGCCGTGCCGTCGACCGCCCGCTGCGCGATCCCGTGCAGGATGGCGGCGATGCGGAACAGGTTGAAGGCCAGGTAGAAGTTCCAGTCGCCGCCGACCTCGCGCCCGGTGGCGCGCTGGTAGCGGGCCAGGTGCTCGGCCTCCGACGGGATGCCCAGCGCGGCCAGGTCGAGCCCGCCGATGCCGCGCCAGAGCGTGGCGGGGATATGCCAGCTCATGCAGTGGTAGGCAAAGTCGGCCAACGGATCGCCCAGCGTCGAAAGCTCCCAGTCGAGCAGCGCGATCACACGGGGCTCGGTCGGGTGCAGCACGAGGTTGTCGAGGCGGAAGTCGCCGTGCACCACGCTGCAGCTCTCGGTTGCCGGCAGGTGCGCGGGCAGCCAGTCGATCAGCCGCAGCAGCGCCGGCGGCGGTGCCAGACTCGAGGCCTGCACCTGGCGCGTCCAGCGCACGACCTGCCGCGCCACGTACTGGCCGCGCCGGCCGTAGTCCGACAGCCCGGCGGCGTCAGGGTCCACGCCGTGCAGTGCCGCCATCACGCGGTTCATCTCGGCATAGATGGCGGCGCGCTCGGCGGGCGTCATGTCGGGCAGCGCCGGGTCCACCCGGACCCGGCCGGCCACGAAGCCCATCAGGAAGAACGGGGTGCCCACGATCGCCGCGTCATCGCACCAGGCGCGCATTGGCGGCACCGGCACGCCCGTGGCGGCGAGGGCGCCCATCACCCGGTACTCGCGGTCGATGGCATGGGCCGAGGGCAGCAGCGGCCCGTCGGGCTTCTTGCGCAGCACGTAGTCGCCGCAGTCGGTCTGCACGCGGAAGGTCGGGTTCGACTGGCCGCCCGACAGCGCCGCGACGTGGATCTCGCGCGACCGGGCCAGGCCATTGGCCACCAGCCAGTCGGCCAGCCGCTTGCCCTGCAGCGCAGACGCTTCGGCCGGTCCGGTCATGGCGTGGTGGCGGTATCGGCGGCGCCGTCGGCGCGGGCCCTGCTGGCAGTGGACGACTCCCGACCCTGGCGAGCCGCGAGCTTGCGCGCGATGCTCCAGCGGTGCACTTCGCTCGGGCCGTCGTAGATGCGGAAGGCGCGCATGTCGGTGAAGATGCGCATCACCTCGGTCTCTGCCGTTACGCCCTGGCCGCCGAGGATCTGCACGCAACGGTCGACCACCCGCCACTGTGCCTCGGAGCAAATTACCTTGGCGCGGCTCGAATCGAAGCCGCCGCGCACGCCCTGGTCGAGCAGCCAGGCGCAATGCCAGATCGTCAGCCGCGCGCTGTGCAGGTCCATGTCGTTGTCGGCGAGCATGAAGCCCACGCCTTCGTGCTCGCACAGCGGCTTGCCGAAAGCCTTGCGTCGCGTCGCGTAGTCGAGCGCGATGTCATGGGCCCGCCGGGCCTGGCCGAGCCAGCGCATGCAGTGGGTCAGGCGGGCCGGTGCCAGCCGGACCTGTGCGTAGGCGAAGCCCTTGCCGACCTCGCCGAGCACGTCGCTGCGCGGAATGCGCAGCCGGTCGAACTCCAGCACGCCATGGCCGCCGGCAAAGCAGCTGTCCATGGCGTCCATCTGCCGGACGTGGCGGATCTCGGGCCGGTCCATGTCGCTCAGGAACATGGTGGCCGAGCCGTCTTCCATGCGCGCCATGATGATCGCGTAGCTGGCGCCTTCTGCGCCGGTGATGAACCACTTGCGGCCGCTGATGAGGAAGTCGTCGCCATCGGCCACGGCCGTCGTCGCGAGCATGCCCGGGTCGGCGCCGGCGCCATCGGGCTCGGTCATCGCAAAGCACGAGCGCGTCAGGCCCGCCACCTGGGGCTGGAGCCAGCGCGCCTTCTGCGCCGGCGTCGCGACCTCCTCCATCAGGTGGATGTTGCCTTCGTCGGGCGCATGGATGTTCAGCGCCGTCGGGCCGAGCCAGGAGTAGCCCGCTTCCTCGAACACCACCGCCTTGGCCACGTGGCTCAGGCCGAGGCCGCCCAACTCGCGCGAGGCGTGCGGCGTCAGCAGGCCGGCGCGCCGCGCGCGCTCGACCAGCTCGCGGCGCAACGCTGCATCGGGGCCGTGCGGGTCGCGCGGGGCCGCGCGCTCCAGGGGGATGATCTGCTCGCGGATGAAGTCTCGCGTGCGCTGCTGCAGTGCCTGCAGCTCGGGGGTCAGGTCGAAGTTCATGTCGGGTCCGGCGTGAGAGAGCGGATGGCGCGGCTCAGCTCAGCAGCGCGCGACGTCCTGGAAGTTGAGCTTGAGTCCGGACCGCGGCCAGCGCAGACGCACCAGCTGGCCGGTGGTGCTGAGCGTGGCATGGACGGTGCGCATGTCGCTGCCGCCGAAACACAGATTGGTCACCGAGCGGTCGGGCAGGGCCACGAATTCCTCGCCGCTGCCATCGGGCCGGACCGAACTCAGGCCGCCGCGGATCAGCGTGCCCACGCAGACGCGGCCATCGGCCTCCACCTTGAGCGAGTCCAGCCGCTGGTAGGTGCCCGAACCCCACACGTAGCGGCCGCCGCTCGGCGAAGGGTAGCCCTGCAGCGCCACGCGCCCGGGCGCCTCGACGGCAAAGCACCACAGGCGCCCGGTCTCGGTCTCGGCCACGTACAGCCCCGACTCGTCGGGCGACAGGCCCACGCCGTTGGGAAAGGGAATGGGGAAGATCACCTCGCGGATGCTGCTGCCGTCCGGCAGCGCGTAGTACACGCCGCCCCGGTCGATCTCGCGCTCGCGCCGCTTGCCGTTGCAGGTGAAGTAGAAGCCGCCGTGGCGGTCGAACACCAGGTCGTTCGGTCCATGCAGCGCATGGCCGTCGCAGGTGGTGTACAGCGTGTCCAACTGGCCGCTGCGCAGGTCCACGCGCTGGATGCTGCCGCCCTGGTAGTCGGCCGACTGGCCGCCGGGGCGCAGCAGGCCGAGCGTGCGCAGCCACTCGAAGCCGCCGTTGTTGCAGACGTAGATCGCACCGTCCGGGCCCACCGCCAGCCCGTTGGGCCCGCCACCCGTGCGGGCCGCGCACACCTTCTGGCCGTCGGGCATCACGCGCGTGAGCTGCTGTTGCTCGATCTCGACGATCAGCACCGAGCCGTCGGGCAGCGCGACCGGCCCTTCGGGAAAGCCCAGGCCGGTGGCGACGACCTCGTGCGGGGCAAAGGGGCCGGGTGGCAGGGGCGTGGTCAGGGTGTCTTGGGTCATGAGCGGGGAGGAGAAAGCCGTGCGGTCGCGGGACATGGGGCGGACGGCCAGGGTGTCTGCACCCCTGTGCGCCTCAGATATCTACCAACCGGTAGAAAATATTAGACGAGCAAAGGCGCAGGCTGTCAAGAGGCATTGACTTCCAAACGGGTCGGGGAAGTCCGCATGCACCTGACGCGGTCTGGCCAAAATGCTACTAAATAGTAGGGTTTGCTCTGGATCCGAGACCCTTGCGTTTTCTGTGGCGCGTTCTAGAGTGCCGCGAACACGTCCGTCGCCACCGCCTTGAGGACGCCGATGCTGGCCTTCATCGCCGGCGTGATGGGGCGGTTGCGCGCGGTCGCCATCACCGTGCGCAGCCGGAAGTCCGCGTCGAGCGGCCGCGCCGGTCTTCAGCTCGCGCATGATCGACAGCCTCGAGACGATGCCGGCCGCCCGACCATCGGCCATGATCTCGCGCGTGAGGTCGACGTCGTCGATCTCATAGGTCACCTGCAGGCGGATGCCGCGCCGCGCCGCCCAGGCATCCACATGGCGGCGCAGCCCCTGTCCGGTCCCGGGCAGCACCTGGCCACGCGCCTGTGCGTGGCGGACGTCGAGCAATCGGTGTTCTTCGACAACTTCGTCGCGGGACGGCGCGACATCACGGCGGCTGCGGGCTCGCGCATCGAGGGCATCGGGCGGCCGCGCTGCGAGCCCTCCTTCGTCAGCGACGTCATCGACCGCATGCTCCGCGTGGCCGACGCCGCCTCGCTCGCCGCGATGCTGGTGCTGTCCGAGCGGCTCGGGCGCCGCGTCGGCCCCTCGACCGGCACCAACTTCTATGCGATGTGCCGCATGGCCGCCCAGATGCGCGGCGCAGCCGACACCGGCTCGCTCGTCACGCTGATCTGCGACGCGGGCGAGCGCTACCTGGGCACGTACTACAGCGCTGCATGGCGCGCCAGCGCGGGCTTCGACGTGGCGCCGCACGTCGCGCAGCTGCAGCGGTTTCTGGACAGCGGCGAATGGGTGGGCGACGGGCTGCTGGCCGACAGCGCGAAGGCGCCCGGAGGATCGACGCGCTGACGGGAGTCCTTCCGGTCAGACCGGGTCCCAGGGATAGAGCTGGGCACTGCTGTGCAGCGACATGAAGCTGCTCGCAAGAGCGGGTATCGCGTGCTCGGCGATCGCCTCCGGCGTCCAGCCTTCCGAGCGATGGATGCTGCGCAGCATGCGCGACTGGCCCATGAGGTAGATCTCATTGAGACGGATCGCGAAGATCTGGGCGTTGACGTGGCGCGCGGCGTCGGACGCGAGGTAAACCGCCAGCGGCGCGTTCTTGTCGGGCGTCATCCGCTTGAGCTTGTCGATCAGTGCGCGCTTTTCTTCGGTGTCGTCGGGGATCGAGTCCGTCATGCGGCTCCAGGCGATCGGCGCGATGCAGTTGGAGCGCACGTTGTAGCGGCCCATGTCCAGCGCGATCACTTTCGACAGAGCCGTGATGCCCAGCTTGGCGGCCGAGTAGTTGGCCTGGCCCACCATGCCGATCAGGCCCGAGCCGCTCGTCATGTGGATGTAGGCACCGCTTTCCTGCTGCCGGAAGGGACCTGCGGCGGCGCGGCTCACGTTGAACGAGCCGTGCAGGTGCACGTCGATCACGGCGCGCCAGTCCTGCGGATCCATCTTGTGGAAGATCGCGTCGCGTACGATGCCGGCGTTGTTGACGACGATGTCGACGCGGCCGAAGCTGTCCAGCGCCGCCTGCACGATCTTCTGGGCGCTGCTCCATTCCGACACGCTGTCGGTGCTGATCACCCCGCGGCCGCCGGCCTGCTCGACCAGCGCCAGCGTTTCAGCCGCCGGTGCATTGGAGTGCCCCTGCCCCTGCAGCGAGGTGCCGATGTCGTTGATGACGATGCTCGCGCCAGCCCGTGCCATGGCGACAGCCACCGCGCGGCCGATGCCGCCTCCCGATCCGGTGACGATGGCGACTTTCCCGGTGAGATCGACAGCTGGCACGATAAGGTCCTCGGATTATTGGGTGACCCAATGATTCTCGCGCGGAATGTCCGGCCGGTCAAGAAGCGGCAGTGGCGGGGGTGGGCTGCGGGCTGCGTCGCAGCGCCGGGTCATCCACTGCGGGAGGCGACCTCGGCCAGGTAGATCTTCTGCAGCTTGAGAAGGTGTTCGCGCATGCGATGGGCGGCCGCCTCGGCGTCGCGTCGGCGCAGGTCCTCAAGCAGCTTGCGCCGAAATGGCATCACGGTCACGTTGGCGGTTCGCATGAAGTCCTCGACGAAGCGCAGCGTGATGGTCATGACGGCGTCGGTGACGATCTCCAGCAGCGGGTTGTGCGTCATGCGCGCCAGGATCCGGTAGAAGTCCAGGTTGATCATCGTGCGGCGCGCTGCATCGCCTGCCTTGGCCGCCTGCTCGGCGTCCTTCACGTTCCGGGCCAGTTCCTCCAACTCCTCGTCCGTGCCACGTTCGCAGGCCAGCCGCACAACCTCCACGCCGATGATCAGGCGCGTCTCGGTCAGGTGCATGGGCTGGATGGTGCCCAGCGAGTAGAGGTCGGCCAGGCCGGCGCGTACGGCTGCAGCGCCACCGCCCCGGATGAAGGTGCCGCCCGTTGCGCCCTTCTTGACCTCGACCAGCCCGCTGTCGGCCAGCGAACGCAGCGCCTGCCGCACCGTGTTCCGGCTGACGCTCAGCTGTTCGGCCAGATCGCGTTCCGTGGGCAGGCGGTCGCCGGCCTTGAGCCGGCGCGACGCGATGAATTGGCGGACCTGCGCCTGGATCGAATCGGCCGGCCGCGAGGTGTCCACCGGCTTGAAGGCGATCCGGGTGGTCCGGCGTTTGGCGGGTGCGGCGCGCGGGCCGCTGGAGGTCGTCATGACTGCAATGCTATGCGAACTGCGAGCCGCTGCCTCCTGGCACGAACCCGCAGGGCGGGGACGTCGGTGGATGACGTCCGCCGCAGGAGGTGCCGCGACGCAGGAGGTGCCATGCCGCAGGAAGTTCCGCGACGCGATCCCGACAGGCGGCGCGGCCCGGCGCTTGCGCGCACCCGGTTCGCGCGCGCCTTGCGGCTGCTACGCCTGCCACGCGATGCAGCAGCCCTCTGTATCATGTCGTTCGATGCCAGCCGTTCCGATCGACACCATTCCCTTCGCCCAGCTCGTCGGCATGACGCTGGCCTATGCCGAGGGCGGCCGCTCGTCGTGCCGCGTGCAGTTGCAGCCGCAGCTGCTCAACTCCAACGGCGTGGCGCATGGCGGGCTGAGTTTCACGCTGGCCGACACCTGCATGGGCCAGGCGGTCCGCTCCACGCTCGAGCCAGGGCAGGGCGCAGTCACGGTCGAGTGCAAGATCAACTACTTTCGCCCAGGCGCCGGCAGCGAGTTGCGCAGCGAAAGCGAGGTGGTCCATCGCACCCGTTCGCTGGCGAGCGTGCAGTGCCGCATCCTGGCCGGCGGCGAGCTGGTGGCGACGGCGCACGGCACCTTTGCGATCCGCCCGAAGCCGGTGACGCCGCCGGGCGCATCCGCATGACGAGGCCCGCGCAGCCCAGGTCCCGCGCGGCCGACGCTGCGCCTGCGGAGGCGGCCGACGCGTCGCCGAGCGCTCGCTCGATGCTGCTGACCCTGCTGGGCGAGTTCGTCTATCCGTCGACGGAGCCGGTGTGGACCGCCACGCTGCTGGCGGCGCTCGACGCCGTCGGCATCGCCGAGAAGTCGGCGCGGCAGGCGCTGGCACGGGCCAGTGCTTCGGGCTGGATCGAAGGCGGCAAGCAGGGCCGGCAGGCCTGGTGGCGGCTCACGGCGCCGGGAACGCGGCTGATCGCCGAAGGTTCGCAGCGCGTGCGGGGCTTGCGCCATGCATCCCAGGAGTGGACGGGCAGCTGGCTGCTGGTCCACATCACCCTGCCGGAAAGCCGGCGTGCCGACCGGCTGCGGCTGTACCGCATGCTGCAATGGATGGGTTTTGGCTCGCCGACGCCGGGCCTGTGGATCTGCCCGCATCTTGACCGCGCCGATGCGGTCCAGGCCCAGCTGAGCCGGCTCGGGCTCGACGGCCAGGCCCTGGCCTTTCACGCACGGGCGCTGCAGTTCGGGCTGCCACAGTCCGAACTGGTGACGCGGGCCTGGAACGTACCGGCGCTGGCCGCCGCCTACCAGGCGCTCGATGCGCGCTTTGCCGGCCTGCGGCCGCGCAGCGACGAGGCGTTCTTCATGGCGCATGTGCAGCTGGTCAATGCCTTGCAGCGCCTGCCCTCGATCGATCCGGGCCTGCCGGCCGCACTGCTGCCGGCGCCGTGGGAGGGCGAGCGCGTGACGCGCCGGCTGGAACAGCTGCGGCTCAAGTGGCGCGACGCCGCGCACGTGCATTGGCGGCGGCTGATCGAAGCGGCGTGAGGCCAAAGCCCGCCGCATCGCGGGGATCCGCGCGATCGGCGCATTGCAGGCGGACCGCCGGCGCATGGGCGGCCCGTCGCAGGCGCTCGCCGACTGCGTGCCTGCGACGGGCCGCTCAGCTGCCCAACCAACTGTCCCGCAGCGCACGCTTGTCGATCTTGCCGGCCGCGTTCGTCGGCAGGGACTCACTTCGCAGCCACCAGCGGGTCGGCACCTCGAAGCGGCCCAGCGAGCGGGCCGCATGCTCGGCCAGCTCTGCGGCATCCGCCGCGTGGCCGGGCCGCAGCGTCACCGCCGCGGCCACCTCCTCGCCCAGGTCGGCATGCGGTAGCGGCAATACCGCCACCTCCTGGATGGAGGGATGCGTCGCCAGGCGCTGCTCGACGTGCGCGCAGGCGATGTTCTCGCCAGCGCGGATCACGATGTCCTTGGACCGTCCGCTGAGGAACAGGTAGCCGTCGGCCAGCGCGCCCAGGTCGCCGGTGCGGATCCAGCCCTCGGCATCCGCCACCGGCCGGTCGTCGGCCCAGCAGCCCAGCGTCGCAGTGGGCGTGCGCGCGAGGATCTCGCCTATGCCCTGCCCGTCGGGCTGGGCGATGCGCAGCTCCACCACGGGCAACGGCTTGCCGACGCAGCCGGGCCGGCCCTGCAGATCGTCGGCCGATCCGGCCGCCAGTACGCCGCCGGCCTCGGTGCAGCCGTAGAGGCTGCCGACGCTCTTGCGCACACCCGGGAAGGCCTGGCGCACCTTTTCGCGCAGCTCGGCCGGAATGGCCGCGCCGCCCATCGGGATCGAGCGCAGGCTCGACACGTCGTGGTGCGCGAGGTCGGGGTGCTCCACCACGCGCGACACCATGGTCGGGATGCTGCCCCACACCCGCACCTGCTCCTGCGCGATGAGCCGAAGCACGGCCGCCGGGTCGAAGCGCCCTTCGAGCAGCGCCAGCCGCCCCCCGGACAGCAGCGTCGAGATGCTGACCTGGATGCCGGCGAGGTGGAACAGCGGCACCGTCAGCAGGCTCACCGTGCCCGGCGCGTCGGCCGGCAGCTCGTCGGGCAGCCGGCCCGTCAGCGCGAGCAGGTTGTGGATGTTGGCGACCACGCCGCGCTGCGACATCAGCACGCCCTTGGCCTGCCCGGTCGTGCCCGAGGTGTACATGATGATGGCCAGGTCGTCTTCGCGCACCGGCGGCAGCGCGGGCAACGGGGGGATGGCGGCATCGAGCCCGGCCGTCGCGGCGTCGACCCCGCCCTTCGGGGCGTCGACCCATTTCCGCACGCTGCTCATGTCGAGCACGGGCGGCGGTGCACCCGGCGGCTCGCTGCCGTGCGGCCCTGCGCCGGTTCCGCCCGCCGCGGCGACGAGGCCGCGCCGCTCCGGCTGGTCGGCCAGCACGAGGGCCGGCTCGATCTCGTCCAGCGCGTGCCGCACCTCCTGCGGGCTCCACCAGGCATTGCACAGCACGGCCACGCCACCGAGCGCCTGCACGGCCCAGAAGCCGGCGAGCCATTCGATGCTGTTGTAGGCCAGCAGGACCACGCGCCGGCCCGGTCCGACGCCCAGCGGGGCCAGGCCCGCCGCGACGCGCGCCACGGCGGCTTCGAAGTCCGCGAAGCTGAGCCGGCGCGCCCCTTCGACGAGAAAGGTGCGCGCCGGCCAGCGGCGGCCACCACGCAGCAGCTCGGCCATGCTGCGCGGCCGCACCCGGTAGACCTTGCAGGGGTGGCCATTGACCAACTCCACACCGATCTCCCGGCCCCACACGGCGGGTACGTGCGGGTCGGCCGCGCCGGTCCCGCTGAGCGTCTGAGGCATGGCGCTAGTCCTTCTGCGCTGCGGGAGCGGGCGCGAGCAGCTGCGCGATCTCCTGCGGGCTGAAGCCGGCTTCGGCCAGCACCGCGCCGCCATGCTCGCCGGTCGCGGGCGCGGGCGGCGCGCTGCTGCGGCGCCGGCTGTCGAAGCGGATGGGCGCGTCCACCGAGCGGTGCCCCGCCACCTCGATCCAGGCGCCGCTGGCTTCTGCCTGCGCGTCGGTCAGGACCTCCTCGGGCGTCTGCACCGGGGCCCACCACACGCCGTGGCGGTCGAGCTCGGCGGCCCAGTGCGCCATCGGTGCGCTGGCGAATGCCGCGTCGAACAGGCCGATCAGCTCGGCCGCATGGGTGCCGATGCCGCGCGCGTCCTTGAAGCGCTCGTCGTCGATGAGCTGCGGCTGGCCGATGGCGCGCAGCACCGCCGGCAGGTGGCGACGCGCTTCCACGCCGACCAGAAAGAACCAGCGGTCGTCCGCCGTGCGGTAGCTGTTGTACATCGGGGTACGCGAGGCCTGGCGCGGCCGCGGCGGGCGCGGGTGGCCGCCCATGGCCTGCTGCCCGAGTTCGCCGCCCAGCGCCCACATGCCGGTGCGAAGCAGCGAGGCTTCGACAAAGCGGCCCTGGCCGGTGCGCTGGCGCTCCAGCAGGGCCGCGAGGATGCCGCTGGCCGCCGCCATGGCCGTGAACGCGTCGCCCACGCCCTGCAGCAGGGCGGGCGGCGCCGTTCCGGCTGTCGTGGTCTCGTGGGCCACGCCGGTGCGGCCATAGAACGCAGCGATGTCGTAGCCCGGCCGGTCCTGGTCCGGGCCGCCCCAGCCGTAGGCGCTGACGGAGCAGTACACCAGTCGCGGGTGGCGCGCGCGCAGCGCATCAGCCGCCAGGCCCATGCGCTGCAGGGCATCGGGCCGCAGGTTCGTGAGCAGCACGTCGGCGCCGGCCAGCAGCCGCTCGAGCGCCGCACGCCCGGCCTCGGTCTTGGTGTCCAGCACCAGCGAGCGCTTGGCGCGGTTGGCCAGGGTGAAGGCGGCATTGGGCGTGCCGTCGCGTGCGCCCATGCGTGTGAAGATGGTGCGCATCGGCTCGCCGCCCGGTGGCTCCACCTTGACGACATCGGCGCCCCAGTCGGCCAGCAGACCGCCGGCCAGGGGGCCGGCCATCCAGTGGCCAAATTCGATGACGCGCACGCCGGCAAGCGGCATGGCGGGCGGCGGATCGGCAGAGGTCTGCGGGTCGGGGGTCTTCGCGTCCATTCCAAAATGCTACAAACACTGGACGCAAGTGTCAATCGTTGTATCATGATGGCCTGTTTGCAAAGGAGCCTTTCCATGGACGATGCCGTCGTGATCGAGCGGGAAGGTCCGGTCGCCAGGCTGGTGATGAACCGGCCCGAGAAGCACAACGCCCTGCGCTTCGACGACCTGGACCGCCTGGTGGCCGCGCTGCACGAGGCCGAGGAGGACGACGACGTGAAGGTGATCGTCCTCAAGGGCAACGGCCCTTCGTTCTGCGCCGGCCATGACTACAACGACGCTTTGCGCTCCTACGGCCTGGAGCCGGGCCCGCAGGGCGGACGGCCCCGCCGCCCGAGCCAGCGCGCGCGGCTGCTGCGCGACCGCCGGCTCGGCCGCAACTACATGGCGTTCCAGAACGCGCTCAAGCCGGTCATCGCGCAGGTGCACGGCCACTGCACGGGCGTGGGCATCTACCTGGTCGAGCTGGTGGACCTGGCCATCGCAGCGGTGGACACGCAGTTCAGCCATGCCGAGCAGCGCCTGGGCCTGGCGGGCAACACCTGGCACATGAACAGCCAGATCCTGATGTACGGCGCCAAGAAGGCGCGCGAGCTGATGCTGCTGGGCGACGCCTTCGACGGCCCCACCGCCGAACGCCTGGGGCTGGTGAACCTGGCGGTACCACTGCCGCAGCTGCAGGCCACGGTGGACGATTGGGCGCGCCGCATCGCCAGGCATCCGCGTGACGCGCTCGTCACGGGCCGCGCCATGCACCAGATGGCCATGGACAGTCTGGGCGCATCGGAGCAGTTCGCGCGCGGCTTCGTCGGCCACACGCTGGGCACGAACCTGCGCTTCGAGGAGGACGAGTTCAACTTCCTGCGCGAGCGCACGCGCCAGGGCACGACCGCGACCTTCAAGCAGCGCGACCAGCGTTTCGACGACCCCGCCACCGACTGAACGTCCGAAGAGGAGACCGCCATGGAACTCAAAGTCACCGACAGCCACGTCGACCAGGGCGTCGCCCTCGTGCGCCTGAACCGGCCCGACCGGGGCAATTCCTGGACGCACCGCATGAACGCAGAATACCGCTGGCTCATGAAGTCGCATGACGACAACCCGGAGGTGCGGGTGATCGTGGTCACCGGCGCCGGCCGCCAGTTCTGCGTCGGTGCCGACTTCCGCGCGCTCGAGCATCATCAGGCGTCGGACAAGGACTATGTCCAGGAAGGCCAGGCCCAGGTCCGTGAGCAGGCCCTGGCCGAGCCTGGTCACGGCGTGGAGCCCGAGTTCGACCACGACCTGGTCTGGCACTGGGGCCTGGCCAAGCCGGTGATCGCTGCCGTCAACGGGGCCTGCGCGGGCATCGCGGTGGCGCTGGCCGCGTTCTGCGACCTGCGCTACGCGGCCGCTGGCGCGAAGTTCACCACCTCCACGGCGCGGCTGGGCCTGCCGTCGGAGTACGGTCTGTCGTGGGTGCTGCCGCGGCTCATGGGCCTGGCGCCTGCGGTGGACGTTCTGTTCACCGGGCGCGTGGTGCGCGCCGAAGAGATGCAGTCGCTGGGTTTTCTCCACGGCGTGCTGCCGGCCGAGGACTTCGAGGCGCAGGTGCTGGCGCGGGCGCGCGAGATGGCCGCCACCGTCTCGCCGATGGCGGTGCGGGCGGCCAAGCGCCAGATCTATGCGGAGCAGCTGCGCCTGCAACCTGGGCGGTCGGTGGAGGATGCCAAGCGCCTGACGGCCGAACTGCTGCGCCACCCCGACTGCCGCGAAGGCGTCACGGCGATGCAGCAAAAGCGTGCGCCCGTTTTTGCGCCGCTTGACGCGGCGACCTGAAGCCGGTGGTCCGAGGGGGTCGGCCGCCGCACCGATGCCTGCGTCCTGGCGCACGCTGGGGCCGCCTCCTGGCCGGCGCCTCAGTTGCCGGCCGGCAGCTTCAGCCCCTGGATGAGCTGCAGGTTGCGCCGCTGGCTCGTCTGCAGGAAGGTGGCGAACGCCCGCGCGTCCTCGTTCAGCGGCGTGGCCAGCTGCGCCGCGAGCACGGCCTGAAAGTCCGCGCTGCGTGCCGCGCGCTCCACGTCGGCGGACAGGCGTCGCGCCAGTTCGGCCGGCAGGCCGCGCGGCGCCATGATGCCGAACCAGATCGACATGCCCGACAGGTCCACGCCCGCAGTGAGCTCCTGCATCGTCGGCACCGAGGGCAGCAGCGGGTGACGCGCTGCGGCGCCGATGGCCAGCGCGCGCCAGGCGCCCGACTCGAGATGCGGCCGCGCCGCGCCGACCGCGACCATCGCCAGCGGCACCTGGCCCGAGATGACGTCCGTGTACATCTGCCCGGTGCTCTTGTAGGGCACGAAGCTGATGTCGAGCCCCAGCGTCTGCTTGAGCTGCTCCATGAACAGGTGGCTGGGCACGCCGATGCCGGCCGAGGCGTAGTCGAGCCGACCCGGATGGGCGCGGGCGTGGCGCACGAAACCATCGAAGCTGGCGAACGGGGCCTTGGCCGAAGCCACCAGCACCATCGGCACCTCTGCGATGCGCGCGATCGGCACGAAGTCCTGCAGCGGGTCGTAGCCGGCGTCCTTCTGCAGCAGCGGCGTCACGGCAAATGGCGGGCTCACCGCCAGCAGTAGTGTGTGTCCGTCCGGCGGCGCCGAGGCGACGAAGCGCGTGCCGATGACGCCGCTGGCGCCCTCGCGGTTCTCCACGACGACGGCGCCGCCCCAGGCTTCGGCGAGCTTGCGGCCGAGGGCGCGCAGCAGCGTGTCGGACGCCGTACCGGCGCCAAAGGGCGTGACCAGGCGCACGGGGCGGGCCGGAAATTCCGGCTGCGCCGATGCGGAGTGCCACAGCGCAGCGGTGGCCGCCGTGAGGCCGAGCACGAGGTTGCGACGTTTCATGAGCGTTCCTCGGAAAGAGTGGGGTGCCCGGCAGGGACCGGCGGCGCGTCGACGGGGGCCTGCAAGCGGGCCTGGCCGTCGCGCAGCACGAGGACGTTGCGTTCCAGGGCTCGCGCCTGAAAGCGCTGCAGGCCGTCGGCCGCGTGCCAGATTTCGACTTGCAGCGTCTCGCCCGGATGGAACGGCGCCGAGAAGCGCGCCTGCACGCTGCGCAGCGCGGGCGAAGGCGCACCGTCGCTGGCGAGCAGCAGCGCGCGCACGCAGCCGCCCAGCGTGGCCAGGCCATGCAGAATCGGCCGCTCGAAGCCGGCGGCCCGGGCCGCGGCGGGGTCGATGTGCAGCGGATTCATGTCGCCCTGCAACCGGTACAGCGCCGCCTGCGCCGGGTGCGTGACCCATTGAAGCACCCGGTCCGGTGGGCCCGCCTCGTTGGGCGCGGGCCGTGCCGGCGGCGCAGCGCCACCGAAGCCGCCATCGCCGCGGCACAGCGCCGACATGCGGCTGGTGGCCAGCAGCGTGCCGCTGCCCTGCTCGCGGAACTCCCGCTCGATCTCCAGCATCGCGCCGCGGGCCGCGCCGAGGTCCCAGACCTCGGCGATCCGCATGTGGCACTGCACGGTGGCCCGCACGGGCAGCGGCGCGTGCAACTCGAGCGCCTGGGCCGCGTGCACCACCTGGCGGAAGTCCACGCCCAGACCGAGCGTGGACAGCGAACGGAAGCACCAGGTCAGGGCCATCGAGGGGCTGACCCGCAGGCGCGGTTCATACACGTAGTCCAGCTCGCGCGGATCAGCGCCTGCCGGCTCGAAGCCCACCGACAGTGCATGCAGGATCACGTCGCGCTCGGCATAGCTCTGCGTCTGCACCGGCAGCGCCAGTCCGCGCAGGCGGACGGCGTCAATCGGCATGGACGCTCCCGGCGGCGTGCACGGCCCGGGCCGCCAGGCCGCGTGCGGCCGCGCTCGCGCCGCCGGTCAGCGCGTTGATCACCAGCATGCGGCGATAGAAGTGGCCCACCGGCAGGTCCTGCGTCATGCCCATGCCGCCGTGCAGCTGGATCGCCTGCTGCAGCAGCCAGGTGACGGACTCCGCCATCACGAGCTGCGCCTGGGCACCGAGGCGCTGCGCATCGGCCGCCGCGTCCGGATCGCGCCAGGCTTCGCAGGCCTCCAGCGCCAGCGTGCCGGCGCTGCGCGCCTGCTCCAGCGCGACGTACATCTCGGCCACGCGGTGCCGCAGCGCCTGGTAGTCCGCCAGCGGCTGGCCGAACTGCTGGCGCACCCGCAGATGCTGCACCGTGGCGGCGAGGGCGGCTTCGCCGAGCGCAGCGGCTTCGGCGCACAGGCCGGCCAGCGCGAGGGCCCGCACGGCCTGCACGTGGGCTGCAGCCGATGCGTTGCCTGCAGCCTTTGCGCCATCGCCCGGCTCGTCCCCGCCGTGCCCGGCCAGGCGCCGGGCCGCAGCGGCGCGCAGTCGCACGGTGGCCGACCAGCTGCCGTCCACGAGGCGATGCGGCACGAGTGCCACGCCAGCTCCGCGCGGATCGACGAGAAAGCAGCCAAGCGTGCCATCGGCCTGCCATGCGGTCACCAGCAGGTCCGAGACGGCCGCTGCGAAGGGCGCGGCGGCGCAGTCGCCGTCGAGCGCCCAGCCCTCTGCCTGCGGCCGGGCCTGGGCCGTGTGTGCCGTGGTGCCTGTGGCCAGGTCGAGCCAGGCCAGCGCCCGGCTGCCGTCCGCCAGTGCGGGCAGCAGTGCGTCGCGCAGCGCGGGCTCCGCGATGCGGCGCACGAGTTGCGCGCACAGCAGGTTCTGGAGCCACGGAGAGACCGCCAGCGCGGCGCCCAGCACCTGCTGGACCTGAACCACGTCGGCTTCGGCGGCCTCGATGCCGCCGTGTGCCGACTCGATCATCAGCCCGCACAGGCCGATGTCGGCGAGGTCCCGCCACAGCGGCGGCAGCGCGTCCGGGCCGACGTTCACGTCCGCCTTGCGGCCCGCGCCGAAGGCATGCCGTTCGGCCAAGAGGCGGCGGACCGAGTCGGTGATGGCGGCGCAGTCGTCGGGAGGCAGGGGCGTCATGGTGTGGTGTCGAAAACGTGGCGGGCCAGGATGTTCTTCTGGACCTCGTTGGCGCCGCCGTAGATGGACGCGGCGCGCGAATACAGATGGGACACGCCCAGCGGCTCGCGCGGGTCGTCGCCCCAGGCGCCGCCCGTGTGCGGATCGGGCAGGCGCAGCGCGGCCACGCCGGCCACGTCGACGAGCAGGTCCATCACGCGCTGGTAGAGGTCGGTGCCGCGGACCTTCAGCACCGAGGCGCCGGCCACGCGGTCGGCCGGCGCCGCCGCGGCCGACAGCAGGCGGTACTGGGTGCGGTCCAGCGCTTCGAGCTCTGCCAGCAGGCGCTGCACGCGCAGCTGGTGGTCGGGCTCCTGCGCCAGCGTGCCGGCCGCCGAGGGCGTGCGGGCCGCCAGTTCCTGGGCACGGTGCAGGCGCTCGCGGGTGCGGGCCACGCCCGCGATGCTGGCCCGTTCGTTGCCCAGCAGGAAGCGGGCGTAGTCCCAGCCGCGGTTCTCTTCGCCCACCAGGTTCGTGGCGGGCACGCGCACGTTCTCGAAGAAAACTTCGTTGAGGCTGTGCCGGCCGTCGATGGAGATGATGGGGCGCACCTGCACGCCGGGCGAGCGCAGGTCGATCAGCAGGAAAGAGATGCCCTGTTGCTTGCGCGCGGCGGGATCGGTGCGCACGAGGCAGAAAATCCAGTCGGCGTAGTGCGCCGAGGTGGTCCAGATCTTCTGGCCGTTGACGATGTAGGCGTCGCCATCGCGTTCGGCGCGCGTCCTGAGCGATGCGAGGTCCGAGCCCGCACCCGGCTCCGAGAAGCCCTGGCAGAACAGCACGTCGGCTCCCAGCAGGCGCGGCAGCCAGGCGTCGCGCTGCGCGGGCGCGCCGAAGCGGATGAGCACCGGCCCGAGCATGGTGATGTTGAACACGTGGGGCGCGGGCGCCGGTGCGGCGGAGCATTCTTCCAGGAAGGCGAGCTGGTGCAGGTCGTCCCAGCCCGTGCCGCCGTGCTCGACCGGCCAGTTGGGTGCGCCCCAGCCACGGCGGCAGAGGGCGCGTTGCCACGCCACGAGGTCGTCGCGGTTCGGGAACTCGCCGTGGCGCAGCCGCCGGCGCAGGTCGGGATCGAGCTCGGCCGCCAGGAAGTCGCGCACCGCCTGCCGCAGCTCGCGCACCGAAGCAGCCTCACGTCGCATGCGCGGCCTCCGGCGTGAACATCGGGATCATGGTGCCGTCGGTCGCCGGCTTGCAGACGAGCCGCACGGGCGTACCGACTGCCAGGCTGTCGAGATCGCAGTCGACGATGTTGGTCATCATGCGCGGGCCTTCGGCCAGCTGTACATAGGCCAGCGCGAACGGCGTCGGCGTGCCCAGCCGCAGCACGCTGAAGGTGTAGATCGTGCCCCGGCCGCTGGCCTCGGTCCAGCGGGTGCGGCCGCTGAAGCAGAACGGGCAGAGTGCACGCGGATAGTGGTGGTGGCGCTGGCATGCGTCGCAGTACTTGAGCATCAGCACGCCGCGGGCCGAGCCGTCGAAATAGGGCTGGGTCTCGGGCGTGATCAGGGGCGCGGGCAGTTCGCGCGTCTGAGCCGGGGTGGTCATCTTGATCACTCTCTTTCCATGATGAGGGTGGCGCTGCCGTGGCGGCCCGCGAGGAATCCGCCGAGGCCCTGCGCGAGCGCGAGCCGGCAGTCCGGGACCTGCACGGCCGGGTGGGCTTCGCCGCGCAGCTGGCGCACGGCCTCGATGATCTTGGTCATGCCGCCGCGGTTGCGCGGGTGGTTGTTGCACAGCCCGCCGCCGTCGGTGTTGAACGGCAGCCGGCCGACTCCGCTGATGAGGTTGCCTTCGGCCACGAATCGTCCGCCCTCGCCCTTGCGGCAGAAGCCCAGGTCCTCGAGCTGCAGCAGGACCGTGATGGTGAAGCTGTCGTAGATCGACGCGTACTGGATGTCCGCCGGCGTGACGCCCGCTTCCTCGAACGCGCGCGCGCCGCTCCAGACGGCGGCGGTGTACGTCACGTCGATGTCGCCGCCGTCCAGACCCTTGAGCGCCTCGCCCGCACCCAGCAACCGCACGACCGGCCGGCTGAGCGAGCGCGCGATCTCGGGCCGTGCCAGCACGACGGCGCCGCCGCCGTCGCTCACCACGCAGCAGTCCAGCTTGTGCAGCGGGTCGGCCACCAGCGGGGAGTTGACCACGTCCTCCACCGTCACCGGCTTGCGCAGCATCGCCAGCGGATTGTGCTGCGCATGCTGCGAGGCGGCGACCTTGATCCAGGCGAGCTGCTCGCTCGTCGTGCCGTACTCGTGCATGTGGCGCCGGGCCGACATCGCATAGACGTTGGCTGTGCCCATGCCGTAGGCGTACTCGAACGCGGCGTCGGGGGCGTCGTCGCCGAAGGTGCGCGCCTGCGTGCCGCTCCAGCCGCTGGAGCGGGGCTTGCCCGCCAGCGTGACCAGCGCGACATTGCACTTGCCCAGCGCGATCGCCTGCGCCGCATGGTTGACGTGGGCCAGGTACGACGCGCCGCCGATGTCGGTGGAGTCCAGGTGCCGCACCCGCAGGCCGAGGTAGTCGATCATCGACATCGGGCCCAGCCCGGGGGAATCCACGCCGCAGAAGAAGCCGTCCACGTCGCGGTGGCTCAGGCCTGCGTCGTCCAGTGCGCCCTTGGCGACTTCGGCGTGGAGCTGCGCGAGCGATTTGTCCGGCGCGTGACGGGTGGGGTGCTCGTAGGCGCCGACGATGCAGGCCTTGCCCTTGATGCTCAATTGCGTCCTTTCCGGGCGGGCGCGCCGCCGCTTGGGTTGTCTCGCACGCCCGCAGTCGCTTTGGCGCAGACGTTTTCTTTTGGGTGACCCATTGTACGGCGACTGGCTCGAGCCCGCCAGACCCGACCGCATGCCGACCGGAATTCGCTCGTGTGTCGCCGGTCCGGTTGACACGATCCCTCCGGCGATCGCACAATGGGTGATCCAATGGAGACAAGCGAATGAACATCCCCGGCATCTTCTCGACCGCGCGTCGCGCACTCGTCCTCACTGCGGCGCTGGCGGCGCTGGCGCCGCTCACGCTGCATGCCTACCCCGACAAGCCGATCCGCCTCGTCGTGCCGTTCGCCGCCGGCGGCGGCACCGACCTGTGGGCCCGGCTCTATGCCACGCGGCTGTCGGCCCGCCTGGGCCAACCAGTCGTGGTGGACAACCGCCCCGGGGCCAGCACCCAGGTCGGCGCCAACGCGGTGGCCAAGGCCGAGCCCGACGGCCACACGCTGCTGTTCACCACCAGCACGCACATCCAGCTGCCCCCGCTGGTGCAGAACATGCAGTACGACGTGGTGCGCGACTTCGCACCCGTAGGCCAGCTCGGCGTCACCGGCCTGATGTTCGTCGTCAGCCCGCAGGTGAAGGCTGCCAACATGGCCGAGTTCATCGCCCAGGCCAAGGCCGCGCAGAAGTGGTCGCTGGGCACCTACGCCGCCGGTTCGGCCGGCGCCGTGTTCAGCCAGGCCATGGTGAAGGACCAGGGCCTGGACATGCCCGTGGTGGTCTACAAGGGCGAGGCACCGGCCATCACCGACGTGGCGGGCGGCCAGATCCAGGGCGGCTTCTTCTCGATTCCCAGCGTGAAGGCGCTGGCCCAGTCGGGCAAGGTGCGCCCCATCGCGAACCTGTCGACGGCGCGCAGCCCCTCGTTCCCCGAGGTGCCGACGCTGGTCGAACAGGGCCTGCCGCGCTACCGCTGGCCTGGCGTGTGGCTCGGCGTGTTCGCGCCGGCGCGAACGCCCCAGCCCGTGCTCGACAAGCTGGCCGAGGCAACGCGCGCCATCACCCAGGACCGGGAGTTCCAGAAGGAATGGGCCGAGCGCGACGTGGTGGTGAACTGGCGCGCCCCGGCCGAGTTCCAGCAGGACATCCGCGCCGACATGAAGACCTGGGCCGACCTGGTCCAGGCCCTGGGCATCAAACCTGAATGACCGACGTTTCCGACCCTACTTCATGACCCATTCGTCCCGACGCTTCCTGCACGACCCCGCCACGCTTCGCCCTCTGCTGGACCCGCGCAGCATCGCCATCATCGACTTCTCGTCCAAGCCCGAGTCCTTCGGTGCCCGCACCGCGCTCAATCTGGCGGACGGCGGGGCCACGGTGTGGGCGGTCAATCCCAAGCGCCCGGCGGACCTGGCGGCGCGCGTGGTGGCCTCGGTGGCCGACCTGCCCGAGCCGGTGGACTGCGCAGTGATCGCCACGCCGCGCGACGCCGTCGCCGACGTGGTGCGGGCCTGCGGCCAACGCGGCATCCGCGGGGCCATCGTCTACGCCTCGGGCTATGCGGAGACCGGCCGGGCCGAGCACCGCGCGCTGCAGGACGAACTCGGCCAGCTCGCCGACGCCTACGGCATCCGCATCCTGGGACCCAACTGCATCGGCATCGTCACCGGGGGCGGACGCCTCCGTCTGAGCTTCGCCGAGACGCCGCAGCTCGGCGGCGCGGAAGGCCCTGCGGGCGGCAACGCGAACGCGCTCGACCCGTTGCCGCGCATCGGTCTCGTCAGCCAGTCCGGCGGTCTGGGCCTGGCGCTCGCGCAGGGCTCGCGCCACGGCCACGCCTTTTCGCACGTGCTCACGGCCGGCAACTCCTGCGACGTCGACGTGGCCGACCAGGTCGCCTACCTCGCGAACGAGCCGTCCTGCCGCGTGATCGCCTGCCTGTTCGAGGGCATGGCCGACCCGCGGCGTTTGTTGGAGGCGGGCCGCCTGGCGGCGCGTGCGGGCAAGCCCGTCATCGTGCACAAGCTGGCCACCGGCGAGGAAGGCACGCAGGCGGCGATGTCGCACACCGGCTCGCTGGCCGGCTCCGCAGCCGTCTACCGCGCCGCCTTCGAAGACGCGGGTTTCGTCGAGGTGGACGACTACGAGGCCTTGCTGGAAACCGCCTCCTTCTTCGCCAAGGCGGGCCTGCCTTCGAGCACGGGCGTGGCGGCGCTGTCGACCTCGGGCGGCGCCACCATCATGGTGGCCGACAAGGCCGAACTGCACCGGGTGCCACTGCCGCAGCCCGACGACGAGGTCGGTGCCCTGCTGCGCTCGCACATTCCGGAGTTCGGCTCCGCGCGCAATCCCTGCGATGTGACCGCGCAGATCCTGAGCAACCCCGCTTCGCTGCCGGCCTGCGCGCGGGCGATGCTCGCGAGCGACCGCTACGGCGCGCTGGTGCTGCCGCATCCCTATGCCTACGCGCCGGGCACGCGGCGCCTGCTGGCCCTTCAGGACGTGGGCCGCGAGACCGGCAAACCGATCTGCTGCGTCTGGCTGTCGCAGTGCCTGGACGGGCCCGGCGCCTTCGAGGTCGAGAGCAGCCCCTGGCTTGCGCTGTTCCGATCGATGGACCGCTGCATGGCCACGCTGTCGGCCTGGCATCGCTACGGCGAGCAGGTGGCGCGCCGCAAAGCGCCCGAGGCGGGGCCGCGCCTGAGCGATCCGGCGGCGGCCGCCGCTTTGCTGCGCGAAGCCGCAGGCGGCCCCGCCGCGCTGACCGAGAGCGCGGCCAAGCGTGTCCTGGCCGCCTATGGCGTGCCGGTGGTGCCCGAGGTGCTGACCAGCAGCGCTGCGGAGGCGACGCAGGCCGCCGCGCGGCTGGGCTTTCCGGTGGCGCTCAAGGTGCAGTCGGTGGATGTGCCGCACAAGACCGAGGCCGGTGGCGTGCGCCTGGAGCTGCGCGATGCCGAAGCGGTGCGGCAGGCCTGGGACGGCATCGTGCAGAGCGTGCGCAGCCACGCGCCGCACGCCCGCATCGACGGCCTGCTGGTGCAGCCCATGGTGCGGCGCGACGTGGAGTTGATCGTCGGGGGGCAGCTCGACCCCCTGTTCGGCCCGACCGTTGTGGTCGGCCTGGGAGGCGTGTTCGTGGAGCTTCTCAAGGACAGTGCCGTCGCCCTCGCGCCCATCACGGTTGCACAGGCGCGCCGCCTGCTGGACCGCCTGCGCGGCCGCGCGCTGCTCGACGGCTTCCGCGGCGCGCCGCCGGCCGACATCAGTGCACTGTCGCAAGCGGTCGCGCGGGTCAGCGAGCTGCTCGCCGACCATCCCGCGCTGATTCGCGAGCTCGACGTCAACCCGCTCGTGGTCAGCGACGGCGCCGTCGTGGCCGTGGACGCGCTGATCGCGCTGGCGCCGGCCACCACGGCCAGCGCGCCCGCTGCCCCTGCCCGCCAGGAACAGGGGACCGTCCATGCCGTCTGAGCGGCCGTCTTCTTCTGCGCCGCCGGCCGCGGCCTCCGTGGCGTCCGTTGCCGGGTCCGTCGCGTCGCTCCCTGCGCTGTCATTGCCGTTGACCGAGTCCTACTGGCCCGGCGACTTCTCGGCGCCGCTGGACGACATCACGCTGGGGGACCTGCTGCGCCGGCTGGCGCGCGAGGTTCCGGACCGCGTGGGCTTCGTGGAGGCGCCGCCGCCGCCCCGGCCCTCCCGCCGCTGGACCTATGGCGAGCTGCTTGCCTGCGCGGAAGGCGCGGCCCGGGCGCTGCTGCGCCACTTCCGGCCCGGCGAGCGGGTCGCGGTCTGGTCACCCAACTGTGCCGAGTGGGTGCTGCTGCAGCACGGGGCGGCGCTGGCGGGGCTGGTGCTCGTGACCGTCAACCCGGCCTACCTCGCCCAGGAGGTCCGCCACGTGCTGTCGGCCTCGGGCGCTGCGGGCATCTTTCATGCGGCCGGCCACCGGGGCGTGGACATGCGCGGCATCGTGCAGCGGCTGCGCGAACCCGAAGCGGGCTTGCCGGACCTGCGCGAGGCCTTTTGCCTGGACAACTGGGCCGCCTTCGTCGCCACGGCCGATCCCGCCATGCCGCTGCCGGCGGTGTCGCCCGAGGACGTGGTGCAGATCCAGTTCACTTCGGGCACGACGGGTCAGCCCAAGGGGGCGCGGCTGCACCACCGCGGCGTGGTCAACGCCTCGCGCTTCGCCGCGCGGCGCGCGACCTTTCCCGACGGCGGTGTCTGGGCGACGGCGATGCCGCTGTTTCATGTGGGTGGCTGCGCGGGCAGCGAGCTCGGCGCCATGACCTCGCGCGGCACCTTCGTGCTGCAGCCGGCCTTCGACGCCGACGACATGCTGCGCATCATCGAGCAGGAGAGGGTCAACCACCTGCATGCCGTTCCCACGATGGTTGTGCGCCTGCTGGAGTCGCCGCTGGCCAGGCAGCGCGACCTGAGCAGCCTGCGCACCCTCATGAGCGGCGGCTCGCCCGTGCCGGAGGCCCTGGTGCGCCGTGCCAAGGAGGAGTTCGGCTGCCGCTTCACCATCACCTTCGGCCAGACCGAGCTCAATGGCGTGGTGTGCCAGACCTCGCCCGACGACACCATCGAGCGCCAGACTCTGACCATTGGCCAGCCCTCGCCGCGCATGGAGGTGAAGATCGCCGACCCGGCCACCGGCGCGGTGCGGCCCCTGGGCGAGGCGGGCGAGATCTGGGCTCGCGGCTACCAGGTCATGAAGGGCTACTACAACCTGCCGCCGGGCCAGCCCGATGCGCTCACGCCCGACGGCTGGCTGCGTACCGGCGACGTGGCTGCTATGGACGCGGCCGGCTACCTGCGCATTACCGGCCGGCTCAAGGACTGCATCATCCGTGGCGGCGAGAACATCTATCCGCGCGAGATCGAGAACGTGCTGCTGGAGCACCCGGCCGTCCAGGAGGTCAGCGTGGTGGGCGAGCCGGACCGCCAATGGGGCGAGGTCGTGGCGGCCGTGATCCGGCTGCGCGCGGGCGTGGCGCAGCCGGAGGCGGCCGATCTCTACCGGCACTGCCGCGAACGGCTGGCTGGCTACAAGGCACCGGTGCGCTGGTACTACGTCGACGAGATGCCCACCACCACCTCGGGCAAGGTGCAGAAGTTCGCCCTGCGCGAGGCGATCCGCTCGGGCGCGCTGGCAGCTCAGGCTTTCAAGAAGCCGGCGCGCTCCCCCGTGGCGGACTCACCGCAGCCGGCGGTGGGCTGACCTGCCGCATCGTCGGCGTCGCTGGGCATTTGGCCACAACACCTTTCATCAGGAGACAGGACCCATGCATTCCAAGACCCATCTCACCGGATCCCGGCGCGCCTGGCGGGCGCATGCCGCGTCACTTGCGCTGTGCGTGATCGGCGCCTGGCTGCCTGCGGCGACACAGGCGCAGTTGCCAACCGCCGACCGCGTCACCCTCGTCGTGCCGTATTCGACCGGTAACGGCCTGGACCTGCTGGGTCGGGAGTTCGCCGACATTCTCCAGGGTCAGATGAAGACAGCCGTGGTCGTGGAAAACCGCGACGGTGCGGCCGGGGTCATCGGCACGCAGTACGCCATGCGCGCCGCAGCCGATGGCAACACCCTGCTGTTCACCGCGAATCCGCCCTTCGTCACTTCGCCCTACGCACTGGACAAGCCGCCTTACGACCCGCAGACGTCCTTCATTCCCGTGGCGAGGGTCGGCTCGGTGCCGCTCGTGCTGGTCACGGCCGGCAAGTGGGGTATCCGCTCCGTGGCCCAGCTCAAGGAGCACGTGCGCAAGGACCCCTCCAGCGCCAGCTACGCGTCCGCCGGCGTGGGCTCGCCGGGGCAGATCTATGGCGAGCTGCTCAACAAGGCCACGGGGCTGCAGCTGCAGGAGATCCGCTACAAGGCCACGGGCCAGGCGCTGACCGACGTGATCGCGGGCAACGTGCTGGTCAGTCTCGTGTCACTGCCTGCGGCGGCGCAGCACATCAAGTCGGGCGCGCTCGCCGCGCTGGGCGTCGGCTCGACGCGGCGAATCGCCGAGTTCCGCGATACGCCCACACTGGCCGAGAGCCTGGGCCAGAAGGATTTCCAGGCGGGCGTGTGGTACGCCTTCTTCGCGCCCGTGGGTACGCCGCCGGCACGCGTCGAAGCGCTCTACCAGGAGATCGCCCGGGCAGCCGAATCGCGGCGCATGGCGGCGTTCATGGAGCGGCAGTACATGGTGCCCGAGCTGCTGGCGCCCAGGGCCTTTGCCGACAGCCTGCGCGCGGACGTGGAGGTGTCGAGGAAGCTGCTCGAAGAGGCCCGGCTCAAGGTCCGCTGAGCGAGGCGGCCCGCGCCGCGCGCTTCACACCCGGTACACCAGCGATGCCGCCGCTGCCGGCGTGAGGCTGAGCAGCCGGCCCAGTTCGGTGAAGTCGTCCGGCAGGGCCGGGTTGTCCCAGCCTTCGCGCGAGTGGCGGGCAATGCGCAGGCCGAGTGCGACGCTTTGCGGGCCGCCGGCAGCAGCATGGCCCGCGTGCATGAGGTGGCGCAGTTTGGGCGGCAGGCTCCAGCGCTCCATCAGCGACTGCTCCAGCGCCGCCAGCTCGGTGCCGAGCACCGTGCGCTGGAGGTCGGCGCTGCGCAGGCTGCGGTCGACCCGCTGGCGGTGCGCCATGTCCAGCATCAGGAGAGGGTGGTGCACCCACAGCAGCAGGCTGGAAAAGTTCGACAGCAGCGCAGCCTGGTGCAGCAGCTCGGCATGCTCGTCCATGCGTTCGATCGCAATCGCCGCCGCCAGGCGCGCCGCGTGGTGCGCGGTGTGGACGTCCTCCAGCGCGCCGGCCAGTGCCTCGGGCTGCGCGGCCAGCACGTCTTCGAGCACCGGCACGTCGGCAAAGCGCGCGAGAAACGGCTCGATGCCCAGATGCACGAGTCCGGCGGTGACCGTCTCCACCGGCGTCTCCAGCCGCCGCGACAGGGCCTGGGCCATGCAGATCTGCACGCGCAGCGTCATCAGCGGGTCGCGCAGGATGGCGTCGGCCATGCTGTTGGCATCGACCCGGTCCGGGTCGGCGCGCCAGTGTGCCAGCAGCGCCGCGGTGCTGGCGAGCACGGGAATGGGCAGATCGGCCAGCCGGGCCGTCCATTCATCGCAGAGGTCGGGATGCGGGACGATCATGCCGAAGATGTCGGCGCCGCCGCAGCGTTCTTGAGCGGACCCCCGGCCCCGGGCGCCAGCGTGAAGAAGAAGCAGGCGCCCTCCTCGGGTGCGGTTTCGGCGCGGATCCGCCCGCCATGGCGCGCAATGATGCGGTGCACGATCGACAGGCCGATGCCCGTGCCGGCGAAGTCACGCTCGTGATGGAAGCGCTGGAACGGCTCGAACAGGCGCGAGGCGAACTCCATCTCGAAGCCGGCGCCGTTGTCGCGCACGAAGTACTCCGGCGTGCCCTCGCGCAGCGCAAAACCCACCTCGATGGCCGGCGGCTGCCGGTGCGCGGAGAACTTGGCCGCATTGGACAGCAGGTTCATCAGCACCTGCCGCAGCAGCACGGGATCGCCGCTGGTGGCGGGCAGGCCGGGCTGTACCCGCAAGGCGCCCGGGGCCAGTGCACCGGAGGACTGCAGCTCCTCGGCGACGGAGGCGACCAGCGCCTGCAGGTCCACCGGACGCATCTGCAGCGGCTTGCGCGCGACATGCGCGAGCGCGAGCAGCCCGTCGACCAGCTGGCCCATGCGCACGACGCCGGCGCGGATGCGGCTGAGGTAGTGGCGCGACGTGTCGTCCAGCGACGTGCGCAGCCGCTCGTCCAGCATGAGGCTGAAGCCGCCGATCGCCTGCAGCGGACCGCGCAGGTCGTGCGAGACGGAGTACGAGAAGGCTTCCAGGTCGCGGTTGGAGGCTTCGAGTTCCTGCAGCTGGCGATGCACCTGGGCCTCCAGGGTCGCGTTGCGCACGCGCAGCTCGCGCACCTGCAGCGCGCGCGTGAGCACGGGCAGCGCGACCGACAGCTTGAAGGGCTTGAGGATGTAGTCGAGCGCACCGGCCTGCATGGCCTCGACGGCCGACGCGATCGAGCCCTGGCCCGTCATGATGATGCAGGTGAGTGACGGGTCGGCCGCCAGCGCGGCACGCATCAGCGCAATGCCGTCCATGCCCGGCATCTGCAGGTCCGACAGCAGCAGGTCGTGCTGTGCACCGGCCAGCACGGCCAGTGCGTCCGCAGCGTTGCTGCAGCCTGTGGTGCGGTAGCCGACGGCGCCCAGGGTGTCGCACAGCGCCCGCATGTGCGCCGCCTCGTCGTCGACGATCAGCAGGCGCGGGCCGGCGTCCGGGCCCGGCGCCGCTTCGGCGCCCTTTGCTGCTGCCGCGTCGGCGCCCTTCACCGCTGCCGGGTCGGGCGGCTTGCCTGCCGTTGGCGCTGGCGCCGTCATGGCGTGGGCCCGCCTGTGCCGGCGAGTGCCGCGCGCAGCTCGCGGATACGCGCCGGCTTGCTCAGGACGAGGTCCACGCCGGGCGGCACATCGGCGTTGTCGGTCAGCCGCTGGCCCCAGCCGGTCAGCAGGATGATCCGGACCTGCGCCGACAGCTGGCGGATCGCAGCGGCCACCTCGCGCCCGCCGACGCGGGGCATGCCCAGGTCAGTGAAGACCACCGCAAACTCGTCGGGCGTCCCGGCCACTTCGGTGAAGGCCTGGATGCCCGCTTCGCCGCCAGCGGCGCCCGTGACGTCGTGGCCATCGGCACGCAGCGATTCGCACAGCGAGCGCAGCAGGGTCGGGTCATCGTCGACCACGAGGATGCGGGTCGGGGCGGGTGCCTGCGCCGGCGGCAGCGCGGGCGCCGCTTCGCCGGCTCCGGCGGTGTCCGCCTGCGGAACGTTGAAGAGCAGGCGCACCGTCGTTCCCTCGCCGGGCTGGCTCGTGATGGTGACCTCGCCGTCGGCCCGCTGCATCACGCCATAGACCATGGCCAGTCCCAGTCCGGTGCCGCGTTCGCCCTTGGTGGTGAAGAACGGCTCGAAGCAGCGCTTGCGGACTTCCTCGTCCATGCCCAGACCGGAATCGGCCACCTCGACCACGACCTGCCGCGCATCGTCGCTCAGCCGCGAGCGCAGCGTGAGCGTGCCGCCGCCGGGCATCGCATCCACGGCATTGAAGACGAGGTTGATCAGGGCCTCGCGCACTTCGCCGGCGATGCCCAGCACGGCGGGAAGGTGTGGCGCGATGTCGGTGGCCAGCTCGATGGCCACCCCTTGCTGCAGCGCCATGTCGTGCCACCGGGCGCGGGTGAGGTCGATGACCTGGCCGACGAGTTCACTGACGTCCAGCGGGACCAGGTTGGCCTGTGGCTCGCGGGGCCGCGAGAACTCGCGCATCCGGCTCACGGTAGCGGCGACGTCCTCGATCGAGCGCGCGATGATCTCCAGGTAGTTGCGGGTGCGCGGGCTCAGGTCGGGCTCGCGCTCCAGCAGGGTCTCGGTGTAGAGGGCGACCGGCGAGATGGCGTTGTTGATGTCGTGCGCAATGCCGCTGGCCATCTGGCCGAGCGCGCTCAGTCGCTCCTGCTGCAGCGCCGACTCCTGGGTGTGGCGAAGGTCCTCGTAGGCCGCGCGCAGGTCATCGTAGAGCTGCGTCTGGTGCGCGGCCAGCGCGACGTGGCTGCTGACCTGGCGCAGGAACTCGCAGTCGCCGCTGTCGAAGGCCTGCGGGTTGCGGCGCGCCGCGATCAGCACGCCAAAAACGTGGCCCTCGAAGCTCAGCGGTGCCAGCACCACGGATCGCAGACCGCCACGGGCCAGCCGCCGCGGGAAGGGGAAGCTGCTGGTGCCGATGTCGGGTTCGTAGACGAGCTGCCCTCGGATGCACTTGCCCAGGCCGTTGGTGTCGACCGGGATCAGCGAGTTCTCGGTGAGCGTGAGCCGGTCCAGCAGCGCATGGCTGCGCTGGCCCAGGTGCACCACGCGCAGCATCTGGCCGACCGCGTCGTGGGTGCACAGGCAGCTGAAGTCGAGGTTCATGCTGTCTTCCAGGCTGCCGATCGTCACCTGGTAGATGCTGCGCAGGTCCTGGCGCTCGCCGATGGCGGTGGTGATCTGCTCGATCTGCTTGAGCCGTTCAAGCTGCGCCAGCTGGCGCGCCTGGTCGCGCTTGCGGTCGGTGATGTCGGTGGAGATGCCCACCAGGCCCTGCACGGTGCCATCGGCATCGCGCAGCGGGCACTTGACCGACAGATAGGTGTGGTCGCCATCGGGCTGCGGCACCAGCTCCTCGCGGATGAGCGGCTCACCCTCGCGCATCACCTGCTGGTCGACGACCTCGAAGGCCCGGGACACCTCGGCACCGAAGAGGTCGCGGTCGGATTTGCCGATTGCGGCATTCTGGTCCAGCCCAAACAGCTCGCAGAAGCGGTTGTTGACCAGCATGAACCGGCCGGCCGTGTCCTTGGCGTAGATCACGGCGCCGGAGTTGTCCAGGATGGCCTGCAGCAGGCGCTGGTGGCTCAGCGTGCGCTCGTCGGCGGCCGCGTGTTCGCGGATTTCCGCGGCCAGGCGCTCGGCCGTCTCGGTGGCCTCGCGCGTGCGCTCCTGCACGCGCTTCTCGAGATCGTCGTTGGCCGCGCGCAGCGCCTCGGCCTGAGATTGCAGGCGCGTCGCCATCGTGTTGAAGCTGCGTCCAAGCTCGCCCAGTTCGTCGTTGCCCAGGGGCGGCACCTGCACGCCGGGTGTGCCGGCCGCGATGGCCGTGGTCGCGCGCGTCAGCACCCCGACCGAGCGCAGGATGCGGCTGGCAAGCAGCCAGCCAGCCAGCAGCGTCAGCGCGAGAATGCCGCCGGCAAACAGCAGCCGGGCACGGGTGGCCGCCGCGAGTTCGTTCTCGAGTTCGGTCTCCGGCGCCATGTAGAAGACCGTCCAGTCGATCTGCTGCAGGCGCCTTCCAACCCCGTGATTCCAGGCATTGTTGATGGGGGAGATTCCGCGAAACGGCGCGCCGTCGGGCCGCGGATCGCGCGCGCGCGCGAACTGCTCGGGGAATTCCCGCACGTCGGCCAGCAGCTCGCGCGTGCGCTTGCCAAAGCGGCCTTCGGCCACCAGCTTGTCGGTCAGCACCACGTCGAGCCGTCCGGTCGGCCGAAAGAGCGAATCGGGGGATGAGGAGTGTCCGATCCGCACGCCGTTGGCATCCAGCAGAACCGCGTAACTGCCTTCGCCCGCGAGGTTGTTGGCCTGCTGGAGCTCGCGCCAGAAGAGTTCGGCGTTGACCCAGATGCCGACGATGCAGGCGACGCGCTTGCCGTCGAGAACCGGCGCGAGATAGGCCACGCTGGCCCGCTCACCCGTGAGCGAAGACGATACGTAGATGCCCGAGGTCACCGGCTGGCCGGCCTGGGCGGCGCGCACCGAGTTGCGTCCCGAGAAGTCCAGGCCTTCGAGTACGCGCTCGGTAGCGATCACGACCCGGCCGGTCGCGTCGATCAGTCCGGCGCCCCGCACGTTGGGGTCGCTGGCGGGAAAGGACTGCAGCAGGTCGAGAATGCGCACGCGCAGATCGCCGGCCGGAGGCCGGCGGTCCGCGCAGGACGTCACGATGTCCCGGCGGTGTGCCACGCGCTCGAGCGCGCGCCGGTAGCCCTGGTGGATGGCGTCGAACTCGACCGCAATCTGGTCGGCGCGGGCCGCCAGCTGTGTCTGCTTGGCCGCCGTGAGCTGGGCATGGGTCTGCCGCAGCGCCACGTACTCGGTGTAGCACTGGGGCAGGAGACAGGCCACGACCAGCAGGATCGCAAGCCTGGCGCGCAGCGACGGAGTCCACAGACTCGATGTCGGCATCATGACCTTCCGTAGGAGTGAGTTGCAAGCCCGCCTTGCACCGACATTAGTCCACGCGGTGGACTTTTGCCAGAGTGGCGACCCGCCCGGCAGGCGAGAAAGGGGGCGCTTTCGTTGATTTCGGCCGCCTGGCGGCTTTCTTCAGTGCGCTGGCGCCTCGGCGTGCCTGCGCAGAATGTCGGTCAGGTCCTTGCGCAGACCGCGCCACAGGGCGGGGGCGGCAGCCGTGTTGCGCTGCGCTGCGGCAACTTCGAGCGCCGCGGCGCGGGCCGAGGCGCCGTCGTGGCCGAGAAGCTTCAGGGCGGTCTTGAGGTTGTGGCCCAGTGCCCGCAGGACCACGAAGTCGCCCTGCGTGGCAGCGGCGTCGCCGTCCTCCACGTCGTGCGGAAACTGGCCGAGGCAGGCATCGCTGTAGGCTGCGACGAGCCAGGCGTTGCCGCCGAACAGGTCGTTGCCGGCGGGTCGTGCCTTGGCAGAGGCGGGCTGGGTCGGCTCGGCACGCAGGTTCCGCGTCGGCCCCTCGCGGGCGTCCTGCAGGGCGTCTTCGACGCAGGCCCGCAAGGTGAGGATGCTGGCGGGCTTGGCGAGCATCCTCCAGACGCCCAGCGGCTCCAGGTGACGGCGCATCGCCTGGGTCAGGCCGGCGCTGAAGACCATGACGCGGGTCGTCGCGGCGAACAGCGGGGCGGCCGCATGCCGCTGGAGAAAGGACAGG
Organism: Burkholderiaceae bacterium; assembly: GCA_044225675.1. Taxonomy (GTDB): domain Bacteria; phylum Pseudomonadota; class Gammaproteobacteria; order Burkholderiales; family Burkholderiaceae_C; genus JACMQX01. The sequence continues at coordinate 53,081 of JBGAIH010000015.1, forward strand.
CCCGACTCGCCTGGCAGCATCAGGTCCATGATCAGCAGGGCGGCCGGCGTCTCCTTGAGCCGGGCCACGGCCTCGGGCACGTTGGCGCAGATGACGAGGTCCACGCCCATGTCCTCCAGCGCGAACGACACGAGCGAGCTGATCGGCGCGTCGTCTTCCATCAGCACGATGCGGGGGCGGCTCATGCGCGGGCTTCCCCGCGCCTGCGCAGCGCGCGCGCCAGCAGGGGGCTCAGACGCACGGGCAACTGGCGTTTGGGCACCACCTGCAGGCCGTCGAAGGCCCAGACGTAGGGCTCCAGATCCGGCGTGTCCAGCGAGGTCATGATGATCAGCCGCTCGGCATTGAAGCCCGGCTGGGTGCGCAGGCTGGCCACCAGGAGCGCGCCGTCGATGCCGGGCAGCAGGATGTCCACGATCAGCGCGTCCGGCTGCAAGCGGGCGCATTCCAGCAGGCCGCTGTCGCCGTCCGATGCCATGTGCAGCTCGACGCCCGGGAAGTCCCGCGCCAACAGCAGGCGCACGAGGTTCTGGATGTGGGGCGAATCTTCGATCAGCAGCACCCTGGGTGCCCTGGCCGGCGCGCGCAGCGCCGGCGGCCGGGCCTGCAGCAGCTCGGCCAGCGCGCGCTCGGCCTCGAAGCTGGTGAAAAGCCTTTTAGTTGCGGCTTCGTTGGACGAAAAGGAGGTCATGGCGCCGAGATTCCGAGGGTTGTGATCCTGATTTCGGCCCGGTTTGCCATCTCTGCAGGTCCGGAATGAAAAAAAATCCTTGTTCTTTCCAGCGCGGGCTTTCGGTACCTCGCCTTTCGGTCGAGCCGAGCGCGGCTGCCGTGTGGGTCGGTGTCGGCCTGGTCGCTGTGGTGCTGGCAGCCACGGCCTGGCTCATGCACCAGGAGCGCGAAGAGGTGCTGGAGCGTGAGGCCACCCAGGCCGAACTGCTGGCCACCGTGCTCGACGAGCAGGCCACCCGGTCGTTCGAGACCGCGGGTGTGGTCATGTCCAACCTGACGGAGCTCGCGCGCGGCGCGCAGGACGGCGCCGGCCAGCGCGCCCTGCAGGCCGGCATGGCGCAGGCGCTCGTGGGCCTGCCTTTCATCCGCAGCCTGTCGCTGGTCGGGCCCGACGGCCAGGTGGTGGCCGCGACCCATCCCGGCGACCTCGGTGCGCGGCCCGACCTCTCGGCGCTGGGCGCGCTCGCCGAAGGGCGCGGTGTGATCGGCCCATGGATGGCGGGGCGCAACCTGGCCGACCTGGGCGCAGTGCCGGGTGCGCTCAGCGCGCCGCCCGGGCTGGGCATGGTGCCGTATGCCATGCGCCTGCGTCTGCGCAATGGGCGCAACGCGGCGCTGGTGGCGCTGATCCATCCGGACGCGCTTCTGGGCCTGCAGCCACTGTCCCGTGCGGACGAAGGCCGCATCGCGATGCTCACGTCGTATCAGGGGGCGGTGCTGGCGACGTCGCAGACCCTTGCCGCCGGGGCGGGCCGGAGCCTGGCAGACCACGCGGTCTTCCGCCGCGAACTGCCGCAGCGCAGCCACGGGGTGTTCGTGGATGCCGGCGGCAGCGGTGGCGCGCGTCTGGTCGCCTACCAGGCCTCCCGCTCCCAGGCGCTGGTGGTGCTGGTCGAGCGGCCCGTGTCACTGCTCGATGCGGACTGGCGCGAGCGCGTCGCGCCGCTCGGCGCCTTTGCCGCGCTGATCGTGCTGGCCTTTGCCGCGATGACGGTGGCCGCGCGGCGCAGCCTGCGCTCGCGCGAGGTCGCGCAGCAGGAGCTCCGGGCCCAGCTCGATCTCACGGCCATGATCCTGGAGACCAGTCCCGTGCCGGTGTCCATGCTCGACAGCCAGGGCCGCTACATCGCGGTCAACAAGGCGTGGGAGGACTTCATGTGGCGCCAGCGTGCCGACGTGCTCGGCCAGCCCGCCGCAGGCTGGCTGACGCCCGAGGACGCCGCCGTTCACGAAGCGCGCGATGCCCAGCTGCGCAGCGGCGTGGGTGCGGTCCGCTATGAGGCCGGCTTTGCGCACCCGGACGGATCCCGCCGCGACCTGCTGGTGAGCAAGGTCGCCGTGTGCGGTGCGAGCGGGCGGCGCGACTCGGTGCTGTGCGTGGTGGTGGACATCACCGAGTTCCGCGAGGCCGAACGCGCCACCCGCGAGGCGCGCGACGCGGCGCAGGAGAATGCGCGCGCCAAGTCCGAATTCATCTCCAACGTCAGCCACGAGCTGCGCACGCCGCTGCAGTCGATCATCGGCTTCTCGGAGCTGGGCCTGCATGCGCCGGGTGTCACGCCCCGGCTGGCCGACATGTTCGGCCACATCAATGCCTCCGGCGAGCGCATGCTCGGTCTCGTCAACGACCTGCTCGACATGGCCAAGCAGGACAGCGGCACGGCCGGGGCCGGCCATGCGCTGGCCGATCTGCGCGAGCTGGTGAATGCGGCGCTCGCCGAAGTGGCGCTGATGGTCGAGCGTGCGGGCCTGCACACGGCGCTCAGCCTGCCGGAGCGGCCGATGATGGCGCGCATGGACTCGCCGCGCATCGTGCAGGTGCTGCTCAACGTGCTGGCCAACGCCATCCGCTTTTCGCCGCGTGGTGGCGCCATCACCGTCACCGGCGCCATGGACGAAGACCGTCTCGTGCTCACGGTGCGCGACCAGGGGCCGGGCATCCCCGAGGCCGAGCTGGCGCTCATCTTCGAGCCCTTCGTGCAGTCCAGCCGCACCCGCGACGGCTCCGGAGGCACCGGCCTGGGCCTGTCGATCTGCCGCAAGATCGTGGCCGCGCACGGCGGCACCATCAGCGCCGCCAACGCGCAGGAAGGCGGCGCCGTGATCCGCATCGAACTGCCGCGCGCCACGCAGACGCCGGGTTCGTTCCGCTCCTCGTTCATGCCGCTGCCAGCGGAGCTGGGCGGATGAGCGGGTGTTGACGCTTGACTTGCAGACGGAAATGAAAAAGCCGCCCGGGTGGGCGGCTTGAGGGAAGATCGTTGCGCTAGCGTCAGAAGCCGTACGTGGTGGCCTGACCCGCGACCGTGATGGTGATCTTCTTGTCGGTGAAGTTGGTTTCGACCTTGTAGCCGAGCGTGGTGTCCGACATGATGAGCGTACCGCCAGAGAAGCCGTCGCCGGTACCGACCTTGAGGATCGGGTTGGTGGTGACGGTGAACGTCAGCGGGATTTCCATGTCTGGAACGCCTGCGGGCAGCGGGCTGATGAAGTCACTGGGCTTGAGCCGGATGACGTACTTGCCCGACAGATCGATGGTTTCCGGATTGACGGTGCTGTCGAAGGTCATGGCGTAATCCTGGAGCGTCACATTGCTCGAAGCGCCCAGGTTGATCGAGACGTTCATCACGTTCTTGACCTTGGTGATGTTGTTGCCGCTGCGGACGATGTTGCTCATGACCATCGCGTGCGATTCCACATCCGTACGGTTCTTGTAGACGAAGGTGAGCGTCTTGGAGTTGTTGTTGACCGTGACGGTGAGCCCCGTGGAGTCGAAGTCAGCTGTGTAATCGGTGTCTTCCTCGCCCATGCCATTGACGGCCGTCACGTTGATCACGCCGTTGTAGGTGGCTTCAGAGTCGGCGTTCCTGCAGTTCGTATAGACGAGTTGATAGGTCGACTCACCCGTTTGCTGTTGCGTTGCCGATCCCGTCTGACACCGCGATGAAATGTCCATCGGGTCTTGAGGGGGCGCAGCCTGCGGCGATTCCAGTGACGTCGGGGGAGCGAACGGTGCGACCGGAATGATCATGCCGTCAACTGCTGCACCGACTCCGAACTGCGCCACGGCGAATCCTTGTTCGCCCAGGCCGGTCATCGCAGCTGGCGCTGCCGTCGAGCCACCGCCGCCAGTCGTCGCGGTCGTCGTCGTGTCGTCACCGCCTCCGCAGGCCACCAATGCCGCTGCGGCGACGCCGCACAGCAGGGTCTTCATCCATTTGTTCATGGGGTTCACTCCAGTTAGTAAGAAAGCTCGATGTCGCCCGGTTACGTAGCAACCGGTTACGTGCCAATCGAGCTTACAAGCTGCAAGTGAATGTCACATCCCTTGTTTGCGGTATCGGCCCCCCCTGACTCAGGGGGATCGATGCAACGGTCAATGTGCTATGCGGTCGCTCGCGTCGTCGCAGAGTTCGTCGAGGACGAGTGCGTCGGGTTCTTCGCCGAAGGTCCAGTAGACCATGAGGACGATGATCTTGAAGTCTTCAAGCGACACCGGATCGCCCGGCGCGGCCATGGCGCGGTCCATGACGATTTCGCGCATGGCCGGCGGCAGCACGCCCGAGCTGTCGAGAAAGCTGAGAAAGCCCAGGCAGCGGGCGCCCAGGTGGTCCTGCTCGGCGACCGAGTAGACACGCAGGCTGTCGGGCGACTGACCGGGCAGCAGGGCGTCGGTGACGATGATGTCGGAGGGGCTGCCGGTTGGCGTGGCGGCACCGGCGGAGCCCGAGGCGCCCAGCGACGTGCCGTGCGCCATGAGGCTCAGCCCGTCGAGCCAGGTCAGGGCCTGCTGGATCTCGTCGGGGTCGAACCCGACGGCGCTGAGCTTGCGGCCCAGCTGCTGCGGCTCGGGGCAGGCATCCCCTCGCCAATAGTTTTCGTACACGTAGGCGAGCACTTCAAACATGGCCCCAATATAGCGCAGAACCCTGTCGTGCAGGCAAGCGCTTTTTTGGCCGGACGCGGCTTGTGGCCTTGCGGGGTTGCCGGCCACGCGCCACTCGTGGCTCAGGCGGTCGCCATGCGCTGGTACAACCCGCCCGGCAGACGGGCGACCGCGCCGGCCAGCTCCAGCTCCAGCAGGGCCGCGAGCAGCGACGCGGTGTCCATGCCGGTGCGGGCGACGAGCGCGTCGAGGCTGACCGGGTCGTAGCCCATGCGCTGGAGCAGGACGTCGTCGCTGCGCGCTGCCTCCGGGCGCACGTCACCGGCCAGTGTGGCGACAGGCGCGGGCGTCTTCATGGCGGTGAGAGCTGCAGGCGGCCAGCGGAGTTCCTCCAGCACGTCCTGCGCCGACTCCACGAGCTTGGCCCCCTGGCGGATCAGCGCGTGGCAGCCGCGCGATACCGGCGAGTGAATGGAGCCGGGAATGGCGAACACGTCCTTGCCCTGCTCGGCGGTTTCACGTGCCGTGATCAGCGAGCCGGAGCCGAGTGCGGCCTCCACCACGAGCGTGCCCTGAGCGAGCCCCGCGATGATGCGGTTGCGGCGCGGGAAGTTGTGGCTCAGCGGCGGCGTGCCGATCGGGAACTCGCTGACGATGAGCCCGGTCTCGGCGATCCGGTGCGCGAGAGCCAGGTGGCGCTTGGGGTAGACGCGGTCCAGCCCGGTGCCGATGACGGCAATGGTGCTGGGCGGGACGGGTGGATCGGCGTCTGGCGCCAGGGCGCCCCAGCCGTCGAGCGCCCCCTGGTGCGCCGCGCCATCCACGCCCAGCGCCAGGCCCGACACCACCGTGAGGCCGGCCTGCGCCAGCGCACGCGCGAACTGCCGGGCGTTGTCCTCGCCCTGAGGCGTGGGATTGCGGCTGCCGACGATCGCGATGGCTCGCTCGGGCTGCGGCAGGCGGTCCAGCGCGCCCATGAGGTAGAGCATGGGCGGCGGGTCGGCGAGGTTCAGCAGGGACGCCGGATAGTCCGCATCGCCGAGCGTGACGATGCGGCGCCGATGCGGGCCGGGCGCGGCCAGCCACTCGAGCGTTGCCGCCAGCAGCGCGGCCAGCTCGGGCGGCTCGGACTTCAGGGCGCGAGCCTGGGCGGCGGGCACGACCTGTTCGAGCGTGGCGGCGGATTGGCCGAAGATGGCGTCGGGCAGGCCGAAAGCCGAAAGGAGTTTGCGCAGGCCGTCGTTGCCGACGCCCTCCGTGAGGGTGAGGCGCAGCCACCCCGCGAGTTCATCGCGTTCCATGGGTCACCGAAGAAGAAGGGACTTGTGAAAAGTCCCGCGCGGACTGCTTAGCGCGGGTTCGTGACGCGGTCACCCACCTTGACGCCGTCCTTGACGTCGAGGATGAGCGCGTAGGACAGCCGCTCGAAGGGTCTGAACACCATCAGCAGCCCGTTGCGTTCGTCGGGCAGCTTGATGGGAGTGCGCTCGCCGGCCACCGTGCGGTCGACCAGGCGTTCGCCGTCGCTGATGATGGCCATGATGTGGCCGCTGGCAACGCCGTCGGCCGTGCCCTTGTTGATGACCACGACCTGGTTCTGCGCGGCATTGCGCACCGCCGAGCCGTAGACCGAGACGATCACGCCGTTGACGGCGCGGTCGGGCGCGCGCGGGGTGTAGTTCTGCAGCTCGCGCGGCGGCTCGGGCAGGAGGCGGTCGCCCACCCGCATTTCTTCCTTGGAGGAGACGATGTCGATCGTGGCCGGCACGATGTCGGTCTGCTCCTTGCCGTCCTTGTCGATGCTCTTGCCGGTGGTCTCGCCGCGCACCAGTTCGGCCTTGCCGATGTACTGAGCCTCGTAGCCGAGCACGGCACCCGTGGTCGGGTCCTTCAGCGGCGTGGCGTTGCGGAACACCCGGTACTCCCAGGGCGAGCCCTTGTCGCCCGACAGCATGGCATTGCCCTGGCCGCGTGCATAGGCCCGGTCGCCGCGACTCAGAAGCACGCGGCTTTCGCGGGTGGCGACGATGCGGGCAGCGGCCAGCAGGCCCTGCTCGTCGACGATGATGGGCTCGGCCAGGAAGGGCTCGATCAGATTGGCCTGCAGCGTGGGCAGCGCACCGTCGGCCAGGGATTCGTAGCGGGTGCGGGGTGACACGCGCACGGTGTCGGTCGGCGGCCCGTCGCTCGCGCCCGCCGAGCGGGTGCGCAGCGTGGCGCGGCCGTTGGACTTGTCCAGGTACAGCTGCTGGCCGGGATAGATGCGGTGCGGATTGCGGATGTCCTGCAGGTTCATGCCCCACAGCTCGGGCCAGCGCCACGGGCTCTTGAGGTACATGCCCGAGATCGCCCAGAGGGTGTCGCCGCGCTTGACGGTGTAGTTGTCGGGGGCGTTGGGGGCCAGCTCGCTGAGCGGCACGCCGGTCTGTGCGACCTGCTCGGCCGTGGCTTTCTGGCCCGGCGTGACGGGATAATTCTGGGCCTGCGCAGGCAGCGCGGCCAGGGCCAGGGCGCTCAGGGTCAGGCTGCCGGCCAGAACGCCCGCGCGCTGCCGCGCGGGGGATGCCACTTTGGTTTGAATCATTTTTCGTGTCGTCATAGCGTGCTGCATCTGGGATGCCCCCCGGGCCGGACCCGGGGCGGTGCGCCCGCCGGGTTCTCTTGACAAATCACTGGCGATTTTGCGCTCAAGCCCTTGATTGGGCAACGATTATTGCCTTTGGCTGCTGCCCCTGAAGCCAAAAGTAGCGAAAATAGCGACACCTTTTGCGAGTTTTCATGGCTTTACTCCCCATTCTCAGATTCCCGGACCCGAAGCTGCATACCGTGGCCAAACCCGTCGCCGCGGTGGACGCGCGCATCCAGGGGCTGATCGCCGACATGCTCGAGACCATGTACGACGCCAACGGCATCGGCCTGGCCGCAACCCAGGTCGACGTGCACGAGCGGCTGATCGTGATCGACGTGTCGGAAGAACGCAACGATCCGCTGGTCCTGATCAACCCCGAGATCATCTGGGCCAGCCCCGAGACGAAGAAGAACGAGGAAGGCTGCCTTTCCGTGCCGGGCATCTACGACGGCGTGGAGCGCGCGGTGGCGGTGAAGGTCCAGGCGCTGGACGGCCAGGGCCATTCACGCGAGATCGAGGCCGACGGCCTGCTGGCCGTGTGCATCCAGCATGAGATGGACCACCTGCTGGGCAAGGTGTTCGTCGAATACCTCTCGCCGCTCAAGCGCAACCGCATCAAGACCAAGATGGTCAAACTGCAGCGCGAGGAGCGGGTCTGAACACCCGACCTGCGCACCGGGCCCTGAAGGACGCCTGAACCATGACGCTGCATCGCCTCGCCCTCGGGCTCGTGCTGGCTGCCAGCCTGGCTGCGTGCGTCAGCCTGCCCGGCTCGGTCGCGCCCGGCACGCCGCGCGACCAGGTGGTCGCCGCGCTCGGGTCGCCGACGGCCGTGTGGCCGCTGGCCGACGGCACGCGCCTCCAGTACTCCGGCCAGCCCGCCGGCCGCCAGGTGTTCAACATCGACCTCGATGCGTCGGGCAAGGTGGTGCGCGTCAATCAGGCCCTGCGCATGGACTGGCTGCGCAGCCTCGGTGCGGAAGGCCGCTGGCGCACCGACGACCTGCTGCGCGAACTCGGCCGGCCGGCTTACACCGCCCGCGTGCGCAGCGTGGACGGCGAGGTCTGGACCTGGCGTTTCACCGAGGTGGCATCCACACCCTACCTGCTGCACGTCGACGTCGATCCGCAAGGCGTCGTGCGGCGCATCTATTCGGCGATCGAGCCGATCCGGCCCTGGTTCGGGGGCGACTGAGCTGGCCCGCCCGGCGACCCGTGCGCCGTGCCGAATGCAGCGACACTTGCGACCCATGCGCCTGATTTTTGCCGGAACCCCTGAATTCGCCCGCACCGCCCTTGAACGCCTGCATGCGGCGGGCTTCGAGATCGTGCTCGTCCTGAGCCAGCCCGACCGTCCCGCCGGGCGCGGCATGAAGCTGCAGGCCTCGGCCGTCAAGCAGTTCGCGGTGGCTCATGGCCTGCCGGTGGCGCAGCCGCGCAGTCTGCGCCTCGACGGCAAGTACCCGCAAGACGCTGCATCGGCGCGCGATGCCATCCTGGCGGCCCGTGCCGACGTGATGGTGGTCGCGGCCTATGGGCTCATCCTGCCGCAATGGGTGCTCGACGCCCCGCCCCGGGGATGCCTGAACATCCATGCCTCGCTGCTTCCGCGCTGGCGCGGCGCGGCGCCGATCCACCGCGCGATCGAGGCGGGCGATGCCCAAACCGGTGTCACCATCATGCAGATGGATGCGGGCCTGGACACCGGCGACATGCTGCTGACCGAGCGCGTCGCCATCGAGCCGGACGACACCACGGCCCGCCTGCATGATCGTCTGGCCGCACTCGGCGGCCGGCTGATCGTGGAGGCGCTCGAACTTGCGGCCTGCGGCGGTCTGACGCCGGTGCCGCAGCCCGAGGCCGGCGTGACCTATGCCCACAAGATCGAGAAGGAAGAGGCCGCCATCGACTGGACGCAGCCGGCCGAACTGCTCGCACGACGGGTGCGCGCCTTCAACCCCTTTCCCGGCGCGACGGCCCTGCTGGACGGCGAGACGATCAAGTTCTGGATGGCCCACGCCTCGCCGGCCTCGCAAGCGCAAGCGGCTTCGGGCGCGCAGCGACCGCCCGCCGGCACGGTGACGTCCGTCGGCGCCGACGCGTTCGCCATTGCAACGGTCGAGGGCGACCTCGTGGTCACCGAAGTGCAGCGTCCTGGCGGCAAGCGGCTGAAGGTGGCGGACTTCCTGCGCGGATTCGAGCTCGCGCCCGGCATGCGTTTTGGCGCCGGGGCGGCCTGATGTTTCTTGCGCGGGCCAACTACAGCCATCCGGAGTTCCGCCAGGGCGTGCGCGACATGTGGCCGCAGGCGCCGGGCATTGCAGCCTGGGGGCTGATGACGGGCGTGGCCATGGTCAAGTCGGGCATGAGCGTGTTCGAGTCGCTGCTGATGGCACTGCTGGTGTTCGCGGGCAGCTCGCAGCTGGCGGCGATCCCGCTGATCGTCGCTGGCGCGCCGCTGTGGGTGATCCTGGCCACGGGTTTCTGCGTCAATCTGCGCTTCGTGGTGTTCAGTCTGCACCTGCGGCCCTACCTCATGCATCTGCCGCGCTGGGAGCGCATGGCCCACGGCTATCTCACTGCGGACCTCACCTATGTGCTGTTCACCCGCCGCTTTCCGGAACCCGCGCAGGACCGGGCCGGGCAGCGCGCGCAGGAGGCGTATCTGGCGGGCAACTGCTTTCTCAACTGGGTCAGCTGGGTCGGCGCGAGCGTGGTGGGTGTCGTGCTCGCCAACTTCATTCCCACGCGCTGGGGGCTGGGCTTTGCGGGCATCCTGTGCCTGGTCGGCATCCTGTGCTCGCTGGCCAGCACGCGGCTGCGCATGGTGGCTGCGGCGGTGGCAGGTGCGGCCGCCGTGGCGGCCTATGCGCTGCCGCTGCGTCTGAACATCGTGGTGGCGATCGCGGTGGCCGTGCTGGCCTGCCTGGCCATCGAGAAGCGGGTCGATCCGCAGGCAGGCGGCGCATGAGCGGCACCGACCTCTGGACGGTGCTCATCATCGCCGGCCTCGCCTGCGTGACGGTGGTGGCGCGCAGCTTCTTCTTCATCTCGAGCAAGCCGTGGAGCCTGCCGCACTGGGCGCAGCGCGGCCTGCAGTACGCGCCCATCGCCGCGCTGGCCGCCGTGGTGCTGCCCGAGATCGTGATGGCGCAGGGGCATCTCGTGCCCTCGCTGGCGGACGCGCGCATCTTCGGCGCCCTGGCGGGTGCGCTGGCCTATGCGTGGCGCCGCGACGTGCTGGTGACCATCGTTGCGGGCATGGCGGTGTACCTGCCGCTGCATCTGGGGCTTGGCTGGTAGGGGCGAAGGCGCCGGAGCGGGCTTTTAGAATCAGAGGCTTGGCCTCACGCCTGCCGATTTTTTCTGACCTCCTTTCCGGACCCCGCTTCATGAATGTTCTTCGCTTTTCCGACCTGTGCGCGCAGGGCAAGGCTTCCGGCCGCCGCGTGTTCATCCGCGCCGACCTCAACGTGCCGCAGGACGACGACGGCCGCATCACCGAAGACACGCGCATCCGCGCCTCGATCCCGTGCATCCGCATGGCGCTGGACGCGGGCGCGGCCGTGATGGTCACCTCGCACCTGGGCCGGCCGACCGAGGGCGAATTCACGCCAGCCGACTCGCTGGCGCCTGTCGCCGCCCGCATGGGCGAGCTGCTGGGTCGCGAGGTGCCGGTGCTGCGCGACTGGGTCGGCGGCGTTCAGGTGCAGCCCGGCCAGCTCGTGCTGCTCGAGAACTGCCGCGTCAACAAGGGCGAGAAGAAGAACGACCCGGCCCTGGCGCAGAAGATGGCCGCGCTGTGCGACATCTTCGTGCACGACGCCTTCGGCACCGCCCACCGCGCCGAGGCTTCGACCTACGGCATTGCGCAGTACGCGCCCGTGGCCTGCGCCGGCCCGCTGCTGGCGGCCGAGATCGACGCCATCACCCAGGCGCTGAGCGCGCCGCGCCGCCCGCTGGTGGCCATCGTCGCGGGCTCCAAGGTGTCGACCAAGCTCACCATCCTCAAGTCGCTGGCCGCGAACGTCGACCAGCTGATCGTCGGCGGCGGCATCGCCAACACCTTCATGCTCGCCGCCGGCCTGCCGATCGGCAAGAGCCTGGCCGAGCCCGACCTGCTGGCCGAGGCGCGCGCGGTGATCGATGCCATGAAGGCGCGCGGCGCCGAGGTGCCGATCCCCACCGACGTGGTGACCGCCAAGACCTTCGCCGCCGACGCGCCGGCCACCGTCAAGGCGGCAGCCGACGTGGCGGCCGACGACATGATCCTCGACATCGGTCCGCAGACGGCGGCGCGGCTGGCGGCGCAGCTCAAGGCGGCCGGCACCATCGTCTGGAACGGCCCGGTCGGCGTGTTCGAGTTCGACGCCTTTGCCGGTGGCACCGAGGCGATTGCCCGTGCCATCGCGGCGTCGGATGCCTTCAGCATCGCCGGCGGCGGCGACACGCTCGCGGCCATCGCCAAGTACGGCATCGAGAAGCAGGTGGGCTACATCTCCACCGGCGGCGGCGCCTTTCTCGAAGTGCTGGAGGGCAAGACGCTGCCGGCCTTCGAGATCCTGCAAAAGCGCGCCCAGGGCTGAGGCGCGGGGCCGGGCTCAAGCCGGCTGGATCTGCGGCTGACTCGTCGCGCGGCCGGCGTAGTCGGTCCAGCATTGCCGCGTGAAGTCATACAGCTTGCAGCGGCGCGCGGTGTCGAAGTACCAGCGCCAGGAAAAGCGCTGGATCACGATGCGGCCCGGCAGCAGCTCCTCGAGCCGGGCCTGGGCCTGGCGCAGCCGGTACAGCGGGATGCTCATGTCCACGTGATGCGCCGTGTGCTCCATGATGTGGTGCAGCACGGCCCCGATGTGCAGCGGGAAGGTCAGGTGGACCGTGGTGGACACGAAGGGCTGGGCGCGGGCCCAGCCGGCGCGGTCGTCATGCCAGGACACGGCCGTGTGGGTGTGGTGGACGTACACCACGAAGCCGATCATGGCGCACCAGAACAGGAAGGGCACGCCAAAGCCGGCCAGCAGCACGATGGCGACCGACTGGCCGGTGGCCTGCGCGGCGGCCACGAGCGCGCCGATCCACAGCAGCGCAAAGGCGCTGACCAGCAGGTTGTCGAGCAGGAAGACGCGCCTGCGCGTGGGCATGTGCTCGTGCGACGGAAAAAACATGCGCTTCCACCAGATCTCCACCATGTAGTAGAGACCCGGCGCCCAACCGCTGCGGTAGACCCGGTCGAGCAGGCGCTGGCCGCGCGTGAGGGCAGCGTACTCCTCGCGGGTGTAGGGCGCCCAGACGAAGTCGGTGCCCTTGAGGTTGGTGTAGCCGTGATGCACCACGTTGTGCCCGACGTCCCACAGGCTGTAGGGCGTGACCGAGGGCAGGAAGGCGATGCGGCCGAGCCACTTGTTGAGCCGCCGGTGCGGCGTGAGGCTCTGGTGGCACGCGTCGTGGCCGATGATGAACAGCCGCCCGATCATGAAGCCGGAGGCCGCGCCGCACAGCAGCTTGGCCCACAGCGGCGCGAGCAGTACCGTGCCCGCAGTGGCCGCCAGCCACAGGGCCAGGTCGAGCAGCAGCAGGAACACGGCGCGCGCCGTGGTGCGCTCGGACAGCGGGATCAGCCACTGGCGGATCACCTTGCGGTGGGGCAGCGGCTGGCCTGGCGGGATCGGGTCGAGGGAAGGGGAGGGAGAGCGGTCGATGGAGTTCATGGCATTGCAGACAAGGCCGGCCATGCTAGGCCGCAGGCTGCCGCGCCGTGCTGACCTGCGTCAAGCTTCGGCTGAATGGACCGATGCTTGCGCGCCGTTAAGGAATTGCTAAGACAGCGGGCAGATCATGCAGACACCTTCCCCCCTTTCCCTCGTTTCCCAGGAGCCTGTCATGAATCTGCCGCCCCCGCCTGACGCCCGTCAGTCCCGTTCAAGTTCGAACGCTGCGTCCGGCCGCATCCTCGTCTGGGATGCGCCCGTTCGCGTCTTTCACTGGCTCCTGGTGCTGTGTTTCGCCGGTGCATGGCTCACCTCCGAAGGCGACCGCTGGCAGGGCTTGCACCTGACCTTCGGGTACACCGTTGCAGGGCTGGTCGCGTTTCGCGTGGTGTGGGGCCTGGTGGGCACGCGTCACGCACGGTTTGCCAGCTTCGTGCGCGGGCCTTCGGCCGTCGCGGCCTACCTGGGCGACACCCTGCGCGGCCGCGCGGTGCCGCACGCGGGCCACAACCCGGCGGGTGCGCTGGCCATCATGGCGCTGCTCGGCCTCGCTGCGGTGGTGACGGCATTGGGCTGGGCCACGCTCAACAAGTGGGGCGGGCATGCGCTCAAGGAGGTTCACGAGGCGGCCGCCAGCCTGATGCTGGGCATGGCCATCGTGCACGTGGCCGCCGTACTGCTGCACAGCTGGCGCCATCGTGACAACCTGATCGGCGCCATGGTGACAGGGCGCAAGCCTGGCGTGCCCGCCGATGGCGTGGGCGGCGCCTGGCGCATCGTGGCGGCCCTGCTGCTGGCGGCCGTGCTGGGGTTCTGGGTCCTGCAATGGCAATCGGGCGCTTTGGCGCCCGACACCGGCCTGTCCGGCCGGACGCATCATGGCGACAGCCAGAACGAGGATGATTGACGGCGGACTGGTAATCGGCTTGTAACCGGCTTCGTGTCAGAATAGTAACCAAGTTACAGACGCCGGTTTCCCCTCTTCTCTTCCTTCCGCTTCGCGGACGGCGCCTGGCCTCAATCCCCAAGGAGACTTCATGGCCCGTCGTGCCACCAAAATCGTCGCCACCCTCGGCCCCGCCTCCAGCGATCCCGCCATGCTCGAACAGATGATTCTGGCGGGCGTCAACGTGGTCCGGCTGAACTTCAGCCACGGCATGGCGCAGGACCACATCGACCGGGCGCGCCTCGTGCGCGAGGCGGCCCAGCGCGCCGGCCGCGAGGTCGCCATCATGGCCGACCTGCAGGGCCCCAAGATTCGCGTGGGCAAGTTTGCCGAAGGCAAGGTGATGCTGGAGCCGGGCATGAAGTTCGTGCTCGACGCCTCGCGTGCCGAGCCGGGCGACATCGCCGGCGTGGGCCTGGACTACAAGGAGCTGCCGCGCGACGTGAAGGCCGGCGACATCCTGCTGCTCAACGACGGGCTGATCGTGCTCACGGTCGACGCGGTGCGCGGCGAGCAGGTCCACACCACCGTCAAGCTCGGCGGCGAGCTGTCCAACAACAAGGGCATCAACAAGCAGGGCGGCGGCCTCACCGCGCCCGCGCTCACCGCCAAGGACATGGAGGACATCCGCACGGCCATGGCCTTCCAGGCCGACTACGTGGCGGTGAGCTTTCCCAAGAACGCGACCGACATGGAGATGGCGCGCCAGCTGTGCAACGTGGCAGCCGCCGAGTTCCGTCACAAGCCGGGCCTGATCGCCAAGATCGAGCGGGCCGAGGCGATTCCGCATCTGGAGTCGATCCTGCGCGCGAGCGACGGCATCATGGTCGCGCGCGGCGACCTGGCGGTGGAGGTCGGCAACGCGGCTGTGCCGGCCCTGCAAAAACGCATGATCCGCCTCGCGCGCGAGCTCGACAAGGTGGTGATCACCGCCACGCAGATGATGGAGTCGATGATCACCAACCCCGTGCCCACGCGGGCCGAGGTCAGCGACGTGGCCAACGCCGTGCTCGACGGCACCGACGCCGTGATGCTCTCGGCCGAGACGGCCGCCGGCAAGTACCCGCTGGAGACGGTGGTGGAGATGGCCAACATCTGCTCCGAAGCCGAGAAGGCCGAGGACGTCAAGCTCGACGCCGACTTCACCGGCATGACGTTCAACCGCATCGACCAGTCGATCGCCATGGGGGCGCTGTTCACCGCGCACCACCTCGGCTGCAAGGCCATCGTGGCACTGACCGACTCCGGCTCGACGCCGCTGTGGATGAGCCGCCACCGCATCCACATCCCGATCTACGCGCTCACGCCCAAGCTGGCGACGCAGCGCAAGATGGCGCTGTACCGCAACGTGCGTCCGCTGCTGATGGACACCAGCGCCGACCGCGATACGGCCCTGCAGGAGGCCGAAGGCCACCTGAAGAAGCGCGGCATTGTGGGCAGCGGCGACGTCTACGCCATCACCTGCGGCGAGCCGATGGGCGCGCCGGGCGGCACCAACATGCTCAAGATCTGCCGGGCGGCCTGACGCTTCTCTTGTCGCTCTGCCTGGTTTGTGCGGGGGCTTGGGCGTAGCTCTGTGCTGAGACCTCGCGCAGCCAAGCCGCCAGCCCCTGGGGCCGGGGCGCTTGGCTGGGGCGGTCGGCACTGCGTGTCCGACTGCCCTGCGGTGCTCGGGCTTGCGGGCCGGTGCAGAACTCACTGCGCGCTGCGCGCTCCGTTCGAACAGCTGCACCGAGTCAGATGACGAAGCGCGCTGCGCGCGCGCCCGCAAGACCTCCGTTCCTCGGCGCCCCAGAAGGCGCGCCCCGGCCCCAGGGGCTGGCGGCTTGGCTGAAGACCGGGTAGGGCGTTCGCATACGGGCGGTGAAACCCGAATACCGCTTCGCCAGACGTCACGCCCCTTCTGTCTCGCGGTGGGCGGCAGGCCGGTGGGGGCGACTTCTGGAGCGGCGAGGAGCGCAAGGCGGGGATCGGCGCGCGTGAGCGCGCTTCGTGTCATTCTCATCGCACCTGTCCGAACGCAGCGCGCAGCGCGAAGTGAGTTGTGCGATGCGATCCCCGCCTGAGCACCGCAGCGGAGCCTGCGCGAAGCGCAGGCCGCTCCAGCAGGAGCCCCCACCGGCCTGCCGCCCGCCGCGAGACGCGAGGTGCCCCCACCAGAAGACCGCGAGACGCGAGGTGCAGCGCCAAAAAGAAACCAAGCAGCCCGAGGTCCACCGCCAAAGAATCAAAACGCCCAGACCCGAGACCCGGAAGTCGCAAGGTCGCTGCGGCGAGTCTGTGCGCTTGCGCGCGCACACAGGTCATTGAGCCGCCATGAATCCATCGGCCGCCGTTGCGCGTACAAAGGGGGAATGAACTCCACCCGCGCCACCGCGCCTGCCCGCATGACCCGCCGAACCGGAATCCTCGCTGCCCTGGGCGCGCTGCTGACGGGCTGCTCCGCCACCGGTGCGCTCAACGCACTCGTTCCGACCGACAGCTACCGCGTCAGCGAGGGCATCGCCTATGGCGAAGGGCCGCGCCGCAAGCTGGATGTCTACCAGCCGCCCGCGCCCCGGCCGGGCGGCTCCCCCGTGATCGTCTTCTTCTACGGCGGCAACTGGGCCTCGGGCAACCGGGCCGACTACCGCTTCGTCGGCGAGGCGCTCGCCTCGGCCGGCGCGGTCGTGGTCCTGGCCGATTACCGCCTTCATCCGGAAGTCGTGTACCCGGAATTCGTCAAGGACAGCGCGGCCGCCGTCGCCTGGGCGTTCGAGCATGCGCGGCAATTCGGCGGCGATCCGCAGCGGCTCTTCGTCATGGGCCACAGCGCCGGTGCGTACAACGCCGCCATGGTCGCGCTCGACCGGCGCTGGCTCGGCGCGCGCCGGGCGCAGATCGCGGGGTTCATCGGCATCGCCGGCCCCTACGACTTTCTGCCGATCGGCAATCCCGACACCCAGCGCGCCTTCAGCTGGCCGGTCACGCAGGCCGAGTCACAGCCGGCCACCCATGTGGCGTCCGGCGCGCCGCGCACGCTGCTGCTGGCCGCGCAGAGCGACCGGCTGGTGGACCCGGTCCGCAACACCGCAGGCCTGGCGGCGAAGCTGCAGAACGTGGGCGCGGACGTCACCGCGCGCTACTACGACAAGGTCAGCCATGCCACCGTCATCGGGGCCATGGCGTCGCCGCTGCGCTTTCTCGCGCCGGTCCGCGCCGACGTGCTGGCCTTTGTGGGATTGAACCCCAAGTAAAATCCTGCCCCAGGTTACCAACCGGTTACATCAACTCACCCTGGGGATTTCCAAGATGGCACTCGTCTCGATGCGCGAGCTGCTGGACCATGCCGCCGAAAACGGCTATGGCATTCCGGCTTTCAACGTCAACAACCTCGAACAGGTGCAGGCCGTCATGGAGGCCGCCAAGGAAACGGGAGCGCCGGTCATCCTGCAGGCCAGTGCAGGTGCGCGCAAGTATGCGGGCGAGCCCTTCATCAAGCACCTGATCCTGGCGGCCATCGAGGCCTATCCGAACATTCCTCTGGTGATGCACCAGGACCACGGCCAGAGCCCCGACGTCTGCCAGGGCGCGATCAACCTGGGCTTCTCGTCCGTCATGATGGACGGCTCGCTGGAGGCCGACGGCAAAACGATTGCCAGCTACGACTACAACGTCGACGTCACCCGCAAGGTCGTGGACATGGCGCACAAGCTGGGCGTCACCGTCGAGGGCGAACTCGGCTGCCTGGGCAGCCTGGAGACCATGAAGGGCGACAAGGAAGACGGCCACGGCACCGACGCCACCATGACGCGCGAGCAGCTGCTGACCGACCCCGAGCAGGCCGCCGACTTCGTCAAGCGCACGCAGCTCGATGCGCTGGCCATCGCCATCGGCACCAGCCACGGCGCCTACAAGTTCACCCGCAAGCCCACCGGTGACATCCTGGCGATCGACCGCATCAAGGAGATCAACCGCCGCATCCCCAACACCCACCTCGTGATGCACGGCTCCAGCAGCGTGCCGCAGGAGCTGCTGGCCATCATTCGCCAGTACGGCGGCAACATGAAGGAAACCTACGGCGTGCCGGTCGAGGAAATCCAGCACGCGATCAAGTACGGCGTGCGCAAGATCAACATCGACACCGACATCCGCCTGGCCATGACCGGCGCGGTGCGCAAGTTCCTCGCCGAGAGCCCCGAGAAGTTCGACGCCCGCGAATGGCTCAAGCCGGCCCGCGAAGCCGCCAAGGCCATCTGCAAGCAGCGCTACATCGAGTTCGGCTGCGAAGGCCAGGCCGGCAAGATCAAGGGCCGCAGCCTGCAGGTGGTGGCCGGTCAGTACGCCAAGGGCGAACTCGCGCAGGTCGTTCACTGAGCGGCAGGCGGCCGCCGCCGCCGCATGCCGCCACCTGGCCGCGCGGGCTCGTGCCACCGTTCGGGTCGTTGCGCCGAGCGGTCGCTTCGGACGTGGCCCCGAAGGCTGCGCGGCCCGTCCGAACGGGTGCATAATTCCGGCATACACATGAAAGGTGTATGAATGAGCACCCGAACCAACATCGTGCTGGATGACGACCTCGTGGCGCAGGCCATGGCCCGCGCCGGCGTCAAGACCAAGAAGGCGGCCGTCGAGGCCGCCTTGCGCGCCTTCGTGCGCAAGCCCGACTATTCCGGCCTGCTGGCCCTGGCCGGCACCGGCGTGATCGCCGATGGCTACGACCCGAAGGCGGCTGCGCCGGGCGGCTATGGCGCTGCCGCCGCGCTGGCGTCGGAGCCCGTGCCCGCGTATGCCGGCGCGCCGCGTCCGGCGCGGCGCCGGGCGTCTGTCCGCAAATGATCGCCGACGCATGATTGCCGACTCCTCCGCCTGGATCGAGATGCTGCGGGCCACCGGCTCACGGGCCGACCTGCGGCTGCGCCAGGCCTTGCAACGCGGCTCGCGGCTGCTGATGCCGGCCGTGGTGTACCAGGAGGTGCTGCAGGGCGCGGCCGACGTGCGCCAATTCATGCACCTTCAGGCCCAGCTCGACCATGTGCCGCGCTTCGAGCCCGAGGACGCGCACGAGACCGCCCGCCAGGCCGCGCTGCTGTACGCCCGCTGCCGCTGGCAGGGCATGACGCTGCGCAGCGCCAACGACTGCCTCATCGCCGCCTGCGCCATCGAGGCGGGCGAGCCGCTGCTGCACGCCGACCGGGACTTCGACCGGATCGCCACCCTTGAACCCCAACTCCAGATCGCATGACCTCCGCACTCCACACTTCCGCCCTGACTTCGCTGCCCCTGCTCGCCCGGGGCAAGGTCCGCGACAACTACGCCGTCGGCGATGACCGCATCCTCATGGTCGCGAGCGACCGGCTGTCGGCCTTCGACGTGATCATGGGCGAGCCGATTCCCGGCAAGGGCGAGCTGCTCACCCGCATGGCGCTGTTCTGGTTCGGCAAGCTCGGCCACGTCTGCCCGAACCACCTCACCGGCGAGGCGCCCGAGAGCGTGGTGACGCCGCAGGAGGTGCCGCAGGTGCAGGGCCGCTCGATGCTGGTCAAGCGTCTGAAGCCCATCATGGTCGAGGCGGTGGTGCGCGGCTACCTGGCCGGCAGCGGCTGGAAGGAGTACCAGCAGTCGCAGTCGGTCTGCGGCGTGCCGCTGCCGCCTGGCCTGCGCAACGCCAGCAAGCTGCCCGAGCCGATCTTCACGCCGGCGGCCAAGGCCGAGGCCGGCGAGCATGACGAGAACATCAGCTACGAGGAGGTCGTGCAGCGCATCGGCCCCGACCTGGCCGCGCGCATCCGCGAGATCAGCATCCGCCTCTACGCCGAAGCCGCGCAGATCGCCCTGGCCAAGGGCATCATCATTGCCGACACCAAGTTCGAGTTCGGGCTGGACCGCGACGGCACGCTGGTGCTGATGGACGAAGTGCTCACGCCCGACTCGTCGCGCTTCTGGCCGGTCGAGGGCTATGCCGAAGGCGGCAACCCGCCGAGTTACGACAAGCAGTTCGTGCGCGACTGGCTGGAGGCCGTCCGCATCAACGGCAAGCCCTGGGACAAGACGCCCCCCGCGCCGCGCCTGCCGCGCGAGGTGGTGGACAAGACGGCTGCCAAGTACCGCGAGGCGCTCGACCGGCTGCTCGGCTGAGGGCGGGGTGCGCCCGGGTCAGCTGAGCACGACGCTGCTCAGGCGGCGGCGGTAGGTCGCCACCACGGGGTCATCCGGCGGAATCTGGCCGTCGGCCACCTTGGCCTTGGGCCGCTCGATCAGGTCGAGGATGGCGATGTAGGTCTTGCGCGCCAGGTCTTCGTTCCAGGACTTGTCGCGCATCAGGATCTCGAGCAGCTCGTCCATCGCGTCGGTCCAGCGGCCAGCGGCCGCCAGCCCCTGGGCCAGATCGAAGCGGGCGTCGAAGTCGCGCTTGTTGGCGGCGATGCGCGCCTGCAGCGCGTCGGCCGCCGCCAGCTGGGGCGCCCGCTCCAGGATGGCGATGAAGCGCTGCAGGCTGTCCAGGCGGCGCTCGGCCACGGCCTTGGAGGCCACCGGCGCAAAGGCCGTGCGGGCGTCGTCGAGCCGGCCGGCCTGCAGCAGCAGGCGTACGTAGTCGAAGCGCGCGTCGTCATTGGCCGGATCGGTCGCCACGGCGTGCTGGAGCTTCTCGAGCACGGCGGCCGGGTCGGCGCCTGCGGCATCGTCCGCAAGGGGCTCTTCGGGCGCTTCGGCTTCCACGGCGGGCGGCACGTGCTTGTCGAGGAACTCGCGCACCTTGCCTTCGGGCAGGGCGCCCATGAAGCCGTCCACCGGCTGGCCGTTCATCAGGAGGACGCAGGTCGGGATGCTGCGGATGCCGAAGGCGGCGGCCAGCTGCTGCTCCTGGTCGGAGTCGATCTTCACGAGCTTGAAGCGGCCTTCATAGGCCGTTTCAAGCTTTTCGAGGATGGGACCGAGCGTCTTGCAGGGGCCGCACCAGGGCGCCCAGAAATCGACCAGCACGGGCGTGGTCATGGAGGCGGCAATCACCTCGGCTTCGAAGTTTTCTACAGTGACGTCGATCATGGCGGGGTAACTCGGGGTGAAAACGTAAAATTCAATTCCTGAAAGCTTCGGGCAGCGCCGCTGCCTCCAACCCGAGCCACTTATGACTCAAGCCCTCATCGGCGTCGTGATGGGGTCCAGTTCCGACTGGGACACCCTGCAGCACGCAGTCCAGATTCTCCAACAGTTCGGGATCGCGCACGAGGCGCGGGTGGTTTCGGCCCACCGGATGCCGGACGACATGTTCGCCTATGCCGAGGCGGCCGCCGGCCGCGGCCTGCGCGCGATCATTGCGGGCGCAGGCGGCGCGGCCCATCTGCCGGGCATGCTGGCGGCCAAGACCACGGTGCCGGTGCTCGGTGTGCCCGTCGCTTCGCGTCACCTGCAGGGGGTGGATTCGCTGCACAGCATCGTGCAGATGCCCAAGGGCATTCCCGTGGCCACCTTTGCCATCGGCACGGCCGGCGCCGCCAATGCCGCGCTGTTCGCCGTGGCGCTGCTGGCATCGGGCGACCCGGCGCTGCGCGAACGCCTGGAGGCCTTCCGGCGTGAGCAGACCGAGGCGGCGCGCAACATGACGCTGCCCCCGGCATGAGCGGCGGCACTTCCGGCGTGATCCTGCCCGGCGCCACGCTGGGTGTGATGGGGGGCGGCCAGCTCGGCCGCATGTTCGTCCACGCGGCTCAGCAGATGGGTTACTTCACCGCCGTGCTCGACCCGGACGCGACGAGTCCCGCAGGGCTCGTGAGCCATCACCACGTGCAGACCGGCTACGAGGACGCCGCCGGCCTCGCGCAGCTGGCGCAGCTGAGTGCGGCCGTCACCACCGAATTCGAAAACGTGCCGGCCGCCGCATTGGCCGCACTGGCCGAGACCCGCCCCGTGGCGCCGGCCGCACAGGCCGTGGCCGTGGCGCAGGACCGGGCCCGGGAGAAGGCGCACTTCGACCGCTGCGGCGTGCCCTGCGCGCCCTATGCGGTGATCGAGTCGGCCGCACAGCTTGAGGCGGTCGACGCAGCGCTGCTGCCGGGCATTCTCAAGACCGCGCGCATGGGCTACGACGGCAAGGGGCAGATCCGGGTGACCACCCGCGAGCAACTGGCCGCCGCCTGGCGGGAGCTGCGCCAGGTGCCCTGCGTGCTTGAGCAGATGCTGCCACTCGCGGCCGAGTGCTCGGTCATCGTGGCGCGCGGACGTGACGGCCGGATGGTGGACTTTCCGGTGCAGTTGAACCTGCACCGCGACGGCATTCTGGCGGTCACCCAGGTGTATGAGGGCAATCTGCCGCCAGCGCAGGCCGCTGCCGTGGTGGCGGCCGCGCGATCCATTGCCGAGGGGCTGGCCTACGTCGGCGTGCTGTGCGTCGAGTTCTTCCTGCTGGGCGACGGCAGCTGGGTCGTCAACGAGATGGCGCCGCGCCCGCACAACAGCGGGCACTACACGATGGACGCCTGCGACGTGTCGCAGTTCGACCTGCAGGTGCGAACGCTCGCCGGCCTGCCGCTCATGCAGCCGCGCCAGCACAGCCCGGCCATCATGCTCAACCTGCTGGGCGATCTCTGGTTCGATGCCAACGGTGTGCGTGCGCAGCCTTCGGCGCAGCCGGTGACGCCGCCCTGGGACCGCGTGCTCGCGCTGCCCGGCACCCAGTTGCACCTCTACGGCAAGCACGAGGCGCGCAAGGGCCGCAAGATGGGGCACCTCAACGTCACGGCGGCCACGCCGCAGGCGGTGCGCGAGGTGGCGCTGGAGGCGGCGCGCCTGCTCGGCATCGCGCCGTTCTGAGGGCGCAGCGCGATGATTCTCGACGGGCGCGACGCCTCCAGCATCCAGCGCGCTGCCGCTGCGCTGGCCGCCGGCGAACTGGTGGGCCTGCCCACCGAGACGGTCTATGGCCTGGCCGCCGATGCGGCGAGCGACGCCGCCGTGGCGAAGATCTTCACCGCCAAGGGCCGGCCGACCGATCATCCGCTGATCGTGCACGTGGCCGACGCGCGGGACGTGCCCTTCTTCGCGGCGCAGGTGCCCGCTTTCGCGCAGAAGCTCATCGACAGCTTCTGGCCCGGCCCGCTCACGCTCATCCTGACCCGGCGCGACGGCGTGGCAACGGCGAGTGCGGCGGGGCAGGCGTCCATCGGCCTGCGTTGCCCGTCCCATCCGGTGGCGCGCGCGCTGCTTGAAGCCTGCCGCGCGCTGCCGGGTGGCGGCGTGCGCGGCGTGGCTGCGCCCAGCGCCAACCGGTTCGGCCGCGTCAGCCCGACCACGGCCGCCCACGTGATCGCCGAGTTCGGCGAGGGCCTGCTGGTGATCGACGGCGGCCCCTGCGACGTGGGCATCGAATCCACCATCATCGACTGCACCCGCGATGCGCCGGTGCTGCTGCGGCCGGGCGGCATCAGCCGAGCGCAGGTCGAAGCGGCCTGCGGACTGCCGGTGCTCTCGCGCGAGGAGGCGGCGGGCGAGGCGCCGCGCGCCTCGGGCACGCTCGAATCGCACTACGCGCCTGAGGCCAAGGTCCGGCTGATGGACGCGCGTGCGCTGCAGACGGCGCTCGACGTGCTGGGCCCCGACGCCGCCCACATCGCCATCTGGTCGCGGGTGATCCTGCGCTCTCCTTCGGCACGCGTCATCCGCCGCCGCATGCCGGACGACGCGGCCGCCACGGCGCACCAGCTGTTCGCGGTGCTGCGCGAGTTCGACGCCCAGGGCGTGCGCCTCATCTGGGTGGAAGCGCCGCCCGACACCCCGGAGTGGGAGGGGGTACGCGACCGGCTGCAAAGGGCTTCTGCCGCCTAGTTAAACTACTCGGCTCATGGATTGGAGATTTCAATGACAGGACTCTGGTTGCGCCGCGCCTTCATGGCCGCTGCCTGCGCCTCTCTCGCCCTGGTGGCCGGGTGCGGCTCCAGCAGCGTTTATTCGGCGCTCAAGCCGGCCCGCTTCATCGGCTTCGGTGATGCCTTCTCGGATCTGGGCGCCGGCGGCGCGGGTCGCTACACGGTCAATGACACGTCCACCAACAACTGGACCCAGTTCGTCAGTTTCACCTACGGCGCCGGCATGAGCAGCCTCGCCGATGGCGGTACCAGCGGCGCCAAGGGCAATGCCCGCATCACCGCTGCGGTCGACGCGGCCGGCGGCGCCGCGCCTGCGGTCACGCAGCAGATCAGCAACTACCTGGCAAGCGGCAGCTTCGGGCCCAACGATGTGGTGCTCATGAACGGCGGCATCAGCGACATCGTCGTGCAGATGCAGGCCTTCACCTCCGGTGCGCAGTCGGAGGCAGCGCTCATTGCCAATGTCGAGCAGGCCGGCCGCGAGTTCGGTGCGCAGGTGCGCCGGCTGGTGAATGCCGGGGCCAAGTACGTGGTCGTCGCCGGCACCTATGACCTGGCCCGCACGCCCTGGGGTGCGACCACCGGCCAGTTCGATCTGCTGTCCCGGGTGAGCACACGCTTCAACGACGAACTGCTGCTGTCCATCGTCGACCTGGGCACCAACGTGCTGTACGTGGACGCGGCCTATTACTTCAACCTCGTGACGTCGAACGGTTCGAACTACAACTTCAGCAACGCCACCGATCCGGTCTGCACCAGCGTCGACGCCGGCCCGGGCATCGGCATCGGCACGGGCCAGATCAACTCCTCGCAGTGCAACACCTCGACGCTGGCCAATGCCGACTACGAGAAGTTCGTCTTTGCCGACCGCGTCTATCCCTCGCCCCACATGCACCGGCTGTTCGGCGAATACGCCTACAACCGCATGAAGCAGCGCTGGTGATCGGCGCCAGGCGCGGGGCAGGCCCCCGCACCCACGCAACAAAAAAGCCGGCGCAGTGCGCCGGCTTTTTTCTGGGTGGGGTGTGCCGTCAGAACCGGTAGCCGACGCCGATGCTCACCGTGACCGGGTCGAGCTTGGCGTCCAGCGTCTGCCCCGTCGACAGCGTGGCGCGCGTCTTGATGTAGGTCTTGACGATGCTGCCGTCCACGAACCAGCGGTCGTTGATGTTGATCACCACGCCGGCCTGCAGCGAGAGCCCGAGCTTGGACTCCATCGACAGCGTCGTCGGCGTGGCCGGGGTGCCGCCGGTCAGCGCGCTCAGCGCGGCGGTGCTGCGGGCCTTGTAGAGCTTGGCGTAGGTCGGGCCGGCACCCAGGTAGGGCCGGATCTGGGCGTTCGGCTCCCCGAAGCGCCACTGCAGCAGGGCTGTCACCGGCAGCGCGCGCACCTCGCCGATCTTGCCCACGCCCTGGATCGCGCCCGCACCCGTGATGTCATGGGTGAAGGGCAGGGCCAGCGGCACGTCCAGCGCCAGGTTGTTCGTCAGCATGTAGGTCACGCCGCCCGACAGCTGCGTGTCGTCCTGCACGTCGGCCTGGGTGCCTGGCAGGCTGGGGGCCGAGAGGTTGCCGCTGGTGACCTGCGGGTTGATGTTGGTGACGCCGGCGCGCACCGCCCAGCGGCCGGCGGTCTGCGCCTGCGCGGCGCCGGCCAGCGCCATCAGGGCGGCCAGCGTGGAAAGTCCGATGGATGTCTTCATGGTGGTGTCCTCGTCGGTTCCGGGATTACAGCCAGCCGGCCAGGGCCAGTTCGCGCGAGGCGAACTGGGCGATCAGTTGATGGCCGTACGGCGTGGGATGCACGTCGTCGGCAAAGCCGTAGCGCGACACGTCGCCGGCCACCGTGTTGCTCGCATTGCAGACCAGCGAGGAGCCCGGGGTCGTCGGCGTGGAGCTCAGTGCGTTGGGTCCGCAGGCCACGCTGGTGGAGTTGCTGATGCCGTAGGCCGCAGGATTGGCGCCCTGGTCCTTGCTGACCGAATAGAAATCGGCCACGCGCACGCCGGCCGTTCCGGCCAGCGACGCCGACAGTTGCGCATTGAACGCCTTGACCATCGCGTCCACCAGCGCCTGGGTGGACGGGCTCTGGGACCGGATCGCGGGCGTGCCGGCCACGTCGGGCATGTTCATCACGAGCACATACTTCGCGCCCTTGCCCACCACCTGCGTCTTGATCAGGTTGCCCAGCGTCGCGCCGGCCGTGGCCAGGTTGGCGACCGCGCCTTCGGGCGTGGCGGCGCCGGCGGCGGTGCCCAGGAAGGCCAGCTGCATGAACACGTCGTTGGCGCCGGCCAGCACGGTCACGAGTTCGCGGCCGCTGTAGTTGCCGACGACCGACAGGTGCGCGGCCATCTGGTTCGCCACGGGCTTGGCCGTCAGGCCCAGCGTGGTCTGCGCGCCATACAGAGGGCTTTGCAGGGTCACCGAGCTTGGCCCCGCCGGGTCGGTGACGCGGGCGCTGCCTTGCGCGTAGTTGCGGCAGGCGGCGTTGGCGGTGACGGGCGCGCCGACGAGGCCCGGAATGTTGGGTGACAGGCCGGTCTCGGCCGCGCAGGGGGCGGGCAGGCCGTAGCTCTTGGCCAGGCGCTCGACCCACAGTTCGCCGCCAGCGGGGCTGTTGACGGTCCAGCGGCCGCCGCCGCCGGTGGCGGCCGCCAGCCCGGCGATGCTGCCGACCTTGGGGTTGCCCACATCGCTCAGGCTGTCGCCGAAGGTCACGAGGGCATCGAACTGGACGCGCGTGGCCGTGTCGCTGCCACCGCCGCCGCAGGCAGCGACCAGCAGGGCCGCCGCCGCTGCCGCCAGGGATGCGCGGAATCGGGTTGTCATGGTTTTGTCTCCTTGAATGTCTGACGCGGATGCACACAAAATAGAACGACCGTTCTTTTTTGTGAAGACAATGGTACGACCGGCCCCGGCGCAGTCTGCAGGGGGTATGTACCTAATCCAATTGGAGTGCCGCCTCCAGACGGCGCGGCGGTCCGTCGCGGGTCAGTCGCCGGTCAGTCTTGCGTGCCGTCGTGGCGCGCAGCGCCTGCGTTCCGGGCGCCGTAGCGCAGCTTCATGACGAGGATGGCGCAGGCCAGGGCCAGCGTGACGGCATTGGCCGCGACCACCGGCCACGCCTGCAGCAGAAGGCCATAGAGCAGCCAGAAGAAGACGCCGAGCGTGAAGACGCTGTACATGCCCAGCGAGATGCCGCTCACGTCCCGCGTGCGGAAGGTGTGCAGCGCCTGCGGCACGAAACTGAAGGTGGTGAGGCAGGCGGCTGCGTAGCCGATGAGTTCGCTGGCGTTCATGGCGGAAGGGCTCAGTTGTCGCGCGCGGCCCAGTCCACCAGGGCGTCGATGGCCGGGCGCACGCTGCCGGCATTGGGGTGATTGGCGATGGCCACCAGCACGTAGCGCCGGCCGCTGGCGCCCAGCACGTAGCCGGCCACGCCGCTGACGTCGCGCAGGCTGCCGGTCTTCAGGTGGGCCACGCCCTGCGCGATGTTGCGGTTGCGGCGCAGCGTGCCGTCGGTGCCGGTGATGGGCAGGGACGACATCAGCTCCGGCATCCAGGGCGAGGCCCAGGCCCTGTGCAGCAGCCGGGCCAGGCCGGTGGCCGTGATGCGCTCGCTGCGCGACAGGCCGGAGCCGTTGTCGAGCACGGGCGCGTCCTCGGCCGCGCCGCCGATGCGCTCGCGCCACCAGCGGGCGATCACCTCGCGCGAGCCGGCCAGCGTGCCGGTGCCGCGCTGCTGCAGGCTCAGCGTGAGAAAGAGCTGCTGGGCCATCACGTTGTTGCTGAACTTGTTGATGTCGCGCACCACTTCCGCGAGCGCGGGCGAGGTGGTCTCCAGCACCGGCCGGAGCTGGGCCGGCACCGGTCCGTCCCGCACCTGCCCGGTGAGCCGGCCGCCGAGCTGCTTCCACATGCCTTCCACGGCCCGCGCGGCGTAGCTGGCCGGATCGGCATAGGCCAGCGGCCACACCCGCTCGCCGCAGGCGGCCGGGTACGCGCCCGCGAAACGGATGCGCGCCGGATCGCTGAAGTCCGCGCGCAGCGCGCCGCGCCAGTCGCCGCATTCCTGGGGCGACAGGGCCACGGTGGTCGGCAGCTGGACGCCGGCCAGGGGCGGCTCCACCTGCAGGCTGGCCTGTCCGGCCGCGCGGTCGGGCACGAAGGTCATCACGAGCGACTTGTAGTTGAGCAGCAGTGCGTCGGGCGTCGCGTTGTAGGGCCGCAGCGGCTCACCGTCGAAGCTGCCCGGATCCTGCGGCACCACTTCGAAGGCCGAGCGGTCCAGCACGATGTCGCCCTGGATGGTGTGGATGCCCAGGCCCTGCACGCGCCGCATCAGCAGCCACAGGCGCTCGACCACGAGCTTGGGGTCGCCCTGGCCCCGGATGTGCAGGTTGCCCGTGAGCGTGCCGGCGCGCACCGTGCCGTCGAGGTACACCGACGTGCTCCAGGTGAACGCTGGGCCGAGCAGGTCGAGCGCGGCCGAGGTCGTCACCAGCTTCATGATGGAGGCCGGATTGACCGGCATGTCGGCCCGATGGGCCAGGCGCGGCGGCGTGCGGCCGTCCACCTCGGCCACCAGCAGCGTCACCGCCTCGCGCGGCAGCCGCGCACGCGCCAGCGCTGCTTCGACTTCCGCCGGCAGCGCCGTCTGCGCGGCGGCATGGCTGAACGCCAGGGCGGCGCCAAAAAGGACCCCGAAGACGGCGCCCCGTGCCGGGCCGAACAGCCGAGCTGGCGCCAGAGGGGGGCGATGAATCGATGCGAGGCAACAGGGCATGGCGTGAGCCGATTCGCCGGGTCGGGCGCGGGCGAGGGGCTGCGGCGAGTCTACCGCCAGTGCCCCTGGCGCCGAAGGGCCGGACGCCGATAGGCCAGGCACCGATAATGACGCCATGCGCCTTTCCCCCAAGGCCGCGGGCCTGGGGGCTGCGGTCATCACCGTCCTGATCTGGACCTCCTTCATCGTCATTGCGCGGGCCTCGGCGGCCCATTCGCTCACGCCGCTGGACATCGCGCTGGCGCGCGTGGTGGGTGCCGCGCTCGTGGCCCTGCCGCTGGGGTGGTGGCTGGTGCGCCGCAAGCCGGCCGGCAGTCCGCGCTCGTTCGCGGGCCTGTCGCCGCTGCCGTGGCGGCTCACGGCGCTGACGGGGCTGTTCGGCGGCCTGCTGTATGCAGTGCTGGCCTATGCGGGCTTCTTTCTGGCGCCCGCCGCCCATGGCTCGGTGCTGATGCCGGGCACGCTGCCGCTGTGGACGACCCTGCTGGCCGCGCTGGTTCTGGGAACGGCCATCACCCCGGCGCGGGCCTTCGGCCTGCTGCTCATCGTCGCGGGCGGTCTGCTGGTCGGCGGCGCGAGCCTGTTCAAGGCCTTCGACGGCGGGCAGGTCTGGAAGGGCGACCTGCTGTTCATGTCGGCGGCCTTCTGCTGGGCGGTCTACAGCGTGCTGGTGCGGCGCCACGGGATCGACCCGGTCGAGGCCACGGTGGCCATCACCGTGTTCGCGTTCTTCAGCTTCGTGCCCGCCTTCGTGGCGCTGGTGGCGCTCGACGTCGTGCAAAGCCGGCTTGCCGTGGCGCCGGTCGGCGAGACGGTGTTCCAGATGCTGTTCCAGGGCATCGGCTCGGTCATCATCTCGGGCACCACCTTCGCGCGGATGATCCAGTACTTCGGCCCGGTGCGCTCCACCATGATCACCGCCCTCGTGCCCGGCCTGTCGGCGCTGGGCGCGGTGATCTTTCTGGGCGAACTCATGAGCTGGAACCTGCTGCTCGGGCTGGCGCTCGTGACCGTGGGCATCGTCTTCGGGGTCCGCCGCGCTGCCGTGCCGGGCCCGCAGCCCGGGGCGACGCCGGGCGCGACAATGGGGCCTCGATGAAGCTGCTTGCCTTCGACACCAGCACCGAAGTCCTCGCTGTTGCCGTCGCCCGCGACGGCCGGCTCTGGGAGCACACGGGCGCTGGCGGCGCGCAGGCCTCGGCCAGCCTGATTCCGGCGGTGCTGTCGCTGCTTGCCGAAGCCGGGCTGGCGCTGCGCGAGCTCGACGCCATCGCCTTCGGCCGCGGTCCGGGCTCCTTCACCGGGCTGCGCACGGCCTGCTCGGTCGCCCAGGGGCTGGCCTTCGGCGCCGGCGTCAGGGTGCTGCCGGTGGACACGCTCCTGGCCGTGGCGGAGGAGGCGCGTCACAGGCACGGCGTCGAGCGCGTCGTGGCCGCGCTCGACGCGCGCATGGACGAGATCTACACGGCGTCCTATGACTTTTCCGGCGGGCCGCTGCCGCAGGGCGAGCCGCAGCTCGTCGCGCCTGAGCAACTGCGGGTGCCGCAGGGCTGGGCGCTTGCCGGCAATCTGTTCGACGCCTACGGCGCGCGCCTGGCGCTGCCTTCGCCCGAGCTGTGCCTGCCGGCTCTGCCGACCGCTGCGGCGCTGCTGCGCCTGGCACCGGCCCTGCTGGCCGCCGGCCGGGCCGTGGCGGCCGAAGGCGCGCTGCCGCGTTACATTCGCGATAAAGTCGCCAAAACCACCGAGGAACGCAGTGCCGAACGCGCTGGCGCCCTCCGCACCCCACC
The DNA here is from genome assembly GCA_044225675.1 of Burkholderiaceae bacterium. Taxonomy (GTDB): domain Bacteria; phylum Pseudomonadota; class Gammaproteobacteria; order Burkholderiales; family Burkholderiaceae_C; genus JACMQX01. Next base: position 83,400 of record JBGAIH010000015.1, read on the forward strand.
ATGAGCGCCGTACTCAGGACCCAGGAAGCGGCCTTCGAGCCGATGAACGAATCGCGCCTCGACGAGATCCTGCGCATCGAGCAGTCGGCCTACGCGCATCCGTGGTCGCGCGGCAACTTCTCGGACTCGCTGCGGGCGGGCTATCAGGCCCAGCTGCTGGTCGCCGACGCGGTCATCCTCGGCTATTTCGTGGCGATGAAAGGGGTGGATGAAGTGCATCTGCTCAACATCACCGTGGCGCCGGCCTACCAGAGCCAGGGCTGGGGGCGCGTCATGCTCGACGCGCTGGCCCTGTGGTCGCGCAGCCAGGACGCCGAATGGCTCTGGCTGGAGGTGCGCCGCAGCAATCACCGCGCCGCGCAGGTCTATGAACGGCAGGGATTCCGCCGCGTCGGCGAGCGCAAGGGCTACTACCCGGACGCCGACGGCCGGCGCGAGGACGCGATCGTCATGAGCCTCAAGCTGTGAGCCGCCGCCCATGAGCCTCGATCTCGACGAGCGCCGACGCGCCATGCTGCTGGAGATGAACGTGCGGGTCTGGGGCCCGCAGCGTGCCGATGCGCCTGCCGTGGCGGGCCAGGATGCTGCCGGACAGGCGGCCCGGCAGGCCTCAGACCAGGCGGCTGATCAGGCTGCACACCAGGCTGCACATCAGGCCGCCCAGGCGCTGTCGCGAGCCGCTGCCAACGCCGCTGTCCCTTCCCGGCAGGATCGCGCGGAGCCGGCGTTCGCTGCGGCGCCGCCCGCCCATCCGGCGCCCGCGTCCCCTGCCGATGCGGCCGCGCCCGGCATGGCGCTGCGTCCGTCCGGCGTGGACGCCATGGACTGGCAGGCCCTGGAGTCGGCGGTCGCTGGCTGCCAGGCCTGCAAGCTGTGCTCCAGCCGCCGCAATACGGTGTTCGGCGTTGGCGCACGCCAGGCCGACTGGCTGATCGTCGGCGAGGCGCCGGGCGAGGAAGAGGACCGGGCCGGCGAGCCTTTCGTGGGCCAGAGCGGCAAGCTGCTGGACAACATGCTCGCTGCCGTCGGCCTGTCGCGGCGCGGCGAAGCCGGCGGTGGCGTGTACATCGCCAATGTGCTCAAGTGCCGTCCGCCGGGCAACCGCAATCCGCAGCCGGAAGAGGTCGCCCAGTGCGAGCCTTACCTGCGCCGGCAGGTGGAACTGCTGCAGCCGCGCATCATCCTGGCACTGGGGCGTTTTGCCGTCCAGTCGCTGCTGCAGAGCACGGAGCCCATCGGCAAACTGCGCGGCCAGGTGCATACCTACCACGGTGTGCCCGTGATCGTCAGCTACCACCCCGCGTACTTGCTGCGCAGCCTGCCCGAGAAGGCCAAGGCCTGGGCCGACCTGTGCCTGGCCATGGATGTGATGAAGCGCAGCGGCTGAGGCCCGGGCCGCCCCGCGCACGATGCCTGTGCGTGGCGTCGGCGCGCTTTGCCGATGCGCGGCGCAAGTGACCGGCGCAAGTGACCGACAGAACTGACCGGCAGAAGTGACCGGCTCCGCAGCGTGACATGCTTGGCAGAGGCCGCCTTCTCGTGGGCTCTCCCCCTGGATCGGGCGATTGCGCTGCTGGGGGGGCTGTGCTACCTTGCCATATTGGTTACTGAATGTGTACGGCCTCACAAGGGTGGAGCCGGATGCCTTCATTGCAGCGCCCCTTTCCAGTCGTATCCGGGAGAGCTTCTCATGCCCCGCCCCATCCGTTCCCAGGCCGTCTACCCGGTCTCCGTCCATCTTCCGGCCAGGGGCCTGCCGCAGCGGCGCAGCGCCGCCGCGCGCCTGCGTCCGGCGGCGCTGGCCCTGTCGATCGCGGCGGCCTTCACCTCGCTGCCCATCGCGTCACAGAACCTGCCGGTGCATCGCGCGGACGTTGCCGGCTCCTCGGCCATCACGCAGTCGGGCAACCGCATGACGGTGACGACCACCAACGCGCGGGGAACCCAGCACTCGGCCATCGACTGGCAGAGTTTTTCCATCGGTGCCGGCAATGCCGTGCGCTTCGAGCAGCCCGGGGTCGCCAGCACGTCCATCAACCGGGTCGTGACGAACACCCCGTCGCAAATTTTCGGCAACCTGTCGTCCAATGGCAAGGTGGTCCTCGTCAACCAGTCCGGCATCACGGTGGGGGCCGGCGCGGTGGTCGACACCGCCGGCTTCACGGCCTCGGTGCTGGGCATGAGCGATGCCGACGCGGCCGCAGGGCGCCTGCGCTTCAACGCCGACGGGCTCGGCCAGGCCAGCGGCGCCTTGCAGGTGCAGGGCACCATCGTCGCGCGCGGCGGCGACGTGGTGCTGATCGCGCCCAGCGTCGAAGTCGCGCGCACCGGCGTGGTCGAGGCGCCCAATGGCGCGGCCATCCTCGCGGCCGGCCAGTCGGTCGAGGTCACCGGCCGAGGTCTGGAAGGCATCCGCCTCACGGTGCAGGCGCCGGCCGACCAGGCCGTCAACCTCGGCACCCTGCGCGGCGACGCCGTGGGCATCTTCGCCGGTCGGCTGCGGCACAGCGGCCTCATTCAGGCCAGCGGCGTGAGCGTCGAGGGCGGCAAGGTCGTGCTGAAGGCCCAGGACGTCGCCGAAGTCACGGGTCGCATCGAGGCGCGGCGCGTCGATGCGGCGGGCGTCGCCAGCGGCGGCGAGGTCACGGTGGAGGCGCGTTATGCGGTCATGACCGGTGCGGTGGACGTGACGGGCCAGCGCGGCGGCTCGGTCACGGTCGATGCGCAGGCCGTGCTGCAGGCCTCGGCCATCGACGCCTCCGGCGTCCAGTCCGGTGGCGTGGTGCTGCTGCGCGGCAATGACTCGGTGGTGCAGACGCAGGAGGCGGCGATCCGGGCGGACGCGCAGACGGGCGCTGGCGGCGTCGTGGTCGTGCAGGCGGACCCGCAAGGCACGGTGCTCAGCTCGGCCTCGCTCAGCGCCAGCGGCGACAGCGGCGGCCAGGTCACGGTCACCGGCGGCACGGTGCGTTTGCAGGGCGCGCAGATCGCGGCCGACGGCGAGGCGCAGGGCGGCACCATCCGCGTGGGCGGTGGCAAGCATGGCAACGACCCGCTCGTGCCCAATTCGCATGATCTGTTCGTCAACAGCGCGAGCGTGCTGAGCGCCAGTTCGCGTCGGCGCGGGGCGGGCGGCACGGTGGTGCTGTGGTCCGACGGCAGCACGCGCTTCTTTGGCGACATCCGGGCGCGCGGCGCCGGTTTCGGCAGCGACGGCGGCTGGGTCGAGGTCTCGGGCAAGGAGCACGTGCAGTTCAGCGGCACGGTGGACGCCGCCGGCGGCCCGGGCGGCTCGCGCGGCACCCTGCTGCTGGATCCGAAGAACATCACCATCGCCAGCGCCTCGGGCCAGGCCGGCGTGATCGAGCTGGCCGATCCGAACTACGAGGCCGGCGGCACGGGCGTCTTCGGCAGCACGGTCCTCCAGCTGGACGGCAATCGCGTGCTGGTGACCGACCCCAACGACAACGCCGGCGGCGCCAATGCGGGCGCCATCTACATCTTTGACCGTACGAGCGGCGCCCTGCTGAGCGCGCTCACCGGCTCGCATGCGAGCGACAGCGTCGGCGGCAACTACCAGAGCCTGTACGACTACAACACCTCCACCAACAGCTTCGTCTTCAAGGCCACGGCGTGGAACGGCGGCGTCGGCGCGTGGACCTGGATCAGTGCGTCTGCTGCATCCCCGCTGCCCGCCAGCGGCGTGGTCTCTGCGGCCAACAGCTTCGTGGGGCTGTCGGTGGGCGACCTCTCGTCGGCCAACCTGTCCTCCTCGACGGGCAGCAACCTGCTGCTGCGCGCGCCCAACTACGACGGCGGCAAGGGCGCGGTCGCGATGGTCTCTGCCACCGGCTTCACGGGCACGCTCAACGCCTCCAACGCCTTCATGGGCTCGACGTCGAGCGACCACGTCGGCAGTGGCGGCACCACCTCGGTGAGCGGCGGCATGGTGCTGCTGAGCCCGGCGTGGAACGGCAATGCCGGCGCCATGACCTTCTACGATCCCGACGCGCCGCTCACCGGCACGCTCAGCAGCGCCAACAGCCTCGTGGGCAGCGCGGCTGGCGATCAGGTGGGCCTGTCGTCCAGCGTCCGCCAGTTCGAGAGCGGCCGCCTGTTCATCTTCACCTCGGCCTGGGGCGGCGGCAAGGGCGCCTTCACCGTCATCGACTCGCTGACCAACCTCAAGGGCGTGGTGAGTTCGGCCAACAGCCTCACCGGCCTGGCCTCCACCGACGGCAACGGGTTCCTGATCCAGAACTGCCTGACCAGCGGCTCCTGCAGCGGGTACTACAGCTCGGGCGCGCAGACCTTCGTGGTGAGCAACACGACACTCGGCAGCCTGGGCGGCTCGGTCACCGTCTTCACAGACCAGCCGGCCGCTTCGCAGCCCATGGGCACCATCTCCTCGGCCAACAGCCTGGTCGGCTCGGCCGGGGACCGACTGGGCTCCGATGGCGTGCAGGTCATGAGCACCTCCTACGGCGGCACATTGCTCGTGCGCACGCCCAGCTTCAGCTCGGGAGCCGGCGCCATCACCTACGCCAGCCTCGCTTCGGCGCCCACCGGTGTGCTCGGCGCGGGCAACAGCGTGGTGGGCCAGGCCGCAGGCGACCTGGGCAGCTATGTGCTGCACACCGACTACGCGCTGGGCGGCGACGTGCTGCTCGTCGCACCCAATCACGACGGCGGCAAGGGCGCGATGGCGCTCGTCACGCCCGGCATGGCCGGCACGCTCAGCTCGGCCAATGCGCTCGTCGGTGCCACGGCCAGCGACCACGTGGGCAGCGGCGGCATCGACAAGAACAGCGGCTACTACTGGATCCTGCGCAGCCCGCAGTGGGACGGCAGCAAGGGCGCGATGACGATTTTCGAGCCGGGCGAGCCCGTGCCCACCGGCGTCGTCTCGGGCACGGCCAACAGCTGGGTCGGGGAGAACGCGGGCGATCAGGTCGGTGCGAACATGAGCTTCACGCTCATGTCCAGCGGCAACGCCGTCGTGCTCAACCGCAACGTTGCCGGCGGCAAGGGCGCGATCACGCTCATCACCGACCTGGGCATGCCCTACGGCACCATCTCCAGTGCCAACAGCTGGCTCGGCGCCACCACCAGCGACGGCAGCGGCATGAACGTCGGCGCCTACTCCGCCGACGGCTACGGTGCCTACGGGTGGTCGTCCACCGACACCGTGATGGTCAGCAATGCGTACTGGAACAACGGCACCGGCTTCGTGGCGCTGATCGGCGCCGGCCAGAGCATGCTCAGCGCGCCAGGCGGCATCTCGGCTGCCAACGCGCTGGTCGGCGCGGCGGCAGGCGACTACGTCGGCACGTCGGTCGGCGTCGTGCCGGGCTCCACGCCCTACGTGGTGGTGCGCTCGCCTGACTGGGGCGGCGGCAAGGGCGCCATCACCTTCGGCACCCTGGCCAGCGGCGGCCTGCCGGTCGGCGCGGTCAGCGCCTCCAACAGCCTGGTCGGCATGTCGACGGGCGACCTGCCGCTCTACGACGCTCAGATCTGGGTCAACTACGGGATCGGCACAGGGCTCGACTACGGCATCTCGGTGCCGTCGGGTCGCGCACTGCTCGTGGCCCCTGACTATGCAGGCGGCCTCGGGGCGGTTTCGCTGTTCGATCTGTCAGCGCCGCCCACCGGCACGCTCACCTCGGCCCAGGCCCTGATGGGTGCGACCTCGGGCGACCGCATCGGCTCCGGTGGGGTGATGCGCCTCGATTACCAGGCTTCGCCCCACGTGCTGCTGCTGAGCCCGGAGTTCTCCGGCCAGCGCGGCGCCCTGACGTCGATCAACCTGACCACGGGCGTCACCACCGGCACGCTCAGCAGCGCCAACAGCTTCGTCGGCGCCTACGCGGGCGACTTGGTGGGCAACCAGCAGAACGACATCGTCCAGCTTTACTCGGGCGCGCTGCTGATGGTCACGCCCTCGCACAACGGCGGACGCGGCGCGCTCACGATGTTCGCCGACGCGAGCAGCGTGAGCGGCACCATCGACCCGGCCAGCAGCCTGGTCGGCGCCACGCCGGGGGACTTCGTCAACTGGTCACGCAGCGACTACGACGACCACACCCTCTACCTCTCGCTGCCGGAATGGACCAACACCGCAACCACGGCGGCCTCGGCCGGCGCGCGGCTGCGCGTCACGGATGCCGGGCCGCTCAGCGGCACCATCGGCAGCGCCAACGCCCTCATCGGCACGCATGCGGGCGACCGCATCGGCAGCGGCTACCTCGATTTCGACAGCGACTTCGCCTCGTTCTTCGACACGGGCTGGAACGGCAGCGCCGGCGTGCGCGGTTTCATCACCTACGGCCAGGCGCTCACCGGCACGGCGGACGCGCCGACCTCGGGGCTGAATGCCGTCCTCGGCACGGCCTCGGGCGACCTGAATTCCTCCATCGTGCTCTACGGTCCGTCCGGCAAGCGGGTGCTGGTCGCTCCGAACTACGGCGGCAACAAGGGCGCGATCGCCACGCTGGACCTGGCGGCGGGCCTGCCCGGCGGCGCCATCACGCTGGACGCGAGCAATGCGCTGGTGGGCAGCCAGGCGGGTGACCGCATCGGCAGCGGCAGCTACAACAGCTGGGGCGCTGACGGCTACATGATCGGCAGCCCCAGCTGGAGCAGCGGCACGGGCGCGCTCACTTTCTCCGATGCAACGGGTCTCTTCGGCACGGGGACGATCAGCAGCAGCAACAGCCTCGTCGGCCATGCGGCGGGCGACGGCATCGGCGGTGACATCTACGACGTGACCCGTTTCGGCAATGGCAAGCTGCTGCTCATCCACCGCGAATGGGGCGCCGGCACGACCGGCTCGGGCATGGGCGCGATCACCCTGCTGCAGAACCCCGCGCAGGCCAGCGGCGTGATCGACGCGAGCAACTCGCTCGTCGGTTCGAGCGCGGGCGAAGGCGCCTACTTCTACGTCACGGCCTACAGCGACAGCGGCAGCACCTACTACTACGACACCAAGACCCGGGCCGTGGTGAGCAACCCGTACTTCAACGGCAACCGCGGCATGGTGACGCTGATCGATGCGTCGCTGTCGTCCTCGCCCGCGGGCGTGATCGGCGCGGCCAACTCCCTCGTGGGCAGCACGGCGGGCGACCTGGTCGGCCAGTCCGTCGACGTCATGTCCGATGGCATCTTCGTGCGGTCGCCGCAATGGTCCGGCGCGCGCGGTGCCATCACCTATGGCTCCCTGTCCAGCCTGCCCATCGGCGAGGTCAGCGCAGCCAATTCGCTGGTCGGCGTGCAGACGGGCGACCAGCTCGGATCGAGCTATCTGTACCGCACCCAGTACCGCAGCACGAACTACTACTACACCGTCAGCAGCTTCCTCAACGGCGGCATGGGCGGCGTGACCTTTCTGCCGCTGGCGGGTGCGACGGGCACGCTCTCGCTGTCCAACACGGTCTACGGCACGGATGGCGACCCGTACGGGCCTCAGGTCTCGGAAGACTACTACGCGAGCGACTTCCTGCGCGTGCGCTTCTCCGGCGGCTCGGGCCGGATCCTCTACGTCAATCCCGACCAGCTCGCGCCGCTGAACCTGGGCAACGTCGTCAGCCCGCCGACGCCGTTCGCGGCTCATGCGGGCCAGGACGTCACCATCACCACCCAGTCGATCACCGCGATGACCAATGCCGGCACCGACGTCGTGCTGCAGGCCAGCAACGACATCGTCGTCAATTCGGCCATCACTACGGTGCCTTCGTCGGGCGATGCCGGCTCGCTGCTGCTGGAGGCCGGCCGCAGCATCCGGCTCAATGCCAACATCACCACGGGCGGCGGCGATCTGGGGCTCTACGCGAACTCCTCGGGGGCCGATGCGGCCTGGCGCGATGCGGGTGCCGGCGGCATCACCACCGCTTCCGGCGTCACCATCGACCTGGGAGGCGGCGGCATGATCGCGCGCGTGGGCACCGGCGTGGCCGGCGCTGCGGGCGGCACCATCGAGCTGGGCCAGATCGACAACGGGGCGGGCCTGCTGGTGCAGAACCTGTCGACCACCGCCAACGCCGGCATCGCGCAGGTGCCGGGAACGGTGTGGAACGTGAGCAAGCTGGCCATGGAGACGCACGGCCAGAACGGCGCCATCGGCACGCTGGCGCAGGCCATTCATTTCACGGGTGACGAAGTCGCGGTCCGCACGGCCGATGCGCCCGCCAACCTGCAGCACCTCGGCCCGCAGCTCTACCTGACCACGGCCACGCTCGACGGGGGCCAGGGCAGCGGCCTGAATGCCGACCCCGGCTACCGCGGCATCGTGCTCGGCGGCGTCGGCTCGCTGGACCTGCGGAGCGAGGGCAACATCGACCTCTACGCCGCCGGCAGCGCCGTTGGCATCGAGGCGCACAACGTCGTGATCGAAACGCCGCAGGGCAGCTTCACGGTCATGGGTTCCGATGCACCGGCCACGGTGCTGGCGCGGCGCGATCTGCGGATCGACGCGGGCGAGGACGTCATCATCCACGGCGGCACCACGGCGGGCGCGTATGCCAGCGTCATCTCGCAGCGCACGGCCGACGTCATCGCGGGCGGCGGTGTCTACCTGCAGGGCGGCTCGGGCGAGGGCAGCTACGCGCTGCTCGATCCGGTGCAGGCCGGCAGCACGCTGTTCATCAAGGCGCCGCTGCTGCAGCTGCGCGGTGGCGACGGCGCGGGCGCGTATGCGGCCGTGATCAGCCAGGGCGGCAATGCCACGCTGAAGGTGGAGCAGCTCAAGATGGTCGCGGGCAACGGTGCCAATGCCGACGCCGTCATCCTCGCGCCCAATGGCCAGGACCTGGCGCAGCAGACCGGGTTCGCCTACCTGGGCACCGGCAACCCGCTGAACAACGCCACCACCGACACCGGCTTCGGCACGGTCGTCGTCGCGACGGACTTCCTGCAGCAGCAGTTCCTCGCGGACCAGGGCCTGATGGCCGACTTCCTCGGCAACTACAACGACGAACTGCTGCGCCAGCGCCGTCGCAGCCTGCGCGGCGACATCGTGCTCGAAGGCGGAAGCTGCACGCCCTGAGGGCCAGCCGACCCGGGCGCGGCATCGCCGTGCGGCGTCCGTCTCTCAGGCTCTCTGGCCGCAGAGCGTCAGAGCGTCAGGGCCCGGGCCGCGCTGCCGCAGCGGGCCGGGCCGGCAGCAGCACCGAGCCGATCGCCACCATCATCAGCGCCACGGCTGTCCAGTCCTGCCAGTGCAGGACTTCGCCGAGCCACAGCGCGCCGCTGAACACGCCCAGCACCGGAATGAACATCACGCTCAGCGTCGAGGCCACGGGCGGCAGGATGCGCGCCAGGTAGAACCAGGCGGCGTGCGCGAAGCCGAAGATCATCACCGCGTTGTAGACGATGGTGGCCATCACCGTGCTGCTCGGCGGCTTCCACTGCGGCCGCTCGAACACCGTCGTCAGCAGCGTCATGAACACCGTGGTGATGGCCGTCATCCAGAATGAGATCGTGAGCGTGGGCACCGACATCGTGGAGCGCCGCAGCATCTGCGTGCCCAGAGCCCAGGTGGCGGCGGCGATCAGCGCCAGCAGCACGCCCACGGGCCGGCCCGTGAGGTTGCTGAACTCGTGCCACAGCAGCAGCACCACGCCCAGCGCCGCAGCACTCACGCCGACCCAGGCGCGCGGCAGCAGCCGGTTGCCGAAGAACAGCGCGCCCAGCACCGCCGAGAAGATCGGCATCGTGTAGCCGAGGATGGCGGCGCGACCGCTCGACAGCGACCTCACCGCGATGATGATGAGCGTGTGCCAGACGATCATGTTCAGCAGCGTCAGCACCGCCAGCTCGCGCCAGTGGGCGCGCGGCAGGCGAAACGGCACCTTCATCGCCACCAGCGCCAGCCCCAGCACCGGCAGGCCCAGCCACATCGACAGCGTGCGGAAGGCCAGCGGCGGAAATTCCGTCACACCGAGCTTCATCACCGGCCAGTTGACGCCCCACACGACGGTCAGGAGAACGAGGAGGACGAGCTGCCGGGGCGTGAGGGACTGCATGGATGGGCCTATCTACAATCGAGTGTATGACCTTCCTCGACATGCTGCGCACCGCAGCGCGCCAGAACGGCTCGATGCTCTGCGTGGGGCTGGACCCCGAGCCCACCCGTTTTCCGCTGCACCTGCGCGGCGATGCCAACAAGATCTATGACTTCTGCGCGCAGATCGTCGATGCCACGGCCGACCTGGCCATCGCCTTCAAGCCGCAGATCGCCTACTTCGCGGCGCACCGGGCCGAGGGTCAGCTCGAGCGGCTGATGGAGCACATCCGCCGCGCGGCGCCCAACGTGCCGATCATTCTCGACGCCAAGCGCGGCGACATCGGCTCCACCGCCGAGCAGTATGCGCGCGAGGCCTTCGAGCGCTACGGCGCCGATGCCGTCACGCTCTCGCCCTTCATGGGCTTCGACTCGGTGCAGCCCTACCTCAAGTTCCAGGGCAAGGGCGCCTTCCTGCTGTGCCGCACCTCCAACCCCGGCGGCGACGACCTGCAGAACCAGCGCCTGTCGTCGGTGGCCGGCGAGCCGCTGCTCTATGAGCATGTGGCGCGCCTGGCCCAAGGGCCGTGGAACCTCAATGGCCAGCTCGGGCTGGTCGTCGGTGCCACCTACCCGGCCGAGATCGAACGCGTGCGCGCCATCGCGCCGACGCTGCCGCTGCTGATCCCCGGCGTGGGTGCGCAGGGCGGTGACGCGGTGGCGACCGTGAAGGCCGGCTGGCGCGAGGACGGCCCCATCATCGTCAACTCGTCGCGCGCGATTCTCTATGCGTCCGAGGGCGAGGGCTTTGCACTCGCTGCGCGGCGCGAGGCGCTCAAGACCCGCGACACGCTGCAGGCTGCGCGCGGCTGAGCCGCCCGCCGAACATCACGCAGGCCAGTGCCAGCACCACGCAGGCGATGCCGGCCCATTGCCAGGCGCTGACCGTCTCGCCCAGCACCAGCATCCCGGCTGTCAGGCCGACCACCGGCACGCCGAGGCTGAACGGCGCCACGCGGTTGGCCGGATGGCGCTTGAGCAGGCTCGTCCACATCGCGTAGGCGGCAATCGTGGCGATCCAGCCGAGGTAGGCCACCGACAGCCAGCCCGAAAGCGGCGCGGCTGTCCAGCGCCAACGCAGCTCGGGCGAATCGACCAGCAGCGTCATCGCGACGAAGGGCACGATCGGCACCACGCTGCTCCACACCACGAAGGCCACCGGATCAAAGGCCGCGCCGTCGGCCTGCGCCTTGCGCGTCACGATGTTGGAGGCCGCCCACATGCTGGCTGCGCCCAGGTTCAGCGCCAGGCCCAGCACCGTCACGGCGCCCGCCATGCCGCCCGTCATGCCGCCGCCTTCCACGAAGTGCATGCCAAAGCAGGCCAGGCCCGCTGCGGCGAGCGCCAGTCCGCCGGCCAGCGGGCGGCTCAGCCGCTCATGCAGCAGAAAGAAGCCGAACAGCGCGGTGAAGAACACCTGCGTCTGCATCAGCACCGAGGCCAGCGCTGCCGTCATGCCTGCCTGCAGCGCGCTGAACAGAAAGCCGAACTGGCCCACGCCCTGGAACAGACCGAAAAGCACCAGCCATTTCCACGCGATCTGTGGCGGGCGCAGCAGCAGCGCCAGCGGCAGGGCCGCGAATACATAGCGTGCGGCGCCGAGCTGGAAGGGCGTGAAGTCGCGCAGCGCGAACTTCATCGCGACGAAGTTCAGGCCCCAGATCACGATCACGGCGAGGGCTGCGGCCAGGTCCGCGCCCGACAGGCGCTGCGCAGGAGCGCTCATGCGCTGGGCTGGCTCGCGTTGCGGATGGCGTCCAGATAGGCCTTGGCATGCTCGGCCAGAGCGACCTCGCCCGGCGTCTCGGGCTCCCATCGGTCGACCGGCATCGCCTTGCCATGCGAGTCGACCGAGACGAACACGATCAGGCACTCGGTGGTCTTCTCCAGCGTGCCGCCCTTCATGTCGCCGCTGCGCACCTCCACCGCGATGTTCATGCTGGTGTTGCCGGTGAAGGCCAGCCGAGCCTCCACCTCGACCAGGTCACCGATCATGATCGGCCGGTGGAAGCGGATGCTGCCGACGAAGACCGTCACGCAGTAGCGCTTGGCCCAACTGGTGGCGCAGGCGTAGCCGGCCTCGTCGATCCATTTCATGACGGTGCCGCCATGGACCTTGCCGCCGAAATTGACGGTGCTGGGTTCGGCGAGAAAGCGCAGGGTGATGGAGGACATGGGCAGCGGGCAGGGGATGGCAGCGTCCATTATCCGCGTGCCGGCTTGCGGCTGCAGCGCCAGCCGAACGGACGGTTGCCGCCTTCGGCACATGGCGGTCTGATCCTACATGCACCAGCCCTGCCGGCTGCTAGTGTGCGCATGGGCAGGTTCGCGCCTGCATCTGCTGCAGGTCTGTCCAATATCTTCATGCACTGGAGTCACCATGACAACAAGAAACTCACGATGGAACGCGCTCGCCCTCGCTTGCGTACTCACCGCCACGCTCGGCGCCGGTCCGGCCTGGGCCAACAAGCCCGAGTGGGCCGGCCAGGGCAAGGGCGGCAAGCATGGCGAACGCCATGAAGGCAAGGATGGCAAGCACGGCGGCCCCGCGACTGCGGCGCCGGTGACCATCGGCGGCTACTTCGCGGAACCGCAGCGCGAGGCCGCGCGCCGCTACTACGGCGCCCAGTTCCAGCGCGGCAAATGCCCGCCGGGCCTGGCCAAGAAGAACAACGGCTGCCTGCCGCCCGGGCAGGCCAGGAAATGGGGCATTGGCCAGCCGCTGCCGCGCGATGTCGTCTACTACCCCGTGCCGCAGGCCGTGGTGGTGCAGCTCGGCGCGCCGCCGGCAGGCTACAAGTATGTGCGGGTTGCGGCCGACATCCTGCTCATCGCCGTCGGCACGATGCTCGTGGTCGACGCCATCCAGGACCTGTCGCGGATGTGAGCGGCGGCGGCGCCCGCGCCGCCTGCGTGGCCTGCAGTGCTCAGAGCAGGCGCTTGAGGTAGTGGCCCGTGTGGCTGGCCGGGTTGGCCGCCAGTTCCTCGGGTGTTCCGATGCCCACCACCTGGCCGCCCCCCGCGCCGCCTTCGGGGCCCATGTCGATGAGCCAGTCGGCGGTCTTGATCACGTCCAGGTTGTGCTCGATGATCACGATGGTGTTGCCCGCATCGCGCAGCTGGTGCAGCACCTTGAGCAGCAGGTCGATGTCGGCGAAATGCAGGCCCGTGGTCGGCTCGTCCAGGATGTACAGCGTGCGCCCGGTGTCGCGCTTGGACAGCTCCAGCGCAAGCTTCACCCGCTGCGCCTCGCCGCCGGACAGCGTCGTCGCCGCCTGGCCGAGTTTGATGTAGCTCAGGCCCACGTCCAGCAGCGTCTGCAGCTTGCGCGCAATGGTCGGCACCGCCTGCAGGAACTCGTGCGCGGCCTCCACCGTCATGTCCAGGATCTGCGCGATGTTGCGGCCCTTCCACTGCACCTCGAGCGTCTCGCGGTTGTAGCGCTGGCCCTGGCACACGTCGCAGGGCACGTAGACGTCTGGCAGGAAGTGCATCTCCACCTTCACCATTCCGTCGCCCTGGCAGGCCTCGCAGCGGCCGCCGGCCACGTTGAACGAGAAGCGCCCCGGCCCGTAGCCGCGCTCGCGCGCCATCGGCACCTCGGCCATCAGCTCGCGGATCGGCGTGAACAGGCCGGTGTAGGTGGCCGGGTTGCTGCGCGGCGTGCGGCCGATCGGCGACTGGTCGACGTTGATCACCTTGTCGAACTGCTCCAGCCCCTCGATCGCCTCGTGCGGCGCCGGCTCGTCATGGGCGCGGTGGATCTGCCGCGCCGCCGCCGCGTAGAGCGTGTCGTTGACCAGCGTGGACTTGCCCGAGCCCGACACGCCGGTCACGCAGGTCAGCACGCCCACCGGAATGTCCACGCTCACGTTCTTCAGGTTGTTGCCCGTCGCGCCCACGATGCGCAGCACGCCCTGGGACGCATGGCGCGTGGCCGGCACCGCGATCTGGCGCGCGCCTGACAGGTACTGCCCGGTGAGCGACTCGGCACTCGCCTGCAGCTGCGCGAAGGTGCCCTGCGCGATCACCCGGCCGCCGTGCACGCCCGCGCCCAGCCCCATGTCGATCACGTGGTCCGCGGCGCGGATCATGTCCTCGTCGTGCTCGACCACCAGCACGCTGTTGCCGATGTCGCGCAGATGGCGCAGCGTGCCGATCAGCCGGTCGTTGTCTCGCTGGTGCAGGCCGATGCTCGGCTCGTCGAGCACGTACATCACGCCCGTCAGGCCCGAGCCGATCTGCGACGCCAGGCGGATGCGCTGCGCCTCGCCGCCCGACAGCGTGTCGGCGCTGCGGTCCAGGCTCAGGTAGTTCAGGCCCACGTCATTGAGGAACTTCAGGCGCGAGGCGATCTCGCGCACCACCTTCTCGGCAATGCCGGCCTTGGCGCCATGCATCGTCAGCTCACCGAAATAGGCAAAGCTCTCGCGCAGCGTGGCGCGGCTGATCTCGTAGATGGCCCGCGCCTGCGCGCCTTCACCGATGCGCACGAAGCGCGCCTCGCGCCGCAGCCGCGTGCCGCCGCAGTCGGTGCACGGCTGCGTGCTGCGGTAGCGCGCGAGGTCTTCGCGCACCAGCACCGAGTCGGTCTCGCGGTAGCGCCGCTGCATGTTGGGGATCACGCCCTCGAAAGGGTGCTTCTTGGTCAGCTTCTTGCCGGCGAAGTTGCCCGAGTCCATCACGTAGGTGAACTTGATCTCCTCCTCGCCCGAGCCGTAGAGCACCGTGTTCTGCACCGGCAGCGGCAGGTCCTCGAACGGCTGCTCGATGTTGAACTTGTAGTGGCGCGCCAGGCTCTCCAGCAGCGCGAAGTAGTAGCCGTTGCGCCGGTCCCAGCCCTTGATCGCGCCGCCGGCCAGGCTCAGCGACGGAAAGGCCACCACCCGCGCCGGGTCGAAGAACTCCTGCGAGCCCAGGCCGTCGCAGCTCGGGCAGGCGCCCACCGGCGAGTTGAACGAGAACAGGCGCGGCTCCAGCTCGCTGATCGAGTAGCCGCACACCGGGCAGGCAAAGCGCGCGTTGAAGAAATGCTCGGTGCCGCTGTCCATCTCCAGCGCCAGCGCGCGCTGGTCGGCCAGGCGCAGCGCCGCCTCGAAGCTCTCGGCCAGGCGCTGGGCCATGTCAGGCCGCACCTTGAGCCGGTCGATCACCACGTCGATGTCGTGTTTCTCGGTCTTCTTGAGCCTGGGCAGCTCGTCGAATTCATAGGACTTGCCGTCCACGCGAAAGCGCACGTAGCCGCGCGCCTGCATGTCGGCGAACACGTCCACGAACTCACCCTTGCGCTCGCGCGCCACCGGCGCCAGGATCATCAGGCGCGTGTCCTCGGGCAGCGCCAGCACCGCGTCGACCATCTGCGACACGGTCTGCGCCTTCAGCGGCAGGTCGTGGTCGGGGCAGTAGGGCGTGCCGGCACGCGCATACAGCAGCCGCAGGTAATCGTGGATCTCGGTCACCGTGCCCACGGTCGAGCGCGGATTGTGCGACGTGGCCTTCTGCTCGATCGAGATCGCCGGCGACAGGCCCTCGATCACGTCCACGTCGGGCTTGTCCATCAACTGCAGGAACTGGCGCGCGTAGGCCGACAGGCTCTCGACGTAGCGGCGCTGGCCCTCGGCATACAGCGTATCGAAGGCCAGCGACGACTTGCCCGAGCCCGACAGCCCCGTGATCACCACCAGCTGGTTGCGCGGGATGTCCAGGTCGATGTTCTTGAGGTTGTGGGTGCGCGCCCCGCGAATGCTGATGCGCTGGGCCGCCAGCGCGCGCGCCAGGTAGCGGCCCTCCAGCTCGGCCATGCGCGCCTCGTCCAGTCCAGCGTCGTCCGGCGCAACCGGTGGGTTCGCGAGCTGGGGTTTCGCGATGTATTTGCCGTCGGTGGAGGAGTTCAAGGCGTGTGCGTCCGGGAAAACCCTCCATCATAGGCGCGCCGCGATTCCCGCGCAGCAGGCCCGGGCCGGGAATGCGGGACAATCAGGGTTTTTGCGGCTTTCCGAGCCTGCCTGCACCGTGCCATGAGCACTTCGACCGATTCCCTGCCCTCCATCCGCATGACCCCGCTGGAGCGCCGCTCCAGCGTGTCGCTGGCCTGCATCTTCGCCCTGCGCATGCTCGGGCTGTTCCTGGTTCTGCCGGTCTTCGCGCTGGAGGCGGCCCGCTACCCGGGCGGCGACGACCCGGCGCGGGTCGGGCTGGCCATGGGCATCTACGGCCTCACGCAGGGCGTCCTGCAGATCCCCTTCGGCATCGCGTCCGACCGGTTCGGCCGCAAGCGCACCATCGTCTTTGGCCTGCTCATCTTTGCGGCGGGCAGCTTCCTGGCCGCGATGGCCGACAGCCTGACCCTGCTGATCGCTGGCCGCTCCCTGCAGGGCGCCGGAGCCATCTCGGCCGCCGTGACGGCGCTGCTGGCCGACCAGACCCGCGATGAGGTCCGTACCAAGGCCATGGCGCTGGTCGGCGCGAGCATCGGGCTGATGTTCGCCGTCTCGCTCGTGCTCGCGCCGGTCATGGCCTCGCACATCGGCCTGGCGGGCCTGTTCGTCTTGACGGGCGCGCTGGCGCTCGGCGGCATTGCCGTCGTCATCTGGCTGGTGCCGCCCGAGCCGGCCGAGCAGCGCAACCTGCCGCGCGGGCGGCTGGCCGAGGTGATCGTCCACCCGGGCCTGGCGCGGCTGAACGTCGGGGTCTTCGTGCTGCATGCGGTGCAGCTGGCCATGTGGGTGGCGATTCCCGCGCTGCTCGTGCAGGCCGGTCTTCCCAAGGATGAACACTGGCATGTCTACCTGCCGGCCGTCCTGGCCTCGTTCGTGGTCATGGGCGTCACCCTGTTTCCGCTCGAGCGCAAGGGCTACCTGCGCGCCGTGTTCCTCGCGTCCATCGGCCTGATCGGCCTGGTCCAGCTCGGCCTGCTCGCCAGTGCCGGCTCGCCGGGGCTGGCCTGGCTGGCGACCTGCCTGTTCCTGTTCTTCTGCGGCTTCAATGTGCTCGAAGCCAGCCAGCCGAGCATGGTCTCGCGCCTGGCGCCGCAACCCCTGCGCGGCTCCGCCCTGGGCGTCTACAACACCCTGCAGTCGCTCGGCTTCTTCGCGGGCGGCGCGATGGGTGGCTGGCTGGTGCGCGGCGTCGGGACGCAGGGCCTGTTCGCCGTGTGCGGCGGACTCATGCTGCTCTGGCTTGCGGTCGCCTGGCCGATGACGGCGCCGCGTTCGGCGTCCGCAGGCGGCCGGGCATTGGCGACATAATCACCTTCCCTCTGGAGAATCCCCATGGCATCCGTCAACAAAGTCATCCTCGTCGGCAACTGCGGCCGCGACCCCGAAATCCGTTACCTGCCCTCGGGCCAGGCCGTTGCCAACGTCAGCGTGGCCACCTCCAGCCGCCGCAAGGACAAGAACACCGGCGAAATGATCGAGGACACGCAGTGGCACCGCGTCACCTTCTATGACCGCCTGGCCGAAATCGCCGGCGAATACGTCAAGAAGGGCCGCCCCATCTACGTCGAAGGCCGCCTCAAGTACGGCAAGTACACCGACCAGTCGGGCGTCGAGAAGAACACCGTCGACATCATCGCCACCGAAATGCAGCTGCTCGGCGGCCGCGAAGGCATGGGCGGCCCCGCAGGTGAGGAAGGCGGCGGCGGTGGCGGCGGCTACTCGCGCCCGCCGGCCGCGCCCCGCCAGTCGGCAGCCCCCGCGCCGCGCCAGCAGGCCCCTGCCAAGTCGTCGGGGTTTGACGACATGGATGACGATATTCCGTTCTGAGCGGCAAGTTCAGAGCAGGTTGGATGGGAAGCCCATCTCTCTTTGGAGGGGTGGGCTTTTTTGCTGGGCGCTCTTTCCAGTGCTGCAGAATGACGATTCGGGAGGGCTCGGGCGCGTTGCCGGACGGATGGGCGTTTGGCCCGCGGGACAGCGTGGCCTATCATCCTTGGCGCGATGCACGCGACAACGCGGCGATGTTCCCTCCGATGGACCGTTTGATCAAACTCAGAACTGCAGATGGACTTGGCTAACCGACCTCTCTCAGATCGCCGACTTGTGCTGAAGAGACTTCTTGCTGTTCTCGGCGGTTCCGCCCTGTCGCCCCTTTCTCAGTCGCAGCAAGCTACAAATCCCGCCGAAGCGGCGCTGCTGCGACAAATCGCTGAGCAAAGCAAAACCGATCCGCTGGTTGGCGCAAAGATCGGCAGCAAGGAACTCACTCAGCGGCTGATCCAGGCCATGAAGACCGATCGCGGCGTTCACATCGAGTCCTTGCTCTGTGCGCTGGGCTCTCTGGCAGGCTACTCTTGCCAGGCATCTGTGAGAGCTCAGGCAATTTCGCAGGGACTGCCGGAAACTGCGCTTCTGACCCGGATCGAAACGACCCATGGCAAGACGTTTTTCTTCGGAGACGCTCTGAACAAGCCATTGGCGGAGTCGCGTTATTCAGTATGGGGTGTGGTCGCAGGTGGTGCCCAGCAGGCCGGCTGCAAGGCGTTGCCCGATCTTGCAGATGTTTTCAAGAATGCATCCTCAACGGTTGGGACAGCCGCTTTCGGTGTACCCCGCGTGCCGCACGCCAACAGGCCTTCGGATACACCGCTCAACTATGTCAGAACACTTTGGCCGGTCCTCAAGCCACTCGTGGTCAAGTACTGTCCGACCCCAGAACACTGGCCGATTCTGATTTCGCTCTCCGCACAAGAGGTCATTGCGATGGGCAAGTCCGTCATTGATCCTTGCCTTGCACTTTCCCTGGTCATGGAATCTGCGGTTCCGATGTCCAAGGTGAACCTCGGTGTGTCCTAGTCTTTCTGTAACTCCCAAACAAACGCCGTGGGTATCGTGCACAGTTCAACGAAAGGGCGGGCGAAATTGCGTACCTTCAGAACGCTCATCCTTGTCCTCGCCAGCGCTGTGTTTTCCGCTCGGCTTCTTTACGACACTTGGTGGGCAGTTCAAGCGGGGATGATCGAGGTCTCTCTTCGGCACTATCGACCCGACCGGTTGATCGTCATTCTTCAAAGTGAGCAGCCCCGCTACTTTCTGCTTGCGGTTACAGTGTTAGCCGCGATTGCGTTGCTCCTGCTGTTGTGCGCAGCGCTGCTGACCCGCTCTTTACTTTCAGATTCGCGCAATCGGCGACGAGGAATGGCAGAGTCCCTGCTTGCTGGGCTTGACCAGAGCGCGCCTTCGGGCTTGGCGCCACTTGGGTGGGCTTTGCTCCTCGCATCCGTCGTGTTTGTTGCCTATGTCGTCGCCTGACGCGTCGCGCAAGAGGACTGTCCGGGGGTGCGCCGAGGAAGACCTTCCACGCTGAGTGCCCGGGCGGCCTCTTGGCTCCAACCTGGGTTTTCACAGCACCACATCGCATCATGCTTGGTTTCTTTCAGCCCTGTCTGTACATCCGCCTCTCAAGCACCTGCCTCACCGTCAGAGATCCCCGTGCAAAGCTCGAGGTGTCTGAGGTCCCGGAGATCGCCCTTGCCTCAGTGCCCCGGCGGAGCGTGATGGCCGTGGGCGCTGCGGCTCGCGCAAGCATGGGCTCGCCCGGTGTCACTGTCACCAACCCCTTCGCTCATCCCCGCTCTCTCCTGTCGGACTTCACGCTCGCGGACCTGGTTCTGAAGGGTTTCATCTCCAAGGTCTGGCGTCGCGCCATGTTCAAGCCGTTCCCGGTGATGGTCTTGCACCCGCTGGGAGCGTTCGATGGTGGCCTGACTCAAATTGAAATACGTGCGATGCGAGAGCTCGCGCGTGGCGCAGGAGCGTCCCAAGTCGTTTTCTGGCTCGGCCCGGAACTGACGGACGAGGAGGTCATTTCCCGAAACTTTCCGAGCACCGGGAAGCTTGTCGTGGAATGACGACTGGAACCTCGTCCTCCCGTCACGCGGAGGGCGAGCGGCGGGCCAGGCGATGTGCCGTGCAGACCGCCCCGCGCCCAGCATCGACCTAGTTCTTAAGACTGGGTAAAAATCGGCGCTTCGGCTGATTGAAGTCATGGCGCCGTCTCAACACACTTGCCTCCATGCCGGTCTGCAACCGGACAAGGAGTCGTGTGTGAAAACAAGGTTCTCGGTCACCCGGTGGATCCGGGAGCTTCGATCGGCCCCGAGCGGCCTGCAGCCGGCGCTCGTCGGGCCGTTCGCCCACACCAGCGTGGAGCCCCGCACGTCCTATCTGCCCGTCGAGGCATCCTCCACCCGCTGCCCCGAACTCCATGCCCTGCGCGAGCGCATGGTCGCCCAGATCGACGACTGCCTCGTTCCGGACCGGGGCCGCATCGTCAAGGCGCTCCAGCGCTCACCGAGCGCCCTGGACCTCTGGCTCCTGCGCATCGAGCTGTTCCAGTGCATCTCGCAGTCGCATGGCCAGCTGGAGGCGCGGCGGCGCATCAATGCCCTGATCCCGCTGTTCGCCAAGAAGATGCCCAAGTCGCGGCTGGCAGCCATCTGAGTCCGGCGGGCCGCGGCCGTAGGCGGGCCCGCTTCACGCCCGCCGCATTCCGACATCACCCCGAAATCACCCCGCCCCCCAGGCACACCTCGCCGTCGTACAGCACGGCCGACTGCCCCGGCGTCACGGCCCACTGGGCCTCGCTGAAATCCAGGTGGAATGCGCCGTTGGCGCCTGCGCCCAGCGTGCAGGGCGAATCGCTCTGGCGGTAGCGCGTCCTGGCCGTGTAAGGGCCTGCCGCTGGCGCCGTGCCGGCCGTCCAGCTCGCGTCGTCGGCGTCGAGCGCCAGCGACTGCAGCCAGGGGTGGTCGTGACCCTGCACCACCCAGAGCGTGTTCTTCGCCACGTCCTTGCGCGCCACGAACCAGGGCGCGTGGTCGCCGCCGCCGCGCTGCGCGCCTTTGTCCTTCACGCCGCCGATGCCCAGCCCCTGGCGCTGGCCGAGGGTGTAGAAACTCAGCCCCTGGTGCTGGCCCAGCGTGCGCCCCTTCTCGTCCTTGATCGGGCCCGGCTCCTTGCTGATGTAGCGGTTGAGGAACTCGCGGAAGGGCCGCTCGCCGATGAAGCAGATGCCGGTCGAGTCCTTCTTTTTGGCGTTCGGCAGGCCGATCTCGGCCGCGATGCGTCGCACCTCCGTCTTGCGCAGCTCGCCCACCGGAAACAGCGTGCGCGACAGCTGCGCCTGGTTGAGCCGGTGCAGGAAGTAGCTCTGGTCCTTGGTGTCGTCCAGCCCCTTGAGCAGCTCGAAGCGGCCGTCGCGCTCGCGCACCCGCGCGTAGTGGCCGGTGGCGATCTTGTCGGCGCCCAGGCGCATCGCATGGTCCAGGAAGGCCTTGAACTTGATCTCGGCATTGCACAGCACGTCGGGGTTGGGCGTGCGGCCGGCCTGGTACTCGCGCAGGAACTCGGCGAACACGCGGTCCTTGTACTCGGCTGCGAAGTTCACATGCTCGATCTCGATGCCGATCACGTCGGCCACGGCCGCGGCGTCGACGAAGTCGACGTTCGACGAGCAGTACTCGCTGTCGTCGTCGTCTTCCCAGTTCTTCATGAAGATGCCGATCACCTCGTGGCCCTGCTGCTTGAGCAGGTAGGCGGTAACGGCGGAATCGACCCCGCCGCTCAATCCCACGACGACTCTCGGTTTGGCGCTCATCATTTGTGCGATTATCCCAGCGACATGATTTCCCGGCCACGCACGATCGAGTTGCCCCGCAGGCGGATGTCCCCGTCCGCGCTGATGGCCGTCCTCCTGTTCCATGCCGCGCTGCTGTGGCTGCTCAACCAGCACTGGCCGCTGGAGCGGGCCGTGCGCTATGTGGTCTACCAGTACCTGCGGCCGGCGTCGCAGGCGTCGCCGGCCGCGTCGGCCAGCAATCCGGCCGATGCGAATGCGGCGTCGGCGGCTGCGCCGCCCTCCCGTGCCATCACCCTCACCCGGCCGCTGCGGCCGGCGCCCGAGCTGTCGTCGCTGGCCCGCACGGCCGAAAGCAGCGTGCCGATCAAGACCACCACCCAGCTGCCCGATCTCGCCCAGGCGCGCGCCGGCAAGCCCGCGCCAAGCCAGCCGGCCGAGCGCCCGCAGGCGACCGCGTCCGAACCCACACCGGTCGTGCCCGAGCCGGCGGAGCCGGAACCGCAGCCGGTAGTCCCTGCGCCTGTTCCCGCGCCTGCACCCGCGCCCGCACCCGCGCCTGCACCTGCACCTGCACCTGCACCTGCACCTGCACCTGCACCTGCACCTGCGCCTGCACCTGCACCTGCGCCTGCACCTGCACCTGCACCTGCACCTGCACCTGCACCTGCACCTGCACCTGCACCTGCACCTGCACCTGCACCCGCACCCGCACCCGCACCCGCACCCGCACCCGCACCCGCATCCGCACCCGCACCTGCACCTGCACCTGCACCTGCACCTGCACCTGCACCTGCACCTGCACCTGCGCCTGCACCTGCACCTGCGCCTGCGCCTGCGCCTGAACCCGCACCCGCACCAGCACCAGCACCAGCACCAGCACCAGCACCAGCACCAGCACCAGCACCAGCACCAGCACCAGCACCAGCACCAGCACCAGCACCAGCGCCCGTCGCTCCAGAACCACCCACCCGTCGCCTGGAGGCGCCGGTTCTGGACGTGCCCGTCACGCCGCGTCCGGTGGAAGCGCCCTCCGCATCGCCCGGCCCCGCGGCTGCGCCTCCTGCCGCGCCCGTGGTGCCTGTTCTCGTGCTTCCGCCCAGCGGGCCGGCTGCTCCTGGGCCTGCGGGGCCGGTCGGCCCGGCCACGGGGGCCGTTCCCAGCCCGGCGCAGCGGCCCGGCGCGGCGTCGCCGGCAGGCCCCGGGCCCCAGCCGGGCAGTGGCGTGCCGGCCGTCTCAGGTCCGGGCTCGCCGTCAGGCGCCGGCGCAAGTCCGGGCAGCGGCCCGGGCGCCGGAAGCGGTGCCGGAACGGGCTCGGCCCCTGGCGGTAGCCCGGGGCGCGGCTCGGGCGGCCCAGGCGCCGGTTCCCCGGGGCTGATCCCCTTGCCGGGCCTGTCCGGACTCGGCGCACCGGCGGCGCCCGCACCGGCACCCGCGCCCGCGCAGCCGGCCTCGCGGCCGGCCGGCAATGCCATGCCGCCGCCGCCAATGCCTGGCACCTATCGCGTGCTGCCGCAGTTCCGCCGCAATCTGGCTGACATGGCCAACGACCAGCTCAAGCGCAAGGAGCCCGATCCCTGGGTCGACGGTGTGTCTGGCGCCGCGACGCCGGACTGCACCCAGCCCCAGAGTGCCACGGCCACCACGGGCGGCCTGCTGGCGGCGCCCGCCGTGGTCGGTCGCGTGCTCAGCGGGAGGTGCCGGTGAAGGCGATGCGCTCAGAGCACCTGTGGCGTCGTGACGCTGGCGTCGGTCTGGATCAGGTCGAGCGGGTAGCGCCGGCCGGCCAGGTAGTCTTCCATGCAGCGCAGCAGCAGCGGGCTGCGGTGACGCTCGACGCTCGCGCGGATCTCGTCCGGCGTCATCCACAGCGTGCGCACGATGCCCTCGTCCAGCTTGCGTGCCGGATCGGCCGCGCCCAGCTCGCCGCAGAACGCCATCCGCAGATAGGTGACGTCCTCGCCCGTGCGTGCGCGCCGGAAGCGCGACAGGTAGATGCCCACCAGCGCCGTGGGCCGGAACACATGCGCCGTCTCCTCCAGCGCCTCGCGCGCGCAACCCTCGGCCGGCGACTCGCCCGGGTCGAGGTGGCCGGCGGCGTTGTTGAGCCTGAGGCCCTCCGAGGTGTGCTCCTCGATCAGCATGAACCGGCCGTCCTTCTCGATGATGGCGGCGACGGTGACGCTGGGCTTCCATCGTGTATCCATGGCGGCATTATCGAAGCGGACGCGGCAGATGCCGGAACCCGCGCGGTTCTGTCGCAAAATCCTCCACAGTTCCGCCCCTCCCGACCGACACCCCTCAGGAATCCATGATGCCGTCCTCGCGTTTACCCCTCGTGTGTGCGAAAGGCCTGCTGGCCTTCCTGATGGCCGCTGGCGTGCTGGCCGGCAGCGCCGCGCTCGCCCAGACGCCTGCGGCCGCAGGCGCCGGGGCTGCGCCGGCTGCCGCCGCCCCGGCACCCGTGCCGGTCCTCACCCCGTCCACCGTGCTGGCGCCAGCCGCCGGCGGGGCGCCCGCCGTCAAGCCGCCCGTCAATGCCTACGCCGACAACCCCTACGGACTGCGCGCGCTGTGGGAGCAGGGCGACCTGGTGGCGCGGCTCACGCTCATCGTGCTGGTCGTCATGTCGGTCGGCAGCTGGTACGTGCTCATCAGCAAGCTGCTGGAACAGTCGCGCATGGCGCGGCAGGCGCGCGATGCGCAGAAGGCCTTCTGGGCCGCCGATACCGTGCGCCAGGGCGCCGACACGCTGGACAAGCAGAGCGTCTTTCGCTTCATCGCCGAAGCGGCGCTCGAAGCCACGCGCAAGCACGACGGCCTCATCGGCCAGGTCGACCTCAACACCTGGGTCACGCAGAGCATCGAGCGCGCCGTCGCCAGCGTGCAAAGCCGCACCCAGGAGGGGCTGGCGGTGCTGGCCACGGTGGGCTCGACCGCGCCCTTCGTCGGCCTGTTCGGCACCGTCTGGGGCATCTACAACGCGCTGGTCAAGATCGGCGCGTCGGGCCAGGCCTCCATCGACCGCGTCGCCGGTCCGGTGGGCGAGGCGCTGATCATGACGGCGATCGGCCTGGCCGTGGCCGTGCCGGCGGTGATGGGCTACAACTGGCTGGTTCGGCGCAACAAGGTGGGCATGGACACCGTGCGCGCCTTCGGCTCCGACCTGCACACCGTCCTGCTCGCCGCAAGCGCGCGGCGCGGTGACACGGCGCGGCCGGTCATGCCGGGCGGCGCAGCGGCCGCAGCGGCCTCCGCGCCGTTGGCTCAGCCCGTCTCGCACCCAGCAGCCCAACCGGTCGTCCCTCCTGCCGCCTCACCGGGGGCCGTCCCGTCCGCAGCCGCAACGCCGCTCGCCAACCCGCCCGGCACTCCGCCTTCGGCCTGACCCACTCCACCCGCCCCGAACCCAGCCCGCACCCCGCGCCGCGCCCCCGCCATGGCCATCAACTTCAACAAGCATCGCGTCGACGAAGACCCGCTGCTCGCGGAGATCAACACCACGCCGCTCGTGGACGTGATGCTGGTGCTGCTCATCATCTTTCTCATCACCGTGCCGGTGGTCAACAGCTCGGTGCTGGTCAGCCTGCCGCGCGAGAGCAACCAGCTGCGTGACGAGGCCGTCGAGAGCGTGGTCATCACCGTCGACGCCGAAGGCACGGTCTACTGGGCCGACACGCGCCTGCCCGACCAGAAGACCCTCATCGAGCTGCTGAACAGGCTCGCGGCCCTGTCGCCGCAGCCCGAGGTCCACATCCGCGGCGACGGCCGGGCCGGCTACGAGGCGGTCGGCCGCGTCGTCTATGCGGTGCAGCAGGCCGGCGTGGCCCGGCTGGGCTTCATCACCGAGCCGCCGGGGCGCTGAGCCATGGCGCAGACCCCGAGCCCCAGGAGACGACCGGCATGGCCATGAACATCGGAAACAGCCCGGGCGGCGACGACCCGGACATGATGGTCGAGATGAACACCACGCCGCTCATCGACGTGATGCTGGTCCTGCTCGTCATGCTCATCATCACCATCCCGATCCAGCTGCACTCGGTCAACCTCGAAATGCCGGTGGGCGCCTCGCAGCCGCTGGTCGAGCCCCAGATCGTGCGCATCGACGTCACCGCCGCCAACCAGATCGTCTGGAACGGCGAGCCGCTGGACGGGCGGACGGGGCTGGAGGCGCGGCTGCTCGCGGCGGCCGGCCAGCCCGTGCAGCCCGAGATCCACGTGCGGCCCGACCGCGCCGCCCGTTACGACGTGGTGGCGCTCGTGCTGGCCGCGTCGCAGCGCCAGGGTCTGCAGAAGGTCGGCGTGGTCGGCTCCGAGCAGTTTGCGCCCTGAGCCGGGCCGGCGCCAGGGTTGCGCGGCCGCCGTGTGACATGAGGAAAGTCATGTAAGCTTCGGGTCAGCCTGAAACGGGTCATTCCGTTATGTCGAGGGCATTGCGGCAATGCCGCATTCCGCCCGGTTGCGAAGTCAAGAGGAGCCACCCATGTTGATTGGTGTGCCCGCCGAAACCACGGTGGGCGAAACCCGCGTCGCTGTCACGCCAGAGACAGCCAAGAAGCTCAAGGCCCAGGGCCACACGCTGCGCATCCAGTCGGGTGCCGGCGTTGCCGCCAGCGCGCCCGACGAGGCCTACACCGCCGTCGGCGCCGAGATCACCGACGCAGCCGGCGCCTTCGGCTGCGACCTCGTGCTCAAGGTCCGTGCCCCGTTCGACAACGAGGCCGCGCTCATGAAGCCCGGCGCCACGCTCGTGGGCATGCTCAACCCGTTCGACGCCGACGGCCTGCAGCGCATGGCACGCGCGCAGCTCACCGCCTTTGCGCTCGAGGCTGCGCCGCGCACCACGCGCGCGCAGAGCATGGACGTGCTGTCTTCCCAGGCCAACATCGCGGGCTACAAGGCCGTGATGATCGCGGCCGACCGCTACCAGCGCTTCTTCCCCATGCTCATGACCGCCGCCGGCACCGTCAAGGCCGCGCGCGTCGTCATCCTCGGCGTCGGTGTGGCGGGCCTGCAGGCCATTGCCACGGCCAAGCGCCTGGGCGCCGTGATCGAGGCGTCCGACGTGCGCCCGAGCGTCAAGGAACAGGTCGAATCGCTGGGCGCCAAGTTCATCGACGTGCCCTACGAAACGCAGGAAGAAAAAGACGCGGCCGAAGGCGTCGGCGGCTATGCCCGCCCCATGCCGCCCAGCTGGATGGACCGCCAGAAGGTCGAGGTCGCCAAGCGCGTCGCGCAGGCCGACGTCGTCATCACCACCGCGCTCATCCCCGGCCGCGCCGCGCCCGTGCTCGTCACCGAAGACATGGTCAAGGCCATGAAGCCCGGCTCGGTCATCGTCGACCTCGCGGCGGCCCAGGGCGGCAACTGCCCGCTCACCGAAGCCGGCCGCACCGTCGTCAAGCATGGCGTCACCCTCGTGGGCGAAACCAACCTGCCCGCGCTCGTGGCCGCCGACGCCTCCTCGCTCTATGCCCGCAACGTGCTGGACTTCCTCAAGCTCATCGTCACCAAGGAAGGCCAGCTCAACATCGACCTCACCGACGACATCGTGGCGGCCTGCCTGATGGCGCAGGGCGGCGAAGTCAAAAGGAAGTAAGACCATGGATGTCGTGTCCCCCACCCTGACCAACCTCATCATCTTCGTGCTGGCCATCTATGTCGGCTACCACGTGGTGTGGACCGTCACGCCCGCGCTGCACACGCCGCTCATGGCCGTGACCAATGCCATCTCGGCCATCGTCATCGTCGGCGCCATGCTGGCTGCGGCCCTGACCGAAACCAACCTCGGCAAGGCCATGGGCGTGCTGGCCGTGGCGCTGGCCGCGGTCAACGTCTTCGGCGGCTTCCTCGTCACCCGGCGCATGCTCGAGATGTTCAAGAAGAAAGAGAAGAAGGCGCCCGCTGCGAAGGAGACCTCGCAATGAGCATGAACCTCGTCACGCTGCTGTACCTGGTCGCGTCGGTCTGCTTCATCCAGGCGCTCAAGGGCCTGAGCCACCCGACCACCTCCATCCGCGGCAACATCTTCGGCATGACGGGCATGGCGATTGCCGTGCTCACCACGGCCGCGCTGATCGTGCAGATCTCCGGCGGCAAGGCCGAGGGCATGGTCTGGGTGCTGGGCGGTCTCGTCGTCGGTGGCGGCCTGGGCGCCTACATGGCCAACAAGGTCGAGATGACCAAGATGCCCGAGCTCGTCGCCTTCATGCACAGCATGATCGGCCTGGCTGCGGTCTTCATCGCGGTGGCCGCTGCCGTCGAGCCCTGGGCCTTCCAGATCGTCGCCAAGGGCGCGCCCATTCCCTACGGCAACCGGCTGGAGCTGGCGCTGGGTGCGGCCATCGGCGCCATCACCTTCAGCGGCTCCGTCATCGCCTTCGGCAAGCTCTCGGGCAAATACAAGTTCCGCCTGTTCCAGGGCGCGCCGGTGGTCTTCAAGGGCCAGCACATGCTCAACCTCGTGCTGGGGCTGGCCACGCTGTTCTTCATCGTCGGCTACACCATCAGCCAGGCCAACATCGACTTCATCCTGCTGCTGGCGCTGGCCTTCGTGCTGGGCGTGCTCATCATCATCCCGATCGGCGGGGCCGACATGCCCGTGGTCGTCTCGATGCTCAACAGCTACTCCGGCTGGGCGGCGGCGGGCATCGGCTTCTCGCTCAACAACAGCATGCTCATCATCGCCGGCTCGCTCGTCGGCAGCTCGGGCGCCATCCTCTCGTACATCATGTGCAAGGCGATGAACCGCTCGTTCTTCAACGTCATCCTCGGCGGCTTCGGCGGCGACGCCACGGCGGCGGTGGCCGGTGCCGCCGTGCAGCGCAGCGTCAAGAGCGGCAGTGCCGACGACGCGGCCTTCGTCCTCGGCAATGCCGAAACCGTCGTCATCGTCCCCGGCTACGGCCTGGCCGTGGCGCGCGCGCAGCATGCCGTCAAGGAACTCGCGGCCAAGCTCACCGAAAAGGGCGTCACCGTCAAGTACGCCATCCACCCCGTGGCCGGCCGCATGCCGGGCCACATGAACGTGCTGCTGGCCGAAGCCGAAGTCCCCTACGACCAGGTCTTCGAGATGGAAGACATCAACGGCGAATTCGGCCAGGCCGACGTCGCCATCATCCTCGGCGCCAACGACGTGGTGAACCCTGCGGCCCACGTCAAGGGCAGCCCCATCTACGGCATGCCCATCCTGGAGGCCTACAAGGCCAAGACCGTCATCGTCAACAAGCGCTCCATGGCGGCCGGCTATGCGGGCCTGGACAACGAACTGTTCTACATGGACAAGACCATGATGGTCTTCGGCGACGCCAAGAAGGTCGTCGAGGACATGGGCAAGGCCATCGAATAAGCCTGCAGCGCCCGGGGTGCCGTCGCGCATGGCACCCCGGCCGTCCGGCCGGTCGCGCCAGCCCTCGTCCCGTGGGGCTTTTTTTAGAGCGCCCTCCCTCGCAGGCCTAGGGGAAAACACAATAACCCCCGTGCCCCCCGGCGCAGACAATCGCCTGTTGGTGAGTGACCTATCGTGGAGAAGACAAACATGACGACGACCGACCGTCCCTGGCTCAGTGCCTACCCGCCCGGCGTGCCCGCCGACATCGACGCCTCGCAGTACACCTCGCTCGTGGCCCTCATGGACGAGGCGTTCACCAAGTACGCCAGCCGCGTCGCCTACAGCTTCATGGGCAAGGACGTCACCTTTGGCCAGACCGACAGCCTGAGCACCGCGCTGGCCGTCTACCTGCAGAGCCTGGGCCTGGCGCGCGGCGACCGCGTCGCCGTCATGATGCCCAACGTCCCGCAGTACCCGGTGGCCGTCGCCGCCATCCTGCGTGCGGGCTACGTGCTCGTCAACGTCAACCCGCTGTACACGCCGCGCGAGCTGGAGCACCAGCTCAAGGACTCCGGCGCCAAGGCCATCATCATCATCGAGAACTTCGCCAACACGCTGGAGCAGTGCATCGCGGCCACGCCCGTCAAGCACGTCATCCTTGCGGCCATGGGCGACCAGCTCGGCATGCTCAAGGGCGCGCTCGTCAACTACGTGGTGCGCAACGTCAAGAAGATGGTCCCGGCCTTCAACCTGCCGGGCGCCGTGCGCTTCAATGACGCGGTCGCCCGCGGCACACGTGGCACCCTCAAGAAGGCCGACATCAAGCCCGACGACGTCGCCGTGCTGCAGTACACCGGCGGCACCACCGGCGTCAGCAAGGGCGCGGTGCTCCTGCACCGCAACGTCATCGCCAACGTGCTCCAGTCCGAAGTCTGGAACCAGCCGGTGATGGACAAGATCCCCAAGAACGAGCAGCCCACCGGCGTCTGCGCGCTGCCGCTGTACCACATCTTCGCCTTCACCGTGGGCATGATGCTGTCCATGCGCACCGGCGGCAAGCTCGTGCTCATTCCCAACCCGCGCGATCTGCCGGCCGTGCTCAAGGAACTCTCCAAGCACACCATCCACAGCTTCCCGGCGGTCAACACCCTCTTCAACGGTCTGGCCAACCACCCCGACTTCAACACCGTCGACTGGAGCCACCTCAAGATCTCGGTCGGCGGCGGCATGGCGGTGCAGGGCGCCGTGGCCAAGCTCTGGCTCGACAAGACGGGCTGCCCCATCTGCGAAGGCTACGGCCTGTCGGAAACCTCGCCTTCGGCCAGCTGCAACCCGACCACCAGCAAGGCCTACACCGGCACCATCGGCGTCCCCATCCCCGGCACCTACTTCAAGCTGCTCGACGACGACGGCAACGAAGTCCCGCTCGGCCAGCCCGGCGAAATCGCCATCAAGGGCCCGCAGGTCATGGCCGGCTACTGGCAGCGCCCCGACGAAACCGCCAAGGTCATGACGCCCGACGGCTACTTCAAGTCCGGCGACATCGGCGTCATGGACGCCAACGGCTACTTCAAGATCGTCGACCGCAAGAAGGACATGATCCTGGTCAGCGGCTTCAACGTCTACCCGAACGAGATCGAAGACGTCGTCTCCGGCTGCCCCGGCGTGCTCGAATGCGCGGCCGTCGGCGTCATGGACGACAAGTCCGGCGAAGCCGTCAAGCTCGTCATCGTCAAGAAAGACCCGGCCCTCACCGAAGCCCAGGTCCGCGAGTACTGCAAGGCCAACCTCACGGGCTACAAGCAGCCCAAGGTGGTGGAGTTCCGCACCGACCTGCCGAAGACCCCGGTGGGCAAGATTCTGCGGCGGGAGTTGCGGGATAAGAAATGAAGCTTGAATGAAGGAGAAAGGGGCTGGTGACAGCCCCTTTTTTCATGGGCGTTCAGAAGGGAGCGTCCGCGTTGGCGTGGCGACTGGCCTCAATCCGGGAAGCGAACAATCGGCCGACTTCAGATGTGCTTGCGCTGTGCACCGAAGGTACAGTGCAGCAGATGCTTCAAGGTACCCACATGACCGCACCCACCAAGACACCTCTTGTGATCGCAAGCTACGTCGTCTGCGCGTTGATCGCCTGCGTCAATTCTGGGATCGAGCATAACGCCCGCGGCACTTTTTCGATTGACGGCTTCTCGTTGTGGATCGCATCGCCCTTCATCCTGCTGGCGCTTACGCTACCGGCCGCGCATTCGGTCAGGGCCGTCACCGTCGTTCTGACGGTGACTGTGCTGCTCGGTATGCTTGGCTTCTGGGGGTATCACGATGCGATGTCCAGTTCCGACGCTCAAAGCGCGCTGGTGTTCGTCTTCATGCCCTTGCTCCAGATGGCAATCGCAACGGTCATGCTGGTTGGCACCCTATTCGTCAGATATCGAGCCAGGCGTTCTTCGTCAGCCTAAATCCAACGCCGTCGATGCCCGTGCACGCTCAATAGGGGCAGAATGGCGACATCAGATCCGGCTCAGGAGTCCACTCAAGAATCAGGGCAATGCTGTTCAGACAAGCGGAGCCACTCTATCAACCTGATCCATCAGCGCATGGAGGCGATGCTGCAGGCGAATCAGTGAGGGCGGCAATGCCGCCGCCCGGCAGGGGTTGTGGGGAGGTTATGCTCCAACCTCTGCCATTCCACCGCAAGGAACTGCCGTGCATCCTTCACTTCGAATGAGTTGTCTGTTGGTCGCTTCGAACATTGCTTTGGCTCCTGCCATTGCACAGCAGACGCTGGACATTGTGGAGATCATGGGGCAGTTCATACAGGCCCGATATGCAGCCAGCAAGTGTGCGAATCCTGATCCCGAAACACTTGCACGATTCGTTCAGAACCTCGAGATTGTCTCGATTCGAGCTGCCGAAGAAATGCGTAAGCGCAATCCGGCGATGTCCGAGCATTCGGTTCAGGCTCTCTTCGAGCGGGGGAGTGACGCTGTGGCCCGAAGAATTGATGGCGTGCTGGCCGCCAACGGTTGCAGCGACCCGCGCATTCAGGATCTTCTGCGGCGGTTTGAGATACAAGCGAACCTCAAGCTGTAGTGGCTGAATCGACGCGGGTGCTCAGACTCCTCATCGCGCCTGTCGATGTCAGAAAGGTTCAATCTTGGTCAAGGAGACCCGCATGACCGAACACCCCATTCAAACCTGGCATCGCCTCGTCAAGGAGCGCAACCCCGCCGGGCTCGACGCGCTGCTCGACGCCGACGCCGTGTTCCTCTCCCCGGTCGTTCATGCGCCGCAGCGCGGCAAGAAGCTCACGGCCATGTACCTGTCCGCCGCCTTTCAGGTGTTCTTCAACCCGAGCTTTCGCTACGTGCGCGAGATCATCGGCAGCCACGACGCCATGCTGGAGTTCGAGACCGAGATCGACGGCATTCTGGTCAACGGCGTGGACATCATCAAGTGGAATGAAGCGGGGCGCATCGTGGAGTTCAAGGTGATGCTGCGGCCGCTCAAGGCGATCAACCTGATCCACCAGCGCATGGGGGCGATGCTGCAGGCGAATCAGTGAGGGTGGCGACTTGGTCGTCGCCTTGCCCGTTCCTCCGGATGTAAAGTCGTTCCCATGATCAATCGCCGAGCGATCCTGCTTGCCATGACGCCTGTTGCGTCGAGCGTCTCAGCGGCCGGGCCTCAGATCACCAATATCCGGTTTGGCATCGTCAGGGAAGTCGGTCCCAAGGCATTTGAGTTCGTACAACTGACGAGCCGCATTCCTCGTCGCTACAAGGGGTCTCCTCGTTTTCAGTGCAATAAGTGACGGTACGCAAAGCTAGCACTGGCGCGGGGGTGGTCTGGGTAGACCGTTGATTTCATTGACTTTCCTGTTCGCTTTGTAAACGGGTATGGTGGCCTCCCACTTTTGAGGT
>JBGAIH010000016.1:0-114071 GCA_044225675.1 Burkholderiaceae bacterium
GACACAGCCGCCTCCGCCGCCCTCCGCTCAGCCTCCATCGACCACTGGATCGGCGGCCGCGTCACGCCGGGCCAGAGCGGCCGCCGCGCCGACGTGTTCAATCCGGCGACCGGCGCCGTGACCGGCCAGGTCGCGCTGGCCAACGCGGCGGAAGTCGCGGCCGCCGTTGCCAATGCCAAGGCCGCGTTCCCGGCATGGGCCGACACCCCGCCGATCCGCCGCGCGCGCGTCATGTTCCGCTTCCTCGAACTGCTCAACCAGCACCGCGATGCGCTGGCCCATTGCATCACGGCCGAGCATGGCAAGGTCTTCACCGACGCACAGGGCGAGGTCACGCGCGGCATCGACATCGTCGAGTTCGCCTGCGGCATCCCGCAACTGCTCAAGGGCGACTACACCGACCAGGTCTCCACCGGCATCGACAACTGGACGATGCGCCAGCCGCTTGGGGTCGTGGCCGGCATCACGCCCTTCAACTTCCCGGTCATGGTGCCGATGTGGATGTTCCCGGTCGCCATTGCCGCCGGCAACTGCTTCGTGCTCAAGCCGAGCCCGATCGACCCGAGCGCGAGCCTGATGATGGCCGACCTGCTGCGCCAGGCCGGACTGCCCGACGGCGTGTTCAACGTCGTGCAGGGGGACAAGGCAGCGGTCGACGCGCTGCTGGAGCATCCCGACGTCCGCGCCGTGTCCTTCGTGGGTTCGACGCCGATCGCCAACTACATCTACGAAACCGGCGCCCATCACGGCAAGCGCGTGCAGGCCCTGGGCGGCGCGAAGAACCACATGGTGGTCATGCCCGACGCTGACCTCGACCAGGCCGTCGACGCGCTGATCGGCTCGGCCTATGGCTCGGCCGGCGAGCGCTGCATGGCCATCAGCGTGGCGGTACTTGTGGGCGACGTGGCCGAGCGCATCGTGCCGATGCTGGCCGAGCGCGCCCGCACGCTCAAGATCCGCAACGGCACGGACCTCGAGGCCGAGATGGGGCCCATCGTCACCGGCGCGGCGCACGCCCGCATCACCGGCTTCATCGAGCAGGGCGTCAAGGAAGGTGCGAGCCTGGTGGTCGATGGGCGCGACTTCCGCGGCGCGCAGGCCGGCCCGGGTTGCGACAACGGCTTCTGGCTCGGCGGCGCACTGTTCGACCACGTGACGCCCGACATGCGCATCTACAAGGAAGAGATCTTCGGCCCGGTGCTCTCCTGCGTCCGCGTCAAGGACCTCAAGCAGGCCGTCGAGCTGATCAATGCCCATGAGTTCGGCAACGGCGTGTCGTGCTTCACGCGCGACGGCAACGTGGCGCGCGAGTTCAGCCGCCACATCCAGGTCGGCATGGTCGGCATCAACGTGCCGATCCCGGTGCCCATGGCCTGGCACGGCTTTGGCGGCTGGAAGAAGTCGCTCTTCGGCGACATGCATGCCTACGGCGAGGAAGGCGTGCGCTTCTACACGCGGCAGAAGTCGATCATGCAGCGCTGGCCCGAGAGCATCGGCAAGGGGGCGGAGTTTGTGATACCTACGAGTAAGTAGGACGCCCCCCGATGCGGCCTGTCGGCCGCCTCCCCCCACTGGGGGGCGCAGCCAGTGGCCCGGCAAAGCCGGGCCACGGCTGCCGCGAAGGGTGCTTGCGCTTTGCGCTCGCACCTGGCTTGCGGAGGCGGCTGGTGGCTGGAAGTGCGTTGGTGGGCTGCCCCATGTCAGAAGAGGTGGAGACAACGGATGAACGAGACGACGTTTGACTATGTGATCGTGGGTGGGGGCACGGCGGGGTGTCTGCTGGCGAACCGGTTGTCGGCGGATGCTTCGAAGCGGGTGCTGCTGATCGAGGCGGGGCGGCGGGACGACTACCACTGGATTCACATTCCGGTGGGGTATCTGTACTGCATCGGCAATCCGCGAACCGACTGGCTGTACAAGACCGAGCCGGACGCGGGGCTGAACGGCCGCTCGCTGCTGTATCCGCGCGGCAAGACGCTGGGCGGGTGCTCGAGCATCAACGGCATGATCTACATGCGCGGGCAGGCGCGCGACTACGACCAGTGGGCGCAGCTCACGGGCGACGCGAGCTGGAACTGGGACAACGCCCTGCCCTATTTCAAGCTGCACGAAGATCACCACAAGGGCGCCAATGCGCTGCACGGCGCGCGCGGCACCGCTCCCGATCTGATGCGCGACGACCGATCGCCCTACCGCAAGCTGCTGCGCGGCCGCAATGCCGGTGGCGAATGGCGTGTCGACAGGCAACGGCTGCGCTGGGATGTGCTCGACGCCTTCGCCGAAGCAGCGCAGCAGGCCGGCATTCCGGCCACCGACGACTTCAACCGAGGCAGCAACGAAGGCGTGGGCTACTTCGAGGTCAACCAGAAGAAGGGCTGGCGCTGGAACACGGCCAAGGCCTTTGTCAACCCGACCTGCTACGGCCGGCCGAACTTCGAGATGTGGACCTCGGCGCAGGTCAGCCGCCTCGCTCTTGAACGCCAGCCCGATGGCAGCCTGCGCTGCACCGGCGCGCGCGTGTGGAACGGTCACGAGATGGTGGACGTCACCGCCACGCGCGAGGTGGTGCTGTGCGCCGGCAGCATCGGCTCGCCGCAGATCCTGCAGCTGTCGGGCATCGGCCCGGGCGAGCTTTTGCAGCGGCACGACATTCCAGTGGCTCTCGACCTGCCCGGCGTCGGCGCCAATCTGCAGGACCATCTGCAGATCCGCGCGGTGTTCAAGCTCGAAGGGGCCCGCACGCTCAACACCATGGTGTCCTCGCTCTGGGGCAAGGCGAAGATCGGCCTCGAATACGCTGCGCGCCGCACCGGGCCGATGAGCATGGCGCCTTCGCAGCTGGGCGCCTTCACCCGCAGTTCGCCCGACCAGCCGTACCCCAACATCGAGTACCACGTGCAGCCCCTGAGCCTGGAGGCCTTCGGCCAGCCGCTGCACACCTTCCCGGCGTTCACCGCCAGCGTGTGCAACCTCAACCCGACGAGCCGCGGCACGGTCACGATCCGCAGCAACCGGTTCGAGGATGCGCCGGCCATTTCACCCAACTACCTGAGCACGCCCGAAGACCGCAAGGTGGCAGCCGACTCGCTGCGCGTGACGCGGCGCATCGTCGCGCAGCCGGCACTCGCGAAGTTCAAGCCGCAGGAATGGAAACCGGGCACGCAGTTCCAGAGCGACGACGAGCTGGCCCGGCTGGCCGGCGACATCGCCACCACCATCTTCCATCCGGTCGGCACCACCAAGATGGGTCGCACCGAAGGTCCGGGCAGCGATCCGATGGCCGTGGTCGACTCGCGCCTGCGCGTGCGCGGCGTGGCGGGCCTGCGCGTGGTGGACGCCGGGGTCATGCCCACCATCACGTCGGGCAACACCAACTCGCCCACGCTGATGATCGCCGAGAAGGCGGCGCAGTGGATCTTCGAGGCGGCGCAGCCGGCCTGAGCCCCGGCGGCGCCGGTCAGCGAATGCCGCCGACGTAGCGCGGTGCGTTCGGGTCGCGCGGCTTGCGCGGCTTGTTCGGGTCGAGCGAGGACTCTGCGAACTGCGACTCGGCGAATGCCGATTGGCCGAACTCGGCAGCCTCCTCCGTCGGAGCGGCGGGGCTGCGGCTGTCGACGAACGGCGCCGGCCGCGACGGCGTGCCGGCGCGGTGCTCACGCAGGGCGTCGATGGCCGCCTGCGCCAGCGGCTTGGGCGGCGCCTTCTCGCTCATCGCCCGCTCGAGCTTGCCCGCCCATTCGGCGAGGTCCGGATGGCCGTCCTCCATGGCCTTGGCGCGCGCAAAGCGCACGATCTCGGCGGCGTACTCCTGGTTCTGCGCCATCCATTCGGTGTCGGTGACGCGTCCGGTCTTGCGCCGCAGCAGGACATGCAGGTGGGCAGCGATGGCGATTTTTTCACTGACCAGCATAGGAATCTCCTGTTGAGGCACCGGCATCAGCCGCCAAGCCGCTCACGGTGCTGTGCAATGTCCAGACCGGTCTGCTCGGCCTGCTCGTCGACCCGCAGGCCGGTGATCATCAGCGTGATCCACAGCAGCAGCGCCGTGGCGAACAGGCTGTAGATCAGCACCACGCCGGCGCTCATCACCTGCACGACGATGCTGCCTTCCACGCCCGAGACGGTCTTGCTGGCGAACACGCCGGTCAGCACGCAACCGACCAGCCCGCCGATCCCGTGCACGCCGAACACATCCAGCGAATCGTCGGCGCGCAGCAGCCGCTTGAGGCCGGTCGCACCCCAGTAGCAGGCCAGTCCGGCGATGAGGCCGATGATGACGGCAGCGCCCGGCGTCACGAAGCCGGCCGCCGGCGTGATCGCCACGAGGCCCGCCACCAGGCCGGAGCACAGACCCAGGAGCGACGGCCGGCCGCGCACGATCCACTCGCCGAACATCCACGACATGGCGCCGGCGGACGCGGCAATGTGCGTCACCGCCATCGCCAGGCCCGCACGGCCGTCGGAGGCCACGGCCGAACCCGCATTGAAGCCGAACCAGCCCACCCACAGCAGGCCGGCACCGGCCATGGTGAGGCCCAGGTTGTAGGGCTCGAAGGGTTCGCGCCCATAACCGCGCCGTGGCCCGAGAAAGTAGGCGCAGACCAGGCCCGAGATCCCCGCATTGATGTGCACCACCGAGCCGCCGGCAAAGTCGAGCGCGCCCATCTTGGCCAGCCAGCCGCCCGGCTCCCAGACCCAGTGCGCGATCGGCGCGTAGACGAACAGCGTCCACAGCCCCGTGAACCAGAGCACTGCGGAAAAGCGCATGCGCTCGACGAAGGCCCCCACCACCAGTGCCGCCGTGATGATGGCAAACGTCAGCTGGAACATCGAATACACCGACTCCGGGATGTTCGGCGCGATATGGCTCACCGCCACCTTGCCGGCCTCCTTGGCGTAGTCCAGGCCGCCGAACCACATGCGCTCCGTCGATCCGATGAAGCCGCTGCCCGGCGTGAAGGCCCACGAGTAGCCAGCCGCGAACCACAGCAGGCTGACCAGCGCGCAGATCGCCACGACCGAGGCCATGGTGTTGAGCACGCTCTTGCGCCGGACCATGCCGGCGTAGAACAGCGCAATGCCCGGCAGCGTCATCAGCAGCACCAGTGCGGTCGACGTCATCATCCAGGCCGTGTCGGCGCCGTTGAGCGTGCTCTGGTCGACCAGGGTCGGATGCACGATCGGCGCAGGCGCAGGCGCAGGCGCAGGCGCAGGGGCACTGGCAGCTGGCTGGGCTGCCGAGGGCGCCGCAGGCGCTGGCGCCACTGCGGCTGGCGCAGGGGGCGCGGACGCTTCGGCGGCGGCAGCGACAGCCACCGGTGCCGACGCCGGCTGCGAGGCAGGTGCCTGCGCACCGACGTTCCAACTCATGCCGAGCCACAGGCCCACGATGGCAGCGATATGTCGACCGGACAATGTCATTGCAATTCCTGTTGTTTGATGGACCCCAACGAACAGTGCGGGTGCATAAGTCATGCCAGTGGCTGTTCTCCCGGCGATGCACCGCGAACGGGCACCGGGCGGCGCGTCCGATGTCGGCCCACGCATCGCGCAGGCGCGCCAGACAAGGCGCCGCGCAGGAGATGAATTCTTTCGACGTATGGGTAAGTCCCGATGCACTACGGGAGTGCGCAGACTACAGTCTTGGCAATCGCAACCGGACTCGCATGTCCGAGAGGGCGAGGGTCCGAGGAGACGAACCGAGTACAGAATTCAACCGATACAAGGTATCCGCTCGAGATACGATTCACAAGGCGCCGGCATTCCCGGCGCCTTTTTGTTTTGCAGGGACAATCGGGCGCATGGAGTTGCTGCTTGTGACGCTGGCTTCGCTGCTGGCCGGTTTCGTCGATTCGATCGTGGGAGGCGGCGGCCTCATTCTCGTGCCCGCCCTGTTCGCCGTCTTTCCCGGCGCCCCGCCTGCCACGCTGTTCGGCGTCAACAAGAGCGCCTCGGTCTGGGGCACGGCAATCGCCACCGTCAAGTACAGCCGCCGCGTCGACCTGCGCTGGGCGTCGCTCCTGCCTGCGGCCGCCACCGGATTTGCCGGCTCCTTTGCAGGCGCCTGGCTGGTCACCGTGATCTCGGCCGATTTCCTGCGCAAACTGTTGCCGCTGATCCTGCTGGGCGTGCTGGTCTACACGCTGGCCCGCAAAGAGCTGGGGCGCGACCATGCGCCGCGCTTTGACGGCCGCTCCGAGCTGCTGGCCGCCTGTGCCATCGGCGGCGTGATCGGCTTCTACGACGGATTCTTCGGGCCGGGCACGGGCAGTTTCTTCGTGTTCCTGTTCGTGCGCTGGCTGGGCTATGACTTCCTGCATGCGTCGGCGTCCGCCAAGCTGCTGAACACCGCCACCAACCTGGCAGCCCTCATCCTCTTCGCGATCAAGGGCCATGTGTGGTGGCACTTCGCCCTCGCGCTGGCCGTGGCCAACGTCGTGGGCAGCGTGCTCGGCGCGCACATGGCGCTCAAGCACGGCACGGCCTTCGTGCGTGTGGTCTTCATCGGCGTCGTCAGCGCCCTGATCCTCAAGACCGGCTACGACGCCTTCCTGCGCTGAGCGGGCACGCGGTCAGGGCGCGCGAACCGGCATCTCGAGCAGCATCTGCGCCATGCCCTTGCCCATGGGGTCGGTCCGAAGCGACGACGGTCCGCCGCCATCCAGGGCCCCCGTCAGGTGGAAGTTGAAGGCATGCAGCCCCGGCACCTCATAGCGCGTGACGCTGCCGTGCACCAGGTGGCCGAGCCAATCGCGCACCCGCTCCGCCGTCAGTTCCTGCCGCAGCAATGCCACCCACTCAGGCCGCCGCGCGATGATGGCGACATTGGACGTGTCACCCTTGTCGCCCGAGCGCCCGTGCGCCAGCGCGATCAAGGGCACGTGGCGTGGCGCAGAACCCGCGTCCTGCAGGCGCGCCACGCCGCCGTCGCCCGCCTGCGGAATCTCCAGGGTCGACGCGGATCGGCCCACGCGAGCGAGCGAGGGCGGCTGCGACCAGCCTCCGAGCACAACCGGCGCTTCCTCGACGCGTGCGCCGCAGCTCACGCGGGGCGGCGGCAGCGCCGCCTTGTCCACCAGGCACGAGTACAGCCGAAAGCGGGGCTCCACCGACGCCCGTCCGTTGAGCGTCAGCGCGCTGCCGCTCGTGGTACCCGGCGCGAACGACACGCCCGGCGCCCGCGCTTCGCGCGAGAACAGCTCGAGCGCAGCCCGCTCGGCATGCGTCACCGCCACGCGGGCGATCGCCTCGCGCAGCGCCGGCACCACGGCGTGCGGGCCATAGCCGTCCTCGGCGCCGATCACGGTCACCGCCGCCTTGTCGAAATCGGCGAAACCGCTGTCGCGCAGCATGCGCCGCACCCGGCCCAGCAATGCCTCGCCCGTGCGCCGCGCCTTGGCCACCGCGTCGATGCCGAAGATCGACAGCTGTGCAACGCAGCGGAATCCCTGCTGGTAGCTGGCTGACAGCTTGTAGCTCGCGGGAGGCTCGGTGCCGCGGGCGCCGCTGACGCGCACCCGGCTGGCGCCGTCCTGGGCGACCTGCACGCCCGTGAAGTCGCAGGTCACGTCCGGCAGCACATAGCGGGCCGGATCGCCCACTTCGTAGAGGATCTGCTCGCTGACCGTGGCCTCGGTCAGCAGCCCTCCGGTGCCCGGCGGCTTGCTCACCACGAAACTGCCATCGGCCGTGCAGTCGATGACGGGGTAGCCGATGTTCTCCCAGTCCGGCACCTGCTCCCAGTCGGTGAAGATGCCTCCGGTGGCCTGAGCACCGCATTCCAGGATATGCCCCGCGAGAGAACCGGCCGCTAGCAGGTCGTGCTCATGGGGCTGCCAGCCGAACTCGTGCATGAGGATGCCCAGCGTGGTGGCGCTGTCGACGACCCGCCCGGTCACGACCACGTCGGCGCCCATCGCCAGCGCACGCGCCACCGGCACGGCGCCCAGGTACACGTTGGCACTGTCGACATGGTCCGGCATCGCGCTGCCGTCGTAGAAGTCCGGCACACCATCGGCGCGCAGTCCGGGCAGCAGCGCGCTCGCATCGTCCCCCGTGACGAAGGCGACGCGCGGCGTGCAGCCCAGCTGCCGACCCAGCGCTTCGATGGCGCGGGCGCAAGCCTCCGGCTGGAGCCCGCCAGCGTTGGCGACCAGCCGTATCCTGCGTTCCATGCACAGGGGCAGGATCTCGCGCAGCACCACGTCGACGAATTCCGTCGCGTAGCCGGCCGACGGATCCAGCCTGCGCGATTGCGCGAAGCTCGACAGCGTCATCTCGGCGAGGTAGTCGAACACCAGGTACTGCATGCCCTCGACGCGGCACAGCTGGCGGGGCCCGAGGATGCTGTCGCCCACGAATGCGCAGGCGCCTCCGATGCGGATCGTCTCGGCCATCGGTCAGTCCAGCGTGAGGTTGAGCTGGCGGATCAGGTCGCCGTTGACGCGGACCTCCTGCGCCAGGAAAGCCGCGAACTCGGCCGGCGTGCTGCCGACGGCCTCCGTGCTGATGGCAGCCAGCTTGGCGCGCAGCTCGGGGTTGCGCATCACCACCGCCAGCTCGGCCGACAGCCGCTCGATGACGGCCGGCGGCGTGCGCGCAGGCGCCATGACGCCCGCAAACGCGTGGGACACCAGGGCCGGCAGGCCCAGCTCCTTCATGCTCGGAACCTGCGGCAGCAGCGGGGACCGCTCCTGCCCGGTCACCGCCAGCGCCGTCAGCTTGCCCTGGCGGATCTGCGGGCCCATGGCCGAGATCGCATCGAACATGAAGCCCACGCGGCCACTGATCAGATCGGCCACGGCGTCGGCCGAGCCCTTGTACGGTACATGCAGTGCGCCCTTCATGCCCTGCACGCGAGCGAACCGCTCACCCAGCAGGTGGGCTGCCGAGCCGACGCCGCTGCTGGCAAACGACTGCGGCGTCGCGGCGTCGCGTCCCGATCGCGCGAGGTCTTCGACCGTGCGGATGCCCGGCCGCGCCGTCA
Organism: Burkholderiaceae bacterium; assembly: GCA_044225675.1. GTDB lineage: Bacteria > Pseudomonadota > Gammaproteobacteria > Burkholderiales > Burkholderiaceae_C > JACMQX01. Next base: position 8,987 of record JBGAIH010000016.1, read on the forward strand.
GCAGCACGAGCGAGGTGCGCGTGAGCTGCGACACCGCCACGAGGTCGGCCGGCTTGTAGGGCAGGCTGCGATAGAGCGACTCGTTGTTCGCATACGCGCCGATCACGATCAGGAGCGTGTAGCCGTCGGGCGCCGCCTTGGCCACGAGGTCCGTGCCCAGGATGCTGTTGGCCCCGGGCTTGTTGTCGATCACCACCGGCTGCCCGAGCCGCGTCGACAGATCCTTCATCACGTCGCGCGCGATGATGTCGGTATTGCCGCCGGCCGGGTAGGGCACGACGACGCGGATCGGGCGGCTCGGCCAGGCGTCCTGCGCCGCAGCGGGAACGCAGGCCAGGGCCAGCAGAAGGCTGGCGGCCAGCCGCCAGGCGCCCGAGGCGCGGGTGAGGAAAGTCGGCATGTCTGTCTCCGTGGTTGCCCCATCACGCGATGGTGCTTGTGTGGCGCATTATTCGGCTGCGCTGCGCACAGCGCACCCCGCCAGTCCCGTTTTTCGCGATAACCGCCGGGAATCGCACGCCCCTCATGCAACTCAAGGACCTCCACTACTTCGCCCGCGCCGTCGAGACGGGCAACCTCCACGCGGCGGCCGAGTCGCGTGGAATCACGCAGCCGGCCCTGTCCAAGGCCATCCGGCGGCTGGAGACCGGCATGAGCGTGACGCTGCTCGAGCGTACGGCGCGTGGCGTCGCCGCGACTGCGGCCGGCCAGGCGCTGCACGCACGCAGCCGCGAGTTCGCTCAGCTCGAAGAAAGCACCCGCAGCGAAATCCGGGACCTCAAGACCGGCCAGACCGGCGAGCTCAGGATCGGCTGCGTGCCGGCCATCGTCGAGCCCGTGCTCACGCCGGTGCTCGCATCATTCCTGGCGGACGGCATGCCGGTGCGCTTCCAGGCCCACGTTCAGCTCAGCGGCATGCTGCTGCAGCAGCTGGAGATCGGCGGGCTGGACTTCGCGATCGCTGCCGTCAGTCCGTCCATTGCGCCGTCGCTCAACTGCATGGTGCTCGGTCAGCAGCGCTCGTACGTCGTCGCACGCACCGGCCATCCGCTGCATCGCCGCCGGTTCGCGCTGCCCGAACTTGCGCAGCAGCCCTGGGTGCTTCCGCCCGCCAACATCTCGCTGCGCGCGTGGGTCGAGTCGGCCCTGGCCGCCTGTGGCGCCCAGGCTCCGCCGGCCTTCCTGCAGGCCGATGCCTCGCCCGCCGTATTCGCGTCGCTGGTACGCACCAGCAATGCGCTCACCGTCATGACCACCGACTCGCTGCGCGGCACGATGGGCAAGGGCCTGCGCGCCCTGCCTGCTCCCGCCCCCGACTGGGAACTGCAGATCGGGCTGTTCTGGCGCAGGACGGCCTATTTCTCGGCGCCGATGAAAACCTTCCGGGACCGCGTGGCTGCGGCCTTTCGCAGCGCAGCGCAGCGCTGACGCTCAATTGGCCGCGACGCGGGCGACGGGGGCCGAAGCGGCAACCGCAGGCACCGGTGCGGGTACCGGTGCGGGTACGGGTACGGGTGCGGGTACCGGTGCAGGCACGGAGCCGGCCACCGCTGCCGATGCCGGCGCCGCTGCCATCGAAGCCGCCGCGCCGGGCGGCCACGCCACGTCCGACGCTGCGCGCGGCTTGCCGATGGGCGCTGCGGCCATGCCCTTGCGAACGGCCGCGAGATCCTCTTCGCTCGGGTACTGGTTCATGAGCCAGTAGTCGAACACGCGGCGCGCGATCGGTGCCGCATGGGCTGCGCCGAAGCCGGCGTTCTCCACGATCACGGCCAGCGCGATCTTCGGATCGTCGGCCGGCGCGAAGGCCGTGTACAGCGCATGGTCGCGCTGGTGCTCCTCGAGCTTGCTGGCGTTGTACTTTTCCTTCTGGCCGATGGTCACGGCCTGGGCCGTGCCCGTCTTGCCGCCCGACAGGTAGCCGGCACCCGCGAACACCCGCGCAGAGGTGCCCTCCTGCGTCACGCCCACCATCGCGCGGCGCACGATCGCCACGTTCTCGGGCGCGTAGCCCAGGTTCTCGGCCGGCTCGGGCGGCACCGGCTGACGCGCGCGCGTCATCGCGTCCTGGGTCGCGATGACCAGTTGCGGCCGGTGCTTGACGCCGTTGTTGGCAAGGATCGCCGTGGCCTGCGCCAGCTGCAGCATCGTGAAGTTGTTGTAGCCCTGGCCGATGCCCAGCGAGATCGTCTCGCCGGCGTACCACTTCTTCTGCTCGGGGCGCTTGTAGTAGTTGCGCTTCCACTCCTGGCTCGGCAGCACGCCGCGCACCTCGCCCTGGATGTCGATGCCGGTGATCTGCCCGAAGCCCAGCGGCTTCATGAAATCGTGCATCACGTCCACGCCCAGCTCGTTGGCCAGCGAATAGAAGTAGACGTTGCTCGACTGCACCACGGCGCGGTGCATGTCCACCGGACCGAGTCCATGGTCGCCGTGACTGCGGAAGGTGTGTCCGCCGAAGTTCCAGGAGCCGGCGTCATTGATGATGGTGGTGGCCGACCGCTTGCCGGTCTGCAGCGCCGCCAGCGCCATGAACGGCTTGTAGGTCGAGCCGGGCGGGTAGGTGCCGCGCAGCGCCCGGTTGAGCAGGGGCTTGTCGATCGACTCGTTGAGCATCTGCCAGCTCTCGGTGTCGATGCCGTCGACGAACAGGTTGGGATCGAAGGTCGGCTTGCTCACGAAGGCCAGCACCTGGCCGGTCTTGGGATCGAGGGCGACGAGCGCGCCTCGGCGGTCGCCGAACATGTCCTCCACCAGCTTCTGCAGCTTGATGTCGATCGACAGCATCACGGTATTGCCCGGCGTGGCCGGGTTGCTGGCGAGCTTGCGCACGGCGCGTCCGCCCGCCGAGGTCTCCATCTGCTCGACGCCGGTGATGCCGTGCAGCTCCTTCTCGAAGCTCTGCTCCACGCCCAGCTTGCCGATGTACTCGGTGCCGCGGTAGTTGGCCTCTTCCTCGGACTCCTCGATCTTCTCCTTTTCCGCCTGGTTGATCCGGCCGATGTAGCCGATCACGTGGCTGGCCAGCTCGCCCCAGGGGTAGCTGCGGAACAGGCGCGCCTTGATCTCCACGCCCGGAAAGCGAAAGCGCTGGGCCGCGAAGCGCGCCACCTCTTCGTCGGTGAGCCGCGTGCGGATCGGCAGCGACTCGAAGTTGCGCGACTCCTCCAGCAGCTTCTTGAAACGCCGGCGGTCGCGCGCCTGGATGTCCACCACCTTGGCCAGCTCGTCCACCACCTCGTCGAGCGGGCCGGCCTTCGATGGCGTGATCTCCAGCGTGTAGGCCGAGTAGTTGGTCGCCAGCACGATGCCGTTGCGATCGAGGATGAGGCCGCGGTTGGGCACCACGGGCACGACGGCCGTGCGGTTGCTCTCGGCCTGCTCGCTCAGGTCGTCGTGCCGGTAGATCTGCAGATAGACCAGACGCGCCGCCAGCAGCAGGAAGGCGATCAGTACCGCGATGCTGACCACCAGCACCCGCGCGCGGAATCGCGAGAGATCGGCTTCGACGTTGCGCAGCTCGGTCATGGCGGGTCTACAGGGGACGGTTCTCGTCCGGGTCCGGCGCGCGGCGCTGCGGCGCCAGCAGCATGACGCTGGCCACCGGCCACAGCAGCGCCTCCAGCACCGGCGCGAGAACCATGGACCAGCCCGGGAACACGCCGCCCGCGATCAGGCGGATCGCCAGTTCGATCACATGAGCCGCCGCGAACATCGGCAGCACCTGCAAGGCCTGCGAGGGCACGGTGAACCACAGCAGCCGCCGGTGGATGGTGATCGCGAAGAAGCTCAGCGCCGTGTACGACCAGGCATGCTGGCCGAGCAGCGCCGCCTGGTGCACGTCCATCAGCAGGCCGAAGACGAACGAGGCACCGATGCCCACGCGCTGCGGCTGGTGCACGCTCCAGAACACCAGCACCAGCGCGAGAAAGTCCGGCGTCCAGGGGGCGCGGCCGAGCGGCAGCATGTTCAGCAGCAGCGCCAGCAGCAGGCTGAACCAGATGAAGACCGGATTGGCCGGCAGCAGCAGCTGCTGGCCCTGGCGCATGATCATGATGCCGCCCCCCGGCCGGCCTTGCCGATCATTTGGTGCCTCCCTTGCGGGCCGGCGCGGGCGGCGCTGCCGCAGGCCGCTCGGGCAGCTGGCCCGACACGGGCTTGAGCACCATCACGTAGCGGGCGCCACCCACCAGCGCCTGCGGCACGCAGTGGATGCGCGCGAAGGCCGAGTCGGCGCGCCGCTCGACCTTGTCCACGCGCGCCACCGGAAGGCCGGCGGGGTAGACGCCGTCGACGCCGCTGGTGGTCAGCAGATCGCCTTCCTGCACGTCGGCATTGCCGGCCATGAAGCGCAGCTCCAGCCCGCCGTGCGAGACCGACGGATCGCCGTAGGCCACGCTGCGGGCGCCGGTGCGGGTGTTCAGCACGGGGATCGCATGCTCGCGGTCGATCACGAGCGTCACCTCGCTGACCAGCGGGTACACCCGCGTGACCTGGCCGAGCACGCCGGACTCGTCGATCACCGGCGAGCCCGCCTCCACCCCCTGGGCCAGCCCCCGGTTGATGATGACCTTGCGCGTGTAGGGATCGGCTGCGTCGTACAGCACCTCGGCGGCCATGGCCGGCGTGGTGAGCTGCTGGCCGAGCGCCAGCAGCTTGCGCAGGCGCTCGTTCTCGAGCGACAGCTGCTCGACCTGGTTGGCGCGCTGCGACTGCAGCGCCAGCTTCCTGCGCGCCTCCTCCTCCAGACGCTGGGCCGTCGTGAGGGACTCGAAATACTGACCGCCGTTCTGCGCCAGCTGCACGGGGCGCATGGCCAGCCACTGGACGGGATAGAGCACCGTGGCGAGCACCGCGCGGGCCTGCTGCGTGAGATTGAAACGCGCGTCCGCCACCATCAGGAACAGCGCCAGCGCGCTGAAGAACATCAGCTTGGACAGGGCCGAAGGGCCCTGCTTGAAGAAGGGGGGCGGTGTCCTGTCCAGCGTACCGAGCGGCATCGCTGCATCCCCGCCTTATTCGCTCGTGAAGATCGAGCCCAGGCGCTCCATGCGTTCGAGCGCGATGCCGCAGCCGCGCACCACGCAGGTCAGCGGGTCTTCGGCCACCAGCACCGGCAGGCCCGTCTCCTCGGCCAGCAGGCGGTCGAGGTCGCGCAGCAGCGCACCGCCGCCGGTGAGCATCATGCCGCGCTCGGCGATGTCGGCGCCCAGCTCGGGCGGCGTGTGCTCCAGCGCGTTCTTGACGGCGCTCACGATGTTGTTGAGCGGGTCGGTCAGCGCTTCGAGGATTTCGTTGCTCGAGATCGTGAAGCTGCGCGGCACGCCCTCGGACAGGTTGCGGCCCCGCACTTCCATTTCCTTGACCTCGGAGCCGGGGAAGGCCGAGCCGATGTTCTTCTTGATCGCCTCGGCCGTGGGCTCGCCGATGAGCATGCCGTAGTTGCGGCGGATGTAGCTGATGATGGCCTCGTCGAACTTGTCCCCACCCACGCGCACGCTGCCCTTGTAGACCATGCCGCCCAGCGAGATCACGCCGACCTCTGTGGTGCCGCCGCCGATGTCCACCACCATCGAGCCGCTGGCTTCGGACACCGGCAGGCCCGCGCCGATCGCAGCCGCCATCGGCTCCTCGATCAGGTAGACCTCGGAGGCGCCCGCGCCGAGCGCCGACTCGCGGATGGCGCGGCGCTCGACCTGCGTGGAGCCGCAGGGCACGCAGATGATGATCCGCGGCGAGGGCTTGAACACCCCGCGCGGATGGACCATCTTGATGAACTGCTTGAGCATCTGCTCGGTGACGGTGAAGTCGGCGATCACGCCGTCCTTCATCGGGCGGATCGCCTCGATGTTGCCGGGCACCTTGCCCAGCATGGCCTTGGCTTCATGGCCGACGGCCTGGATGGTCTTCTTGCCCTGGGGGCCGCCCTCGTGGCGGATGGCGACGACAGAAGGCTCGTCGAGCACGATGCCCTTGTCGCGAACGAAGATCAGGGTGTTGGCGGTGCCAAGGTCGATCGCCAGGTCGGTGGAGAAGTACCGACGGAAAGCTCCAAACATGAATTCATCCTCTCGGGCACGGCAGGCACTTCGGCGGGCCGTCGCCAGTGTCAAAAATGGTCGGCGGGTCTCAAAACGACGTTTTCGACGCTACAACCCCTGAAATTGCCGCCATTTGCGGAACTTTCGGGGCATCGCACCAAAGGCGGGATAATACTCCATCCCCTGTGTATAACCTGCCCGTGCCCCCTTGGAAAACGGCGCTTTACACCCGGTTTCTACTGACTTTTTGCTGACCTGTTCCCGCCTCGCGGCCTGCCGCTGGCGACCACCCTGCTGCCCTATGTCCCTGACCCTTTCCGATATCGACCGAATCGCCAACCTGGCGCGGCTCGCGCTCGCGCCTGCCGAAGCCGACCGCATGCTCGGACAGATCAACGGCTTTTTCGACATCGTCGAGCAGATGCGTGCGGTGGACACCACCGGCGTCGAGCCGCTGGCCCACCCGGTGGCAGCGATCCAGGATGTCGCCCTGCGCCTGCGCGAGGACGTGGCGAGCGAGCCCGACCAGCGCGAAGCCAACCAGCGCAGCGCGCCCTCCGTCGAAGGCGGTCTGTTCCTCGTGCCGAAGGTGATCGAATGAGCACGCCCTCCACGCCCTCCGCGCAGGACCTGCATGACCTCACCGTGGCGCAGCTCGCGCAGCAGCTGCGCGAGCGCAAGGTGTCGGCCGTCGAAGCGGCCCGGCACTTCCTCGACCGCATGAAGGCGCATGAATCGCTCGGCGCCTTTCTGGCGACCGACGAGGACGTCACGCTGGCCCAGGCCCGCGCGGCCGACGCCCGCCGCGCGGCCGGCGAGGACGACCCGCTGCTCGGCGTGCCGATCGCGCACAAGGACATCTTCGTCACCCGCGACTTTCCCACCACGGCCGGCTCGAAGATGCTCGCCGGCTACCGATCGCCCTTCGACGCCACCGTGGTCAGCCAGCTCGCCGCGCGCGGCACGGTGACGCTGGGCAAGCTCAACTGCGACGAGTTCGCCATGGGCTCGTCCAACGAGAACTCCGCCTTCAAGCCGGCCGTCAACCCGTGGGATGCGACGCGCATTCCGGGCGGCTCCTCCGGCGGCAGTGCCGTGGCCGTGGCGGCACGTCTGGCACCGGCGGCCACCGGCACCGACACCGGCGGCTCGATCCGCCAGCCCGCGTCGTTCTGCGGCATCACCGGCATCAAGCCGACCTACGGCCGCGCCTCGCGCTACGGCATGGTGGCCTTCGCGTCCAGCCTCGACCAGGCTGGCCCCATGGCACGCACCGCCGAGGACTGCGCCCTGCTGCTGTCGGCCCTGTGCGGCCCCGACGCCGACCGCGACTCGACCTCGCTTGACATGCCGGCCGAGGACTTCAGCCGCAGCCTGGGCGATTCGCTCGAAGGCCTGCGCATCGGCGTGCCGCGCGAGTTCTTCGGCGAAGGCCTGTCGGCCGACGTGCGCGCCGTGATCGAGGCGGCGCTGGCGCAGTACGTGTCGCTCGGCGCCAAGCTCGTGGACATCTCGCTGCCGCGCACCGAGCTGTCGATCCCCGTCTACTACATCATCGCGCCGGCCGAAGCATCCAGCAACCTCTCGCGCTTCGACGGCGTGAAGTTCGGCCACCGCGCACAGCAGTACGGCGACCTGCTCGACATGTACCGGCGCACCCGCGCCGAAGGCTTCGGCGACGAGGTCAAGCGACGCATCATGATCGGCACCTACGTGCTCTCGCACGGCTACTACGACGCCTACTACCTGCAGGCGCAGAAGATCCGCCGCATGATCGCCGACGACTTCCAGCAGGCCTTCAGGTCCTGCGACCTGATCGCCGGGCCGGTCGCTCCCACCGTCGCCTGGAAGCTCGGCGACAAGGCGGACGACCCGGTCGCCAACTACCTGGCCGACATCTTCACGCTGCCCGGCTCGCTCGCGGGCCTGCCCGGCATGAGCGTGCCGGCGGGCTTCGGCGAAGGTGGCCTGCCCGTGGGCCTGCAGCTGATCGGCAACTACTTTGGCGAAGCGCGGCTGCTCAATGCAGCCCACCGCTTCCAGCAGGCCACCGACCATCACTTGCGCAAGCCCGGCGCCGCATGACCATGAGCACTCCCGCATTGATCCAGGGCTATGAAGTCGTGATCGGCTTCGAGACGCACGCCCAGCTGTCCACCCAGAGCAAGATCTTCAGCCGCGCGCCGACGGCCTTTGGCGCCGCGCCCAACACCCAGGCCTGCGCGGTCGACCTCGCGCTGCCCGGCACGCTGCCGGTGATGAACCGGGGCGCGGTCGAGCGCGCGATCGAGTTCGGCCTCGCGGTCGGCTCGCAGATCGCGCCGCGCAGCATCTTTGCGCGCAAGAACTACTTCTACCCCGACCTGCCCAAGGGCTACCAGATCAGCCAGTACGAGATCCCCGTGGTGCAGGGCGGCGCGGTCGAGTTCTACCTCGGCGACGAGAAGCGCACGGTGCGCCTGGTGCGCGCCCACCTGGAGGAGGACGCCGGCAAGTCGCTGCACGAGGACTTCGTCGGCCAGAGCGGCATCGACCTCAACCGCGCGGGCACGCCGCTGCTGGAGATCGTGACCGAGCCCGACATGCGCTCGTCGGCCGAGGCCGTGGCCTATGCACGCGAGCTGCACAAGATCGTCACCTGGATCGGCATCTGCGACGGCAACATGCAGGAGGGTTCGTTCCGCTGCGACGCCAACGTGTCGGTGCGCAAGCCCGGCGCGCCCCTGGGCACGCGCCGCGAGATCAAGAACCTCAACAGCTTCAAGTTCATGCAGCAGGCGATCGACTACGAGATCCGCTGGCAGATCGAGCAGATCGAGGACGGCCACGCGATCCAGCAGGCCACGGTGCTGTTCGACCCGGACACCGGCGAGACCCGCGCCATGCGCACCAAGGAAGACGCCGCCGACTACCGCTACTTTCCCGACCCCGACCTGCCGCCGCTGGTGGTGGCGCCCGAGTGGGTGGAGCGCGTGCGCGCGGCCATGCCCGAGCTGCCGCGCGTGAGGGCCGCGCGCTTCGTCGCCGACTACGGCCTGCCCGAGTACGACGCCACCACGCTCACCCAGAGCAAGGCCATGGCCGGCTATTTCGAGGACGTGGCGCGCGCCAGCGGCCAGCCCAAGCTCGCGAGCAACTGGATCATGGGCGAGGTCTCGCGCCGCCTGAACAGCGGCGAAGTGACGATGGAGCAGCTGCCCGTCTCGGCCACGCAGCTGGCGCAGCTCATCGGCCGCATCGCCGACGGCACCATCTCCAACAACGCGGGCAAGCAGGTGTTCGAGGCCCTGTGGAACCACGAAGGCCCCGACGCCGACGCGATCATCGAAGCGCGCGGCCTGCGCCAGATGAACGACACCGGCGAGCTCGAGAAGATTCTTGACGACGTGATCGCGGCCAATGCCGACAACGTCGCGCAGTACCGCGCCGGCAAGGACAAGGCCTTCAACGCGCTGGTCGGTCAGGCCATGAAGGCGAGCAAGGGCAAGGCCAATCCGGCCCAGGTCAACGCTTTGCTGAAGAAGAAGCTGGGCTAGGCGCCGGCCCTGCGCCTGCGGCCGGCAGCTTGAGCAGCCATAGCTGCTTGAGCTTGACGAGCTCCTCGTCGAAGCGCGTGTTCACGCGCTTCTTCTCGCCTTCCTGGTCGGCGATGAAGCGCTTCTGGACGGCCATGCTGCGGTCGTTTTCCTCGACCTGCCGGCGCACGTAGGGCGGCGCCTTGCTGGCGTCACCCTTGTAGAACTCGAGCTCGGCGTCGATGGCCTTGCGCTGCGCGATCAGCTCGCCCACGCGCTTGTTGGCGGCCTTCATGACCTCGTCGACCTGGTTGAGCGCCTCCTGGCGTTCCTTGTCGTGGGCGGCGCGGTCGGGATAGCGGGTGAGCAGCGCGCGGTCGCGGCGCTTTTCCTCGGCTTCGCGGGCGCGCTCGGCGGCTTCCTGCTTCTCTTTTTCTTCCTGGCGGGCCCGCTCCTCCGCGGTCAGTGACGGGCCGATCTGGCGGCGCACCGTGCCGCTCTGGTTGAGTTCCTTCTGGACGCGGTCGATGCAGTCGATGATGGGGCGGTCGGACGTGATGCGCCGGCCCTTGGCATCGACACAGGTGTAGATGCCGCCCTGCTGGGTCTGCTGCGCCATGGCATGGCCGGCCCACAGGCCCACCGCCACCAGCGCCAGCGAATTCAAGGCGGTTGCCAACACTGTTGTCGTCCTTTGCATAAAAGGCAGGCGCCCGTCGCCCGTCAATCAACTCCGTAGCGTTCCCGATAGGCCAGCACGCGTGCATGGTGGTCCCCCACCGCGTCGGCGCTCCGGCTCGACAGATACTGCAGCAAATCCGACAGCTTCGCAATCGCGCAGACCTGAAGCCCCAGCTGGTCCCTGACATACTGCACGGCGCTGTGGTTCACATCCACACCGTTTTCGGTCGCCTTTTCCTGCCGGTCCAGCGCAATCGCGACGGCATGCGGCGTGGCCCCGGCGGCCCGGATGATCGCGATCGATTCGCGCGCCGCCGTACCTGCCGACATCACGTCGTCGACGATCAGGACCTTGCCTTGGACCGGCGCGCCCACCAAAGTTCCGCCCTCGCCATGGTCCTTGGCTTCCTTGCGGTTGTAGGCATAGGGCACGTTGCGGCCGAGCCGGGCCAGCTCCACCGCCACGACGGCGGCCAGCGGAATGCCCTTGTAGGCCGGGCCGAAGATCATGTCGAACGCGATGCCGCTGTCCAGGATGCGCCGTGCATAGAATTGCGCGAGCCGCCCGAGCTTCTCGCCGTCGTCGAACAGCCCGGCGTTGAAGAAATACGGGCTCATCCGCCCGGCCTTGGTCTTGAACTCACCAAAGCGCAGCACGCCGGCATCCACCGAGAATTGCACGAAATCCTGGGCCAGCGCATCGCTGCCCGACTCGACCACCATGGGGAATTCCTTGTTCAAACTGACCAGCCTCAACCTCAACGGCATCCGATCCGCCGCCACCAAGGGCGTCGAGGCCTGGATCGCCAAGACGTCGCCGGATTGTATTTGCATGCAGGAAATCAAGGCCCAGGCCGCAGATGTGAGTGGCCGCTTCGAGCAGATGGCCGGCCTGCGGGGGCACTTTCACTTTGCCGAGAAGAAGGGCTATTCGGGCGTGGCGGTCTACACGAAGCACGAGCCCAGCGAAGTGCGTGTCGGCTATGGCTCCAGCGAGTTCGATGCCGAGGGCCGGTATGTGGAGCTGCGCTTCGACACGCCGGCACGCAAGCTGTCGATCATCAGCTGCTACTTTCCGAGCGGCTCCTCGGGCGAGGAGCGGCAGGCGGCCAAGTTCCGTTTCCTCGACGAGTTCGACCCCTATCTGCTGCAGCTGCGGCAGTCGCGCGAGTTCATCCTGTGCGGCGACATCAACATCGCCCACAAGGAGCAGGATCTCAAGAACTGGCGCAGCAACCAGAAGAACAGCGGCTTCCTGCCCGAAGAGCGTGCGTGGATGAGCAAGCTGCTGGGCGAGACCGGCCTGGTCGACGTCTACCGCCTGCTCCAACCCACGGCCACCGACACCTCCTACACCTGGTGGAGCAACCGAGGCCAGGCCTATGCCAAGAACGTCGGCTGGCGGCTCGACTACCACCTGGCCACGCCGGCACTCGCCGCGCTGGCCCGCTCCGAGGCCATCTACAAGGCCGAGAAATTCTCCGACCACGCGCCGATCACGGTGGAGTACGACTTCCGGCTGTGAGTGGCGGGAACCGCCCGGACCTGCGGGCTGTTCCCGCTCTTTGCGCCCCCGTGCAGCCGGCACCGCTGCAGCTGTCGGATCACGGTACTCCCGGGTCTTGCGTCGCCGTTCTACCCAGCCCGTCGCGGCCTGTCGCGCGCACGGACCCTTCTTCCTGCGCGGGCCGGCGCGGCGCCTACAGCGCCATGGCCGGCCGCTGCGCCATCGCGGCGCGCCAGCGCATCAGATGGGGATGCCCGTCATCGGGCCGGACCTTCACCACCCGCGCAAAGTCCATCGCCACCACGGCGGTGATGTCGGCGATGCTGAAGGCCTCGCCCGCCACATGCGCATGGTGCGCGAGCTGCGCGTCCAGCGTGGTGAAGAAGTGCCGCACCCGCGCGACGCCGCGCTCGGCCAGTTCGGGGATCTGCGCGTAGTCCACCGGGCCCGGCAGCGCGCGGTTGGTCATGGCGGGCGAGCCGTTGCGCAGGGCCTCGGCAATGGCCAGCAGGCCCTCGAACTCGACGCGCCAGTTCCAGCTGGCGATCGCCGCCTTCTCGATCGGGGTGGTGCCGCACAGCGGCGGTTGCGGATAGGCGGCCTCGACCCAGGCGGCGATCGCGGCGTTGTCGGTGAGCACCGCGCCGTCCTCCGTCTTGAGCGCCGGCACGGTGCACTGCGGGTTGATCCGGCGGAACGCCTCGCCCAGCTGCTCGCCCTTGCGCAGGTCGACCTGCACCGTGTGGTGGGTCACTCCTTTTTCCGCGAGCAGGATGCGGGCACGCCGCGGACTGGGAGCGGTGGCGCAGTCGTAGAGCGTGATCACAGCTTGTCCTGGGTGCGGGTGTCGAAGTCGGCGGCGTCATGCCGCTCATGGAGCTGGCTCGACGGCGCACCCCAGGTGCGGTTGACCATGCGGCCGCGCTGCGCACCCGGCCGCTGGGCGATGGCGTCGGCCCAGCGCAGCACGTGGCGATAGTCCTGCACCTGCAGAAACTCACCCGCCTCGTAGAGCTGACCCTTGGCGAGCGCGCCATACCAGGGCCAGATGGCGATGTCGGCAATCGTGTAGTCGTCGCCGGCCACATAGGCGCTTTCGGCGAGGCGCCGGTCGAGCACGTCCATCTGACGCTTGACCTCCATGGCGTAGCGGTCGATGGCGTACTCGATCTTCTCGGGCGCGTAGGCGTAGAAGTGGCCGAAGCCGCCGCCCAGGAAGGGCGCGCTGCCCATCTGCCAGAACAGCCACGACAGGCACTCGGCCCGCGCTGCGCCGCCGGACGGCACCAGCGCGCCGAACTTCTCGGCCAGGTACAGCAGGATGGCGCCCGACTCGAACACCCGCACGGGCGCAGCGCCACTGCGGTCCACGAGCACCGGAATCTTGGAGTTCGGATTGGCCTCGACGAAGCCGCTTGAAAACTGCTCGCCCTCGTTGATGCGGATGAGCCAGGCGTCGTACTCCGCGCCCGCGTGGCCCAGGGCCAGCAGCTCTTCGAGCATCACCGTGACCTTCACGCCATTGGGCGTGGCCAGGGAATACACCTGCATCGGGTGGCGGCCGACCGGCAGCGCCTTGTCGTGCGTGGGCCCGGCCACCGGGCGGTTGATGCTGGCAAAACGCCCACCGCTGGGCTTGGGGGTCCAGATCGGGGGCGGCGTGTAGGTTGGCGAAGAGTTCACGGCGAGAACCTGCAATGGAACGGGAGGGCGTCCATCGTAGTACGGGTCGGCCAATCGTGCTCGGCAGCCCGGGGCAGCGCCTACCCGTCCGCTGCACCGCCTCCCGCCGCGGCCGGAGCAGCGCCTACTGCATCGAATGCAGCCCGATCATGTTGCCCTCGGTATCGATCACGAGGGCGATGAAGCCGTAGGGACCGATCGACATCTTGGCCCGCTGCAGCCGGCCGCCGGCCTGCTGCGCCTTGGCGGCCTCGACCGCGCAGTCGGTGCAGTGGAAGTACAGCAGCGTACTGTTGCCGCCCGACGGAAAGCCCGGCATCTTCACGAGCGCGCCCGCCGAGCCGTAGGTGGACTGGTCCATGGGGAAGGCCCACATGTCCAGCTCCGCGTTGTCGAGCTTCGACAGCTGCCCGCCGAAGACGGACTCATAGAACGCCTTGGCACGCGCCATGTCGTCCACGTAGATTTCGAACCAGCCGACCGGATTGCCCATGATGAATCTCCGCTGTAGGTTGTGAAAAGGACTGGCCGGGAGCTTACTGAAGCGCGCAGCGAAAGGCCAGCCCGACGGCGGACTAGGTCTTGCGCGCGGCGCGCCATGCGCGCAGCCAACCGCCCGACAGCACGAAGCGCGGGAAGGTGATCCACTGCTCCAGCACGAGGCGCGAGACTGCGTTGGCGGGGCCGCTGAAGGGCACGGACGGGTTGGCTTCCACGCCATGGCCGCGCCCCTGCACGGCCAGCGACACGCCCATCGCGGTCATGCCGCCGAGCGCGAGCCATCCGGAGCGCTGGAACAGCGCCAGCACCGCCGCGACATTGCCGGCAAGGAACAGGGGCACCACCACGATGTGGAGCAGGAGATTGGCGCGCGACTGGTGGTAGCGGGTGTAGTCGGCCCATTGCCAGCGCAGCAACTGAGCAGGTGTCATGGCGGATCCTTTGGACGGGGAGTGAGGTGACGTGATGTGCGGAGCATAGTGCGGATCGCGACGCACGATCCACCTGGGGCGGCGGGTGCTCCGCCGCGTCGGCGTGGCCGGGGCGTGTAGGACCGCGCCTACGCACAAACCGCGCTGCGTCTTGTGCCCGCAGCGACCGCACGCATGCACCATGATGGCATGTTGAACAGGAGACAGCCATGACACAGAACGGACGCATTGTCGGCACAGTCGAGTTTCGCCCCGGAGACGGCGCCGCCATGCCGATTCCACCCGGGCCGGTCGAGGTCGAGATCGGCTATGCCGACGCGACGCTGAGCTGGAGCGAAGGCGACGCACCCGGTTCCGCCGCCATGCCCCTGGCAGAGTTCCGGCGCTACGTGGCCGAGGGCGCCATCAAGCTGCCGAACTGACTGCCGCACTGAATGCCGCACTGAATGCCGAACTGAACCTCACCACGATCTGAACCGCACCACAGTCACGTCGGCAGGCGAGTCGAGTGTCTGGAGCCGCTCGAGCATCAGGTGGAGCGCGCCGTCTTCACCGAATCCGCCCGTGCCCGCGCCGATCACCGGGAATGCAACGCTGCGAAACCCCTGGGCGTTCACCAGCGCCAGAGCCGCCGACACCGAGTCCTGGATCGACGCCCTCGTCGATCGCCAGAACATGTTGATGCCCGCCACGTGAACGATGGCCTTGAACGGCAGGCGGCCCGCCGACGTGATAACCGCATCACCCAGGGGGATCGGCCCCATCCTTCCCACTTCGATGAATGGCTGCAGGCCCCCACGGCGCTTGATCGCCCCTGACACGCCCTGCGGCCACAGCAGCCACCAGGGAATGATGTTGCGGTTCCATGGATTGACGATGACGTCGACGGACTGATCGAGAAGATCGCCGTCAACCAGCCGGGCAGTGATCATGAGGCAGTGTACGGCGCGGTGCGCGCCATGGGAACTGTGCCACGCGCCGGCCGTCGGAGCCAGTGGCGCCCAGCCGCGCACCGCAATTGCGTCAGCGCCCCCGCTGGCCGACCCGCGCCTGATGCACCTGGTGCAGCGTGATCTTGCGCACCTCGGCCTGGCTGGTTTCGATGTGGGCGCGCAGCAGCATGGCGGCCTGGTCGCCACGCTTGGCGCGGATGGCCTTGAGGATCTTGGCGTGTTCGTCGTAGGTGGCGTCGATGCGCGGCTGGCGGGTGAAGTCGAGCCGCCGGATGATGCGGATGCGGTCCGTCACGTCACGGTGAACCCGGGCCATCTCGGCATTGCCGGCGGCAGCCACGAGGCTGCAGTGGAACGACTCGTCCCACTGCGCCACCTGCACACCATCGGCGCTGCGCTCGGCCGCCGGGACGAGCCAGATCTTCTGCAACTGCTCGAGCAGCGTCCGGTTGACCCGCTCGCCGTCCTCGCACAGGCGGCGCGCGGCCGTGGTCTCCAGCACCATGCGCAGGTCGTAGAGCTGCTCGAACTGGTCGAAGTCGAAGGGCAGCACGCGCCAGCCGCTGCGGAACAGAACCTCGACGAAGCCTTCCTGCTGCAGGCGGAACAGGGCCTGTCGCACGGGGGTGCGCGACACGCCCAGACGCTCGCTGATCTCGTTTTCGGTGAAGCGGTCGCCGGGCACGAGCTTGAAGTCGGCCACGTCCTGCTTGAGCTGGTCATAGACCTCCTCGGCGCGGGAGCGAAAGGCCGTGGCGGCCGCAGCCGGCGCGGCGTCGTGGGAAGCAGGGGAATGCACGGCTGCCATGTTAGCGCCCGGGCCGTGCGCCGTCAGGCCCCTGGGGCCCGCAGGGGCGCAAGACACGCCAGCAGCGCACTGCTGGGCGCCGTCCAGCCCACGATCGCACCCTGTGCGCGGATCATCTCCAGCGTCGCCGCCTTGAAATGCGGAAAGTAGCTCTCGGTGCAATCCTCCAGCAGCAGGCCGTCGAAGCCGCGGTCGTTGGCCTCGCGCATGCTGGTCTGCACGCACACCTCGGTGGTCACGCCCATGAAGATCAGGCAGCTCACACCGGCGGGCTGCAGCAGCTCGGCCAGCGGCGTGGCGTAGAAGGCCCCCTTGCCCGGCTTGTCGATGACGATCTCGCCCGGCAGCGGCGCGAGTTCGGGAATGATCTGGTTGCCCGGCTCGCCCGCCACGAGGATGCGCCCCATCGGCCCCACGTCGCCGATGCGCAGGCTCGGCTGGCCACGGTTGCGCTTGGCCGGCGGGCAGTCCGACAGATCGGGCCGGTGCGACTCGCGCGTGTGCACCACCAGCCCGCCGGCCACACGCCAGGCGGCGAGCACGGCGGCGCAGGCCGGCACGATGGCCTGCAGCAGCGACACGTCGTTGCCCAGCGACTCGCCGAAGCCGCCGGGCTCGACGAAGTCGCGCTGCATGTCGATGATGACGAGCGCCGTGGTGGCCAGCTCGAACTCGTAGGCAAAGGGATTGGCGTCGATCTTCATGGTGTCTCCGTGGCAGGCCCGCAGGCAGCGCGGGCCTCAGCCATGGCCCCCGCCCATGTGGGCGCCCAGCTCGTGCCGCTGCGCGCTGGCGGCGGCGGTCTCGAACACGATGCGCCCCTCGCTCATCACGACGATGCGGTCGGACAGCTCCAGCAGCTCGTCCAGGTCCTCGCTCACCAGCAGCACCGCGCCGCCGCGCGAGCGCACCGTTGCGATCCGCTCATGGATCTCGCGCACGGCGGCGAAGTCGAGGCCGAACACCGGGTTGGCCGCCACCAGCACGTTGATGTCGCCGTCCAGCTCGCGCGCCAGCACGGCGCGCTGCACATTGCCGCCCGACAGGCTGCGCATGGGCGCGCCCTCGCCCCGGGTCTTGACGCCGTAGTCGGCGATCCACGCGCGGGCACGACTGCGCCAGACACTGAAGCGCAGCAGGCCCAGCGGCCCACTCGCCAGCGGCGGGCGGTCGAAGTCGCGCAGGGCCATGTTCTCGGCGACGCTCAGCTCGCCCACGCAGGCATTGCGCAACGGCTCCTCGGGCAGGCTGCGGACTTTCAGCCGCCGGTTCTCGTCGCGCCGCGCCGCGTAGGGCTCGCCCATCACATGCACGCTGCCGGCCAGGCGCGGGCGCTGGCCCACCAGCGCTTCCACCAGCTCGCGCTGGCCGTTGCCCGAGACGCCGGCCACGCCCAGGATCTCGCCGGCGCGAACCTGCAGATCGACACCCTGCAGGGCCAGCGTACCGCGGTCGCCCTGTGCCGAGAGGCCGCGCACGTCCAGGGCCACGGCGGCCGCGGATGGTAGGGACGCGGCAGGCGCAGGCGGCATCGCAGGGTGGACTGACGCCGGGAGCGCCTCCGTGGCCGTTGCAGTCACCACACGCGTTGCGCTTGCGTCTTGGTCTGCGTCTGCGGTTGCGTCTGCGGTCGCACTTTCTGCGACGGCGGCAGGCGCGGCCGAGGTCGCCGCAGTCGACTCGCCCACCATCGCGGCAGCCAGCAGCGCGGGCGTGGTGCCCGCCACCTCGCCGTGGTGCACCGCGCGGCCCCGGCGCAGCACCGTCACCGCATCGGCATAGGCCATGACTTCGCGGAACTTGTGGGTGATGATGATCACGGTGCACTGGCCGCTGCGCGCAAAGTCGCGCACATGGCCGAGCACCTCGTCGGCCTCCTGCGGCGTGAGCACCGATGTGGGCTCGTCCAGGATCAGCAGGCGCGGCCTGAGATAGAGCTGCTTGAGCAGCTCCAGCTTCTGCTTTTCCCCGGCGGCCAGCTCCGAGGGCCGGGCGTCGAGGTCCAGGCTGAACGGCGTGCTGGCCAGGAAGTCGCGCAGGGCGGCGCGCTGCGCGCTCCAGTCGATGACCGCAGGCGTGCGACCGCCGGCCAGCAGCAGGTTCTCGGCCACCGTCATGCCGGGCGCGAGCGTGAAGTGCTGGTACACCATGCCGATGCCCAGCATGCGCGCCACCACCGGGTTGGCCACCGCCTGCTCGCGGCCGTCGATCATGATGCTGCCTTCATCGGGCCGCTGGAAGCCCGCCACGCACTTGACCAGCGTGCTCTTGCCCGCGCCGTTCTCGCCGAGCAGTGCATGCACCGTGCCGGGCGTGACCTTCATGCTGACGCGGTCCATGGCGGTGAAGGCGCCGAAGCGCTTGGTCAGCTCGTAGGTCTCCAGCGCCAGCGCGCCGCTGGCAGGCCGCACCGGCGGGATCAGCAGCGCCGGGTCGGTGCTCACGCCGGCACCTCCTGCAGCGCCAGCGCCGAGATCACGTCGGTCGAGGCGGCGACCGCGCCGAACACGCCGCCCTGCATGGTGACCATCTTGAGCGCGGCCTCGTGGTTGCCCCGGTCGGTCGCGCCGGTGCAGTCCGACAGGATCAGGCATTCGAAGCCGCGGTCGTTGGCGTCGCGCATCGTGGTGTGCACGCAGACGTCGGTGGTGATGCCCGCGAGCAGCAGGTTCTGCACGCCCCGCGTGCGCAGCACGAGGTCGAGGTCGGTCGCGTAGAACGAGCCCTTGCCCGGCTTGTCGATGACCACCTCGCCCGGCAGTGGCGCGAGCTCGGGGATGATCTCCCAGCCCGGCTCGCCGCGCACCAAGATGCGGCCGCAGGGCCCGGCGTCGCCGATGCCCGCGCCGATGCGCTGCGAGCGCCAGCGCTTGTTGGCCGGCAGGTCGGCCAGATCGGGCCGGTGCCCCTCGCGGGTGTGGATGATGTGAAAGCCCAGGGGCCGCAGCGTCGCCAGCAGCCGGGCGATCGGCGCGATCGGCGCGCGGGTCAGCGACAGGTCGTAGCCCATGGCATCGACATAGCCGCCGGGGCCGCAGAAGTCGGTCTGCATGTCGATGACGATGAGCGCGGTGTTGTCCGGGCGCAGGTCGCCGTTCCAGGGCCAGGGATAGGGATTGGCGTTGACGTGAAGGGCAGGCATGGCGGAGTCGGGGCGGGACGCAGCGGGATGGGTCATGAGCGGGTGGACGACAGCTCGCCCGGGCTGCCACGGGCCACGCTGCCCGGCCTGCAGGTGAGCACGAGGATGACGAGCGTGAGCACGTAGGGCACGGTGTTGAACAGGTGGTAGCCCCAGCTCACTCCGACAGACTGCAGCGCCGGACCGATCGCGCCGGCCCCGCCGAACAGCAGCGCCGCACCGACGCAGCGCAGCGGGCTCCAGCGCGCGAAGATCACCAGCGCCACCGCGATCAGGCCCTGGCCGCTGGAGATGCCTTCGTTCCAGCTGCCGGGATAGAACAGGCTGAGCGAGGCGCCGCCCAGGCCCGCGATCATGCCGCCGGCGGCGGTGGCGGCGATGCGCAGGCCCGGCACCGAGTAGCCGAGCGCACGCGTGGCGAGAGCCGAGTCGCCCGCCATGCGCACCAGCAGACCGACGCGGGTGCGCGCGAAGGCCCAGCTCATCACGCCGGCCAGCACCACGCCCAGCGGCAGCAGGGCATTGATCTGCAGCGCCGAACGCACGGCCGACGAGTCGCTCCAGTTGCCCAGCGGGATCGCCGGGATCTGCGGCGCCTGCGGCTGGATCAGCGGCTTGCCCAGGTAGAAGGCCAGGCCCGTGCCCAGCAGCATGAGCGCGATGCCGGTGGCCACGTCGTTGACTCCGTCGAGCGAGCACAGCAGGCCGTGCAGCGTGGCCAGCAGGCCGCCCGCGAGCGCGCCGGTGAGCACGCCGATCCACGGCGAGCCGCTCAGGTAGGCGCCGCCGAAGGCCGCCATGGCCGACAGCACCAGCACGCCTTCGAGCCCGAGGTTGATCCGGCCGGACTTCTCGGTCAGGCATTCGCCCAGGCTCACGAAGAGAAAGGGCACGCCCACGCGCAGCGCGCCGCCGATGATGCCGGCGACCAGGGCGATCCAGGCGTCGGCCGTCATGCGGCACCTCCTCCGACGTCGGGCACCGGCCGCGCCGGCGTGACGGGCCGGGACGGCCGACGCGGCCGGGCCGGCTCCACCAGCCAGCTCCAGAAGGCGCTCCAGTCGCGCGTGCGCAGCGCCTCGCTGGCCAGGATGAAGACGAAGGCGATCCCCTGGAGCACCAGCACCGATGCATCGGGCAGCCCGAGGCGCCGCTGCAGCAGGCTGCCGGCCGCGCCGAAGCCGCCGAACAGGATCGCCACCGGCAGCACCGCGATCGGGTTGTGCCGGGCGATGAAGGCCACCAGGATGCCGGCGTAGCCATAACCGGCGATCAGCGAGGCATTGGCGCTGGTGTGGACCGCTGCGACCTCGACCGCGCCCGCCAGACCCGCGCAGGCGCCACCGATGGCGCAGGCCGCCAGGATGAGCCGGTTGGCCGGCAGGCCCACCAGCTGCGCCGCGCGCGGATTGCCACCCACCACACGCACCGAGAAGCCCGAGGCCGTCAGCCGCAGCCACAGGCCGAGCCCCACGCAGGCCAGCACGCCCAGCACCAGGCCCCAGTGCACGTCCGAGCCGGCGATGCCGCCGATGCGCAGGCCTTCGGCCAGGGCATGCGTGGACGGCTTGTTGAGACTGGCCGGATCGCGCAGAGCGCCTTCCACGAGATGCTTGAACAGGCCGACCGCGACATAAGCCAGCAGCAGGCTGCTGATGGTCTCGTTGATGCCACGGTACTGGCGCAGCCAGCCGGCCAGCAGAATCCACAGGGCCCCGGCCAGAGCGCCGGCCGCGCACACGACCGCCGTGCCGGCGACATTGGCCGGCAGCGGCAGTGCGTACGGCAAGGCGGCACAGGCCAGGCCGCCCAGCACCAGCGCGCCTTCGCCGCCGATGATCACCAGTCCGGCGCGCGCAGGAATCGCCACGCACAGCGCAGTGAGCATGAGCGGCGCCGCGCGCTGCAGGGTGTTCTGCCAGCTGAACCAGTCGCCGAACGCGCCCTTGAACAGCAGCGTCCACACCTCGACCGGGCTGACGCCGGCGAACCAGACGAACACGCCGAACACCGCCAGGGCCGCCGCGATGGCGGCCACGGGCAGAGCGATGCTGGCAAGGGTCTGGCGCATGCGGATGGGCGGCGGGACTGTCGGTGAGCTTGCCTGCGGCTCAGATGCTGCCGATGACGCCTTCGACCAGGTAGTTCATCTTCTCCAGCTCGATGTCGGTCTGCTTGAACGTCTTGCCGGCCGGAATCACGACGTTGCCCTTGTTGTCCTTCAGGCCGCCCTTGAAGATGTCGAAGCTGCCGGCGACCATCTTCGCCTTGATGTCCTCGGCGTTCTTGCGCGCCGCCTCGGGCACCATGGGGCCGTAGGCCGACATCTTCACGAAGCCTTCCTTGAGACCGCCGCGCAGGAAGTTGGGGTGCGGCTTGCCGTTCTGCGCCGCGTCGATGATGGTCTTGTAGGCGGTGAGCCAGTTCCATTCGGCGCCCGTGAGGTAGGCGTTGGGCGCGAGCTTGGCCTGGCTGGCGTGGTAGCCGCAGACCATCTTGCCGCGCTTGGCGGCGGTCTCGACGACGACCTTGGGGCCGTCCACGTGCATGGTGAACACGTCCACGCCCTGGTCGGCCAGGCTGTTGGTGGCCTCGGCCTCCTTCACGGCCATCGACCAGTCGCCGGTGAAGATCACGCTGCAGGTGATGGCCGGCTTGACCGAGCGCGCGCCCATGAGGAAGGCATTGATGTTGCGCAGCACCTGCGGGATCGGCTTGGCCGCCACGAAGCCGATCTTGCCGCTCTTGGTCATGTGGCCGGCGATCACGCCATTGAGGTACTGGCACTCGTCGATGTAGCCGAAGTAGCTGCCCACGCTCTTGGGGTGCTTGCCTTCGGTCCACATGCCACCGCAGTGCGAGAAGCGCACGTCGGGGTACTTGGGGGCGAGTGCGAGGATGTGCGGGTCGAAGTAGCCGAACGAGGTCGGGAACAGCAGCTTGGCACCGTCCTGCGCGATCATGCCGGTCATGGTCTTGGCGACGGCCGCCGTCTCGGGCACGTTCTCTTCCTCGACCACCTTGATGCCGGGCATCTTCTTGCATTCGGCCGCCGCCTGCGCCTGCGCCTGGTTGTAGCCGTAGTCGTCGCGCGGGCCGACGTAGATGACGCCGATGGTCAGCGGCTTCTGCGCACGCGCCGAGGGCGCCAGGGCGCCGAAGGTGCCGGCGGCGCCCAGGGCGGCGAGCGACTTGAGGGATTCACGGCGATTCAGGTTCTTGATCTGCATGATGTTCTCCGGGCTCAGGTGGGACGATGGAACTTGTTCTTTCTTGAATACAAGAAGGTGTGCAAAAAATGTGCCTGCTTCACGGGATGCGTGGCTGCGCGTGCGCCCGTCGTCAGGGCAGCGCCGGACGCACGCGCGCGGCGCCCGCCTGCTGCAGCACGTGGCCGGCGCGCAGTGCGAGGTCCTCGCGCCATGGCGCGGCGATCAGCTGCACACCGATGGGCAGGCCGCCCGCGCCGGCGGGCCACATCGGTGCGGCCACCACCGGGCAGCCCGCGAACGACACCGGCTGCGTCAGCAGGCCCATGGCCGGGCGGCAGGGATGGCGCGTGCCGTTGATGTCGAGCCACTCGGTGCCAATGACGGGCGCAGCCTGCGGCGTGGCAGGCGCGAGCAGCACGTCCCACTGCCCGAACAGCGCATTGACGCGGTCGCGGTAGACCCGGCGGAAGCGCTGCGCCCGCAGGTACCAGGCGGCCGGCTGCATCACGCCAGCCAGAAAGCGGTCCACCGACAGCGGCTCGAAGTCCTCGACCCGGCGCCGCAGGTCGTCCAGGTGCAGGTGGCCGCCTTCGCTGGCCGTGATGATGAACGCTGCCGCGCGCCCCAGGGCCGCGTCGGGCCACTCCACCTGGCGGGTCGCGCCCAGCAAGCGTGCGGCCTCGGCCACCGCCTCGCGGGCAGCGGGGCCGGCGTGCTGGTCGAAGTAGCCGCCGAGCACACCGATGCGCAGGCCGCGCACGCCGCTGGCCAGCGCGCCGTCCACCGGCTGGACCGCCTGCGCGTGGCTGCCCGGATCGAGCGGGTCGACACACTGCAGTGCGTCGTAGGCCAGGGTGAGCCCCTCGACGCTGCTGGCCAGGGGCCCGAGGTGGTCGATGCTGTGCACGAAGGGGTAGCTGCCGCGCCGCGACAGCCGGCCGAAGGTCGGCTTGAGGCCCCACACGCCGCACAGCGATGCCGGCACGCGGATCGAGCCGTTGGTGTCGGAGCCGAGCGCAACGGGCACCTGAGCGGCCGCCACGGCGGCGCCCGAGCCGCCCGAGGAGCCGCCGGCAATGCGGCTCAGGTCGTGCGGGTTGTGGCAGGGCCCGGCGTGGGTGTTCTCGGTGGTGAAGCCATAGGCGTACTCGTCCATGTTGAGACTGCCCAGCAGCACCGCACCGGCCGCCTGCATCTGCGCGATCAGCACGGCGTCATGCGGGGCCGGCGGCAGGTCGCGGTTGATCTTCGAGCCCGCGAGCGTGACCTCGCCCGCAACGTCGAACAGGTTCTTGACGGCATAGGGCACGCCGGCCAGCGGCGGCAGCACTTCGCCCCGGGCCCGCCGCGCGTCGATGGTGCGCGCCTCGGCCAGCGCGCGCTCATAGGACTTGCCGGTGAAGGCATTGACCCGCGCATCGGTCGCCTCGATGCGGTCGATCGCCGCCTGCGCCACCTCGACCGCACTGGCCTGGCCGGTGGCCACCGCGTGGACGATCTGCTCGGCCGTGCCCAGGTTCGCCATCAGAAGCCCTCCAGGCCGCCCTGCGCGCCGCGAAACGGTGCGGGGCAGTAGATCTCGGCCAGCTCGTCGTGCGGTGCGAGCGGCACGGCGTCCAGCAATGCCGCCAGCGCCGCCGTGCGCTGCAGGTTGGCGGCCACGCGCTGCATGCGCGCCTCGTCGAGCGTCAGGGCCAGCAGGGCTGCGGTGGCCCGCACGTGAGCGACCAGCGCGGCGGGCACCGGGTCCGCAGCGGCCTGATGGCCGGCCGGCCGGCCGGGGGCGTGTTCATCGGTCATCGACTCCATTCCTCCTCCTCGTGGCGGCTGGGTGGCGCCGCCGTGTCGTGCAAAGCCACCCTTCAGCGCCGCACCTCGCGCTGGAAGATCTCCAGGCTCAGCTTCTTGGCGCTCACGAAGCTCGGCTGCGACAGGGTTTCCACCGTGCGCGGGCGCGGGTCGTCGTAGGTCAGGATCTCGGCCACCCGGGTGGGCCGCTTGGTCAGCAGCAGCACCTGGTCGGCCAGGTAGACCGCCTCTTCCAGATCGTGCGAGACCAGCAGCATCGTGGTGCCGGTCTGCATGAACACCTCCTGGAGCTTCTCGCGGATGAACAGCGTCATCTCGAAGTCCAGCGCCGAGAACGGCTCGTCGAGGAACAGCACCTCGGGGTTGGGCGCGAGCGCCCGCATGATCGAGGCCGTCTGCTGCTGGCCGCCCGACAGCTCGTAGGGGTAGCGGTTGAGGTCGAACTTGACGTCGAACGAAGCGACGAGTTCGGCCATGCGCCGGTCCACCTCGGCTTTGGAGCGGCCCTCCAGCTTGAGCGGGTAGGCGATGTTGTCGATGGTGCGCATCCACGGGAACATCGCCTCGCGGTAGTTCTGGAACACGTAGCCGATCTTGGTGTCCTTGAGCGACTTGCCGTCGAACAGGATCTCGCCGGCATCGATCGGGATCAGCCCCGCGATCATGTTGATCAGCGTGCTCTTGCCGCAGCCGTTGGGGCCGAACACCGAGACGATCCTGTTCTTGGGAATGTCGAGGTCGAAGTTCTCGTACAGCGGCCAGCCGGCGAAGTACTTGGTCAGGCCACGGATGGTGATGTGCGTGCCCGCCGGGCCGGGCTGGAAGGCCGGCTGCGGCACGTCGGCGAACACGGGTGCGTTGAGGACGGCAGACATGGCGATCACCTCCCGGACCAGTGGACGATCCGGCGCTCGAGCAGCATGAACAGGATGTTCAGCGCGTAGCCGAGCGCGCCGGCCGCGAGGATGGACGCATACATGTCGCGCACGTTCATGATCTGCTGCGAGTTGATGATGCGGTGTCCCAGGCCGCTGTCGGAGCCGATGAACATCTCGGCCACGATCACGATCACCAGGGCCATCGACACCGCCGAGCGCAGGCCGACGAAGCTCGGCTGCAGGCTCTCCCACACCAGCACGTCCTTGAAGATCTGCCAGCGCGTGGCGCCCATGACGCGGGCGGCCATGACGCGCTGCTTGCGTGCGTTGATGACGCCGTAGGCGCTGTTGAAGATCACGATCAGCATCGCGCCGAAGGCCGCGATCGCCACCTTGTTGACGTCGGACACGCCGAAGATCATGAGGAACAGCGGGATCAGCGCGGACGAGGGCGTGGAGCGGAAGAAGTCGATCAGGAACTCCACGCTGCGGTAGGCCTTCTCGGTGCTGCCGAGCACCACGCCGAGCGGCATGCCGACGACGGCGGCGATCGCGAAGGCCTGCAGCGTGCGCCACACCGTGACGGCAAAGTCCTTGAGCAGCGCGCCGCCGGCCAGGCCGTTGATCAGCGTGGTGACGGTATCGGCCGGCGAAGGCAGCAGGATGGCCTTGATGGCGCCCGTGCGCACCGCCAGGTCCCAGATGATGAACAGCACGATCGGCCCGATGAAGGGCAGCGCCTTGCCCCAGGCCGGCGCCTTGGGCGGTGTGGAAGCGGACGCGCTGGCGGCCGGCGGCGTCCAGGGCTTGGGCGCGGCGGTGGTGGTGTCGGCGGCCATCGCGCTCAGCCCTTGTAGATCATGGTGTCGACCATGAGGCGCGAGGAGAAGATGCCCTTCTCGCTGAACAGGTCGAAGAACTTCTGGAAGTGGCCGATGTCCTTGGGCGTGAACTCGTTGTACATCATGTAGGCGGCCAGCGGCACCTCGCCGGTGAGCGGGCCTTCGATGGCGGTGTAACCCTTGAGGTACTGGCGTGCCTCGGCCGGCTTGGCACGCACGTAGGCCACGCCCTTGCCATAGGCGGTGATGAACTTCTTCGCTTCTTCGGGGTACTTCTTGATGAAGGCGCCCGTCAGCGAAGCCGAGCCGCCGAACCACGGCGCCATCGGATCGCCCAGCACGTACTTGGCGATCACGCCGGCCTCGAGCACGCGCGTGGTGCCGTTGAGGCGGCCGATGGTGCCCGTGGGCTCCAGCGTGTAGCAGCCATCGATCTGCCCGGCGGCCAGTGCCGCCACGTGCTGGCCGATCGGCAGCTCCACCACCGTGGCGCCGGCGGCGCCGCCGCGCTCGAGCACCGTCTTGGCCAGCGTCACGTTCTGGATGCCGGGGCCGGAGCCGACCTTCTTGCCCTTGAGGTCGGCCATGGTCTTGGCCGTGCTGCTCGCAGGCACCAGCACTTCATCGAGCACGTTCTTCGCATTGCTCGGGTTGGAGCAGAAGATCTTGAAGGTGCCGGGCGCGGCGATCTCGCCGATGGCGATGTTGGCCGAGCCGGTGCCGTTGGCGCTGCCGTCGCAGCGGTCCGACAGGATCGCCTCCATGATCTGCTGGGCGCCGGCATGGCGCTGCACTTCGACGTTCAGGCCGGCTTCCTTGAAGTAGCCCAGCTCCACCGCCGCATAGAACGGCAGGCCGGCGGCAATGGGCCAGTAGCCGATGCGGATCTTCGGGCCGGACTGGGCCCGCACGAGGGCAGGCGCGGCCAGCACGCCCAAGGCGGCGGCGCCGCTTTGCAGCACGCGGCGCCGCGTGGCCGGGCTCGTGGCGGGGGTGGGGGCGACGCGGTCGGGTTGGCTCATGGAGACTCTCCTGGAAAGGTTGAAGATGACGGGTGTGCCGGGGTCATGGGGCCGGTGCGGCGCGAGCCGCGCCCAGCGATGCGATGTAGTTGCGCCAGCCGCCCATGTGCGTGATGTCCTGCGCGCCGGCCAGCGCTTGTGATTCACAGAGAAAGCCCTGCACGCTGCTGCCGTCCTCCAGCTGCAGCGTGCCGATGCCCAGCGGCGCGGGAATCAACGCCACGAAGGAGCCGTAGTGCTCAAGGGGCATCTGCCAGATCTCCAGCGCAATCGGCGCGCCCTCGCCCGCCGCCACGCGCACCAGGCCCGGCTTGGGCGGCACCGTGCCCGGCAGCGCGTAGAGGCGGTAGGTAGGCGCTGTGCGCGTCTCGGCCAGCCGCACGGCCCCGCGCTCGGTGAGCTGGCCATTGAGAGGCATGCCCGACAGGTGCGCGCCGACGACGGCCACCCGCACCGAGGCGGGCGTGGCTGCCGGCGCCAGGCCCGGGATGGGGGACGGATCTCCCAGTGGGAGGCCGGTCGCGCCCTGCGTCAGGCCGGTGGCGTGGTGGTAGCGCTGGCCCAGCTCGGCCAGCTGCCAGTCGCTGCCGGCCAGGCCGATGAGGGTGATGCCGAAGGGCAGGCCATCGGGGCGGATGGCGCTGGGCACCGCAATGGCGGCGTAGTCCAGCAGATTGACGAAGTTGGTGTACAGGCCCAGGTTGCGGTTGAGCCCGACGGGGTCGTCCTGCATCTGCGCCAGGGTGTAGTGGGTTGGCGCCGTCGGCACCAGCAGCACGTCGATGCCGCGCCACATTGCGGCGGCCTGCTGGCCGTAGGCGCGCAGCCGGGTCTGCGCCTCGTACAGGTCGGCGGCACTGTACTGGCGCCCCTGCGCGATGATGCTGCGCACCGGCTCCATGACCTCGGCCTCGTGCGCGTCGAAGAAGGGGCGGATGGCGGCATAGCGCTCGGCCACGAGCGCGCTTTCATACAGCAGCGCCGCAGCGCCGGCCAGCGGCGCATAGTCGATGGCGACCGGCGTGCCGCCGAGCGCGCGCATGCGCGCGATGGCCTCGTTGAATGCGGTCTCGGCCAGCGCATCGCCGCAGAAGTCGGGCGCGTCGGGCACGCCGAAGCGAAACGCCGCCGGATACGGACTGCGCGCCATCGGCAGCTCGCGCGAATACGGGTCCGGCAGGTCGTGGCCCATCGCCGCCTCCAGCACGCGTGCGGCCAGGCCCACCGTGCCGGCAAAGATCGACACGCAGTCCACGCTCTGCGCAGCCGGCACCACACCGCGCGCGCTGATCAGCCCGCGCGAGGGCTTGATGCCCACGATGTTGTTCAGTCCGGCCGGGACGCGCCCCGAACCGGCGGTGTCGGTGCCCAGCGAGAAGTCCACCTGCCCGGTCGCCACCACATACGCCGAGCCCGAGCTCGAGCCGCCCGACACATAGGACGCGTCGAAGGCATTGGGCACCGCGCCATACGGCGAGCGCGAGCCGTTGAGCCCGCAGGCGAACTGGTCGAGGTTGGTCTTGCCCACCAGCGATGCACCAGCATCGAGCAGCCGCTGCACCGGCGCCGCATGGGCCGTGGGCGTATAGGCAAAGGCCGGACAGGCGGCGGTGGTCGGCAGGCCGGCCACGTCGATGTTGTCCTTGACGGCAAAGCGCAGGCCGGCGAGCGGGGAAGGCTGCGCGGCGGCAGCCTGCGGCGAGGGCGCAGCGGCCAGACCGTCGGGGACACGCGCCAGCCAGGCAGAGGAGGCGAGCCCCCCGGCGGGCCGGGCCGCGGGCGAAGGGGCCGCCTTGTCGGCAACAGGAACGGTCAGGCGATCGGCAGGGGAGGCTGTATGCACCACTTGAAGGCATCCAAACTTGTATTCAAGATTAGATGCAAGCCGCGTGCCAGCACGGGACGCGCCTTCGCGGCGTCCAGACCTGCCGAAAGCGCAGCAGGCGCCGGGACCTTTTGACGGGCGAAGCCGGTGCCCGGTTCAGGCGGGCGGAGCTGATGGGACCTGGGAGACGGCGTGCCCGTGGGTGGGGACTACTCCGGCAGGAACACCTGAATGGAGCCGCGATAGTGCACACCGCCCTGCGTGTAGGCCTGCGGACCGCAGGCTCCGACGTGGACGATGCCGCATGCGTTGGGTGCACCCGCCTTCATGCTGTCCGAGGGCAGGGCGCAGACGCGCTTGCGTGTGCGCAGCCACTGCACCTTCTCGGGATCCATCGTGCCGGAGCACACGTAGGCCGTCGGACTGTCGCTGAACAGGTTGCCGAAGAAGCGCCCTTCGGGTACGGGGTACTGGCGGTCCATCTGCATCCATGCCTTCTTGACCGTTTCATTCGGTGTTTCAGGCAGCCACATCGATACTTCCACGGCGGCACCGAAATGGTTTCTCAGGGACAGCATGCACGCCGAAACCCAGTGTTGCTCCGTCTCCGTCAGATCCGTTGCGTACCAGTTCGGTGCGAGGCCCACGACACCCGGAAACTCGTACCGCTCGCCTTCGTGTTCCGCGACCAGCGTCGTCCGGTCGTCGAGCGCGCAGTAGCTCAGATATTTGAGATTCGCCCGGCCTTGGGGCGTAGCGACAAGTTCAGGGTTTCCCAAGGGGACCGAACGCGTCCGTGGCGGCTCGGGGAAGGCCGCGCCTTCCGCCGCATGGGCCGGGACGGCGTGGAGCAGCAAGGCCGCCAACGCCGCTCCCAGGCAGGATGCGCGGGGTCGCCACATGACGAACCTGTCACTTCGCGACCGTGACGGGGGCACTCTTCTCACTTTCAACCTGGACGGGCACAACGGCGCTCTTGGGCAGGGCTTGCTGCACGGTCGCGCTGGTCCAGCCGTTCGTGCCAGTCGGGGGGTCCCGATTTCCACCGGCAAAAACGCCGCGCCAGGTCGCAGCGTGCGAAGCAAAGGATGCGGACAGCGCCACGATGATCGTGAGAGCGCGGAGGGATTTCTTCATTTCAGTTTCCTTTTGGACCTATCGAGGGGCGGTATGCACGCTCCCCGTCTCACTCACTTGGCAGGCTGCACCTGAACAGCGCTGAGGGCCGCACTCTTGGGCAGGGCTTGCTGCACGGTCGCGCTGGTCCAGCCGTTCGCGCCAGCCGGGGGCTCCCGATTTCCGTCGGCAAAGATGCTGCGCCAGCCGGCGCTGTGCGCTGCAAAAGATGCCGTGAGGGCGGCGATGACTGCGAGGATGTGGATGGCCTTCTTCATTTCAGTTTCCTTTCAGGTTGATCGAGGGGGGCATGCGCTCTCCCCGTCTCACTCACTTGGCAGCCTGCACCTGAACAGCGCTGAGGGCTGCGCTCTTGGGCAGGGCTTGCTGCACGGTCGCGCTGGTCCAGCCGTTCGTGCCAGTCGGAGGCTCCCGATTTCCATCAGCAAAGATGGTGCGCCAGGTCGCAGCGTGCGAAGCAAAGGACGCGGACAGCGCGACGATGACCGTGAGGGTGCGGAGAGCTTTCTTCATGTCAGATTCCACTTCAGGGTTGATTGGATGTGCAACGCACAGGACGATTTCAATGGAGGGAGCCCGGCGCAACGGATGACCAAAGTCACTTGATGTGAACTTTTCGCGTGAAGGAATCGGCATCCTGAATCCCGATCCGTCTGGCTGGATCTCAATCCGGAAATGGGTGTGGGGCGCATGGCCGGTTTGATGCACCGGGGCAAGGGCGCCACCGACGGGCCGTACTGCCGGGACCGTGTGCGCCGTCACCTGCGCGGGTCGCCGGGGCTGCGGGTCATTGGCGTGGCCGAGGCCAGAGAGTCGAGTCGGGGCGGGGCGAGAAAAGCGCGAGCCGTCTGGGGGTTGGATCAGAACCCGAAGGCTTTGACGCGAAGCGCCCGCA
Organism: Burkholderiaceae bacterium; assembly: GCA_044225675.1. Taxonomy (GTDB): domain Bacteria; phylum Pseudomonadota; class Gammaproteobacteria; order Burkholderiales; family Burkholderiaceae_C; genus JACMQX01. Next base: position 39,869 of record JBGAIH010000016.1, read on the forward strand.
CCGGATGCCCCGACGCATGCCGGACCTCATCGGTCGGCGCTGAATCGCAGTGCCCGGCAACCTGCGCGAAGGCAGACCGGGCCATGGGGTGTCGCCGCGCGAGGACTCGGGCGGCCAGGTGCAGACCACTTGGGGCATCGGCACCTGACCGCACAGGGACGCGTCCTGCAAGACACAGGTCAGCGCGGCTGGATCGTGACTTGGCGCGTTCTTCAGCTGCTTCGAATCGGCGCTCGACCCGTCGGCCGCACCTGCGTGTCAGTCCTCGACGAACGCTTCTTCCCGCTTGCTCTTCACCGCCGGCAGCGCCACGATGATCATGAGCAGCAGCGCCGCGGCCAGCAGGCCGGCCGACAGCGGACGGGTGACGAACACGCTCCAGTCGCCGCGCGACAGCAGCAGCGCGCGGCGCAGGTTCTCTTCCATCATCGGCCCGAGGATGAAGCCCAGCAGCAGCGGCGCCGGCTCGCACCCGAGCTTGACGAAGGCATAGCCGATGACGCCGAAGGCCGCGACCATCCAGATGTCGAAGGTGTTGTTGTTGGTCGAGTACACGCCGATGGCGCAGAACAGCACGATGGCCGGGAACAGGAAGCGGTAGGGTACCGTGAGCAGCTTGATCCACATGCCGATCAGCGGCAGGTTCAGGATGATGAGCATCAGGTTGCCGATCCACATCGAGGCGATCAGGCCCCAGAACAGCTGCGGGTTGCTGGTCATGACCTGCGGGCCTGGCTGGATGTTGTGGATGGTCATCGCGCCCACCATCAGCGCCATCACGGCGTTGGGCGGGATGCCCAGCGTCAGCAGCGGGATGAAGGAGGTCTGCGCACCCGCGTTGTTGGCCGACTCGGGGCCTGCCACGCCGCGGATGTTGCCCTTGCCGAAGGCCACTTCACCGGGCTTCAGGCGCATCTTCTTCTCGACCGTGTAGGCCGCGAAGGCCGCCAGCAGCGCGCCGCCGCCGGGCAGGATGCCCAGGGCCGAGCCCAGCGCCGTGCCGCGCAGCACGGCCGGCGTCATGTCGATGAAGTCCTGCTTGGTCGGGAACAGGCCCTTGACCTTGGCGGTGAAGACCTCGCGCTCGTCCTCGGGCTGGGCGAGGTTGGAGATGATTTCGCCGTAGCCGAACACGCCCATGGCGATGGTCACGAAGCCGATGCCGTCGGTCAGTTCGGGAATGTCGAACGAGAAGCGCGCCACGCCGGAATTCACGTCGGTGCCCACCAGGCCGAGCAGCAGGCCCAGCACGATCATCGCGATGGCCTTGACCAGCGAGCCCGAGGCCAGCACCACGGCGCCGATCAGGCCCAGGATCATCAGCGAGAAGTATTCGGCCGGGCCGAACTTGAAGGCCAGTTCGGTCAGAGGCGGTGCGAAGGCCGCCAGGATCAGCGTGCCGACGCAGCCGGCAAAGAACGAGCCGAGGCCCGCAGCCGCCAGCGCCGGCCCTGCCCGCCCCTGCCGCGCCATCTGGTAGCCGTCGATGCAGGTCACGACCGAGGACGATTCGCCCGGCAGGTTCACCAGAATGGCCGTGGTCGAGCCGCCGTACTGCGCGCCGTAGTAGATGCCGGCCAGCATGATGAGCGCCGAGACCGGCGGCAGCGCATAGGTGGCGGGCAGCAGCATGGCGATGGTCGCCACCGGGCCGATGCCGGGCAGCACGCCGATGAGCGTGCCCAGGATACAGCCGATCAGCGCGTACAGCAGGTTGATCGGCGTGAACGCGACGCCGAAGCCGAGCGCGAGGTTGGAAAAGAGATCCATGGGGTCAGCCCTTTCAGCCGGTGATGAACGTGGGCCAGACCTGGATCTGGAGTTTGAGCAGGACGATGAACGCGAGGTAGCTGCCCACCGCGAGGATCGTGGCGAGGATCAGCACGTCGCGCAGCTTGAAGTTCTCGCCGGCCAGGCTGGCCACGAGCGTCAGCGCGTAGATTGCGGCGATCATGCCCATGGCCGGCACCTTGATGCTGGGCAGACCGCCGAGCAGCAGGCCGAACAGCAGGTTGGCGCCGATGATGTAGACCAGCGGCTTCCAGGCGATCGAGCCGATCTTCGCTCCGTCTTCGGTTTCCACCACGAGCGAGGTGAAGATCACGACGCCGCCCAGGATGGCGAGCACGATGCCCAGCATGAGCGGGAAGTAGCCCGGGCCCATGCGGGCGCCCGAGCCGACGCTGTAGGTGGTGGCGCCCCAGGCGAACGCGACGCCCACGGCACTGAACATGACGCCGGAAAAGAAGTCTTTCTGGCTCTTGATTTTCATGATGATGAAGTCTCCAGGTGAAGCGGCGCGCGGCGGAGGCCCGCCGCGCTTCGGATGCGAACGGTTTCCTGGTGACGAAAGGCACAGGATCCGGACCTCTCGTTTATCGTTGCCGGCGCCTGACCGCTGGCTGACCCGCCCTCTAAGCGATAACGCGTAGCACGGTGGGGCCGCTTTGCGCTAAGGTGTGGTTCAACATGCGAATCCTCCTGGTTGAAGACGACGTGGTGCTGCGCGACGTGATGGTCCGCAGCCTGACCGATGCCGGCCACCGCGTCGACGTGGCCGAGACGCTGGAGCAGACCGAGCACTTCTGGCTGGTGCAGCCGTTCGACGCCGTGCTGCTCGACCTGAACCTGCCGCTGACCGATCACCCCATGAGCGGTCTGGGCAGCGGCCTGAAGGCCTTGCGCAATGCGCGCTCGCGCGGCGACCGCACGCCGGTGCTGATCCTCACCGCGCGCAACCGCACCGACGAGCGCATCGCCGGCCTGGACGCCGGCGCCGACGACTACCTGGGCAAACCCTTCGACCTGGCCGAGGTGGAGGCCCGCCTGCGGGCCCTGGTGCGCCGCGCCCAGGACACCGAGGACCGGGTCGAGGTCGGCTCGCTCGCGCTCGACCGCAAGGCCCGCCGATTCATGCTCGGCCCGCAGCCCATGGACCTGCCGGCGCGCGAGTTCGAGGTGCTGTGGGAGCTGATGACGCCGCCGGGCCGTGTGGTGAGCAAGCGCTCCCTGTCGAGCAAGCTGTCCGACGCTGACGACTGGCTCGGCGACAACGCGCTGGAAGCCTTCGTCTCGCGCCTGCGCAAGCGGCTGCCGGGCTCGGGCGTGCGCATCCGCACGCTGCGCGGCCTGGGTTACGTGCTGGAGCCCGACCGGTGAAGCCCCTCGCCGCGGCGGCTGGCAAGCCGTCGCTGCGTTCGCGCGTCCTGCGCCACGTGATGGTTCCGCTGGCGCTGACCTGGCTGGTCGGCACGCTGGTCATGCTCGTGGTCGCGCGCGCCTTCATGCATGAGGCCTTCGACCGCACCCTGCTGGACAACGCCTACGTGGTGGCCGCCAACGTGCGCAAGGCCGACGGCGGCTCGCTGGAGCTGAGCCTGTCGCCGCACGAGATCAGCAGCGTCACCTTCGACCAGTTCGAGACCGTCTATTTCGCGGTGCTCACGCGCGACGGCGAGCTGGTGGCCGGCCAGCCCGGTCTGCATGTGGCCAGCCCTCCGCCGGAAGAGACGGCCGGCAACTTTCCGTACCTCTTCTCCGATTTCCCGCTCAATGGCGTGGCGGTGCGGGCCGTCACGCTGCAGCAGCAGACGCCGTCGCCCTTCGTGGTGGTGGTGGCCGAGACCACGCAGAACCGCACCCATCAGCTGCAGATGCTGCTGGTCTGGAGCATCGTGCCGCAGCTGGCCTTCCTGCTGGTGCTCGCCTGGTGGCTGCGCCGCGCGATCGCGCGCGACATGCAGCCACTCGTGGAGCTGCAGGACGCGATGAACACGCGCGACGCCAAGGACCTGACACCGGTCACGGTCAACGCGAGCACGCGCGACATCGAACGCCTGGGCTCGGCGCTCAACTCGCTGCTCGGGCGCCTCGAGACGAGCAGCCGCGCCCAGCGCGAGTTCACCGGCAACGTGGCCCATGAGATGCGCACGCCGCTGGCCGGCATCCGTGCGCTGGCCGACTATGGCCTGCGGCAGAAGGACCCCGAGATCTGGCGCACCCAGCTGCAGGGCATTGCCGCGAGTCAGGCGCGGGCCAGCCGGCTCATCGACCAGCTCCTGGCTCTGGCGCTCGCCGAAGAAGCACGCGCTCACATCGAACTGGTGCCCGTGGCGCTGGACGACATGGTGCAGGACTGCGTGATGCGCTTTCTGGCGCAGGCCGACGCGGCCGGCGTCGACCTCGGCGCGCGCGGCGTGGAGGCGCGCACGGTGGTGACGGGTGATCCGTCGCTGATCGAGGGCATCCTCAACAACCTGCTGGACAACGCCCTGCGCTACGGCCAGAACCCGCGCGGCGAGCCGTCCAGCGTGACGCTGGCGCTGTCGAGTCAGGACCGCGAGGTCATGCTGTCGGTCATCGACAACGGGCCCGGCCTGAGCGCCGACCAGCGCAGCCGGCTGATGCAGCGCTGGGCTCAGGGTTCGGCCGGGGAACTGCTGGGCCAGGGCGCCGGCCTGGGGCTGGCCATCGTCGCGCAGTACGCCCAGCTCATGGGCGCCCGCTTCGAGCTCGGAGGCGCGGCGGGCCAGGGCCTGTCGGCAAACCTCATCTTTACGTCCTCACACTAGCGCAGGTGAATCCTAAAGAACTAAAATAGTCATTTTTAACTACTACTCGCCTTTGAGCGGTTCCGGCGGGGCCGGAGACTCTCATGCTGAACTGGAACTGGTTCGCGAACAAATCCCCCTCGGCCTCCCGCCGCAGCGAAGCCCATCGTCGGCCTCGTGACAGCAGCCACAGCGTCCACAGCAGCCATGGACCCCACAGCCGCTTCCAGCATTCCCGCCATTCGGGCGCCGTGCCTTTCGAAGCGCCTGCCGACCCCGATTCCGCACCGCACTGGCCCGAGCTGCTGCCTCGCTTCGGCGAAGAGATCGCCGGGCCCCTGCTCGAAGCCCTGCACGGCCTGGACGACCCCTCCGAAGGCTCCTCGCTCGCCGACATCCGCGACCGCATCGAGCATGCACGCCACCTGGCCAAGGCGCTGCAGGCGCTGGCCGGCGACCGCGCGCCGAGTGAGCGCCAGCCCGAGCCGGTGTCCGTCCACAGCGTCGTTCAGGCCGTGCTGGCCGCGCGCCAGGGCTGGTTGTCGCGCCGGCAGATCGCCATCTACTACACGCCCAGTTCCGTCATGGTCATGTCGGAGGCGCCGCTCCTCTACAGTCTGATCGACGAACTGCTGCTGTGGGCCAGTGCGCTGTCACAGGACGTGGCCATCGTCGCCGGCGCCAACGAGGAGGAGCCGGTCCTGCGGGTGTACGCGCGGCTGGACCCGCCGCGCCAGAGCGAGCCGGCCTGGCAGTCGGCGAGCTGGTTCATCGCGCAGCACCAGGCCCGCCAGACCGGCTGCCGGCTGCGCGTCCACTCCGACGAGCAGAAGGTCGGCCTGATCCTGCAGTTTCCTGCGCATGCGATCCACATGGCGCCTCAGCCGCTCGAAGCCAGCGTCGACGCCGACGCCGCCGGCGAAGTGCTGGGCGGCCGTACCGTGCTGATCGTCACGGCAGACGCCACATTGCGGCAGGACATCGTCGAATGCCTCCAGGGTCACGGTCTGCTCGTGCGCTACTTCGACTCCATGCGCGAGGCCTGCGAACATGCAGCAGCGTTCCCGCCCAACGCCGTGATCGTCGGCGCCATGTCGCAGGGCGCAGACCTGTGGCAGCTGCGAGAAGCCATGCGAGGCCATGCGGCCGCATTCATCGAGATCCAGCCCGGCCATGACGAGTTTCATGCCGTCCAGCTCGGCGCGACCAGCACAGGCTGCGTGGGCCGGGCCGTGCTGCGGCAGGCCCTGGTGCCCGGACTGGTTTTCGAGCTCTGCAAGCTCGGTTGAGGCGCGCGCGCCCTCTACGCCGTCGAGTTGCCGCCCTCGAGCTGGTGCCGACGCATCGCCACCGACGCTCGGTTGGGGCCGCGTGGCAGCCGCAGGCTCGGCGGCCCGGCAGGCCCGGCAGGCCCGGCGGCCCGGCGGCGTTCTACTTGCGCCGCGCCTGTTCGTACAGACCCTGCACCTTGGGCACGTTGGCCTGCAGCTGGGCAATGCGTTCCGGGCCGCTCGGATGGGTCGATAGAAAACCCGGCCCGCCACTGCTGCCGCTGGCCTTGCCCATCTTCTCCCAGAGCGACACGCTGGACTGCGGCGCGTAACCGGCGCGCGCGGCCAGCTCCAGGCCGACGAGGTCGGCTTCGGTCTCGTCGGACCGGCTGAACTTGAGGCTCAGAAGCTGAGTGCCGAGGTTCGCCGCCGCGTTGCCCAGGTCGCCCAGGCCGAGCAGCTGCGCACCGAGCGACAGGCCCATGCCGGTGGCCTGCGTCTTGGCGATGCGCGAGCGGGCGTGCTCGCGCAGCGCATGGGCCATTTCGTGGCCCATGATCATGGCGGCTTCGTCATCGCTCAGCTTCAGATCATCGAGGATGGCCGTGTAGAAGGCGATCTTGCCGCCGGGCATGCAGAAGGCGTTGATCTGCTTGCTGCCGATGAGGTTGACCTCCCACTTCCACTGCGAGGCCCGGCTGTTCCACTTGGGCGCAAAGGGAATCAGGCGCGAGGCGATGGCGCGCAGGCGCACCAGCTGCGGGTGGCCGTCGGGCGCGAGCGCACCCTTGGATCGTGCCTGCGCCATCATCTGGCTGTACTGCTGCGTGGCCGAGTTCTCCAGCTGGTCGGCCGGCACGAGCTTGCGCAGTCCGGAGGCATTGCCGACGTCGACCTGCGCAAGCGCAGGCACGGCGGCAGCCGCGCCCGCAGCGAGCACGAAGGCGCGCCGCGATGACCACATGGAAGACGGCGCCGCCTGAAGGGGGCCCCGGGATTTGGCGTCGCAGATGAAGCACATGCGTGAATAATAGTCACAATCCGAAAAGCCCTCATGTCAGACGCGACCGCCTCCTCATCCCCCAGAACGCCCTGGCGGGTCGCCCTGCGGGTGTACCTGGAGCCCGCGAGCCTGCGCATGCTGTCGCTGGGCTTTGCCGCCGGCCTGCCGCTGCTGCTGGTGCTGGGCACCCTGAGCTTCCGGCTGCGCGAGGCCGGCATCGACCGCTCCACCATCGGCTATCTGTCCTGGGTGGGGCTGGCCTACGGCTTCAAATGGTGCTGGGCGCCGCTGGTCGACCGCATGCCGATCCCGCTGCTCACGCGCGCCCTGGGTCGCAGGCGCAGCTGGCTGCTGGTTTCGCAACTTGCCATCATGGGCGGCCTGGCCGGCATGGCCCTGGCCGACCCGCGCGCCACGCTCGGCCCGATCGTCTGGTGCGCCCTGGTGGTGGCCTTCGCCTCGGCGACCCAGGACATCGCGCTCGACGCCTTTCGCATCGAATCGGCCGACGCCAACCACCAGGGCGCGCTGGCGGCCACCTACCAGACCGGCTACCGGATCGCCATGATCTGGGCCGGCGCGGGCGTGCTGTGGATCGCGGCGCGGGCCGAGGTGGTGCCGGTGGCGGCCGGTGCAGGCGCTGTGGCAGGGGCTGGTGCAGGCGCGGTTGCAAGCGTTGCTGCCGGGGCGGCCTACCAGCAGGCGGCCTGGGCCACCGCCTATTTCGCGATGGCCGCGTCGATGCTCGTGGGCGTGGTCACCGTGCTGTTCTCTCCCGAGCCGGCCCGCGTGGCGCTGCCGGCCGCGCGCAGCCCGGGCGAGTGGCTGCGCGGCGCACTGGTCGAGCCGTTTGCCGACTTCCTGCGCCGCTACCGCTGGCAGGCGGCGCTGATCCTGGCGCTGATCGCGGTCTACCGCATCAGCGACATCGTGATGGGCATCATGGCCAACCCGTTCTACGTGGACATGGGCTACACCAAGGACGAGGTGGCCGCCGTCACCAAGGTCTACGGGGTGATCATGACGCTGGCGGGCGCCTTCCTCGGCGGCGCGCTGTCCATGCGGCTGGGCGTGATGCGCGTGCTGATGCTCGGCGCGCTGCTGAGCGCCGCCAGCAATCTGCTGTTCGCCTGGCTCGGCGGGCGCGGCCACGACCTCACCGCGCTGATCCTGGTGATCGCGGCCGACAACCTGTCGAGCGGCATCGCGTCGGCGGCCTTCATCGCCTACCTGTCCTCGCTCACCAACGTGAGCTACTCGGCCACGCAGTACGCGCTGCTCAGCTCCGTCATGCTGCTGGTGCCCAAATGGCTGGCCGGCTTCTCGGGCGCCTGGGTGGACGCGCACGGCTACGCCGCGTTCTTCACCGGCACGGCGCTGCTCGGCGCACCGGTGCTGCTGCTGGTGTGGCTGGCCACACGCACCCAGGGGGCGACGCCGGGGCCCGCAAAGGCCAGCCCGCCCGACGCCCCCACGCCCGCGCAGCCGCCCGGCCCGGGTTGAGACGCCGACCGGGCTGGCGCCGGGACGATTCCCACCGGCCCCGCAGCCTTGCTTGAGCGATCCCCGGGCCATCACTCCCAAGGCGCCTGCCTGAACATGTCCGCTGAACATGTGCGTCGGACCATTTCTTCACCGCCCCTCAGTCGCCCCTCAGTCGCCCTGCGCTGGCCCGGTCGCCGCCCCCAGCAGCTGCTTCAGCAGCAGCCCCTTCTGCACCTTGCCCAGGGCCGTCTTGGGCAGCGCATCGCGCCACACGATGTGCCGGGGCAACTTGTAGCGCGCGATGCGCCCGCCCAGCCAGCCCAGCAGCTGCTCGTCGGCCACTGCGGCGCCGGGCTGCGCCACGAGCACGGCCACGACGGTCTCGCCCCAGCGCGTATCGGGCAGGCCCAGCACCGCGCAGTCGGCCACCGCAGGATGCGCGGCGAGCAGGTTCTCGATTTCCGCTGGGTAGATGTTCTCGCCACCGGAGATGATCATGTCCTTGAGCCGCCCGACCACCGTGAAGCTGCCGTCCGCGGCCTGGCGGCCCAGGTCGCCGGAGTGGAACCAGCCTTCGGCATCGACTGCGGGGCGATCGGGCCAGTAGCGCGTCACCACGTTCGGCCCGCGCAGCAGGATCTCGCCCACGCCATCGGCGGCGGGCTCGCTACCCTCGGCACCATCCCCGGCGCCCCTCCCGGCACCACCCAGGCGGACCTGCACCCCAGGCGCCGGCCAGCCGCAGGAGCCCACATGGCTCATCGCCTCGTGCGGGCCGAGCGCGATCGAGAACGGTCCGGTCTCGGTGGCGCCGTACACGTTGCACACCGGCACGCCGCGCGCGTGGAAGGCCTGCACCAGCGACTCCGGCAGAGTGCTTGAGCCCGCCCATGCCGCCCGCAGCGAGGACAGATCGGTGCCGGCCCAGTCCGGGTGATCGACCAGCGCCTTCATCACTGCCGGCACCACCAGCGTCAGGCTGGGGCGGTCGCGGGCGATGGCCTGCAGCATGGCAGCAGGCTCGAAACGCGCGTGCAGCAGCACGCTTGCGCCCGCATGGAGGGCCGGCAGCGTCTGGATGCACAGGCCCCCGACGTGAAAGAGCGGCAGCACCGTCAGCACCCGATCATCGGGCGTGAGCGCCTGAACCGCGCTGGCGGCGGCCATGTTGGCCAGCAGATGCGCCTGGGTGTGCACGGTGCCCTTGGGCTCGCCGGTGGTGCCCGAGGTGTAGACGAGCAGGACGGGCGCGCGGGCCAGCGCCGCTGCGGCGGCTGGGACGGGCTGCGCCGGCCCGGTTGCAGTTGCAGTTGCAGTTGCAGTTGCAGTTGCAGTTGCAGTTGCAGTTGCAGTTGCAGTTGCAGTTGCAGTTGCAGTTGCAGTCGAGGTCGAGGTCGCCGGAAGGGTCGGCGCGCCGAGCGCTTCGACGCCATGCAGAGGCAGGTCGCAGCGCCTTGCGAGGTCGAGCCCGGCGTCGCGCCATGCGGCGTCGGTCACCAGGCAGCGCGGCGTGCAATCACGCAGCACCGCCGCCCATTCGGCAGGCGCGAGCCGATAGTTCAGCGGCACGAGGATCGCGCCCAGGCGTGCCAGCGCAAACAGCAGGCAGATCGCGTCCGGGTGGTTCGCCCCCAGCCAGGCCACGCGATCGCCCGCGCGCACTCCGGCCTCCTGGCGCAGCCACTCGGCCAGCGCCCGCGAGCGCTCGTTCAGCGCGGCATAGCCGAGCTGCAGCGCGTCGGCGCGCAACGCCACCGCCTGCGGGCGCTGCACCGCGTGCCGCTCAAGCAGGCCGGGCAGATCCGCCACCGGCGCATCGTTGGAACTGATCACGGGCATTTACCTAACTTTACCCCTGCTTCAATGCCGATTGCGCGGCCGCGTCCACCATCGGTTCATCGCCCCGCATCTGCGCGCCGCACGCGCCTTTTCTGCATTGTCCCGACCGGCTTGAGTCCCATGAACACGGCAGTTACCATCAATCCCATGCAACACCTTCTGATGATCGAAGACGACACGCGCCTGGCGCAGATGGTGGGCGAGTACCTCGGCCAGTCGGGGTTCCAGTTCCAGCATGCGGCCAACGCGCAGTCGGGCCTGGCGATGGTGCAGGGCGAGAGCGCAGGCGCCGCGCCGCCCGACCTCGTCATCCTCGACCTGATGCTGCCCGACATGGACGGCCTGGAGGTGTGCCGCCGCATCCGTGCCCTCGCCGGGCCGGCCGCCCAGGTGCCGGTGCTGATGCTCACCGCCAAGGGCGACCCGATGGACCGCATCATCGGTCTGGAGATCGGCGCCGACGACTACCTGCCCAAGCCTTTCGAGCCCCGCGAACTCCTCGCGCGCATCCGCGCCATCCTGCGCCGCCGGGTCGAAGGCAGCACGCCCTCGGTCAAGGTGATGCGTTTCGGCTCGCTCGAGATCGACAAGGACGCGCGCACCGTGACGGTGGGCGGCGAGGCGCGCGAGCTGACCTCCTACCAGTTCGACCTGCTGGTCACGCTGGCCGAGCGCGCCGGCCGCGTGCTCACGCGCGACCAGATCATGGAGGCGGTGCGCGGCCGCGAACTCGAAGCCTTCGACCGCTCGATCGACGTGCACATGGGCCGCATCCGCGCGGCCATCGAGGCCGACCCCAAGAATCCCAAACGCATCCTCACCGTCCGCGGCGTGGGCTACGTCTTTGCCAAGCAGCAGGACTGACGGGCGGCCATGGCCTCCTGGCGCCTCCCCCGCTATCTGCCGATCTACGCCCGCCTCTGGCTGGCCGTGGTGCTGGCCGTGGCCGCGCTCACACTCGTGTTCGGCTGGCTCTGGCAGGCCAACGCCGAGCAGGTGCCGCCGCGCGAGGTGCTGATCCGCGACGAGGCCGGCCAGATCGTCGGCCAGGCGCTGGCGCGGCCGCTGCGCGTGCCGGGCCAGGGGATCGAATTCCAGGTGGCGATGACCGACGGCAGCTCGCTGTTCGTGCAGATCCCGCCGCGGCCGCGCCGTCCCGGAGATCCGCCGCCCCCGCGTCCCTGGCTGCGCGGCTCGGCTGGCCTGATGTGGATGCTCGGAATCGTGGCCGTGGCGGTGGCCATCGGCACCTGGCCGATCGTGCGGCGGCTGACCCAGCGCCTGGAGAACCTGCGGCGCGGCGTCGAGCGCTGGGGCGAGGGCGACCTGAGCGCGCGCGTGCCGGTGTCGGGCACCGACGAGGTGGCCTTTCTGGCCCAGCGCTTCAACAAGGCGGCCGAGCGCATCGAGACGCTCGTCAAGTCGCACAAGTCGCTGCTGGCCAACGCCTCCCATGAGCTGCGCTCGCCGCTGGCGCGCATCCGCATGGGCCTGGAGCTGATGGGCGAGCAGACCGCACCCGGGGCCCGCGCCGAGATCTCGCGCAACATCGGCGAGCTCGATCAGCTGATCGACGAAATCCTGCTGGCCAGCCGGCTCGACGCCAAAGAGGCCGACATGGGCACGGTCGAGACCGTCGACCTCACCGGGCTGGCCGCCGAGGAATGCGCGCGGCTCGACGCCGAGCTGCGCCTGGACGATGGCGCGCGCGCGGTGATGGTCGAAGGCGTGTCGCGCCTGCTGCGGCGGGTGATCCGCAACCTGCTGGAGAACGCCCGGCGCTACAGCCACGGCGAGATCGTCATGAACGTGCGCCGTGAAGGCCGGCGCGCGGTGCTCACGGTGGCCGACCGGGGCCCCGGCGTGCCGCCCGAGCTGCGCGAACGCATCTTCGAGCCCTTCTACCGGCTGCCTGGCGCCAGCGAACGCGAAGGCGGCGTCGGCCTCGGGCTGGCGCTGGTCCGGTCGATCACCCAGCGCCATGGCGGCAACGTGCGCTGCGAAGGGCGCGAAGGCGGCGGCGCCCGCTTCGTTGTCGAACTGCCCGCGATCGACGCCTGAGCCCGCGAGGCCCCAGCTGCGCGCGGCCACCCGAGGCTGACGCCTTGCGGACCAGCCGCAAATCCTTGTGTGGAAAATCACAAGGGACACAAACTGTTTCAAATGATTTTTGATTTCTCCCCCAATTGGGGGATGCTTTCCCTCGGGACGCAACTTACAGTCTCTTCCATCTGCTGTCACCACAACAAGGGCTTCTTCCAACAAATTCCATCGAGCCTCAATCAGGTTTTCAAGTCTCCCAACGACGTCCTTCCAAGGACTTTCACAGCCACCGCAAGGTGGCTGTTTTTTTGGGTGCGGCGCTTTCGCGCATCGACCCCGGCGCGCTCGGCACCAGCACGGCGCCAGCACGGCGCGGCCAGCCTGCGTAAGATGCGGGCGCGGCATCCACGCCGCGTCGACACCCTGCGGAGCCTCCATGCCAGACAGCACCCCCTCCACCGACACCGTCCGCCAGGGCTTTTCAGCCGGCGCCTCGGACCGCCTGCCCATGATGGCTGCCGACGCCATGACGCCGCAGCAGCGCGCCGCCGCCGAGGAGCTGATCGCCGGTCCGCGCAAGGCGGTGTTCGGCCCCTTCATTCCGCTGCTGCGCAGCCCGGAGCTGATGAGCCGCGTCGGCAAGCTCGGCGAGTACCTGCGCTTTGACAGCGTGCTGGACGTGCGCACGCGCGAGCTGGCGACCTGCGTCGCCGCGCGCCACACCTCCAATCAGTTCGAGTGGCTCATGCACGTGCCCGCCGCGCTCAAGGCCGGCGTGCCGCAGTCGACCCTCGATGCGCTGGCCCAGGGTCGGCAGCCGCGTGATGCCAGCGAGGCCGATGCCGCCACCATTGCCTTCGCGACCGAACTGCTCACGCACCACGGCGTGAGCGACGTCACCTGGGCCGAGGCGCTGGCGCGCTTCGGCGAGCAGGGCGCGGTCGAGCTGACGGGGCTGATCGGCTACTTCGTGATGGTGTGCTGGGTGATGAACGTGGCCCGCACCGACACCCGCAACACCGGCGGCGCCGCGCCGCTGGCGGCGTTTCCGGCCTGAGAGGTGGCGCCGTTCAGCCCCGCAGTGCCGCGTTGACGCGCTCAGGCGTCAGGTCGTTCAGGCAGCGCGTGTGCCCGAGCGGGCATTCGCGCTCGAAGCAGGGCGCACAGTCGAGCGGCGGCTGGTAGGCCGGATCGTCCTTGAGCCAGAGCACCCGCGCGCGCTCGTTGAGCGGCGGCGTATGGCGCGGGCTGGACGAGCCGAAGACTGCGGCCTGCTCGACGCCGAAGGCCGCTGCAACGTGCATCAGGCCCGAGTCGTTGCTCACCACGCAGCCCGCGCCGGCGATCAGCGCGAGCGCATCGGCCAGCGAGGTGCGGCCGGCCAGGTTCACCACGCCTTGGGGGGACGTTGCGGCGCCGGCAATCTCCGCGCACAGGTCCGCCTCCTTGGCCGACCCGAGCAACACCACCGGCTGCCCCAGCAGGCCGGCCAGCTGCGCGAAGTGCCGCGCCGGCCAGCGCTTGGCCGGCCCGAACTCGGCCCCCGGCGCCATGACCGCATAGCCACCCCGCACGAGACCCGGCTCGAGACCCGGTGTGGCACCGTGCGCGGCCAGCGCCGCATCGATCGCAGTGTCGGCCAGATGCAGTTGCGGACGGTCCGCAGCCACGCCAGGCTCGCCGCTCAGCGCCGAGTAGAACGCCACCATCGGCGGCTTGTGGCTCGGGTTCTTGAGGCGATGCGTCAGCAGGCCGACCCGCGCCTCGCCCAGGTAGCCCACGCGGCGCGGGATGCTGGCAAGAAAGGGCAGCAGGGCGCTCTTGAGCGAATTGGGCAGCACATAGGCGCTGTCGAAGCGCCCCGACAGCTCGCGCGCCAGGCTGCGCCGCGCCTTGAACTGCAGGCCGCCGTGGGTAAACGGGAACTCGATCACCTCGGCCACCTGCGGCATCGCGCGGTAGACCGGCGCCACCCAGGGCAGCGCGCCCACAGTCAGGCGCTCGCCGCGCGCATGGAGCCTGCGCATCAGCGGCTCGGTCATGACCGCGTCGCCGATCCACTGCGGCGCGATCACGAGGGAGGCCGACGGCGACGTCCGCGAGGCCGCAGGCAGGACGGAGGAAGGCGCGGTCGCCATGGCCGGCGGCAGCGGACGCCCGGGCTCAGTGGGCCGCACCGAAGTGCTCGCCCTCCTTGAGCTTGTACACCGTGCCGCAATACGGGCACTTGGCCTGGCCCTTGCCCGCGACGTCCAGATAGACCTTGGGGTGGCTGTTCCACAGCTTCATGTCGGCCTGCGGGTTCGGACAGAACACGCCGCCCTGCGAGTTGAGGTCCCGGGCCAGGAGTTCGACGACAGCTTTGCTCATGATCAGACCTTTGCGAGCCAGTGGGCGTACTTGGGATTGCGGCCGTTGACGATGTCGAAGAAGGCGCTCTGGATCTTCTCGGTGACCGGGCCGCGCGATCCGCTGCCCAGCTCCACGCGGTCGAGCTCGCGGATCGGCGTGACTTCGGCGGCCGTGCCGGTGAAGAAGGCCTCGTCGGCGATGTAGATTTCGTCGCGCGTGATGCGCTTTTGCACCAGCTCGATGCCAAGATCCTGGCAGATGTGCATCACGGTGTTGCGGGTGATGCCGTTGAGCGCGCCGGCCGACAGGTCGGGCGTGTAGACCACGCCGTTCTTGACCACGAACACGTTCTCGCCGGCGCCCTCGCTCACGAAGCCCGAGGCGTCGAGCAGCAGGGCCTCGTCGTAGCCGTCATCGAGCGCTTCCATGTTGGCGAGGATCGAGTTGCTGTAGTTGCTGACCGCCTTGGCCTGCGTCATGGTGATGTTGACGTGATGGCGGGTGTAGCTGGAGGTCTTGACGCGGATGCCGCGCTTCATGCCTTCCTCGCCGAGGTAGGCACCCCAGGCCCAGGCCGCGATCATCAGGTGGATGGTGTTGCCCTTGGGGCTGACGCCGAGCTTCTGCGAGCCGATCCAGGTGAGCGGGCGGATGTAGCAGGACTCCAGCTTGTTCTCGCGCACCACCGCCTTGTGGGCGGCGTTGACCTCGTCCTTGGTGAAGGGGATCTTCATGCGCAGGATCTTGGCGCTGTTGAACAGGCGGTCGGTGTGCTCCTCCAGCCGGAAGATCGCGGTCCCGCCGGCCGTGTTGTAGGCACGCAGCCCCTCGAACGCGCCGCAGCCGTAGTGCAGGGTGTGGGTGAGGACGTGGATCTTGGCGTCGCGCCAGTCGACCATCTGGCCGTCCATCCAGATCTTGCCGTCGCGGTCGGCCATCGAGGGAACTGTTGGGCTCATGGGGAGGTGTCCTTGGGTGGCGCGCGCAGCGCCCCGGGTGGGGTGGAGAAAACCGGGATTTTACGGGGCCGGCGGGTCCTGCGCCGGCGCGGCAGCCGCCGCGGATGAGGCGGCAGGCGTCACCTCGTCGGGCGGCGAATCCTGGGGGGCGGGGCGCACCAGGTCCCACCGGACCAGCTTGCCGTTCATGAACTCGCAGGTCACGTGGGAGTCGGTGCCGTCGGTCCAGCGGTAGATCTCGGGCTGGGTGTCCTTGGGCGACTGCAGCGCACCGAGCGCGCGCGTCATGGCGATCACGTGCAGCAGCGTCGCGCCGGGCTTGAGCTTGGCGTTGAGCATCACCGCGCTGCCGACATGGCCGATCGGCCGTTCCTTCGCGCGCTCCAGCACCTTGACCATGCGGGTGAAGTTGAGCATCACCCACATGACGATGCCGCCGCTCACCAGGGCCACGCCGGGCCAGCCATAGCCGCGATAGGCCGCGACGACGAGGAGCACCCCGGCGACGGGAACAATGACTTTCATGAATTTCATGCCGCTATTGTCGCCGCCTCGCCCGGCCTGTTGACACGCCGGCCCGGGGCCGGGCCCGCCGCGCCGCCCGAAGGCGCCCTGCGCCGCGCTCAGCCCAGGCTGCGCACGATCTCCATGGCCTGCTCGATCCGCTCCACCGCATGGATCGTCAGGCCTTCGAGGTCCTTGCTGCCGCGCCGGGGCGCATTGGCCTTGGGCACGACGGCCACCGAGAAGCCGAGCTTGGCGGCCTCCTTCAGGCGCTCCTGGCCGCGCGGCGCGGGCCGCACCTCGCCCGCGAGGCCGACCTCGCCGAAGGCGATGAAGCCCTTGGGCAGCGGCTTGCCGCGCAGGCTGGAGGTGATGGCCAGCATCACCGCCAGATCGGCGGCCGGCTCGCTGATGCGCACGCCGCCCACCGCATTGACGAACACGTCCTGGTCCATGCAGGCCACGCCGGCATGGCGGTGCAGCACCGCCAGCAGCATCGCGAGGCGGTCGCGCTCCAGACCGACCGACAGCCGGCGCGGACTCGGCCCGCCGCTGTCGACCAGCGCCTGGATCTCCACCAGCATCGGCCGCGTGCCCTCCAGCGTCACCAGCACGCAGCTGCCGGGCACGGGCACCTCATGCTGGCTCAGAAAGATCGCGCTCGGGTTGGTCACGCCCTTGAGGCCGCGCTCGGTCATGGCGAAGACGCCGATCTCGTTGACCGCGCCGAAGCGGTTCTTGATGGCGCGCACCAGGCGGAAACTCGAATGGGTGTCGCCCTCGAAGTACAGCACCGTGTCCACCATGTGCTCGAGCACGCGCGGGCCGGCCAGCGCGCCCTCCTTGGTCACGTGGCCCACCAGCACGATGCACACGCCGCTGGCCTTGGCCAGGCGGGTGAGGTGGGCCGCGCATTCGCGCACCTGTGCGACCGAGCCCGGCGCGGAGGTCAACTCGCCTGAATACACCGTCTGGATCGAGTCGATCACCGCGATCGCCGGGCGCGTCTTCTCGAGCGTGGCGATGATCTTGTCGAGCTGGATCTCGGCCAGCACCTTGACCTGCGAGCCGTCGAGCCCGAGCCGGCGCGAGCGCAGCGCGACCTGGGCGCCCGACTCCTCGCCTGTGACGTACAGCGTGGCCTGGCCCTGGCGCTGCAGGCCGTCGAGCGCCTGCAGCAGCAGCGTGGACTTGCCGATGCCGGGATCACCGCCGATCAGCACCACCCCGCCTTCGACGATGCCGCCGCCCAGCACCCGGTCGAGCTCGTCGATGCCGGTGGGCGTGCGCGCCATGTCGACCGCCTCGATGTCGGCCAGCGTCGCGACCTCGGCCGTGCGGGCCAGCGAAGCGAAGCGGTGGCGGCCGGCGCCTGCGGCCTCGGCCACCGACTCCACCAGGGTGTTCCAGGCGCCGCAATGCGGGCACTTGCCCTGCCACTTGGGGCTGGTGCCGCCGCATTCGGAGCAGCTGTAGACGGTTTTTTCCTTGGCCATGGGCGCCGACTATAGGCGACCCGCCGCAACCGCCCGGCGCAGTCACCCGGCGCAGGGGGGCCGTCACGATTCCAAGGGTTAGTCCCGATCCGCGAACGACCCCCGGGGGCGCCCGCATCATTTAACATGTTAAATAACAAGCATGGTCACGCCCTTCGTCCACCGCAACCTGCCCCGCCTGCTGCTGCAGGCGCGCGAAGCCGTCATGGCGCACACCCGTCCGGGCCTGCGCGACTGCGGCCTGTCGGACCAGCAGTGGCGCGTGCTGCGGGTGCTGGGCGAGCACGGCACGGTGGAAACCGGCCGTGTCGCGCGCGAGGCCTTCATCCTCGGCCCCAGCCTCACGGGTGTCCTGAACCGCATGGAGCGCGACGGGCTGATCCGCCGCGAGCGCGATCCGGCCGACCAGCGCCGCACCGTCGTGCAGGCCACGGCGCGCGGCCGCCGGCTGGTGGACAAGCTCTCGTGCACGATCGAGGCGCACTATGAATTCCTCGAGAAGTCGCTGGGCAAGGCCAAACTCGGGCAGCTCTACACGCTGCTCGACGAACTGATCGAACTGGAGGCGCCCTGAATGCGGCGCCGCACTGCACCAAGGATGGCCGATGACTGACTCCGCAACGCGCGCGGCGGCGACCCCGGGCTTCATGCCCGAGGGCAACGTCTACGGCACGCTTTTGAACTTCCACGCCGAGCGGCAGGCGCTGGCGCCGCAGATGCACCAGCCGCCCTACAAGGCGCCGCCCGTCGCGCCCGTGCTGTACATGAAGCCGGCCAACACCTGGAGCCCGGATGGCGCCGCCATTGCCGTGCCGGCGCAGGTGCCGCAGGTGGAGGTGGGCGCCACCGTCGCCATGGTGATGGCCGCGCCCGGCCAGCCGGGCGGCTGGGTGCTGATGAACGACCTGTCGGTGCCGCATGCGAGCTTCTTCCGCCCGCCGGTGCGCTTCAAGTGCCTCGACGGCTTCCTGGGCGTGGGCAGTCAGTGCGTGCCGCTGGCGCAGCTGCCCGATGCGTCCCGCCTGCGCCTCGAAGTGCGCATCGACGGCGAGCTCAGGCAGGTGGTCGACTTCTCGCAGATGGTGCGAAGCGCCAGCGAACTGCTGGCCGACGTCAGCGAGTTCATGACGCTGCGCACCGGCGACGTGCTGATGCTCGGCTGCGATGCCGGCCGCCCGCTGGCCCGCGTCGGCCAGCGCATCGACATCACTGCGCCGGGCCTGGGCACGCTGACCCACACCCTCGTGGCGGAGGAGCCCGCATGAAGCACGCCCGCGTCCTCTTCGAGCACATGATCTACCCGGCCACCGAGCAGGACGGCCAGCTCCTGCTGTGGGACGGGCGTCTGGTGGACTTCGACGCCGTGACCTGGCTGCCGCCGGTGGAGCCCACGCCGCGTCCGCGCACCATCCTCGCGCTCGGCCTGAACTACGCCGACCATGCCAGGGAGCTGGCGTTCAAGGCACCCGAGGAGCCGCTGGTGTTTCTCAAGGGCGAAGGCGCGCTCGCCGGCCACCGGCAGGTCACGCGCCGGCCTGCCGGCGTGGACTTCATGCATTACGAATGCGAGCTGACGGTCGTGATCGGCCGCACGGCACGCAAGGTGCGGCGCGACGATGCCTACGACTTCATCGCCGGCTACACGGTCGCCAACGACTACGCGATCCGCGACTACCTGGAGAACTGGTACCGGCCCAACCTGCGGGTGAAGAACCGCGACGGCGCCACCCCGCTCGGGCCGTGGCGCGTCGACACGGCCGACATCCCCGACCCGATGGCCCTGGCGCTTCGCACCACCGTCAACGGCACGCTCACGCAGTCGGGCCACACGCGCGACATGATCTTCGACGTGCCCTTCCTGATCGAATACTTCTCCAGCTTCATGACGCTGTCGCCGGGCGACCTGATCCTCACCGGAACGCCCGACGGCGTGGTCGACTGCCGGCCGGGCGACGTCGTCGTCACCAGCATCGAGGGCATCGGCGACCTCGTCAACACCATCGGATGACCATGCAGATCGACCATCTCATCAACGGCAAGAGCGTCGCGGGCGCGAAGTACTTCGAGTCCATCAACCCCGCCACCCAGGAGGTGCTGGCCGAAGTGGCCGCCGGCGGAGAGGCCGAGGTCAACGCCGCCGTGGCCGCGGCGCGCGAAGCCTTTCCCAAGTGGGCGGGCCTGCCGGCGCCGCAACGCGCCAGGCTCGTGCGCAAGCTCGGCGACCTGATTGCCGCGCACGTGCCCGAGCTGGCCCGGGCCGAGACCGACGACACCGGCCAGGTGATCGCGCAGACCGGCAAGCAGCTGGTGCCGCGCGCGGCCGACAACTTCTACTACTTCGCCGAGATGTGCGTGCGGGTCGACGGCCACACCTACCCGACCGAGACGCACCTGAACTACACGCTGTTCCACCCGGTGGGCGTGTGCGCGCTGATCTCGCCGTGGAACGTGCCCTTCATGACGGCCACCTGGAAGACCGCGCCCTGCCTGGCCTTCGGCAACACCGCCGTGCTCAAGATGAGCGAGCTGTCGCCGCTGACGGCCGCGCGGCTGGGCGAGCTGGCGCTGGAGGCCGGCATTCCGCCGGGCGTGCTCAACATCGTGCACGGCTATGGCAAGGAAGCCGGCGAGCCGCTGGTGCGCCATCCCGACGTGCGCGCGATTTCGTTCACCGGCTCCACCGCCACGGGCAACCGCATCGTGCAGCAGGCCGGACTCAAGAAGTTCAGCATGGAGCTGGGCGGCAAGAGCCCATTCATCATCTTCGACGACGCCGACATGGACCGGGCGCTCGATGCCGCCGTGTTCATGATCTTCTCGAACAACGGCGAGCGCTGCACCGCAGGCTCGCGCATCCTGGTGCAGCAGTCGGTCTATGCCGGCTTCGTGGAGAAGTTCGCGGCCCGCGCCCGCCGCATCACCGTCGGCGACCCGCTCGACGAGAAGACCATCATCGGGCCGATGATCTCGCAGGGGCATCTGGCCAAGGTGCGCAGCTACATCGAGCTGGGCCCGCGCGAAGGCGCAACGCTGGTGTGCGGCGGGCTCGACCTGCCGGCGCTGCCCGAGCGCGTGAAGCAGGGCAACTACGTGATGCCCACCGTGTTCGCCGACGTCGACAACCGCATGAAGATCGCACAGGACGAGATCTTCGGCCCGGTGGCCTGCCTGATCCCTTTCAAGGACGAGGCCGACGCGATCCGCATCGCCAACGACATCTCCTACGGCCTGTCGAGCTACGTCTGGACCGAGAACATCGGGCGCGCCCATCGCGTGGCGGCCGCGGTGGAGGCGGGCATGTGCTTCGTCAACAGCCAGAACGTGCGCGACCTGCGCCAGCCCTTCGGCGGCACCAAGGCCTCGGGCACCGGCCGCGAGGGCGGCACCTGGAGCTACGAGGTGTTCTGCGAGCCCAAGAACGTGGCGGTGTCGCTGGGCGGGCACCACATTCCGCACTGGGGGGTGTGAGGATGAAGCGGCCCGGGTATCAGGAGACTCGCCGTGCATAGGCTCGTGTATCAGGAGGCTCGCCGTGCATAGGCTCGTGTATCAGGAGGCTCGCCGTGCATAGGCTCGTGTATCAGGAGGCTCGCCGTGCATAGGCTCGCATATCAGGAGACTCGCCATGGGTAAGCTCGCGTTGGCCGCGAAGATCACGCACGTCCCCTCGATGTACCTGAGCGAGCTCGATGGCCCGCGCAAGGGCACGCGGCAGGACGCGATCGACGGGCATGTGGAGATCGGCCGGCGCTGCCGCGCGCTGGGGGTGGACACGATCGTGGTGTTCGACACCCATTGGCTCGTCAACGCCAACTACCACATCAACTGCGCGCCGCACTTCAAGGGGCTGTACACCAGCAACGAACTGCCGCACTTCATCGCCAACCTGGGCTTCGAGTTCCCCGGCAATCCGGCGCTCGGCCAGCTGCTCGCGCGCAGCTGCAACGAATGGGGCGTGGAGACGCTGGCCCACCACGCGACCACGCTCAACCCCGAATACGGCACGCTGGTGCCCATGCGCTACATGAATGCCGACCAGCACTTCAAGGTGGTGTCGGTGTCGGCCCTGTGCATGGCGCACTACCTCAACGACAGCGCCCGTCTGGGCTGGGCGATCCGCCGCGCGATCGAGGACCACTACGACGGCACGGTGGCGGTGTTCGCCAGCGGATCGCTGTCGCACCGCTTCGCGCAGAACGGCCTCGCGCCCGAGTACGGCTTCCGGATCTGGAGCCCGTTCCTTGAGCACCTGGACCGCGAGGTGATCCGCATGTGGGAGGCCGGCCAGTGGGCCGACTTCTGCGCCATGCTGCCGGAGTACGCCGCCAAGGGCCACGGCGAGGGCTTCATGCATGACACGGCCATGCTGATGGGCGCGCTCGGCTGGTCGGGCTACGACGGCCGCGCCGAGGTCGTCACGCCCTACTTCGGCGCCTCGGGCACGGGCCAGATCAACGTGGTGTTCCCGGTCACGCCGCAGGACGGCGCAGCCGTCCCCCGCGCGCAGGCCTCGGCCGCCGACGGCTATACCGCCGTGAGCACGCGGCTGTAGACCGCTCGACGTTCCCGCGAGCGCCGTCCCCACCCCACCACCTTTCCGCAACGCCGACATGCCCCATCTCGTCATCCTCTACAGCGGCAACCTCGAAGCCGACGCCGACATGAGCGCGTTCTGCCGCAAGGCGGCCGACGCGATGCTGGCGGTGCGCGACGAAGCCGGCCGGCAGGTGTTTCCGACCGGCGGCACGCGCGTGCTGGCCTACCCCTCGGCGCACCATGCGGTGGCCGATGGCAGCCGCGACTTCGCCTTCGTCTACCTCAACCTGCGCATGGGCCGCGGACGCAGCGCGGCCACGCAGCAGCAGGCCGGCGACGCGATCCTGGCCTGCGCGAAGCAGCACTTCGACCCGCTCATGGCGAGCCGCTACATCGGCATCACGGTGCAGGTGGACGAGAGCCCCGGCCAGGTCTATGACGGCAAGCACAGCAACATCCACCCCCTCTTCACACCGCCATGAGCCTTTCCCGCGACACCCTGGCCAGTCTGGCCGCCGAACTCGAGGCCAGTGAACGCAGCCGCACCCAGGTGCTGCACTTCTCGCGCCGCTTCCCCGAGATGACGGTGGAGGACGGCTACGCCATCCAGCGCGAGTGGATGCGCATCAAGCTCGCCGCCGGCCGCCGGCCGGTCGGCCACAAGATCGGCCTGACCTCCCGCGCGATGCAGCAGGCCAGCCAGATCACCGAGCCCGACTACGGCCTGCTGCTCGACGACATGGTGTTTGAGCCCGGCGACATTCCGGTGGCCCGCTTCATCGCGCCGCGCGTGGAGGTGGAGCTGGCCTTCGTGCTCAAGCGCCGCCTCGAAGGCCCGCAGGTCACGGTCGACGACGTGCTCGACGCCACCGAGTACGTGACGCCGGCCATCGAGATCATCGACGCGCGCATCGAGCAGTTCGACCGCGACAGCCGCAGGATGCGCAAGGTGCAGGACACGATCAGCGACAACGCCGCCAATGCCGGCATCGTGCCGGGCGGCCGCCGCGTCGGCCCGCGCGAGGTGGACCTGCCCTGGTGCGGCGCCATCCTGCGGCAGAACGGCGTGGTCGAGGAAACCGGGCTGGCCGCCGGCGTGCAGGGCCACCCGGCCATCGGCGTGGCCTGGCTCGCGCGCAAGCTCGCGGCCTGGGGCGAGCACCTGGCAGCCGGCGAGATCGTGCTGGCCGGCTCCTTCACCCGGCCGGTGAACGCCCAGGCCGGCGACGTGTTCGACGCCGACTACGGCGCGCTCGGCCGCTTCGAGTTCCGCTTCGTCTGAGGACCCTCATGCAGACACCCGTCAACACCTTCAAGCAGGCCCTGGCCAACCGCCAGCCGCAGATCGGCTTCTGGCTCAGCCTGGCCGACCCGTATGCCACCGAGATCTGCGCCGGCGCGGGTTTCGACTGGCTGCTGGTCGACGGCGAGCACGCACCCAACGACGTGCGCACGCTGCTGGCCCAGCTGCAGGCCATCGCGCCCTATCCGAGCCATGCGGTGGCGCGGCTGCCCATGGGCCACGGCCACGTCGGCGAGATGCTGGTCAAGCAGTACCTGGACGTCGGCGCACAGACCCTGCTGGTGCCGATGGTGGACACGCCGCAGCAGGCGGCGGCCCTGGTGCGCGCGTCGCGCTACCCGCAGAACGACAGCGGCGGCGGCATCCGCGGCATGGCCGGTGCGCGCGCCTCGCGCTGGGGCCGCTATCCGCAGTACGCGCACGAGGCCAACGCGCAGGTCTGCCTGCTGGTGCAGGCCGAGACCCGCACCGCGCTCGACAACCTGGAGGCGATCGCCGCCACCGAGGGCGTGGACGGCGTGTTCATCGGCCCGGCCGACCTGTCGGCCTCGATGGGCCATGTCGGCAACGCGGCCCACCCCGAAGTGCAGGCGGCCATCGAGAAGGCCATCGCCACCATCACGCGCGCGGGCAAGGCGCCCGGCATCCTGTCGCCCGACGAGTCCGTCGCCCGCCGCTACCTCGACCTGGGCGCACTGTTCGTGGCGGTCGGCCTGGACGCGACGATGCTGGCGCGGCAGACCAGCGCACTGGCGGCGCGCTTCAAGTCGCAGGCCCGGCCGGCCGACGTGGTCGACGGCAAGGTCTACTGAGCTTTTTTCCAGGGACACCATGAGTCAAGACGCCCCGGGCGGCAAACGCCCGCCCTTTCGCTCCGCCACGATCTACGAAGGCACCATCCGCGCCACCACGCGCAGCTTCCTGCGTGCGCTCGGCCAGGACGACGAGGACATCGCCCGCCCGCACATCGGCGTGTTCCACACCGGCGGCGAGATGAGCCCCTGCAACCTGAACCTGCGCGAGCAGGCCCAGCATGCCAAGACCGGCATCTACGCGGCCGGCGGCACGCCGCACGAATGCCCGGTGGTGTCGGTGAGCGACGGGCTGACGATGGCGCATTCGGGCATGCGCTTTTCGCTGATCTCGCGCGAGCTGATCGCCGACAGCGTGGAGGCGTCGACGCGCGGCCACCAGTGGGACGGCATCTTCGCCATCGGCGCCTGCGACAAGAACCTGCCGGGCCTGATGATGGGCATCGTGCGCTGCAACGTGCCGGGCGTGTTCGTGCACGGCGGCTCGGCCCTGCCGGGCCAGATGCCGGGGCCGGACGGCCGCGACCTCAACGTGGTCGACACCTACGAGACCATCGGCAAGGTGCTGGCCGGCACGGCCACGAACGACGAACTCGACGCGATGAGCGCCGCCTGCCTGCCGACCGCCGGCGCCTGCGCCGGGCAGTTCACCGCCAACACCATGGGCATGGTGTCCGAGGCGATCGGTCTGGCGCCCATCGGCTCCAGCATGGTGCCGGCGGTGTTCAGCGAACGCGCGCCGCTGATGCGCCGGGCCGCGCGGTCGCTGATGCAGGCCGTGATGGGCGAGGCGCCACTGCCGCGCGAGATCGTCACACGCAAGGCGCTGGAGAACGCCTGCGCGCTGGTCTCGGCCACCGGCGGCTCGACCAACGCGGCGCTGCATCTGCCGGCCATCGCCCACGAGGCGGGCATCCGCTTCCACCTGGACGATGTGGCCGAGGTGTTCGCGCGCACGCCGCTGATCGGCGACCTGCGGCCCGGCGGCAAGTACCTGGCGCGCGACGTGTACTACGTCGGCGGCGCGGGCGTGATCCTGCGCGAGCTGATGGAGGCCGGCTACGTGCATGGCGACACGCTCACCTTCACCGGCCGCACGCTGGCCGAGGAGCTGGCCGACGCCGCCGCGCCCGACGGCCGCGTGGTGCGCCGCGTGGCCGAGGCCCTGTCGCGCGACGGCGGCCTCGCGGTGCTCAAGGGCAACCTCTGCCCCGACGGCGCGCTGCTCAAGACGGCGGGCCTGGGCACGCTGGTGCACCGGGGACCGGCCCGGGTCTTCGAGAGCGAGGAGGAGGCGCAGGCGGCCGTGCAGAACCGGCGCTACGCCCCCGGCGACGTGATCGTCATCCGCAACGAAGGCCCCAAGGGCAGCCCGGGCATGCGTGAGATGCTGGGCATCACCGCGCTGCTCTATGGCCAGGGCATGGGCGACCAGGTCGCGCTGCTGACCGACGGGCGCTTCTCGGGCGCCACGCGCGGCCTGTGCATCGGCTATGCCGGCCCCGAGGCGGCCGACGGGGGGCCGATCGCTGCCCTGCGCGACGGCGACATCGTCGCCATCGACGCGCGGCCGCAGGCCCGCAGCATCACGGTGGAGCTGGACGCGGCCGAACTGGCGGCGCGGCTGGCGCAAAGAATGGCGGAAAGAATGGCGCAGGCGGGTAGAACCCCGGGGGCGCGGCTGGGCGGATTGCTGGAAAAATACGCAGCCACGGTCCGACCCAGCCACCAGGGCGCCGTCACCCATTCGGGGGCGGTGACCTGGCTGCGGGACGAATCCTGACCTGAACGAACCTTCAACCTTTCCCCGGAGACACCCATGAGCATCACACGCCGCCAAGTCATCCAGTCCGCCAGCGCGTCGGCCTTCCTCGCCACGCTGGGCCAGACGGCCTTCGCCCAGGCCATCGACAACCTCAAGATCATCACCGGCTTTGCCGCGGGCGGCACCTCCGACACCCTGTGCCGCCGCGTGGCCACGCGCATGGCCCCGGGCTATGCCAACACCGCCGTCGTCGAGAACCGCACCGGCGCGGGCGGCCAGATCGCCGTGCAGTTCGTCAAGGAGTCCAAGCCCGACGGCACCACGCTGCTGCAGACGCCCACCTCCATCCTCACGATCTACCCGCACATCTACAAGAAGCTGCCCTACGACCCGATGGTCGACCTGACGCCGGCGTCCATCGCCTGCGTGTTCGACTTCGGCTTCGCGGTCGGCCCGGCCGTGCCGGCCACCGTCAAGTCGGTGCCCGACTTCCTGGCCTGGGCCAAGGCCAACCCGGCCGGTGCCAACTTCGGCTCGCCGGCGGCCGGCTCCACGCCGCACTTCATCGGCGCGCTGCTGGGCAAGAGCGCCGGCGTCGAGCTCAAGCACGCCGCCTACCGCGGCACGCAGCCAGCCATGCTCGACCTGCTGGGCGGCAACGTCTCGGCCGTGTCCGGCCCGATCGGCGACATCACGCAGCATCTGTCCACCGGCAAGGTCCGCATCCTGGGCGTCTCGGGTGCCAAGCGCAGCCGCTTCGCGCCCGACGTGCCGACCTTCTCGGAGCAGGGCTTGAAGGACATGACGCACAGCGAATGGTTTGCCTTCCTGCTGCCGGCCAAGACCCCGGCCGAGATCGTGACGCGCATGAACACCGCGCTGAAGACCGCGCTGGCGCAGAAGGACGTGATCGACGGCCTCGCCACCTTCGGCCTGGAGGCGATGTCGTCGTCGCCGGCCGAACTCACCGACCTGCTCAAGAAGGACACCGCCAAGTGGGCCCCCATCGTCAAGGCGGTGGGCTTCACGGCGGACGCCTGAGTCCCTGACCGCGGCCCGGCGCCTGGCGGGTGCGGGCCGCTTTTTTTCGCCCGGAAGGAACTGCCATGAATGCCATGCTCAAGCCCGCGATGCATCCCGACGAATGGAAGGAGCGCGTCCAGCTGGCCGCCTGCTACCGCGTCTTCGCGATGCTCGGCTGGACGGAGATGATCTACAACCACATCACCGTGCGCCT
Organism: Burkholderiaceae bacterium; assembly: GCA_044225675.1. Classification (GTDB taxonomy): domain Bacteria; phylum Pseudomonadota; class Gammaproteobacteria; order Burkholderiales; family Burkholderiaceae_C; genus JACMQX01. Next base: position 67,024 of record JBGAIH010000016.1, read on the forward strand.
GCCCGACAGCGTGACCGGCGGCGCCAGGCAGTTCCTCATCAACCCGTTCGGCCTGCACTATTCCGAGGTGACCGCGTCGAACCTGCTCAAGATCGACCTGCAGGGCAACAAGCTGGACGACAACCCCTGGCCGGTGAACCCCGCCGGCTTCACGGTGCACGCGGCCATCCACGACGGCATCGAAGGCGCGCATTGCGTGATGCATACCCACACCACGGCCGGCGTGGCCGTGGCCTGCACCCAGGGCGGCATGGCGCAGAACAACTTCTATTCGGCCCAGCTGCACGACATGGTGGCCTACCATGACTTCGAGGGCATCACCATCCACGCAGGCGAGGCGCCCCGCCTGCTGGCGAGCATCGGCAGCAAGCCGCTCGTCATCCTGCGCAACCACGGCCTGCTGGCCTGGGGCGCGACGCTGCCACTGACCTTCGTGCGGCTGTGGACGCTGCAGCGCGCCTGCGAGATCCAGCTCGCGCAGGCCGCGCTCGGCCCGGCCATCGCCGTGCCCGAGCCGGTGGCGGTCAAGACCACGCACGACTCCTTCCAGTTCGATGCGAAGTTCGGCGCCGGCCAGGACGTGTTCGACGCGCTGGTTCGGCAGGTCGACCGCATCGACGACAGCTACCGGCAGTGAGCCCGCATTGAACCTTCCACCCGTGCTGCGGGCAGGCCGGCCGCCTGCCCGCAGCCGTCCCCTCGCCTCTGACACCCTGACACCCCGACGAACCCCATGAAAGTCTGCATCTACGGCGCCGGCGCCATTGGCGGCTGGCTCGGCGCGAAGCTCGCGCTGGCCGGCACCCCCGTGAGCGTGGTCGCGCGCGGCGCCACGCTCGACGCCTTGCGGCGTGACGGCCTCAGGCTCGACATGGAGGGCACGGTCCGCGCCGCGCCCGTGACGGCCAGCGACCAGCCGGCCGAGCTGGGCGTGCAGGACCTGGTCATCATCGCGGTGAAGGCCCCGGCCATGGCCGAGGTGGCACGCGCCATCGGACCACTGCTCGGGCCCGACACCGCCGTGCTCACCGCGATGAACGGCGTGCCGTGGTGGTTCTTCGAAGGCTTCGGCGGCGCGCACGAAGGCCGGCGGCTGACGGCGGTGGACCCGGGCGGCCGCATTGCGCAGGCGATCCCGGGCCGGCAGGTCATCGGCGGCGTGGTGCATGCGAGTTTCTCGCTCAACGGGCCGGGCTTCGTGAAGCATCACTTCGGCGCCCGGCTCATCATCGGCGAACCCTCGGGCCGGCCGACGCCGCGCCTGGCGGCCGTGGCCGAGTGCCTGCGCGCGGCCGGCATCGACGTCGCGCTGTCCGAGCAGATCCAGAAGGACGCCTGGTACAAGCTCTGGGGCAACATGACGGTCAATCCGGTCAGTGCCCTCACCGGTGCGACCACCGACCTGATCCTCGGCGACGAGCTGGTGCGCGGCTTCATCTCGGGCGTGATGCTGGAGGCGCGCGAGATCGGCGCGCGCATCGGCATCCCGATCGACCAGCAGCCCGAGGACCGGCACGCGGTCACGCTCAAGCTGGGCGCCTTCCGCACCTCGATGCTGCAGGACGTCGACGCCGGTCGGCCGGTCGAGCTGGACGCGCTCGTCACCGTGGTGCGCGAACTCGGCCAGATCACCGGCGTCGCCACGCCGCTGACCGACGTGTTGCTGGGCCTGTCGCGCCTGCATGCGCGCGTGCGCGGGCTGTACTGACGCCGCCACGGCCGCCCCACCGTTTCCGACCCCCACGCATCCATCACCTCCACAGAGGGAGACAGACATGAAACACATCGGCATGATCGGTGCCTCGGGCCTGATGGGCCACGGCATCGCGAAGAACCTGCGCGCCAAGGGCTTCGAGCTGAGCCTCACGGTGCACCGCAATACCGAACGCGTGGCCGACCTGCTGGCCGCAGGCGCGAGGCAGGTGGCCCACCCCGCCGCGCTCGGCGGCTGCGACGCGGTGATCGTCTGCGTCACCGGCTCGCCGCAGGTCGAGGAGGTGCTGGCCGGCCCGAACGGCGTGCTGTCGCAGGCGCGCGCCGGCCTGCTCATCGTGGACACCTCCACCAGCGAGCCCGAGTCCACACGGCGCCTGGCCGCGCTGTGCGCCGAACGCGGCGCCACGCTGGTGGATGCGCCGCTGGCCCGCACGCCGGTGGAGGCCGAACTGGGCAAGCTCAACACCATGGTCGGCGCGGATCAGGCGGTGTTCGAACGGCTGCAGCCGGTGTTCCTTCCATGTGGGTGGCCCCTGCGCCGGCCACATCATCAAGCTGCTCAACAACTTCATCGGGCAGGCGATCACCACCGCGACGGCCGAGGCCTTCGCGGTCGGCGCACTGGCCGGCATCCAGCCGCAGAAGCTGGTGGACGTGATCTCGGCCGGCGCCGTCAACTCCGGGCTGTTCCAGGCAATGGCCAGGACGCTCGCGGGCGACTATGCGGGCCTCAAGTTCGAGCTGGACAACGCGCGCAAGGACATCCGCTACTACACGCATCTGGCCGAGGCGGTGAACGTGCCCTCCACCGTGGGCGACGCGGTGCACCAGAGCCTGGTCACGGCCAGCGCCCTGGCCACGGCAGGAAGTTCGTGCCGGCGCTGGTGACGGCGCAGGAGCAGCTCACGGGCGCGAAGATCGGCCCGCGCTGAGCTTCGCCGTATCATGCGGCCGATGAACTCCGTGACCCGCACCATGCACCGCTCCATGCACCGCTTCCTGCACCGCACCATGACGGGCGCCGCCGGCGTCGTTCTTGCAGTCCTGCTGGCCAGCTGCGGCGGCGGTGGCGGCAACCCCGGCATCTGCGCGGGCAGCGCGCAGGTCTGCGCCGCCGGCGACAACTACAACACGCTGTCGGGCGAGACGCTGGCCCTGGAGCCCACGCCCAGCACGTCCACCGGCTCGTCGACGAGTTCCACCAGCACCGACACCGCCGTGTGCTCGCAATTCCTCGACCAGGCGGCGGCGCAGCAGTACTTCTTCACGCACAACGCGCCGCAGCTCGACACCGACGGCGACGGCATCGCCTGCAACAACTGACCGGCCCGGCGGCTCAGTCCACCTCGACCGGCACCCGCTGCGCCAGCGCGCACATCAGCTCGTAGCTCACGGTGCCGCCGGCCTGCGCCACCTCGTCGACGGGCAGGACGGCGCCGCTGCCGGCCCGGCCCCACAGCGTGACCTCGGCACCGCAGCCGGCCTGCGGCAGGCTGGTGAGGTCCACGGTGATCATGTCCATGCTGACGCGGCCCACCATGCGCGTGCGCACGCCGCCCACCAGCACCGGCGTGCCGGTGCTGCAGTGGCGCGGATAGCCGTCGGCATAGCCGCAGGCCACGACGCCGATGCGCATGGGCGCGTCCGCAACGAAGCTGGAGCCATAGCCCACGGTGTCGCCGGGCGCAAGCGACTGCACCGCGAGGATGCGGGAGCTGAGCGTCATCGCCGGCTGCAGGCCCCAGTGCGCGGCATCGTTCTGCGGGAAGTCGGGCGCGCTGCCGTACACCGCAATGCCGGGCCGGACCCAGTCGCCGCGCACCGCCGCATCGGCCGCATGGCGCAGCGTGGCCGCGCTGTTGGCCAGGCTGCGCTCGCCCGGCAGGTCGCGCGTGATCTCGTCGAACACGCGCATCTGGTGGGCGATGCCGCGCGGACCGTCGGCGTCGCTGAAGTGCGTCATGAGCGAGATCTCGTCGACCTGCGGCAGCGCGTTCAGGCGGGTCCAGGCGGCGCGAAAGCGCTGCGGCGTGAAGCCCAGGCGGTTCATGCCCGAATTCATCTTGAGGAAGACGCGGTGCGGCTGGTGCGTCTTGTGCGTGGCCAGCATGTCGATCTGCTCGTCGCAGTGGATCACATGCCACAGCTCAAGGCGCGAGCACAGCTCCAGGTCGCGCGGCTCGAACACGCCTTCGAGCAGCAGGATCGGCCCGCGCCAGCCCAGCTGGCGCACGCGCTGCGCCTCGTCCAGGTCGAGCAGCGCAAAACCGTCGGCGCCGCGCAGGCCCTCGAAGGCGCGCTCGATGCCGTGGCCGTAGGCGTTGGCCTTGACCACCGCCCAGACGCGCGCCCCGGCGGCCGATTGCCGCGCCCGGGCCAGGTTATGGTGCAGTGCATCAGGATGGATGCGGGCGAGAATGGGACGGGGCATGGGGTACGACTCGTGGGGACTTCGCGGGATTTTGGCACTGGCGGGCGTGATATAACCACCCGACCGTTTGGAGACGTCACTAAATTGAACAGCATCAGAAAGACTGATGCAGCAACGCACCCTCGATGAAGCGCGGTTTCTACACCATCATGGCGGCCCAGTTCTTTTCGTCACTGGCCGACAACGCGCTTTTCGTCGGAGCCGTGCAATTGCTCAAGGGCAGCGGCGCGCCCGAGTGGCAGCAGGCCGCTCTGGTGCCGATGTTCGCGCTGTTCTACGTGATCCTGGCGCCCTTCGTCGGAGCCTTCGCCGACGCCCGGCCCAAGGGCTCGGTCATGTTCTACAGCAATGCCATCAAGGTGGTGGGCTGCCTGATGATGCTGTTCGGCTCCCACCCGCTGCTGGCCTACGCCATCGTCGGACTGGGCGCAGCGGCCTACTCGCCGGCCAAGTACGGCATCCTCACCGAGCTGCTGCCGGCCTCGCAGCTGGTCAAGGCCAACGGGTGGATCGAGGGCCTCACGATCGCCTCCATCATCCTGGGCGTGCTGCTGGGCGGCCAGCTGGTGGGCCCGGTGATCTCGCACCGGCTGCTGCAGTTCGACTTCCCGTTCTTCGACACACCGATCGACACCGCGCCCGAGGCGGCCATCGCGGTGCTGATCTTCGTCTACATGCTGGCGGCCTGGTTCAACACCCGCATCCCGCATACCGGCGTCGAGATGCGCCCGATGCCGTCGAACCCGATGACGCTGCTGCCCGACTTCTGGAGCTGCAACAGCCGGCTGTGGAACGACCGGCTCGGCCAGATCTCGCTGGCGACGACCACGCTGTTCTGGGGCGTGAGCGGCAACCTGCGCTACATCGTGCTGGCCTGGGCGGCGGCGGCCCTGGGCTACAGCGTGACCCAGGCCTCGACGCTCGTGGGCGTGGTGGCCATCGGCACGGCCGTCGGCGCCGTGGTGGCGTCGATGCGCATGCGGCTGGACCAGGCCACGCGCGTCATGCCGCTGGGCATTGCGATGGGCCTGCTCGTGATCCTGCTGAACTTCATCACCAACGTCTGGCTGGCCGCGCCCTTTCTCGTGATCCTCGGCGCGATCGGCGGCTTCCTCGTCGTGCCGATGAACGCGCTGCTGCAGCACCGCGGGCACAATCTGATGGGTGCGGGCCGGTCGATCGCGGTGCAGAACTTCAACGAGCAGGCCTGCATCCTGGGGCTGGGCGCGTTCTACAGCCTCTCGACCAAGCTGGGCCTGTCGGCCTTCGGCGCCATCACGGCCTTCGGCATCGTGGTGGCCGGCGTGATGTGGCTGATCCAGCGCTGGCACGCGCACAACCAGGTCCGCCACAAGGAAGAGCTGGACCATCTGCTGGCCATTGCGCGCAGCGACAACACCCACGGCTGAGTCCGGCCGCGCCTACCGATCCGTCGTGACGCCTCCCGCGCGGCCTCAGGCCGCTTCCCGTCCCGCCTCGAACCCGGCCCCGAATCCGGCCCTGAGCGCCGCCCTGCCGGCCGCCGCGCTGGTGTGGAATGCCTTCGTCTGGGGCGTGTCGTGGTGGCCGTTCCGCGCGCTGGAGTCGCGCGGCCTGCACCCGCTGTGGGCGACGACCTTCGTGTTCGCTTTCTCGCTCGTGTGCCTGATGCTCGCGCGACCGGGCGCCTGGCGCGGTCTGGCGCGCACGCCCGCGCTCTGGCTGCTGCTGGTGGCCACGGGGGTGACGAACGCCGGCTTCAACTGGGCGATCACCGTGGGCGACGTGGTGCGCGTGGTGCTGCTGTTCTACCTCATGCCGGCGTGGTCGGTGCTGCTGGCCTGGCCGCTGCTCGGCGAGAGGCCCACGGCCGGCTCGGTGCTGCGGGTCGTGCTGGCGCTGGCCGGCGTGCTGGTGGTGCTCAAGTCGCCGGCGACGCCCTGGCCCGTCCCTTCGGGCCTGGCCGACTGGCTGGCGATCCTCGGCGGGTTCAGCTTCGCGCTGACGAACATTCTTCTGCGGCGACTGTCGGACGTGCCGACCGAGCAGCGGGTGTTCGCGATGTTCAGCGGCGGCGTGGTCGTGGCCACGGCGCTGGCGGCCTGGGGCATGAGCCAGGGCAGCGTGGCCGCGCCGCCGGCACCGGCGGCGGGCTGGCTGGCGATCGCGGCGGCGCTGAGCCTCGCCTTCATGTCGAGCAACCTGGCGCTGCAGTACGGCGCCTCGCGCCTGTCGGCGCACACCACCTCGCTCATCATGGTGTCGGAGCTGCTGTTCGCCAGCCTGTCGTCGGTGGCGCTCGATGCCGGCGAGCTGTCGGCCCGGACGCTGGCGGGCGGTGCGCTGATCGTGCTGGCGGCGCTGCTGTCGGCCCGGGCGCCGCACTGACACGCGCCTTCACCGGAACGGCCAAGACCCCCGCACGCCAGCGGACGGGCGTTTCAGCCACAATGTCTCATCCCCACGCCCCAGGAGCCGCCATGCCCACCGTCTACGACTTTGAAGCCCGCCAGATCGACGGGACCTCCGTGCCGCTCGACCAGTACCGCGGCAAGGTTCTGCTGATCGTGAACACCGCAAGTGCCTGCGGCTTCACGCCGCAGTTCGGTGGCCTCGAGGAGCTGCACAAGCAGTACGGCGGGCAGGGCCTCGTGGTGCTCGGCTTTCCGTGCAACCAGTTCGCCGGGCAGGACCCGGGCAGCAACGACGAGATCGCCTCGTTCTGCCAGCTCAACTACGGCGTGAGCTTCCCGATGATGGCGAAGATCGACGTCAACGGCGCCGATGCCGACCCGCTGTTCAAGTACCTGACCGCCGAAGCGCCGGGCCTGCTGGGCACCAAGGCCATCAAATGGAACTTCACCAAGTTCCTGATCGGCAAGGACGGCGCCGTGATCCGCCGCTATGCGCCGCAGGACGCGCCCAAGGATCTGGGCAAGGACATCGAGAAGGCGCTGGCCGCCTGATGCGTCCCGCCTGATGCGTCCCGTCTGATGCGTCCCGCCAGCGGCGAACGAGGGGGCTGGCACCGCGAGGCTAGACCCAGCCCTGCTCGCGCAGCCGCGCTTCCTCGATGCGCAGATGGTCGGCCAGGGTGCGGCCGGGCTCGTCGCGGAACCGCTCGTCCAGCCGCCGGACATAGCTGACGCGATCGACGCGGAAGCTGCGGAAGTCCTGCCGCGTTTCGCACCAGGCCGCCAGCGTCCAGACCTTGCCCCAGTAGAAGCAGCCCAGCGGCCGCACGATGCGCTCGCTGGTCTTGTCGGTCAGGTCGCGGTAGTGGATGAACAGCTTCACGCGGTCCTGCGCCGACTCGCGCAGCGTCTGCAGCGTGCGCTGCGCGGGCGGTTCCAGGCCCCAGCAGGGCGCGAACACCACCAGGCTCTCGGCCGCGACGCGTGCGTCCACCGGCAGCACCGACATGATCTTGCCGAGCGCGTCCTGCGCGTTGCGCGCGAGCGCCGGATCGAGCCAGGCCTGGGCGATGCGCACCGAAGCGAGCAGGGCCTTGGCCTCGTCCTGGGTGAACATCATCGGCGGCAGATCGAAGCCCGGGCCCAGCCGGTAGCCCATGCCGGCCTCGCCCTCGATCGGCACGCCCTGATGCTGCAGGTCCGACACGTCGCGGTAGATGGTGCGCTCCGACACTTCGAGCCTCTCGGCCAGGTAGGCGGCCGTCGTCAGGCGGCGGCCCCGGATGAGCTGGATGATGTGGAACAGTCGATCAGCGCGGCGCATGAAGGTCTTCCGGGAAGGGGGAGGGAGCGGGCCCGGCCAGGCGGGCAGGAGCCATTGTGGTTGCAAACGCCTTGCGCGTCATGACGCGGCCGGTCATCGCGCCGGGAGGCTAGAGGCCGAGCTGCGCCGCGTCCGCGCCCATCGCCCGGGCGATCAGGCGCATGTCGTGGTCGCTCACCGAGAACAGCCCGAAGCGAAACTTGTAGCCCCAGCGGTTGCGGTCCTCGATGAACTCGAACGCGTCCAGCAGCGGCAGGATCGGCGCCTCGTGCGACGGCACATAGGCCACGTCGCGTCGCCATGGCACGAAGCCGTTCCCCATGTCGAACTCATAGGGCTCACCCGGCTGCGCGACGCCGATGGAGACGAAGCTCTGCAGATAATCCTTCGAGCCGAACACGGTGCTTGGCGAGTAGTAGGCGACGCGGTCACCGCCGCGAATGCGCTTGAGCGGCGCGTGCTTGCCGTGGCCCACCTGCATGACGCCCATGGGCCGATGCTCACGGCCGAGGCGGGCGTGCTCGGCGCTGGCCACGGCGATCCAGTTCTTGTGTGTCATGCCGGCATCCTAGTGACATGCTGCTGACAGCTGCGTGTCAGCAGACCCGCAGCGTGGCAAGCGGCAAGCGGCAAGCGGTGATCGGTGGCGGGTGGCGGGTGGCAGTCCGGGACCGTTGGCCTCGCGCCGCCGAAGAGCCTTGTATCTTTGAGCCTCGGGCCGGCTCAGTCGAAGGTGATCACGACATGCCCGGTCTGCCCGCGGTCGAGCACGCGCGCGAACGCGGCCGCCACGTCCGCCAGCGCGAAGCACGCTCCGACCTCGGGCCGGATTAGGCCACGCTCCCACCACTGGCCGAGCTGTGCGAACAGCGCACGCATGCGGTCCGCGTGCTCGGCCCGCGCGTCGATCTTGTAGTAGCCCATGTAGAGGCCGCAGACCGTGATGTTCTTGACCAGCAGCAGGTTCGCCGGGATCTGCGGCACCGTGCCGCCCGCAAAGCCCAGCGGCAGGATGCGCCCGCCCGGCGCGATGCAGCGCAGTGCCTCGTCGAAGACCGCCCCGCCCACCGGTTCGAGGGCCGCATCGACCCGGCGCCCGCCGTTGGCCTGCAGCACGGCGTCGCGCAGGGTGGCGGGATCGGCATCCACCGCCTCATGGGCGCCATGACGCAGCGCGATCGCGCGACGCTCGCCCGTGCTGGCCGCCGCGATCACGCGCGCGCCCAGCAGCCGGCCGATCTGCACGGCGGCCGTGCCGGTGCCGCCAGCCGCACCGGTCACCAGCAGGCTCTGGCCCGGCTGCACAGCCAGCAGATGCGGCCAGGTCAGGGCCGCCGCCACGGAGTTGTAGGAGGCATTGAAGGTGGTCGCCTCGGCAAACCCGATGCCTTCGGGCAGGGCGTAGACATTGTCCTCGTGCGCCACCGCCAGCTCGGCCAGGCCGCCGTATTCGAGCGTTGCGAGCACGCGGTCGCCGACGCGGTAGCGGCGGGCGTGCTCCCCCGTCGCCTGCACGACGCCGGCCACTGTGTTGCCGGGCACGAAGGGCAGCGCGGGCTTGCGCTGGTAACGGCCCTGCACCAGCAGCGACAGCGAATGGCTCACGGCCGCCGCATGGACACGGATCAGCACCTCGTCGGGCCCGCAGGCAGGCGGGTCGACCTCGCTGGCCTGAAGCTGCGAAGGGTCGGTCCATTCATGGATCTGGATGGCTTGCATGGGCTAAGAAAGCAGGCGGATGGATCGGGCAGCACGAACTTTCTACCAACGGGTAGAATCCTGCGCAAGTAAGCCAGAACGGTGCGCCCGTGTCAAGCGCGCCGCAGGAGACCGCCTCATGCAAGACCCTTCCCTTGAAGGCCGCCGTGTCTACGGCCGCGCCGAACTGCGCCGTCTGCTGGAGCCGCAGAGCGTCGCGCTGGTGGGCGCGTCGGCCAACCCGGCCTCGCTGGGAGGGCGCACGCTGGCCAATCTGGCGGCGTTCCCGGGCCGCCTCTACGCCGTCAATCCGAAAAGCGCGATGGTCGGCGAGCGGCAGGCCTGGCCCTCGGTCAGCGCGCTGCCAGAGGCGCCCGACTGCGTCGTGCTGGCCATCCCGCAGGAATCGGTGGAGGCTGTGGTGGCCGAGTGCGCACAGCGCGGCGCGGGCGCGGTGATCGTGCTGGCCTCGGGCTATGCCGAACTGGAGCAGGCCGAAGGCGCCGAAGCGCAAGCCCGCCTGCTCGCCCTGGCCAGGCCCGCCGGCATGCGCATCGTCGGCCCCAACTGCGTGGGCGTGGCGAATCGCGCGCACGGCCTGCATGCGGCCTTTGCGGAGTTCTCGCCGAGCGTGCTCGAGCCGGGGCGGCGCATCGGCCTGGTGGCGCAGTCCGGCGCGCTCGGCCTCAGCCTGTCGCACGGCGCCGAGCGCGGCATGGCCATCAGCCATGTTCTCACCTGCGGCAATTCCTGCGACGTGGACGTGGCCGACTATGTGGCGGCGCTGGCCGAGGATCCGGGCTGCGATGTGATCGCGCTGACCTTCGAAGGCCTGGCCGATCCGCAGCGCCTGCTCGATGCCGCGCGGCGGGCACGCGCCGCAGGCAAGCGCATCGCCGTGTGCAAGCTCGGCCTGAGCGAAGCCGGACGGGCCGCCGCGCGCTTTCACACGCACACGGCAGCGGGCGATCCTGCGATGTGGCAACGCCTGTTCCGCGAGGGCGGCATGGTGCAGGTCGAGCGCATCGAGGCCTTGATGGAGACGGCGGCGTTTCTGGCCAAGGCGCCTGCGGCGCTGGCCCACGCGGCATCCGGATCGGCCGCCCGTCCTTCGGCGCCCGTCGGGAGCGGTTCGGCTTCTGTCGATGCAGCCTCCGCATCAGGCCCCGGCGTGGCCATCGTCTCAGGCTCCGGCGGCACGGGCATCCTGGCCCTGGACGCTGCAGCCCGCCATGGCGTGCCCACACCCCAGCCCCAGTCCGCCACGACCGACCGGCTGCGGGCCACGGTGCCGGCCTTCGGCTCGCCGCGCAATCCCTGCGATGCGACGGCCCAGGCCACGCGCAACCCGGAGTCGCTGCTCGAATGCGCCGATGCTATGCTGGCCGACCCCGGCTATGGCGCCCTCGTCATCCCGTGGGGACGCTCGCAGCCGCCGCGTCTGCTCGCAGGGCTGGGCACGCTGTCGCAGCGGCACGGCAAGCCGATCTGCGTGGTGTGGATGAGTCAGCGCCTCGAAGGTCCGGCCGGCGAGGAGGTGCAGCGCCATCCGCAGCTGGCGCTGTTCCATTCGCTCGACGCCTGCATGGCCGCGCTCGCAGCCTGGCTGGCGCCGGACGCGGAGGGCTCAGGCCTGCTGGACCACGCCTGAGGCGAGTGCGGCGTCGATCTCGCCGGCGCTGAAGCCGTGCGACTGCAGCACGGCGCGGCTGTGCTCGCCCACGAGCGGCGGCGGCGTGGTCACGGCGGCGGGCGTGCGGCCCAGCCGCGGCGCGGGCGCCGGTTGCAGCACGCCCTCGCGCTCGAAGAAGGCCTGGCGGGTCGCCGACTGCGGGTGGGCCGGGGCCTCGTCCATCGACAGCACGGGCGACAGGCAGGCATCGGTGCCCTCGGTCATCGCGCACCATTCGTCACGGGTGCGGGTCTCGAACACCGCGGCCAGCCGCGCGCGCAGCTCGGGCCAGCGGGCGCGGTCGTCGCGCGCGGCATCGAGTTCGGCATCGTGGATGCCGGCGCGCGTCATGAGCAGCTCCCAGAACTCTTTCTCGATCGCGCCGAGCGCCACATACTGGCCGTCGGCGCAGCGGTAGGTGCCGTAGAACGGCGCGCCACCGTCGAACAGGTTCGCCTCGCGCTGCGGCTGCCAGCGGCCCTTGCCCCGATAGCCCCAGATCATCGACGCCAGCAGCGAGGCGCCGTCGACCATGGCCGCGTCCACCACCTGGCCCCGGCCGGAGCGGCCCCGCTCCAGCAGCGCGGCGAGCACGCCCGCGACGAGGAACATCCCGCCGCCGCCAAAGTCGCCCAGCAGATTGAGCGGGGGCGCGGGCCGGCCGTCCCCAGGCCCGAAGGTCGACAGCATGCCGGTCAGCGCGATGTAGTTGATGTCATGGCCGGCGGTATGCGCCAGGGGCCCGTCCTGGCCCCAGCCCGTGACGCGGCCATACACCAGGCCGGGCTGGCGCGCCAGGCACACCTCGGGTCCCAGGCCCAGCCGCTCCATCACCCCGGGCCGGAAGCCTTCGAGCAGCACGTCGGACTGGCCGATCAGCCGCAGGACGAGTTCGGTGGCGCCCGGCTTTTTGAGGTCCACGGCAATCGACTGCCGCCCCCGGTTGAGCACGTCCTGGCGCGTCTGGTTGTAACGCTGGCCCGGGCGGTTGATGCGCACGACGGTGGCCCCCATGTCGGCCAGCCACATCGCCGCAAAAGGCGCCGGGCCGACGCCCTCCATCTCCACCACGCGGTAGCCGGCCAGCGGGCCGTGGCCGCCGGCGGGCGCGGCCTGGGTCTTGTCTGCAGTCATTTGCGGCGGATGCTACCTCTTGGTAGAAACCATGTCAAACCGCGCGTCGCTTCGTCTGGCAGCGGCCATCGACCACGGTGACAGTCCACGCGACACGGCGGAACCGGCACCCCGTTGACAGAATATCTACCAACGGGTAGATTTCAGTCCACTACGGAGAACCCATGCTGAACTGGAAGGAAGTCCTGGACTGGAAGTTCGAGGACGTCGAACAAAGCTACGACCGGCGCGATGCCATCCTCTATGCCCTGGGCCTGGGCTACGGCCAGGACCCGATGAACGAGGCCGACCTGCGCTACCTCTACGAGGCGCACGACGCCGGGCAGCTTGCCGTGCCGAGCTTCTCGGTGGTGCTCGGCGGCCCGGGCGCCTGGATGCGCGACCCGCGCACCGGCATCGACTGGGTCAAGAGCCTGCACGGCGAGCAGGGCCTGGTGGTCCACGCGCCGCTGCCGCCCGAGGCGCGGGTGATCGGCCGCAACCGCGTCACCGGCATCATCGACAAGGGGCCGGGCAAGGGCTCGCTGCTCCTGATGGAGCGCGACATCGTCGACGCCGCCACCGGCCAGCTGCTGGCCACGCGCACCTCGTCCTCCTTCCTGCGCGGCGACGGCGGCTGTGGCGCGCCGCCGCGCGAGCAGGTGCGGCCCGAGCCGCTGCCCACGCGCGCGCCCGACGTGGTGCACCGCATCGACACCCGGCCCGAGGCCGCGCTGATCTACCGCCTGTCGGGCGACTGGAACCCGGTGCATGCCAGCCCCGCGATCGCGCGCAAGGCCGGCTTCGAGCGGCCGATCCTGCACGGGCTGTGCACCTTCGGCATCGCCTGCCGCGCGCTGCTGGCCACCGTCTGCGGCAACGATCCGGCGCGGCTGCGCCACATGAACGGACGCTTCAGCGCGCCGGTCTACCCGGGCGAGACGCAGACCGTGGAGATCTGGCAGGAAGCCGGCGGCCGCGTGCGCTTTCGCACGCGCATCGAGGCGCGCGGCATCACCGCCTTCGACTTCGGCGAGGCGACGATCGCATGAACACGACGACCACTCCCGCCGCTGCGCCTTCTGCCAACGCCACGCCCCCGGCAGCGGGCACGGCCACCGCAGCCGCGCCCAAATACGCCGGCGCTCTGCCGCGCCCCACCCCAGAGACCCAGCCCTTCTGGGACGCGCTGCAGGCCGGCCGTTTCGAGCTGCCCTGGTGCGAAGCCTGCGGCAAGGCGCACTTCTATCCGCGCATGATCTGCCCGCATTGCGGCAGCGAGCGCATCGTCTGGCGCCCGGCCAGCGGACGCGGCACGGTCCACACCTTCGTCATCAATCACAAGGCGGCCAAGGGCTTCGAGCACAAGGCGCCGTATGTGATCGCGGTGATCGACCTGGAGGAGGGCCCGCGCATGCTGAGCAACCTCGTGATGGACGAGCTGCCCACGCCGCAGAACACCGGCATCGGCATGCCGGTGACGCTGGTGCATGAGGCCCTCACGCCGCAGGTCACGCTGCCGGTGTTCCGCCCTGCCGGTGCCGCACCGGCCCACCGCCCGCCGAGCGACCCGGCGCGCGCGCCGCACGCCGTGCCCCGCCGCGCGCCCGGGCAGATCACGCTGCGCAAGCCGAAGGCCGCCATCGTGGGCGCCGCCGAAAGCGAAACGCTGGGCCGCCTGTCGCACCTGTCGCGGCTGGGCCTGCACGCGGATGCCGCGCGCCGCGCGGTGGCCGACGCCGGGCTGAAGCTGTCGGACGTCGACGGCATCTTCTCCACCGTGGCCGGGCCGAACGAGCTGTCGGAGTACCTCGGCCTGGTGCCGCGCTACGTGGACAGCACCAGCGTGGGCGGCTGCTCCTACATGATCATGGTGCGCCACGCGGCGGCGGCGATTGCGGCCGGTCTGTGCGATGTGGCGCTGATCGTGCACGGCGAGAGCGGCAAGTCGCGCATCGACACGCAGCTCGAAGTCGCGCCTGCCAGCCCGCAGGGCCAGTTCGAGGCGCCGTTCGGCGTGGCGGGGGCGCCCACCACCTTCTCGATCCCGGTGCTGCGGCATTTCCACGAATTCGGCACCACGCGCGAGCAGATGGCGCACGTGCCCGCCGCCACGCGCGAATGGGCGCTGCTCAATCCCAAGGCCATCATGCACCAGGCCGGCGCGATCACGCCGCGCGACGTGCTGGACGCGCGGCCCGTGTGCTGGCCGTTCACGCTGCTCGACTGCTGCCTCGTGGCCGACGGCGGCGGCGCGCTGGTGCTCGTAGCGCCCGAGCGGGCGAAGGACTTTCCGCACAGGCCGGTCTACGTGGTGGGCTCGGGCGAGGCCACGGCGCACCGCCAGGTCGGCATGATGCGCGACTTCACCGTGTCGGACTCCAGCGTGCTGTCGGGCCGCCAGGCCTTCGCCGAAGCGGGCATTGGCCCGGCCGAGATCGACCATCTGATGCTCTACGACGCCTTCAGCTTCACGCCGATGATGTTCCTCGAAGACCTGGGCTTCGTGCCGCGCGGCGAGTCCGGTCCGTTCGTGGCGCAGCAGGTCACCGGCGCCGATGGCCAGCCGCGCTATGCCACCGGCCCGGGCGGCATCCTGCCGATGAACACCAACGGCGGCGGCCTGTCTTACTGCCACACCGGCCGCTACGGCATGTTCGCGCTGCTGGAGTCGGTCTACCAGCTGCGCGGCGAAGCCGGCGCGCGCCAGGTGCCGGGCATCGCCACCAGCATCGCCCACGGACCGGGCCGCCAGTTTGCAGCCGCCGGCACCGTGATCATGAGCAACCAGGGCTGACCCGCCGACATGCATGCAGGCCGCGCACCCGCCGGCCGACCTCACAAGACAAACGCCAGGAGACCGATCAGCCATGAGCCCCAGCCCGCACAGCTTCTATCCGCGCCTGCAACTGCTGATCGACGGCCAGTGGGTCGCGGCCGCCGACGGCGCGACGCGCCCGGTCATCGATCCGGCCACCGAGCAGGAAATCGGCCGCCTGCCGGTCGCGACGCCGGACGACGTGCAGCGCGCGCTGCACGCGGCCGAACGCGGCTTCGCGCTGTGGCGTCGCACCGCGCCTGCGGCCCGTGCGGCCATCATCGTGAAGGCCGCCGGCCTCGTGCGCGAGCGTGCCGATGCGATCGCCCGGACCATCACGCTGGAACTCGGCAAACCGCTGCCCGAGTCCTTCATCGAAGTGGACCGTCTGGCCGTGGTCTTCGAATGGCATGCAGCCGAATCGCTGCGGGCCTACGGGCGCATCGTGCCGGCCGCGCCCGGCATCGAGCACAAGGTGATCCGCGAACCCGTCGGCGTGGTCGCGGCCTTCACGCCCTGGAACGGCCCGGGCGCCTCGCCGGCGCGCAAGATGACCGCAGCCCTGGCCGCCGGTTGCGCGGTGGTGATCAAGCCCGCCGAGGAAACCCCGGGCACGGCCATCCTGCTGGCGCATTGCCTCGCGGACGCGGGTGTTCCGGCCGGCGTGCTGAACATGGTGTTCGGCAACCCCGGCGCCATCTCGGAGCAGCTCATCGCCTCGCCGATCGTGCGCGCCTTCGCCTTCACCGGTTCGGTGCCCATCGGGCGGCATCTGGCACGGCTGGCAGCCGAGCATCTGAAGCCCGCCGTCATGGAGCTCGGTGGCCATTCGCCGGTGATCGTCTGCGCCGATGCCGACCCGGTGAAGACGGCCGAGTTCTGCGCGCGCACCAAGTACCGCAACGCCGGACAGATCTGCATGTCGCCCACGCGCTTCTACGTGCACGAGAGCATCGTCGACCGCTTCACCGCCGCCTTCATCGACACGGCGCGCGCGATCAAGGTGGGTAACGGCTTCGAGCCCGGCGTCGAGATGGGGCCACTGGCCAACGCGCGGCGGCGCGACGCGATGGAGCAGCTGATCGGCCAGGCCACGCAAGCCGGCGCGAAGCTGTGCGCCGGCGGCACGCGGCTGCCGGGCAAGGGCTTCTTCTTTTCGCCAGCCGTGCTCACCGACATCCCCGACACGGCCGAGGTGCTGCAGACCGAGCCCTTCGGCCCGGTCGGGCTGATCGCGCCGTTCACCACGCTGGACGATGCCATCGCCCGTGCCAACAGCACGCCCTACGGCCTGGCCGGCTACGCGTTCACCGACTCGGCCGCCGCCGCCAACCGCATCGGCGCGGAGGTCGAATGCGGCGTCGTGTCGATCAACCACTTCCAGGCCGCCGGACACGACACGCCCTTCGGCGGCGTCAAGGACAGCGGCTACGGCCGCGAAGGCGGCGCCGAGTGCTTCGAGGGCTACCTCGGCACCAAGCTCGTGTCGCACAAGACGCGCTGAAGGCCAGGCCCTCGCTCCATCCATCCCCACCCTTTCATCCCCTCACACGACAGGAAGCTTCACCATGAGACTCGAGAACAGAACGGCCATCATCACCGGCGGCGCACGCGGCATCGGCTTTGCGATTGCGCAGGGCATGGCAGCCGAAGGCGCACGCATCGTCGTGATGGACCCGGGGGGCACCAAGGACGGCAAGCCCGACGGCCTGCCCCATGCCGAAGAAGCCGCCGCGCAGATCCGCGCAGCAGGCGGCCAGGCGGTGGCGGCGGCTGAATCGGTGAGCGACCACGCGGCCTGCGCGCGCGCGGTGCAGCTGGCCATGGACAGCTTCGGCTCGGTCGACATCGTCGTCAACAACGCCGGCGTGCTGCGGCCCAAGATGCTGTGGAACATGCCCGAGGAAGACTGGGACGTGGTCGTCGGCGTGCACCTGAAGGGCCAGTACAACATGATCCACCATGCGGCCAAACACATGCGCGAGAAGCGCTGGGGCCGCATCATCAACATGGGCTCGGAAGCCTGGCGCGGCACCGTGGGCCAGGCCAACTACGGCGCGGCCAAGGGCGGGGTGTTCAGCCTGACGCGCGGCGCCGCGCGCGAACTCGGCCGCTACGGCATCACCGTCAACACCATGTGCCCGGCCGCCGCCACGCGCCTGACCATGGACGAGGCGGTCAAGGAGGGCTTCCGCAAGCGCCTCGAAGCCGGCCTGATCACCCAGGCCCGCTACGACGCGGTGGTGAACATGGGCGGCCCCGAGCACATCGCGCCGTTCGCCTGCTACCTCGCGAGCGACGACGCCGCCCACATCAATGGCCAGGCCTTCCGCGTGGAAAAGGGCATGATCGGCATCTACAACGACCCCGAGCTGCGCGCCACGCTGGCCGGCAGCGAAGGCCATGTGTTCACCGCCGACGAGCTGGCCACGCTGGTGCCCAAGGCCCTGCTGGCCAACTACACCAACCCGGCGCCGAAGCTGGAGGACAACGCATCGTGAGCAAGCCCTCGCCCAAGCCCTACGTCTCGCTGATGGAGGGGCGCAGCCTCTACGAGCCCGAGCACGAGCTGTACCGCCAGCAGGTGCGGCGCTTCTTCAACACCGAGCTGATGCCGAACATCGCGCGCTGGGAAGAGGAAGGCATCATCCCGCGCGAGATGTTCCGCAAGGCGGGCGAGGCCGGACTGCTGTGCCCCTGCGTGCCCGAGGCCTATGGCGGCCCGGGCGCGGACTTCCGCTACATGTGCGTCGTCGACGAGGAGCTGGGCTACACCGGCCAGTCGAGCTTCACCATCCAGACGCACACCGACATCATCTCGGCCTACATCGAGGCGCTGGGCACCGAAGAGCAGAAGAAGCACTGGCTGCCGCGCATGGTGCGCGGCGAGACCATCGGCGCGATCGCGCTGACCGAGCCGCACGCGGGCAGCGACCTCAAGGCCATGCGCACGAGCGCGCGGCTCGAAGGCAACGAATACGTCATCAGCGGCTCCAAGACCTTCATCACCAACGGCATCAACGCCGACCTGATCATCGTGGCCTGCAAGACCGCACCGGAGCTTGGCGCCAAGGGCGTGAGCCTGATCCTGGTCGAAGGCGACCGCCCCGGCTTCCGGCGCGGCCGACGCCTGCCCAAGATGGGCATGAAGGCGTCCGACACGGCCGAGCTGTTCTTCGACGAGGTGCGGGTGCCGGCAAGCAACCTGCTGGGCGAGGAGAACAAGGGCTTCGCGCAGGTGATGCACGAGATCCCGCGCGAGCGCCTGTCGATCGCCACCATCGCCATGGCGTCGGCACAGAAGGCCTTCGACACCACGGTGGCCTACGTCAAGGAGCGGCAGATCTTCGGCAAGCCGCTGATGGACTTCCAGAACACGCAGTTCAAGCTGGCCGAACTCAAGACGCAGCTGTTCGCCGGCTGGGCCATGGTCGACCACTGTATCCGCCGCCAGATGGAGGGCACGCTGACCACCGACGAGGCCGCCTGCGCCAAGCTGTTCGCCACCGAGCTGCAGTGCCGCAACGTGGACGAATGCCTGCAGCTGCACGGCGGCTGGGGCTATATGAGCGAGATGCCGATCTCGCGCATGTACGTCGACTCGCGGGTGCGCCGCATCGCCGGCGGCAGCTCCGAAGTCATGAAGATGCTGATCGCGCGCACGCTATGAGCGGCGTGACGTCCCCCGGCAAGGCGCCAGGCTCCTTCTCCGGCGCTGGCGCGGCGCAGGCTCCGCTGGCCGGCCTGCGCGTGCTCGACCTGTCCACCGTGGTGGCCGGGCCGTTCGGCTCCGAGATCCTCGGCTACCTCGGCGCCGACGTGATCCGCATCGACGCGCCGTCGACCGCTGCGCCCCTGGCCGTGCAGCCGGCCGGAACACCCGTTTCGGAGCCCGAGGGCTTCACCTGGGCACTGGCACGCAACAAGCGCAGCATCTGCCTGGACCTCAAGAGCCCCGAGGGCAAGGCGCGCTTCCTGGAACTCGTGCGCTGCAGCGACGTGGTCTATGACAATTTCCGGCCCGGCGTGATGCAGCGCCTCGGGCTCGACGTGGCCGCTCTGCAGGCGGCCAACCCGCGCATCGTCTGCTGCTCGATCACCGGCTTCGGCACCGACGGCCCCTGGGCCGGCGTGGGCGCCTATGACGTGGCGGTACAGGCGCTTGGTGGCTCGATGAGCATCACAGGCACCGGCCGCGAAGGCGACATTCCCTGCCGCCTGGGCGTGCCCATCGGCGACATCGGCGGCGCGCTGTATGCCGTGATCGGCACGCTGGCCGCGCTGGCAGGCCGCGACCGCACGGGCGAGGGCCAGGCCTTCGACGTGTCGCTGCTCGACGTGCAGCTGGCCATGAACACCTATCGCGTGCCGCAGACCTTCGGCAGCGGCATGTCGTTCCAGGCCGCGTCGCCGCGCCGGGGCGGCGCCGGCGCCACGCCCTACGGTCCGTTCCAGTGCGCCGACAGCGCGTGGGTGGTGATCGGCGTGGCCAGCAATTTCTGGAAGGCCTTCTGCGCCGTGATGGAGCGGCCGCAGTGGGCGGACGACCCGCGCTTTGCAACGCTGGCGCAGCGCCAGGCGAACCAGCGCGAGCTGGAGCTGCTGGTGGAGGCGCGCTTTCGCGACGACACCGCTGCCGCCTGGGAAACGCGCCTCGTGCAAGGCGGCGTTCCGGCCGCGCGCGTCAACGAGATCCATGAAGCCTTTGCGCATCCGCAGGCACAGGCCCGCGGCATGCTCGCGCGCTTCGAGCAGGCGACGGGGCGGGTGATTCACGCGGCGGCCAGTCCGCTGCGCTTTGCCGGCGAGCCGCCGCTGCCGCAGCGCGCGCCGGTGGGGACGGGCGAGAACACCGAGGAGGTGCTGCGCGAGCTGGCGTCGGCGCCTGAGGCTTCTGCGGTGGGCGCATCCCGATCCGCGTCACCCGCACCCGGCGTGCAGCCCCGGCCGCTCACGCCGCTGCAGCAGGAGATCGCCGCGATGGCGGCCATGCCCGGCCCGCTGGCGGGCACGCTGGTGCTGGAGCTGTGCGGCGACGAGCCGAGCGGCACGCTGGGCACGCAGATCCTCGCCGACCTCGGCGCCACGGTGCTCAAGATCGAACGGCCTCCCGCAGGCGAGCCCGCCCCCGTCGGCGAGCTGCCCGAAGGTGGCCGCGTGCCGCCGGCCATCGCCTATGCCTTCGGGCTCAACCGCAACAAGCGCAGCGTCTGCCTCGACCTCAAGTCGGCCGAAGGCCTGGCGCTGATGCGCCAGCTTGCGCAGGCCGCCGACGTGGTCTACGACAACCACAAGCCCGGCACGATGGCGCGCCTGGGCCTGGACGCCGCAGCGCTGCGCGCGCTCAAGCCCGCGTTGGTGTGCTGCTCGGTCTCGGGCTACGGGCAGGACGGCCCCTGGGCCAGCCAGCCCGCCTATGACGCCACGGTGCAGGCCATCGGCGGCGCCATGAGCATCACCGGCACGGGCGAGCCCGGCTCGCCGCCGGTGCGCTGGGGCAATCCGATCGGCGGCATCGGCGGCGCGCTGTATGCGGCGATCGGCATCCTCGCCGCGCTGCGCCGGCGCGACGCGACGGGCCAGGGCGCCGCGCTGGACATCGCCCTGTTCGACGTGCAGCTCGCGATGCAGGGCTACCGCGTGCCGACCGCCATGAGCGGCATGCGCTACGCCGCCACGCCCCGGCGCGGCGGCAACGGCGCCATGCCCTACGGTCCGTTCCTGGCCGGCGACGGCCGCTGGTTCGTGCTCGGCATCACCGGCCAGTTCTGGGCCAAGGCCTGCGAGGCCTTCGGGCACCCCGAGTGGGTGAACGATCCACGGATCGCCAACGAAGCCCTGCGCCGCGAGAACGAGCCCTATCTCAACGCCCTGGTGTCCGAAGCCATGGCGCGCGAGACGGCCGACGAGTGGCAGCGCCGCTTCGTGCAGCTGGGCATTCCGGGCGCCAAGGTGGTGAACATCCGCGAGGCGTTCGAGCATCCTCATGTGGCGCTGCGGCACATGCTGGTGGGCTTCAGTGACGACCACCCGCTGGGCCGCCACATCCAGGTCGCGGGCAATCCGATCCGCTTTGCGGGCACCGGCAAGCCGAGCTTCCAGCCGGTACCGGGGCTGGGTGCCGACACCGAGCGCGTATTGAACCGTCTGGCCGGCGTGAACGCCACCGCACTGCAGTCGCAGCGCGACGCACGCGTGGCCTGGTGGCCGGCGCAAGGCCTGGTGTACGAACGGCCCAGCGTGGTGTAAACCGGGCCGGGCTGATGCCGGAGGGCACGTTGTGATGACGACGCGTCCGACCCCACCAACGACAACGGCGACCGAGGTCGCCGTTTTTCATGGTGCCGGGCCCGTGTCCGGGCCGGTGGTTCACTCCTGCGAGATCTTGCCTTCGCTGACGACCTTGCTCGAACGCTCGACCTCTTCCTTGACGACCTGCAGGAACTGCGGACGCGTGTAGGACGTGTACTCGATGCCGAAGGTCTGGAGCTGCGCGCGCATCTCGGGCAGGTCCATGACCTTGCGGCAGTCGGCGTTGATCTGGTCCAGCAGCGGGCCGGGGACCTGGGCCGATGCCAGCAGGCCGAACCACGAGGCGTACTCCACGCCCTTGAAGCCCTGCTCCGCCATGGTAGGGATGTCCGGTGCCGACTGCAGGCGCGTGGCATGCACCGCGCCGATGGCGCGCAGCTTGCCGTTGCGCACCTGGCCCATGACGGTGGATGCACCGCCGATGTACATGTCGACCGTGTCGCTCAGCAGCGCCTGCATGACGGGCGCCGCGCCGTTGAAGGGCACGTGCAGCAGCTTGATGCCGGCCACACTTTGCAGCAGTTCGGACGCCAGGTGGGGCGCGCTGCCGATGGCCGAGCTGCCGTAGGTGAGCTTGCCCGGATTGGCCTTGGCCATGGCGACGAATTCCTTGGCGTCCTTCACCGGCAGACCGGCGCGCACGACCATGATGCTGGGCGACAGGCCGAACAGCGCCACCGGCGCGAAGTCGCGCAGGGTGCGGTAGGTGGCGGTCTTGGGATTGAGCACCTCGTAGGCGCCGTTGGCGGCGTTGTTGGTGAACAGCAGGGTGTAGCCGTCCGGCGTGGCCTTGAGCGCCTGCATGGCCGCGATGGAGCCCGACGCGCCCGCCTTGTTGTCGACGATGACGGGCTGCTTCCACATGTCCGACAGGTGCTTGGCCATGGCGCGCACGTAGATGTCGGTCGGCCCGCCAGCCGGGTAGCCTACGAGGATGGTGACGGGGCGCGTGGGGAAGGCGCCCTGGGCGAAGACGCTCGGGGCAATGGCGCCGAGGGCGGCGCCGGCAGCGGCAGCGCCGAAGGTTCTGCGCGAGATGGTTTGCATGTCAGGTCTCCTGTTTGAACGTCGCCTGGAGCGCGTCGCAGCGAACATCCGGTTGCTCGAACATTTACTACCGGTTGGTAGGATTGAGGCATTAGAGCCTGCCGGGAGAGGCTTGTCAAGCGGGGCGATACGGGGGAGGTTTCCCCTGAGACCTCTCTGGTTTCGATGTTCTGCCTCAGATGTGGGTGGGGTAGCGGCAGGAAGCTACCTGTTGGTACAGATGGGTGGTTGGCGGTGGCGTTGCCGCAGGTCCTTGCCTTGGCTTTTGTGGCACCTCGCGCTGTCTCGCGGCGGGCGGCAGGCCGGTGGGGGCTCATACTGGAGCGGCCTGCGCTGCGCGCAGGCTCCGCTGCGGTGCTCGGGCTTGCGGGCCGGTGCAGAACTCGCTTCGTTCGCTTCGCTCTCTACACTCAGACAGCTGCACCGAGTCAGATGACGAAGCGCGCTTCGCGCGCGCCCGCAAGCCCTCCGCTCCTCGCCGCTCCAGAAATCGCCCCCACCGGCCTGCCGCCCGCCGCGAGACAGAAGTAGCGTCTGGGTTGGCGCTGCAGATTCAAGGCATCGCACCTCGTCGACTGCGACTGTGAACACGGCGGCGTCAGCGTTGGCGCCTGCAACTACAACTGCAACTACAACTACAACTGCGAGAGCAAATGTGTTGCGCGCCGAGCGCCCATCAACGGCGAAGCCAACCGCAGTGCAGCGCGTGACGCAGTCGCAGGCCAGCCCACCCGCCTCCCGGCAAAGTCGCGTGCCCCTGGGGCCGGGGCGCGCCTTCTGGGGCGCCGAGGAACGGAGGTCTTGCGGGCGCGCGCGCAGCGCGCTTCGTCATCTGACTCGGTGCCGCTGTCTGAGCGCAGCGCGAAGCGCGTAGCGAGTTCGGCACCGGCCCGCAAGACCGAGTACCGCAGGGCAGTCGGACACGAAGTGCCGACCGCCCCAGCGAAGCGCCCCGGCCCCAGGGGCACGCGACTTTGCCTCGCGAGGTCTCAGAGAGCCACCACAGCCCGCACCAGGAGCAAGCCGGTGAGCCGTCCCTCAAGCGACGCTGCGCTCCTGCCCCGCCCAGTAAGGCGCCCGCAGCTCGCGCTTGAGCACCTTGCCGCTCGCATTGCGCGGCAGCGCGTCCACGAAGGCGTAACGGCGCGGGATCTTGAATCCTCCGAGTCGCTCGCGGCAGAAGGCGATCAGCTCCGCGTCATCGGGCTGGCGCGTGCCGCGTGGCACGCACACCGCCATGATGGCCTCGCCCCACTTCACGTCGGGCACGCCGATCACCGCCACATCGGCGATGTCGGGATGCTCCATCAGCACGTTCTCCACCTCGCGCGGGTAGACATTGGTACCGCCGGTCACGATCATGTCCTTGAGCCGGTCGCGCAGATAGATGTAGCCTTCTTCGTCCATCGACGCCACGTCGCCCGAATGCAGCCAGCCATCGCGCAGCGTCTGCGCCGTGGCGTCGGGGTTGCGCCAGTAGCCCATCATCACGTTCGGGCCGCGCACGATCAGCTCGCCCGGCTCGCCCGGTGGCAGGTCGCGGCCCGCGTCGTCGACGATGCGCACCTCCGCCAGCACCGGCCGCCCTGTGGAGCGCAGCAGGTGCTCCTGGCCCGCCAGGGCGCGTGCATGGTCCACCTCATTGAGGTAGACGAAGCCGCCGGACGACTCGGTCAGGCCGTAGCCCTGGATCAGGTCGCAGCGGAACACGGCCAGCGCGCGGCGCAGCAGCGCGACGCTCACCGGCGCGGCGCCGTAGTAGATCACGCGCAGCTGGCTGAAGTCACGCTCGGCAATGTCGGGAATGTCGTCGAGCAGCGACTGCATGATCGCCGGCACCATGTTGCAGGTGTTGATGCGCTCGCGCACCAGCGTATCGACGAACTCCGGTCCGTCGAAGTGCTCCATCAGCACCACCGTGCCCTTGGTCACTGCGGCATTGATGATGCGGTGCACGCCGGCCGCGTGGTACAGCGGCGTGGTCACCAGCGCCCGCTCGCCCGGCGCCTTGCTCGCGCTGGACGCCGTCATCGATTGCTCGACGTGGGCCAGCACGTTCTCGTGGCTGATCATCACCCCCTTGGGCAGCCCGGTGGTGCCGCTGGTGTAGATCAGGTAGAGCATGTCGGTCGGCTTGACCGGACGGTTCGGCCGGCTCGCCGGATGCCCGGCCAGGAACTGCGCCAGGGTCTGCCAGCCCGCTGGCGCGGCTGCGTCCAGCGCAACCAGGCGGATGCCCGGCAGCAAGCGCGGCAGGGCCAGGGCGTCGATGGCCTGGACGTAGGCTTCGCCGCGCACGAACAGGATGCGCGGCTCGCTGTCGCGCAGGATCGCCAGCCACTCGGGCGGCGCCAGCCGGTAGTTGAGCATGACGGGCGCGACGCCCGCCTTGGCAGCGCCGATGAGCATCAGCCCCATCTCGATCGCGTTGGTCGACAGGCAGGAGATCCGGTCGCCAATGGCCAGGCCGCCGGCGACCATCGCGTTCGCCCACTGGTTGGCCTGCGCATCGGCCTGCGCGTAGCTCAGGGTGCGGCCCTTCATCGACAGGAAGGGCAGGTCCGGCCGCGTGGTGGCCGTGTACTCGAACCAGTCGTGGACGCGCCAGCTCATCGTGCCGCCTTCGCCTGGGGATGCACGCCGTTGGCGAACAGGTCGAGGAAGCGGCTGGAGATGTCGTCGGGCGAGAGCGGGCCGTTGTCGCGGTACCAGTAGGTGATCCAGTTGAACGCGCCGAAGATCGCGAACGACAGCGCGATCGGGTCGCACTTGCGGATCGAGCCGTCGGCAATGCCCTGCGCGATGATCTGCTCGACCTCGCGGTTCAGGCGCCGGCGGCCGACCCAGAGCTTCTCGCGGCTGTTGGTGGGCAGCGAGCCCGGTGCCGTGTTGCGGATCAGGCAGATGCCGAAGTCGGTCGTCATCACGCGGGCATAGCCCTTGAACACGAGTTCGAGCCGCTCCCAGCCGCTCACGTCGGCCTTGCGCACTTCGTCGAGCATGCTGTGCAGCTGCTCGGTCGCGATGCGCGAGCATTCGAACAGCATGTCGTCCTTGTTCTTGAGGTAGTAGTAGAGAAAGGGCTTGCTCACGCCCAGCGCCTCGGCGACGTCGGCCACCGAGGTGCCGTGGTAACCGCGCTCGTTGAAGATCTTGGCGGCCGCGCTGAGGATCTGCATGGCCTTGACGCTGCGCTTGTCGGGCACCGGCTCCGCGCCCTCGGGTGTGGCCTCGTGCGCCACATGGCGGGCGCGGCGGGCGGGCGTGCGGGGGCTGGACTTGGCTTTGACAACCGGCATGGGTTCTGTTCTCCGTGAAGGCGTCCCGCGCGGCGACAGGCCCTGCGGACGATGTGGCGATTTTATACCAGCGGGTAGATTTTGGCGAACATTCCGCCGGCTCCCCGCGTCGAGATTCCGGCGCCGGGCGCCGCAGGGCGGGCTTCTGGCGCGGCGCTCAGGCCGGCGCCAGGGCCTCGTCGAGCACTTCCACCCAGTGTCGCACGGGCGTGTCGGTGCCGCTTTGCAGATGCGTGATGCAGCCGATGTTGGCCGAGACGATGGCCCTTGGTGCCAGCTCACCCAGATGGCCGAGCTTGCGGTCGCGCAGGGTGGTCGCGATCTGCGGCTGCAGCACCGAGTAGGTGCCGGCCGAGCCGCAGCACAGATGGGCTTCGTTCGGCGCCGTACGCACGTCGAAGCCGAGCGCACCCAGATGCGTCTCGACACCGCCGCGCAGCTTCTGGCCATGCTGCAGCGTGCAGGGCGGATGGAAGGCCAGCGTACCGGGCGCGGGCCGCACGCGGCCCTGCAGCGCGGGCACCAGTTGCGGCAGCAGCTCGCTCAGGTCGCACGCGAGGGCGCTGATCCGCCGGGCCTTGTCGGCATAGGCCGGATCGTCCCGCAGCAGATGGCCGTAGTCCTTGACCATGACGCCGCAGCCCGAGGCATTGACGACGATCGCCTCGGCGCCCGCCTCCACCTGCGGCCACCAGGCGTCGATGTTGGCGCGCATCTGCGCCTTGCCACCGTCCTGGTCATTGAGGTGGAAACGCACCGCGCCACAACAGCCGGCCTGCGGCGCGGCAAGCAGCTCGATGCCGGCGGCGTCGAGCACGCGCGCCGTGGCGTTGTTGATGTTCGGCGCCATCGACGGCTGGACGCAGCCTTCGAGCATGAGCATGCGGCGGGCATGGCTGCGCGCCGGGCGGCCGCCGGCCGGCCGGGCTGGCGGGACCTTGGCCTGCAGCGCGGCCGGAAGCAGGCCGCGCACCGCCTGCCCGAGCTTCATGGCCGGGCCGAACAGCGGCGAGGGCAGACCCTCCTTGAGCGCCCAGCGCAGGGCGCGTTCGGCGGCGGGACGCGGCACCTTGGCGTCAACGATCTTGCGGCCGATGTCCACCAGATGGCCGTACTGCACGCCGCTCGGGCAGGTCGACTCGCAGTTGCGGCAGGTCAGGCACCGGTCGAGGTGCATCTGGGTGGCGCGCGTGGGCTCGGCGCCTTCGAGCACCTGCTTGATGAGATAGATGCGTCCGCGCGGTCCGTCCAGCTCGTCGCCCAGCAGCTGGTAGGTCGGGCAGGTGGCGGTGCAGAAGCCGCAGTGCACGCATTTGCGCAGGATGGCTTCGGCCTCCTGGCCGTCGGGCGTGCCCTGGAATTCGGGTGCGAGCTGGGTCTGCATGGCGGGGTGCGGCTCAGCCTGAAACGGCAGCAGCCGAGGATGGGGCCAGCAGGCGGCCCGGCTGGAAGATGCCGGCCGGGTCGAACTGCTTCATGAGTTCACGCTGGATGCGATCGAGCGGCGCTGCCGGCGGTGTGAAGACGGCCACGCCGTGGGCGCCGGCAGCGTGGGCGGGACGCCTGAACAGCGTGGCATGTCCGCCGGCCTGCTGCGCGGCGGCGCGCAGGGCTGGCGCGGCGTCGACCGGCGCGTGGAGCCAGCGCTGGCCGCCATGCCACTCCACGAGCTGAGGCTGCGGCAGGGGAAGCGGCGGCGCAGCCTGCGCCACCGACAGGCGCCACAGGCCCTGGTCGGCTGCGGCCGCCGCGAAGAAGGGGTGGGTCTGCTCCCGCAGCGACTGCCAGAAGGCACTCGCCTGCGCCGTGCCGAGCCGCTCGCCGCCGAGCTTGCGGCAGGCGGCGTCGACCGCTGCCACGGCGCCGCGCAGGCGCAGCCACAGCACGCCCTGGCCGGATTCGACCGTCCAGCAGCTGGCGTTGAGCGGCAGCGGCTGGCCGCCCCAGGTGTTCAGGGCGCGCAGGGCAGCGTCGGCGTCCATCGCGAAACCCAGCGTGACCTCGGCGGGTGCAAGGGGCAGAACCTTGAGGCTGACCTCGGCGATCAGGCCGAGCGTGCCGAGCGAGCCGGCCATGAGCCGCGAGAGATCGTAGCCGGCCACGTTCTTCATGACCTGGCCGCCAAAGGTCAGCAGCTCGCCGCGGCCGTTGACGATGCGGGCGCCCAGCACGTAGTCGCGCACCGAGCCGGCGCTCGCGCGGGCTGGGCCCGACAGGCCGGCAGCCACCATGCCGCCGACGGTGGCGCCCGGGCCGAAGTGCGGCGGCTCGAAGGGAAGGCTCTGGCCGCAGCCAGCCAGCAGCGTCTCCAGGGCCGCAAGCGGCTCGCCGGCGCGGACGGTGACGACCAGCTCGCTCGGCTCGTAGCTCACCACGCCGGCCAGCGCCCGCGTGTCGAGCAGCTCGCCGTCGATCCATGGCCCGAGAAAGTCCTTGGTGCCGCCGCCGCGGATGCGCAGCGGCATGCCACCGGCCTGCGCGGCGCGGATGCGGTCGATGAGCGGTTGCAGGGCGGGTTCCACGGCGACGATGGTAGCGGGGCTGGGCGCGTGCGCCCTTGAACTTTTCTAACGCGGGTCCTGAAAGAAGTTCACCGGCAGGCCCGGCACCTCGACCCGCGTGCTGAAGACGCAGCCCGACTGCGGCATGTCGCGCAGCTCGGCGGCCGGGCGGTTCAGGCTGGCGGTGGTGACGTAGAGCGTGCGCAGGTCGTCGCCGCCGAAGCAGGGCATGGTCGGGCATTGGGCCGGCAGCGGATGCTCGGCCAGCAGCCGGCCGTCGGGAGCGAACTGCAGCAGGCGGGCGCCTTCGAACATCGCGACCCAGTAGTTGCCCTCGGCGTCGACAGCCGCGCCGTCGGGCCGTCCGCCGTAGGTGGCGGGCGTGCAGCCGGGCAGGCCGTACTGCCAACCGGCCGGCTTGGGCGTGAATTGCGCGAAGACGCGGCGGCGCGTCATGGCATTGCTCGCGGCGTCCCAGTCCCAGGCCCAGACGGTATGGGGCACGGTGTCGGCCCAGTAGACGGTACGCGCGTCAGGCGACCAGGCCAGGCCATTGGACAGCGTCGCGCCGCCGACCTGCTCCTGGATCACCGGTGCGCCGCTGCGCAGGTCCAGCGCATGCAGTGCGGCCAGCGGCTTGTCGCGCGGCTCGTACATGGTGCCGGCCCAGAAGCGCCCGGCCGGATCGGCCTTGCCGTCGTTGAAGCGGGTGGTTGCGGTGTCGTGGCCGAAGCGGTGCAGCAGCTCCAGCGCGCCGCCCCACTGCCGCGCGCGGTACATGCCGTCACGCAGGGCCAGCACGAGTCCGCCGCCGGTGGCCGGCGCGATGCTGCCGGGCTCCGACGGCATGGCCCAGCTATCGATGCTGCCCATGAAGACGTTCATGCGGCGCACCTGCCGGTTGGGAATGTCGACCCAGTAAAGCATGAGCTCCCCGGGGTGCCAGAACGGCGATTCGCCCAGACCGTCGGCCGGGGTCACGGCCTGCCACTGCAATGGGACGGCCAGGCGGGGCAGTGAAACGCTGGAGGTCATGCCTTGATGCTTTCGGACTGGATGCTCATCTGCGCGCTCATCGACTCGCCCGGCTGCAGGATGCGCAGGCCCAGCTCGTCAGGTTCGGCACCTGTCGAGGCCACGAGGTTGATGGCGTTGTTCACATGGCTCACCGGCTCGATGGCGACGAAGTCGCGGGTGTCATTGGTGTAGACGACGAGCCGGCCGAGATTGGAGGTCAGCTGGGTGTGCAGCTTCTCGTCGCGCAGGTGGACGGTGCCGCTCCAGCCGTCGAAGCAGTGGTCGACGTCGAGGAAGGCACAGTCGGCGTCCAGGCCATGGGCAGGCAGCCTGCGCGTGGGCAGCTTGTCCTCGCCCATCTCCCAGCGGCCGGTGGCCTCGAAAGCGATGCGGCTGCGTGCGCGCTTGACGAAGTAGGGGTGCCAGCCCAGCCCCACGGGCGCCGGCGCGGGCGACTGGTTGGTGATGCTCAGCGTCATCTCCAGCGTGTGCGAGCCGACGCGAAAGGTCTGCGACGCGTCGAAGGCGAACGGCCAGGCCGCATCGGCCCGGTGCTCGAAGGCCAGCATGGCGAAGCGGCCGTCGGACTCCAGCACCTCCCAGGGCCGCTGCCAGCCAACGCCGTGGATGGCATGAGGCTCGTCGCCGTTGTTGCGGATGAGCGGATGGCTGGTGCCTTGCCAGACCAGCGTGGCGTGGCCCACGCGGTTGGAATACGGCACCAGCGGGTAGCAGCCCGACAGGCGGGCCGACAGGAGGGACGTGTGCGATGCGTCGCCGCGCACCGAGCGCAGCACCGGCTCGTTGCCGAGCCACAGCCCGGCAATGCAGCCGCCGAGTTCGGGGCGGATATCGCAGCGCAGGCCTTCGCAGGCAAGGGTCAGCGGGGAAGTCATGGGTGTGTCTCCACGGACATTGTGCACCCGCAGGCGGAGCTGACGCAGCCTGCCACGCCGCGGCGGACAAAAAAAAAGGCCCCCGTTGCCGGGGGCCGAACATCCAAAGGAGACTCTTGCTTGGAATCGTTGCGCCGCACCGGCGGGGAGCCGGCGCGGCGGGGAGGCGGATCAGCGGTTGTAGGCGGTTTCGCCGTGGCTGCTGATGTCGAGGCCTTCGCGCTCTTCCTCTTCCGTCACCCGCAGGCCGATCACGAGATCGACGATCTTGTAGGCGATGAAGGAGACGACGGCCGAGAGGATCACCGTGGTCAGCACGCCCTGGAACTGGATCCAGACCTGGCCGCCGATGGAGTAGCTCTCGCCGACCTTGTTGGCCACGTAGTCGTACACGCCGGTGCCGCCCAGCGACGGGGATGCGAACACACCCGTCAGCAGCGCGCCCAGGATGCCGCCCACGCCGTGGACGCCAAAGACGTCCAGCGAGTCGTCGGCGCCGAGCATGCGCTTGAGGCCGTTGACGCCCCAGAGGCAGACCACGCCAGCCAGCAGGCCGATCACGATGGCGCCCATCGGGCCGACGAAGCCGCAGGCCGGGGTGATGGCCACGAGGCCGGCCACGGCACCGGAGGCGGCGCCCAGCATGGAGGCCTTGCCCTTGGACAGCGCCTCACCGGCGATCCAGGACAGCGTGGCCGCAGCGGTGGCGATCATCGTGTTGACGAAGGCCAGTGCCGTCAGGCCGTTGGCTTCGAGGTTGGAGCCGGCGTTGAAGCCGAACCAGCCCACCCACAGCATGGAGGCACCGACCATGGTCAGCGTCAGGCTGTGAGGCGCCATCGATTCCTTGCCGTAACCCGTGCGCTTGCCGAGCACATAGGCACCCACCAGACCGGCGATACCGGCGTTGATGTGCACCACGGTGCCGCCTGCGAAGTCCAGCGCACCCTTGGCCCAGAGCCATCCGGCGGCAGCCGTGACCTTCTCGAGCGAGGCAGCGTCGGTGATCGCGTCCGGACCGGCCCAGTACCAGACCATGTGCGCCATGGGCAGGTAGCAGAACGTGAACCAGATGGCGCAGAACAGCAGCACGGCCGAGAACTTGATGCGCTCGGCGAAGGCACCGACGATCAGCGCGCAGGTGATGGCCGCGAACGTGGCCTGGAAGCCGACGAACGACAGTTCCGGAATCACGACACCCTTGCTGAAGGTCGCCGCGACGGAATCCGGCGTGATGCCCTTGAGGAAGATCTTGTCGAAGGTGCCGATGAACGCGCCGTCGCCGCCGAAGGCCAGCGAATAGCCGTACACGACCCACAGGACGTAGATCATCGACGTGACGACGAAGACCTGCATCAGCACGGACAGCATGTTCTTGCTGCGCACGAGGCCGCCGTAGAACAGCGCCAGGCCAGGGATGGTCATGAAGATCACGAGCGCGGTGGCCACCGTCATCCAGGCGGTGTCGCCCTTGTTGGGCACGGGCGCCGGCGCAGCGGCAGGCGCTGCGGGTGCGGAGGCGGCAGCCGCGGCGGCCGGAGCCGCAGCGGACGCAGCCGGCGCGGCAGCGGAAGCCGGGGCGGCGGCAGGCGCCGTCGCGACGGAAGCCGACGGTTCAGCCGTCGAAGCGGCCGGCGTCTGGGCGATGACGGCGGTGGCGCCGATCATCAGGCCCAGGCCCAAGGCCAGGGAGGCAAGCAGTTTTTTCATGTTCGGTCTCTTTCTTGATGCTGGACTACAGCGCTTCCTTGCCGGTTTCCCCGGTGCGGATGCGAACCACCTGCTCCAGGTCGTAGACAAAGATCTTGCCGTCGCCGATCTTGCCGGTCCGGGCGGCGCCCTCCACCGCTTCGATCACACGCTCAACCAGATCGTCGGCCACCGCCGCTTCGATTTTTACCTTGGGCAGGAAATCCACCACATACTCCGCGCCGCGATACAGCTCGGTGTGGCCCTTCTGGCGTCCGAAGCCCTTGACTTCGGTCACCGTGATGCCCTGCACCCCGATCCCGGAGAGGGCTTCACGCACCTCATCCAGCTTGAACGGTTTGATGATGGCCGTTACGAGTTTCATGTCTTCTCCTCAACAGAGACGGTTATCAGAAGTTGTACTTGACGCCCAGGACCAGGCCCGTCTTGCCCAGGAATTTGCCGTTGGCCGGCGAGGCGTAGAACGTCTTGTCGGCGTCCGTCGTCACCAGCGTGGCGGAGGCCACGAAACCGTTGCCGAAGTCCTTGTTCAGGGCCAGCGAGTAGTCGGTGTAGCTGGGCACCGGGTTGTTGTCGAACTTCTGGTGGCCGATGTGCGGGGTCAGGCTGTAGCCGCTGCCCAGGTCGAACGTGGCGGCGGCTTCCAGGTAGTAGCTGCCGCGGCTGTTGCCGACGCCGAAGGTCTGCTTGTCGAGGCTGTGCGAGTACTTGACCGTGGCCGGGCCGAAGGTCAGCGCGCCGTACAGCTCGGTCGTGTTCACCGTGGGGGTGAAGTTCTCGCTCGGGTACTGGTAGCGCAGCAGGCCGACGTCATAGCCGACGGGGCCGGCCGTGCCACGGTAGCCGCCGTAGAAGTCGAGTTCCACCGCGCCGTCGCCGCCGGGGATGTCTTCGAGAATCTTGATGGTCGAGCCCCAGAAGCCGAGGTAGAAACCGCTCTTGTGGGTGAAGTCGATGCCGCCTTGCAGGGCCGGACGCAGACGCGACTGGGAGATGCCGCGGAAACGGTAGTCGGTCACCAGGCCGGCGTTGAAGGCCAGGGTGTAGTCAGGCTCGGGCGCCTTGGTCTGGGCAAACGCGGCGCTGGAAAAAGCCAGAGCGGCGACGATCATCGTTTTGGTAGCGGTCAGTTTCACAAGCTTCTCCTGGTTAGAAAATGAAAGGACGCTTCGACTAAGCAGGGAGCGTGCCAAAATCCACACCGGTAGCAAGGCGGTGCACCAAGCCGCACTTGGATACGTTTTGCTACCTGGGGCAGCAGTCTCGAACCCCCTCGAAAAGCACCATCGCGGTGCGTTCATGTTTTTTTTCCAGTGCATGCGGAATGTCCGCACCTGTTTGGGGAGTTGCTGCTTCATGAGTTTGTCCCTGGTGCAAAGCCGCGCCTTGCTGGGCCTGCAGGCGCCCGCCGTCACCGTCGAGGTGCATCTGGCCAATGGCCTGCCGAGCTTCACGCTGGTGGGCCTGGCCGACGTCGAAGTCAAGGAAGCGCGCGAGAGGGTGCGCTCGGCGCTGCAGAACGCGGGGCTGGAGTTCCCGCACAACAAGCGCATCACCGTCAACCTGGCGCCGGCCGACCTGCCCAAGGACTCCGGCCGCTTTGACCTGCCGATCGCCCTGGGCATCCTGGCTGCTGCCGGGCAGATCGACGCCGCGCGACTTGCGGGACACGAGTTTGCGGGCGAACTGTCGCTGTCAGGCGAGCTGCGGCCGGTGCGCGGCGCGCTGGCCATGGGCCTGGCGCTGCATCAGGCCGGCGCCAGCACGCGGCTGGTGCTGCCGCCGGGCAGCGCGGAAGAAGCGGCGCTCGTGCCGGGCTCGCAGGTCTACCGCGCGCGGCACCTGCTCGACGTCGTGCGGCAGTTCGCGCCGGAAGGCGGCGCTGCGCTGGAGGGCCTGGACGACGCGGCACCCGACGGCTGGAGCCGCGTCGAAGGCGCCGTCTCGGCCGCACCGCCGACCTACCCCGATCTGAGCGACGTGAAAGGCCAGGCGGCGGCGCGGCGCGCGCTCGAGATCGCTGCGGCGGGCGGCCACAGCCTGCTGCTCATGGGCCCGCCGGGCTCGGGCAAGTCGATGCTCGCGCACCGCTTTGCCGCGCTGCTGCCGCCGATGAGCGTGGACGAGGCGCTGGAGAGCGCGGCCATCGCCAGCCTGGCGGGACGCTTCGATCTGGCGCGCTGGGCCCAGCGGCCCACCGGCAGCCCGCATCACTCGGCCAGCGCCGTGGCCCTGGTCGGCGGCGGCTCGCCGCCCAGGCCGGGCGAGATCTCGCTCGCGCACAACGGCGTGCTCTTTCTGGACGAGCTGCCCGAGTTTCCACGCGCCGCGCTCGAAGCCCTGCGCGAGCCCCTCGAGACAGGGACGATCCGCATCGCGCGGGCGGCGCGGCGTGCGGAGTTCCCCGCACGCTTTCAGCTCATCGCGGCGATGAACCCCTGAGGATTCATTGCTAAAGCACCATCAATTTAAGAGAAGATTGAGAATGTGAGCGGCGCTCAGCCGTTCGATGCGAGCGAGTTCGAAGAACTCGCGAATCCTGGGTTATAGAGGAAGTTGAATTCAACTTCTCCACTTCCGATTACTACGCGGTCGAGGATCGTCTCAACGACTTGGCGGCGTTCGGGGTGTTCCAAGGTATCCCACCGGTCGACAAGGTCACGGCTACCGGACAGGACTTCTTCCTGGGACGCGAGCGCTATCTTGAGAACATCGCGCTTGGCCTGGAGGGTGGGGAGTTCTTCGCCGATCTGGTCGAGCCTGAGGCGCATCTTTTCGTAGCGCTGGCCGAAGCCTTTCTTGTCGAGCACGCCGCCTTGGTAAAGCTCGATGAGTTTGTCCGCTTCGCTGGAAAGCTTTTTCTGTTCGGTTTCAAGCGAAACGATGAGCGATTCGAACGACTGAACTTGCTCGTTGCCAGCTTGGACGTGCCCGAGAATCTCATCAGGCGAAAACACGAATGCCCGCAGCTCTTCCTTGAAGATGGCTTCCAAGTCCTTCACGGGAATCTTGTTGCGGCACTTGCTGCAGGTGTACTTCGGCGAGTTTGAGGGCACATACATCCTATGGCCGCAGTGGCAAGCGGCAACTCCAGCGAAAAGATGCGCCACAGGCTTGGTCTGCCGCTTACCCTTCGCGCGCTTGTCATCCAGAACGGCATTGACCTCGGTCCAGACTTCCTCAGTCACGATGGCTTCAATTGAAGTGAGCACCCATTCGCTTTCAGGCTTCACTTCCCATGCGCCGCTTGGGCTCTTGGTCTGGGTGTAGTTCGCGCGACGAACGCCTTTTGCGGTGGAGTCGCGCAATAGCCGGTCCACCGTAGTGTCTGACCACAGCCCTCCGTTACGTGTGCGATACCCGCGTTCATTGAGCACGCGGGCAACCACCTTCTTACGACGGTGCTCCAGGAACAGTTCATACATGAGTTTGCGGATAGGGGCTTCCTGCTCGCTGATGACGAGCTTCTGTTCCTTCCACTGGAATCCAAAGGGGGCCGCGCCGCCCAGTGGCTTGCCCAGCTGCGCACGGACGGGAACGGATGCGGCAACCCGTGCGGCAATCTCTTCACGCTCCCACGTGGCCATTGCTGCAATCATCGTGTAGAACAAGCGGCCGGCCGGGGTTGAGGTATCGATCGCTTCGCCCAGGGACACTAGGTCGGCGCCAGCATCCCGGAAGTGATCCGCGAAGTCGAGCAGTTCCCTGGTGTTCCTGGCCAGTCGCGCCAGCTTGGAGAAGATGAGGCCGGAAATATGCCCTTCGCGAATGTCAGCAAGCATCCGCTTGGCTTCGGGGTGGTCCTTGACGGTCTTCCCGGAAATTGCGTCCAAGCGATAGACTTCAACGACATTCCAATCGCGGGATTCCGCATAGGCACGTGCGCGACGCTCGTGTGTTTCCGGTGACTCGCCCCGTACCTGATCCTCCGTACTTACTCGAATCCAAATACCAACGCGCTTAGTTTTTGAAATGGTGCGCTCAGCATCTTCCATAGGACTCCCTAGGTGAAAAAGCAACATGAGAACACATATTTTAATGTGTTTATTTTTGCTTTTGGAGACCTCAGCACATAATTTTGTGTTTTTTCTTGCTAGACTTCGCTCCCAATGGTCTATGGAGAGTTCAAGAAAAACCTAAAAGAGGCAGGTATGTCAATCAAGACGCTCGCTGCTATTCTGGATGTTCAGCCGACTTCGATTACGAACTACAAGGCTACTACAGGCGTTGTACCTCGGCATATCGCAGTCGTGACGGTTTTACTTAAATCCCTTAATCAGAACGGCGTTCCCGCACATGCGGCATTGGATGGCCACTTTGGTTTCAAGCGGAAGCCTTGAGGTGAAACCGCTCCTTACCATTTGCACACATATTTTTATGTGTTTTGTGCTATCATGAGTTTGGTAGTACAGGCGCAGGGATGGTTGTCCGCAGGCGGACAACCCTTATCTGCATTGTTTCGTCTGCATGGGAGCGTCATATGAGCATTTTCCAAACCATCTATCGGTTCATTCGGCCGGTAAATTTGGAGCAGCTTTTTTCCGAAGAGAAAAAGGAAGAAGCAGCTCTGAAGGTGGCCGCTCGTCTGTCGCGCGGTAACACCAATGTCCAGGATCCACGACTCACGACTTCTCGCCGTTTCGAACAGCAAATGGCTGAGTATGCGCGGAAGGTCGAGAAAAAAGAATACTCCTTCTCTAAGTGATCCACAAGAACTCTAAGCCCCGGGAGACGGGGCTTTTTTTTGCCCGCTTAAATGATGCTTCCCCAAAAATACTTAACCCTTTACGAGATTTACCTTGATGACTGGATGCGCGCGGAAGAGGTGCTCAAACTTGTCGAGCGCCTGAAGAACGAGGCATTCATTCCATCCATCAAGGAACTGCGGTACGCGTCACGTCGGGTGGTAGAAGCGCAGAATCTCTTTCGCTTGCACGGGGTGAATGCGAGCGAGAAAGAGATTCATACGCACTTAGTTGAGGCAATTGAAAATTGCAGAAAAGCTCGACATGACGCCTTAGATTCCGCGGTCAACTTCACTCAAGATCAGCTAGATAAACTAATCAATGCTGTTGGCCTGGACACCGTCGCTGCAGGCTTCCCAGGTTACCTCAAACTGAAACCCAAGCTTCGGGAAGTCAGCCAGCTCATCATCCAATCGCGCAAAGACCGAGTGCAGCTTGATGACAAGTACGAAAAAATCAAGCGAGATCACCTGGAAGAAATTGTGAACCTGTACGTCGAAATGGAGACGTCATTCGCCGTAATTGCAGCCATAGAAACTCGAAGAAGGAAAGAGTTCTGGAAGGCAGTTATCGTTGGGGGGGTGATTGTGGGATTGTTGGTCGGCTGCGGCGTAGTTATTCTGGACAAACGTGGTGCGTTCGACGGATTCAAATCGGCAGCGCACGAAGCTTCAAACGACACGAAGGCGGAGAAAAAGCGTCCCGCCGCATCTCAATAGAATGAAGTATCCCCCACCGAGTCGACCTGTTTTCTCATTGGTAGATAAAGGAAGGCGCAAGCGCCTTCCTTTATCCTCGTATAGCTTTGCTAGCCCCACTTCAACGAAACTCGCTGCGTGGGCAACCCAAGGCGACTCGCAAATGCCGGCTTGAAAGTCTTGTCAATGCTCGGCCGTACCCCCGCGATCGTCGTCGAGAAGACGCTGAGCACCGTGAAGTATCTCCAGCCGTCATTCCCCAAGCCCGAGCAATAGCCGAATGCCGTGTAGCTCATGCTGTCGTAGCCGGCGACGTACCAAGCCACGTCGCCAATGGGCCAACGGATGAGCACACAAACAACCGGATTCTGTCGATCGACCTGCGTATGAAGCGGGAAGCCGCGACAACGCTTCTCAAGCTCCTGTTCAACGCTCGCCATGCGTAGTCTTGGAGAGACGGTTCTGCATCTGGTAGTAGGTGAGCGCACGGCTCGCCGCATCGAAGACGTTCATGCGTGGGTCTTCTGCATGCCATGCCTTGCGCTCACGCGGCGGCTTGGTCGAGAGCGCCACGTATCTCTCCGCAAGCTGCTGGGCAATATCACGCTTGTTGAGCGCACCGGCCTGGGCGAACACAATGCGTACGTTCTGTCGCGAGACGAGCCCGAGCTCTGCGCCAACCGTGAGGACCTGCATGCGCATCTTCTTCGCGATCCGCGCCAGCCGGACACTACGCAGTGCACCCGCACCGCTTGGATCATCGAGAAGGAGAACGTCAGGCCTGTGGAGCTTAAGCAATTCCGTCATGCGATCCGCCGTCAACTTGCACGTCGGATCGTTGCCGACGGTCCTGTTGCCCCAGTCCTGCAGCTTCTTTGGGGAATCAAAGACCACGAATGAGAAACCTCGCTTTGTCGGGTACACCGACAGCACCTTAAAGTGCTGCGCTATCTTGTTCATATGAGTCTTGTCTAGTTCTTGTAATGACTCTGGTCTGACAGCCGCGCAAATGACCCACCTTGAGCTTCGCTACATGCTGCTCGCTATGCTCGAGCTGCATGAGTAACGTGGTGGCGCGCGCAAGCGTTTCTTCCTCAACAACCTCGTAGTAGGGCTTCAGGATCTCAGCAAGCGTTAGTCCCGTGAGCACTTCGATCGCAATGGCAAGCTGAAGCCCAGGCACGCGGCACCCTCGCTCGATCCGAGACAGTTGGCCACAGCTTCGAAGTCCGAGTAGTGTTGCGACCTCCTTCTGCTTGAACGCAACTCGTCGGCGCCATTCGCGAAGGGGTGAGTGAGGGGGAATGTGTTTCATAGTCCAGAGGCTGCACCGACCGGCAGCTCGTTAATGTTCGCGCACATCGGCCGCGTTCAGGAGGGTGAAGAATGTGCCGAAGGGGCACCTTCTCGCGCAAGTTGTCCCCAGTTCGTTGTGGCACGGTTTCCCGGCATCGAGGCGCTGTCAAGGGCGGGCAAAGCCCGGGCGCAGCCGAACCCTTTACAGTGACTCGATGCCCCACGCTCATATCAGGTCGATGCGGCACTCCGCCGCATCGACCTGATAAACAGAAGCGATTCTTTATGACGTGGGGACGTGGGGAGAACTGGAGCAGTGGCGCGCCATGTGCGGTGACATGGGGCCTTCAGAGGGGCTCGGCGAACGCAGAAAAAGCGCACTTCTTGGGGAGTGCGCGCCACGCGGAAGCACGGCGATACGTGCTTTCAGCATAGCATTCCCAAATCGCCGAGATCACCTGCTATCCACGGACAGAGGTGGGTCAGAGCCCAAACCGCTTTGCCAGGCGCCGAGCCTTCTCTTCCTCGGATCTGGGCAAGACAAACACGCCGTGCTTCTTGAATGTGAAAAGAGCCAGGTCGCGCCGGAGAATCTGCCCGACATAGCGAGGCGTGATAGGACGCTCGAATTCCCCGAGAACGCGACGCTTGAGTGCAGCCGCAATGAGTCCAACCGGAACATCGTCACCCTCGTTGTCGAGCAGCTCGCATATGGTCGCGACCACCTCGGCCTCAATCGATAGCGCACGAAATGAAGCACTTCGTTCGTCGCATTCCTCCGCTACTGATCTGACGGCCGCACGCATATCCTCGGTCGTCGCAACAGACAGCAGCGGAAGGACGGTCTGATTGAATCTTCCCGACCGCGCCCGATCTGCCAGCTCTGGTTTAATGCGTGCCTCCCCGAACGCGCGAAACCTGTACATGAGCAACTTGTTCCGCAAGACGAGTGCTTCGTCTCGCTGAGCGTCGGGAAGGTTATACGGAATACCTGGCCGCATAGCTCGCGCGTTCATGTCCTCCGTGAGGAAGCGACTTTCAAGCGCAATGTCATCAAAAGTCTTTCGCATACCGACCAGCTTAGGACCAAACACATGGAACGCCCGAGGATCGAATTCGCGGGCCATGTTCTGAGTCTGTCTGAGCACGGGGAAGCCGGCCGTACTCCCGTTGTTCATGATCTTCACAATGTCCGACTGCAGGTCTGAGTAGCGGAAGTCGGCCTCGTCCAGGATGAGCGTGCCGCGGAACAGGTCGAGCGTGTAGAACACAGGACTTATGGTCGAAGCGGCCGAGGCGAAGAATCCCTTGTTGCACACAGCCCCTATGACGGAGAGCGCGCGACTCTTTCCAGAGCCGAAGTCGCCTGCAAAGCGGAGATAGCAGAGCTCGTTGAAAGCGTCGTATGTCCACGTGAGCAGCACGTATGCACAGACGACCTCGACGAACTCCGGTGACAAAGAGACGTAGCGGTTCACATAGGCACGAAGGTCGGCGACCAACTCATCTGTGGTGCCGTATTCTGAAGGCTCTGACGGAAGCAAGACCGCCCCATGCTTGAGCAGATTGTTTGAGGCAGATACCGGGAGGCATTTGGCGCCGCCGTGCTCAACATAGGCGGCGTACTGAACGACGCCGGCCTGGTAGATGCAGAACTCGGTACGCCTGTTGCGCAAGACGCATTCGATGATGGTCCCATCTCTCCTCACGTCAGAAACGATGAGTGATGTTTTCTGTTTG
Organism: Burkholderiaceae bacterium; assembly: GCA_044225675.1. Lineage (GTDB taxonomy): Bacteria > Pseudomonadota > Gammaproteobacteria > Burkholderiales > Burkholderiaceae_C > JACMQX01. The sequence goes on from JBGAIH010000016.1 coordinate 107,450, forward strand.
TTCTCCATTCACCCAGCGTAGAACGCAGAAGTCCTCACCTGAAGGAGAACATCTTTGCCAGCTTGGCATATCGATGGTGCACCCGCGATAGGGATCGTTAGTCGCCGCCAGGCGATGAAGACCCGCAGGGGCTTCACCCGAAGGGCAAGAGCCCGGTCCGCCGTAGGCGGAATCGCCCCACTGCAGCTTCGCTTGCTCGAGCGTGCCACCTCGGCAATTAATGAACTCTCCTGAACTTCGAGGGACAGGCTCACTATTAGCTGATATGAACGACAAAGAACTACGGGCGAAACTTCTAAGTGACGACCCACTTACTGGCCTCTCAGAGGAGCAGTTGGAGCAGGTCGATCGCTACATCGATGCTCTCATCGCACTCTGCGATTTGGCGAAGCGGTGTCCGCCATTGAAGCAGAAGGAAATGACAAGCGGGAAGAGTCGTGCTAGCTTGAATAGTAAGGAGTCATGAAGAAATGCTACGCATATATCCGAGTGAGCACACTCAAACAGAAGGAGAAGAGTTCATCGCTTGAGATGCAACGTCTTGCAATCACCACGTATGCCGCACGAAACGGCATTGAGCTTATGGGCTGGTTTGAGGAATGGGAGACGGCAGCCAAGCGCGGGCGTCCCGCATTCTCGAAGCTGGTGAAACTGATTCGATCCCGTTCAGATATTGGTGTTGTCATTCATAAAATCGACAGAGGCGCGCGCAATCTCAAGGACTGGGCAGACCTCGGCGAACTCATTGACGCCGGCGTTGAGATTCATTTTGCTCACGAGTCGCTTGATCTTCAATCACGCGGTGGAAGACTTGCAGCGGACATTCAGGCTGTCGTAGCAGCTGACTACGTTCGCAATCTTCGCCAGGAAGTCCGAAAGGGAATCGAGGGGCGACTCAGGGAAGGGCTATTACCTAACCGCGCACCGTTGGGCTATCTTGATACAGGTAAAGGCAATGTCAAAGCCATTGATCCAGTTCTCGGCCCACTGGTTGCCAAGGCTTTCGAGCTATGCGCTAGCAGGGCATTTAACTTGGAGCAGTTGCGAGACAGAATGTATGAGCTCGGGCTTCGGACGCGCAGGGGTGGGAAGGTTCAGAAGAGCTGCTTGTCCAGAATGCTCAACAATCCCTTCTACTACGGTCGAATTTTTGTTCGTAGAACCAACCAATCGTACCTGGGTGTCCACACACCTATAGTGTCCGTCGCACTCTTCAGCGAAGTTCAGGCCCATCTCACCGGCAGGAAGAAGAATGCAGGACTAGTTCGTCGGTACGCCTACCAGCAGATGCTCAAGTGTCGACTTTGCACCCGAATGCTCGTGCCTGAGTTTCAGAAGGGGCAGTACACATACTACCGCTGCCACACTGGTTCTTGCCCAGTGAAGTGCATTCGCGAAGAAGAGGTCAGCAGACAATTGTTGATGCGTCTTTCGTTTGAAGTAGACGCCGCGCAGATCTCGTTGCTGCGTGATGGAATAGCTCGAAGGAGGAAGCGAGTTGAGGTTGTGGCGGCGTCTTGGGCACGCACTCATAAGTTGGCAATAGTAAAGCTGGAAGACCGCATAGCAAGACTGATGGACCTGTTGCTTGACGGAGCGGTCGATCAGAATGTCTATGCGAAGAAGAATGCAGAACTCATTCAAGAGAAGCTTCAGCTTCAGGAACTCATTCAACATGCTCAGAGCGGCGAAGATCAGCTGACTCGTGACGCGAAGACATTACTCGAACAGATCGAAAGCTTGCCAGCAACGGACTTTTCCGGAACTCCAGAGGAACTCTCACTCACTGCAAAAAGACTCTGCTCGAACTTGTGGATTGCAGAGAGAAAGCTCTTTGTTTCTTGGCTTTTTCCTCTTTCGTCAGTGGTTCGTGAGGAAATTCTTGATAACGGCGCACCGTCTCGATCCACATCTCGAACTCTTGACCTGAACTTGATAATCGGGCAACTTGCGGAGGGCTTGGACGACAACGTCCCCACGTCCCCTCAAGAAAGCAGCTGAGCCTTCAATTGACATCGTGAGGTCGCGAACCAGCGGCGCACTTCAAGCGCATCTTCCGATGCTGCTAGATGGTGATTGGTCCGTACCCATTCGCCGACGCCGTCAAAAGCACAGGAGTGAACGTATCCCGCTGGACGATCTGCCTGCCGCCGACCTTTTCAAACCATACACACCAGACCGCATCCTCGTCAGTCATATGGAGTTTGCCGGTCTTCTCTACAGTCATGGTGGGACCGCCGGACTTGAGAACTACTAAATCGCCAGGATTGAATGCCATTTGAAATCTCCGTGAGAAGTCATAGAATTTTGCGCGATCTTTGCCTAAGGTCGCAGGAGGATTTATGGTGGTAAACGAACAGTTCTTGGAACTCGCAGAAAAGGCTGGCTTCGAGAATCTTAAAGCGCATCTTGCGCATGCTGAGACGCTCTCGAAGGACGCTTCGACCACACTGACGGTGTTGCTTGCGGGCACAGGAGGAGCACTGGCATATACGGTGAAGTGGTTTGAGGCGGCCGCGATGCGCCCCATTCTCTGGGGTGCAGTCGCTACCACGGTATGGCTTGCATGTCTTTCCGCACTTCTTGTCTTGCAGTGCGTTCGCACTGTTCGCACTGAGATGCTCTACAACGAGCCTATGAACTTGTACAAGCCGGAACTCGGCCTTCCCATCCTGGAGGCTAGGTACTGGGAGCTTGCAAATGTTCAGGCGAGGATCACGTCAACAAAAGCGCGGAATCGCCCTATTGCACTGTGGCTGGATCGGATTCGAATCGCCGCAGCAGCATCCCCGCTTACATTCCTTGGCGGGGTCGCGTTGGGGGCGTGCCTTTAGGCTCTGGGCCGCGTTGAATGGGCTCGGGCTGCGGGAAAGGATTAGTTGCCACGGTTGCTCCTTTGCATGCGAAGAATATCACTCTTGCAACTGAGCGCGTAGTGTAGTGCGAACTGCATGCCGTCGGTGCTGTCATTACCGCCAATAATTTGATTTACTGTAGGCACTGATGAAAATCTTCGCGACATTTGTGGGGGTCAACCGCCACCAAGACCCCGAGATTCCGGAATTAACTGGCGCCGCTAGAGACGCGCGAGCGCTGTGGGCGCTGTTCACTGACACCCTCCCTGATCTCGACGCTCAGCTTCTGGTAGATGAGCAGGCGACACGTGCAGCTGTGTCCTACGCGCTCGGAAATGCGCTAACCGATGCAGGACCTGAAGATGTGGTGATTTTCTCTTTTTCCGGCCACGGTAGTCCGGACCATCACTTGGCTGTTCATGACACAGAAGTTCTCCGACTCAGTGAGACCGGAGTCGCGATGGGTGAACTTGCCGAACAGTTCAAGACCTCCCGGGCACGGGCGATTCTCTGCATTCTTGATTGCTGTTTCAGTGGTGCAGCGCCGGCCAAAGTTTTAGCGAATGCTCCCGTACCTCGAATGAGCGCATCCCCATTTGATGTCATCGCAGGCAAGGGACGGGTTCTCATTGCAGCGGCATCGCCCACAGAGGCTGCGTGGGAGCAGCCTGGCACGGGTCATGGCCTATTGACTAAGGCGATCATCGACGTGCTAACGGGATGGGGCTCGCCGGAAGTCTCCTTGCTCTCCGCTATTGATGAGATTGTGAACAGGACGAGGGCGGAAGCTTTGCGAATTGGAGTCACGCAGAATCCGGTGTTTGTGAACCATGTGGAGGGCGGGCTCAGCTTCCCGAAGCTCCAGCCTGGCCGGAACTTCCACGCCATGTTCCCTGGTTCTGTAGGTCCCAAGCTCACGGGCCTAGTCGGCGAACTTGCAGCTCACGGTCTTGCAGCCCCCGTCCTAGATATTTGGTCAGACCGTTATCCAGACGGCCTCAACGAGCTGCAGCTTCTCGCCGCGAACGAGCATGGGGTACTTCGGGGAGAGTCACTGTTGGTTGTGGCCCCGACGAGTTCGGGCAAGACGTTCGTTGGAGAGATGGCAGCACTGCGAGCGATCAATCAAGGGAGAAAAGCCCTGTTTCTACTTCCGTACCGAGCACTCACCAACGAAAAGTACGAGGAGTTTCGCGCACTGTATGGGCCTCTTGGCCTGAGAGTTGCCCGATGCACGGGGGACTTCTCTGATCAAGCGCAGTTGATCACGAGTGGTCGCTATGACATTGGACTTTTAACCTATGAGATGTTTCTTGGCTTAGCGCTGTCGGCGCCGTCGGTGATGTCTCAAGCCGGTCTCATAGTCCTTGATGAAGGCCAATTCATCACCGATAGCTCCCGTGGAATTGTTGTCGAGCTTCTGCTTACCTTGGTAATACGAGCGCGTGAGCGGGGTATTTCGCCTCAACTCATTGTTCTGTCCGCAGTCATTGGCAATGTCAATTCATTCGACGAGTGGCTCGGTTGTGCGCGACTTGTTGTGACAACACGGCCCGTGCCGCTACTTGAGGGCGTGCTCGATCGTAGCGGCATGTTCGAGTATCTTGATGAGAATGGCGCTCCTCGCACGCAGCAGCTCATCCCCGCAAGCAGTGTTCGAGTTCGAAGGGACAAGTCGTCCTCCCAAGATGTGATCGTTCCACTCGTGAGAAAGCTTGTTGGCGACGGAGAGAAGGTCATCATTTTCAGGAACAGGAAGGCACCAGCTGAGGGCTGCGCAAAATACTTGGCTGATGAGTTGCAGCTTCCGTCCGTCACCGCGGCGCTTTCAGAATTGCCAGTGCATGACATCTCGTCGACATCTAGGAAATTGCGTGAATGCCTGAGTGGTGGGACTGCATTTCACGACACGAACCTCGGCGCCGCCGAACGATCAATCGTGGAAAGGTATTACCGTGATCCGCAGGGGGGAATCGAGGTCTTGGCTTCGACAACCACGCTAGCCGCTGGCATTAATACGCCAGCATCGACCGTCATTTTGGTTGAACACAAGTTCCCTGGCGAGCAGCCCACCGATTACACCGTGGCCGAGTACAAGAACATGGTAGGTCGCGCGGGACGCCTCGGCTTCAATGAGCGCGGAAAGTCGATCCTATTGGCGGACAACAGCATGGAGCGAAGGCAGCTCTTCCAGCGCTACGTGCTCGGCGTCCCTGAGCGCGTGGAGTCTTCTTTTAAGGATCGTGAGCTGGCGACGTGGGTACTGCGGCTGTACTCGCAGGCGAAGCTCGTTCGACGCACCGAAGTTCCAAGCTTGCTCGCCAATACATTTGGCGGATTTCTGAAGGCGAAGGCTGATCCTCAGTGGCTAGGGCGCTCGACGAGTCAGATTGAAGCCGTTCTTGGCCGAATGATTCAACATGGCCTACTTGAAGATGAGGGTGATGACATGCTTCGCCTTACGCTACTTGGAAGCGCATGCGGACGCTCGACGCTCTCGTTCGAATCATCGCTTCGCCTGATTGACATGCTCAGGCAGCGTGACATGGGTAAGCTCACAGGGCAAGATCTTGTTGCTCTCATTCAGGTTCTCTCTGAAGCAGATGCCTCGTACACGCCAATCAACAAGAAGGGGACAGCTGAAAGCCTGCGGGTTTCGCAGGCATCTGCGAGATACGACACAGAACTGATCGCAAGTTTGCGGAGCTACACAAGCGATTCTTTGGATCATTGGGCTCGGTGCAAACGAGCAGCTATCCTTAAGGACTGGACTGATGGTATACCTGTCGAGCGAATTGAGGGCGAATATTCGACAAGTCCGTTCGCTGGTGGCATTGACTATGGCCACATACGCAATTTCGCTGATGTCGCCCGCTACACGCTCCGTTCAGCACAGCAGATTGTTTCTGCACTTGATGGAGACCACTCGTCACTCCTAGCAGATATTGACAAGATGGTTCTATCTCTTGAGTTCGGCGTCCCACATTCTTACTTCGGACTTTTATCGTTGCCGATGTCATTGACGCGGGGCGAAATCCTCGCCCTTGCAGGCTTGGGCGCTCTCACCTATGAGTCCATCAGGGCTTTGCCGGCGGATCAGCTCATCCGGATACTAGGGAGAGAACGGGCGAGCCTGCTGCAGCAGTGAGGGCCTAGCCTGGTGACAATGCCTACGTTGCACCTTACACTCGGCAAAAGTGGAGGGCAATGCTATGGGCAAGTATGTTCGCTATCGTGCCGGCGCCTCAATCGGTCCGGGGGGACCCGGCAATCCGTTTGAACAACCACCGCGTCAGCCGGTGAACTGCCCGAAGTGCGGCGACAAAGGACTCCCTGGTCGCTGTCCTATCTGTCGAAAGCTTCCCACTTAGTTGCTCAGCGTATTTGAAAGCGTTGCAGGCTTTCCGGCTATCGGAACACGGCGTCCATGAGTGACCAATAGTAGGTACTCGGGCAACCGGTCGTGACATTGATGCACGGCGCGAAACTGCATTGTTCTCTAACCGCCCCAGGCAATAAAGATAACTCAGTCGTATAACTGCGCTCAGGCTCAGTACCTGTCTTCGTTCTTACTTGCATCGTCACCAGAATGCGCCTTGTCGGGTGGTGGTTTTTTACGATTTGATTGTAAGCGGCCGGCGATCCCATCTTGATGGGTAGCTGTTCCCCAGCTCCAAGGCTAGACTTCAGGAATCGGCCAAAAGCGGCCACTTCTCAAAAAGAACAGCCGTCCTCAAGGTTGCCGCTGATTTGCACTGAGCGGGTGC
>JBGAIH010000017.1:0-112481 GCA_044225675.1 Burkholderiaceae bacterium
CCAGGAAGACCTCGCGCCGCGTCTTCTTGCGCTTGCCCGCGTACTCTGCGTCCGAGAAGCTGATCTGGCTCATCGCTGCAATTCCTTTGCAGGTTCAACGCATCAGGGCGTGATCGGTGGACTTGTTCAGACCATCCCTAACGACCAGATCATCGATGGTTTGAGGCTGAGTATCCGGCGCTACCTCGGCCGGTTGGGGGAACGCACTTACGGAAGCAGTGGCGATAGCGGCGCAAATGGCAGAACGGATCAGTAAACCATTCGATGCCCTAGAACCATTGAAAGATCCCGCGTGGCGGTCCAAGTGCCCCAAGCCCTCGGACAAGTACACCAGAAAAAGATTAAATCGTTCGCCCATGCCCATCGCCCCTCACATAACGAATGACCAGGCGAGCATCGTTGCACGAATTTATTGACACAGGAAGACCCGAAGTCGACTGACGGAAGTTGGAGACAGCACGCTCATTCGCATCCCCTTTTTACTTTCTTAACTGCCATTACGGAGTCGACTTCAGAGCGAAATCCAGTATCCGCCATAACAAGAACGTCCGGAGCGATCTCCTCCCATTCAAGATGTCTCTCCTGAAAGTCTCCTTCGCGCTTAAGTTCAGCCGGCCTCTCACCTGGCGGGGGTGGGGCGATTTCGGAATGTATTCGAATCAAAGAAGTTGGATTTCCGAAGAGCTCGAAAAGGCGATGATATGAAACTTCTGGCTTCTCATTAGGTTTTCGAATGGCATTGAATAAAACGTGGACACCTTTGTACCTCTCGCCATTCCTTTGAAAACTTCGAGAGTAAACCATGTATCTTTCTAACGGTCTTGCACGTTCGCCGGGACTCATCGGCAATTCCATCTCCTTATCGGATTTTGCTGTGACTGCCGCGCGCGGGAAGATTGGAATCCCCCAATATCTTTCAATCCTATCTGCTTCCCAGCAAAGGAAATCATCACCCAAATGACTTCTGATGCTGACTATCAGATCATCAATGGTTCGCGGTTGGCTATTTGGCGCATTCGTTTGCTTTGGACTGACTGGTACCTGGTTTTGTTGGGGCCGAACATTCACCGATAAGCTTGCAATCGCAGCGCAAGCAGCAGCGCGCATCAGCAACCCATTTGACGTCCTCCAACTATTCAAGAGTCTCATTATTGACTTCAACTCCCATTTGCTGCCCCCATCGATCTGCCTGATCGCAATAGATCATTTCTATTTTTACTATAGGCACAGATTGAGCAACAAATGTCATAGGCCCAATCCTCAACTTGATCCATTGCTGATCACTCCCGACAACTACTGCTTCGGCTTCAGTACTTTTTCTACAAAATCCAGCGTTTGCAACGTTTGATAAGTGAATCCAGGCCGGGTTTCTGGCGGACCAAGATGTCGAACGAAGAAAGCCCGAGGCTAGCAAATCCTATCGCTCATCGGAAGCGCCTGCCGCTAGGGTTGTTGCCGACCCTCTTGCCACGGCAGGAACCTGACAATGCCAAACATGACTCCCAGCCAGATCATCGTCCTTGCCACCCCGGTTTTCTTTCTGCTGATCGCCATCGAATTCGCCTGGGGCCTGGCGCGCCGGCGCAATACCTACCGGCTTGCCGATGCGGTGAGCAGCATCAGCCTGGGCATGCTGAGCCAGGTGAGTGCGGTGTTCACCGTGGCGCTGCGCTTTGGCATCTATGTGGCGATCTACGAGTCGGCGTCGCTCGTGCCGCTGGAGGCGGCGGCGCGGTTCTGGAACACGGTCTGGGGTTTCGTGCTGGCGCTGCTGTTCTACGACTTCTGCTACTACTGGCTGCATCGGCTGGGCCACGAGTCGGCGGTGCTGTGGGCCGCGCACGTGGTGCACCACCAGAGCCAGGACTACAACCTGTCGACGGCGCTGCGCCAGACCTCCAGCGGCGCGCTGCTGGGCTGGGTCTTCTATGTGCCGATGGCGCTGGCCGGCGTGCCGCCGCTGCTGTTCGGCATCGTGGGGCTGGTGGATCTGCTCTACCAGTTCTGGGTGCATACCGAGCATGTGCCGAAGCTGGGCTGGTTCGACCGCTGGTTCTGCTCGCCGTCCAATCACCGCGTGCACCATGCCGTGAACGACCGTTACCTCGACCGGAACTACGGCGGCATCCTGGTGGTGTGGGACCGCCTGTTCGGCACCTTCAAGGAAGAGGACGAGAAGTGCGTCTACGGCACGCGCAGCCCGCTCGACAGCTGGGACCCGCTGTGGGCCAATGCCCAGGTGTACTGGAGCCTGCTGCGCGACTCATGGCATGCGCGCAACTGGGCCGACAAGCTGCGGGTGTGGATCAAGCCGCCAGGCTGGCGGCCGGCCGACGTGGCGGCGCGATTTCCGCGCCCCGCGTTCGAGATGGCTGCCGTGCAGCGCTACGACCCGCCCGTCAGCCGTGCGGTGCAGGTGTTCGGCGCAGTCCAGTTCATGGCGCTGCTCGGCGGCGTGGCTGTGTTTCTGTGGTTTGGCGAAGGCCTGCCGCGTGCGCAGGCGCTGGTGTGGTGCGCCGCGCTGTGCGTCGGCCTGTGGGCCGTGGGCGCCGCGCTGCAGGGCCGGCTGTCGATGACGGCGGCGCTCGCGGTGGAGGCGGCCGCCTTGTCGACCGCGACGAGTTCGGCGGGCCTCCATGACTGGCACCTGGTGTTCAAGCCCCTGGCGATGCTGCTGGCCCTCGCATGGGTGCTGGGGCAGATGCAGGCCGCGGGACGCCGGGCCAGCGTGATCGATCTGGCCAAGCGGGCGGAGTCGACCGAGGCGCAGAGCCTGGACTGCGCAAAGGCGCCGGCCACGCGCCGCCCGCATGGCCTGCTGCTCGGCGCGCTGGCGGCCTCGCTCGCGGGCGACGTGCTGCTGATGCTGCCGGGCCTGTTCATTCCGGGGCTGGTGGCGTTTCTCGTGGCGCACCTGTTCTACATCGCGCTGCTGCGTCACGGCGTGCCGTGGTTCGCGAGCCGCAGGGCCCTGCTGGCCACGCTGGGCATTGGCGCGGCGATGTATGCGTTCCTGTGGCCGGACCTGAGTCCGGTGCTGCGGGGCGCGGTGGCGGCCTATGTGGTGGTGATCGCGCTGATGGCGGCGCAGGCCATCGGGCGCGCCACGGTGCTGCGCGGGCCGCATGCGCTGGCGGTGGCGGTCGGCGCGTGCTTCTTCATGCTCAGCGACGCGACGCTCGCGACGAACCGTTTCGCCACGCCGGTGCCGATGGCGCCGTTCTGGGTGCTTGCCACCTACTATGTGGCGCAGCTTCTGATTGTGCTGAACGTGCTGGCGGAAGGGGCTGACGTCAGCCGCCCTGCTTCTTCGTCCGGCTCGTCTCGGCATTGAGCTGGCCGATGGCTGCACGGGCCTGGGCAAGTTCGGCGGCGACGGACTGGCGCCGGGCTTCGAGTTCGGGTGAAGGCTCGCGGGTGTAGCGGTTGTCCACGTCGAGCTTGGCCGCCACCGCGCCGGCAAAGCGTGCATACGCGGCGGCATAGCGGCCCACCGGTTCATCGGCTGGCAGGCGCAGCCTGGCGTAGTCGGCAGCCACCGCGCGCAAGGCCGGCGCATGCACCGTGTCCACGCGCGCGAGGAAGTCGGGCGTGGTCAGGCGTCCCGCCTTGTTCTGCGCGAGGTCGTCATTGAAGGCGTTCAGCGCCGCATCGAGCTGCGGCTTGAGCGCGTTGAAGCGGCGCAGGTCCGCGTAGTAGGTGGCCGTGTCGCGCGCGGCGGGCGGCGTGGTCATGACGAGCGCCGCCGTGGCGCCCAGGCACACCGCGAGGGTCGCGAGCGCCATGATCGCGCGCCGGCCCGCCGGAGCGTCGTCGATCTTCTCGACGAGCAGCCAGCCGGCCAGCGCTCCGGCCAGCAGGCCGCCGACGTGGGCCGCGTTGTCGATGCCGTCCTTGAGCCCGTAGAGCAGCGAGAACACGATGAAGACGCCCATGCTCACCAGCAGCTGCCTCGGCCGCCCGATGGGAAAGCGCCCGCGATGCTGGAGGACGGCGACGAGCAGCGCACCGGCCACGCCGAAGACCGCCCCCGACGCACCGACCGATACGCCCGCCTGCCCCGCATAGTGCAGGCTCAGCGCATTGCCCGCGAGGCCCGCGCCCAGGTAGATGATGAGGAAGCCGAGGTTGCCGAACAGCTGGGTGACGAGCAGGCCGGCCTGCAGCAGCGCATACATGTTGAAGGCCAGATGCAAGGCGCCGCCATGCAGGAACATGGCGGTGAGCAGCCGCCACACCTGCCCGGCCTGCACGCCCGACGCCGAGTTGGCGCCCCAGCGGTAGAGGTCGTCGGCGCGCGGCTGCGTCAGGCTCATGCCGGCGATGCCGGTGGCGGCCCACACGGCGATGCACAGGCCCATCATGAGCCACGGAGCCCAGAGCGTGGGCGTCATGCGGGCAAGGCGCTCGTCGAAGGCCTGCGCCTGCGCCTGCATTTGCGCTTGTGCGGCTGCGTCGGAGACTTCGGCTTCCGACCGCTCGGCGGCGGCTTCGGCCGGGCGCGGCGCAGGCTCCTGCATCGGCGTCTGCCTCAGGCGCCGAACAGGTCGCCTTCGCCCCGGCCCGCCGGCGGCGCGACGCCCAGGTGGCGGTACGCGGCCAGCGTGGCGATGCGCCCGCGCGGCGTGCGCTGCAGGTAGCCCTGCTGGATGAGGTAGGGCTCGATGACGTCCTCGATGGTGTCGCGCTCCTCGCCGATGCTGGCCGCGACGTTGTCCAGGCCGACCGGCCCGCCGTCGAAGCGGTGGACGACGGCCTCCAGCAGCTTGCGGTCCATGATGTCGAAGCCCTGCGGATCGACGTCGAGCATGGCCAGCGCCTTGCCGGCCGTGGCTTCGTCGATGTGGCCTGTGCCCTTGACGTCGGCATAGTCGCGCACGCGGCGCAGCAGGCGGTTGGCGATGCGGGGCGTGCCGCGCGAGCGGCGTGCGATCTCGAAGCCGCCGGCCGGATCGATCGGCGCCTTGAGCAGGCCCGCGCTGCGCATGACGATGCGGGCCAGCTCCTCGGGCGTGTAGAACTCCAGCCGCGCGACGATGCCGAAGCGGTCGCGCAGCGGGTTGGTGAGCATGCCGGCGCGCGTGGTGGCGCCCACGAGGGTGAAGGGCTGCAGGTCGAGCTTGATGCTGCGCGCGGCCGGGCCTTCGCCGATCATGATGTCGATCTGGTAGTCCTCCAGCGCGGGGTAGAGGATTTCTTCCACCACCGGCGAGAGGCGGTGGATCTCGTCGATGAAGAGGACGTCGTTCTTCTCGAGGTTGGTGAGCAGCGCGGCCAGGTCCTTGGGCTTTTCAAGCACGGGGCCGGAGGTCTGGCGCAGGTTGACGCCCAGTTCAGCCGCGATGATGTGGCTCAGCGTGGTCTTGCCCAGGCCGGGCGGGCCGAACAGCAGCACGTGGTCGAGCGCCTCGCTGCGCTTGCGCGCGGCGCCGATGAAGATCTCGAGCTGCTCGCGGACCTTGGCCTGGCCCACGTATTCGTCCAGCAGCTTGGGGCGCAGCGCCCGCTCGATCTGCTCCTCGCCCGGCGAGGCGGGCGCGGCCGACACCACGCGCTTGGGCGGTGGCGCGGCGAAGTCGTCGGTCTGGATGCTCATGGCCGGCCCGCGTGCTTACTTGGCCAGCGACTTGAGCGCGAGCTTGATGCCCTCGCTCACGCCCACGTCCTTGGGCAGCGCCTTGAGCGAGGCGGCGGCCTCGCGGTCGCTGTAGCCCAGGGCCACGAGGGCCTGGAGGATGTCGGCCTGCGCATCCGACGCGATGCTGGCCGCGCCGGCGCCGATGTCGGCACCGATCTTGCCCTTGAGTTCGAGCAGCAGGCGCTCGGCCGTCTTCTTGCCGATGCCGGGCACCTTGACGAGCCGGCCCGCGTCCTGCGCGGTGACGGCCTGCGCGATGTCGGCCACGCTCATGCCCGAGAGCACGCTGAGCGCGGTGCGCGGGCCGACGCCCGAGATCTTGATGAGCTGGCGGAAGGCCTCGCGCTCGGGCGCGCTGGCAAAGCCGTAGAGGATCTGCGCGTCCTCGCGCACGACGAAGTGCGTGAGCAGGCTGACCTTCTCGCCCAGGCCCGGCAGGTTGTAGAAGGTGCTCATCGGCACGTCGACCTCGTAGCCGACCCCGTTGCAGTCCACCAGGACCTGGGGCGGGTTCTTCTCGGCGAGGGTTCCTTGCAGGCGTCCGATCAAGATGGTGTTTCCGGGTGGGAGTGGAGTGGCTGACGCTCAGGGCTGCACGAGGCCGCGGCGCGCGGCTTCCAGCGCGGCCTCGGCCCGCGAGGACACGTTGAGCTTGCGGTAGATCTGCTTGATGTGGTCGGCGATGGTGTGCTTGGACAGGCCGAACTGCTGCGCGATTTCGGGCAGCGTGTAGCCCTTGGCCACGCGCTGCAGCACGTCGGTCTCGCGCTCGGTGAGGCTGACTTCGTTGTCGATCTGGCGCACCAGCGAGCCACGGCGGTGACTGGCGCCCGCAAAGTGCGCGAGCACGCGCCGCGCGATGGGCGGCGACAGCGGCGGCTCGCCCTGCGCCATGCGCAGCAGCTGCGCCACCAGCGCGTCCTGCGGCTGCTCCTTGAGCAGGTAGCCGAAGGCGCCGGCCTGCAGCGCGGGAAAGAGATGGTCGTCGTCGTCGTAGATGGTCACGACCACCGGCAGCGACTGCGGCTGGTGCCGGCGCAGCGCGCCGATGACGTCGATGCCGCTGCCGTCGGGCAGGCCCAGGTCGATCAGCGCCAGGTCGAAGGCGCTGGTCTGCACGATCGCGAGGGCCTGGTCGAGCCGCGCGACCGACACCACTTCCAGCGAGGGAAAGGCTGCACGCGCCACCTGCCCGAGCCAGTTGCGGATTTCGGGAAGGTCTTCGACGATCAGGGCGTTATTCATGGGTAGCGCCATTATCGGCTGTGCCAGCGTCCAGCGGCACCACCACCTCCAGCAGCGTGCCACCCATCGGTCCGCTGCGAAACCCGTGGCGCCCGGCCAGGTTGCGCACCCGCCGCTCGATGTTGGCCAGGCCATGGCCGCTGCCCGAACGCGTCTTCGGGTCGGACAGGCCGCGGCCGTCGTCCTCGACTTCCAGGTGCAGGGCGCCGCCCTCGAAGCCGATCTGCACCCGGCACTGGCGGCCGCCGCTGTGGCGGATGGCGTTGGACACCGCCTCGCGCAGCACGCGGGTGAGCTGCACATGGGTGCGCGCCGGCAGGACCAGGCCCTCGGGCGGTTCGGCCGCGTCCCACTGCGGGGTGAAGCCGGCGGTGGACAGGCGGGTGACGGTCTCGGCCCGCCAGTCGGCCAGCACGTCGGGGGCCGGCGCGGGCTCGCCGGTCAGGCCGCGCACCGACAGGCGCATCTCGTCGAGCGCCTGGCGCGCCATGGTGGCCACGCGCTCGCGGTCGCCCGCGTACTGGCTGGCCTGGGCAATGGTCAGCAGCTTGGCGCCGAGATCGTCGTGCAGGTCGGACGCAATGCGCTGGCGCTCCTGCTGCTGGGCCTGGGCGGTGCGCAGCTCGGTCAGCTGCGCGTAGCTCTTCTCGATCTCGGACGACTTCTCGGCCACGCGCTGCTCCAGTTCTTCGCGCGCCGACTCGGCACGGCTGAGCGCGCGCACGAACATCTGGATCAGCCGCACGCCGATCACGACGAACAGGAAAGGCATGGTGAAGTGGATGACGTGGATCTTGGGCAGCGGCAGCAGGTCGTTCTGCAGCGCGATCTCGATCGCGGCCAGGACGACCGCCACCAGCAGCACCGAGCCCATGAGCCAGAACTCGTGGCGGTGGGTGCGCCAGGACACCTTGAAGAAGTAGGCCACGCAGACCAGGAACTCGACGGCGACCAGGTTGTAGACCGCGCTGGCCACCGGCAGGAGATGGTCCGGCCCCGCCAGGGTGAGGACGACCGGCACCACCAGCGCCTGAACGAAAAAGAAGGCATCGACCCAGCCATGGCGCCGTTCGACGAATCGCAGCAGAAACAGGTAGGCGCAGCCGAGCACCGGCGGAAACGCGCTGCAGATGAGGATTTCGGTGGCCCGGTGCGACAGCGGCACCTCGTTGATGAACAGGCGCGAACTGATGAGCGCCCATCCGATGGAAAACAGCCCGAAGAACAGCAGGTAGGTGTCGCGCCGCCGCATGGCCGCGAGGCCGAGCATGGAAGCGCCCAAGAGGCCGATGGTGGCCGCAATGATCTGCGCCACGGTGACGTTCCAGAACAGCTGCGTCTCGTAGGCCGGCAGCAGCTCGGCCATCGGCCCGATCTGCAGCGCCGACAGGCCGCCCGCCCGCTGGCGGGCCGACACCTCGCGCGCGGCGAAGCCGACCACGCGGACGCGCAGTTCATTGCCCTGCTCGCGCAGCACGGCCCGCGGCATGCCGAAGAGCTGCGGCCGGTAGCAGTTGCGGGTGACGTTGCCGTCCATCTGCCCGCCCGAGCCGATGATCTCGTCGTTGAGGAAGACTTCCACATTGGTGCAGGCCCGCTGGATGTAGACGCCCAGCAGCCCGTCCTCTTTGGGCCGGTCGAAGCGCACGCGGTACCAGACGCTGCCGCTGTGGCCGGGGAAGGTGCGGTCCCAGTCGTGCGGCAGCGCCACCGGCTGCCAGCCGCGCGGGGGCTCGGCCGGGCTGACGACGGCGGCCGCCTCGGCCTTGTCCAGGGTGATGACGATGGCTTGCGCCGGCAGGGCCAGCCAGGCCGCCAGACAGAGGACAATACAACGCCACACGAGCCGCATTCCATGATTGTCCGTCACAGCTTCACCCCGCCCAACAACACCCGCCTGACGAACCTGTGCGGCCCGATGGATGCGCACCTGCGCACCATCGAGGCGGCGTTGCAGGTGACAATCACCCGCCGCAACGAGCTGTTCCGCGTCGAAGGCGCGAAGCCGCGCGCCACCCGGGCGATGGAGGTGCTGCAGTCGGTCTACGAGATCGCCCAGCGCCCGGTCGCGGCCGACACGCTGCAGCTCATGCTCGCCGGGGACGCCGCGCTGGCGCAGGACGAGGGCGGCGCCGTGGTGCTCAACACGCGGCGGGCCGACCTGCGGGCGCGCACGCCCAACCAGTCGGTGTACCTGGACAACATCGCCCACCACGACATCACCTTCGGCATCGGGCCGGCCGGCACCGGCAAGACCTACCTGGCCGTGGCCTGCGCGGTCGATGCGCTGGAGCGCAGCAGCGTGCAGCGCATCGTGCTGACGCGGCCGGCGGTGGAGGCCGGCGAGAAGCTCGGCTTCCTGCCGGGCGACCTGACGCAGAAGGTGGACCCGTACCTGCGCCCCTTGTATGACGCGCTGTACGACCTGATGGGCTTCGACCGCGTGACCAAGGCGTTCGAGCGCAATGCACTGGAGATCGCGCCGCTGGCCTTCATGCGCGGACGCACGCTCAACAACGCCTTCGTCATCCTCGACGAGGCGCAGAACACCACGCCCGAGCAGATGAAGATGTTCCTCACCCGCATCGGCTTCGGCGCCAAGGCGGTGGTGACGGGCGACGTGAGCCAGATCGACCTGCCGCGCGGCCAGCTGAGCGGCCTGGTGGAGGCCGAGCGCATTCTGCGCCGCGTCAAGGGCATTGCCCACACGCGCTTCACCAGCGCCGACGTGGTGCGCCATCCGCTGGTGGCGCGCATCGTCGACGCCTACGACGCGGCGCGCAAGAAGGACGAGGACGCTGGCGCGGCCGAAACGGCCGGGACCGCCCGCCGCGGCACGGGAGCGCTCTGATGGCCGCCGCCCTGCCCCGGCTCGCGCTGTCGCTGCAGTTCGGCGCGCTGGCGCCGGCCGAGGCGGCGCGCCATCGCGCGGTGCTCACCCGTCAGCAGGTGGCGCTGTGGACGCGCATGGCGCTGGCGAAGGACGCCACCCTCACGGTGCGCATCGTCGGCGAAGAGGAAGGCCGCGAGCTCAATCGCAGCTACCGCAAGAAGGACTACGCGACCAATGTGCTGACCTTCGACTATGCGCGGGAGCCGTCGGTGATGGCCGATCTGGTCCTGTGCGCGCCGGTGGTCGAGCGCGAAGCCCGTGAGCAGGGCAAGACGCTGGCCCACCACTACGCCCACCTGATCGTGCACGGCACCCTGCATGCGCAGGGCTACGACCATGAGACGGGCGACGCCGATGCGCTGGCGATGGAGGCGCTCGAGATCCTGCTGCTCGGCGCGCTCGGCCTGCCCAACCCCTACTGAGCCGCGCCGCAGCGCTCCCTGGCTGGCGGCACGTCCGCTCAGCTGATGCGCAGCGGAATGGTCACTGGGCCGTCGTTGACGAGGTGCACCTTCATGTCGGCCGCAAAGCGCCCCGTCTCGACCACCGGATGCTGCGCTCGCGCCTGGGCGACGAAGTGGTCGTAGAGCCGGCGCCCCTCGTCCGGCGCGGCGGCCTGGGTGAAGCTCGGGCGGTTGCCGCCGCTGGCGTCGGCCGCCAGCGTGAACTGGCTGACGATGAGCAGCCCGCCTGCGACGTCCTGGACGGATCGGTTCATCTTGCCGGCCTCGTCGCTGAAGATGCGCAGCTTCAGCAGCTTGGCGAGCAGCCGGTCGGCCTGCGATTCGCTGTCGCCGCGTTCCGCGCACACGAGCACCAGCAGGCCGACACCGATCTGCCCGATCACGGCGCCGTCGACGATGACGCGCGCCTCGCTCACGCGCTGGATGAGGCTGATCACAACAGGTCCTTGGGGTCGTTGAAGTGCGCCTCGACGTCGCTCGGCAGCAGCTGGATGGAGGCGCGCAGGCCGGGCACCGCGCTCATGAGCGCCTGCTCGACGCTCGTGCGCACGGCCGCCGCGCGCCCCAGCGACCAGCTCGCGGGCATGTGCATGTGCAGGTCGATGAAGCGGCGCTGGCCGGAGCGGCGGGTGTGGATGTGGTCGAAGCGGATCGTGTGGTGGCTGAAGCCGTCGAGCGTCTTGCGGATGTCGTCCATGATGTCGGGCTCGAGCGACTCGTCCATGAGCCCCTGCGACGAGCGCCATACCAGCTGGAAGCCTTCGCGCAGGATGTTGAGCGCGACACCGATGGCCACGAGCGCATCGACCCAGAGCCAGCCGGTGAAGACGACCAGGCCGATGCCGAGCACCACGCCCACGGAAGTCCAGACATCGGTGAAGAGGTGGCGCGCGTCGGCCTCGAGCGCGATCGAGCGGTGGGCACGCGAGGCCTGCAGCATGATCCAGGCGAGCGCGCCGTTGATGGCCGAGCTCACCACCGACAGCACGAGTCCGAGCCCGACCTGCTCCACCGGCTGGGGGCTGAACAGGCGCGGGACCGCGGCCCAGAGGATGGCGGCCGATGCCACCACGATCAGGGCGCCCTCGAAAGCGGACGAGAAGTACTCGGCCTTGTGGTGCCCGTAGGGATGCTCCTCGTCGGCCGGCCGGCTGGCGATGTTGACCATGGCCAGTCCGAACACGGCGCTCGCTAGGTTGACGACCGACTCCAGCGCGTCCGACAGCAGCCCCACCGATCCGGTGAGCCACCAGGCCAGCGTCTTGAGCGCAATGGTGAGCACGGCCACCGCGACCGAGGCGCGCAGCAGTCGCTCTGGCGTGAGGCGGCTGAGGGTTTGGGGCGACATGACCCTATTGTGGCCGACGCCGTGCAAGAATCCGCCCCATGCTGCAAACCGCACGGCGTCACGCGCTCTGGGTCCTGGCGTGGTGCGTCCTCACCGCGCTGGGCTGCACTGCGCTGGCACGGCTGGAGCTCACGCGGCTGCGCGAAGCCTTCGAGACCGATGCCCGGATCGTCCACAGGCTGCTGAGCCAGCGCGTGGTGCAGCACGACGCCATCCTCTCGACCCTGGCGCTGCTGCAGCGCGACGCCGATCCGGCCACTCCCACCCAACCTGAGCAGCGGCTGTCGTCGCTCTACCCGCAGCTCTTGGCCGTGGTGCGGCGCGAGCGCGACGGCGCATGGCCCGAGGCAGCGCTGGCCGCGGCGGAAGAAGCTTCGCGCACCAGCCGCCGCGCCGCCCTGGCCGGGCTGGACCTGCCGGCCGGTCGCTACTGGCTGGTGCTGGCCGCGATGCCCGCCAGCTTCGCGTTGCGGGTCGACGTGCGCGGCACCGTGCCGTGGAGCGAGTGGCCGATGCAGCCCGACAGCAGTCCGGTGCGCGTCACGCTCGAGCACGAAGGGCAGACCCACGTGGTGCAGCCGGGCCGGATCGCCGAGGGCGGCTGGCGCTTTGACTTCCACAAGCATCTGGCATCCGACAGCCAGGCCTTCGACGTCGTGGCCCAGCGTCAGGTGGGCTGGCGCGAACTGCCCTGGGGGCGCATGGCCGCACTGGCGCTGGTGCTGGGCGCTGCGCTGGCCGCGCTGCTGGCGCTGCAGCGCCAGCGTGCCGCGCGGCGCCGGGCCGAGGAGCTGCTGCGCCTGGGCCAGGTGTCGCGCCTCAACGCACTGGGCGAGCTGGCGGCCGGGATGGCGCATGAGCTCAACCAGCCGCTGACTGCGGTGCTCGCCAACACGCAGGCGGCCAGCCGCCTGCTGCAGGACGATCCGCCCGAACTCGACACCGCGCGTGAGGCCATGGCCCAGGCCGCGCAACAGGCGCGCCGTGCGTCCGACGTGGTCGGCCGGCTGCGCCGGGCGCTGGAGCGCCAGGGCGGCGGCGGAACGCAGGTGCTGGATCTCGTGGCGCTCGTGCGCAATGCCCTGTACCTGCTGGAGCCCGAGTGCCGCCGCCGCGACGTCACGCCCGAGGTCACCGCGCCCGCCACGCTGTCGGTGCGGGCCGATCCGGTGGCGCTGGAGCAGATCGTGCACAACCTGCTGATGAACGCGTTGCAGGCGCTGGAGCAGGTGCCCGCAGCCAGTCGTGCGCTGGCAGTCGGCATCGGCCGCGAGGGTGACGAGGCCTTTCTGCGCGTGGCCGACAGCGGGCCGGGCATCGCGCCTGACGTGCTGCCGCGCATCTTCGAGCCGTTCTTCACGACGCGCGAGGGCGGGCTGGGCCTGGGCCTGAGCCTGTGCGAGTCACTGGCCGGGGCGATGGGCGGGAGCCTGGCCGCGGCCGCCCACACGCCGCGCGGCGCGGTCTTCACGCTGCGCCTGCCGCAAGGCGGCGACGGCGACGGCAGCGATGACGCGGCGCCCTCGGGCGGCCCGTCCGCGCCGGAGACCGCAGGCCCGGCGCTGCGGAGCCGGCCATGAGCGCGCCGCAGTCCCCGCTCATCCACCTCATCGACGACGACGAGGCCGTGCGTGGCAGTCTCGCGCTGCTGATCGGCACGGTCGGGCTGCGGGTGCAGGCCTGGGCCGATCCCCAGGCCTTCCTCGACGGCTTCGACCGGCAAGGCATCGGCGCCATCGTGCTCGACGTGCGGATGCCGGGGATCAGCGGGCTGTCGGTGCTCGACACGCTGATGGCTCAGGGCGTCGATCAGCCTGTGATCATGCTCACAGGCCACGGCACCGTCGAGATGTGCCGACGGGCCTTCAAGTCCGGCGCTGCGGAATTCCTGGAAAAGCCGGTGGATGGCGACGCGCTGCTGGAAGCGCTGCAGAACGCGGTGCGCCAGCACGTGAAGTCGCGCGAGCGCCATCAGGCCGACCGCCAGGCGCGCGAGCGATTCGCCCAGCTGTCCGAACGCGAGCGCGAGGTGCTGGGCCTGATCGTTGCCGGCCTCACCAACAAGGAAATCGGCCGCGCGCTCGACGTGTCGCCGCGCACGGTGGAGACGCACCGCGCCAATCTGTTCGGCAAGCTGGGCGCCGAGTCGTTGGCGCAGTTGATCCGCCAGTACGCTGCGCTGGCCGAGGGCCAGGCTCCGTAGTTCTACGGAGGGCCTCGCGTAGCCGCACGAATGGGCGCGGCAGCACGCAAAACCTACAGTTCTCCCACGGTTGATCGAACCGCATCACACCCGAAGGAGATACCCATGAAGAAGCTCGCATCCGCCACCGTTGTCGCCCTCTCGCTGCTGACCGCCGGCGCCCAGGCCCAGGCCGTGCGCACCGAACGCAACATGTCGCTGGAACTGGCCAACCAGATCGCCGCCGGCAGCGTGGCCGCCTGCGCCGCCAACGGCTACGCCGTCGCCGCCACCGTGGTCGACCGGCAGGGCACCGTGCGGGCCGTCCAGCGTGCCGACAACGCCGGTCCCCATACGCTGGGTGCGAGCCTGGCCAAGGCCTTCACCTCGGCTTCCGCCAGGAACAACACGCTGGCCATGATGGAAGGCGCGCAGAAGAACCCGGCCGCAGCCAACCTCACGGACATTCCCGGCTTCCTGCTGCTGGGCGGCGGCGTGCCGGTCAGGGTCGGCAATGAAGTGATCGGCGCCGTCGGCGTGGGCGGCGCGCCGGGTGGTCACCTGGACGAGCAATGCGCGGTGGCCGCGCTCGACAAGATCAAGGACCTGCTCAAGTAAGTCCCTTCAAAACGGCCCGAGCTTCGCCGCCCGGGCCCCCGTTTCGGCAGGAGAACGATCATGACTTTCCAGACCCTCGGCGTTGCCTTCCGGCGCTTCTCCCTCCTCGGCGCCTTGCGGCGCTCCTTTGTCGCAGCGGCCTTCGGACTGGCCGGCATGGTGCTCCTGCCGGCGCAGGCCCAGGTCGGCCCGAGCGCCGCCGAAGCCGCGCAGTACAAGGGCATGCACGCGGCCGCGCACAAAGGCGACGTGACGCAGATCCAGAAGCTGGCGGCCGCAGGCGCGCCGCTCGACGCACGGGACGGCAACGGCCGCACGCCCTTGCACGTCGCCACGTTCGCGCGCCAGCGCGCTGCGGTTGCCGCACTGGCCAAGGCCGGCGCCGACCTCCATCTGCTGGACAACGACCGGTACGACGCCGTGACGATCGCGTCGGTGGCCGACGACGAGGAGACCCTGCGCACGCTGCTCGCCCTGGGCGCGAGCGCCCGACAGGTGACGAGCCGCTATGACGGCACGGCCCTGATCGCGGCGGCGCATCTGGGCCACGACGGCGTGGTGCGGCAGCTGATCGCGGCAGGCGCGCCACTGGATCATGTCAACAACCTGCACTGGACCGCCGTGATCGAGTCCATCGTGCTGGGCGATGGCGGCGCACGGCACCAGGCGACGCTGCAGGCGCTGATCCAGGCCGGCGCCAGCCTGCAGTTGAAGGACCGCACCGGCAATACGCCGTTGGCCCTGGCCCGCTCGCGCGGCTATCGCGAGATGATGGCCATGCTGGAGAAGGCCGGCGCGAAGTGAGCCTGGCCCCGGGCGCAAGGTGACGCGGGCTGCCGCAAGGTGGCGCGGGCCGCCACCGCAAGGTCCCGCCGGCCGCTGCCGCAACCGGGCAAGGCCCACCGCCCTGTGTACGCCGCCTCACTGGCTGCGCTCGACAGGCCGGCGCGGGATCACCTGCAGATGGGGTTCCACCTCGGCCAGCACCAGGAAATCCCGGTCGTTGTGGACCAGCAGGGCGTTCTGCTCCATGGCGATCACCGCGATCAGGCAGTTGCCTGACTTTCGGATGGTGAAGCCGGCCTTGCGGCAGCGCCGGTAGAGGTAGGCGGCAGCCTCGAACGAATCGACGTCGTCCATCGGACGGAACACCGGTTGCGCCGAGAGAACCCGCTGCACTTCCTTGAACTGGCGCTCGGATTCCACCCCCTGAAGCACCTCGAGGTAAATCATTTGCGTGAGCGCCAGCTCCTCGGCGGTTTCCCGCTGCTGGAGAAAGCGCACAGCCTCCGTATCGGCCCCGCGCAGCCAGTCGATCCAGACGGACGAGTCGACGACGAGCATCAGCGCTTGCGGACAGGAGCTGCACGGCGGGCCAGTTTGGCGACCGGCTCGGGCTTCGGCGCCTCCAGGGCGACCGTGTTCGCCTTGCGGGCCCCGGACTTTCCGGACGCAGCCTTTTCAGGCGGCGGCGGACTTGCCGCGGGTGCACGGCCCCCGGCCGGCCGGCTGGGGGTGGCATAGGTCCCGCGCGGCTCTTCGACACGGTATTGCGCCGAATGCTGGTTGTGGGCCCAGGGCGCCTTGGGGTCGTAGTCGGGCTCGACGCCGCCGATGCCAAAGAGCTCACGGATGGACGGTCGGATGGCGCGGGCGACCATCTCGCGCAGCGCGCGGTCAACCACCTCCCGCTTGGTGCGGGCACCGGAAAGCCGCATCGCCTCGGCTACGAGGTTCTCATCGATATCTATGTTGGTCAGCATGGCGATTTATTGTACATATCATGTACATCCAAAGTCGTCATGACGTGGTCGACAGCCAACGGTCGATGGATGCCGACGGCCGCGCGCGTCGGCGCGGATGCCGCATGCGAAGGCACGCGGCATCTCAACGGGCCGACGGCCCGGGAGGCGGAGCGGATGGAAGGGCCGTCAGCCGCAATGCGGCGTGGCCAATGGGTCAGCCGAGCGTCACGCGCGCGAACTTGCGCTTGCCCACCTGAACAACGTAGGTGCCTGCGGGCAGCTTGAGCGCCTTGTCGCTCACCGCCACCGAATCGACACGCACGCCGCCGCCGTCGATGAGACGGTTGGCCTCGCCCGTCGAGGCGGCCAGACCGGCCTGCTTGACGATCTGCCCGATGCCCAGCGGCGCGCCCGTGAGGGTGACCTCGGGGATCTCGTCCGGAACGCCGCCCTTGCTGCGATTGGCGAAGTCCTGCTCGGCCGCATCGGCCGCAGCCGCCGAGTGAAAGCGCGCCGTGATCTCGCGCGCCAGCAGGACCTTGGCGTCCTTGGGATTGCGGCCGCCCTCGACTTCGTGGCGCAGGGTGGCGATCTCGGCCTCGCTGCGGAAGCTCAGCAGCGTGTACCAGCGCCACATCAGCTCGTCGCTGATCGACAGCACCTTGGCGAACATGGTGTTGGCGTCTTCCGAGATGCCGATGTAGTTGTTCTTGCTCTTGGACATCTTCTCGACGCCGTCCAGCCCTTCGAGCAGCGGCATGGTGAGGATGCACTGCGGCTCCTGGCCGTACTCCACCTGCAGATGCCGGCCCACCAGCAGATTGAACTTCTGGTCGGTCCCGCCGAGTTCGAGGTCGCTCTTGAGCGCCACCGAGTCGTAGCCCTGCATCAGCGGGTAGAGGAATTCATGGACGCTGATGGAGCGGCCGTCCTTGAAGCGCTTGCTGAAATCGTCGCGCTCCATCATCCGCGCCACGGTGTAGCGGGCCGCCAGCTGGATCATGCCGCGCGCGCCCAGCGGGTCGCTCCATTCGCTGTTGTAGCGGACCTCGGTGCGGCTCTCGTCGAGCACCAGCTTGGCCTGCTTGTAGTAGGTCTGGGCGTTCTGCTCGATCTGCTCGCGGGTCAGCGGCGGGCGCGTGGTGTTGCGGCCGGAAGGGTCCCCGATCATGGTGGTGAAGTCTCCGATCAGGAAGATCACCGTGTGGCCGAGGTCCTGCAGCTGGCGCATCTTGTTGAGCACCACGGTGTGGCCGACGTGGATGTCGGGCGCCGTCGGATCCAGCCCCAACTTGATGCGCAGGGGCGTGCCCGTCGCCTCGGAGCGCGCCAGCTTGCGCACCCACTCCTCCTGCGGAATCAGCTCGTCGCAGCCCCTCAGGCTGACGGCCAATGCCTCGCGGACCCGGTCGGTCACCGGAAAATTTGTAAGAGGAGGTTGATTCATAAGGGTTTTCTCAGGTCTGACGGCCCCGCAGGCCTATATACTGCGGCCGGTTGGCGATTGTAGTGGCGCAGTTTTTGCTCACGAAAAAGGCTTTGTAAGCGTCGGGAACCTTCCCGACGGGCTGTAGGACAAAGCAGATTCTTCTTTTTGGGATACCTGGTTTGAACAACGACATGAACGCCGCCGTGGACAGGATGCTGTCGCGGCTGGCCGGTGGAGTGCGGAGACACCCCAAGCAGATCACCGCCGCCGTGGCAGCCCTGCTGCTGTGCGGCGCGGGCGGTGCATTTGCCGTGGCCTCGCTCGCGCCCGATGCAGCCGACCTGCCGGTCCACCAGATCACCGAAGCCGTCGAGACGCTGCCCCTGCAACCGCAGGCCGAAGCGCTCGATGCGCTCAACCTTCGACTGTTCCGTTCGGATAGCACGCGCTCGAGCGACACCGCCGAAGCCCTGCTCCATCGACTGGGCATCGCCGACGCGGCTGCGGCCGCCTTCCTGCGCAGCGACGCCAATGCGCGCACCGGACTGTTCGCGCGCGCGGGCCGCTCGGTCAGCGCGGAGGCCGGCAGCAACCATGAGCTGGTCAAGCTGACCTCGCGCTGGACGGTGGACGACTCGGGCAACTTCAAGCGCCTGGTAGTCGAACGCTCGGACGGCAAGTTCTCCTCCCGCATCGAGGACGCGCGCATGACCGCCTCCTCGCGCCTGGCGGGCGGCATCATCCGCTCCTCGCTGTTCGCTGCGACCGACGAGGCCCGCATTCCCGACGCGGTGGCGATCCAGGTGGCCGAGATGTTCTCCGGCGACATCGACTTCCACCGCGCGCTGCGCAAGGGCGACCGCTTCTCCATCGTCTACGAAACGCTGGAGGCGGATGGCGAGCCCCTGGGCACGGGTCGCGTTCTCTCGGCCGAGTTCGTCAACGACGGCCGGACCTACCAGGCGATGTGGTTCCAGGAGCCCGGCCAGAAGGGCGGCTACTACACGCTCGACGGCAACAGCATGCGCCGCGCCTACCTCGCCTCGCCGGTGGAGTTCTCGCGCGTGACCAGCGGCTTCAAGATGCGCTTCCACCCGATCCTGCAAAGCTGGCGCGCCCATCTCGGCGTGGACTACGCCGCGCCGACGGGCACGGCCGTGCGCAGCGTGGGCGACGGAGTGGTCGAGTTCGCCGGCGTGCAGAACGGCTTCGGCAACGTGGTGTTCGTCAAGCATGCGGGCAACCACACCACGGTCTATGCCCATCTGAGCCGCATCGCGGTGCAGCGTGGCCAGAAGATCAGCCAGGGGCAGAACATCGGCGCGGTCGGCTCGACCGGCTGGGCCACCGGCCCGCACCTGCACTTCGAGTTCCGCGTCAATGGCGCGCACCGCGACCCGATGACCATCGCCCGCCAGAGCGAGGCCGTTCCGGTGTCTGCCGCAGCGCGTCCGGCGTTTGATCGTCTGGCGGCCGCTTACCGCGTCCAGCTCGGCGCAGCGGCCTCGGTGCAGCAGGCCAGCGCGCAGTAGGCCGGCACGGGCTCCGCGCCCGTGCACTGAGCCCCTCTCGGGCATTACAGTCGGGGGATGGCTGATCTCTTCATCGGGCTGATGTCCGGCACCTCGCTCGACGGTGTCGACGGCGTTCTTGCCGATTTCTCCCAGGCATCTTCCGGCGAACCCGCGCGGACGGCGCCCTTGCGCGTGCTGGCCCATGTGGCCGAGCCCTTCCCTGCGCAACTGCGCGCCGAACTGCTGGCGCTCAACGCCTCGGGGGCTGACGAGCTTCACCGCGCCGCCCTGGCCGCCAATGCACTGGCGCGGGTCTATGCGACCGTTGTGGCCCGGCTGCTTGCCGAAGGAGGCGTTGCAGCCGCGAGTGTGCGGGCCATCGGCGCGCATGGCCAGACGGTACGGCACCGCCCCGGGCTGTTCGACGGCACCGGCTATACCCTCCAGCTCAACCAGCCAGCGCTGCTGGCGGAACTCACGAGCATCGACGTGGTGGCCGACTTCCGCAGCCGCGACGTGGCGGCCGGCGGCCAGGGCGCGCCCCTCGTGCCGGCCTTCCACGCGGGCATCTTCGGCCAGCCCGGGCAAACCGTCGCGGCGCTGAACCTGGGCGGCATCTCCAATCTCAGCCTGCTGCCTGCGGACGGCACCGTCCAGGGATTCGACTGCGGCCCGGGCAATGCCCTGATCGATCACTGGTGCCAGCGGCACACGGGTCGGAGCTTCGACGCCGCAGGCGCATGGGCGGCCTCGGGGCAGGTTCATGCCGGACTGCTCGATACGCTGCTGCAGGAGCCCTACCTGGCGCTGCCGCCGCCCAAGAGCACCGGACGCGACCTCTTCAATCCGCCCTGGCTCGATACACGGCTGGGCGGCTGGCCCGGCCTGCCGCCCGTCGACGTGCAGGCCACGCTCACTGAATTTACGGCGCTGGCCTGCGCGCAGGCCCTGCTGCGCCATCCCGCAGGTGCAGGCGTCACCGAGCTGGTGGTCTGTGGCGGCGGTGCGCTCAATGCCCATCTGATGGCCCGGCTGCAGGCCGCGCTGCCCTCGGTTCGCGTCGCCTCGTCCGACGCGCACGGGCTGCCCCCCTTGCAGGTGGAGGCAGCGGCCTTCGCCTGGCTGGCCCGGCAATGCCTGCGACGCGAGGCGGCCGGCCTGCCGTCCGTCACGGGAGCGCGCGGCCCGCGCGTGCTTGGCGCCGTCTACCCTGGCTAGGCTGCTGTCCCACGGCCGTGGGAATCGGCCCACAGCGCTTCGCCCTTCCGGCTGATGGGGCGCACGGCGGGCTCCACGTATCGTCAGGTCATCGTTCAACCACCTGGAGATACATCATGCAATTCCTGCTCCTCTGGCTTCTCGGCGTTCCCCTGGGCCTGCTCATCCTGCTGAAGCTGTTCGGCGTTTTCTGAACCGGATCGCCCATGAAAAAACCGCCCCAGGGGCGGTTTTTTCGTTGGGGATGCAGGGCCTCTGCGTCAGACCGAGAAGCTCGAGCCGCAGCCGCAGGTGGTCGTGGCGTTGGGGTTCTTGATGACGAACTGGGCGCCTTGCAGATCTTCCTTGTAGTCGATCTCGGCGCCCACGAGGTACTGGTAGCTCATCGCGTCGATCAGCAGGGACACACCGTTCTTGGACATGATGGTGTCGTCTTCGTTGGTAATCTCGTCGAAGGTGAAGCCGTACTGGAAGCCGGAGCAGCCGCCGCCCTGCACGAACACCCGCAGCTTCAGGTCGGGGTTGCCCTCTTCGGCGATGAGGTCGGCGACCTTGGCCGCTGCGCTGTCGGTGAAGACCAGCGGGGCGGGCATTTCGGTCTGGATGTTTTCGGCTACTGCGCTCATGGGGGACTCCGGGCGGTGTTTGGCCAAATACTACAGCAAATCGCTCAGGCTTTGCTGTCAGCCGTTGTTTGCCGCCAGCTTGAGTGTGGGCTTTTCTTCCGAGCCGTCCATGGGCTGCAGCTGACCCGAGATCACGGCTCCCTGGTGCATCTCGAGCGCCTTGTAGCGCACGTCGCCGTGGATGTTGGCCTTGGGCTGCAGCTCCAGCAACTCGCCGGCGAACACGGGGCCGTTGACCGTGCCGTTGATGATGACGTGATCGGCGTGGATCTGGCCGTTCACGGTGGCCGTCTCGGAGATCACGAGGATGCTGGCCTGGCCTTCGCTCGCGCGGATGTCACCCACCACCTCGCCATCGACACGCAGACCTTCGGCGAAGATGAAGTTGCCCTCGATCTTGCTGCCGTGGGCGATCAGGCTCTTGATGGGCGGCTGCTTCTTTTTGGAGAACATGAGGCTTCCTTGATGGGTTAGAGCTTGATCGTGTGAACCGCGCGGGTGGCATTGCCGTCCAGGATCTTGGCGGACACGCTTTTTACCACGACCTGGGGCGGCAGGTCGACCATCCCCTCCAGCCGCCGGTACTGCCTGACCTGCAGCGGCATCGGCCCGCCGGGCGCGGCCATGACCCATGGCTTGCCATTCTGGGTGCCGGAGAAGGTCAGCTCCAGCTTGCCGCTGAACTCCACGGCGTTCTTGACCGGCTGGATCACCAGCACCTGCCAGCGCAATTGGGCGCCGCCCTCCTGCCCGCCCAACGTCTCCGCCTGCAGGCCCCGGATGGCCACACCGTCGGTCGAGGCGGCCGGAATGAGCTTCTCGAAGAAGCCGAGGTCGTCACGCAGGGCGCGGTTGTCGGCCTCCAGCACCTTGATCTGCGCGGCGAGGCGCTCCTGAGTGGCCTTTTCGGCCGTGAGCAGGCTGCCCGAGGTGTTGAGCACGGACTGCGCCTTGTCGCGCTCCTCGCGCAGGCGGGCGACCTCCTGGCGCAGCTGGTGGAGTTCTTCGGTGGCATTGCGCTCCAGGCCCGCGATGCCCTTGCCGAACTCGAAGGCCCACAGCCCGATGGCTGCGCAGAAGCCCAGGACGATGGCCACGACGGCCCAGCGCAGAGGCCAGGGCATGGCGCTGCGCACCGCCATGCGGGGAGCGCTGATGGTCAGCCGGCGGCGAAGGAGGCGAAAACGCATGATGGAGTCGGTGGCTGCTGGGATGCGTAGGGTGCCACAAACAACAAAGCCGCTCCAAGCGAACTTGTGCGGCTTTGTATCGGGGCGGGGAAGATCAGCGCTTGCTGAACTGCTTGCGGCGGCGTGCGCCGTGCAGACCGACCTTCTTGCGCTCGACTTCACGCGCGTCACGCGTCACGAAGCCGGCCTGGCTCAAGGCGGGCTTGAGCGTTGCGTCATAGTCGATGAGCGCACGGGTGATGCCGTGGCGCACTGCACCGGCCTGACCGGACTCGCCGCCGCCGTGCACGTTGACGACGATGTCGAAGGTCTCGGCATGGTTCGTCAGGTACAGGGGCTGCTTGCAGATCATGATCGAGGTCTGCCGGCCAAAGAACTCTTGAATGTCCTTGTCGTTGACCGTGATCTTGCCGGAGCCTTTTTTCAGAAACACTCGGGCGACGCTCGATTTGCGACGGCCGGTGCCATTGTTCCATTCACCAATCATCTCAAGGCTCCTTAGATTTCCAGCGCTTTGGGCTGTTGGGCGGTATGCGGATGCTCAGCGCCGCCGTACACCTTGAGCTTTTTGATCATGGCGTAGCCGAGCGGGCCCTTGGGCAGCATGCCCTTGACGGCCTTTTCCAGGGCGCGGCCCGGATGCTTGGCTTGCATGTCGCGGAAGTTGGTGGCCGTGATGCCGCCGGGGAAACCCGAATGGCGGTAGTAGACCTTGTCAAGCGGCTTGGCGCCGGTGACACGCAGCTTGGCTGCATTGATGATGACAATGAAGTCACCGGTATCGACGTGAGGCGTATAAATGGCCTTGTGCTTGCCGCGCAGACGGAGGGCAACTTCGCTGGCTACCCGTCCGAGGACCTTGTCGGTCGCGTCAATCACAAACCACTCGTGCTTCACGTCAGCGGGTTTGGCGCTGAACGTCGTCATGAGTTTCTCTCTCGAGTTGGCTTGAAAGGGCTCTTTTCCACGGTCGGTGCTCCTCTTGCGGGAGCCTCTTAGGTGGGAGGAATGCTTCGCCGCGGAGCCACAGGAAATCGCTGCGAAGCCCAAGATTATATGGAAAATCAAGCACTTGGCGCAAGCATGGCCCCGCCGGGGGCATTTCAGGCGGGTACCATGGCGGCATGTTCAGCTATCGCCACGCCTTTCACGCCGGCAACCATGCCGATGTCCTCAAGCACACGGCGCTGGTGGCCATGCTGCGCCATCTGACGGAAAAGGAGGCCGCGCTCACCGTCATCGACACCCATGCGGGGGCCGGGCTGTACCGGCTTGACGGCGATTTCGCCCAGACCAGCGGGGAGTCGGCCGACGGGATCTTCCGCATGCTCTCGCCCGCCAACAAGCCGCTGCCGAGGCCCCAGGCCGCCCCCTCGGCTGCGAAGCCCGGGGCGGGCAAGGCGGCGCCGGCCGCAGCCGCCTCCGGCATGGCACCCGCTCTGCAGGACTACCTGGAACTCGTCGCCTCGTTCAACGGGCCATCCAGCCTCAAGGTCTATCCGGGCTCCCCCTTCATCATGCAGCGGCTGCTGCGTCCGCACGACAAGCTCAAGCTGTTCGAGTTGCACCCGTCCGATGCCAAGACCCTGGCCGCCCACGTGGCGCAGCTCGAAGCCGGGCGGCAGGTGGCGCTGCTGCGGGAGGACGGTTTTGAAGGCCTGCGCAAGTTCATTCCGCCGCCGGCGCGGCGCGCCCTCGTGCTGTGCGACCCGAGCTACGAGATCAAGAGCGACTACGCCCGCGTCGCCGCGATGGCGGCCGACGCGCTCAAGCGCTTTGCCACCGGCACCTACGCCTTCTGGTACCCGATCATTCCTCGGCCCGAGGCGCACGACCTGCCGCGCAAGCTCAAGGCAGCCGCCACCCGGGCCGGCAAGCCCTGGCTGCACGCGACGCTCACCGTCAAGTCGAGCAAGATCGTGGCCGACCTGCAGGGCAACGACGTGCGGCCGGGCCTGCCCGCCAGCGGGATGTTCGTGATCAATCCACCGCACACCCTCAAGGCCGCCCTGGCGGCCGCCCTGCCTCAGATGGTTGACTGGCTCGCCCAGGACCGCCACGCGGCCTTCTCGCTGGACGCCGGCTGAGGCCCGGCGAATCCCGCAAGAATTAACCGACCATTCGGTCGGCTAATTGATATACTGCGTTTCTCGCGCGGCCCGCACTGTCGCGCCCTGAGGAGACGCACGCATGTACACCCAGGCACTCGACATTCCTGAAGGCCCCGGCGCCCCGCTTCGCGCAGCGCAGGCCTTGCCGCAGGCCGATGCCGGCCTCCAGACCCGTTTCGACAACCGCATCGACCACGACGACAAGATCGAACCGCAGGACTGGATGCCCGAGGCCTACCGGCGCACCCTGGTGCGGCAGATCAGCCAGCATGCGCACTCGGAGATCATCGGAATGCTGCCCGAGGGCAACTGGATCTCGCGCGCGCCCTCGCTCAAGCGCAAGGCGATCCTGCTGGCCAAGGTGCAGGACGAAGGCGGTCATGGCCTGTACCTCTACAGCGCCGCCGAGACGCTGGGCACGAGCCGCGAGCAGATGCTCGACGCCCTGCACAGCGGCAAGGCCAAGTACAGCTCGATCTTCAACTACCCCACCCTCACCTGGGCCGACGTCGGCGTGATCGGCTGGCTGGTGGACGGCGCGGCCATCATGAACCAGGTGCCGATCTGCCGCTGCTCCTATGGCCCGTATGCGCGCGCCATGATCCGCATCTGCAAGGAAGAGAGCTTCCATCAGCGCCAGGGCTTCGAGAGCCTCATGGCCATGATGAAGGGCACACCCGAGCAGCGCGCGATGGTCCAGGACGCCGTCAACCGCTGGTGGTGGCCGGTGCTGGCGATGTTCGGCCCGCCCGACGCCGACAGCCCCAACAGCGCGCAGGGCATGCGCTGGGGCATCAAGCGCATCAGCAACGACGAGCTGCGCCAGAAGTTCGTCGATGCGACCGTGCCTCAGGCGCAGGTGCTGGGCGTGACCCTGCCCGACCCTGATCTGCGATGGAACGAGGCGCGGCAGCACCACGACTACGGCGCGATCGACTGGGACGAGTTCTGGGCCGTGGTCAACGGCAACGGCCCGTGCAACCGTGAGCGCCTGGCGACACGCGTCGCCGCGCACGACAACGGCCGCTGGGTGCGCGAAGCGGCCCTGGCCCACACAGCCAAGCAGAAAGCCCGCACCCTGAAGGAGGCCACATGAGCCACGACCGTACCGCCACGCGCGAATGGCCCCTGTGGGAGGTGTTCATCCGCAGCAAGCAGGGCCTGGAGCACAAGCACTGCGGCAGCCTGCACGCGGCCGATGCCGCGCAGGCGCTGCAGATGGCTCGCGACGTCTACACCCGGCGCCAGGAGGGCGTGAGCATCTGGGTCGTGCCTTCGGCCGCCATCACCGCCAGCCAGCCCGACGACAAGGCCGAGCTGTTCGATCCGGCCGGTGACAAGATCTACCGTCACCCCACGTTCTACGACATCCCGGACGAAGTGGGGCACATGTGAGCGCAACCGCATCCCGTCCGGCCTCTCACATCGACTACCTGCTGCATCTGGCCGACAGCGCGCTGGTACTGGGCCAGCGCAACGCCGAATGGTGCGGCCACGGACCGGTTCTCGAAGAAGACATCGCCATGGCCAACATGAGCCTCGACCTCATCGGCCAGGCGCGGCTTCTGTACCAGCACGCCGCGAACCTCCTTGGCGACGGGTGGACGGAAGACCGCCTGGCCTACTTTCGCGATGCCGGGCAGTTCCGCAACTACACGCTGCTGGAGTTGCCGCATCATGGACCGCTGGCCGGCACGGCGCGGGCGCCGCGCGACTACGCGACGACCCTCGTGCGCAACCTGCTCTACAGCCGCTTCATGCTGCTGGTCTGGGACGCGCTGCAGGCGTCGGCCGACGCCCAGCTGGCCGCCATCGCGGCCAAGAGCCTCAAGGAAGTGCGCTACCACGTGCGCCACAGCACCGACTGGACCTTGCGGCTGGGCGACGGCACCGAGGAGTCGCACCGCAGGATGCAGGCCGCGCTCGATCACCTGATGCCCTACACGCAGGAATTCTTCACCCCGTCGGCCATGGAATCTGCGGCCTGCGCGGCGGGCGTGGGCATCGACACCGTGCGCCTGCAGGCGGCCTGGAGCGAAGGCCTCGACTGCGTGCTGGCCGAGGCCACGCTGCGCCGCGCCCCTGCGGGGGGACTCGTGACGCAAGGCAAGAACGGGCTGCACTCGGAGCATCTGGGCTGGCTGCTCGCCGAGATGCAGTCGCTGGCGCGCGCCCATCCCCACGCCACATGGTGAACGCAGACGTCGCACGCGCCTGGGAGGCGCTCGAATCGATCCCCGACCCGGAGATTCCGGTCGTGTCGATCCGCGAACTGGGCATCCTGCGCGACATCGAGGCCGAGGGCGACGGCCTGCGCGTCGTCATCACGCCCACGTACTCGGGGTGCCCTGCCATGGGCCAGATCGAGGACGACATCCGCACGGCGCTCGACAGGGCCGGACTGCACGCGCGCATCGACACCCGGCTTGCGCCCGCCTGGACCACCGACTGGATGAGCACGGCTGCACGCGACAAGCTGCGCGCCTGGGGCATCGCGCCGCCGCATGCGTCGGCAGATGCCGGCGCTGGCAGCGTCGTGCGCTTCGCCCCCCGCGGCGTGACCGACCTGCCCGTGCCCTGTCCGCGCTGCGGCAGTACCAACACCACCGAAACATCGCACTTCGGCTCCACCGCCTGCAAGTCGCTGCACAAATGCCTCGACTGCCTGGAGCCGTTCGATCATTTCAAGCCCTACTGACCCCGTCCCTCCCACGACTGCGCCCGCCATGCACTTCCACGCGCTCACCGTCCGCCGCATCACGCCTGAAACGGCCGATGCCGCCGCCATCACGCTGGCCGTTCCCGCGCAGCTGCGTGACACCTTCCGCTTCCAGCCCGGCCAGTTCCTCACGCTGCGCGCCGACATCGGGGGCGTGCCGCAAAGGCGCAGCTACTCGATCTGCAGCAGCGCTTCGCGCTACGCAGCCACGGGCGAGCTGGAGGTCGGCGTCAAGCGGGTCACGGGCGGTCTGTTCTCCAACTGGGTGACCACCCACCTTTGCGCCGGCGATGTGCTCGACGCCATGCCGCCGGAAGGCCGGTTCACGCCCCGCGCACTGCCCGGCGCGCACCGCGTCGGATTCGCAGCGGGCTCGGGCATCACGCCGATGCTGTCGATCATTGCTTCGACGCTGGAAGCCGATGACCGCGCCTCCTTCACCCTGGTCTACGGCAACCAGCGCGTGGCCAGCATCATGTTCAACGAGGCCCTCCAGGATCTCAAGGACCGCTTCGCCGCACGACTCACGCTGATGCACCTGCTCTCGCGCCAGCCGCAGGAAGTACCCCTGCTCAACGGCCGGCTCGACGCGGCCAAGGTGGCCGAGCTGCTGCGCACCGCGCTGCGGCCCGAGCGCATCGACGAGGCCTTCATCTGCGGGCCCGAGGGCATGATCGAAGCCACGCAGGCGGCGCTGCTAGCGGCGGGTGTGGAAGCCTCGAAAATCCACGCCGAACGTTTCGTCACGGCCGGGGCCGCGCCGCGCCGCGCACCGTCGCCGCGTCCGGCGGCACAGGATGCAGCCGTGCCCGAGGTGCAACTCGACGTCGTGATCGACGGCAAGACCCACCACTTCGGCATGACGGCCGACGACCATGTGCTCGACGTCGCGCTCGAAGGCGGGCTCGACCTGCCCTATTCATGCAAGGGAGGCGTGTGCTGCACCTGCCGCGCGCGCGTGATGGAAGGGCAAGTGCAGATGGACCGCAACTTCACGCTCGAGCCGTGGGAGATCGACAAGGGCTTCGTGCTGACCTGCCAGGCCCGGCCGCTCACGCCGCGCGTGGTGGTGAGCTACGACGAGCGCTGAACTCAGGTGCAGCGCGAGCACGACGAGCCGCCGCTGGCGAAGCGGCTGTCGCTCGCCGATCGCGTCTTCGGTCCCTGAGCTCAGCCGCCGACTCAGCCGGCCAAACGGCTGCAGATCTCCAGCGTCGCCGCGCTCTGATTCATGGTGTAGAAATGCAGGCCCGGTGCGCCGCCGGCTCGCAGCTGCTCGCACAGGTCGGTCACCACGTCGAGGCCGAAGGCCTTGATCGACGCCGTGTCGTCGCCGAACGCCTGCAGGCGCAGCCGGATCCAGCGCGGAATCTCGGCGCCGCACGCATCCGAAAAGCGCATCAGCTGCGTCGAACTCGTGATCGGCATGATGCCGGGCACCACGGGCACGCTCAGGCCGAGCCGGTCGGTGTCTTCCAGGAAGCGGAAATAGGCGTCGCTGTTGTAGAAGTACTGCGTGATCGCCGAGTCGGCGCCCGCCCGCACCTTGGCGGCGTAGGCCTGCAGGTCGGACTCCGGCGAGCGCGCCTGCGGATGCACCTCGGGATAGCAGGCCACCTCAATGTGGAAGGCGTCACCCGTTTCGGACCGGATGAAGGCCACCAGATCGCTGGCGTACTGGAACTCGCCTCCGGCGCCATAGCCGCTCGGCAGGTCGCCGCGCAACGCCACCAGGCGCTTGACGCCCATGGCCTGCAGGGCCTGCAGCTGCTCGCGCACCCGGGCGCGCGTCGCGCCGACGCACGAGAAATGGGAGGCCGCGCTCACGCCTTCGGCCAGGATCTCGCGCACGGTGCCAAAGGTGCCCTCCTGTGTCGAGCCACCGGCGCCGAACGTGACGGAGCAGAACTGCGGCTCGCGCGCATAAAGCGCCTGGCGCACGGTCCGCAGCTTGGCCGCGCCCTCGGGCGTCTTGGGCGGAAAGAATTCGAAGCTGATCGGCAGCTTCAGTGCTGTAGTCATGACTTCCTCGCAAAAACAAAAAACTCGCGGTTGCCGTCGCCACCCCGGATCGGACTGTCGAGCCAGGCCGCCACCTGCAGGCCCGCCGACGCCACCGCCTCACGCACACGCTGCTCCACCACCGCGTACAGGGCGGGGTCGCGAACGATGCCGCCCTTGCCCACCTGACCGGGCTGCAGCTCGAACTGCGGCTTGACCAGCATCAGCAAGGCCCCGCCCTCCCGCAGCAGCGGCGCCAGCGCCGGCAGCACCAGCGTGAGCGAGATGAACGACAGGTCGCCCACGATCAGGTCGAAGCGCTCTTCCAGGCTCAGGCTGCGGGCGTTCACGCCCTCCAGCGCCGTGACGCGCGGGTCGCTCCGCAGCCGCGCATGCAACTGGCCATGGCCCACGTCCACCCCCACCACATGCGCCGCGCCGCGCTGCAGCAGGCAATCGGTGAAACCGCCAGTCGACTGCCCGACGTCCAGGCAGCGGGCACCCGTGACCGAAAGGCCGCATTGCAACAGTGCGCCTTCGAGCTTGAGCCCGCCGCGTGACACGTAGCGGGCCTCTGCTTCGTCCAGCAGTTCGATGCGTGCGTCGGCGGGAAGCTCGTCGCCGTTCTTGACGACGGTCTTCCACGTCCCGACGCCCGCAGCCGGCTGCCAGCGCACGCCGGCGGCAATCAGGCGCTGCGCCTGCGAACGTGAACTCGCAAGGCCGCGCTCGACGAGGATCTGGTCAGCACGCATGACAAGGGCAGTCGGCACCCGCCGCACCGGAAGCGTCCGGCGCGGCCACGGGCCCTTCCGGCGCCGATCAGTAGCGGTAGGTGTCCGGCTTGTACGGACCTTCCTTCTTCACACCGATGTAGGCTGCCTGCTCATCGGTCAGCACCGTCAGCTGCGCGCCCAGCTTGGACAGCTGCAGGCGCGCCACCTTCTCGTCCAGGTGCTTGGGCAGCACATAGACCTTGCCCGGCTGGTAGGCGTCGGGCTTGGTGAACAGCTCGATCTGGGCGATCGTCTGGTTGGCGAACGA
The DNA here is from genome assembly GCA_044225675.1 of Burkholderiaceae bacterium. GTDB lineage: Bacteria > Pseudomonadota > Gammaproteobacteria > Burkholderiales > Burkholderiaceae_C > JACMQX01. Next base: position 29,986 of record JBGAIH010000017.1, read on the forward strand.
CGAGGACATCACGTAGCTCGGATGACCCGTGCCGCAGCCCAGGTTCACCAGGCGGCCCTTGGCCAGCAGGATGATGCGCTTGCCGTCGGGGAAGATCACGTGATCGACCTGCGGCTTGATCTCTTCCCACTGGTACTTCTCAAGCGAGGCGACGTCGATCTCGTTGTCGAAGTGGCCGATGTTGCAGACGATGGCCTGGTCCTTCATCTTGACCATGTGGTCATGGGTGATGACGTCCTTGTTGCCGGTCGTCGTCACGAAGATGTCGGCCTTGTCGGCGGCGTAGTCCATGGTGACGACGCGGTAGCCTTCCATCGCGGCCTGCAGCGCGTTGATCGGGTCGATCTCGGTCACCCACACCTGCGCCGACAGCGCGCGCAGGGCCTGGGCCGAGCCCTTGCCCACGTCGCCGTAGCCGGCCACCACGGCCACCTTGCCGGCAATCATCACGTCGGTCGCGCGCTTGATGCCGTCGACCAGCGACTCACGGCAACCGTACAGGTTGTCGAACTTGCTCTTGGTCACCGAATCGTTCACGTTGATCGCGCGGAACAGCAGCGTGCCCTTGGCGCTCATCTCGTTGAGGCGGTGAACGCCCGTCGTCGTCTCTTCGGTCACGCCGATGATCCTGGCGGCCTTGCGGGTGTACCAGGTCGGGTCTTCGGCGAGCTTGGCCTTGATGGAGGCGAACAGGCAGCGCTCCTCTTCGCTCTTGGGGTTGGCGATCAGCGATGCGTCCTTCTCGGCCTTCTGGCCCAGGTGCATCAGCAGCGTCGCGTCACCGCCGTCGTCAAGGATCATGTTGGGGCCTTCGTCGGCGCTGCCCTTGGGGCCGAAGTCGAAGATGCGGTGGGTGTAGTCCCAGTAGTCGGCCAGCGTCTCACCCTTGATGGCGAACACCGGCGTGCCGCTTTCGGCGATGGCAGCGGCCGCGTGGTCCTGCGTCGAGAAAATGTTGCACGAGGCCCAGCGGACCTTGGCGCCCAGCGCCTGCAACGTCTCGATCAGCACGGCGGTCTGGATCGTCATGTGCAGCGAGCCGGTGATGCGCGCGCCCTTGAGCGGCTGCGACTTGGCGAACTCGTCGCGGATGGCCATCAGGCCGGGCATCTCGGTTTCGGCGATGCGGATTTCCTTGCGGCCCCAGGCGGCCAGGGACAGGTCGGCGATGGCGCAGTCAGGCGTGCTGACGGGCTTGAGAACGGCGTTCATGCTTGCTCCAAAAACTAGGGTCTGAAACACCACGTTTGCGCAAGGGCACTGGGGGAAACAGGCTCACCTCACGAAACAGTGGGTGAGCGTCGTTGCGGATGGGGTCCGAGCCTCACGCCTGGCGGCGCTGCAACGCTCCTCGGATTTGCGGATTATAGGATCGTGAGAGCCGTGGCGCTCGCCACGGCCTTAAGGAAAATGCCGACCTGCGGACCCGGGCAGCCGCACGTGCCCGGACCCGGCCGCCGCCTGGCGCTGGCAGCCTGCAGCCTGCCGCCAGCGACGACCGCGACGCGCCTGCCTTACTGCGGCTGGAAGCCGCTGGCCTTGATGATGCGCGTCCAGGTGGCCGTGTAGGCCTTCTCACGCGCGGCCAGCTGCTGCTGCGGCATGAAGCCGACGGCCAGGCCCATGGCCGTGAGGCGATCGCGCACGTCGGGCATCGCCACCACCTTGGCCAGCGCTTCGGAAAAGCGATCGATCACCGGCTGGGGCGTTCCGGCCGGCGCGAAGATGCCGTAATACGGCACGTCCTCGAAGCCCGACAGGCCCAGTTCGGCGAATGTCGGCACGTCGGGCATCACGGCCTGGCGCGCGCCGCCGAGCACCGCCACCACGCGGATCTTGCCGGCCTTGTGGTTCTCGATGAAATCGGGAATGGAGCCCACGCCTGCGGCGATCTGGTTGCCCAGCATGTCGGCCATCATCGGCGCGCTGCCGCGATAGGGCGCGGCCTGAAGGTCCAGCGCGTACTTCTGGCCGATGAGCTTGACCAGGAACTCCGGCGTCGATGCCGGCGCCGGGACGCCGACCGTGCCCTTGCCGCCGCCCTGGGTCTTGACCCAGTTCACGTACTCGGCCACCGACTTCGCTGGCGTGCCGCCCGAGACGGCCAGCGCGTTCACGAAGGTGGCAAAGCCGGCCACCGCCACGAAGTCCCTGGCCGGATCGAAGCCGGGGTTCTTCATGGTCAGCGGCAGGATCGAGACCGAATGGTCATGCGTGAGGAACAGCGTGTGTCCGTCGGGGGCGGCCGCCTTGAGCGCCTGCGCAGCGATCTGGCCGCCAGCACCGGCGCGGTTTTCCACCACCACCGGCACGCCGAGCTGGTCCTTGAGCTTGTCGGCCAGCGTCCGCGCAATCGCGTCGGTGCCGCCGCCGGCCGGAAAGCCGACCATCAGGCGAATCGGCGTGGTGTTCTGTGCGTGGGCGGCAGCGCCCAGCAGGGACGACAGGACGACAACGGCGCCCAGGGCGCGGGCAGCGAAGGTGCGACGGGAACGGATCATGGAAACTCCTGGAACATGAACAAGGCGGCGGCCCGAATGGGGACGGAGCCGCGAAGCCTCATTGTTGCAGCATCCGTGCCAGGGCCACGCGCCGGTCGCTTACTGCGCGGAGGTCACGCGCCCCGCCAGCCCTTCGGCGCAGCGCCGCCCGGCCAAGGCCGTGGCGATCTGGCGGCCGAACAGATGGGCGGTCTTGATGTCACCCGCCGGAAAGTCGTCCGCCGGCGCGCCATGTCCGGCCTGCGCCATCAGGCCCGACCAGGAACCGAGCCGATTCGCCGCCTGATCGTACGGAACGCCTGCATACTGCTCGGGCAGGATGGCATTGCCCACCCAGTACATGCCATGCTGCATCGCGAACACGAACATCGACAGCAGGGTCGACTGCTTGTCGCCCGCCGGCAGCGACGACACGGTGAAGCCCGAGGCCAGCCGGCCCTTGAGGGCATGCGTCTTCCACAGGCGGCCGGTCGCGTCCATGAAGGTCTTGAACGGGCCCGACACGCCGCCCAGATAGGTCGGTGAACCGAAGATGAAGCCGTCGAAGTCGAGCAGGCAATCCGGCTGCGCGGTCAGGTCCTGCGCCTGCAGGAGGCTGACCTCGATGCCCTCGACGGCCTGCGCACCACGAACGATGTGCGCGGCGATGTGAGCCGTGTGCCCGTGGGCGCTGTGGTAGATGACGACAAGCTTTTTCATGGCAAGGTTCCTCGGTTGAATCGGATCTCTCGGGGCGTCGTGCTCATCGCGAGATCCATGCGACAAGCAGGCCGGCCAGGTACAGGCCCAGACCGAACACGCTGTGGTTGACAAGGCTGCGCACGCGGTTGCGCTGCGGCGTCGGGGTGCGTGACGAGGCGATCCCGGCACCCATGGCCGGCTGCATCACCAGGAAGGGCGCCGCAACCGTCAGCAGCCCGGTCATCAGGCCGCCGGCCAGTGTCGGGTGGTCGAGCCACGCGCGCCCCTGCAGCAGCACCAGCAGCAGCGCGAAGCCGATCCCGGTGGCGTAATGCACGAGCCAGCCCAGCGCGCGCTCGCCCGGCACCGGCGGTGACTGCGCGATCGCCGCATGCCGCCACTGCCCGCGGCGCCAGTGGCCGACCCAGCGGCCGATCAAGGCAAAGTTCAATGTGGGCACGCCCAGGCGCTGCAGAAGCAGCAGCCAGGCGTCCATGACGGCGGTGGCGCCGAGACCAATGAGCGCGACGCGCAAGGCCGTGTCGATCCAGATGTCCATGCTCTTTCCTCAGTTGACTTGCAGGGTATGAGCTGGCACTCTAGAACTTCAAGTCAACTTGAGGTCAAGAGGTTTTTGCATGGACATCGCCGAAGTTGCGAAAAAGTCAGGCGTTCCCGCTTCCGCTCTGCGCTTCTACGAAGACAAGGGCCTGATCGCGTCGGTTGGCCGCCAGGGCCTGCGTCGGCTGTTTCTACCGGACGTGCTCGACCGGCTGTCGGTCATCGCCCTCGGGCAGGCGGCGGGTTTCTCGCTCGATGAGATCAGAACCATGTTCACGCCCGAAGGCGCGCTCGACATCGACCGACAGGCGCTCGGCCGCAAGGCCGACGAGCTCGACCGCACCATCCGGCGCCTGAAGGCCATGCGCAACGGCCTGCGCCACGCCGCCGTCTGCCCCGCGCCCAATCACGCGGCCTGCCCGTCGTTTCAGCGGCTGCTCAAGGCGGCGGGGGCGGGAGCACTGAAGAAGGCCTGAGATGGGGCGGGTTGGCAGAGCGGCTTGGCCGGACGCGTGCACGCAGCATGGCAGTACGAGAGGAGGTACGCGTCCTTCTCCGGGCTGCCGGACGATCAGTTTCTCTAAGCCCTTAGCCGATCTTCAAGCAAGTTGGCTTGTGCCGCGAAGTGACCGGGCTTGGCTTGCGCGGGCGGTTGATCTTGTAGCCGCGACCTTCCAGCGTCTTCGCGGCTTCGGCGAGGTCGCTTTCGATGGCCTTCAGAGCGTCATCACCCTGCAGGAACAGATTGAGCGCCGTGCCGCCCTTCATCGCGAACCGGGGCGACTTGAAGATGGTCGGGGCAATGTCGATCAGGACGCGAACCGTGTCGATGTAGTCTTGTTTCATCGCTTGAGTGCCAGCCTTTCACCGCTTTTGGAGACGGCTATCCAGCGCGCTCCGCCGCCCTTCTTCTCGCTGACCGTGCGGGCGAGCGCCGCCCACGGCAGATTCAGCTCCTCTGCGAGCGTGCGGGCGAGGCGCACGACCTTGATGCGCTGCGTGCTCTGAAGCAAGTTCTCCAGCACAGATGTTCTGAGACTGTGCAGGCTTTCCGCGATGGAGCGGGCATCCTCCAGCGTGACCAGCTTTCCCACGTCGCTGAGCATCTCCAGGAGGGCTCGCTCAGGGACCGACACCATCACATCGGGGTGCCCGTTCGGCAGTGCCTTGATGGTCGCGTCATGGGGTCGATCAAAAAGCTTGGTGCACTGGTAGGTGCAGGGGACGCGCTCCGACAGCCAGGCAGGTACCTGGACTTGCCCCTCGCCCCAAAGATTGACCGACTGGCGAAAGCTGATGTTGTGACGGGTACCGCGCCAGTCCAACGCAGTCTTGCCGCCGACATGCAGGCCCGGATAGCGGCGCATCAGGAGGGCAAGGCACCCATCGCGCGTGAGCGTGTCGCCGGGCAGCATGTACGCGCCTCGGCCCAGATGATCCAGCCAGCCAGCTTTGGCGAGGTGGGAGGCATGTGCCGGGCTAAGACCTTTCTCCTTCAGAAAGGTCACATCGAGCGGCTCTCCTCGGGGGAGAGTCGCCAGCAGAGCTTTGAATGAAAAATTTTCCACTGTTGATCCTGTTGATCCTGTTGATCCTGTTGATCCTGTTGATCCTGTTGATCCTGTTGATCCTGTTGATCCTGTTGATCCTGTTGATCCTGTTGATCCTGTTGATCCTGTTGATCCTGTTGATCCTGTTGATCCTATTTCATATTTTTCATTCAAATTCAAGCATGAAAGCTTCGCGCTGAATGATTTTTTACACGAAATTGATCTTCGGAATCATTTTCTCGTAAAAAATCATTCGCGCAGATGAACCAGGAGGACATCTGCGGCTCAGACATCCAAAAACAAGCACCCGGCCATCAACCTGAGGAGCCGCGACAATAGAGGGTTTCGTCGGCGCGGACCGCCGCTCCGGCATCCGAATCAACTGTGTACATAGCCGTGTACATAGTCCTTGAAAAAAACATCGATGTCGAACCCTTCATATCAAGCAGAGACGCGGCGCAGACGCACCTTTGCCATCATCTCCCACCCCGACGCCGGCAAGACCACGCTGACGGAAAAGCTGCTGCTGTTCTCCGGCGCGATCCAGATCGCGGGCTCGGTCAAGGCGCGCAAGGCCTCGCGCCACGCGACCAGCGACTGGATGGAGATCGAGAAGCAGCGCGGCATTTCGGTGGCCAGCTCGGTCATGCAGATGCTCTACCGCGACCACGTCATCAACCTGCTGGACACGCCGGGCCACAAGGACTTCTCCGAAGACACCTACCGGGTACTCACCGCCGTCGATTCGGCGCTGATGGTGATCGACGCAGCCAACGGTGTGGAGGCGCAGACGCGGCGCCTGATCGAGGTCTGCCGCCAGCGCGACACGCCCATCATCACCTTCGTCAACAAGATGGACCGCGAAGTGCGCGAGCCGCTGGACATCCTCGACGAGGTCGAGCGCGAGCTGGGCATGCCCTGCGTGCCGATGACCTGGCCGGTGGGCAAGGGCAAGAACTTCGGCGGCATCATCAACCTGCGCACGCAGGCCATGACGGTGTTCGAAGCCGGCAGCGAGCGCCGGCCCGAGGAGTTCGAGGCCATGCCGCTGGCCGGCCGCGAGGCGCTGCGTCAGCGCTTCGGCCAGGAGTTCACCGAGGCGGAGGACAGCATGGAGCTGGCCGTGGGCGCCTCGCCCGCGTGGGACCACGCGGCCTTTCTGGCCGGCAAGCAGACACCCGTGTTCTTCGGCTCCGGGGTGAACAACTTCGGCGTGATGGAGGTGCTGGACGCGCTGGTGGACCTGGCACCGTCGCCGCGCCCGCGCACCAGTTCGCTCACGGTCAACCGCCAGCCGGTGGTCAAGCAGATCCAGCCCGAGGACCCGGACTTTGCCGGCGTGGTGTTCAAGGTGCAGGCCAACATGGACGCCAACCACCGCGACCGCATCGCCTTCGTGCGCATGGCCTCGGGCAAGTACACGCCCGGCATGAAGCTCAAGGTGCAGCGCACCGGCAAGGAGTTGCGGCCGACCTCGGTCGTGACCTTCCTGTCGCAGCGGCGCGAGGCGGTGGACGAGGCCTATGCCGGCGACATCATCGGCTTCACGACCCACGGCGGCGTGCAGCTGGGCGACACCATCACCGATGGCGCCAACCTCCAGTTCACCGGCCTGCCCTTTTTTGCGCCCGAGCTGTTCATGACGGTGCTGCTCAAGAACCCGCTGCGCACCAAGCAGTTGCAGCAGGGCCTGGCGCAGCTCGGCGAGGAAGGCGCGATCCAGGTCTTCAAGCCCGAGATGGGCGGTGCGATGCTGCTGGGCGCCGTCGGCCAGCTGCAGTTCGAAGTCGTGCAGCACCGCCTCAAGGCCGAGTACGACGCCGACATCCGGCTTGAAGGCTGCCAGTACACCGGCGCGCGCTGGATCACCGCCGACACGCCGGCCGAGCTGCGCGCGTTCACCGACGCCTACCCGCAGAGGCTGGCGCGCGATGCGGCCGACACGCTGGCCTTCCTGTGCACCTCGCCCTATGACGTGCGCCTCGCGCAGGAGCGCTTTCCCAAGATCCACTTCCACCCGCTGCGCGAGCATGCGGGCCTGGCGCTCGGCTCGGCGGGATGATGCGGCGTGCGCGGGCCGTTGCTGCAGGGTGCCTGCTCGGCACGGCTCTGGCGCTGGCCCAGACGCCGCCACGCACCGGGCGTGGCGGGCCGGAGCTGCAGGCCCTGCTGGACACCCCCGTCGGCAGCCAGCCGGCGCAGGAGATGCACTGGCCCCAGGTGCTGGATGCGCTCGGCCGGCCCGACGACGCGGCGCGCCTGCGTGCCACGCTGCTGGACCTGTGGCTGGCCGGCGCGCTCGGTGAGCCGGCCCAGCCGGCGCGCAGCATTGCTGCGTGGCTGCAGGCCGCACGCGGTGTGCGGCCGCTGACGGAGCCCGAGACCACCAACGCGCGCTGGGCCGGCGCCGTGCTGCGCCACCTGCAGCCGCGCCCGGCCGCCGCACCCGTGCCCGTGCCGCCGGACATCGAGGCGCTGACGGCCCAGCTGAGCGAGCAGGCACCAGGCCTGTGGCTGCACCACGACCGGCAGGGCACGCCCCAGCGACTGTTCGCCTGGGTCGAGTTCCTCAATGCGGGCGCCCAGCCCTTTCCGCTCATGGCCATGCAGCTGCGCATCGACGAGGCGCTGCTGGACTGCGACCTGCCACGCGGCACGCAGCCCGCCCTCGTCGCACCGGGCCGCACCGCAGGCCTGGTCTGCCGCATGCCGTCGCTGCTGGCGCTCGGCCGCACGCCGGCCGCCACCTGGTGGTCCGCCCGCTTCGCTGCGGCCCAGTGGCGCGCTGTGCCGGGGCCTTTCGCTCCCGAACCGCAGCAGCGGATGGTCGCCGACGCATTGGCGGCCCCCTTTCAGTCCAGCCGCGATGCCTGGCTGCAGCAGCGGCAGGACCGCATCCGCGCTGACGGCGAGAAGGCCCGCGCCGAAGCGGCCCCCCGGCAGGCCGCTTCGGCGCGCCGCGAGGCCATCCGCAACCGCCGCATCGCTGCCGGCGTGCTCATCGGCGGGCCGCTCGTCTACGCCCTCGTCGCCAGAGCCTTCGGCCGCTGGGTCGCATCCGGCGTGCTCTGGCTGGTGGGCATGGCGATCTGCGTGCCGATGGGTCTGTCACTTCTGCGCGCCAACTGGGCCGACTCCTGGGGCGGCATCATCGCGATCCCGCTCGCCCTGGGCCTGTTCGTGGGGCCCACCGTGCTGGCCTTCCTGTCGGCTGCGATCTACACCTTCGTCGGCCGCTTCTGGAACGATCCGGCCTATCGGGCACGCGTCATCTGGGGCTTTGCCGCCTTGTTCGGCCTGATCGCGCTCGACCTGCTGGTGCGGCTGCTCGGCCGGCTGTTCTGACACGCAACTCGCGACGCTTTCCATGAGCTTTCTAAAGCCCCTGACCCTCTGGCCCGCCGACCAGCGCCGCGGCATCACCGGCGTGTTCACCGACATCGACGACACCCTCACGACCGAGGGCGCCATCACGCCCGATGCGCTGGAGGCACTGACGCAATTGCGCGAGGCCGGGCTGCGCGTCGTGCCCATCACCGGCCGGCCCGCCGGCTGGAGCGAGCCCTTCGCCCGGATCTGGCCGGTCGACGCAATCGTTGCAGAAAACGGCGCGGTGGCGCTTCAGGCACAGGCAGGCGGCGTGCGCAAGTTCTACCAGCAGCCCCAGGCCGAGCGCGAAGCCAACTTCGCGCGCATGCAGGCCGTGGCCGCACGCGTTCTGCAGGAGGTGCCGGGCGCTCGGCTGGCCGAGGACTCGGCCGGACGCGAATGCGACATCGCCATCGACCACAGCGAGTTCCATCCGCTGCCGCCAGAAGCGATTGCCCGGGTCGTCGCCCTCATGCAGCAGGCCGGCATGACGGCCACCGTCAGCAGCATCCACATCAATGGCTGGTACGGCGCGCACAACAAGCTTGAAGGCGCGCGATGGATCGTGCGCGCGCTGTGGGACGAAGACCTCGACACGCAGCGGGACCGCTGGGTCTACGTCGGCGACTCGACCAACGACCAGCTCATGTTCGAGGCCTTCGCCCACAGCGTGGGCGTGGCCAATATCGCGCGCTTTCTGCCGGAGCTGGCCCACCCGCCGCGCTGGCTCGCCGAGGGCGAGCGCGGCGCGGGGTTCGCAGAGGTCGCCCGCGCGTTGCTGGCGGTGCGTTAGCAGCCGTCAGGGCGGTTGCCCTGCATCGGAATGAAGCCGGTGATCTTGATGGTGGCCGTGCTCGCCGCGTTCGACGAACGCAGCACCTTGTCGCTGAAGGTCACGCGGTTGCCGGGCTTGTCCACGGACGTCCCATCACCGGCCCCTTCGATCACGTAGCCATCGCTGCCGAAGGTCAGCGTGATCTGGTCGAGCTGCAGCGTGTCTTCCTTGTAGTTGATGCGGCCCTTCACCGTCGATGAGCTGTCGCCGACCTTCACGATGTTCTCGAAGGTGAAGTCGCAGCGCGGGCTGCTGCCCAGCTCATAGACCTTGTCGACGGGCGACAGGCTGGTCTCGCTGGAACCATAGACCCCGTTGAGCGACGACTGGCTGGCCTCGCTGACGGTGATCAGCGAGTTGCGCTCGGTGGGCTGCGGGTCATCCGAGCCGCCTCCGCAGGCGGCCAGGGCGGCAGCGAACGAGGCGCAGAGGGCGAGGCGGGCAAGACGTGCGTTCATGGTGTTCTCCAGTCGATTCGGGAAGGGTTGAATGAATGAACCGATGCTAGAAACCACCCGGGCCGCAGTTCGTGCTCGAATCCCGCCTCGACGCGTAGTCCGCCGGGGCCAGTGCCTGTCGGGCTGCCACCGACAGGATGTGCGCTGGCGCACATTCATGGCGGCGCACCTTCAGGCCGGCGCACTTTCATGCCGGCGCAGCACGCAGGCGCGCCGCCAGGCGTTGCGCGGCTGCGCTGCCGCGCGCGAAGGCTCAGCGGGTGAGCCGTGCCATCTCGCTGCAGGTGTGCACCAGCAGGCTGGCCACGCGCGGCAGCGCGGCCTTCATGCGCCCGGCAGGGCCTGCGACCGCGACGCCGAGCGTCTCGTTGCGCAGCGCCACGAACGCGGCCACGGCCCACACGTCGGCGACGTTCTCGCCGCGCGTCACGAAGAAGCCGCGCTTGCGGCTGCTCGCGATGTCGGCCAGCAGCGCGGACGGATCGACCAGCGTGGACGGCGTGACGCGCGCAAGCGGACGGGCCCTCACCTGCGCCTGCAGTTCGGCCTCGTTCAGGCTGCCCAGCAGCGCCTTGCCGATGGCACTGGAAAACAGCGGCTTGAACTCGCCGGCCCGCGCGGAGTAGCGAATCGCGCTGCCCGACTCCAGCACCTGCAGGTAGATGACCGCATCGCCCTGGCGCTTGCCGACGATCACGGTCTCGCCCGACGCCTGGCGCAGCCCTTCGAGCAACTGCGCCGTGCGCTGCAGGAACGGGTCGCCCCGCGCCACGGCCTGGGCCAGATCGAGCATGCGCCGCGTCGGATAGAGCGCTCGCGGCCGCACCAGCGAGTACAGGTAACCGCGCTCGACCAGCGTGCCCACGATCGCATGGCAGCTGCTCTTGGGAATGCCCGCAGTCTCGCTCAGCTCGGTGAGCGACAGGGGCCGCTGCGACACCTCGAAGGCTTCGAGGATGTCGAGGACCCGCTCGACGGCGGTGACGGCGGTCTGCGCCATGGTGTCTCCTGGCAGGGGCACTCGCCGCGAAGCCGGGCATCGTGGCTCGCGACGGCAAAAGCACGGGTTTGTTCGAAATATCGAACATTATTCCTTCCAGTCGAATAAATTGCCAGACCATAACCACCCAGCAGGAGACATCGATGACCAACTTTCTGAGGCAATGCCTTGCGTGCGCGATGGCGCTGCTGGCCACGTCAATGGCGCTCGCACAGCCATCGCCGGCTGGCGACTGGCCCACCCGTCCCGTCACATTTCTGCAGCCCTATGCGCCCGGCACCAACCTGGACGCGATCACTCGCTTCATGGCCGATCGCATCAGCCCCCAGTGGAAGCAACCGATCGTGGTGGACAACAAGGCCGGCGCCAACGGCGTGATCGGCACGGACCTGGTGGCACGCTCGGCCGGCGACGGCTACACCGTCCTGTTCACGGGACCGGGTCATTTCACCAATGAGGTGCTGATGGGCAAGGTGCCCTTCGATCCCATGAAGGACTTCAAGCCCGTGGCCCGCCTGGCCAGCGTGATGCTGGTGCTTGTGGTGCCCTCCAATTCGCCGTTCCAGTCCATCAGGGATCTGATGGACTTCGCGAAGAAGAATCCCGGAAAGGTCAGCTACGCATCGGCCGGCAGCGGCAGCGCGCAGCACCTGTCGGCCGCTTCGTTCCAGCAGGTCACGGGTGCGCAGTTCCTGCACGTGCCCTACAAGACGCAGGCGGCTGCGGTCACCGACATCATCGGCGGCCAGGTGAGCTTCGGCTTCGCAGCGCTCACGACGGCGTCGGCCCAGCTCAAGGCCGGCAAGCTGCGCGGCCTGGGCGTGACCGGCCCGCATCGCTCCCAGGGCCTGCCGGAGCTGCCGACGATCGCCGAGCAGGGCTGGCCCGGCTACGAGTTCTTCTCGTTCAATGCCGTCTATGCGCCTGCGGCCACGCCCGACGAGGTGGTCCACAAGATCTCGGCCGCGCTCGGCGCGGTGGCGCGCACGCCTGCCTATGCGGAGCTGGCGCGGATCCAGGGCTTCGAGAACGACTTCGCCGAAGCCGGTGCCTGGAGCGCCGTCCAGGCCGCCGAGCGCAAGAAGTGGCAGGACCTGATCCGGGTCAGTGGAGCCAAGCTTGAGTGAGCCCCTGCTGCCGGGCTACGACGCCCGCACCGCCACGCTCGACCGCGTGCTCGCGCAGCGCGCCCGCGAGTGGGGAGACAAGACCTTCCTGACCTGGCTGCCCACCGGCGGCACCTGGAGCTACGCGCAGATCGACCGCCAGACCCGGCAGATCGGCGCGGGCCTCGTGCGCGACGGCATCGCCTCGCGCAGCCATGTCGCCGTTCTGATGGAGAACAGCCCCGAGCAGTTGCTCGCGATCTGGGGCCCCTGCCGCAGCGGCCACGTCACCGTGCCGGTGAACGCCGCCGCCAAGGGGCAGCTGCTGGCGTACTTCCTGCAGCATGCGGACTGCCAGGCGCTGATCGTCGAGGAAAGGCTGCTGCAGCGCTTCCTGGACATCTGCGAGACGACGTCGGGCATTCGCCGCGTCTACGTCGCGCGCGTGGAGCGGCCGGACGACGACACGCCGGTGCCGGCCTGGGCCGACGGTCAGGTGCTGCCCGGCGGTGCGACGCTGAGCGACTTCGCATCGCTGCTGTCGACGCACGCAACCGGCGCGGACGATGCGACCGGCGCCGCGCCCGTGCCGCCGCGCTTCAGCGACCTGGCCATGCTCATGTTCACCTCGGGCACCACCGGGCCGTCGAAGGCGATCATGTTCAGCCACGCCCAGCTCATCTACTGGGGCAGCGACGTTGCCTACCACCACGAGTACACCCCGGACGACATTGCCTACGTCTTCCTGCCGCTGTTCCACGGCAACGCACTTCTGGGCAGTACCATGGGCTCGCTGATGGCGGGCTCGGCCATCGCGCTGGCGCCGCGCTTTTCGGTCAGCCGGTTCTGGCAACACGTGCGCGAAAGCCGCGCCACCGTATTCAACGGCGTGGGCGCCGTCACGAACTTCCTCTGGAAGAACCCGCCCTCCGACGACGACCGCCGCCATGGCGTGCGGCGCTGCCACCTCGCCCCCGTGCCGGGCTTCGCGCGTGAGTTCGAGGAGCGCTTCGGCATGAAGATCATGAGCGCCTTCGGACTGACGGACTACTGCCTGGGCTCGGCGTACAACACGCAGAGCCGCCGCGACAAGCTCGGCTCGTGCGGCCTGCCGCGCGCGGGCGTCGAGATCCGCATCGTCGACGAGGACGACTTCGACGTGCCACCCGGCACGCCAGGCGAGATCGTCATGCGCAACCACAATCTCTGGGGCGCCTCGCTGGGCTACTACAAGCAGCCCGAGGCCACGGCGCAGAGCCGGCGCAACCTCTGGTTCCACACAGGCGACCGCGGGTACAAGGACGAGGACGGCTACGTCTGGTACACCGACCGGATCAAGGACGCCATCCGGCGGCGCGGCGAGAACATCTCGGCTTTCGAGGTCGAGGAGGTCATCCGCACCCATCCCCATGTGGCCGATGTGGCGGTCTACCCGGTGCGCGCGGAGTCCAGCGAGGACGAGGTTGCCGCCACGGTTACGCTGCGCCCGGGCGCCGAAGCCGCCTTCAGCCCCGAGTCGCTGCTCGAGCATTGCAACCGCAACCTGGCGTACTTCATGGTGCCCAGGTACATCGAGGTCGCCCGGGACATGCCCGCGACGCTCAGCCAGAAGATCGAGAAGTACAAGCTGCGCCAGAAAGCCGAGGCCAATCTCGCTGCCTTCTGGGATCGCGAACGCGCAGGCGTCAGGGTCGCGCGCTGACTCCCATTTACCTCCAAGACTGTCCCCCAGGAAAACATGAAAACCAAAGCCCAGCCCACCACGTCCATCGCCCGCTCCACCAACGAGCAGATCTTCGTGCGCGAGACCGATCTCGTGCAGGACATCATCGGCAAGATGAGCTTCACCGAAATGTTCCTGCTGCAGATGACCGGGCAGCGCCCCACGGCCGGGCAGGTCCGCATCCTCGACGCCGTGCTCGTCACGCTCATGGAGCACGGGATCACGCCGAGCGTGATCGCCACGCGGCTGATCTACCACTCGGCGCCCGACGCGCTGCAGGCGGCCGTGGCCGCCGGTCTGCTGGGCGTGGGCACGACCTTCATCGGCACCATGGAAGGCTGCGCCGCCTCGCTGGAAGAGATCATCGCCGCGCCAGAAGGCATGGAAGCGCGCGCCCGCGCCATCGCCGAGCGGCACCGCGAACAGCGCAAGCCGATGCATGGCTTCGGCCATCCGCATCACAAGCCCGACGATCCGCGCACGCCCGCCATGCTGGCCGTGGCCGAACGCGAGGACATTCCCGGCAGGCACATCGCTGCGCTGCGCGAACTCTCGCGCCAGGTCGACGCGGCCTACGGCCGGCACATGACGATCAACGCCACCGGCGCCGCCGCCGCGCTGCTCGGCGAAATCGGCGTGCCACAGAAGGTGATGCGGGGTGTCGCCGTCGTGAGCCGTTCGGCTGGTCTCGTAGGCCACATCCTCGAAGAAAGCCGCACGCCGTCGGGCGCGTGGATCTGGGAAACGGTCGACGAATCGATTCCCTACGTCAAGGCCTGATTCCCTTTCCATTCTTTCCAAGGAAAACCGTCATGCAAGTCCGGAAAATCGCCGGCGCCCTGGGCGCCGAACTCAGCGGCCTGTCACTGGCCGACGGCCTGTCCGCCGCCCAGGCCGCCGAAGTGCGCAAGGCGCTGCTCGACCACCAGGTCATCTTCATGCGCAACCAGAACCTCACGGCCGACCAGTACATGGCCTTCGCGCGCGCGATGGGCGAGCCGATCGAGTACCCCTTCGTGAAGGGCCTGGACGGCTACCCGCACATCATCGAGGTCAAGAAGCTCGAACACGAGAAGGTCAACTTCGGCGGCATCTGGCACTCGGACACCACCTACCTCGACGAACCGCCGATGGGCTCGATGCTGCTCTCGCGCGAGGTGCCGCCCTATGGCGGCGACACGATGTTCGCCAACCAGTATCTGGCCTGGGAGTCGCTGTCGGACACGATGAAGAAGCTGCTCGACGGCCTCGTGGGCCTCAACAGCTCGGCCCGCGCCGATGTATCCAAGACGCGCGAAGACCGCATCAAGACCGATGGCAAGGCCGAAGCACCGAAGGAATACCTGGCCGAGCACCCGCTCGTGCGCACCCACCCCGAGACCGGCCGCAAGGCGCTGTTCGTGAACGTGGCGCACACGGCCGGCATCAAGGGCATGACGCAGGAAGAAAGCACGCCGATCCTGGAGTTCCTGTTCCGCCACCAGGTCAAGCCCGAGTTCACCTGCCGCTGGTCGTGGGAGCCCAACGCCATCGCGTTCTGGGACAACCGCTGCGCCCAGCACAACCCGGTGAACGACTACCACGGCTTCCGCCGCATCATGCACCGCATCACGCTCAAGGGCGACCGGCCGGCCTGAGCGGCCCGCCGCCGTCAGGCCCGCAGCCCTCAGGCCCGCGCCAGCACCGGCGCCAGCGCGAGACCCGTCGCCGTGCCGGCGGCCACCACGGCCTCGGGCGGCGCGGCCGCCACGATGCGCCCTCCCGCGTTGCCGCCATCGGGCCCCAGGTCGATGATCCAATCGGCCTCGGCGATCACGTCGAGGTCGTGCTCGATCACCACCACGCTGTGGCCGCCATCGACCAGGCGGTGCAGCACGCGGATCAGCTTCTCGACGTCGGCCATGTGCAGGCCCACCGTCGGCTCGTCGAGCACGTAGAGCGTGTGCGGCGCCTTCTGCCCGCGCCGCGTCACGTCGTCGCGCACCTTGCTCAGTTCCGTCACCAGCTTGATGCGCTGCGCCTCGCCACCCGACAGCGTGGGCGAGGGCTGACCCAGCGTAAGGTAACCAAGCCCCACGTCCTTGAGCAGTTGCAGCGGATGGCTGATGTTGGGCATCGAGGCGAAGAAGGCCACGGCTTCATCCACCTCCATCTGCAGCACGTCGCCGATGCTCTTGCCGCGCCAGGTCACGGCCAGCGTCTCGGGGTTGAAGCGCGCGCCGTGGCAGGTCTCGCAGGGCACCTTCACGTCGGGCAGGAAGCTCATGCCGATGGTGCGCATGCCCTGGCCTTCGCAGGACGGGCAGCGGCCTTCGCCGGTGTTGAACGAGAAGCGCCCGGGGCCATAGCCGCGAGCACGTGCCTCCAGCGTATCGGCGAACAGCTTGCGGATGGTGTCCCAGAAGCCGATGTAGGTGGCGGGGCAGGAGCGCGGCGTCTTGCCGATGGGCGTCTGGTCCACCTCCAGCACGCGGTCGACCGACTCGTAGCCGGCAACGCCGGTACAGCCCACCCACGGCGCACGCCGGACACCGGCCGCTGCATCGCGCCCGGAGCGCGTGGCCTGCTGGGCCACGGCCGCAGCCACGTTGGTGAGCAGCACGTCGCGCGCCAGCGTGGACTTGCCCGAGCCGCTGACGCCGGTGATGGCCACCAGACGGCGCAGCGGCACCTGCACCGTCACGTCCTGCAGGTTGTGCAGGCTGGCCCCGCTCACGGTGATCCAGTGCTGCGCCGTGTCGGGGGCCGGCACATCGCCGGCCAGCATCGCGGCCTTGGCCTTCTTGTAGTCGGCCTTGCTCAGGCGCTCGGCCGGGGCTGGTGGCGCGGCGCGCCGGGCGGCGTCCGCATCGAAGGCGGCGATCGTGCGGCGCGGCTGTACCGGGTGGTGCATGGCATGCAGCAGGTAACGCCCCGTCACCGAATCGGCCTCGGCCGACACATCCGCCACCGAGCCTTCGGCCACCAGGCGGCCGCCGCGCTTGCCGGCACTCGGACCGATGTCGATGATGTGATCGGCACGGCGGATCGTGTCCTCGTCGTGTTCCACCACCACGAGCGTGTTGCCCTTGTCGCCGAGCTTGTGCAGCGCGTCCAGCAGGATGCGGTTGTCGCGTGCATGCAGGCCGATGGTCGGCTCGTCGAGCACGTAGCACACGCCCTGCAGGTTGGAGCCGAGCTGGGCCGCCAGGCGGATGCGCTGCGCCTCGCCGCCCGAGAGCGTCGGCGCGCCGCGGTCGAGCGTCAGGTAGCCCAGGCCCACCTCTTCGAGGAACTCCAGGCGGCTGCGGATCTCGGGCACGAGGTCGCGCGCGATGTCGGTCTCGCGCTGGCTCATGCCGCCGGTCGCCTGCAGCGACTCGACCCAGCGGCGCACCTCACGCACCGACAGGCGGGCGATGTCGGTGATCCCGACGCCGGCAAAGCGGACGGCACGCGCCTGCGCATTCAGGCGCGTGCCCTGGCAGGTCGGGCAGGCCTCGTCGGTCACGTCCTCCACCTCGGGCTCGGCAAAGGTCTGCTCGCGGCCCTTGTCATCGTCATTGCGCAGCGTGTCGTCAAAGGCCTTGCGCTGCTCGCGCGTGAGCTTGACGGCGGTGCCGACGCAGTCGGGGCACCAGCCGTGCTTGCTGTTGTACGAGAACAGCCGGGGGTCCAGCTCGGGGTAACTGGTGCTGCACACCGGGCAGGCCCGGCGTGCCGAGAACACCACCACCTCGCCAATGCGCGCGGTGGACGTGCCGGCCATCATCGCGCCGCGCAGGCCGTCGAGCGGCACCAGCACATGCACCACGCCCTTGCCGTGTTCAAGCGCCGTGGCCAGGTGCTGGCGCAGCGCGGCCTCGCTGGCCGGGCTGACCACGAGGTCGGCCACCGGCAGCTCGATCGTGTGTTCCTTGAAGCGGTCCAGGCGCGGGAAGCCCGTGGTCGGCAGGAACTCGCCATCCACCCGCAGATGGGTGTAGCCGCGCGGCCGCGCCCAGTCGGCCAGCTCGGTGTAGACGCCCTTGCGGTTGATCACGAGCGGCGCCAGCAGGCCGATGTGCTGGCCCCGGTAGCGCTTGAGCAGCTGGGCCGTGATGCTGTCGGGCGTCTGGGGGCTCACCGCCGCGCCGTCATGCACGCAGTGCTGCACGCCCAGCTTGACGTACAGCAGGCGCAGGAAGTGCCAGACCTCGGTGGTCGTGCCCACGGTGCTCTTGCGCCCGCCGCGCGAGAGCCGCTGCTCGATCGCCACCGTCGGCGGGATGCCGTAGACCGCGTCGACCTCGGGCCGCCCGGCCGGCTGCACGATGCTGCGCGCATAGGCATTGAGCGACTCCAGGTAGCGCCGCTGCCCTTCGTTGAACAGGATGTCGAAGGCGAGCGTGGACTTGCCCGAGCCCGACACGCCGGTCACCACGCTGAACTTGCCGTGCGGGATGTTGACGCTCAGCGACTTGAGGTTGTGCTCCTTGGCATTGACGATCTGGATCGCCTCGGGCCGCGCCACGCGCGGCACGGCGGCGTAGGGGGCCGCCTCCTTCTCGGCCACCACGTGGCCGCCCAGCCCCATGGCGCGGTCGTACTCGCGCAGCGCCTGGCCGGTGTGCGAGGTCGGGTGCTGGCGCACCTCTTCGGGCGCGCCTTCTGCCACGATGAGGCCGCCGGCATCGCCGCCCTCGGGTCCGAGGTCGATCAGCCAGTCGGAGGCCCGGATCACATCGAGGTTGTGCTCGATCACCACCAGCGAATTGCCCGCTTCGAGCAGCTTGCGCAGCGCGCGCATCAGCTTGGCGATGTCGTCGAAATGCAGGCCCGTGGTGGGCTCGTCGAACAGGAACAGAACGCCCCGCGTGGCCGTGGCCTGGCGGCTCGCGGTCGTTCCCTTGGCGGCATTGGCCAGGAAGCCGGCGAGCTTCAGGCGCTGCGATTCGCCGCCCGACAGGGTCGGCACCGGCTGGCCGAGCTTGACGTATTCGAGCCCGACGTCGACGATGGGCTGCAGGGCGCGGATCACTTCGCGGTCGTTGGCGAACAGCACGCTGGCCTCGCTCACCGTCAGCTCCAGCACGTCGGACACGCTCATCGATCGCGGCCGCAGGTCGCCCATGGACTGGCGCTCGATCTTCACCTCGAGAATCTCCGGCCGGTAGCGCCGGCCGTCGCAGTCGGGGCAGCGCAGGTAGACGTCCGACAGGAACTGCATCTCCACATGCTCGAAACCCGAGCCGCCGCAGGTCGGGCAGCGCCCGTCACCGGAGTTGAAGCTGAACTTCGAGGCGGTGTAGCCGCGCTGGCGCGCCAGCGGCGCCTGTGCGAACAGCTCGCGGATCGCGTCCCAGGCGCCGACGTAGCTCACCGGGTTGGAGCGCGCCGTCTTGCCGATCGGGGACTGGTCGACGAACACCACGTCGGCCAGATGGTCCGCGCCGAGCAGGCGGTCATGCTGGCCGGGCGACTCGGTCGCGCGGCCGAAATGGCGCATCAGCGCCGGCGCGAGCACGTCCTGGATCAGGCTCGATTTGCCCGAGCCGCTCACGCCGGTCACGCAGACCATGCGCTGCAGCGGAATCTCGACGCTCACGTTGCGCAGGTTGTGCTCGCGCGCGCCTTCGAGCACGAGCCGCGGCGTCGCGTCGGTCACCGCGCGGCGCAGGCCCATGCCAACCTGCTTGCGCGCGCCCAGGTAGGCGCCGGTCAGGGTGTCGGCGCGGCGCAGTTCGTCGGGCGTGCCGTCGAACACGATCTGCCCGCCCTTCTCGCCCGGCCCCGGCCCCATGTCGATCATGCGGTCGGCCGCCAGCATCACGGCCGGGTCGTGCTCCACCACCACCAGGGTGTTGCCGGCGTCGCGCAGGCGCTTCATCGCCTCGACGATGCGGTTCATGTCGCGCGGATGCAGGCCGATGCTCGGCTCGTCCAGCACGAACAGCGTGTTGACCAGCGAAGTGCCCAGTGCCGTCGTCAGGTTGATGCGCTGCACCTCGCCGCCTGACAGCGTCCGGCTCTGCCGGTCCAGCGTGAGGTAGCCGATGCCCACGTCGCACAGGTACTTGAGGCGCGTGCCGATCTCGTCGAACAGCAGACGCAGGGCCTGCAGCTCGCCGTCGCTGTAGGCCTGGGCGGGGCTTCCGGCCGGGGCGACGACGCCCGCGCCGATCCGGTCGAAGAAGAGCCGCAACCGGTCGATCGGCAGCAGCATCAGGTCGTGCACGGTGAGGCCGGGCAGCGCCTCCAGCTGCGCGCGCGTCCACTTCACACCGGCGGGCATGAAGCGCCGCGACGGCTCCAGCACGGCGTCGGCATCGGCCTGGCTGCCGATGCGCCAGAGCAGCGCCTCGGTCTTCAGCCGCGCGCCGTTGCAGGTCTCGCAGGGCGTGTAGCTGCGGTACTTGGACAGCAGCACGCGGATGTGCATCTTGTAGGCCTTGCTCTCCAGGTACTGGAAAAAGCGCTTCATGCCGTACCACTGCTTGTTCCAGTTGCCTTCCTTGTAGCCGGGCGTGCCATTGAGCACCCAGTTCTTCTGGTCCTGCGTGAGCTTGTACCAGGGCGTATCGCGCGGGATGCCGGCGGTCTCGGCATGGCGCATGAGGTCGTCCTGCGCTTCGGACCAGGCTGGTGTCTGGATGGTCTTGATCGCGCCTGCGCGCAGCGTGAGCTTGTCGTTCGGAATGACCAGGCCCCAGTCGACCCCGATCACCCGGCCGAATCCCCGGCAGGCTTCGCAGGCGCCATGCGCGGAGTTGAAGCTGAACAGGCTGGGCGTCGGATCGCCGTAGCGCAGGTCGGACTCGGGGCAATGCAGGCCGGTGCTGAACTTCCAGACCTCGGCCTCGCCGCCCTCGGTCTCGGGCATCACATGCACCGACAGACGGCCCGCGCCGCGCTTGAGCGCGACCTCGATCGCCTCGATCACCCGGGCCTTGTCGGCGCCCTGCAGCCGGAAGCGGTCGGCCACCACGTCCAGCACCTTGCGCGGCCCGCTGGGCGAGGCCACCTCGCGTTCGGCCTGCACCCGCGTGAAGCCGCTGGCCGACAGCCATTGCGCCACCTCGTCGGCCGTGGTGCCCGCCGGCAGCTCGACCGGAAAGGTGAGCACGAGTCGCGGATCGGCCGCCGCGGTGCGCGCCTGCAGCTCGGCATAGATCGTCTCGGGCGTGTCATGGCGCACCGGCAGCGCGGTGTCGCGGTCGAACAGCTGCGCCGCGCGTGCGTAGAGGAGCTTGAGGTGGTCGTTGAGCTCGGTCATCGTGCCGACCGTCGAGCGCGAGGAACGCACGGGATTGGTCTGGTCGATGGCGATGGCCGGCGGCACGCCATCGACCTGGTCCACCGCCGGCTTGTCCATGCGGTCGAGGAACTGCCGCGCATAGGCCGAGAAAGTCTCCACGTAGCGGCGCTGCCCTTCCGCGTAGAGCGTGTCGAACACCAGACTGGACTTGCCCGAACCGCTGGGGCCGGTGACCACCGTCAGCTCGCCGGTGCGGATGTCGAGATCGAGGTTCTTGAGGTTGTGCTGGCGGGCGCCGCGGATGCGGATGTGGGTCATGGGCGGATGTACCGGGCAAGGGGTCGGGCAGGGCAGAACATTCTAGGGTTCAGCCCTCATCCCTGTCGCCGCAGGGGCGGCCCAAGACTGCTGACAGATCCGGTTTTCACGATACGGGAGCGTTGGCCGCAAGACCCCCGCCATGCAGCCCGTGCCGGCTCATACCTTCGAATAGTGCGACGCAGATGCCCCAGGCCTACGCTGATTCCCGCCCCTTTCACCCCGGAGTTCAGCATGACGCCCTCGCCCCGTTTCTGGTTCAACCGATCGCATCGCCCAGTCCTCGTGCGCTGGCATCGACGGGGCGTGACCGCGTGGCTGGCCGCGCTGGCCGCAGCCTTGATTCCCGCCATCGGCGCGAGCCAGATACTCATCGGGCAGACGGCCGGCTTCACAGGACAGGTCGCGGCCGGCGTGCAGGAGACGACCGCAGGTGCCCGGCTCTACCTCGACCATGTCAACCAGCAGGGCGGGGTGTCAGGCCAGACCATCGAACTGGTGTCGCTGGATGACCGCTTCGATCCCAAGCTTGCGGCCGAGAACGGACGCGACCTGATCGAGCGCCGCAACGTGCTGGCGCTGTTTCTCACCCGCGGAACGCCGCACACGCAGGCGCTGATTCCGCTGATCAACACCCACGGCGTGCCCCTGATCGGGCCGTCCACCGGCGCCATGTCGCTGCACCAACCCGTACAGCGCTTCATCTTCAACGTCCGGGCCACCTACCAGCGCGAGGCCGACAAGGCCGTGCAGTACCTGGTCAGCACGGGCATCTCCCGCATCGCCATCGTTCACACGGACGACTCGTTCGGCCGCGACGGGCTGGAGGGGGCGTCGCGCGGCCTGGCACGGACCGGCCTGCGGCCCGTTGCGATCATCGGCGCCGAGCGCTCCCAGCCCGACTATGCGCAGATCGTCCCGCCGCTCGTGGCGGCCCAGGCCCAGGCGGTGATCTGGATCGCCTCCGGCGATGCGGTCGCAGCGGGCGTGCGCAAGCTGCGCGAGGCGGGATCGGCAGCTCAGGTGGTCACCCTGTCCAACAACGCTTCCGCCGGCTTCATCAGGAGCCTGGGCACCCATTCGCGCGGCGTGATCGTGAGCCAGGTGTTCCCCTCGGAGCGCACCTATGCCACGGCCTTCGTCACCGAGGCGGCTGCGCTGGCCAAGGCCAAGGGTCTTGCAGACCTGTCGCCCGCCATGCTGGAAGGATTCGCGGCGGCCAAGGTCCTCGTCGAAGGCCTGCGCCGCGCCTCGCCGCGTCCGACGCGAGCCGGCTTGCTGGCAGCCCTGGAGTCGATGAACCGCTTCGACATCGGAGGCCTGCAGGTCGGCTACAGCCGGGATGACCACACCGGCCTGGATTTCTCGGAACTCTCCATCATCGGAGACAACGGCCGGTTCCGCCGCTGAGGCTGCGCACGCGAAAGGCCCCCCAATCGCCGGTCTGGCGCGCCCGCGCGCTGCCACAGCAGCACGGGCCGGGATGGCCTCAGGGCTTGCTGGCGGCGGAGGCCGGCATGGCCGCCGGGGCGGCGGCCGACGCTGCCATCGATGCAGGCGCGGCCGCCGCCGGGCTGGCGGCCGAAGCCGTGGCCGCCGGTGCCGATGCACCCGTTGCCGCAGCGGATGCCGCGCCGGGTGCGGACGCCGCAGGCGCATGCGTCGGGTCCTCGCCGTGCTTCTCGCCCCCCATGTCGAGCTTGTCGCCGCCCTTGATGATCACGAACATCGCGATGGCCGCGAACACCACAAAACCGACGATCAGCTTCCACATGGGACTGTCTCCTCTCGAATTGAAAATCACACTTTCCAAAGGGCCCGCGGCAGGCCACAGGCCCTTCAGGAAGTGCCGGGCCGCCCGCGCAGGGCGCCCGGCATCGCGCCATCAGTCGTTGGCGTAGATGTCCACGTCCTTGGTTTCCTTGACGAACAGCGTGCCGATCACGAAGGTCATCGTCGCGATGATGATCGGATACCACAGACCGTTGTACATGTTGCCCGTCTGCGCCACGATGGCGAAGGCCGTGGTCGGCAGCAGGCCGCCGAACCAGCCGTTGCCGATGTGGTAGGGCAGGCTCATCGAGGTGTAGCGGATGCGCGTGGGGAACAGCTCCACCAGCATCGCCGCGATCGGGCCATACACCATGGTC
Source organism: Burkholderiaceae bacterium (assembly GCA_044225675.1). Taxonomy (GTDB): domain Bacteria; phylum Pseudomonadota; class Gammaproteobacteria; order Burkholderiales; family Burkholderiaceae_C; genus JACMQX01. The sequence continues at coordinate 53,454 of JBGAIH010000017.1, forward strand.
ACGAGGATCACGAGGTAGGTCAGGATGGCGATCACCATCAGCTTGTCGGTCTTGGCCGGATCGGCCTTGGTCGGGTAGCCCGCCGCCTTCAGGTCGTCGGCAATGAGCTTCTTGAACTCGGCGTCCTTCTTCTTGACCTCGTCGGCCGACAGGCCCTTGCTGCTGTAGCTCGGGATCGCCGTTTCACCGATCTTGATGGTGGCGGGCGAACCGGCCGGGCCGACCGCGTTTTCGTAGCTCACCGAGGCGTTGGCCAGGGTCTGCTTGGCGATGTCGCAGGAGCTGGTGAACTTCACCGTGCCCGTCGGGTTGAACTGGAACGAGCACTCGGCCGGATCGGCCGTCACGACCACCTTGTTCTTCTGCTGCGCGGCGTACAGGTCGGGGTTGGCGGCCTTGGTCAGCGCGCCGAACACCGGGAAGTAGGTGATGGCGGCCAGCAGGCAGCCGGCCATGATGATGGGCTTGCGGCCGATCTTGTCCGACAGCGTGCCGAACAGGACGAAGAACGGCGTGCCGATCAGCAGCGAGGCGGCGACGAAGATGTTGGCCGTTGCGCCATCCACCTTCAGCGCCTGGGTCATGAAGAACAGCGCGTAGAACTGGCCCGAGTACCAGACCACCGCCTGGCCGGCGGTCAGGCCGATCAGCGCGAGGATCACGATCTTGAGGTTCTTCCACTGGCCAAACGACTCCGACAGCGGCGCCTTGGAGGTCTTGCCTTCGGACTTCATCTTCTGGAAGGCCGGCGACTCGTTCATCGACAGGCGGATCCACACCGAGATCGCGAGCAGGAAGATCGACACCAGGAACGGAATGCGCCAGCCCCAGTCGCTGAAGGCCGCTTCGCCCATGGCGGTGCGGGTGCCCAGGATCACGATCAGGCTCAGGAACAGCCCGAGCGTGGCGGTGGTCTGGATCCACGACGTGTACGCGCCGCGCTTGCCTTGCGGTGCATGCTCGGCCACGTAGGTCGCGGCGCCACCGTACTCACCGCCCAGGGCCAGGCCCTGCAGCAGGCGCAGCGCGATCAGGATGACGGGCGCCGCCACGCCGATGCTCGCATACGAGGGCAGGATGCCCACGATGAAAGTCGACAGGCCCATGATCAGGATCGTCACCAGGAAGGTGTACTTGCGGCCGATCATGTCGCCCAGGCGGCCGAAGAAGATCGCACCGAACGGACGCACGATGAAGCCTGCCGCGAAAGCGAGCAGCGCGAAGATGAAGGCCGAGCCGGCATCCAGGCCGCTGAAGAACTGCTTGGCGATGATCGCCGCGAGCGAGCCGTAGAGGTAGAAGTCGTACCACTCGAATACCGTGCCGAGCGACGAGGCGAAGATCACCTTTTTCTCTTCGGGCGTCATCGGACGTGGAGTCTGTGTAGCCATGATGTTTGTCTCCGTGTATGGCAGCCGCCGACATGGCGACCTGGCACGGATTCTTCGCCCTGGCTCTGACCCTGCTCTGACGCGAAACCAACGCAGGCTTGCACCAAACTGAACCGGCGCTTACCAGTTAGGTGGAAACCCTGAGGAATGGTTTCGCGATGTGGAGAATGGGCCCGCAAGCCCCCGGCGCCTGCTGCCGGAGGCTTACCGCGGCCGCGTCACGCCGACCGCCGTGCGCTGCGCCGCGTCCCAGCCCGGGCCGTCGAACCAGGCGTCGCCTTCGAGCCAGGCGCGCAGCATCGGCAGGGCATCGAGGCCCCAGAACTGCCGGCCATCCACCTCGAAGGTCGGCACGCCGAAGACGCCTGCCGACACGGCCTGCGCCGTGTTGGCCTTGAGGCGTTCGCGGGCTTCCTCGCCGGCAGGATCGACCGGTGGCGACAGCATGCGCGCAAGCGCTTCAAGACGCGCCGGGTCGGCCGCGTCGTGGCCGCCCTGCCAGACATGGCGGAAGATCGTCTCGCAGACATAGCGGTTGGGTGCGCCGTCCGCATCCATCGCCACCGCGAGGCGCAGCAGCGCGAGCGGATTGAACGGATGCGCCGCCGGCATCTGCATCGGCACGCCATGGACGTGCGCCAGCCAGAGCACCTGCCGGTAGGTCCAGTCGCGCTTGGCGGCGATTTCGGCCGGGCCGAGCTGACCATGGTGCTTGAGCAGGGCGCCGAACAGCACGGGCCGGTAGGTCATGCAGTGGCTGATGCCCTGCAGCGCCCGGGGCAGCGTCTCGAACGCCAGGTAAGCGTAGGGCGAGATGAAGTCGAGGTGGCAGGTGATCTGTTTCATGGGGCTTTGCCGAGGCCATCCTGCACCAGCACGGGCTCGCGCGCAAGGCGCTGACCGATGTCGCGCCACACCGCGCGCTTGCCCGCGTCGTCGAGCTGGCGCCAGGCCGAAATCTCGGCAATGGTGCGGCGGCAGCCCAGGCACAGCGCACGCTCCGGGTCCATGCGGCAGACCGACACGCAGGGCGAGGGAACGTTGGGGCCGCCCTCTTCCACGTGGGCCAGCAGGCCGCGCAGCAAGTCGTCAGGGTTCATCGCCGTCAGGCCGCAGCCGGCTCCTGGACCACGTCGGCCACCGGTGCGCCCGTCAGGCGCACGAGATCCTGCGGGCTGAGGCGGAACACGCCATGCGGATGGCCGGCCGCCGCCCAGATCTCGCTGAATCGGAACAGCTCGCGGTCGATCAGAGTGACAGGGGGCCTGAGGTGCGCCAGCGGCGACACGCCGCCGATCGAAAACCCCGTCGCGCCCTTGACGAAGTCGGCATCGGCGCGGCCGAGCCTGCCGCCACCGGCGCACACGAGCGCTTCCACCTTCTTCTCGTCGACCCGCCGGTCACCCGAGGTGACGACGAGCACGGCGACGTCATCGCTCTTGCGACGGAAGATGATGCTCTTGGCGATCTGCCCCACCGCAATGCCCAGCGCATCGGCGGCCTGCTGGGCGGTGCGCGCCGCGTCGTCCAGCATCTGCGGCATGTGGGGATGGCCCTTGGCCTGCAATTCTGCGGCCACGCGCTGCACGCCTTCGGGGAGGTTCCTGAGTTCCGCTCCGCACATGGCCGCTCACCCTGCCCGCTTGTTGAGCAGCGCGGTCGCCGCGCGGGAATGGGGCTTGCGCTCCAGGAAGTCGCTGATGAACTTGCCAGCGTCGATGAGCCGGTCGAGGTCGATGCCGGTGTCGACACCCATGCCGTGCAGCATGTAGACGACGTCTTCCGTGGCCACGTTGCCGGTCGCGCCCTTGGCATAGGGGCAGCCGCCGAGGCCGGCGCTCGAGGTGTCGAACTGCCAGATGCCCATCTGCAGGCAGGCCAGCGTGTTGCCCAGGGCCTGGCCGTAGGTGTCGTGGAAATGGCCCGACACGTCGTCGAGCGCATAGTGCTCAAGCGCCGCCCGCATCGCCTTTTCGACCTTGATGGGCGTGCCCACGCCGATGGTGTCGGCCACGCCGACGTGCTGCACGCCGATGTCCTTCATGAGCCGGGCCACCATGCCGACGCGCTCGGGCGCGATCTCGCCTTCGTAGGGGCAGCCCACGGCACACGAGATGGCTGCGCGGACGTGGATGCCGTGGGCCCGTGCCGCCTCCACCACCGGGCGGAAGCGCTCGATGCTCTCGGCGATCGAGCAGTTGATGTTGCGCTGGCTGAAGGCCTCGCTGGCCGCGCCGAACACCACGACCTCGTCGGGCCGGGAGGCCAGCGCCGCCTCGAAGCCCTTCATGTTGGGCGTCAGCACCGAATAGCGGACCCCCGGCTTGCGCTGGATGCCGGCCATCACCTCGGCGGCGTCGGCCATCTGCGGCACCCACTTGGGGCTGACGAAGCTGGTGACCTCGATCTCGCGCAGTCCGGCATCCTGCAGGCGATGCACGAGTTCGATCTTGACCGCGGCGGGCACGGGCTGCTTCTCGTTCTGCAGGCCGTCGCGCGGCCCCACGTCGACGAGCTTGACTCGGGAAGGAAGTTTCATGGTGTTCTCGACAATTCAGTCATCAGTATCCGCGCTCGCGGTCAACCACGCCGGCAATGGGCTCTCCGCGCGCCAGCGCCCGCATCTTGCCGGTGATCTGCGCGATGCTCTCGTCGCGCAGCGTGCGGGCCGAGGTGTGGGGCGTCATGGTGATGCGCGGATGGCTCCAGAAGCGATGCTCCGGCGGCGGCGGCTCGGTGCGGAACACGTCGAGCGTCGCGCCGGCCAGGTGCCCGCTGTCCAGCAGTTCGAGCAGATCGTCGTCGACCAGGTGCGCGCCCCGCGCCACGTTGATCACGTAGCCGCCAACCTGAAGGCGCGACAGCGTGCCGCGGTTCATGATGTCGCGCGTGTCGGCTGTGAGCGGCAGCAGGCACACCAGGATGCGGGTGGCCGCGAGAAAGTCATTGAAGCCGTCCGCGCCGCTGAAGCAGCGCACGCCGGCCACATCGCGCGGCGTGCGGCTCCAGCCGACCACCGGGAACTCGAAACCCGCCAGCGCGCGCGCCGTGCGCTGGCCCAGCACGCCCAGGCCCATGATGCCGACCGGGTAGTCGGCGCGCTCGCGCGGACGGCGGAAGGCCCAGCGACCCGCGCGGGCATCGGCCTCGCAGGCGTCGAGTTCGCGGAAATGCCGCACCACGGCCTGCGTCACGTACTCGGCCATCTGCACCGCCATGCCGCCGTCGTCGATGCGCACGACCTGCATGCCGGGCGGAATGCGCAGCTTCATGAGCGCGTCGACACCGGCACCGATGTTGAACAGCGCCTTGAGGCCCGGCTGCTCGTCCACCAGCTGCTGGGGCGGCGCCCAGACCACGGCGTAGTCGGCCGCCGGCGCGCCCGGCTCCCAGAGCGTGACGCGGGCTTGCGGCAGCGCGGCCGCCAGGCCCTCGATCCATGGGTCGGGTTTGCCGTCGGCCAGACTCACGATGATGTTCATAAGCCGTCCATTGTCTCGCGCCCTGGCCCGCCCTGCAGCGGCCGCGCGCGTCGACCTCACTGCATTCAGGCGCCCAGCTTGAGCAGTTCCATGCCTTCGGCGACCTGGTCGCCCGGCGCGAACAGCAACTCGGAAACGACGCCGTCGGCGGGCGCGGCGATGGTGTGCTCCATCTTCATCGCCTCCATCACCGCGAGCGGCTGGCCCTTGCTCACCTTGTCGCCCGCCTTGACGCTGAACGACACGACCTTGCCGGGCATCGGCGCCGTGAGGCGCCCGCCCTCGGCCGCAGTGTCGCCGGCATGGGCCAGCAGATCGACGCCGGTGATCACGGTGGCGCCGACGGCGGTGAAGATGTGGACGCGCTCGCCCTGCCGGTAGAGGGTGGCCAGGCGGCGTTCGCCTGCAAAGCCGACCACGAGCCCGTCCGGCTCCGGGGCGAAGCTGAGCGGCCCGGCCGTGCCCGCGACGTCGAGCTGCAGCGCGCCGTCGTGCAGATAGGTGAGGCAGGCCGTCACGGACTCGCCATGGAACTCGAACTCGAAGCGCCGCACCGTGAGCCCATGCGAGCGCCAGCCATCGCGCCGGCTGAACGGATCGGCCGTCTCCAGCGCCTTCTCGTCGAGCAGTGTCTGCGCAACCGCGCAGGCTGCCGCGAAGGGCAGGCCGACGGGCTCCTGCTGGAACAGCACGGCCGACTCGCGCGGAATCAGCGCCGTGTCGAGGTCGGCCTGCGCGAACGAGCGGCTGCGCACCACGTGGCGCAGGAACTGCACGTTGGTGGCGAGGCCGACGATGTGCGTGCGGGCCAGCGCGGCGTCGAGCCGCGCCAGCGCCTCCTCGCGCGTGGCGCCGTGCACGATCAGCTTGGCGATCATCGAGTCGTAGAACGGCGAGATCGCGTCGCCCTGGCGCACGCCGTCGTCGATGCGCACGCCCTGCTCCGCGCGCGCGAAGGCCGTGCTCGCGGGCCGCGCATAGACCTGCAGCGTGCCCGTGGCCGGCAGGAACTGGTTGTCGGGGTTCTCGGCGCAGATGCGCGCCTCGATCGCATGGCCGCTCATGCGCAGCTGGTCCTGCGCAAGCGGCAGCGGCTCGCCGGAAGCCACGCGCAACTGCCACTCCACCAGATCGAGCCCGGTGATCGCCTCGGTCACCGGATGCTCCACCTGCAGCCGCGTGTTCATCTCCATGAAGAAGAAGCTCATCGATCCGTCCGGCCGCTGCTCCACGATGAACTCCACCGTGCCCGCACCCACGTAGCCGACCGCACGCGCAGCGGCCACGGCGGCTTCGCCCATCTGGCGGCGCATGGCCTCGGTCATGCCGGGCGCGGGCGCCTCCTCCAGCACCTTCTGGTGACGGCGCTGCACCGAGCAGTCGCGCTCGAACAGGTAGACGCACTGGCCCTGCGTGTCGCCGAACACCTGGATCTCGATGTGGCGCGGGCGCTGGACGTATTTCTCGATCAGCACCGCATCGTCGCCGAAGCTGTTGATGGCCTCGCGCTTGCACGAGGCCAGCGCGGCGGCGAAGTCGGCGGCGCTGTCGACCGCGCGCATGCCCTTGCCGCCGCCGCCGGCGCTGGCCTTGATCAGCACCGGGTAGCCGATGCGGTCGGCCTCGCGCTGCAGCAGCGCCGGGTCCTGGTCGGCGCCGTGGTAGCCGGGCACCAGCGGCACGCCGGCCTTCTCCATGAGCTGCTTGGACTCGGCCTTCAGGCCCATCGCCTGGATGGCCGAGGGCGGCGGGCCGATGAACACCAGGCCCGCGTCGGCGCAGGCCTGCGCGAACTCCTCGTTCTCGCTGAGGAAGCCGTAGCCGGGGTGGATGGCCTCGGCACCGGTGGCGCGGGCGGCCTCGATGATCTTTTCCCAGCGCAGGTAGCTGTCCTTGGGCGCGCTGCCGCCAATGTGCACCGCTTCGTCGCAGGCACCCACATGCTTGGCGCGGGCGTCGGCATCGGAGTAGACCGCGACGGTCTTGACGGCCATGCGGCGCGCGGTGGCCGCCACGCGGCAGGCGATCTCGCCCCGGTTGGCAATGAGGATTTTCTTGAACATGTCAGCTTCCTTGGGTGGCGCCCGGGGCGCCCTTGAAGAATCCGGCGGCCTTGCGGACCACCTTCACGAAGAACTTGAACAGCAGCACCAGCGTCACGAGCATGACCAGCACCGCAATGCACAGCGCGATGCCGAAGGCCAGCGGATGCGTGACTGCGAGCCACAGGCCGGCAACGACCAGCCCGTCCTCGAACAGCGACACCGCGATGTTCGAGAATGGCTCGGGCGAGGTGTTGACGGCGGCGCGCGTCGTCATCTTGGTGGCATGGGCGGTAGCTGCCAGCGTGCCGCCGAACAGCGCGGCCACCAGGCCCGCTGCCGCACCGTCGGCCCCGAGGGCGCCGGCTGCCAGCGCCGCGCCCGCCGGGATGCGGATCACGGTGTGGACGGTGTCCCACAGCGAGTCGACCAGCGGGATCTTGTCGGCCAGGAACTCCATCACCAGCATCAGGCCGCTTGCGCCGAGCACGGCCGGGTGCTGCAGCACCTGCAGGCCCGGCGGCAGCGGCAGCCAGCCCAGTGCGCCGGCCGCGCCGGTGATGAACACCGCCGCATACAGCCGGAAGCCACTGGCCCAGCCAAGGGCCGCCGCCAGCGCCAGCAGGTGCGAGGTGTCGAGATGGGCCAGGTCGGTCATGCGGGTGTCGGGGCGATGGGGGACAAGAACGCCAGATGAAGTTGCCGGAGGGTGCTGCAGGTGCTGAAGGTGCTGAGAATGCGCGTGCTGCGGCTCAGCCCGCGTCCGGCAGCAGCCAGCCGGGCTTGCGCTTGTTCAGGAAGGACTGCACGCCTTCGCGGCCCTCGGCGCTGGCGCGCACGTCGGCGATGCATTCGACCGTCATGCGCTCGAGCTGCGGCGTGATCTCGCGCTCGGCCACGTCCTGCACCAGCTTCTTGGTGATGCGCACGGCCTGCGGGCCGCACTGGGCCAGGGTGCTTGCCAGCTCGGCCACGCGCGCATCGAGCGCCTCCGGTGCCACGACCTCGTGCACGAAGCCGATGCGGTGGGCCTCGGCCGCGTCGAAACGCTCGGCCGTGAGGAACCAGCGGTGGGCCGCGCGCGCGCCCATGGCGCGGATGACGTAGGGACTGATCGTGGCCGGCGTCAGGCCCAGCCGCGTCTCGCTGAGACAGAACTGCACCGTGCTCGCGCAGACTGCGATGTCGCTCGCCGCCACCAGGCCCGTGCCGCCGGCATAGGCGTCGCCCTGGATGCGCGCGATCACCGGCTTGGGACATTCGAAGACCGTGCGAAGCATCGCCGCCAGCGCGCCCGCATCCGCCACGTTCTGCTCGCGGGTGTAGTCGGCCATGCGGCGCATCCAGTTCAGGTCGGCGCCCGCGCAGAAGGCCTTGCCGTTTGCCGCCAGCACGATGCAGCGCACGTCGTCGCGCGCGCCCAGTCCGGCAAAGGCCTCGGTCAGTTCGCTGATGACCTCGTCATTGAAGGCGTTGCGCACGTCGGGGCGGTTGAGCGTGACGGTGGCGATCGGGCCCGATACGTCGAGCAGCAGATGGTTCATGGTGCGGATGTCCTCAGGGTGCGGCGGCGGCGGCCTTGGGGCGCGCGGGGGCCTTGAAGCCGACGCTGTCGAGAAAGGCGGCGACGCGCGGCTGCCAGAGCTCCGGGTGGCGCGAGAACAGCAGGTGGCCGTCCTCGGGCTGCTCGGGATACTGTTCGAATTCGGCCTTGCCGCCTGCCGCCGTGAAGGCGGCATGCCATTCGCGGGGATAGGTGGGACCGAAATACATGTCGTTGGCGGTGTAGACCCACAGCATGGGCACGCGCGCCGTCCTGCCGTAGTCGCGGAACATGCGCTCGAGCGAGCTCGGCGCGCAGGGGCGCTGCGGCTGGGTCTTGGGATTGCCGCCACCGCCGCCCGCAAAGTTGATGGCCGCCTCCACGCCGGGCGGGTTCATCGCGGCGATGGTGACCGCCGTGGCGCCGCCGAAGGACTGGCCCATCACGACGGCGCGCCGGGGGTCGGCGTCCGGCCGGCTGCGCATGGCCTCGAGCACGGCCAGGGTCTGCTGCGCAGCGGACGCGTAGCCGGGCGGATAGTTCTTGCGGGTGCAGGGGCCGGTGTACTCCACGTCTTCACCGCCCGTCACACCATAGCCCACACGGGTCGGCACGGCCACGATGAAGCCGCGCTGCACCAGGAACCTCGACGCCTCGGTCAGGCGCACCCGTCCGAGCCCGGCGCGACCCTCGGCCTCGGCCGAGCGGCCATGGTTGAGCACCAGCACCGGCGCGGGTCGCGGATTGGTGTCGTCATGGAACACCGTGACCTTGATGACGTGGTCGATCTCCTTGCCGTAGGCATTGGTCACGCGCACCGGCAGGTCCAGCTGCTCCTCGCGCACCCGGGCCTCGGCCGCTCCGACGCAAAGGCCCAGGGCGAGGCCGGTGGCGACACACAGACGGAGGCACGGATGCATTCGCGAGCCGGCAACGCGACTCGAAGCGCGCGAGGGGCGATGCCGCAGCGGCTTCGTCATTGCGGACTCCAGGCCTGCAGGCCTTCGAGCGCTTCCATGCCGGCGAAGTCGCGGTCGTCATGGATCAGCAGGCAGTCGTTGCGCAGGCACCAGGCGCCCACCAGCAGGTCGATGGCACTGCGCACGGTGACGCCATGCCCGCGCAGCCGACGGTACAGCGCAGCGGCTTCGAGCGCCAGCGCCTCGCCGCCGGCCGAGGCCACCGGCAGCGGCGCGAGGGCCTGTCGGGCCAGCGCCTGCTCGCGGTCATGGCGAAAGCCCCGCAGCACCTCCATGAGCACCACATCGAGCAGGACGATTTCGTGCGCGCTGTCGTCGAGCGCCGCGTCGAGCGCGCGCACCTGCGGACTGTCGTGGCCGTTGAAATAGCCGATCCAGACGCTGGAGTCGGCCGTGATCATCGTGCGCCGCCCTTGCGCCGGGCGCCTGAAGCTGGCGACGGTGCGGCGGCCTTGCCGCGCGCCTTGCCAGCCGGGCCGCTGCGGGCCGGCTGGGACGGGCTGCTGCCGCCCCACGGCGCTGCCGGCTCCTGCACGCTGTGTGCGGAGGCACCTGCGGCCGTCCAGTCGCCGTCCAGGCTCCAGTGAAGCTTGCCTCGCAGCGCGCGGATGTTCTGGTAGGCGGCACGGCGAGCCAGCAGGCGCAGGCCCTCCTCGACCGCGTCGCGCTTGGTCTTGAAGCCGCCGGCCTTCATGGCAGCCTCCATGAGCTGGTCGTCGATGACGATGTTGGTCCGCATGGGCACCTCCGTGTGTATGAATGAATTCAATCATACACATTAATGCTTTCGAGGTAAACACGCTCGGGCCCGCTCATCGGTCAGTAGCGCTTGGCCACTTCTTCCAGCATGACCTCGGTCGCGCCGCCGCCGATGGCCAGCACGCGGGCATCGCGCCAGAGCCGTTCGATGGCCGTCTCGCGGATGAAGCCCATGCCGCCATGGAACTGCTGGCAGGTCTGGACCACCTCGTTGACGAGCTCGCCGGTCAGCGACTTGAGCATCGACACCTCCTGCACGATGTCGTGCCCCTGCGTGACGCGCCAGGCGCAGTGGTAGAGGAAGGCCCGCGCCGCGCGCGTCTTCGCGTCGGCCATGGCCAGCCGCTGGCGGATCGCCTGCTTGTCCCACAGCGTGGCGCCGAAGGCCTGCCGCTGGCGCACGTAGTCGAGCGTCAGCCGCAGCGCCTGGGTGCAATGGCCCACCGCCATGGCCGACAGCGCGATGCGCTCGGTCTGAAAGTTCTTCATCACCGAATAGAAGCCCTTGCCGACCTCGCCCAGCACGTTGGCAGCCGGCACACGCACGTTGTCCAGCACCAGCTCGGCCGTGTCCGACGACAGCCAGCCGGTCTTCTTCAGGGCGCGGCCGACGCTGAAGCCCGGCGTGCCCTTCTCGACGATGAACATCGTCACGTCGTGGCGCGCCGTGCCGGTCTTGGCCGCCACGAAGTACAGGTCGGCATGCACGCCGTTGGTGATGAACATCTTGGTGCCGTTGAGCACCCAGTGGTCGCCTTCGAGCCGGGCCGTGGTCCGGATGCCGGCCACGTCGGAGCCGGCGCCCGGCTCGGTGATGCCGACTGCGGTGATGGTCTGGCCCGAGGTCACGCCCGGCATGTAGCGGGCCTTCTGCGCCGGCGTGCCCGCATGGTGCAGGTGCGGGCCCGCCATGTCGGTGTGAACCAGCACGGTGATGATGAAGCCGGCGTAGGTCGACTGCGACAGCGCCTCGGCAAACACCAGATTGGTCAGCGCGTCGGCGTCGCCGCCGCCCCACTCGCTCTCGAACGCCAGGCCGAGCAGCCCGGCCTGCCCCATGCGCCGCAGCACCTCGCGCGGCACCATGCCGCGCTCTTCCCAGGCGTCGGCATGCGGCTCGACCTCGCGTGCGATGAACCTGGCGACCTGGTCGCGCAGGAGTTCGTGCTCCGGGGTGTCGTAGATGCTGGTGGGGCTCATGGCGCAGCCCTCACATGCGGAACACGCCGAACTTCGGCTCGGGGATCGGCGCGTTCAGGCTCGCGCGCAGGCCCAGGGCCAACACCCGGCGCGTGTCGGCCGGGTCGATCACGCCGTCGTCCCACAGCCGTGCGCTGGAGTAGTACGGGTGCGACTGGTGCTCGAACTGATCGAGGATGGGCTGCTTGAACTTCGCCTCCTCCTCGGCGCTCCAGCTGCCGCCCTTGGCCTCGATGCCGTCGCGCCGCACGGTGGCCAGCACGCCGGCCGCCTGCTCGCCGCCCATCACGCAGATGCGCGCGTTGGGCCACATCCACAGGAAGCGCGGCGAGTAGGCCCGGCCACACATGCCGTAGTTGCCCGCGCCGTAGCTGCCGCCGATGATCACGGTGAACTTGGGCACGCTGGCAGTGGCCACCGCCGTGACCATCTTGGCGCCATGGCGCGCGATGCCTTCGCTCTCGTACTTGCGGCCGACCATGAAGCCGGTGATGTTCTGCAGGAACACCAGCGGCACCTTGCGCTGGCAGCACAGCTCGATGAAGTGCGCGCCCTTCTGCGCCGACTCCGAGAACAGGATGCCGTTGTTGGCGACGATGCCCACCGGCATGCCCTCGATGCGCGCGAAGCCGCACACCAGCGTGCTGCCGAAGCGCGCCTTGAACTCGTCGAACTCGCTGCCGTCGACGATGCGCGCGATGATCTCGCGCACGTCGTAGGGCTTGCGCTTGTCCTCGGGGATCACGCCGTACAGCTCGGCCGCGTCGTAGCGCGGCGGCTCGATGGCCGCGTCCTGCAGCAGCGGCGGGCGCACCGCGCGCGCATTGAGGTTGCGCACGGCAGAACGCGCGAGGGCCAGCGCGTGGGCGTCGTTCTGCGCAAGGTGGTCGGCCACGCCCGACAGGCGGGTGTGCACGTCGCCGCCGCCCAGGTCTTCGGCGCTCACGATCTCGCCGGTGGCCGCCTTCACCAGCGGTGGGCCGCCCAGGAAGATGGTGCCCTGGTTCTTCACGATGATGGTCTCGTCGCTCATGGCCGGCACATAGGCGCCGCCTGCTGTGCACGAGCCCATGACCACCGCGATCTGGGCGATGCCCAGCGCGCTCATGTTGGCCTGGTTGTAGAAGATGCGGCCGAAGTGGTCGCGGTCGGGGAACACGTCGTCCTGATTGGGCAGGTTGGCGCCGCCCGAATCCACCAGGTAGACGCAGGGCAGCCGGTTCTGCTGTGCGATTTCCTGCGCACGCAGATGCTTCTTGACCGTCATCGGGTAGTAGGTGCCGCCCTTCACGGTGGCGTCGTTGCACACCACCATGCAGTCCACGCCGTTGATGCGGCCGATACCGGCGACCATGCCGGCGCAGGGCGCATCGCCGTTGTACATGCCGTGCGCGGCCAGCGGCGCGATCTCGAGGAACGGCGTGCCGGGGTCGAGCAGCATCTGCACCCGCTCGCGCGGCAGCAGCTTGCCGCGCTTGGTGTGGCGGGCCCGGGCGGTCTCGCCGCCACCGAGCGCGGCCTGCTCGACCTGCGTGCGCAGGTCGTCGACCAGTGAACGCATCACGGCCGCATTGGCCTGGAATTCCGCCGAGCGGGCATTGAGTTTCGTCTCCAGAACGGGCATCTCGTGTTCCTTGAAAGCTTCGGGTCGCGGCGCACCGGCCGGGGCGCGCCCGGCCATGATCGCGGCACCCGTCGAGCATAGGAACAGGTGATGACCCTGTGCCGCCACCATGGTTGCAAATCGCGCCATGCTCGGGCAGACTCCGGCGCATGCCCTCCAGCCGCCCCCCGGACCGCGACGCCTCGCCCGCCGCCGTTACACCCATGGCGTTTGCCCGAGCCATCGTCGCGGCGTACCGGCGCTATGGCGCCGATCCGTCGGAAGCCCTTGCCCAGGCACAGATCACGCCAGCCCGACTGGCGCAGACCGACGCCCGCATCACCGCCCGCCAGATGGAGCTGCTGTCGGGCGCCGCGATGCAGGAGCTGGACGACGAAGCGCTCGGCGCCTTCGACCGCAAACTTCCGTGGGGCAGCTACGGCATGCTTGCGCGCGCCTCGATCACCTCGCCCAATCTCGGTGTCGCTCTCAAGCGCTGGTGCCGCCACCACGGCCTGCTGGCCGACGACATCAGCTTGCGGCTGGAGGTGGCGGGCTCGGAAGCGGCCATCGTCATCGACGAGCGCAAGCCGCTGGGCTGGGCCCGCGAGTTCAGCATCGTCCACCTGCTGCGCAACATCCACGGCGTGGCCTGCTGGTATGTGGACTCGCGCATCGCGCTGACCGAGGCGCGCTTTCCCTACGCGCCGCCGGCCCATCACGGCGTCTACCCCGTGCTCTTCCCCGGCGGGCCCGTGCAGTTCAAGGCCGCGCAGGCCGAGCTGCGCTTCGACGCGCGCTACCTCGAGCTGCCGATGCGGCGCGACGAGGCCGCGTTGCGCACCATGCTGCAGCGCGCGCTGCCGCTCACGGTGCTGCAGTACCGGCGCGACCGGCTGCTGGTCCAGCAGGTGCGCCAGGCGCTGGAGGCTCACCCCGACAAGACCCACGGCGCCGACGGCATCGCCGCGCTGCTGCACATCTCGCCGCGTACCCTGCACCGCCAGCTCAAGGACGAAGGCGCGAGCCTGCAGCAGCTCAAGGACGAGGTGCGCTTCGAGCGCGCCAAGGACCTGCTCTACCGCAGCGACCGGCCCGTCAAGCAAATCGCCGCTGCGGTGGGCTTTCGCAACGAGAAGAGCTTCGCGCGGGCCTTCCGCGACTGGACGGGCGTGGCGCCGGGTGAGTTCCGCCGCGAGCGGGGCGGTTGATGCGGCCTGCGGGGAGCTGAGGCACGCAACGGGCAACGGCATGGAACTTGCAGAATTCTTTCGGTTCCCCACCGCCCGCTTGCACAATGGTTCATCGGCCCGACGGCCCACACCCTCCAAACCTGGACAACCATGATCGACGCCCTCGCCCTCTGCCGTGACCTGCCCTTGCTGTCGGTGCCCGCCGGCGAAACCCTCATGCAGGAGAACGTCAGATCCGAACGCCTCTACGTGCTCGTCGACGGCGCCTTTGACGTCGTGCGCAACGGCGTGCGCGTGGTCCAGATCGCCGAGCCCGGTGCCTTCATCGGCGAGATCTCGGCCGTGCTCGGCTCGGCGCCGAGCGCCAGCGTTGTCGCGCTGCGCGACAGCCGCGTCCACATCGTGGACCAAGCGAGCCAGGCCGTCGAGCGCAACCCCGCCCTCACCCTCGCCATCGCCCAGCTGCTCGCGCGGCGCCTGCAGGCGCTGACCGCCTACCTCGTGGACATCAAGCGCCAGTACGAAGGCAGCGACTCGCACCTCGCGCTGATGGATCAGGTGCTGGCCAACCTGATCGCCCTGCAGCCCGGCATGGGTGTGGCGACGGGCGATGCGGCCAAGGGCGGGTCGGAGCGGGGGGATATGCCGGGGTATTGAAGGGCTGGCGCTGAACGTTGCGGACTGGGGTCGGGTCGTCGCGCGTGACGGCGGCCCGGGGGAGGCCGACGGTCGCTTTCGGCGCCGACCTTTGCAGTACCATCCGAAGCGTTTGGCAGTACGCCGAGCCTCGTTATGGCTCTCACCGCAATGAGAAAGGGCCTCGTGATGAAGGCGCTGCAGACTCTCACCCCCGAGGCGATCACCTTGCGCATCGCCACTGTGCGCGGCCAGCGCGTGCTGCTGGACTCGGACTTGGCCACACTTTATGAGGTCGAGACCAAGCGTTTCAACGAAGCGGTTCGGCGCAACCTCGCCAAGTTTCCGGCCGACTTCATGTTTCAGCTCGAATCTGCGGAGTGGGAAGCTTTAAGGTCGCAATTTGCGACCTTAAACGCGGCGCCCGGTGGCCGCGGCCAACACCGCAAGTACCGGCCCTATGCCTTCACCGAGCACGGCGCGCTGATGGCTGCCAACCTCCTCAACAGCCAGCGCGCCATCGACATCTCGGTGTACGTGGTGCGCGCCTTCGTGCGCATGCGCGAGTTGGCATCGACGCACAGCGATCTGGCCATGCGGCTGGCCGAGCTCGAAGAGAAGACCGAAGCCCTGGCGATGCACCACGACACCTTCAGCCGCAGCACGCGCAACCAGCTCAAGCAGGTGTTCGACGCGCTGCGCGAACTCATGACGCCGCCCGATCCGCCCAAGCGGCCCATTGGGTTCGTGACGCACGAGGACCAGGCCTCCCCCAGACGCAAGAGCAAGACCGCCTCAGCAAAGGCGCGACTGCGGCAGTGAGAGTCAGGTATCAACGACAACGCCAAGCCCGATTGCGCCAAGCGTTCCGCAGCCCGCTCTATCTCCGACTTTGTCACGGCCCGAACGACAACCAGATTGTGCGCTGCCCCCAAAATTCAGCTACATGAAGGTTTGGAGTCCAATTCACCCTGAGAGGAAATTGGACGATGAAAAAGCGATTCACAGAGGAGCAGATCATTGGCTTCGTGCGGGAGGCCGATGCGGGCATGAGGGTCACCGGCCGCACAGCGCGCTGGGCTACGTGCCCGCAGCGGTGTAAGTCTCCGCTACCTCCAAATTCAGGTTTCAGCGGTCCACTCGTGTGTCTTGTACCGCCTTTGTTTGGTCCAGCCCGCGGATCACTCTGATCTCCAACGAGTACGTCCGGGAGGGCAGGTGCAGTATCTGCCCCAAGCGCCCGACCAGCGCCACCACGTCAGCAGAGGCAATCTTCTTCTCCTCGGCGTAGATATCGGCAGCGGTCTCCAGAGCAAGGTCGTACTCGCCGACGTCAATGAACTTCTGAACCTCGGCGCGTTCGGAATCCGACAGCACCGGCGAAGTGGCCGCCAGCAAGTTGGAGAACAACAATTCGATCTCTTCAAAGTTCGACATCGTTCTTCCTCAGCCGGATTGCGCGGTACGTTGGTGGGATAGCCCGTGACGATCCGACCGTTCGGCTCGACGATCACCTCGATATCAATGCCACCGCGAGTCCCTCGCACGACCGCAACCTGGGCGACTTCATGTTCCCCCTCACCCCGAGAAGTTCGCCGCTTGGAGGTCGCAATTGTCGACTCTCGCCAGCCTTCCTCGGCCAGCATCGTGCACGGAGTTTCCACTCAAGACGCAGTTCAGATTTGCGGAGCCACTTCTCTGAGCGCCAAATCTGGCAAGTCCCGTCGGGTCGATGAAATTCAAGACGTCGTTGCCGGCATAGACATACAGGTTCTTGCCTCCCTCATAGCCTATCGGATCAGGCTGAAGAGCACCCCTTGTGAATGACTGCGGGTAAGGATCGTCACGGTGCAAAAATGTCGCACACCTTACTCCTACCCCAGCCCCCTCTCCTCATCCCCCGCCAGTGAATGCCAGCGCGCCATCCGCGCGGCCAGATCGATCTCCACCCGTGCCGGCACCTCGCCGATCTGCTGGCCGGCATTGAAGAGCCAGGTGTCGCCGACGCGCTCGGCCCATCCGCCGCCCGGCTTGAACGGTGCCTCGTGGATGTGGCCGCAGAGCACGGCCGTGGGCGCGTGGCGGGCCAGCAGTTGCGGCAGCAACTCGTCGCCGAAGTGGCGCCGGCCGTTCCAGCTGAGCGCGCCGTGCGGCGGCGCGTGGTAGACCCAGACCCAGGGGCCGCGCCGCTTCGCGGCAGCCGCGTCCAGCAGC
Organism: Burkholderiaceae bacterium; assembly: GCA_044225675.1. Taxonomy (GTDB): domain Bacteria; phylum Pseudomonadota; class Gammaproteobacteria; order Burkholderiales; family Burkholderiaceae_C; genus JACMQX01. Next base: position 70,497 of record JBGAIH010000017.1, read on the forward strand.
GCCTCCACCCCGGCACGCGCCTGCGGACCGTCCCACCAGGGGCAGACGGTGAACAGGGTGTCGCCGATGAGCAGCGAGTCGCCGTCCACCGCGAGGTCCGGCCCGCGCAGGCGCGCCAGCCAGTCGGCGGTCTTCTCGCCAGCGGCGTTGCGGGCGTTGAGGTCGTGGTTGCCCGAACACACGAGCAGCCGGCTGCGCCGCGCAACGGCCGCGAAGCTGGCCGACAGCGCGGCGATCTGCACCTCGCCGGGCACGGACGAGGCGATGTCGATGTGGTCGCCCGCGACGACCACCGCGTCGAAGTCCGGCGCCGCGCGCATGAGCCAGTCGTACTGGCGCAGCCGGTAGTGGAGGTCGGAGGTGAGGAGGATGCGCATGCTGCCGCACACTCTAGCGCGCGGCAGCGAAGCTGGATAGCGCCGAACGGCTTACATGCCCCAGGTGGCGGCAGCCGCCTACCGCCCGTACGTGGCCGCGAGCCGCTCGCGCAGATGCGCCTCGGCCGTGATGGGCGGATGGCGCGGCGCCTCGCCGGGCGGCACGCAGCCCGGCAGCGCGGCCACCAGCGCGTCGGGATTCGGGTCGAGGAAGAAGGCGATCGAATAGCGCTCCCGCTCGGGCGGCAGCACGCGGTGCGGCGTGGACACATAGACCTCGTTGGACCAGCGCATCAGGCAGTCGCCGATGTTGCAGACGAAAGCACCCGGCAGGGCCGGCACGTCGAGCCAGCGGCCTTCGCGCGTGCGCACCTGCAGGCCGGCAATGCCGTCGGTCGCCAGCAGCGTGACGTTGCCGTAGTCCGTGTGCACGCCAGCGCCGCGTTGACCGGGCGGCGCATCGGCGCCGCCCGTGGCCGGGTAGTGCAGCAGCCGCAGCGTCGCCATGGGCGCGTCGAGCTTGTCGGCGAAGAAGTTCTCGGGCAGGCCCAGGTCCAGCGCGAAGGCGCGATGCAGCCGCCGCCCCACGGCAAGCGCCGCGTCGAAGTAGGCCTGCACCCGCTCGCGCCAGCCTTCGAGCGGCGGCCAGACATTGGGCGGCCGGCTCGCATCCAGCCCGTTCCAGATGAGGTTGTAGGCTTCCTTGAGATCGGGCGCGGTTTTCTCGTCGAGGGCCTCCACGCCCAGGCCGACATAGCCGCGGTTGTGGCCATGGCGGCGGATCGACAGTGCGTCCTTGGCGGGCGGTGCCAGGGCGAACACCTCCTGCGCCGCCGTGAAGGCATCGGCCATCAGCGCAGCAGACACGCCATGGCCGCTGATCGCGAAGAAGCCGATGCCCCGGCAGGCCTGGCCGATGCGGCGCGCGAGCGCCAGGCGCTCGGCCGGGTCGCCCTGGTGCAAGGGCGTGATATCGAATAGCGGGATCGCAGGGTCGTCAGCCGGCGACACGGGAGGCGTCATGCGCGCAGCTTAACCAATCTGCGGCAGCGCACGGCAGAGTGCGGCACGCGCCCCACGCAAAGACCGCCCGAAGTCCACCCCAAGACCATCCAAGGGCGGCGCCAACGCAGCGTCCCAGGCCCGCTCAGAGCTTGAACGGCACCACGAGCTGGCGCTGCGTGCCCAGGCCCTCGATGCCCAGCTCCATCACGTCGCCCTTCTTGAGGAAGAGCGGCGGCTTCATGCCCAGGCCGACGCCGGGCGGCGTGCCGGTGGTGATGATGTCGCCGGGCATCAGCGTCATGAAGGAGCTGACGTAGCTCACCAGCTTGGCGACACCGAAGATCATGGTCTTGGTGCTGCCGTCCTGCACGCGCTTGCCGTTGAGGTCGAGCCACAGGCGCAGCTTCTGCGGGTTGGGCACTTCGTCGCGCGTGACCATCCACGGGCCGATCGGACCGAAGGTGTCGCAGCCCTTGCCCTTGTCCCATTGCGGGCCGCGTTCGAGCTGGTATTCGCGCTCGCTCACATCGTTGACGACGCAGTAGCCGGCCACGTGGTCCAGCGCGCTCTTTTGCGACACGTAGCGCGCGCGCGTGCCAATGACGATGCCCAGTTCCACCTCCCAGTCGCTCTTGACCGAGCCCTTGGGCAGCATGACGTTGTCGTCCGGGCCCTGGATGCAGGACGTCGCCTTCATGAAGACGATCGGCTCCTTGGGGATGGGCGAGTTCGTCTCGGCAGCATGGTCGGAGTAGTTCAGGCCGATGGCGATGAACTTGCCCACGCCGGCCACGGGCGCGCCCATGCGCGGCGAGCCCTTGACCAGCGGCAGCTTGTCTGTCTTGAGCTTTCGCAGCTTGGCCAGCGCGGCATCGCCCAGCTGGTCGGGCCCGATGTCCTTCACGACCGCGCTCAGGTCGCGCAGCTTGCCATCCGCGTCGATGAGGCCGGGCTTTTCCTTGCCGGGGTTGCCGTAGCGCACGAGTTTCATGGTTGCTTCTCCTTTGAATGTGGAATCAGTAGGTGGACCGGCCGCCCGAGAGGTCGAACACCGCGCCCGTCGAGAACGAGCAGTCCTCGGTGCAGAGCCAGCCGACCAGGGCCGCGACCTCGTCGGGCAGGCCGAAGCGGCCCATGGGGATCTTGGACAGCATGAACTGGATGTGCTGCGGCGTCATCTGGTCGAAGATGGCCGTCTTCACGGCGGCCGGCGTCACGCAGTTGACGCGCACACCAGTGGCGGCCAGCTCCTTGCCGAGCGACTTGGTCAGCGCCATGACCGCCGCCTTGCTGGCGCTGTAGGCACTCGCGTTGGGGTTGCCGTCCTTGCCGGCGACCGAGGCGATGTTCACGATGCGGCCATAGTCGCGCTCGCGCATGTGCGGCACCACCTCGCGGCAGCAGATGAACAGGCCGTTCAAGTTGACCTCGATCACCTCGCGCCAGGCGTCCACCGGGTAGTCCCACACGGTGGTGTTGGGGCCGGTGATGCCCGCGCTGTTGACGAGCGCGTCGATGCGGCCCGCATGCGCCAGCGTCGCCTGCACCGCAGCGGCGACGGACGCCTGCTGCGCCACCTCGACGGCCACGGCCTGCGCCTTGCCGGCGCCAAGCGTGGCAGCGGCCTTCTGCGCGCCGGCCAGGTCGCGATCCCACAGCGACACGGTGCCGCCCGAGGCCACCAGGCGCTGGGCAATGGCATAGCCCAGCCCGGTGGCGCCGCCTGTGATGACCGCGTGGCGGCCGTTGAAGTCGAGCTGATTCATATCGTCATGCCTCCGTCGTTCGCATAGACCTGGCCCGTCACGAAGACCGACTCGTCGCTCGCGAGGAAGACGACCAGCGGCGCCATCTCGTGGGCCTGGGCCAGGCGCCCCATGGGCTGGCGCGCGATGAAGTTCTTGCGGGCCTGCACCGGGTCGTCGTAGCTGTTGATGCGGTCGGCCAGCGAAGGCGTGTCCACCGTGCCGGGGGCGATGGCGTTGCAGCGGATGCCCCGGGCCACGTAGTCGGCCGCCACGCTCTTGGTCAGGCCCACGACCGCCGCCTTGGACGCACCGTAGATGAAGCGGCTGGGCAGGCCCTTGAGGCTGCCGCAGACGCTGGCCATGTTGATGATGCTGCCCGCGCCCCGGGCGAGCATGCCCGGCAGCACGGCCTGGATCATCCAGAACTGCGCGCGGACGTTGAGGTTGAAGGCGAAGTCCCATTCGGCGTCGGTCGCCTGCAGGATGGTGCCGTTGTGAACGAAGCCGGCGCAGTTGAAGAGCACGTCGGGCGCGGGCACCTCAGCCACCGTGGCCTGGATCGCGGCCTTGTCGAGCACGTCGAGCCGACGGGTCTGCACGTTGGCCACGCCCGCGAAGCGCTCGAGCAGCTTGTCGCTGACGTCGGTGGCGATGACCTGCGCGCCTTCGGCCGCCATCGCGAGCGCGCAGGCATGGCCGATCCCCTGGCCAGCTGCCGTGACCAGCGCCGTCTTTCCCTTGAGCCTCATGGTGTGTCTCCGTCGCGGCGGCCCGCAGCCATGCATGGGGCATGTCGAGGGTTTTGCCGAATGTTGTTCAAATGGTGAGGGCAGTATAAATTGGTCAGACCACTTGGCCAATTCTGGCTTACCCTGACACCTTGCGTGCGCACCGCGCGCGCCTTGCACAACGCCGCCCCATGTCCCTGCAGACCGTCGAGCCCCAGCGCCTGTACCGGCAGATCGCCGAGCAGCTGCGCGCGCTCATGGCGGGCGGCGAGTTCCCGCCCGGCAGCCGGCTGCCGGCCGAGCGCGACCTGGCCAAGCAACTGGGCGTGAGCCGCCCGTCGGTGCGCGAGGCGCTGATCGCGCTGGAGGTCGAAGGCTGGGTCGAGGTGCGCACCGGCTCGGGCGTTTACGTGCTCGACCGGCGCGGCCGCAGCGCCGCGCCCGGCGTGCAGGTGCCGCCGGCCGAATGGGGGCCGCTGGAGCTGATCCGCGCGCGCCGCGTGGTCGAGGGCGAGATCGCCGCGCTCGCGGCGACCCAGGCACGCCGCAAGGACGTCAAGGCCATGGCCGACGCCATCGAGCACATGCGGCACGACACCGACCGCGGCGTCGCGCCGCTGGCCGGCGACCGCGAGTTCCACACCGCCATCGTCAACGCCTGCGGCAATGCCGTGCTGGTCGAGACAGTGCAGACCTTCTGGGACGCGCGGCGCGGCCCGCTGTTCGAACGCCTGGGCGACTACTTCGAGACCGTGCCCTCCTGGCGCATGGCCATCGCCGAGCACGAGGCCGTGCTCGACGCCATCCGCGCCAAGGACGCGCCGGCCGCCCGCGCCGCGATGCAATCGCACATGGACAAGTCCCACGCCCGCTTCAGCGCGAGCTGGCGCCGCGCGCGCACCGGCGCCACGACGGGTCCGCGCCGGGCCTGAGATCCGCCGGTCTTCCACTTCCTCTGTCTTTCACCTTTTCGCTCTTCCGCAGCCCCCAACGCATCACCATGACTCCCTTCATCCGACTCCACCCCGCCGACGACGTGCTGATCGCCCGGGCCCAGCTTGTGGGCGGCACCACCGTCGAGAACGTTGCCGTCAAGGGCCTGATCCCGCCGGGCCACAAGGTGGCGGTGCGCGCCATCGCCGCGGGCGAACCGGTGCGCCGCTACAACCAGATCATCGGCTTTGCCAGCCGGCCCATCGCGCCGGGCGAGCATGTGCACACCCACAACCTCGACATGGGCCCCAACAAGGGTGACTTCGAGCGCGACTACGCCTTTGGCGCCGACGTCAAGCCGGCGCCGGTGCGGCGCGAGGCGAGCTTCATGGGCATCCGCCGTGCCGACGGCCGCGTGGCCACGCGCAACTACATCGGCATCCTCTCCAGCGTGAACTGCTCGGCCACGGCGGCGCGCGCCATCGCCGATCATTTCTCGCGCCAGACGAACCCCGCCGCGCTGGCGGACTTTCCGATGATCGACGGCGTGGTGGCGCTCACCCACGGCACCGGCTGCGGCATGGACGCCGAAGGGCTGGGCATGGACATCCTGGAGCGCACGCTGGCGGGCTATGCCACGCACGCCAACTTCTGGGGCGTGATCGTCGTCGGCCTGGGCTGCGAGGCCAACCAGATCAATGCCTGGCTCGCGCACAGCAGCCTGCGCGAGGGCGACACGCTCAAGGTCTTCAACATCCAGGACACCGGCGGCACGCGCAAGACGGTGGAGAAAGGCATTGCCCTCGTCAAGGAGATGCTGCCCCGCGCCAATGCGGTGAAGCGCGAGCCCTGCAGCGCCGAGCACATCACCATCGGCCTGCAGTGCGGCGGCTCCGACGGCTATTCGGGCATCAGCGCCAACCCGGCGCTGGGCGCGGCGGTCGACCTGCTCGTCGCGCATGGCGGCACGGCCATCCTGTCGGAGACGCCCGAGATCTACGGCGCCGAACACCTGCTCACGCGCCGCGCAGTTCGCCGCGAAGTCGGCGAGAAGCTCGTCGAGCGCATCAGGTGGTGGGAGCACTACACCGAGATCAACAACGGCGAGATGAACAACAACCCCTCGCCCGGCAACAAGGCCGGCGGCCTGACCACCATCCTCGAGAAGTCGCTGGGCGCCGTGGCCAAGGGCGGCACCACCAACCTGGAGGCGGTGTACGAATACGCCGAGCCGGTCACGGCCCACGGCTTCGTCTACATGGACACGCCGGGCTACGACCCGGTCAGCGCCACGGGCCAGGTGGCCGGCGGCGCCAACCTGATCTGCTTTACCACCGGGCGCGGCTCGGCCTATGGCTGCGCGCCCTCCCCTTCGCTCAAGCTCGCCACCAACTCGGCGCTGTGGCAGCGGCAGGAGGAAGACATGGACATCAACTGCGGCGAGATCATCGACGGCGGCTGCGACGTGCAGCAGATGGGCCAGCGCATCTTCGAGCTGGTGCTGGCCACCGCCTCGGGCGAGCCGACCAAGAGCGAACGCCACGGCTACGGGCAGAACGAGTTCGTGCCCTGGCAGGTCGGCGCGGTGATGTGAACCCAGGAGGCACGCCATGACACGCATCGTTTCGCCCCAGGCCCTGCGCGACGCCACGGCCGCCATCATCCGCGCCGGCGGCAGCAGCGAGGCCGAGGCCGCCACCGTTGCGGCCAACCTCGTGCTGGCCAACCTGAGCGGGCACGACTCGCACGGCGTGGGCATGGTGCCGCGCTACATCGACGCCGTGCTCGAAGGCGGCCTCGTGCCCAACACGTCCGTGCGCACCGTGCTCGACACCGGCACGCTGCTCACGCTCGACGGCCAGCGCGGCTACGGCCAGGTCATCGGCGAGCAGGCCATGCGCCTGGGCATCACACGCGCCAAGACCCACGGCAGCTGCATCATGACGCTGGCGCAATCGCACCACCTCGGGCGCATCGGGCACTGGGCCGAGATGGCGGTGGCCGAGGGCCTGGTGTCGCTGCATTTCGTCAACGTGCTGTCGCGGCCGGTGGTCGCGCCCTGGGGCGGCGGCGACGGGCGCTTCGGCACCAACCCGTCGTGCATCGGCATTCCGCTGGCAGGCCGCGAGCCCTTCGTGCTCGACTTCGCGACCAGCCGCGTGGCCCAGGGCAAGATGCGCGTCGCGCACAACGAAGGCAAGCGGGTCGAGCCCGGCCTGCTGATCGACGAGCAGGGCCGGCCCACCACCGACCCGGGCGTCGTGGTGGTGCCGCAGTCGGGCGGCCTGTTCGGCGCGCTCATGACCTTCGGCGAGCACAAGGGCTACGGCATGGCCGTGGCCTGCGAGCTGCTGGGCGGCGCACTGACCGGCGGCGGCACCTGGCACGAGGCCTCGGCCTTCCGCAAGGCCGTCTACAACGGCATGCTCACCATCCTCATCGACCCGGTCCAACTGGGCACGCAGGACGCTTTCGCACAGGAGGCGCTGGCCTTCGTCGACTGGCTGCGGCAAGGTCCCGCCGCGCCGGGCGGCGACGGCGTGAAGATCGCCGGCGAGCCCGAACGCATCGCGCGCGCCGAGCGCGAGCGCAGCGGCATCGCGCTGGACGACACGACCTGGCAGGAAATCGTGGCGGCTGGCGAAAAGGTCGGCACGCGGGTCAGCGTGCCCTGAATGCACGGCCCCGGCGCGCGGCACAATGCGGCCATGAAAAAGCTCTCCGCCACACCCCGCCCCTATGTGATCGAACTGGAGGGCGCGCCGCAGATGGCCCCGGCTGACAGGCAGGCGGTGGTCGACTTCGTCTGCGACGAACTGGACGCGCTGTATGGCGGCGCCTGGCCCGTCGCCTTTGCGCTGCATGCATCCATGGAAGGTGAAACCTTCGCCGGCCTGCCCTGGGACAAGGCCTGGCAAGTCATCGAGCTGCGCGTGCTCGACACCTTCGACCTGCCCGAGACGGCTGTGCTCGCCTGCGACCTGAACGAGACGGTGCTCAAGGCCGAAGGTGCGCGCTACCTGCGGCCGTAGGACCCAGCTGCCCGACGCGCAAGCCCCAACGGCTCCATGCCCGCTCAAACGGGGTGGGCCGTAAACCTGACACCCAATGCTCGCGCCACTTTCATGACAGTCTCAAAGCGCGGCTTTGCACCAGGAGCAAGCGCCTTGTAGAGGCTTTCACGGCCCAGCCCTGCGTCCTTGGCAACCTGCGCCATGCCTTTGGCTCGGGCCACATCGCTGAGCGCCAGGAGCAGCAAGTCAGGATCATCGGCTTCAAGAACGGCCGTCATGTATTCAGCGATGGCTTCGTCGTCGTCAAGGTATCGCGCGGCGTCGAACGCAACGAGTTTGAGGGGTGCCTGGGTCTTGGTCATACTTCATCTCCAAGTTCGGAGGCCAGCTTCAATGCGTGGCGGATATCGCTCTTCTGCTTTGACTTGTCACCGGCGTTCAGCATGACAACGATCACGCTCCCACGACGGACGAAGTACAGCCTGTAGCCGGGACCGTAGTGAACTCGCATCTCGGAAACGTCGCGCTCGATTGGCTGCCAGTCCCCAAGATTTCCTGCTTCTACCTGCCGAAGGCGCGCTGCGATACGGATCTGTGCGCGCTTGTCCTTGAGAGCGTCGAGCCACGCGACGAACTCTTCGGTCTGGCGGACGGTGAACATGCCCAACTGTAGCCAGTTGGATACAAAAAGTCAAACAACGAGAGGGTTACGGTATCAGACTCTCCAAGCATGGGGCAGCGCACCCGAGGACGGCAACACCTCGGCATCGCCTTGAGAAAGTCCCACGTCCGCCTGCCTCTCCCTCACGCATTCACTGCGGCTCCAGTCCCGAGGCCCTGACCAGTTCCGAATGGAGCTTGAGCTCCGAGGCGATCACGCTCTTGAACTGTTCGGGAGTGGTGGGCGCGACGTCCATGCCGGCATCGGCCAGCTGCTTCTTCACGGCCGGGTCGTCGAGGATGGTGTGGACCTGGCGGTTGAGCTGGTCGATCAGCGGGCGCGGCGTGCCGGCCGGCGCGAGCATGCCGATCCAGGTGGCGAACACCATGTCGTTGATGCCGGCCTCCTTCATGGTCGGCACGTCGGGGATGAGCGCCGAACGCCGCTCGCCCATGATGGCCAGCGCGGTGAGCTTGCCCGACTTGATGTGCGGCAGGGCCTCGGGCAGCGGCGCGAACAGCGTGTCCACATTGCCGCCGAGCAGGTCGTTGATGGCCAGCGCGCCGCCCTTGTAGGGGATGTGCGTCATCTTCACCTTGGTGCGCGTCTCGAACATCAGCGCCGCCAGGTGCTGCGGGCTGCCGTCTCCGGAAGACGCGTAGTTCACAGCATTGGGCTTGGTCCGCGCGGCGGCCAGCACAGCCTGCGCAGTCGGGAACTTCGCCCTGTCGTTCACCACCAGCACCATGGCCTGGTTGGCCAGCTTCGTGATGGGCGCGAAGTCGGCCTCGGGGTCGTAGGGCAGGGACTTGAAGATCCACTTGTTGGTGGTGAGGAAGGACGCGGGCGACACCATCAGCATGTAGCCGTCCGGCGGCGACTTGGCCACCACCGGCAGGCCGATGCGGCCCGACGCACCGGCGCGGTTGTCCACCACGAAGGGCTGGCCCGTGGTCGCGGCCAGCTTCTGGCCGACGAGCCGCGCGATCATGTCGACCCCGCCGCCGGCCGGCAGGGCGACCATGACCTTGACGGGCTTGTCGGGGTACTTGCCGTCCTGCGCGAAGGCCGGCAGCCAGGAAGAAGCGGCCAGCGCGCCGAAAATGCTGGTCAGGAGAAAGCGTCGGCTGCGAATGCTCGTCATGGGGATGATCCTCGAATGGCCGCACCGGGGGGTCCGCCCACCGTGGTCGGGGCCCGTGCGTGCACCGGCGGCGCGCGTGGCATGCGGCCGGCTGAGGAGGAATGCAAGTCCCGCGCCATGCAAGGCAGAAGGCGCGGCACGCAGCCCCGGAACACCGCTCTTGAGAAGTCTGCGGCGAGTCGCCCGAGCGACGTCAGCCGGGACGGTGCCGGGCCTGAGACCAACCAGCCGTCACAGCATCCAGACCCGACCCTCGGCCACCGCCACCACCCGATCCCCCTCCCCCCGCTCGATCGCATGCATGCCGGTGAAGCTGCCGAACGCCGGCAGCACGCCGACGGCTCGGGCGGGCTGGGCGCCGGTGTCGTCGCCGAGCCAGAAGCAGGGCAGGCGCAGGCGGTCGAAGCCGCGGCCGCGCACGCGTACGCACGGGTGCCAGTGGCCGGCGAGCACATAGGCGCCGTCGACCGGCTCGGGGTGGTGGCACAGGGCGAAGGGGCCGAGCCGCAGCGGCTCTTCGGCGACGTCGATGCCGAGGTGGGCCGGCGGGTCGCCTGCATGCCGGTCGTGATTGCCCCGCACGAGGGTGAGGGCCAGCTGCGCGTGCGCGTCACGCCAGCGAGCCAGCGCCGCGAGCGTCGGCACCGCATGCGCGCGGGCCGAATGCAGAAAGTCGCCGAGAAAGACGACGCGCGTGGCCCCCGTGTCGCGCACCGCCCGGCTCAGTCGCTCCAGCGTGTCGCTGGTGGTGCCCTGGGGCACGGGAACGCCGAGGCGGCGAAAGCTCACGGCCTTGCCGAAGTGCGCATCGGCGATCAGCAGCGTGCCGTGATCCGGCAGAAAGGCCGCGCCGTCGGGGTGCAGCACGAGCGGAGCGTCGGCAAGACGGATGGGGAGCATGACTGCAGCGGCCTGGCCCCGCTGGCGCGCTTCAGAGCATCTGCGCGAGGCTGGCTTCGAGATGCTCCGACGGCAGCCGCTTGAAGCCCGAGCGCGCGAAGCGCTGCAGGCGCCCGACGGCAAAGGCCGTGAGCACCGAGGCGCGGACCTGCGCGTCGACGGTGGGGGTGGCCGAACCGCTGGCTTCGGCGGCGCCGCGCAGGCACTGGCGCAGCGACGATTCGATCTTGTCGAAGAACTGGTTCATGCGCTGCTGCAGCCGCTCGTTCTCGAAGACCAGGGCGTCGCCGACCATGACGCGCGTCATGCCGGGGTTCTTCTCGGCAAACTGCAGCAGCATGGCGACGACCTTGCCGGCCTGGCGCACGCCGGCGCCTTCCCCCTCGCCGTCCCGCTCGGTGATCTGGTTGACGAGCGAGAACACGCTTTGCTCGATGAATTCGATCAGGCCCTCGAACATCTGCGCCTTGCTGGCGAAATGGCGGTACAGGGCGGCTTCGCTGACCTCCAGGCGCGCGGCCAGGGCGGCCGTGGTGATGCGTTCGCTGCCCGGCTGCTCCAGCATGGTGGCCAGCGCCTGCAGGATCTGCACCCGGCGCTCGCCCGGCTTGGGGCGCTTGCGGACCGGCGCGGCCGCTTCCGCGCCGCCGGGCGGGGGGGACAGGGGACTGGTTTCGACGTCGGACATGGTGCCTGAAACTTGTGTTGAATTGATTCTCGCACAGCGGGGGCGAGGGTTTTGCCGGGGGTATCAGGGGGCCGGAAACACCAGTCCGACCCGCAGGCCGCGGCCGTTGGCGCCTTCGGCCAGGTCCAGGTGGCTGCGGTGCAGGTGGGCGATCTCGCTGGCAATGGCCAGGCCCAGGCCGTTGCCCTCGCCCGGGCTGCCGGGCAGCCGAAAGAAGCGGTCGACCACGCGGGCGCGCTCCGTCACGGGCACGCCGGGGCCGTCGTCCTCCACCTCCATGAACTGCCGGCCATCGCGCTGGCCGCAGCGGATGGTGACGGTGCCGCCCTCCTGGGTGTACTTGATGGCGTTGTCCACGAGATTGGCCAGCAGTTCGCGCAGCAGCCACTCATGGCCCATCACCTGCGCCGGCTCGGCCTCCAGGCCGAGGTCGATGCGGCGGGCCATCGCGGCGTCGAAGCGGATCTCCAGCATGTCGGTGCACAGGTCGCGCAGGTCCACCCGCAAAAGCGGCTGCGCGTCCATGGCGCGGACGTCGGCGCGCGACAGGGCCAGCAGCTGATTGGCCAGCTGGGAGGTGCGGCGCGTGGCGTTGCGCAGGCGCTGCACTTCGTCCACCCGCAGGCTGATGGTGGCCCGCTCGCCGTCGGCATGGGCGGCATGGGCGGCCTGGGCCCAGGCCTCCACCTGGGCCTGCAGCCCCGCGAGCGGCGTGCGCAGCTGATGGGCCGCGTCGGCGACGAAGCGCCGCTGGCTCTCGGCCTGGGCATTGACCATGCTGAACAGCCGGTTGAGCGATTCGACGAGCGGGCGCACCTCGCCGGGCGAGGCCTCTTCGTCGAGTGCGCTCAGGTCGCGCGGCGAACGCCGCTCGACCGCGTCCTTGAGTTCCAGCAGCGGGCGCAGCGCCCGGCGCACCGCCCAGTTGACCGAGAAGGCGGCGGCCAGGATCAGCACCACGTTCGGCAGCAGGACCTTGTAGAACACCGAGTACATCCACTGCTGGCGCGGGTCGGAGCCATCGGCCAGCACCAGCACGAGGTCGCCCGCCGCCGTGTGCGCGCGCTGCGCGACGATGCGGTAGGTCACGCCCTCGTACTCGTCGCTGCGGAACTCCGGCTCACGGGTGGCGGGCGCCGGGCCCGCCAGCCAGGGCGCGCCATCGAGCAGGGTGCCGTCCACGGTGCTGATGGCAAAGGCCACGTAGTCCGGATTGGCCTGCAGGAACTCGTCCACCGGCGGCGCGAGCAGCAGCAGGGGCGGCCCGCCGGGCTCAATGGCGGGGGCGAGCACGGAGTCGGCCAGCAGCGGCACGAGCTGCTGCAGCTGGCGGTCTTTCTGCAGGGCAGCGTTGTCGGCGGACTGGTAGTCGAACCAGGCGTTCACCAGCACCAGGACGCCCAGCGGCACGAGCAGCATGACCAGCAGCCGGCGCTGCAGCCAGGAGGTCACCGTGGGCGCCTTGCGCGTTGGGCTCATGGCGGGGGTGCTCAGGGTTCTCGGGGGTGCGGGCGCGGGCGGCAACGGAACGGCAGGACGACGGGACGACGCCCCGCGCCTCAGGCCGGCCCCTGCGACTCGAGCCGGTAGCCGAAGCCCCGGATCGACCTCAGCGCGATGCCGTGCGGCTCCAGCTTGCCGCGCAGTCGCGAGATGTAGACTTCGACCGCGTTGGGCGTGATCTCCTTGTCCCAGCCGGTGAGGGCCTGCAGCAGCTTGTCCTTGCTGGCCGGCTTGGGCGCGTTGATCAGCAGGTACTCCATGACCGTCCACTCGCGCGGCCCCAGCTCGATGACCTGCGGCGGCTCGTCGGCGCGGCGGATGCTGGCGCGCCGGTTGGCCGTGTCCAGCTCCAGCGGGCCGAAGCTGAGCACGGCCGAGGTGGCCGCCTGCGAGCGGCGCAGCAACGCACGCAGGCGCGCCAGCAGCTCGGGCAGCTCGAAGGGCTTGACCATGTAGTCGTCGGCGCCGAGGTCCAGGCCCTGCACCCGGTCCTGCAGCGCGTCGCGGGCCGTGAGGATCAGCACCGGGATGTCGTGGCCGTCCTCGCGCAGTCGCCGCGTCAGCTGCAGGCCGTCCATGCGCGGCAGGCCGATGTCGATGATCGCGGCGTCGAAGGCGTCGCTTGCCAGCACCTCGACCGCCCGCTCGGCGCTGCCGACCCAGTCGACGGCGTAGCCGGCGTTGGTCAGGCCCAGCTTGATGCCGCTGGCGACCATCACGTCGTCTTCCACCAGCAGGAGCCTCATGGTCTGTGTCCGCCTCTGTGTGCGTCAGTGCAGCGCGTGGCCGGCGCTCAGTGGCTGCGGATCATGGTGCCGAAAGCCTGCTCGGTGAGGATTTCCAGCAGCATGGCATGCGGCACCCGGCCGTCGATGATGTGCACCGAGTTGACGCCGCTCTTGGCGGCGTCGAGCGCGCCGGCGATCTTGGGCAGCATGCCGCCGGAGATGGTGCCGTCGGCGAACAGCTCGTCGATCTCGCGGGCCGTCAGGTCGGTCAGCAGCGCGCCGTTCTTGTCGAGCACGCCGGGGGTGTTGGTCAGCAGGATGAGCTTTTCGGCCTTGAGCACGGTGGCGAGCTTGCCGGCCACCACGTCGGCGTTGATGTTGTAGCTCTCGTTCTCCTCGCCAAAGCCCAGCGGGCTGATGACGGGAATGAAGGCGTCGTCCTGCAGCGCCTTGACGACGCTCGGGTCGATCGAGACGATGTCGCCGACCTGCCCGACGTCATGCTCCTTGCTCGGGTCCTTGTTGTCGACCATCTTGAGCTTGCGCGCGCGCATCAGCCCGCCGTCGCGGCCGGTCAGGCCCACGGCCTTGCCGCCCGCCTGGTTGATCAGGCCCACGATGTCCTGCTGCACCTCGCCGGCCAGCACCCATTCGACGACTTCCATGGTCTCGGCGTCGGTCACGCGCATGCCCTGGATGAACTCGCCCTTCTTGCCCAGCCGGTTGAGCGCCGCCTCGATCTGCGGGCCGCCGCCGTGCACCACCACCGGGTTGATGCCCACCAGCTTGAGCAGGACGACGTCCTCGGCGAAGTCGGCCTGCAGGGCCGGGTCCGTCATGGCGTTGCCGCCGTATTTGATGACCATGGTCTTGCCATGGAACTTGCGGATGTAGGGCAGTGCCTGGGCCAGGATCTCGGCCTTGTCACGCGGGGCGATGGAAAGAGGTTCGGTCATGGCTCGTCAGAGGCATCGGGGATAATGCCTGCCATTGTGCCGCAAGGCCATTTCCCACCCGCCGCCCCCGCCTGCCGTGACTCTCGCACAACAACAAGCGCCCAGCGCCTCCGTCCTGGCAGCCTCCGTGCCGGCGGCGGGCCATACCCTGGTGGCCGTCCTGCTCTGCGCGCTGGTGGCGGCCATGATGTTCTCCACCGCGCTGACCAACCTGCTGGCCGCCGGCGTCTGCGCGGCTGCAGCGGTCTACTGGTACCGCTACCGGCCCTGGGCGCTGCTGCGCACGCCGCTGGCGCTGCTGTGCCTGGCCTTCATCGGCTGGATGATCGTGCGCGACCTGACCGCGGGCAGCAGTCTGCGCGACACGTTTCGCGAGGTCAACGACTTCCGGCCGCTGATCTTCCTCGTGTTCTGGGCGCCGCTGTTCGCGCCGGTCAGGCATCGCCGCGTAGTGGCGCAGACCTTCTTCGCGTGCATGGCGCTGTTCTGCGTGGCCGCCCTGGCCTCCATCATGGTGCTGCACAAGCACATCACGGCCGTGGGGTTTCGCACCGGCCACGACCTCGCCGGGCCGATGATGGCCTTCGCCATCGTGGCCGCGCTGCAGATGGCGCTGGCCTCGGCCGGTCGCCAGCGCAGACTGTGGGCCGCCTTCGCGGCACTGGCCATTGCCACGCTGGCTTTCGCAACCGAGCGGCGCACGGGTTACGTGGGATTCGCCACGGGCGTCACGGCGCTCGTCGTGCTGAATGCGTCGCGCCGCAATCTGCGCGCCCTGGCAGCCGGCGTCGTGCTGATCGCGCTGTCAGCGGCCCTCTTCCTTGCCTCGCCAGCGGCGCGCGAGCGCCTCATGAAGGTGGGTCAGGAAGTGTCCCAATTCAGCCAGACCGACCCGATGAAGCAGGGCCGCATCTACACCTCCAGCGGCCTGCGCCTGCGGTTCTGGACGGTGACGCTCGAAGTGATCAAGGACTCGCCGCTGGTGGGCAGCGGCGTGGCGCAGTTCGCCCACCGCTACAACCACTTCGACAACCTCATGGGCGGCTCGGTCGAGGCCACCGGCAATCCGCACAACGAGTACCTGTACGTCACGGCCGGCCTTGGCGTCATCGGCCTGGCCCTGTATCTGGCGATCTACGGGCGGATGGCCGCCGATGCCGCACGCCGGCCCGATCCGACCCAGCGGCGGCTCGTCTGGCTGGCGATCGTGACCTTCATGGTCAGCATCCTCTTCAACTCGCTGCTGATCGACATGGTGCCGGGCCACCTGTTTGCCCTGCTGCTGCTGTGCCTGGCCTGGTATCCGTGGCAGCTCACGCCGCCGGTGTAGGAGGCTGCCGCATGATCAGCATCATCACCGCCGTGCACAACCAGCTGCCGATGAACCGGCTGTTCCTGGAGCGGCTGCGCGTCGGCACGCGCCAGCCTTTTGAGCTGATCATCGTGGACAACGCCTCCACCGACGGCAGCGCGGACTTCTTCGAGTCCGAAGGCGTCACGGTCATCCGCAACCCGGCCAACTACTCCTATCCGCGCAGCCAGAACCTGGGCATTGCACGGGCGCGGCACGACTGGCTGGCCTTTCTCAACAACGACATCATCGTGAGCCCGGGCTGGGACCAGACCCTCATGCGCTCGATGGAGGCCAACGGCCTGGAGGTGGCCACGAGCTGCGGCGTCGAGCGGCTTGAGACACCCGAGGCAACGCGCCACACCAAGCGCCGCTGGAAGCTGATCCGCGGCGTGGTGAGCGCGATGGGAACCGGCTATTCGCAGCTGCGCTGGATGCATCGGCTGATGTATCCGGACTGGCCGGCCTTCTGCGCACGCCGCCAACGCGACTTCGCGCAGAAGGTGCTGCTCGGCTTCGTGGGCAACACCGTGATGATCCGCCGCAGCGCGTTGGGCAAGATCGGCCTGTGGGACGAGCGCATTCAGGCGGCCGACTTCGACCTGTACCTGCGCACCGCGGTGCGCGCGCGCGACGTGGGCGACATCCGCCCGATGCACATCGCGCTCGACTGCTTCGTGCACCACTACATCCGGCTGACGATCAAGGGGGGCTACCCGCCGTTTGCCGATGCCGCCAACCTGATGGCGCTGGACGCCAAATGGCCGGCGCATGAGTTGGCGCTGCTGAAGGACGCGCAGGCCTGAGAGTCCGGCGGTGCTGCGGCGCCCGGCCGCGCCGCCAACTGCATCGGCCGCCGCCCTGCAGCGCGCCGCAGTCCTACATCGCGCCGCGGCCCGACAGGACCACGCGCACCGTCTTGAGCAGGATCACCCAGTCGACCCAGAGCGACCAGTTGCGCACATACCAGCCGTCGTAGGCCGCGCGCTGCTCGAAAGTGGTCTGGCTGCGCCCGCCCACCTGCCAAAGGCCGGTGATGCCCGGCAGCACCTGCTCGTAGAGCGCCATGGCCTGGTGCGGGTACTGCCCGAGCTCGCGCCGCAGCAGCGGACGCGGCCCCACAAGGCTCATGTCGCCGCGCAGCACGTTCCACAGCTGGGGCAACTCGTCGACGCTGGTGCGGCGGATCCAGCGGCCGACCCTGAGCACCCGGGGATCGTCCGGCAGCTTGAAGTTGCCTTCTTCATAGCGGCGGTACAGCTCGGGATTGGCGTCGCGCCAGGATGAAAGGCGGGCGTCGGCATCACGCACCATGGAGCGGAACTTGATGAACGAGAAGTCGAGCCCGCCCTTTCCGACCCGTGGCTGGGTGTAGAGCACCGGGCCGCCGTCCTCGCGCCAGATGCGCCAGGCCACGAAAGCCATGAGCGGCGACAGCAGCACCAGCAGGCCGAGCGAGGCCACGATGTCGAAAATGCGCTTGAGCCAGCGCGAGGTCGGACTCAGCAGCTTGTGCTGCAGCCGAAGGAAGAGCACGTCGTTGCTGAAGAAATGCTGGGCCTGCATGCCGTGGACGGGCAGGCCCTGGAGGGCAGGAACGACGAACACCTCTAACGCATGCTCGTGCATGTCGGCAGCGATCGAGGCCATCCGGCTCTGCTGCCGTTCATCCAGGAGCAGGACGATGACCTCGCATCCCAGTTGACGGGCCAGGAGATCCACATGTTCGACGTCCGAATAGACCTGGTAAGGAAGGGAAGTGGTCGTGTCCGTCCTGGACTCGCTCAAGGGCAGTGCGAGCGCGACGACATCGAAGCCTGCGTGCCTCTCCTGGGTCATCGCCTTGAAAACAGGCCCCGACGACTCGGGATTGCCCACCAGCAAGGCGCGGCGCTGCCACAGCCCAAGCGAAATAAGCGCCTCGCGAACCAATACCCGGCCGACGGGGAGATAGACGAAGACCAGCAGCCAGGCCAAGACCAGAACCGTCCGGTTGAATGCGACCTGGAGCAGAAAGTTGATGGCGAAATTGAACAATGCGGCGGATGCCGCATACCGCCATTGCTGCCGGGTCTCCTCCCAGAATGCCATCCGCCGCACATACTGCCCCGTCCAGGCCGTCGCCAGCAGGATCAGCAAGGTCATGAGCGTGAAGACGGTGCCGGCCAAGGTCGTCACCGGAACCACGTCCTGCCAGGAGAAGCGCCCGAACAGGGACGAAATGAAGACGGCCGTGACCCATGCCAGAAGCAGCATCACGAGATCGCTCGCGAAGATGGCGGCGGCGCGCAAGCGCCGGTGCTTAGGCTTTAGTCCTGGGGGAAGATGGGTCGGCGCTTGCATTGCAGAGAGTAATAGTCGCCGGATGGGATAAGCGCCATACCTTGACCACAAATTCTAGAAGATTGTTCCGAAGCGTCTCACCAGTGGGTCGCCCAACGCAGGGTGCGCAGGTCGAGCTGGCACACGTTACTCAAGTTGTGTTTGGCCACATAGCCACGAACGTTGACCATGTACTCCGGCTCTGTGGGATGCGCGAACATCCAGTCCGGCGGATTGAAGGATGCGATGCCGTTGATGGTGGGGATACGCGCGAGCTCGGCGATCAACATGGCCGTCACGTTGTGGGCGTAGTGGTTCGGCGCCCAGCCCTGGGAAAGCGACTGACCGGGCAAGGCAGTAACAAAAAACGAATGGCATTCGGCGGGAGCGGGCACCCAGCCCTGGATCCGACGAATCTCGGCTTTCCTGTCAAGGTGCACGTATCCCGAATTCAGCTCCACCGCGATGAGCGCGACTGCGAGGAGAGCCCATGCAGCCAGGTTCCACGGTCTGAACCGGTGATGAAGGTAGAACATGCCGACCATGACGACGGGGCCGACCAGAAACATCAGGTAGGCGGTGACGACACTCAGCGCCCGCGCGCCCGGCACGAACTGGAATACATAAGTCCACAGGCTCGCGGAGCCGAAGCGCATGGTCAGCAGCACGATGACGCCTGTCGCCAAAGCACACGTCATGACCAGCACACTCCGGCGCAAGCGAAATGCAAGGATGGCTCCGAGGGCGAACAGAAGGGCCATGGGCAGGGAAAATCCGGTGTTGTAGTACTCCCCGTTGGGCGTGTAGCTAGGGCTCACGACATGCAGGAATGCGTTGTAGAGGCCTCCCAGAACGTAGTTCTCCGTTCCGATCTGAAGAATGCTCTCCCATGGGACGGTGTTGCGAAACACTGTCTCGAACGGACGCATGCCCGTCTGCTTAGCCTTGAACAGGTACACATGCAGGAGGGGCGCGACGGACAGGACTCCGACCACCGCGACGCCGAGCAACACCAGAATCTGCCGACCCGCTTGCCTGAAAGCGAGGGCCAGCTGGTCGCGGCCTGCCAGGACAGCAGCGATGGGAACGAAAACCATCAGAAAGAATCCGAAGAACCATGCCATGTAAAAGCAGGTGATGGACCATGCACCGAACAGGATCGCGAAAGCCGCACCGTGGGTCGCCAGCACCACGCGGTCTCCCCGAAGGAGAGCGTCCCACGCATTCCAGAGCAGAACGGCCAATAGCGGCGCCAGCCCGATGGACGCGAACTGAAGGCGTTGCCCGTGCACCGACAGGCTGTTGGCAAGCACGAACAGGACAGCGCCCAGAAGGGCCCATCGAAAGTCGAGCTGAAACATCCTTCGTGCTGCCCAGAAGAACGCTGCGTACGCGAACGCCCTGCCTGCAGCGTTGGTCAGCTCCGACGCGAGGAACGGTTCGATGTGCATCCAACGGAGCAGTGAATAGACCACGCCGAAAAGAAAGTATCCGTCGGTATGGCCCAAGGTCCGCTGATACGGGTAGAAGTAGTTGGCGACTCGCCAATCCGACCAACCCTGGAAGGTGTTGAACCAGTGCTCCAGGATCGCGACGACGATCACCGCGTCATAAGAGTCCCCATTGAGTCGATCAAAGCCGGAAGCAATCTGGATACGGAAGAAGATGCCCAGGCAAAGCAGCAGGCCTGCAACGAACCAGACGCCCCGTCTGATCAACTCTTTCCAGCAGGGGGGGGCAGAAGTCACACTAGTCATGAGAGTCAAGACGACGCTTGTCGTTGAAGATCCAGAAGCGTCCTAGCACAAAACCATTCAAGGCCACGAGCGGCAAGGAGATGATTTTTCCCGCCAGCGCGTGCCCCCACCACAGATCTGTCAGGGAGACCAGCAGGATCGTCATCAGGTAGTTGACGAGCACGAGCATCAGGTACCGGACGACTTGCCCATGCGCATAGCTCACCCCGAAGGTAACACGTGAATGGAGTGCGAAGTTCAGCATCAGTCCCGCCGCAAAGCCACAGCTTGCGGATATCAAAGCAGAGACCTTGAGTCCGATGAGAATCTGCATCAGGCCGATGTCTACGATCGCGCACAGGACGCCCACCGCGAGATACACCAGAAATTGCCGGGAGAGGTGTCTAGGCAAGGTCACAGGCTCCGTGGCGGGTCCGCCTGGGTCACGCCCGTCAGAAGGACGCGCCGCTGCGACGGCCGGCAACAGCGCTGCGCTGAAGCGGTCGTCGCGGGACAGCGGCCACATCGTGACCGATGAACGCCAACAGGAACTGGACCCCCACCAGAAACGTCAATCCAGCCAGCATCACGGTTCCGGATGGCGCAGATACCGATGCGTGCGCGAAGGACATCCATCGGCTTGCACCGTAAAGGGTTCCGAAGGCCACGAGGCCGAGGCCGAGAGGCAGCTCCACGGAAGCGACAGACATGTCGCGCAGGTAGTAGTTGTAGAAGATGCGTTTGCCGAAATTGCGGATGTGCTTGATCAGGAACTCGCCAACGACTTTCGAGATCTTCAGATGGCTCACCTCGTCCGCATAGCGCGCCTCCATCGGAATATCCACCACGACAGCACGCAGGGTGTTCAGCCTGAACAGCATGTCCGTCTCGAAGAAATAGCGCTTGCTGATCTTTCCGAACGGCAGATGAGAAGCGGCCGTGCGATGAATCGCCGTGTAACCGTTGGTCGGATCGAAAAGATCCCAGTATCCCGAAGAAAGCTTGGACAGGAATGAAAGAGCGGCGTTGCCGAACAGACGCATGCGCGGCATCGTCCTGACACCCTCAAGATCGAAGAACCGATTTCCTTTGGTGTAGTCTGCCTCTCCTTCCGCGATCGGGGCGACGAAGTCATCGATCAGCGCAGGATCCATCTGGCCATCGCCATCGATCTTGACGATCACGTCAGCTCCAGCGTCAAGCGCGGCGCGATAACCCGTCATTACCGCGCCCCCGACCCCTTGGTTTTCCGAATGGGTCAGCACCGTGACGCGTGCGTCATCACAGTTCGCGCGCACGAAGGCGCCCGATCCATCCGGGCAGCAATCGTCCACAATGAAGATGAAAGACACTTGGGGACCGATCCGTCGAATGACGTCCAGGATATGCGCGCGCACCTTGTAGCAGGGAAGAACGGCAGCGATCTTGCACTCACTCATATGCATGGGTTTGTCCAAGCCTCATCGGGTATAAGAAATCGGAGGATCAAGTAGAATGCTTGACATGTCAACACGCGCCGCAAGACGGTGGTTCATGTCAGCGCCCGCAAGGTCTCGAGTGTCCGAGCCGCCGTCTTGTCCCAGCTGAAACCGCGCGCGCGTTCGAGACCCGCTGCCGCCCGCAGCGACGTGGCCGAGGGCTCCTCGACGATACGCCTCATTGCGTCGGCAATCGACTCGACCGATAGAGGGTCGACCAGCAACGCCGCGTCGCCCGCCACTTCAGGCAGTGATGTCGTTCCGGACGTCACCACTGGCGTGCCCGCTGCGAAAGCCTCCAGAACCGGCAGGCCGAAGCCCTCATAGAGCGAAGGGAATACCAAGGCTGTCGCCGCCTGGAGAATGCCATGTAGCTGAGGCCCCGGCACGTACTTCAACCAGCGTCCATTACCGGACGCTTCAAGCCCCGCCAGCAAAGGAAGCAGCTCGTCGTTCTGCCAGCCGGCCTGGCCCACGATGACCAGAGGATGTTCGCGTCGCATGGCAGCGGGTAACGATGCGTGAGCAGCGATGAGTCTGGCGACGTTCTTTCGGGGCTGCAACGTGCCCACGAACAGGAAGTACCCCGCCCTCAGACCGAAGCCATTCAATGCGGCCGTCATGTCCTCCACGCTGCATCGATGGAAGAACGACGCATTCACGCCCAGCGGAATCGGGACGATGTCTTGCCTTGGTACATCTAGGCATTGAGCGATGTCATCGGCCGAGAAGTCCGAGATGGTGATGATCTTTTGTGCCCAGGTCGTGGCTCTGCGAAAGGCATGGTTCTTGAAGACGCGCAAGCGCTGATTCACCCACTCCGGATGCCGCAGGCCGATGACGTCCATGATCGTCGCCACGACGGGTACGCGATTCAATTTGGGAATGTGGTGATCCGTCGCATGGAATACGTCGATCCGGCCCTCAACCGAAGACGTACCGGGAAAACGGACGCCGCACAGAACACTCATCGCGACGGCGGTCTGGTACGGCAATGGCATCGACACGGCGCCGCCCACACCGGATTGCAACGCGCGCCCGAAAACAACGGGAAGCACATCTGGCGATGGCCTGCTTGCCGCGTACTGCTTCAGCAATTCCGCCGTGTACGTCCCGATGCCGTCGATGTGGCCTGAGGCGCGCCCTCTCGCCAGAACGGTACAGCCGACTCCCAGTCTCATGAAGTGAACCTTCTCATCCGCAAGCCGTGAGCATCCATTCGAGCGTTTCGCCGAGATCGGGTGAAGCCAACGCGCCCAGGTGCTCGTGCAGCTTCGCAGGATCGCCGAACAGCGTAACTACCTCATTCGCTCTGACGAAGGCCGGATTGACGACCACCTCCGGCCGATGGCCAGTCATGGAGACCAGACGCTCAATGACCGAACGCAAAGCGTGGGGAACACCGCTGCAGATGTTGTAGATTTCTCCCGTGCGCCCGTTTTCAAGAAGGCGCCCGTAGGCTTCGCAGACAAACCGGATGTCGTTGAACTCGCGCTCCACATCCAGGTTGCCCAACTCGATCCGGGGAGCCCGACGGACGAAATGGTCGACCAGCTTGGGGATGATGAATGACGGATTCTGGCCCCGCCCGGTGTAATTGAAGGGTCGCGCGATGATCAGTGGCAGGCTCGCGGCGTAGGTAAGCGCCATGAGTTCCATGGACAGCTTGCTCATCGCATAGTGATTCACTGGCGCGGGCATCTGACGTTCGCTGATGGGTGATGTCCTTGTGTCGCCGTAGACGTTGGCACTGCTGGCCAGGACAATTCGCTCCGGCCGGCGAGCGAGCCCCTTCAACGCTTCCAGCAGATTCAGCGTTCCGAAGAGATTGACATCATAGAACGCCTTGGCGTTAGCGTGTCCGACGAAGCTGATCGCCGCGAGATGAAGGACGTGAGTCGGTGAGACCGATTCGACCTCCCGCTTCACCGCCTCCGCATCCGTCAGATCGGCTCTCAGCGGGATCACCGCGCGGCCCTGCGCTGCAGCATGCGCAACGAAGTGCACGCCCGTGAAGCCATCGGCTCCCGTGACCAAAAGCGTCATTGCACAGTTCCGTTCATGCTTGTTGCCATCGGGCAAGCCGTCCCATCAGAAAGAAAAGCCCGCTTCGTTTCGACGCAGGTCCGCCTGCACCATCATCTGGCACAAAGACTCCAGTGTCGTTGTTGCCGACCACCCCAGAACAGTCCTCGCCTTCGAGGCGTCACCAATCAGGAGATCCACTTCCGCAGGCCGATAGAAGCGCGAATTGATCCGCATCAGGGTCTTTCCACTGGCGGCGTCAATGGCGACCTCGTCGACCGCCTCGCCCTTGAACTGAACTTGGATTCCGGCCGCCTTGAACGCCATTGCGACGAAGTCGCGCACCGTCTCCGTTCGATTGGTGGCGAGGACAAAGGTGTCGGGCTGTTCGGCCTGCAGCATGCGCCACATCCCTTCGACATACTCCTTGGCGAAACCCCAGTCACGCTTCGCGTCAATATTACCAAGCTCAAGACAGTCGAGCTTGCCCAACTTGATCTTGGCAACGGAATCGGTGATCTTTCGTGTAACGAACTCGCGGCCCCTCAAAGGACTCTCATGATTGAACAGGATTCCGCTGGCACCGAAAATACCATAGCTCTCACGGTAGTTGACCGTCATCCAGTGGGCGTAGAGCTTGGCGACACCGTACGGGCTTCGCGGGTAAAAGGGCGTTTCTTCTCTTTGAGGCACGGCCTGCACCTTTCCGAACATCTCCGACGTTGAAGCCTGATAGAACCGGATCTTGGGATTGACAAGCCGTATGGCCTCAAGAAGGTGAAGAGCGCCAACGCCTGTGATCTGCGCTGTTGTCGTGGGCTGGTCGAAGCTGACTCCCACGAAGCTTTGAGCGGCGAGGTTGTAAATTTCCTCCGGCTGAGCCTTCTGCAGCAGCGCGATGCTCGCGCCAAGGTCGGTCAGGTCGTATTCCACCAACGTGAGCTTGTTGTGATGCTCGATACCCAACTCTGCAATTCTCCAGAAGTTGACGGAGCTGGATCTCCGATAGGTACCGTAGACCCGGTAGCCCTTGTCGAGCAAGGTCTGAGCGAGATAGGCTCCGTCCTGGCCTGTGATACCGGTCACGATTGCGGTCTTGGTCATGGCTTCCAACTCGTTTGAAGGTGTTATGTCTGAGCTCGTCGTCCCGTCAGGACGATGCCGCGAGCCCCTCGTGCTCCTGATGGAGCGCATGGAGGATGTTGCCGAACCGGCGCCCCAGCAAGGAGTAGCGATGTGCAGCGCGCCAAGCCTCGGATTGATTTGCAATCGCCTGCGCAGCGGGGGACTGCACCAGGAGGTCCTGCATGATGGATTGCAAGCCATCAGCAATCGCCTCGGGCGTCTGCCCGGGGAGCCGATGCGTCGCCGATGCCACGTCTTCGAAAATCGCCAGCGGCGTCACGGCGACAGGTTTGCCCGTCATGAGGCCGTATCGCACGGCGCCGCTAGCCGACTCCCCCGTGTCCTGGTACGGAAATACGATCAGGTCAGCCGCATTCAACAAGGCCAGGCTGTCATCGTCGGCAAGAAACTCCGTGTGCATCTCAACGAAGTCGCGAACTCCCAGCTTGCCGGCCAGGGAGCGAGCGGCTTCAATCAAGTCCTCTGACGCGGCGACAGGATACTGGGCGTTGACCATCCGCAACTGAACGTCAACGCCTCGGTTGCGAAGCAGCGCTATCGCTTCGATCAGCTCGGCCAGGCCTTTGTGGGGCAAGAAGAACCCGTATGAAGCAAGGGTGAAGCGTGCATCCTTCATCGGCTGAGTGCGTACCTTCGCCGGATCGACATCCAGTACGCCATGGGGAAACAGCGTCACGTTGTCGACCAGCCCCAGCGCCTTGAGGCGATTCAGATCGCCAGGCGAGTGCACGAAAAGGCGATGGCAACGAGAGAGGACGGAAACGAGGCTCGCTAGCTTCTTGCCGGGAATCGACTCCGGATCTGTCGTCGCATGAAGTGTGACGGCCACCACTCTGCCTTCCGACAACGCCCCATCGATCAGTCGCGCAAGACTGCCGAAGTCGTAGAAGCCATAGTTGAACTGGATCAGGACAACATCAAAATCCATTTCTTTGATCGTCGATCCCAGTTTGTCCAGTGAGTCACGTCCGTTCGAGCGCCAGCAGCGCGTAACGTTGTCCTCATCGGGAAACGTTCGAATGCTGGCTTCGGCAGCCAGAATCGTCACGTCTTCTTCAATCTGGTCCAGCAAGTGCGCCGAGTAAGTCGCGATCCCGCAACGAGTGTTCCAGGAACTGACCCAACCGACGCGCCCGGGACGCATCAGACGCCCATTTGCGAGAGTCCGAGCAAACGCCTCCAGACTTGAGGCAGCGGCGTCCCAGGTAAAGTGATCGAGAAGCAGTTCCCGACCTCTCTTAGACCGCTTGATACGCTCGACAGGCGCGAGTTGATGCACCTCACGCATCAGGGCCGCCATATGTTCGACATCCGGTTCTGCCCAAACCGAATCAAACAGGCCGAGGTGCGTCTGAGCCTGGACATAACGATAGTCGACAAGCCATGCCGTTTCTGCATTGCAGAAATCTACCTGGCCACTCCAGCCGGTGGTGATCACCGCAAGCCCAGAAAGCATAGCCTCTGCCATGGGGAGACCGAATCCCTCTGCACGGCTCGGCGCAATCAGCGCATCGCACTGCTCGTACAACGCCTTCAACTGTCCATCATCAAGGTCTTCTTCGATGATGACGACGTCCGGATAATTGGACTTGCTCCCCCGCGCCTCGGCTAGCCAGCGACGAATTTCGTTGTGGGGGTTCGAAAACGTCTTGATAACCAGCGTGACGTCATCCCGATCGGAGAAAGCGCGGCCATAGGCCGCCAACATCGCATCAGCCCCTTTTCGCGGGAAACAGGACGAGACGTGCAGAAAGCGGAAACCGCGACTTTCAAAGCGCGGGGCTTCAGTGCTTCTGATGCGCTCCCAGTGATCAACCCCGTTCTCACACACAGCTATCGGGACGCGAACGCCATGGTCGATCATGACCTTGCGTACATGCTTCGACGTCACGGCCATCCCGTCAAGGTAATCATTGAAATGGTCAACCCATTCTGCGGAATAGCCCGTTTCCTCCCATGCATACTGATGCAGGAGATTCAGCCGACTTCTCATGTCCGAGACGCGTGGGGGGTAGATGTTGCGTGAGGAAATATCGAACGACTCCGGTGCCATCTCCCGTGCCCTCGCATCCATTCGCGCGATGTCGGGGTTGGATCGAAGGAAGCTGGCGCTCGCTGGGAAATCGCCCGGCCCGTCCGTACTGTTCATGGCCATCTCGTGACCGCGCCTTTCAAGGGCAAGCGCAATCTCACGATTGACCAGCGCCAAGCTGTAGCTGCTGTCAAACGGACCCTCGACCCGCCACTTGAGTCGTTGTCCCAATGGGCCGGCTTTGGCCACCCGATCCGTCACTCGACGATTGCGCGACATCTGGACAGACAAGCCAAGAAGTTCGGAATCAGCAACCTGGCCCGACCCCTCAAGCCTGGCCAACGCAGCAATCATCGTTTGGCGAACGAAATCTCCATAGTCGTTCGCGCTTTTCCAATCCCGCCTCAGACCCGATCGCCCGATTTCTTCCAGCTTTCCAAGGCAACGCTGGGCGACACCCGACCACGAGAAACGATCCGCCTGCAACGACGCATTCGCCTTGAGCGCGGCATGGAACTCCGGATCGGTGATGGCCCGCTCCAGTTTGCGCGCCATATCGTTCACATCTAAGGGATCAAACAGCGCATCCGGCGAGCCGATCACTTCTGGAATGCTGGTTGCATTGGCACCCAATGTCGCGGCGCCGCACCGCATGGCCTCCAGCGCCGGCAAGCCGAAGCCTTCGTGCCACGAAGGCAGGACGAAGACCTCACATGACCGGTAAAGCTGGATCAGTTCGTCATCTGTCACGTAGCCGGTAAACACCAGTTCTGACGACGCGAGACCGCTCGTCGATGCAATCGCACGCAGCCTGGCAACATCGCCCTCGGGCATTCGCCCGGCAAGTACGAGGTTGCGCAGGGATCGTACGGAACGGGGCAACAACGCATAGGCCTCGACGAGCCGGGCCAGATTCTTTCTTTCGTCAGAGCCACCTGAATAAAGAACAAACTTCCCATTCAACGCGTACTTGGCATGGATCGGGTGCGCCGCGCCCTCGTACCGAGAGGCTGGACAAAACAAGTCCTCAACCGCACATCCCACATTGATGACTGCGTCCTGCGGCAGCGGAAGGTATTTCAGCGCCTCCTGCCTGGCTGATTCGGAGATTGCAAATCCGGCCGTGGCCTGGGTCAACTGGGCAATGCGACGCGTATAGAAGCGCTTGTAGTTGGGATTCGAGTCGAGATATTCAGCCGCGTTGATCAAGGGGATCAGATCGTAGATCGTCACTGCGGTAGGTATATCCAGTCCCAGCACATTGACCGAAAGGACTGCGTCGTCGACATATCCTTCAAAAAGACTTGGGATGAACACCGCGTCAGGCTGGAGGCTGGCGATGAACCCTTCCCTCAGTATCTCCGAGGCACCATTGCGCCACTCGTTTCTCGGATCGGAGTTCCGGCTGGGGCCGCATCCGCACCAAACAAGGATTTTGTCATCTGATAGGTCGGCCCTGAAAAGGCGCGTGAGCTCCTCGCATTGACGTTTAAACAAGCCACTGAGAACAAGGAAAACTTCGTGGTGTCGGGAGACCCGAAGGAAGTGTTGGACCAGGGACACGGTGTACCGCCCGATTCCGCGGTAGCGACTCTCAGACTGCGCGCCTTGAAGATCGATGACGAATCGCATCAGGTCGTTTCCTTTCGGGCGGTCGCGATAGCCGCCTTCAATTCTGAGTAGATGGCACGTGCTGCTGGAGTGACTTGAGATGCTTCGTAGGCTTGCAACTTGGAGGAACTCGACAGGGTGGCCTGCAACTGGGCGCCTTCCTGCACGCGCTGGTAGATGGAGTAGAAGAACTCATGAAGTCCCAATACCCTCAGGACTCTGACAACAAAGTCCTTAATCCCCGGCCGGCGTCGAAGAAAGACAATGCCCCTCGACCCGATCTTCTTCAACAGGCGCTTCGCCATGGCGGCCGGTCTGGCGTCATGGCCTCGAATGTCGCGTACCTGCTTGGCAGTCCATCGGATGGGTTGCGTAATTCGCCAGGATCTGGAGCTCTTGATCTCGCGCAGCAGACTCTGGGCAGCTTCCGCGCGCGCCCGATGCAAAGACACCTCCTCGCGCAGCTTCTCCACTTCAAGTTCCAACAAGCTCTGCTGCGTTGCCGACAAGGAAGAGGTACTGTCCGACGAGTTCGCGTTCATGACTGTCGATGGCACGAACGCATCGAACGCGTTGGGAGGATCGCGAAAGGCGCTTATATGGTCTTCATGCTCCCGGACAACGTAGATGTGATTGGTTCCGTCGGAATACGCGAAGTCATATCCATACTTTTGCAGGGGCCCGTGCCAGACTGAACGCGCTGGCCCCAAGTGATGAGGACAGACAACCATGACGATCCACGGGCGCAGCCTGGCCCAGTCGTTCGTGGGCAGGATCTCCGTGACCGTTTCAGCGGATCCGCTGATGCGCATCAAGTGGATGGACTCACCAGGTTCGACATGCAGCCAGAGTTGCCGAATGGACGAAATGGATGCACCGCCTCCGTCTGTGCGCCTCGGGTCCCATGGAAGAACCGCATCGCCCGGAAACGTCGACAGGAGTGTCTTGACGCCCGCGTTGTCCGCGCGCGTGTGAATACCGCGCCAACCCCGTTCGAAGAAAGCGCGCGTCGCGTCTCCTGGCGCGGATGGCCGGAAGTCGATGTCGATGTAGGTCCCGCGCTGGACTTCCTTCAGGACGCGCCAGAGCATCACATCCTCGAAGTTTCGACCGTAAGAAACGAAATGCATCTGTAAGGCTTTCCTCTGTGGAGTCCGGACTGCTGCAAGGCCCGCCGACCAGAGAGGGTGGCGGTGCCTGTGACCTTTTCAGTCTTCGATGACCTGACCGTGGCTCAAGCGAATGACGCGGTTGCACTCGCGCTGAATAAGCTCCGGAGAATGTGATGCAAGAACCAAAATACCGGAGCCCGCAACGACTTCCCGCATGCGCCGTTCCGCCCTCTCCATGAAATCCGCGTCGCCGACAGACAACCACTCATCCATCAACAGGA
The DNA here is from genome assembly GCA_044225675.1 of Burkholderiaceae bacterium. Classification (GTDB taxonomy): domain Bacteria; phylum Pseudomonadota; class Gammaproteobacteria; order Burkholderiales; family Burkholderiaceae_C; genus JACMQX01. Next base: position 99,976 of record JBGAIH010000017.1, read on the forward strand.
TGTCCGCCTTGATGCTGGTCGAGATGGAGAACGCCAGGCGCATCAGCATACCCGTCGAGTAGGTCCGCACCGGCATGTTCAGGTATTCACCGAGGCCACTGAATTCGCAGATATCCGGCGTGATGGCGTCAATCTGCCTGCGGCTGAGCCCCATGACGAGTCCTCGCAAGACGACGTTCTCCAGTCCCGTGGCATCTGACTCGATGCCCAGCATGGGGTCAATCAGGCTGGCAACCGTGCCTTCGCGCAAGAAGTCGCCTTCTGACGGGTCGTAGATACCCGCCAGCGTGCGAAGAAGCGTCGACTTGCCAGCGCCGTTGTGGCCGACGAGACCCAGCCTGTCGCCGTCACGCAGTTCGATGTTGACGTTGCTCAATGCCTCCACGATGGTGACGCCCGTCTCCTTGCCAAGACGTCCTCCCGTGACAGACGCTGCCAGCGTCTTCTTCAGTGAGTTTGCTCCCGCACCGTAGATCGGAAACCGCACGGACACATTACGCAGAGAAATCAGTGCCATCGATCAAAGCCAGTAAACAACACGGCGCCGAGCCCGGGCATAGACAACCCCGGCCAGCATGAGGTTGATCGCCGTCCAACCGACGATGCCCCACCAGACAGCGAGGTCCGGAACCCTTCCCATGAGCGGGCCGCGAAGAAGCTCCAACATCTGTGCAAAGGGATTGAGCAGCACGAACTGAGCACGGTTAGGGAGACTCTCGGGCAACCAGAAGACAGGGGTGAGAAACATCAGCATTTGCATGACGCTCGTGACAATCTGGATCACGTCGCGGAATCGCGCGCAGATCAGCCCGAGCAGCAGACCGATCGCATGGGCGTTGACAATCGCAATCAGCAGCGCGGGGATGAACAGCAGCAACGTCGTCCCGGGACGGATTCCCGCCCAGAGCGCCACCGGCACATACAGCACGAGATGGTGAGCCAACTGGATGACGTTGCGGGCCAGCGTGCGCCACACAAAGATACTGATGGGAAACTGGCCCTGCTTCAGGTAGTTTGCAGCACTGATGAACACGTTGCACGATTCGATCACCACGCCGGACATGAAAGTCCAGAAGATGATGCCCAGCGCCAAGTGGGGAAAGAACTTCTCGAGGTCAACCTTGAAGAGCGAGCCATACAGCGGCCCCATCCCCAGGATCATCAGGCCCATGCTGATGGTCAGCCACCACGGGCCCAGCATGGAACGGCGGTAGCGGAGAACGACGTCATACCAGGCAAGCGTCCACCACGAGTGGACCCGGGCCGTCCCCTCCCACCAGTCGCTGAATATGCTCTTGTGCAGGCTCGACGTTGCCATCTTCATGCGCGCCCGTACGTATCCGCCAACCGCACAATGTCATCCTCGCCCAGATAGCCCCCGCATTGCACCTCGATCAGCACAAGCTCGTCGGTACCCACATTCGTGAGGCGGTGCTTTTCCTTCAGCGGAATGTACCGGTACTCGCCCGGCAGCGTCCTATGCTCCACGTCGCCGATCTGCACGATGGCCGTGCCCTGCACCACCACCCAGTGCTCCGCGCGCTGGTGATGGTATTGCAGCGACAGCGACTGCCCCGGCTTGACGGTGATGCGCTTGACCTTGTAGCCTGACTCTTCCTTGAGCGTGGCATACGTGCCCCAGGGCCGGTGCACCGCAGCCGGTAGATGGGTGCTCTCGTGCTTGCGCTCCTTGAGCCGGTCGACCACGGCCTTGACTTTCTGCGCCACGCTCTTGTGCGCGACCAGCAGTGCATCGGGCGTGTCGATGATCAGCAGGCTGTCGACGCCGACGGTGGCCACCAGCTTGGGGCCATGGCTGTCGACCTGCACATGGGTGTTGGACGTATCGACGGGCACCACGTCGGCCACGAAGGTGTTGCCGTTGACGTCGGCCGTGTGCGCCTGGGCCACGGCGGGCCAGGAGCCCACGTCGCTCCAGCCGAACTTGGCGGGCACGAGCGTGACGTTGTCGGCGCGCTCCATCACGGCGTAGTCGATCGAGATGTCGGGCTGCAGGCCGAAGGCATGCGCGTCGAACTGGGTCACGCCCTCCTTGGTGGCGCTGGCGTTCCACACCTGCTCGACCGCCGCCAGCACGTGCGGCGCGTGGGCCTTGAGCGCCGCCAGCAGCGTGCCGGCGGTAAAGCAGAACATGCCGCTGTTCCAGTAGAAGCGGCCGGAGGCCAGGTACTGCTGCGCAGTCACGAGGTCGGGCTTTTCGACGAAGCGCAGCGCCTTCTGGCTGTCGCGCGACACCTTGGCCACTTCCACGTAGCCGAAGCCCGTCTCGGGGCCGGTCGGCGAGATGCCGAACACCACCAGCTGCCCCTGCTGCGCATGGCGCGCGGCCTCCAGGGCGTTGGCCACGAAGGACTCGGTGTCCGGAATCAGGTGGTCGGCGGGCAGGACCAGCATCACCGCGTCGGGGCCGTGGTCGCGGGCACAGGCCAGCGCGGCCAGCGCAATGGCCGGTGCCGTGTTGCGGCCCTTGGGCTCGAGCAGGAAGCGCACGTTCGGCGGGTCGGCGATCTGGTCCAGGACGCCGCGCGTGAGGAAGAGATAGTCCTGGTTGGTAACGACGATGGTCTCGTCGGTGCCGCAGGCCTGGCCACGCTCGATGGCCTGCTGCAGCAACGGGCTTCCACCCAGACTCATGAAGGGCTTGGGGAAGGCCTGGCGTGACACGGGCCACAGCCTCGTACCAGCCCCCCCGGACAGAACCACGGATACGAGCTTCATTAAATAGTGTGTATTAACTTTGCAGACCGCGCGATTGTACCCAGCCTGCCTGAATGTCAGCCTGCATTTGCAAGCGTCCGATACAGCTGCAACGTCGCCGTTGCCATGTGTTCGAGCGAGTAGTCGCCCCAGGCGCGCGCATGCGCCGCTGCCCCCATGCGAGCGCGCAACGCATCGTCACCCAGCAGGCGGTTGAGCGCTGTGGCCAGCGCGGCCGCATCGCCGACGGGCGCGGCCAGGCCGGTGACGCCATCGGTGTTGACCACGTTCACGCCGTTGTTCAGCCAGGTGCACACCACGGGTTTGCCGCAGGCCATCGCTTCGAGCTGGACCAGGCCGAAGGCTTCGGTCTGCTCGACCGAGGGCAGGCAGAACAGGTCGCAGGCGTGGAAGTACGCAGCCAGGTCCTCCTCGGGAATGCGGCCGGTGAAGACCACCCTGTCGGCCACGCCCAGGTCGCGGGCTTGCTGCTCCAGCTGCTGCCGCAGCGGCCCGCTGCCGCCGAGCAGGAGCACCGCGTCCACCTGCCGCATGGCGGCCAGCAGCACGTCAAAGCCCTTGTAGTACACGTGCCGCCCGAGGGCGAACACCACGGGCCGGCTCCCTGCCTGGGCCCGCAGCCGGTCACGCAGCGCGGCGATGCGCGGCGTCAGGGCCAGCGGCCCGTAGTCGAGCCCGTAGGGGATCACATGGCGGCGCGCCGCCGGCACACCCGCCGGGATCTGCGTCGACGAGGAGAAGTGCGCCGGCGTGGCCGCGACGATGGCGTCCGCCCGGAGAGCCTCGCGCGCGAGAAAGGGTCGGTACAGCGCCAGCAGGCGCTTTTGCCGGACGATGTCGCTGTGCCAGCTGATGACGCGCCGCACGCGCCGGGGCATGAGCAGCGAGGCCAGGTGCGTCAGCGGATCGGGGAAATGCAGATGGATGACGTCGAAGGGCTGTTCCCGATGCAGCGCAAGCGCCTTCCACACCAGGGCCGGCGACATGGCCGTGCGAGCGAACATGCCGAAGGACGCGGCCTGCACCAGGCGAAAGCCATCGTGCTGCGTGTCCGACGAGGTGAGTCCGTCCGACGCCACGAGGTTCACCACGTCCACCCATTGTGCCGCCAGGCCGCGGCACAACAGCGCCACATGCCGCTCGATGCCGCCGTGCTGGTCGTTCCAGAACCGGCCGAAGTGCAGGACACGCATCAGTCGAACAGCTCGGCAGTGGCCAGGGCCAGGCCCTGGCGGTCCTTGGCGTTGATGACAGGCTGGACGTCCGGCGCCAGCGGCCAGGCGATGCCGACGGCCGGGTCGTTCCAGAGCAGGCAGCGTTCGCTCGCCGGATGCCAGGGCGTGGTGGCCTTGTAGAGAACGTCCGCCCCCTCACCCAGGGCCAGAAATCCGTGCGCGAATCCGGGCGGAATCCACAGCTGCGTGGCGTTGTCGGCACTCAGCAGCGCGGCCTCCCACTGCCCGAAGGTCGGCGAGCTGCGGCGCAGGTCCACCGCCACGTCCCACACGGCGCCGCGTGCCACCCGCACCAGCTTGCCCTGCGCATGCGGCGGCAGCTGGTAATGCAGCCCCCGCAGCACCCAGGGCCGGCTCTGGCTGTGGTTGTCCTGGGCAAAGCCGTCCGGCGGCGCGACGCCGGCCTCGCCACAGGCGACGGCCAGCGCCGCGGCGTTCCAGCTCTCCATGAACCAGCCGCGCTCGTCGGTGAACACACGCGGCTGAACCAGGGCCAGGCCCGCCAGGCGCAGGGGCGTGACCTTCATGCGCGGGGCCCCGCCTCGCGCAGCAGGCTTTGCAGATAGTCGCCATAGCCGCTCTTGCCCAGCGGCGCAGCGAGGCGTTCGAGCTGGGCGGAAGAAATCCATCCGGCCCGCCAGGCGATCTCCTCGGGGCTGGCGACCTTCAGGCCCTGGCGCTTTTCCAGCGCCGCAATGAACTGCCCGGCCTCCAGCAGGCTGTCGTGGGTGCCGGTGTCCAGCCAGGCGTAGCCGCGGCCCATCACCTCCACATGGAGTTGGCCACGCTGCAGGTAGGCCTCGTTGACGGCGGTGATCTCCAGCTCGCCCCGGGCGCTCGGCTTGAGCGCGGCGGCGATGTCGCAGACCTGTGCGTCGTAGAAGTACAGGCCGGTGACGGCGTAGCTGCTGCGGGGCTGGGCTGGTTTCTCCTCGATGCTGGTGGCGCGGCCGGCCGCGTCGAAGGCCACCACGCCATAGCGCTGCGGGTCCTGCACGTGGTAGGCGAACACGGTGGCGCCGGCCTCGCGCGCCATGGCCTGGTCGAGCAGGCGCTGCAGGTCGTGGCCGAAGAAGATGTTGTCGCCCAGCACCAGCGCGCAGGGGCCGTCCGCAAGGAACTCACGGCCCAGCACGAACGCCTGAGCGATGCCGCCGGGCTCGGGCTGCACGCAGTAGCTGAGGTTCAGCCCCCACTGGCTGCCGTCGCCCAGCAGGGCCTCGAAGCGCGGCAGATCGTGCGGTGTGGAGATGAGCAGGATGTCGCGAATGCCCGCGAGCATGAGCACACTCAGCGGGTAATAGACCATCGGCTTGTCGTACACCGGCAGGAGCTGTTTGCTCACCGCCAGCGTGGCCGGGTGCAGCCGCGTGCCGTTGCCGCCGGCGAGGATGATGCCCTTGCGTACTGTCATGTTCGTGCCGTCTTGTTCGTGCCGTCAGGTGGAGGGGGTCTGGAGTCGGGGCCCGTGGCGGTCGTCAGCTGAGTTCGGTGAGCATGCGGGCCACGCCCTCCTGCCAATGCGGCAGCACCAGGCCGAAGGTGGACGCAAGCCGCGCGGTGTCCAGCCTCGAATTGTGAGGCCGGCGCGCCGCTGCGCGAAACGCCGAGCTGGCCACGCGCTCGACCGCCTCGGGCCCGGCGCGCAGCGGCCGACCCGCCGCCTGCGCCTGTTCGAGCACGAAGCGCGCGTAGCCGTTCCAGCTGGTCTCGCCGGCCGCAGCCGCGTGGTACAGGCCCGCCTTGTGCGGCGCGGCGCGGGCCGCCACCACGGCATGCGCGGTCAGGTCGGCCAGCAGATCCGCGCCGGTGGGCGCGCCGAACTGGTCGTCGATCACCTGCAGCCGCTCGCGCTCACCGGCCAGGCGCAGCATGGTCCTGGCGAAGTTCTGGCCGCGCGCAGCGTAGACCCAGCTGGTGCGCAAGATCAGGTGCCGCTCGCAGCGCTCGGCCACGAGGCGCTCGCCTTCGAGCTTGGTACGGCCATAGACGTTGAGCGGGCCGGTCGGGTCGGACTCGCGCCAGGGCTGGCTGCCGGTTCCGTCGAACACGTAATCCGTCGAGTAGTGGACGAACCACGCACCCGCCGCCTCGGCCGCCGCCGCCAGCGCGCCGGGCGCCAGCGCGTTGATGAGCCGGGCCTGCTCCGCGTCAGACTCGGCGCGGTCCACGGCCGTGTAGGCCGCGGCATTGACGATCAGCCCGGGCTGCACGCGGTGCACCGTGGCGGCCAGGCCGTCCAGGTTGGCAAGGTCGCCGCACAGCGTGCCCTCCGGGCCGGCCCCCGTCTGCGCACCTTGCTGCGGATGCCCGCCTGGCGTGCCACGTTCCGGCGCGATCACCTCGCCCAGCACCGACAGGCTGCGCGCGAGCTCCCAGCCGAGCTGGCCGGTCTTGCCGAACAGGAGGATCTTCATGCGGCCGCGTACTGAGTGCGGACCCAGTCGCGGTACGCGCCGCTTTGCACGTGCGCGACCCAGTCAGCGTGGTCGAGGTACCAGCGCACCGTCTTGCGCAGACCGGACTCGAAGGTTTCGGCCGGCTGCCAGGCGAGTTCCTGCGCCATCTTGCGGGCATCGATGGCGTAGCGCCGGTCGTGCCCGGGGCGGTCGCGCACGAAGCGGATCTGGTCGCCGTAAGGCTGGCCGTCGCCGCGCGGCCGCAGCTCGTCGAGCAGGCTGCAGATGGCGCGCACCACCTCCAGGTTGGTCCGCTCGCAGTCGCCGCCGACGTTGTAGACCTGCCCGGGCCGGCCGGCCGCGAGCACGCGCCGGATGGCGCTGCAATGGTCGCGCACGTAGAGCCAGTCGCGCACCTGCTGGCCATCGCCATACACCGGCAGCGGCTGGCCCGCCAGCGCCTGCACGATCATCAGCGGGATCAGCTTTTCAGGAAAATGGAACGGCCCGTAGTTGTTCGAGCAGTTGGTGGTGAGCACCGGCAGGCCGTAGGTGTGGTGCCAGGCGCGCGCCAGATGGTCGGCCGCAGCCTTGCTGGCCGAGTAGGGGCTGTTGGGCTCGTAGCGCGAGGTCTCGGAGAACGCCGGGTCGGCCGGCCCGAGCGAGCCGTACACCTCGTCGGTCGACACCTGCACGAAGCGGAAGGCCGCGCGCTCGCTCTCGCCAAGGCTCACCCAGTGGGCACGCACGGCCTCCAGCAGGCGGAAGGTGCCCACGACATTGGTTTCGATGAAATCGGCCGCGCCCGCAATGGACCGGTCCACATGCGATTCGGCCGCGAAGTGGATGACGGCGCGCGGCCGGTGGCGCGCCAGCAGACCGGCCACCAGGGCGCTGTCGCCGATGTCGCCCTGCACGAAGACGTGCCGCGCATCGCCCTGCAGGCTCGCGAGGTTCTCCAGGTTGCCGGCGTAGGTGAGCTTGTCCAGGTTGAGCACGGGCTCGTCGCCGCAGGCCAGCCAGTCGAGCACGAAGTTGGCGCCGATAAAGCCGGCGCCGCCAGTCACCAGGATCATTCCGTTCTTTCAGCCCCTGCGGTGCACAGTGGCAGGGTGCCGCATTATTTCATGCGGTCAGAAGTGGATGCCCCGCATCATCTGCTGCATCGCCACCGCCTCGGCCGACAGCTGCGGCTTGGCCGACTTGTCGCCCTTGGCGGCGGCGGAGTCGGGGAACATGCGGAAGCTGGTGTTCATCACGATCTGCATGATGCGCGGGAACAGCGCATGCAGCACCTGGCCCGAGATGCCCAGGCGCGTGGCGATGCGCACGTTCTTGTAGATGCAGGCCTGGGCCACCATGTCGGCCGCGTCTTCGGGGCTCAGCGTGGGCACGTTCTTGTAGATGTTGGTCGGCGCGATCATCGGCGTGCGCACCAGCGGCATGTTGATGGTGGTGAAGCTCACGCCCTGGTCGGCGTACTCGCTGGAGGCGCAGCGCGTCCAGGCATCGAGCGCCGCCTTGGACGCGACGTAGGCCGAAAAGCGCGGCGCGTTGGTCAGCACACCGATGGAGCTGATGTTGACCACATGGCCCTTCTTCTTGGCCACCATGCCCGGCAGCAGACCCATGGTGATGCGCAGGCAGCCGAAGTAGTTCAGCTGCATGGTGCGCTCGAAGTCGTGGAAACGGTCGTAGCTGTTCTCGATCGCCCGGCGGATCGAGCGGCCGGCGTTGTTGATCAGGAAGTCCACGCCGCCGTGGTTGTCGATCAGCAGTTGCACGAAGCGGTCGCAGTCGGCCATGTCGGCGATGTCGGCCGGGTAGCAGACGAAGCTGTAGCCCCGCGCCTTGGCCTCCTTCTGCGCCTCGTCGAGCTTGTCCTGGTCGCGGCCGCAGATGATGGTGACGGCGCCGGCCTCGGCGAACTTGTGGGCCGAGGCCAGGCCGATGCCCGACGAGCCCCCCGTCACCAGCACCACCTTGCCCTCGACGGTGCCGCGCAGCGAGCGGTCGATGAACAGGTCCGGGTCGAGGTGCCGCTCCCAGTAGTCCCACAGGCGCCAGGCGTAGTCGTTCAGGCGCGGGCACTCGATGCCCGAGCCCTTGAGCATGGCGTCAAGGTCGCGCCGGTCGAAGCGCGTGGGGTAGTTCACGAAGGTCAGCATGTCGTCCGGCAGGCCGAGGTCCTGCATGATGGCCGCCTTCACGCGGCGCACCGGCTTGATCGACATCAGCGTCTTGGTGACGCTGCGCGGGATGAAGCCCAGCAGCGCCGCATTGACGAACAGATTCATCTTGGGCGCATGGCCGGCCTTGCTGAAGATGTCGAGCACGTCGCCGACGCGGTAGCCTTCGCTGTCGACCACATGGAAGCAGCGCTTGGCGATGCCGGCCTTGTGGCTGATGTGGTCCAGGCAGTCGACCACGAAGTCCACCGGCACGATGTTCACCCGCCCGCCTTCGAGCCCGACCATCGGCATCCAGGGCGGCAGCAGCTGGCGGGTGCGCTGGATCAGCTTGAAGAAGTAGTAGGGGCCGTCGATCTTGTCCATCTCGCCGGTCTGGCTGTCGCCCACCACCATGGCCGGGCGGTACACCGTCCAGGGCACCTTGCATTCCTTGCGCACGATCTTCTCGCTCTCGTGCTTGGTCATGAAGTAGGGGTGGTCGTAGTTCTCGGCCTCCTCGAACATGTCCTCGCGGAACACGCCCTCGTACAGGCCGGCGGCGGCGATGGACGACACATGGTGGAAGTGCCCGGCGTCGATCGCCTTGGCCAGCTCCACCGTGTTGCGGGTGCCGTCGATGTTCACCGCGACCTGGCTTTCCTCGTCGGCCTTGAGGTCGTAGACCGCCGCCAGGTGGTAGAAGTGGTCGATCTGGCCCTTGAGTCTCTTCACATCCTCGGCCGACACGCCGAGCTTCCTGGAGGTGAGGTCGCCATGGACCGGCACCGCGCGCTGCGCGCCCACGCCCCAGTACTCGCGCAGGGCGGCGACTTTGCCTTCGCTTTCCTTGCGGATCAGAAAGTGGACGACCGCGCCCTTTCGCTCCAGCAGCTTCTTGACCAGGCGCTTGCCAATGAACCCGGTTGCACCGGTGACGAAATACTGCATGGAACCTCCAGTTGGTGTGCGGAACGTGCCCGCAATTCTTGCGCAAGCCCCGGCGCCGGGGATTCAGCACAAACCCGCGCGTGCGCTAGGCAGGCGCGTCTATTGCGGCCCGCGAGGAGCGTTTAAAGTCGGGGCATCCGTCAACCATCGCCTGGAGCCCGCCCATGGTCACCAAAACGCAGAAGTCGAGCAGCGCCGAGAAGAAGTCCGGCGCCCACCTGTCCAGCACCGTCAAGGAATCGGCCCAGCAGATCTGGCTGGCGGGCCTCGGCGCCTTCTCCAAGGCGCAGGACGAAGGCGGCAAGGTGTTCGAAGCCCTCGTCAAGGAAGGCCTGAGCATCCAGCGCAAGACCCAGGCCGTCGCCGAGGAGAAGATCTCCGAGGCCACCAGCCGCATGGCCAGCATGGCCACCGAGATCTCCTCCAAGGCCTCGGGCCAGTGGGACAAGCTCGAAACCATCTTCGAAGACCGCGTGGCCAAGGCCCTCAACAAGCTGGGCGTGCCCTCGGCCAAGGACGTGGATGCGCTGATCGCCCGCATCGACGAGCTCAATGCCAGCGTGGCCAAGCTCAGCGGACGCGCACCGTCCGCGCCGAAGGCCGCAGCCCGCTCGCCTGCCGCCAAGGCCCCTGCGGCCAAGAAGTCAGCTGCAGCCCGCAAGGCCGCCGCCGGCAAGACCAAGGCACCGCGCTCCCGCGCCGCCGCCAAGACCGCCCAAGGCTGAGCTGCGGCTGCTGCGCCGCAGCAACCCGGCTGAGCGCAGGCCCCTTTGATCCTCCCGCATGAATCCGGCGCATTCCCGCACCCCGGCGCTTGGCGCCGTTCGCACCCCGGCGCTTGCCGCTGATCGACCCGCGTCGCCGGCAGGCGTTCGCCCCTCCACACGGGCCGCAGCTGGCAAGACGCCGCGCTCACCGTCCGGCACGCCCCGCATCGCGCTGGCGCTGGCCGGCGGCGGCCCCTTGGGCGCCATCTACGAGATCGGCGCGCTCTGCGCCCTGGACGAATCGCTTGAGGGGCTGGATTTCACGCGGCTGGACCATTACGTCGGCGTCTCGGCGGGCGGCTTCATCGCAGCGGGCCTGGCCAACGGCATGTCGCCGCAGGAACTCTCGCACGCCTTCATCGACGAGTCGCCGGCCGACGGCGAAGTGTTCGACCCGGCCTGGCTGATGGTGCCCGCCTGGGGTGAGTTCGCGCGCCGCGCCATCATGCTGCCGGGGCTGGCCGCCTCGGCCCTCTGGCGCCTGGCAGCCGGGCGCAAGTCGATCACGCAGGCGCTCGAGCATCTGGGCGCTGCCCTGCCCACGGGCATCTTCTCCAACGACGAAGTGCATCGCCGCCTCGAAGCGCTGTTCTCGCGCGACGGCCGCACCAACGACTTCCGCCAGCTCGCCAGCCGCCTCACCCTGGTCGCCACCAACCTCGACACTGGCGACGCCGCCCCCTTCGGACAGCCCGGCTGGGACCATGTGCCGATCTCGCGCGCCGTGCAGGCGACCTCGGCCCTGCCCGGCCTGTTTCCGCCGGTGGAGATCGACGAGCACTACTACGTCGACGGCGCCCTCAAGAAAACCATGCACGCCTCGGTCGCCATGGACGAGGGCGTGGACCTGATGATCTGCCTGAACCCGCTGGTGCCCTTCAACACCACGCCCGACGGCAAGGACCGCGTCATGCGCGGCGGCCGGCGCCGCATGCCGCGCATCGTCGACGGCGGGCTGCCGGCGGTGCTGAGCCAGACCTTCCGCTCGATGATCCATTCGCGCCTCGAGCTGGGCATGAAGAACTACGAGCACGCCTACCCGGGCACCGACATCCTGCTGATCGAGCCCGACCACCGCGACCCGGAACTGTTCCTGGCCAACACCTTCAGCTACGGCCAGCGCCGCAAGATGGCCGAACATGCCTACCAGCAGACCCGCGCCATGCTGCGCTCGCGCCGCACCAGCCTCGCGGCTCGGCTGGCGCGCCATGGCATCACGCTGCGCACGGACCTGCTCGACGATCCCCGGCGGCATCTGGTGGCGCCGTTGGCCGCGCCCACCCGCATCGGCCGCGCCGTGGCCTCGCTCGAAGAGGTGATGGACGACCTGGAGCACGCGCTGGCCCGGCCTGCGGCCCGCTGAACACCGAGCAGCAGCCGGCGCGGCCCACACTTCGCACGCAGGTGCCCCTCCAAGGCAGCGGCATGACAGCAAACTGCTCGCCTTCCCTAGTGTTCCTGTCAGCCTGGGCAGGTTAGAGTGCGGACTATCCGCTGGCAGGCAGCGGCAAGGGGCAGACACACATGGCGAAAAAAGCGCCAAGGCGTACCGCGGAGCGAATCCTGGAGGTCACGCTCGACCTCTTCAACCGCTTTGGCGAGCCGAATGTCTCGACCACGCTGATCTCGGCCGAACTGGGCATCAGCCCCGGCAACCTCTACTACCACTACCCGGCCAAGGACGAGCTGATCAACTCGCTGTTCGACCGCTACGAACGCGCCCTGTCCGAACTGCTCAATGCCGGCGACGGCGTGCGCGACGTGGAGGACGCCTGGTTCTTCATGCACACGCTGTTCGAGCTGATCTGGCAGTACCGCTTTCTCTACCGCGACCTGAACGACCTGCTGTCCAAGAACCGCCGTCTGGAGACGCATTTCCAGTGGGTCCTCAAGAACAAGACGCGGGCGGTGCGGGCCATGCTGGACGGCATGAGCCGGTCGGGAGCCATCCACATCGACTCGCGCGAGGTCGAGGCCACGGCCACCAGCATGGTGGTGGTGCTGACCTACTGGCTGAGCTACGAGTACGTGCGCGACCCGCGCCGCGCGCTGGAGCCCGAAAGCGCGCAACAGGCCCTGCTGCGCGGCGCCCACCATGTGCTGAACCTGCTGGTGCCCTACCTGGAGCCAGCCCAGCGCCAGCATCTGCTGGGCCTGGTCGGGGCCTACGGCAACACGGCCGGCAGCTGAAGGCCCACCCGCCCAGCCCCGAGCAGGAGATCCGCATGGCCCCCTGGACCCTCTTCC
>JBGAIH010000056.1:0-2149 GCA_044225675.1 Burkholderiaceae bacterium
CTGCTCCGAGGCCAATCTCGAGGGCCTCATCGAGCGCACCGTGCGCGGCTACGTCGCGGCCGGACGCGCCAGCACGCCGGATGGCGGCGCCAAAGGTGGCAGGCTGGTCCAGGCCATGCGCGCCAGGCTGCGACAGGGCGGCCATCGAAGTCGCTACCGGATGCGAAAATACGTCGTCGAACCCGTCTTCGGACACATCAAGCAGGCCAGAAACTTCCGACAGTTCCTCCTCCGCGGCATCGACAAGGTCAAATGCGAGTGGGCACTCATCTGCACCGCCCACAACCTCGCAAAGCTCACCACCTGAGCGGCCAGCGTCCCTCATTTCAGCCGCCTGAACATACCCACTCAAAAAACCAGTAGGCGTTACAGGGACAGGCTCCTAGCCTGGATTTCTCACGGGCTGAATGATCGTTGGTCTGGATTGGGCTGTAAGCTGGGCCGAACGGTCGGTGTTGCGGTGTGAGAGCGGTTTCGGGCTGATTTTGGGCATGCGCTGTCGTTGCCCTGTTGTGGCGGTGGGTTGGCCGGTGATTGTATGCTTGCGGTGTCTGTTTCGTGCGGTCAGGCGGCGGCGTTTTGCAGCCTGGCGTGGGCGAGGCCGAACTCGTATTGGCTCGGGCAAGCGGAGGCCATGGCCAACGTAATGCGCCTGACGCTGATGCGGACGAGCGCACCGATCTTGAGCAGCCTGAGGCGGATGGTGCCGCATGTGGCGGTGGCGAACTGAGTATGCGCCAGGCCGATGCGGCGCAGCGCACAGAGCAGCACATAGGCGGCGGCTGCAAACCACAGGCGCAACTGGTTGGCCCGCATGGTGCCCGCCGAGGTACGATCGGCAAACAGGTCGAGCTGACATTCCTTGATGCGGTTCTCCATCTCGCCGCGGGCGCAATAGATCGCCTCGTAAAGGTGGCGCGCCGCGACCTCGGCGGGCGTGAGCGACGTCACCACGAAGCGCGGGTTGGCCTCACCGGCATCTGGGCTTGATCCGACCAGCCACTCGGCCTTGCCGACCACGCGGCGGGGGCGGCTCCAACTGTCCAGTGTCGACCAGATGAAGTCGCGGAAGCGGCGGGCGGATTTGCCGGTGGCCTCGGCCTCGGCACAAGCCAGCGCCATCTCATCGGCGATCTCGGCCGCGAGGCGGGCGTTGCGGGCCAGGCCGAACAGGAAGTCGACGCGGTTGGCCTCGCACCACGCCATCAGCGCCTCACGCGCGAAGCCGCTGTCGGCGCGCAGCAGGATGCGCACGCGTGGCCAGCGGGCGCGGATGCGCCGGACGATGCGCGCCACCTCCTCGACCGCACCGGCACTGGCATCGATATTGGAACCGCGCAGCTTCGCCGCCAGCAGATGGCGGCCGCAGAACACGTAGAGCGGCAGGTAGCAGTAGCAATCGTAGTAGCCGTGGAAGAACCTGCCTTCCTGGTGCCCGTGCAGCGGGTCGTCGGTGGCGTCGAGGTCGAGCGTGATCTGGGCCGGCGCGCGGCCGTGCGCGTCGAGGAACAGATCGACGAACAGCGTCTCGATCGCCGCCATGTCGGCGCTGAGCCTGGCATAGCGCGAGGGCTCCGGCCGGCTGAGCTCCAGCCGGTTCAGCGTGCTCTTGCCCGCCAGCGGGGCACAATCGGATCGCCGCGCTGCAAGCTTGCCCGCCAGCACCGCCAGCACCGGGTCGTGGCGCAACTGGTCGTGGTCGTTGACGTCCTCATAGCCCAGCACGATGCCGACAACGCGCTGCATCACCAGCGTCTCAACCTCGTGCTCGATCAAGGCCGGATCGCGCGCGTCGGTGAAGCAGGCCCCCAGCCGGCGCGTCAGCCCGACCACCCGATCGGCCGCGCCCAGCAGCAGCGCCCCGGCATCCGACGTGATCCGCCCGCCATCGAAGGACGCAACAACTTTGCGCCCTTCAACGCGTGCAAACTCAAACCGCTCCGGGTTACACTCCGTCCGCATCGGGGAACTCCTCTGCTCAGCGTTAAGCCTTTGTCGCAGAAGAACTTTCGCCGATTCAGAGACCCGATGCACCTACCAACTGTGAGATATCCGGGCTAGGAGCCTGTCCCTGTAATGGCTGATTTTGCATCTCGACGGGGCGCGGAGTGTGGTGATTCTGTTTCTGCATGAGCAAAGTGTTTCGCCC
>JBGAIH010000018.1:0-105560 GCA_044225675.1 Burkholderiaceae bacterium
TCAGCGGCCGTGCGGAGTGATCGCAGCCGCCCCCGCGGAGCGAGAAGCGCAGGGACCCGCAGCGCAGCTGCGGGCGCTCCAGCGAAGCCCCTGCGGCCACCCTCCCACCCTTGCGCGCGGTGCAACGAAGGGCGAAGCCAAGTGCCCACCGAAAGGCCCCAGCCTTGCGCGCGGTGCAACGAAGGGCGAAGCCAAGTGCCCACCGAAAGGCCCCAGCCTTGCGCGCGGTACACCGAGCGGCGAAGCAAGACAGACAGACACGCCGCAAACCCAACCCGCAGCATTTGCGCTATAACCCAAAAGACATTTCAACCAAGGGAAACCTGCCAGTGGCTGCCGCGCGGCTCTATCAGCGCAAATGGGTCCTGATCAAACTGCCGCTGGCGCTCCTCGCGCTGGCGGTCATGGCACTGCTTTGGACCCGCTGGCTGCCGCTGCCGCCCACCCACATCAGCATCTCCACCGCCCTCCCGGAAGGCATGTACCAGGCGTGGGCCAACCAGTATGCGGCCGAATTCGCGCAAGAGGGAATCGAGCTGCGCGTCCTGCCCTCCGGTGGAGCCGAGCAGAACCTCAGGCGCCTGCGCGGACTCGAATCGCCGCAGGTCGACCTCGCCTTCATCCAGGGCGGCGTCGGTCACCCGGGCAGCAGCGCCGTCGCCGGCACCGGCACCACGACTGCGGCCCCGGCGGCGGCGGTCCGCACCCTCGCCAACGTCGACATCGAGCCGCTGTGGATCTTCTCGCGCCATGCCTGGCTCGACTCGCTCCAGCAGATGCAGGGCCAGCGCGTCTCGCTCGGGCCGGCGGGCAGCGGCACCCGCAAGCTCGCGCTCCAATTGCTGGACCAGGTGAGATTGGGACCGGGTCAGGTCGTGGACGAGCCGCTGTCGGGCATGGAGGCGGCCGAGGCGCTCAAGGCCGGCGCCATCGACACGATGTTCCTCGTCTCCACACCCGAGGCGCCTGTGGTGCGCACCCTGCTGCGCGCTCCCGGCGTCTACCTCGTGCAGCTCAAGCGCAGCGCGGCGCTCACCGAGCGCCTGCCTTTCCTGCAGCCACGGCTGCTGCCCCAGGGCGCGCTCGACGCCGACGGCGTGCTGCCCGCACGCGACCTCGCACTGCTCACCACCACGGCCAGTCTCGTGGCGCGCGCCGACCTGCATCCGGCCCTGCAGCGGCTGGCTACGCGCATCGCGCAGAAAGTCCATTCAGGGGGCGGACTGTTCCACCGCGCCGGCGCCTTTCCCTCGCTCAAGCGCGTCGACTTCGCGGCATCGGCCGACGCGCGCCGCACGCTCGTCGGCGGCCTGCCCTGGCTGGAGGAGCAGCTGCCCTTCATGCCTGCGCAGATCGTGCTGCGCCTGCTGGTGATCTGCCTGCCGGTCGCGCTCGTGGCGATCTGGCTGGCGCATCTGCTGCCGGCCTACCTGCGCTGGCTGCTGGAGAGCCGCGTCACGCGCTGGTACGGCGAGCTGATGTACATCGAAGACGAAATCGCGCAGGACAGCCTCACCGGAATGCAGCTGACGCGTCACCTGGAGCGCCTGGACCGCATGGAGCGCAGCATGGCCAGCTTCGTCACCCCGTCCTACCTCATGCCGCGCTGGTACACCTTGCGCGACCACATCGAGTTCGTGCGCATGAGTCTCTACGAAAAGCGCGGCCGATGAACGTCGTCCTGCTCTACCGCCGCCGCTGGGGCCTGTTCTACCTGCCCGTGCTGGCCGTTGCCGGCGCGCTGGCCTACAAGGCCGCCACCGACTGGCTGCCGCTGCCGCCGCGCCACCTCGTCATCGCGGCCGGCTCGCCCCAGGGCAACTACGTGCAGGTGGCGGTGCGCTACCGCGACGAGCTCGAGCGGCGCGGCATCACGGTGGACATCTCCACCTCGTCGCAGGGCCCCGCCAGCCCGCTGCAGCGCCTGCGCGACCCGGGCTACCCGGCACAGGCAGGCTTCGCCCATGGCCTGCTGGCCGACGGCGCCGACCGACCGGCCGTGCCAGCCCCGGGTTCCGCTGCTGCCAGCCCGCAGATCCGCGTGCAGACCCTGGCCGTCATCGGCAAGCAGCCGGTGTGGATCTTCACGCGCCAGCCCGGCGTCACGACGCCCACGCAGCTCAAGGGGCTGCGCATCGCGGCCGGGCCGCGCGGTGCGCCGCAGCGGCGCGTGGCCGAGATGATCCTCACGCAGGCGCAGCTGCACGAGGGCGACGTCACCTGGGACGAGGCCTCCCAGGGCCTGGCGGCCGCCAACGAACTGCTCGAAGGCCGCATCGACGCCGTCGTCGCCATCGGCAGCGGCGACGCGCCCAGCGTGCGGCTGCTGTCGCGCAGCGCCGGTGTCTCCATGGTCGGCATGGACCGCGCCAACGTGCTGGCCGCCCGCGAGCCCCGCCTGCAGGCGGTGGTGCTTCCGCAGGGCGCGATCGAGCTGCGCGGCGACGTGCCGCCGCGCGACCTCACCCTGCTCTACACCGGAACGCATCTGCTCGCACGCGAGAGCATGCATCCGGCGCTGCAGCGCGCGCTGCTCGACGCGGCGGCCGACATCCACGCGGTGCCGACCTTCCTGCAGCGCCAGTCCGAATACCCCAACGTCGACGACGCGGACTTCCCCGTCTCACCCCATGCCCAGCGCCATGCACTGGGTGACCGGCCGTGGATGGAAGCAGCGCTGCCCTACTGGTGGGCCCAGCTGGCGGAGCTGATCCTCTATGCGCTGCTGCCCATCGTGCTGTCCACCGCGTTCGCGCTGCTGTGGATTCCGCGCCTGTTCAGCCTGCGGGTCAATGCGGTGCTGTCGCACTACTACGGCGAACTCAAGTTCCTGGAGAACGACATCGACACCCTGCTGCGCGAGTCGCCCATGGCGCTGGGCAAGCTCGTGACGCAGCTCGATGCCATCGAGGCGAAGGTGCGGCTGCTGGACCTGCCCGACCACTACGCCGACCGCTGGTACACGCTGCGCCAGCACCTCACGGCCACCC
The DNA here is from genome assembly GCA_044225675.1 of Burkholderiaceae bacterium. Lineage (GTDB taxonomy): Bacteria > Pseudomonadota > Gammaproteobacteria > Burkholderiales > Burkholderiaceae_C > JACMQX01. Next base: position 2,991 of record JBGAIH010000018.1, read on the forward strand.
GTGCACGGCTGATGGCCATGCGTGCGCGCTGACGCGTGCGCTGAAAGCCTGGCCGTTCGCGGCTAGACTTCCCTGCACATCCTCCTGCACACGGACCCTCCACGGAGACAAGCAGCCCATGAACATCGTCATCACCGGCGGCGCCGGATTCCTCGGCGTGCGCCTGGCCCGCACCCTGCTCGCACAAGGCGCGCTCTCGCTGGCCGGCGCCCCGGCCGCCGCACTCACCCGCATCACGCTCGCCGACCGCGCGGCACCGCCGGCCGATCTGCAGACCGACGCGCGCGTGCGCGTCCTCACAGGCGACCTCAACGCGCTGGTGGCGGACGCCGCCGGCAACGGACTGCTCGACGGCGCCCACGCGGTCTTCCACCTGGCGGCAGCCGTCAGCGGCGAGTGCGAGGCCGACTTCGACCTGGGCATGCGCAGCAACTTTGCAGCCACGCATGCGCTGCTCGAAGCCTGCCGTGCGCTGGGCACGCGGCCGGTGGTCGTGTTTGCCAGCTCGCTCGCGGTGTTCGGCAACTCGCCCGAGCAGCCCACGCCCGAGCTGATCGAGGACACCACGCTGCCGACCCCGCAGACGAGCTACGGCATCCAGAAGTTCATCGGCGAGCAGTTGATGACCGACTACACGCGCAAAGGTTTCATCCGCGGGCGCAGCGTGCGCCTGATGACCGTGAGCGTGCGGCCCGGCCGGCCCAATGGCGCGGCGTCGAGCTTCTTCAGCGGCATGATCCGCGAGCCGCTGGCGGGCGTGAAGGGCGCCTGCCCCGTGCCGCCGGAGACTGGCGTGGCGCTGTCGTCGCCGGCGCGGACCGTCGCAGGCATCATCCGCGCCGCCGAGACCGGCGACGCGGCCTGGGGCCCGCGCACGGCGCTGAACCTGCCTGCGCTCAACCTCACCGTCGGCGACATGGCGCGGGCGCTCGAACGCGTGGCAGGCCCGGCCGCCACGGGCCTGATCGACTGGACGCCCGATCCGGCCATCATGAAGATCGTCGCCACCTGGCCCGGCCGCGTCGCCTCGCGGCGTGCCAACGCCCTGGGCCTTCAGGCAGATGACAGCTTCGAGGACATCGTGCGGGCCTATGTCCGTGAAAATCCCGAAGCCGTGAAGCTGCCCGTTCAGGCATAGTGGCAGCTTCGCCATCTAAGAGTTCCCTCAATTCCGGAGACAACATGAAGTTAAGCAAATTGTTTGCAGGCCTGGTCCTGGGCCTGGGTTTCATCGCCGCCGCCCAGGCGCAGACCACGATGCGCATCAGCATCTCCACCGCCCAGAATTCCCATCAGGGCGTGGCCATCGACACCTTTGCCCGCGAAGTCGAAAAGCGCACCAACGGCCGCTACAAGGTCCAGACCTTCTACAACGGCGCCCTCGGCGGCGAGCGCGAATCGATCGAGGCCGTGCAGTTGGGCACGCAGGAGCTGGCTTTCAGCTCCACCGGTCCCGTGCCCAACTTCGTGCCCGAGACCAAGATCCTCGACGTGCCCTTCCTGTTCCGCGACAAGGCCCATGCGCGCGCGGTGCTCGACGGCCAGATCGGCCAGGACCTGCTCAAGGCCTTTGACGCCAAGGGTTTCAAGGCGCTGGCCTGGGCCGAGAACGGCTTCCGCCACATGACCAACAGCAAGCGCGACGTGAAGGCGCCCGAGGACCTCAAGGGTCTGAAGATGCGCACCATGGAAAACCCGGTGCACATCGCCGCCTACAAGGGCTTCGGCATCATCACCACGCCCATGGCCTTCCCCGAAGTGTTCACCGCGCTGCAGCAGGGCACGGTCGACGGGCAGGAGAACCCGCTGTCGGTGATCATCTCGGCCAAGTTCGACCAGGTGCAAAAGCACCTGACGCTCACCGGCCACGTGTACTCGCCCTGCATCTTCCTGATGAACAAGGCCGCCTTCGACAAGCTCTCCGCCGCCGACAAGCAGGCCTTCCTCGACGCCGCCAAGGAAGGCACCAAGGCCAACCGCGCCCGTGTGGACGAGGACGATGCCAAGGGCGTGGCCGACCTGCGCTCCAAGGGCATGACCGTGATCGACAACGTCGACAAGGCCAAGTTCGTCGCCGCTCTGGCACCGGTCAACGCCGAGTTCGAGAAGCAGTTCGGCAAGGCCAACATCGACAAGATCCGCGCGGTCAAGTAACGGGCCCCGCAGCGTCCGCCAGGCCGCATTGCGGCCAGGCGACGGCGACTTCCCGCCCGCGTCCTCAACAGGGGTCGCGGGCGGTTTCACTGAAAGCCCCACCCTCCTTCGCTGGCGAACGACACCATGAAAAACGCCTTCCTGCGCCTGGAGCGCCTGACCACCGGCTTTGCGATCGCGGTCGCCTGCCTGATGCTGGTGGTCGCCTCGCTGCTGGGCATGTTCCAGATCGTCACCCGTTTCGTGCTCGAGCAGCCGGCCGAGTGGACCGAGATCCTGATCCGCCTGTCGCTGATCTGGATGGTGTTCATGGGCATTCCGCTGGCCTTCCGCGAAGGCGCGATGGTCAGCGTGGACGTGCTCTACCGCTGGAGCGGCCGGCGCTTTCGCCGCGTGCTCGACTGGCTGGTCACGCTGGCGGCGCTGCTGCTGGTGGGCATCATCATCTGGTGGGGCTGGGACTATGCGCTGCGCGGGCGCGTGCAGTCGATGGCGGGTCTGGAGTCGCTGTCAATGTTCTGGGGCTATGCTGCCTTGCCCGTGGGCAGCATGTTCGCCGTGATCGGCATCATCGGCAACCTGATCGATCCGCGCCGCAACGAACTGGAGACCGCGCAGTAAGCGCCGGAGCACGACGATGACCACAGTCATGATTTCCACGATGGTGCTGTGCTTTGCCTTCACCATCTCCGTCGCCGTCTCGATCGGCCTGGCCGCCATCGCGGGCATGCAGGCGTCCAATGCGCACATGCTCATCTCCGTCAAGGAGATGTTCAACTCGATCAACAAGTTTCCGCTGGCGGCGATTCCCTTCTTCATTCTTGCCGGCAACCTGATGGAGACCGGCGGCATCTCGCGCCGGCTGGTGGAGTTCGCCAAGAGCATCGTCGGCGGCGTGCAGGGCGGCCTGCCGATGACCTGCGTGCTGACCTGCATGATCTTCGCGGCCGTGTCGGGCTCGTCGGTGGCCACCACCTTCGCCATCGGCGCCATCCTGATCCCGGCGCTCATCAAGCACGGCTACCCCACGGGCTATGCCGCCGCGCTGCAGGCCACGAGCGCCGAACTGGGCGTGATCATCCCGCCCTCGATCCCGATGATCCTCTATGGCGTGAGCGCCGAAGTCTCCATCGGCGAGCTGTTCATCGCGGGCTTCGGCCCCGGCCTGTTCATCAGCGGCGCGCTGATGCTCTTCGTCTGGATCTACTGCAAGATCAAGGGTCTGGGCAAGAACGATGGCGACGGCCGCCTGCCCTTCGGCAAGGCGCTGTGGCAGGCCGGCTGGGCGCTGCTCATGCCGGTCATCATCCTCGGCGGCATCTACGGCGGCATCTTCACGCCGACCGAGGCCTCGGCCGTGGCAGTGTTCTACGCGCTCGTGGTCGGGATGGTGATCTACCGCGAGATCGGCGTGAAGGACCTCTACGCGATCCTGCGCAAGTCGGTGCTGTCCAGCGCGGTCATCATGTTCATCATCGCCAACGCGGGACTCTTCGCCTTCCTCATCACGCGCGCCGGCGTGCCCGAGGCCATCGGCAAGTGGCTGGAGGCGGTGCTGCAGTCGCCGGCGCTGTTCCTGCTGGGCGTCAATGCGGCGCTGTTCGTGATCGGCATGTTCATCGAGACCAGCGCGGCCATCATCGTGCTGGCGCCGATCCTGGCGCCGGTGGCGGTGCACTTCGGTATCGACCCGGTGCACTTCGGGCTCGTGATGGTGGTCAACCTCGCGCTGGGCATGATCACGCCGCCCTTCGGCGTGAACCTGTTCGCCGCCTGCACGGTGGCGCGAATATCGCTGGACCGCATCGTCCACCACTTGCTGCCCTTCGTGCTCGTGATCCTCGGGTGTCTGCTGGTCATCACCTACGTGCCGGCCCTGTCGCTCACGCTGCGCGACCTCGTCTACGCGAAATAGGGGGCGAGCGGCAGCCGGCCTGCCGAGCGCTGAGGCTATACTCGTTGCGTCAGGAGAGAGCCCGGCCCGAAACGGCCCGGCCGCCGAAGGCGCAGGAAGATTCCGAACGCTCAGGCAAAAGGACTGGCACCACCCTGCGCGCAGGGTGTTTCCCTGCTGGAGAGAGGCCTGTTGCGGCGCATGCGGCAGCCGGCCCACCGAAGGAGCAAGCCGCCCGATCCCGGGGGGTGAATCTCTCAGGTAAAGCGGACAGCAGGGGCAGCCCATGGTGAATGCCATGGTTTTCCGTTGCCCCTGGAGAGCCGCCTTGTCCGTACCTGCTGCCGACGCACCGTCCACCGACCTTCTCACCACGCCGCTGCATGCGCTGCACCTGGAGCTGGGCGCTCGCATGGTGCCGTTCGCCGGCTACAGCATGCCGGTCCAGTACCCGGCCGGCCTGATGGCCGAGCACCACCACACCCGCAACGCCGCCGGCCTGTTCGACGTCTCGCACATGGGCCAGCTCAGGCTGGACGGCCCGGACGCCGCTGCCGCGTTCGAGAGCCTGATGCCGGTGGACGTGATCGACCTGCCACTGGGCAAGCAGCGCTACGGCCTGCTGCTGACCGACGAAGGCACCATCATCGACGACCTGATGTTCGTGCACCGTGCCGATCCGGCCGGCGGGGCCAGCCACTGGTTCGTCATCGTCAACGGGGCCTGCAAGGCCGGCGACATCGCCCACATCCAGCAGAAGATCGGCGCGCGCTGCACCGTCACACCTCTGCCCGAGATGGCACTGCTGGCGCTGCAGGGCCCGCAGGCCGCCGCGGCGCTGGAGCGCCTCGCGCCCGGTGTCGGCCGGCTGGTGTTCATGACCGGCGGCCACTTCGACATCGCCGGCTGCCCCTGCTTCGTCACCCGCAGCGGCTACACCGGCGAGGACGGATTCGAAATCTCGGTTCATCGGGACCATGCCGAACGCCTGGCGCGCACCTTGCTGGCGCAGCCCGAGGTCAAGCCCGTGGGCCTGGGTGCGCGCAACTCCCTGCGCCTGGAGGCGGGCCTGTGCCTCTACGGCAACGACATCGACACCACGACCACGCCGGTCGAGGCCGCACTGACCTGGGCGATCCAGAAAGTGCGCCGCGCCGGCGGGGCCCGGGCCGGCGGCTTTCCCGGCGCCGAACGCGTTCTCGCGCAGCTTGCCGGTGAAGGCGTCGCGCGCAAGCGCGTCGGCCTGATGGCCCTGGCGCGCGTGCCGGTGCGAGAGCACACCGAGCTGCAGGACACGACCGGACGGCGAATTGGCGAGGTCACGAGCGGCCTGCTCGGCCCCACCGTCGACAAGCCGGTGGCCATGGGCTACGTGAGCGCGGAATTTGCTTCCATCGGCACCCAGGTCCAGGCGCTGGTGCGCGGCAAGCCGGTGCCGATGGAAGTCGTGGCCATGCCCTTCACGCCGGCACGGTACTACCGCGGCTGAGCCCGCGCGAGGGAACGCACCGACAGTGACCGCCAGAAGCTGCAAATTGGAATCTGACCCCCATTCAAAAGGAGAACCGACATGACCATGAAGTACACCGAAGAACATGAGTGGATCCAGCTGGAAGACCACGAGGCCGCCGTCGTGGGCATCACGCTGCATGCGCAGGACGCGCTGGGCGACGTGGTGTTCGTGGACCTGCCCGAGGTCGGCCGCAAGTTCGCCAAGGGCGAGGTGGCCGGCGTGGTGGAGTCGGTCAAGGCCGCCGCCGACATCTACATGCCCGTCGCGGGCGAGGTGACCGAGGTGAACGAGGCGCTGCGCGCCGACCCGTCGCTTGCCAACAGCGACCCGCTGGGCAACGGCTGGTTCTTCAAGATCCTGATCGCGGACATGGCCGAGTTCGACGTGCTCATGGACGAGCCGGCCTACGCGGCCTTCGCCAAGTCCAACGGCTGATCCCCTGCCCCGTCCTGGAGCCCTCCGATGCTGATGCAATCCGCACGCCCCCTGGGCGATCTCGAGAACCCCGGCGAGTTCATCGCCCGCCACATCGGCATCGACGGCGCCGACGAAGCCCACATGCTGTCGGTGATCGGCGAGGCTTCGCGCCGCGCACTGATCGAAGGCATCGTGCCACGCAGCATCGCGCGGGCCAGCGGCATGAAGCTGCCTGCGCCGGTGACCGAGGCGCAGGCACTGGCCGAACTCAAGGCCCTGGCCGGGCGCAACCGGGTGCTCAAGAGCTTCATCGGCCAGGGCTACTACGGCACGCACACGCCCGGCGTGATTCTGCGCAACATCCTCGAGAACCCGGCCTGGTACACCGCCTACACGCCCTACCAGGCCGAGATTTCGCAGGGCCGCATGGAGGCGCTGATCAACTTCCAGACCCTGGTGTGCGACCTCACCGGCATGGCCATCGCCAATGCCTCCATGCTCGACGAAGCCACCGCCGCCGCCGAGGCCATGACGCTGGCGCGCCGCAGCGTCAAAAGCAAAAGCATTCGGCTGGTGATGGCGGGCGACTGCCATCCGCAGGTGATCGAGGTGGTGCAGACGCGCGCGGCGCCGCTCGGCCTGGAGGTCGCGCTGGCCAACTCGCACGCGGAGTGGAACGCTCTGCTCGATGGGGACTACTTCGCGGTGATCGCTGGCTATCCGTCGACCAGCGGCCGCATTGACGACCTCGCGGCCGACGCCGGGCGCATCCACGCGAAGCAGGCGGCGCTCATCGTCTGCACCGACCTGCTGGCGCTCACGCTGCTGACGCCGCCCGGTGAATGGGGCGCCGACATCGTGGTGGGCAGCACCCAGCGCCTGGGCATGCCCATGGGTGCGGGCGGGCCGCATGCGGCCTTCATGGCCTGCCGCGACGAGTACAAGCGCTCGCTGCCGGGGCGGCTGATCGGCGTGAGCATCGACAGCCACGGCCAGCCGGCCTACCGTCTCGCGCTGCAGACGCGCGAGCAGCACATCCGCCGCGAGAAGGCCACTTCCAACATCTGCACCGCGCAGGTGCTGCCGGCCGTGGTGGCGAGCATGTACGCGGTCTACCATGGCCCGCAGGGCCTCAGGCGCATCGCGCAGCGGGTGGCCAGCTACACGGCCATCCTCGCGCGGGGCCTGGCCCAGCTCGGCCATGCGCCCAAGCAGGACAGTGCCTTCGACACCCTGTCGCTGCACACCGGCGCCGCCACGCGCGGCTTCGTGGAACGGGCGCTGTCGATGGGCGCCAACATCCGGGTCTACTTCGACGAGTACCTGTGCATCTCGCTGGACGAGACCACCACGCGCGAGGACGTCGAGCTGCTGTGGAAGGTCTTCGCCGCCGACGGCCAGCCCCTGCCTTCGTTCGCGGCCTTCGAGAAAGGTGTGGAGCCGATGATCCCGGCCGCGCTGCGCCGCACCAGCGACTTCCTCACGCATCCGGTGTTCAACACCCACCACAGCGAGACCGGCATGCTCCGCTACATCCGCATGCTCAGCGACAAGGACCTTGCGCTTGACCGCAGCATGATCCCGCTGGGCAGCTGCACGATGAAGCTGAACGCCACCAGCGAGATGATCCCGATCACCTGGCCGGAATTTGCGAACGTGCATCCGTTCGCGCCCGCCGACCAGCTGCAGGGCTACGCCGCGCTCGATGCCCAGCTGCGCGCCTGGCTGTGCGAGGCCACCGGCTATGCCGGCATCAGCCTGCAACCCAATGCCGGCTCGCAGGGCGAATACGCGGGCCTGCTGGCCATCCGCGCCTGGCATGCCAGCCGGGGCGAGGCGCACCGCACCATCTGCCTGATTCCGTCATCGGCCCACGGCACCAACCCGGCAAGCGCGCAGATGGCCGGCATGCAGGTGGTGGTGACCGCCTGCGATGCGCAGGGCAACGTGGACCTGGCCGACCTGGCCGCCCAATGCGAGAAGCACAGCGCCGAGCTGGCCTGCGTGATGATCACCTACCCCAGCACGCACGGCGTGTTCGAGATGCAGGTCAAGGAGCTGTGCGCGCTGGTGCACCGTCACGGCGGCCGCGTCTACGTCGACGGCGCGAACATGAACGCGCTGGTCGGCGTCGCCGCGCCGGGCGAGTTCGGCGGCGACGTGAGCCATCTGAACCTGCACAAGACCTTCTGCATTCCCCACGGCGGCGGCGGCCCGGGCGTCGGGCCGGTGTGCGTGGTGGAAGACCTCGTGCCCTTTCTGCCCGCGCATGCGTCGGCCCGTGCGGCTGGCGCGCTCGCCCCGGGTGGCACCTCGGGCCAGGTCGGCGCCGTGTCGGCCGCGCCGCTGGGCAATGCGGCGGTACTGCCGATCAGCTGGATGTACTGCCGCATGATGGGCCCGGAGGGGCTGCGCCAGGCCACCGAGGTCGCCATCCTCTCGGCCAACTACATCAGCGCGCGCCTGAAGGACCACTACCCCACGCTCTACGCAAGCGCCAACGGCCACGTGGCGCACGAGTGCATCCTCGACCTGCGCCCGCTCAAGGAGACCAGCGGCGTCACGGCCGAAGACGTCGCCAAGCGCCTGATCGACTACGGCTTCCACGCGCCCACGCTGAGCTTTCCGGTGCCCGGCACGCTGATGGTCGAGCCCACCGAGAGCGAAACGCTGGCCGAGCTCGACCGCTTCATCGAAGCCATGATCGCCATCCGCGGCGAAATCGCCCGCGTGGAAAGCGGCGAGTGGCCTCAGGACGACAACCCGCTCAAGCACGCGCCGCACACGGCGGCGAGCCTGCTGGGCGCCGACTGGACGCATCCCTACCCGCGCGAGGCCGGCGCCTTCCCGCTGGCGACGCTGCGGCAGGTGAAGTACTGGCCGCCCGTAGGCCGCGTGGACAACGTCCATGGCGACCGCAACCTGTTTTGCAGCTGCGTGCCGGTGAGCGACTACCGCTGAAACGGGGCCGAGCGCCGGGCGGATCCGACGCCCGGTGGACGCCCCGGTGCCTGGGTCAGGCCTGCGCGCCTGCCAGTGCGGCAAGCCAGCCCATCGAGTCGTTCAGCTCGTCGGGACGGATCTCGTGCACGCCCGCGTACTCGCGGTAGGTCAGGTCCACCGGCAAAGAGGCGATGTGGTCGCGAATGGCCTGGCCGCTGGCCAGCGGGATCACCGGATCCTGCCGGCCATGGCTGACCCACAGGCTGCGGCCTTCGAGCTGCGCAGGAGCCACCTGCTGCGGCACGACCTCGGGGAGCAGACGGCTGTGCCAGACCAGCGCCGCGCGCAGCAGGCGCGGCTGCGTCAGCAGCAGCGACAGCGACATGATGCCGCCCTGGCTGAATCCGCCCACCACTACGCGGCTCGCGGGAATGCCCAGCTGCGCCGCGGCCGCATGCACGACCTGCCCCGCCTGGGCCCGGCTCTGGGCCTCCTGGCGTTCGTCGATCACGCGCGAGCCATCGGGCAGGATGCCGAACTGGAACCAGGCGTAGGAGCCCGGCCCGAGCGTGTGCGGCGCGCGCAGGCTCAGCAGGTGGTACGGCACCGGCACGGCCGGCGCGAGCCCGAACAGATCCCGCTCGTTGCTTCCCACGCCGTGCATCAGCACGAGCAGCCAGGGTTCGGCCCCACCCGCAGCGGGCGGGCGATGGAGATAAGTCAGGGAGAGGTCCAGGGTCATCGGCGATGAAAATGTCTTGCTGACAGTATTGTGCTCGCTCGGAACTGGCGGGTTGCGAGAACCGTGCCCGCCGCATGGTCTCATGATCGGACGGCCTCGCGACCGCACCGCCACGCGACCGTCCAGCCTCAATGCAGCGCGAAGGAGTCCATCGCGAGCATGCTGTACATCACCTCGCGCGTGAGGTACTCGGGCCGCGCCGCGCCCGGCTCGCCAGCCCCGCCGGCGCCCAGCGCGAAGAACAGCGGCAGGAAATGGTCGTCCGTCGGATGGGCGCGGCGGGCGTGCGGCGCCTGGTTCTGCCAGTCCAGCAGTGCCGGGACGTCGCCGCGCGTGACGGCGTCTTCGATCCAGCGGCTGAAGGCCAGCACATAGGGCGCCGGCTCGCGCGCGCCACCGAAGAACTCCGCCAGGTTGTGCGTCATGCTGCCCGATCCGATGACGAGAATGCCGCGCTCGCGCAGCGGACGCAGGGTCCGGCCCATGGCCATGACCTGCGCGGCGTCGTAGCCGGCCGGCAGGGCCACCTGGACCACCGGCACACGCGCCTGCGGCAGCAGATGCATCAGCGGCACCCAGGCTCCATGGTCGAGCGGCCGCCGCGCATCGCCCTGCGCGTCAAAGCCCGCCGCCTTCAGCAGGCCCAGCACCTCGGCAGCCAGCGCCGGGTCGCCGGGCGCCGGGTACTGCAGTTCGTACAGCGCGGGCGGAAACCCACCGAAGTCGTGCCAGGTCGCCGGCGCCGGATTGGTCATGACGGCGGGCGAACGCGCCATCCAGTGCGGCGACATGATCACCACGCCGCGCACGCCGTGCAGGCTCTCGCCGAAGCGGGTGAGCGCCGGGCCGCTCGTGCCGGCATCCACGGCAAACAGCGGCGCGCCGTGCGACAGGAAGAGCGCCGGCAGCGCGGACGCGGCGGCGCCCGACGGCACCCCGCCAGGGGCGGTCTGGTCAGCAGCAGGTACAGGCGTCGATGGTGTGGATCGGGTCGTTGCAGTCATGCGGTGCTCCATGAGAGGGATGGCAGGTCTCCACTTTAGTTGTCTCCGATCCAGAGATAAATACAAGATTCATTGATTCATTGACCCGGATTCATTGACAATCCCGCCAGCGGCTCGCGCCCGGGTACACTCCTGCCGGCATGACCCAAGGCCCCACCCAGTCCGCCATGCGCGTCGTCTGGCGCCTGGCCATCGCCACCGCGCTGATCGTGAGCGCCTTCTCCATCACCCTGCCGGTGGTGGCCGTGCTGCTGCAGCAGGCCGGCCATGGCACCACGCTGGTAGGCGCCGTGTCCATGCTGCCCTTCCTGGCGATCCTCCTGCTCATGCCCTTCATGCCGCGCGCCGTCGCGCGCTGGGGCGTGATCCGCACCTACCGGGCCGGTTGCGCGATGCAGCTCGCCGGCGCCCTGGGCTTTGCGCTGGGCGACGGGCTGGGCCTGTGGTCGCTCGCGATGCTCACCAACGGCGTCGGTGCCGCCGCGCTGTGGAATGCCACCGAGACGCTGCTCGCGCGCGAGGCGCCGCCCGATCGGCGCGGCCGCGTGATGGGTCTCTACCAGACGGGCCTCGGCGCGAGCATGGCGCTCGGGCCGTTCCTTCCGGCCCTGCTCGGCGTGGGCGGCCGCACTCTGCTGTGGATCGCTGCGGCCCTGGTGCTGCTGTGCTGCCTGGCGGCATGGACAACGCGGCTGCACACGGTGCGCGAGCCTGAGGCGCCTGACGCGCACGGCATCGTCGGCGCCTTGCGCGCCGCGCCGCTGCTGGCGGTGCTGGCCCTGGCCGGCGGCCTGTTCGAAGCGGGGCTGAGCTCGGTCAGTGCAGCCAATGCCGCGTCGCTGGGTATGTCGCTCGCGCAGGCGGCCAGCGTCGCCGGCGCGATCGGCACCGGCAGCTTCCTGTGCCAGTACCCGGCCGGCTACGCGGCCGACCACTACGCTCCGCGCTCGGTGTTCACCGTGGCGGCGCTGCTGCTGCTGACCGCCAGCATCGCCTTTGCCTGGGCCGACCGCGCTGCGTGGCTGCTGTGGGCATCAGGTGCGGTCTGGGGCGGCGTGGGCGGTGCGCTCTACACGCTCACCATGATCCGCGTCGCCCATGAGTTCGGCGCCCGCTCCACGGCAGGCGGCGCGGCCGCGATGATCCTCGGCTACACGCTGGGGGGCGCCATCGGCCCGCCCGCCAGCGGCGCCGCGCTGCAGGCTGCCGGCAGCGTCGGGCTGGCGGTGCTGCTCAGCGGCGTGGCGGGTTGCGCGTTGCTGGCGGCGCAGCGCCTGCCCCGGACGGCGGCCCGCGCCTGATGGCGCAGGGCTCATGACGCAAGGTTGATGGCGCAGGCCCGATCTTGCAGGCTTGATGCCGATGCCGTGCCGGTCCGTGGTGCATCCGCTCAAGCAGGGTTCGCTGCAGCATAGGCCGCCGTCGCGGCCACCGCGTCGGCGACGTCGATGTCGTCCTCAGTCAGGCCCGGCGGCAGCACGATCACGCCATCGTCGTCGGCCACCAGGCGCAGACCTGGCTCGAACTGCACGCCGCCGAAGCTCACCGGCACATCCACCTCACCGCCGCCCGCGCGCACGCCGCGCTTGGGCACCGTGCCCAGCGCCTTGACGCCGATGTCCATGGCGTCGATCTCGGCGCTGTCGCGGATCGCGCCGTGGATGACGAAGCCGGCCCAGCCGTTGCGCACCGCGAGCGCGGCCATCACGTCGCCGAAGATCGCGCGGGCCAGCGAGCCGCCGCCGTCGATCACCAGCACCTGGCCACGCCCGTCCTGCGCGGCCAGCTCGCGCAATTTGGAAAAGTCCTCATGGCAGCGGATGGTGCGGATCGTGCCGGCAAAGGCGCGGCGGCGCCCGAAGCTGCGCAGCGGCAGCGCGCAGGCCTGCGCCGCGTCGCAGGCGTCGCACAGGTCAGTGGTTTTCTTGAAGCTCATGGAGCCATGCTACAGCGCGGCGCGGTCGGTCGCTTTGCGGCATGCGCCGGATCGGGGCGACGCGCCCAGCAGACGCCCGAGCGCGGTCGGCCGCACCAGCCATTGCCAGGTCACCAGAAGCACTGCGGTGGTCACCGTCAGGATGAACAGCAGCTTCACGCTCCAGTGCAGCGGCCAGTGCATCACGACCGCCTGCAGCGCAAACACCAGGGGCACGTGCATGAGGTACATCCAGTACGACGCCTCGGCCAGATGGCGCACCGGCGTCAGCGGCCGGCTCAGCCAGCGCATGGCCGCGCCCACGAGGCCGGTCACCCAGTACCAGCAGGCCGCGCAGTAGCACAGCGCATAGGCGATGCGCGCGCCCTCGCCGGCCGGCTGCGCGTCCACGGCGGTGCCGGCCAGGCCCACACAGCCCGCAGTGAACAGAACGGCCACCAGCAGGAGCAAGGGCGCATCGCGCCCCATCGTCGCCAGCAGCGCGGTCTGCCGCTGCAGCAGCCAGCCCCAGCCGAAGGCCAGACCATAGGCCACCACGGCCGGGCGGTTGGGCACGAGGGTGTAGTCAGGCGTCGGAATGCCCAGCGATGGCCACCAGTAGGGATACGAGCACAGCACCGACGCGGCCGGCAGCGCCAGCACCAGCGGGCCGACAAGCGTCCCGCCGAGCCGCGCGACCAGGCGGTCCACGCCCGTCATGAGATCGCTGCGCAAGGCCAGCGCGGCGCCTTGCAAGATGCCGCGCAACGCCAGCGCGGCCGCGTAGAACAGCAGCAGCACATAGAGGAACCACAGGTGCCCGAGCGAGGCGCGCATTACGGTGTCTTCGGGGATCCACGACTCCCCCTGGGCGCGGCCCTCCAGCATGGCGACCTGCTCCACCACCCAGCCACCCAGCGGAACGACGGTGAAGCAGCCCACGACGAGCGGCAGCGCGATGCGCAGCAGGCGGTCGCGTGCAAAGCCGGCCATGCCCCGGCGCTCCAGCGCCAGCCGCGCGAAGAAGCCCGCCACCAGAAAGAACAGCGGCATGCGAAACAGGTGGATGAACAGATACAGATCGCTCGCGGCCTGCGCCGGTGCGTCGTCGGCCAGCACCGCCCCGTTGGCGGCGGCACTGGGCATGAAGGAAGTGGCGGCATGCAGCACGATGCCCAGCAGCAAGGCCCCGGCACGGACCGCGTCGAGCGCGTGCAGTCGCTCTGAAGGCGAGGAGGGGCGTGACGGGGAAGCGCCCGAGAGTCCGGGCGCACTGCCCGTGCCGTCATCAGGGCTGTTCATCCCGCCATTGTGGGCCCGCCGGGGCCCGGCCACCTAGAATGCGCCGCAGGCGGGCTCGCCCCCGCCGCCCCAGGAGGCCAGGGCCCGGTACCTGCCCGCGACGGGCAGGACGGCCGCAACAAGCCTCCACCCGCACGCCTCCTGTCGCCTCGCCCACTCATCACGAAAGCGCAACGCATGAACTTCAGCACCCCCGCCACCGCCCTCGCCGCCCACGCCGCCCTTGCCGCCCTTCTGGCTGCCTCGCTGCTCGGCACCGCCGTCCAGGCGCAGACCACCGTCGCCGCTGCCCGCACCGAAACGCTCGGCTCCGGCGTCAAGATCGTCCACACCGCCGAAGGCAAGGGCGACAGCCCCAAGGCCAGCGACACCGTCCAGGTCCACTACCGGGGCACGCTGCTCGATGGCAAGGAGTTCGACAGCTCCTACAAGCGCGGCCAGCCGGCCACCTTCCCGCTGGGCCGCGTCATCCCCTGCTGGACCGAAGGCGTGCAGAAGATGAAAGTCGGAGGCAAGGCCACCCTGACGTGCCCCGCAGCCACCGCCTATGGCGACCGCGGCGTCGGCAACGGGCTTATTCCGCCGGGAGCGACGCTGACGTTCGAGGTGGAGTTGATCGCCATTCAGAAGTAAGAGTCCAGGCCAGCGCCGATCTCGACGCATTCGGTCGGCGCCTTTCTCGGAGCCATGTCGGTACGGCCGACTCCTGACTGTTCACCTGACGCTGTCGCTGCACCTGACGCTGTCGCTGCACCTGGCGCTGTCTGGCACCGTCGCGGGCTGGCGCAGCCCACCATCGACCGAGCTGTCCCCAAGATCGGGCCGTCGGGCCGCCTGATCGCTCATTTGTCCGATCTGCGTCGCGGGGGATGAACTCACCACGCCAACCGCCGGCGAATCTCACACACCCGCGCTTGGCCAGTCACTGGGCCGGTGAAGGCCGCGCGCCACCCGAGCCGTCGCCTGCAATCAACATTCTCTGAGACCTGTCGATCAACTGGCTGAAGAACATCTCCTGAAGCTCCCGAAGGATTTCATAAAAACACATTATTTGTTTTATTTAATTTCAAATTTAACAAACTTGCTTAATCACATTCATCACGTTCCAACCCCGTAGCCAAGCAATTTTCCAGAAATAGCACTTGACGGATCTCAATCAGAAAGACGCAACTTTTTAGTAAGCCTAAATTTCATTTTAAGAAATAGGAAAATATATCTATCTGAAGGCTTCCTTCCTGCTCCATTTTCTATTTCCATCGAATACAAAAATGCTAAATTCGACTTCATCAGGAATCTGACTTGCCTCGATAGTTTTCACGGGCAGGCTTGGATATCAGAAAACTCCAAGAAGAACTCGCTTGCCCACACCGACGTCAAGAAGCAGAAGCCGCCGCATTGTTCGGCAAACAGGTTCGTCAACCTCCCTGTCGAGCTGCTCACTATTTGCCCTTGCCTTGACATGCATGGGCGTCACGGCACCTTCCGCCCTGGCCCAGGCGCCCGTCTCCCCATTCAGCAACGAGGTGGCGCAGGAGCAAAAGCGCCAGGAAGCGCGCGAACGGGCGTTGCGCGAGCAGCAGGAGCGAACTTCAGATGTGCGGCTGGCCGAACCCGAGGCTCAGCAGGAGGTGGAAAAACTGCCTGGCGACGAGGCAGACTGCGTCGACGTCAAAGTGATCACCCTGGTGGGTGACGGCGCGGATCGACTCCAGTGGGCAGTCGATGCTGCGAACCACACATCAGACCACCAGCAGGACAATGCAGCAGGCCGTTGCCTGGGCACGCGTGGGGTGAACCTGGTGATCCGGCGCATTCAGAACGCTCTCATTGCGCGCGGATTTGTCGCAGCGCGCGTCCTGGCGGGGCCGCAGCCCCGTCTGGCAGATGGCGAGCTTGAACTCACCCTGTTCCCCGGCCGCATCCGTCGCGTCCGACTCGCGCCCGGCGCCGACGATCGTGCGACCCAATGGAACGCCCTCCCCATCCGATCGGGTGATCTGCTGAACCTGCGTGACCTGGAGCAGGCCCTGGAGAACTTCAGGCGCGTGCCCTCCGTTCAGGCAGACCTGCAGGTGGTTCCCGCAGAAGGCGCGGATGCCGAGCCCGGCCAAAGCGATCTTGTCGTTCAGTGGAAGCAGAGCTCCCCATTTCGCATCAGCCTGTCGGCAGACGACTCAGGCTCCCGCGCGACCGGGAAGTACCAGGGTAATGTCACCGTCTCCTACGACCACTGGTGGACGCTCAATGACCTTTTCTATGTCAGCGTGAACCACGACCTGGGCGGGGGCGAATCGGGAGAGCGAGGCACGCGTGGCGCCACCGTGCACTACTCCGTGCCTTTCGGCTACTGGATGCTGGGCTTCACGGCCAGCCAGAGCCGCTATCGCCAATCCGTCGCCGGGGCGAGTCAGACCTATCTGTACAGCGGTGAGAGCCGCAACGGCGAGATCAGGCTCTCGCGCCTGATCCATCGCGACGCATCACGCAAGACCACGCTCTGGCTCAAGGGATGGACCCGCGCGTCGAAGAACTTCATCGACGACACCGAGGTCGAAGTGCAGCGCCGTCGCATGGCGGGGGTGGATCTGGGCCTCTCGCATCGCGAGTTCATCGGCAAGGCCACGCTCGATGCGCAACTCAACTACCGTCGCGGCACGGGCGCCGGCAGTTCCCTGCCTGCGCCCGAGGAAGCATTTGGTGAAGGCACCGCACGTCCCCGGCTGGTGACGCTGGACGCGCAGCTCAACGCACCCTTCCATGTGGGCGAGCAACGCCTGCAGTACACCGGCGTCTGGCGCGCGCAATGGAATCGAACACCCCTGGTGCCCCAGGACCGCTTTGCCATCGGAAGCCGCTACACCGTGCGGGGCTTCGACGGCGAGAGCCAGCTCCTGGCGGAACGGGGCTGGCTGATCCGCAATGACCTGGCTTGGGCGCTTGGGGCCAGCGGGCAGGAACTCTATGTCGGCATCGACGCCGGCCAGGTCGGCGGGCCGAGCAGCGAAGCGCTGGTCGGAAAGCGCCTGGGTGGGGCCGTCATCGGCTTGCGCGGTGCCATTCAAGGCGCTTCCTACGATGTATTCGTCGGCAGGCCCCTCAGCAAGCCCGACGGGTTTCGCACCTCTGGCAATGTGCGCGGATTCAGCATCCACTGGTCGATCTGAGGTAAGCGGCGTGACGACCGAGTCTCTTTCCATCATTGCACCGGGGCTGCTCGGGCAGACCTGGAGCGAAGCCGCAGTTCTGGGGAGTGTGACGTGGCTGTGGATGCACTCCGAGTCGCATCGCAACTTTCCGCTCCACGCGCTGCCGGTCCTGCTGCTTCCGGCGATCAAGAACCGTCAGTTCATCCTGCTCAGTGAATCAGGGCGTGCGGTGTTCTATCTGTCGTGGGCGAACTTCAGCGAAGACGCCGAAGCCCGCTACCTCGCCAAGCACCCGCTCCTGATGCCCTCCGGCGACTGGAACTGCGGCGACCGCATGTGGGTGCTCGACTGGGTCGCGCCCTTCGGCCATACGGCGGTCGCCAGGGTCCTGCTGCGGCGACAGCTCTTTGCCAACCACTGGGGTCGGATGCTCCATCACCGGGGCGATGAACGTGGAATGCGAGTCAAGACTTTCCAAGGCATGGCGGTGCTCAAGGAAGAGGCGCAAGACTGGTTCATGCGCCATCCGGTCGCCATTGCACCTTCCCCATCGAGTTCGTCCAATGTCAAGGAAGACGGCCCACGCCAACAGGCTGCCTGACGCGAAGAAAAAGAATGAACAAGAACTGCCATCGCATCATCTTCAACAAAGTGCGCGGCCTGCTGATGGCCGTCGCCGAGACCTGTTCGAGTCAAGGCAAGGCCTGCGGTGAGACGCCCGCCGCGTCCGGCAGCGGTCCTGAGGGTCGTTCGCTGAACGCATCGATCAGGCCTTTGACCTTCCTCGTCTGGAGTCTGCTGGGCCTGATCCTGCCCCCATCGGCGCCCGCGCAGATCGTCGCGGACCCGACGGCCGCAGGGACGCTGCGCCCCACCGTGCTGAGCGCCCCCAACGGCGTGCCCCTGGTCAACGTCCAGACCCCCAGCGCGGCGGGGGTCTCGAGAAACATCTACAGCCAGTTCGACGTCCAGCCGCAGGGCGTGATCCTGAACAACAGCCGCAGCAATGTGCAGACGCAACTCGGCGGCTGGGTTCAAGGCAATCCCTGGCAGGCGGCAGGCAGCGCCCGCGTCATCCTCAACGAGGTCAACGCCAGCAACGCGAGCCTGCTGCGCGGCTATGTGGAAGTCGCCGGGCAACGCGCCCAGGTCGTCATCGCCAACCCGGCCGGCGTCACCTGTGACGGCTGCGGATTCATCAACGCCAGCCGCGCCACCATCACCACGGGCACGCCCATCTTGAACGGCGGCAACCTCGACGGCTTCCGTGTCCAGGGTGGCGTGGTCACCATCACCGGCAACGGCATGGATGCCAGCCGCACGGACTACACCGACATCATCGCGCGGGCCGTGCAGATCAACGCCGGTCTCTGGGCCAACCGGCTCAAGGTCATCGCAGGCGCCAACCAGATCGGCATCGACCCGGGCAGCCAGGAGCCCGGCGTCAGCGGCGCAGCGCCCGCCAGCGGCCCGGCGCCCGCCTTCGCCATCGACAGCGCACAGCTCGGAGGCATGTACGCGGGCCTCATCACCCTGGTCGCCACCGAAGCGGGCGTGGGCGTTCGCAACGCGGGCGCGATGTACGCTGGCGTGGGCGACGTCATCATCACCGCCAGCGGGCAATTGGTGAACGCCGGCCGCATCGCCAGCAGCGGCCAGACGCGCATCGACACCCAAGGCGGCGTGCAGAACACCGGCACCGTGCATGCGCAAGGCAGGACCGCCATCAGCACGCGCGGCGACATCGTCAACAGCGGCGTCATCGCCGCGCAGAACGACACCGCCTTGAGCGCCACCGGCGCCAACAGCCGCATCTCCAGCACCGCAGACGGCGTCCTGGCCGCGGGCGTCCGGCCTGACGGCACCCTCGGCAGCACCGGCCAGCTCACCCTGAGCGCCACGCAGTCCATTGCAGCGCAGGGCCAGGTCCTGAGCGGCGGCGATCAAACCCTGTCGGCTCGCTCCGTCGATCTGACGGGCAGCCAGGTGAGTGCCGGCCAACTCTCGATCACCGCCGCACAGGGTGACATCAACCTCACCCGTGCCACCGTCACAGCCAGCCGGACCCTCGCCGCCAGCGCCAGCCAGACCCTGCGCACGGACGGCGCCGACGTCTCGGCCGACCAGATCCAGGCCAGCGCCCACGAGCTGTCGAACCAGCAGGGCCAAATCGTTCAGACCGGCAGCGGCGAGATGGTGCTCGACCTGCCCGGCGACCTGAACAACACCCAGGGCCGCATCGAGACCAACAGCGCCCAACTGAGAATTGCTGCGGGCACCCTCATCAACACCGGCGGCACCCTCCTCAGCAACGGTGCCGCTACGATGGCCATGGGCGCTCTGAATAACCAAGGCGGCACCCTTCAGGCGTCAGGCGCCACGCCCTCGGCCCTGACCCTCCAGGCGACAGGCGATGTCAACAACACCCAGGGCCGCATCACCGCCACGGGCCCCGTCACCGTCACGGCCAACAGCCTGAACAACACCGATGGTCAGATCACCGCCGGCGACACCTTGACGCTGAGCACCCAGCAGGCCACCCAGAACCCCCGAGGCCTGCTCGCGGCCAACGGCTCCGTGACGCTCACGGCCGGTGAGGTGTACAACGCATCCGGCACCATCGGCTCCGTCCGAGATGCGGTCAACGTCACCGCGCTGGCCGGCGCGCTGTACAACAACGCCGGCCGCGTGGAGGCGGCCAAGGCGACCAGCGTCTCCGCCGTCGGCATTTACAACACCGACGGCACGATCACAGGCCAAAGCCTCATGGCCGACAGCCGGGGCCAGACCCTGAACAACACGCGCGGTCAGATCATCGCCAGCGGCACAGGCGCGGCCGATGGGCTCCAGGTGCAAAGTGGCGCCCTGATCAACGACGGCGGCCTCATCCAGAGCGCCTCCGCCCTCACGCTCGACACCCAGGGCCAGACCCTGAGCAACGTGAACTCGGGCGCGCGCGGCGGCATCGTGGGCCAGGGCGCGGTGCATCTGAGCGCGGGCGACCTGAACAACCAGGCCGGCTACATCGGCAGCGGCTCGGCGCTGACCGTCACGGGTGGGACGATCACCAACACGCAGGGCGGCGCCCTCGTCAGCAGCGCCGCCGCCACGATCCGCGCCCCATCCCTGTACAACCAGGGCGGCCAGGTCCAGGCCGTCGGCGACCTCGACCTCACCCTGAACGGCGACCTGCACAACGCCGCCAGCCTCGTGCGCTCCGGCCAGCGCCTGAGCATCAGCGCCGCCGCCATCCACAACGCGGACACCCCGGGCGCCCAGCAAGGCCTCGAAGGCAACAACATCACCCTCTCTGCGCTTGCCATCGACAACACCGCCGGCGCAATCCGGGCCAACCTCAACGCCACGCTCACCAGCAGCGGCACCATCGGCAACGCCAGCGGCCTGATCAGCGCCGGCAGCGCCCTGACGATTGAGGACGCCGCAGCAAGCCCGACCCTGTCCATCACCAACACCGGCGGCACCCTCATCGCAGGCCAGCAGCTCAGCGTGGACAGCGCCCGCCTGAGCGGCGACGGCAAGCTCCTGAGCCAGGGCGATCTGAGCATCCGGCTCCGGCAAAGCCTCACCCACTCCGGGCAGATCACGGCTGACGGCAACGTCACCCTGCAGACCGATGCCACGCTCACCAACCAAGGCCTGATCGCGGCCGGCCAAACCCTCAACGTCCAGGCCGCCGCCATCGACAACCAGGCCACGGGCACGATCACCGCCGCCAGCCTCCGGCTGCAGGCCACGGACAGCCACACGCTCACCAACCGAGGCACCATCAACGGCACCGACACCGTCCTCGACACCCCGACCCTGTACAACCTGGGCACCGGAAGAATCTACGGCGACCATGTTGCGATCGCGGCCGGGGCGCTGACCAACGCCGCCGAGAACGGCGTCGCCCCCGTCATTGCCGCGCGCGACCGGTTGGACATCGGCGCGGCCACCGTCACCAACAGCGGCCATGCCATCCTGTTCAGTGGCGGGGACCTGGCCATGGGCGGCAGCCTGGACGCTGGCCAGCGCGCCACCGGCCAGGCCACCCTGCTGCACAACGACGGCGCCACCATCGAGGCCCTGGGCAGCGCCGACATCCGCGCCCGCACCCTGCACAACACCAACCGGGACTTTGCCACCACCGCTGTCAGCCTGCCCGACCAAAGCCTCACCGAGTACCAGGGCGCGGGCGCCCCCACCCGCTACGCGGCCGGCGCTCCTGACGTCTTCGTCTACAACGACGAATCCGACCACCTGCACACGCCCGAGGGCAACTACGAGAGCTGGACCGCCTACAGCTACACCCGCAGCACCACCGAGACCCGCGTCGCCCGCGGCGACCCGGGGCAGATCAGCGCGGGCGGGGCGATGCGCATCACGGCGGACACCGTCCTCAACGACAAGAGCCGCATCATCGCGGGTGGGGCGCTCACGGGCGCCATCCGCGCCCTGCAGAACGTGGAAGTCGCGGGTGAGCGCATTACCACCGACGTCGGCAGCGCCACCTCGTACTGGCGCGACCACCAGAAGGGGCGCGACACCACCGGCAGCAGCAGCGCCAGCTACAGCCCGCCCGCCACCATCGAAGCCATCTCGCTCACCCCCACCGTCTACCAGCAGAACACCGCCACGGGCGGCGCGGGCGGCACGGGCACGACGATTGCGGCCCTGACCACCGTCACGGTCCAGCAAATGCCCAGCGCCTCGGGCAGCGCCACCGGCAGCAGGCAGGGCGGACAGACCGTCACCCCCATCACCCAGGTGCCTGGGGCCGCCCCCGCCACGGTCGTGCGCAGCGGCGGCATCAACACCCGCGTGCCCGACAGCAGCCTGTTCCGGCTCACGCCCGGCCCCACGAGCCATTACCTGGTCGAGACCGACCCGGCCTTCGCCAGCTACCGCACCTGGCTCAGCTCGGACTACCTGCTGAGCGCCCTGTCGATCGACCCTGCGCTCACCCAGAAGCGCCTGGGTGATGGCTTCTACGAGCAGAAGCTCATCCGCGAGCAGGTCGCTCAGCTCACCGGCCGGCGGTTCCTGGACGGCTACGCCAATGATGAAGCCCAGTTCGCGGCCTTGATGGACAGCGGTGTGGCCTATGCCAAGGCGTACAGCCTGGTGCCCGGCGTGGCGCTCAGCGCCGCACAGATGGCGCAGCTCACGAGCGACATCGTCTGGCTCGTCGCCCGGGACATCACCCTGCCCGACGGCAGCACCACCCAGGCCCTGGTGCCGCAGCTGTACGTGCGTGTGCAGGACGGCGACCTGCAATCGGGCGGCGCCCTCATCGCGGGCAACAGCGTCCAGATGAACATCAGCGGTGATCTGCTCAATGGAGGCACCATCGCCGGGCGACAAGTCGTCTCGCTCACCGCTGACAACATCCACAACCTGGGCGGGCGCATCCTGGGCAACGACGTTGCGATCGCCGCCAAGACCGACCTGAACAACATCGGCGGCACCATCGCTGCGAACAACAGCCTGGCAGCCACGGCCGGGCGGGACCTGAACGTCGCTTCGACCACCCGCACGCAAACCAACGCCCAGGGAGCCCGCACCCACATCGAGCGCGTCGCAGGCCTGTACGTCTCAGGCGGCGCAGGCGCCCTGATCGCCAGCGCCGGCCGTGACCTGAACCTGATCGCTGCGGCCATCCAGAACCAGGGCACGGGTGCCACCACTCTCACCGCCGGCAACAACCTGAACCTGGGCACCGCTACACAAAGCCAGAGTCAGCGCATCGACTGGAACGGCGCCAACAGCCGCAGCGAATCGAGCACAGCCGAGGTGGGCACAAGCGTGCAAACTCAGGGTGACCTCACTTTGCGGGCAGGCAACGACCTGAATGCCAAAGCCGCAAGTGTGACGAGTGCTCAAGGCAGCTTGGTGGCCGCTGCCGGGAACGATGTCAAACTCACGGCCGGTAAAGCGAACGTGCAGGTTGATGAAGCGCATCAGCACACCGGCCGCAGCAGCATCTTCGCCCGCACCACCGTCACCACGCGAGACACGCTGGACCAGACCACGGCCCAGGCCACCACCCTCTCCGGCAAGACCGTGACCGTCCAGGCCGAGCGTGACGTCACGATCACCGGCAGCAACGTCGTGAGCGATGCAGGCACGACCTTGGCTGCGAAGAACAACCTCTCCATCGTCGCGGCCAACAACACTACCGAGGAAGCCCACTTCCGCGACGAGAAGAAGTCGGGCATCTTCAGCAGCGGCGGCATTGGTTTCACCATCGGCCGCCAGCAGCAAAGCACCGACCAGACCGCTCGCAGCACCACGGCTTCGGCCAGCACCGTCGGCGCCGTCAGCGGTGACGTGACGCTCACGGCGGGTGGCAGCTACCGCCAAAGCGGCAGCGACGTGCTCGCCCCGGACGGCGACGTGAGCATTGCGGCCAAGGACATTCAGATCACCGAAGCGCGCGAAACCAACAACAGCACGACAGAGCAGCGCTTCAGGCAGAGCGGCCTCAGGCTGCAGTTCACCAGCCCGGTCATCAGCGCCGTGCAGACGGTGCAAGGCATGGCCGAGGCGGCCGGCAACACCCGCGACAGCCGCATGCAGGCGCTGGCTGCGGTCAACAGCGCCGTGGCCATCAGGAACGCGGCCAACGCCATCCAGGCTGGCCAGGGCGTCACCACGGCGGACGGCAAGACGAACCAGGTCACCCGCAGCGGCCTGGACGGCAGCACCACAACCGCCGACGCCACCGCCGCCGACAAGGCCGGCGGCCTCAACCTGGCCATCAGCATCGGCGGCTCCAGCAGCCAAAGCACGACGACCCAGACACGCGACACCGCCCGAGGCAGCACCATCGCCGCTGGCGGCAGCGTCAGCATCACGGCCCGTGGCGCGGGTGCGGACAGCGACCTCCTCATCCAGGGCAGCGACATGACGGCCAGCAAGAACGCCACCCTCAGCGCCGAAGGCGACGTGAGCCTGCGGGCGTCGAACGCCACCCAGACCCTGAGCGGCAACAGCAGTTCCGGATCGGGAAGCCTCGGCTTCAGCGTGGGCACCAGCGGCGTCGGCGTGACGGCGAGCGCCAGTGCCGGCAAGGGCAACGAAGCCGGCAACGACAGCACCTACACCAACACCCACGTCACGGCCGGCGAGCAGGTGCGAATCCAGAGCGGCGCCGACACCACGATGCAAGGCGCAGTCGTCAAAGCCGACACCGTCAAGGCCGAAGTGGGCGGCAGCCTGAGCATCCAGAGCCTGCAGGACACCAGCGACTACGCGTCCAGGCAGCAGAGCGTGGGCGGGAGCATCACCGTGGGCGCTGGAGCTGGCGGCAGCTTCAATGCCAGCCGGGGAAAGGTCGACAGCGCGTACACCAGCGTTACCGAGACCAGCGGGATGCAGGCCGGCGACGGCGGGTTCCAGGTCAACGTTGGCAAAGACACGAACCTGACGGGCGCGGTCATCGCCAGCAGTCAGAGCGCGGTGGACGCAGGCAAGAACAGCTTCAGCACCGGCGGCAAGCTCACCACCACGGACATTCAGAACAGCGCCCGCTACAGCGCCAGCAGCAACAGCGTGGGCGTGGGCATCGGGCAGGCCAGCAAGGACCTGGGGATCGCGGGCGTGGGAATGGGCGTCGGCCGCGACAGTGGCAACGCCAGCAGCACGACCACAGCCGGCATCAGCGGCATTGCTGGCGACAAGAGCGTCCGCAGCACGGATGCAGGGACCGGCATTGCCAAGATCTTCGACAAGGAGAGGGTCCAGCGCGAAGTCGAGGCGCAGGCCAGGATCACGGAAGCCTTTGGACGCAACGCGAGCAAGGCCATCGGCGACCATGCCGGCCAACAAGCCCGCCAGTTGCGTGAGCAGGCAGCCGTCGAGGCGGACCCGGACAAGCGCCAAGCCATGCTTGACGACGCCGGGCGTTGGGAGGAAGGCGGCAGCTACCGCGTACTCGCTCACACCCTCGTGGGCGGCCTTACCGGAGGTGCCGCAGGCGCCGCCGGCGCAGCGAGCACGTCGCTGTCGGCTGGCGCCATCAACACCCTGGTCAGTGACCTGCCCCCGGCGCTGCGAACCGTTGTCGGATCGGCTGTTGCAGCCGGCTTGGGGGCTGCGGTGGGTGGCAGCACAGGCGTCGCGACAGCGCTCAACGCAGACCTCAACAACCGTCAACTGCATCCCACCGAGACGCAGTGGATCAAGGACAACGCGAAGAACTACGCCCGACAGCAAGGCATCAGTGAGGACGAAGCCATCCGCTTGCTGGCTCTGCAGGCCTATCGTCAAGTGCAGTTTGGCGCTGAAGGCGCATGGGACGCATCGGCCAGCGCGTTCCTGTCGCAGGCCAAGGGCATGCTGCCTGCGGACGGTGCTACAGGGCCGGGCTACCTGTTCCATGCCACGCCAGCGCAGAAGGCCGACCTGCTGATGTATGCCGGCGCCTTGCCGAAAACGGCCGACATCTACATCAAGGCCGGGTTGAAATCGCTGCCTCACGCCAACGCCATGGCTGCGGCCTTGGCAAGCGATACCGAGAAGCGCCAGATCATCTCCACGCTCACCCTGGGAGCCGGCGCCGCCTCCAGCGTCATCGCCCTCGCCAGCGTGGGGCCGACGCTGCTCACCTGGGCATTGACCCATCCTGACAAGGCAGTCCAGATCGGGCTCATCAGCGCCGAGGCCGGAGCCGGTATCGCCTCAGGCGCGATCACATCCACGAATGTGATCGAAGGGCTGGGTCAACGAGCGGGGCGGGCCCTGACGGCGGCCGAGAAAGCCGTTGTGCAGGAACTGACGGCCACGATCCGGGCCGTGGCGCAGCAGAAAGTCGTGGCGCTGCAAGAGCAACGTGTCGGAGAATTGGCGCTCCTGTTCAACAAGACCAGCAGTGCCAACAGCGTGACCGTGGGTGGCAAGAGCTACCTCGCGACGGCCGAGAGCAACCTGAACGGCACGACCAAGGTGTTCGACACCACGGCGCTGCCGGCGGCGGAACTTGAAAAGCAAGTATTCGTGTATGCGGGGGAATTGGCGGGAGGGGCCAGCTTCAAGGCAGTCGATCAAGGCGTGTGGGTGGCAAAGCTCGCCGACGGCACGACGATCAACGTGCGCAGTGTGTCCAGCAGTCAGGTGGGGAGGTGGACGGTGGATGTTAAAGATTCAACCACCATTGAGAACGCTGCAAAAAAGGCAAATGGCACCAACTTTGAGCTGAAATTTAAGTGAGGAGATCAGATTGGAACGAGCGCGATTCGATGAAATTGTTGGGAATGCTGAAACACAATCTTTGAATGGTATATGGTCCCAATTGAGCTTCGACACAAAGTGCTTTGAAAGGAGAAAGGAACTGTTTCTCTGGATTCTTGAACGCCTTCTGAGCGACGAACGAATTAAGTTGCACAGGAAGGGGACGTTTCTGCAGGGAAACGTCGAAGAGCACATAAAGATGTTTCGACATGCTTGGCCGGTCAGTGAGGACGATGCCGACCGAATGTGTACGAAGCCAGGCTACGAGGCCCCTTACAAGCATTTTGGAATGGATGTCTGGTGGTTCATGGATGTGTGCCCTGCCGGAGTCGCTTGGCGCATGCCCGATGGGAGCTATCAGATCGCCGACTGAATTGGGGCTGCGATCTGACCAGCAGCGGCCAGCACCGTCGGCGCCGTCAGCGGCGACGCTCACAGCCGGCATCAGCGGCATCGCTGGAGACAGGAGCGTCCGAAGCACGGACGCGGCAACGGGCATCGCGCGGACCTTCGACATGGAGACGGTCCAGCGCGAAGTCGAAGCGCAGGCCAAGATCAAGGAAGCGTTCACGCGGGAGGCGCCCAAGGCGGCAGCGAACTTCGCTCAAACCAGGATGACCGAACTCAAGGATCAGCTGGAGAGCGCCACAACGGAAGAGGAGAAAGCTCGGATCGAGGCGGAAATTGCAAAGTGGGAGGAAGGAGGTACCTATCGGGTTGGACTGCACACGGTGATCGGTGCCTTGGCAGGAGGCATTGGCGGCGCCGCCGGTGCGGCCGCTAGTGCCAGCACGGCACCGTATCTGAACGAGATGCAGGAAGCACTGACCAAATCTTTGGTGGATTCAGGCATGACCGAAGGTCTGGCAGTCACAGCAGCCAAGACGCTGACGGGACTGACGGCGGCCGGAATGGGGGCCGTGATCGGTGGGACTGCGGGAGCCGCAGGGGCTGCGGCAGTGGACTTCAACAACCGGCAGCTGCATCAAGTCGAGCGCTCATTGATAGCGAAGCTGGCCAAGGAAAAATCTGCCGCCGCATGCAACGCCGGGGATGCCGAGTGCCTCAGGGCTCAGTCACTTTTCTGGACAGACACACTCGAACGCGTTGCCAAGGGATTGATCGATGACAAGGCCGATGCAGACAACGCAAGGTATCTGGCCGAACTGGCAACTGCCTCCGCTGACCCGGCAAGTGAAGGAGCCCGAGGAGGTCTTCAACGCTATATCGACGCGCTGACTACCGCGCAGACCATGCTGATGCCATACATGGGGACGCCCATCGTGGTCAACGGCCAGGTTGCCGTCGCGGACGGGAGCGCACAGACGTACTTCAGCGCCACCGCAGCCCAGAAGGCAGACCCGTATGCGAACACCTTCCTGGGAAGCCTACCGTCCTCCATTGCGCCAGCCCCGCAGGTGCGCGATGAGGATCGAATCGAGAAATTCAGCGCCATCAATGGCTCGGCTGTCAAAGACTACTCCATCGAAGAACTTCTTCTGGGTGGCAAGGTGGTGGATGCTGCCACGAAGACCACGGTGCGCCTCCTCGGGTCGGAAGCCGATCTGGCATTCGCCGGGATCGCAAACTCCTCCTCCAAGGGAAACATCAGTGCAAGCCAGATCACCTATGAAGGACTTTCTGTCAAACTGAGTGCGACGGAATCGACGCTTCTCAAGACGCTGGACAAACTGCCGTCGTCGGCTGCGGGGAACGTCCGCGAATACGTTGCAGACAACTATTTCCTCAGAAATGGGTGGACCAAGCTCGAAGGAAAGTGCGGCAGCAGCAATTGCTTTGACGGGGTCTATGTCAAAGGCAACCAGATCGTCGTCAACGAGGTCAAGCCGCTCAACTCGGATGGGACGATACGGCTCAGTGGTGGGAACGATGCGACTGACCTGCAGACACAGATGTCCAAGCAGTGGGTGGTCGACTCAATCAGAAAGCTCGCGAACTCCAACAACCCCGCCGCCAAAGAGACGGCAGCACTTCTCGATCAAGCCATCAAGTCAGGTAACTTAGTCAAGACAGTGTCAGGGGTGAATAGTCAGGGCATGACGGTGGTGAAATTGAAATGAGTGAGAGCGCTATGAATGATTGCAAAGAGGGAATTCAGAGACTTCTCGTTTTTCATAAGGAGCGCCTTCCCGAGTCGATTCGAGCGCTCCAAACTGGTAATCACTCCAAGGTTCTGCGTGGCTACGCCTTTGATAGTGTTGAAGGATTCGCAGTGGCGTCGGGAATGGCTGCCTATTTACTAGAAAGCGATGTAGAAGCTTTCAAGTACTGGTTCTCCATCGCCACGAGAGCGGCGTTGGGAAGTGCAAAGTACCAAGGGGCAGAGGAGTTCACCACGAAACGACCCTTGGTCTCTGCGCTGCTTTCCGATTCCGAAGAACTCATTCAACTCACGGCTTTCGCTGATGTGCCGTTGCTCGACAGCGCACCGCAGCATCCCGGCGCTCCATCCCAGGAAGTGCACATGATGCAACTGGCCATGCGCCCCGATGTGTCGGCATTGGAAGAAGCGATTGGACGACTCGGGAACGGCAACCCTAAGAAGCCCCTGACAAAAGACAGCAGGTACTTCTTTTCATTGCTGTGCGCACGTGATGTCGACGCGTTGACCGAGATGATCAGCAGGCACGCAACGGCCGAGCACGTAGCGCCTGCGGCCTTTGAGGGGTGCATGGCCTACCGAGCCACCTGGGAGACAAAACTCTGCTGGAGATGGGGATTGGAGATTCACATCGACCATCCCAAAGTGCCGATGGACCTCATGCCCATCCGTCCGCTGGAACGCTATGACCCGCTTTATGACTTCCTGCGACCAGACTGGATACCTCCACGCGGAGGAATCGCTGGATTCATGGATCGTCTACGCGGCAAGCGTTGATCACGCAACGTGTGGTGCTCTGTCAACGTTCAGCGGCGCCAAGAACCCGAGGTGCACGAGCAACTTCTCAAGCGCAACGGGTGACTGCATCTTTTCTTTCTTTCGGAGAAATCTCTATGGCAATTGACTACTACGGCTCCTTTCCATGCAAAGTTCGCGAAGCTGTTTCCGATACCGACCTTCTGCGAATGCAGAAAGCCCGAAATCGGGCGAGTGCGGTGCTGGAACTGATGCGGGAAGACCCGAAACTTGACCAGGGCAAACCTGAATCCGAATGGACCTTCAAGACCGTGGTCATGGGGCCGAATGGACCTCAAGAGACTGAGATGCGAGTCGGCGATTGCCTCGCAGAAGCCGCGCCGCTGGAAGACCTTTCAAGACATTGCTCAGGCTGTGCCATGAATATCCGGTCTTCCGACTTTGGATGTGGAGGTGCCATTCACTATCCCATCAGTGCGCGAGCTGAACGTTGGTTGGTATCGAGACTCCCCGCCGATTTGAGCACGCAACGCGGACAACTTCTTACACGCGCAGTTTCCGACTTCAATTTCGATGGGGAGGCGATTGATGCTGCTCGTGCTCGTTACGATCTCTATGAATCGAAGATTCCCCTGGAACGAAAGTGGGGTAACTTCTTCTCCAAGAAGACGCGAATTACGTCAAGTCAGATACTCCAGATGGCGTTTGGCGTTGGCAACCTTCAGTCCGCCCATGCCAGGCTTGTTGCGTATTTCGTTGGCTTCGTGAACGACGACTTCACTGCTGCCTGCGATCCAACTAATTCTCCCCAGTCCGACGACGACGGCAGCATCATAGGGCTGAAGAATTTCTTCGCTGTGGCTGCACTCGCTGGCACCAGTTCGGCCTCTGTCTTTGTGGATGCCTAGTCGAAGATATATAGGGCCCTGCGACGAAAGCTGAAGTCGGCGGCAGTCTGACCATCCAAAGCCTGCAGGACACCAGCGACTACGCCAGCAGGCGCAGCAGCTCAGGCGCCTCACGCTCGGTCCGGCGCCGGGCGGCAGCCTGAGCGTGGGCAGGACGTCCGTCAACAGCACCTATGCCAGCGTCACCGAACGATCGGGCATCCAGGCTGGTGACCGCGGCTTCCAGGTCCGCGTCGGCCAGGACACGAGCCTGACAGGCGCCGTCATCGCGAGCAGCCAGAGCGCGGTCGAGAGTGGCTTGAACAGTTTCAGCACCGGCGGCTCGCTCATCACCACCGACATCCAGAACCGGGCCAAATACCAGGGCGAGGGCTTCAGCCTGAGCGCCAGCTACACGGCCGAGCACAAGGACGCCCAGGGCCAGACCGTGGCGGCCCAGCCCGGCGGCGGAGCAGGTATCGCCAGCGACAGCGCAGAGGCCAGCAGCGTCACCCGCGCCGGCATCTCCGGCTTCGCGGGCGATACGGCCGTGCGCAGCACCGACGCGCCCAGCGGCATCGCACCGATCTTTGACAAGACTCGCGTGCGGAAAGAGGTCGATGCGCAGATCAGGATCACGCAGGAATTCGGCAAGGCCGCCAGCACGGCCTGGGGAAGGTACGCGAACGATCAACTCGACAACGCCGTCAAGGCAGGCGACCTGGATGCCATCCGTTGCTGGAGTTCAGACGGCTCCTGCCGCATCGCCGGTCATTCGATCATCGGCGGGCTGACGGGGGGTTCGGCCGGCGCGGCAGGTGCTGCCGTCAGCACCTACTCCTCCGCAAGCTTCGCGCAGATCGCGAAGGACGCCGGGCTCGACGGACTCTCGGCCCAGGTTCTGACGGCGCTTCTATCCACAGGCGCCGGCGCGCTCGTCGGTGGCGGCGCGGGCGCGGCGGGAGCCTTCAACGAGGTCGCGAACAACTACCTCACCAGCGCCCAGTGGAACAAGCTGGCTGCGGAACTCAAGGGCTGCGCAGGCCATGCCGCCTGCGAGAAGGAAGTTCGGGACCGCTACCTTGCCTTGAGCGGCAGGCAGGACGAAGAACTGCGGCAAGCCTGCAAGGATCAGAACAGCGACGCGTGCCGCACCCAGCTCAACGAAGCCCTGACGGGCACGGTCACCCAGTTCAACCTGATCAAGAGCGGAGCGCTCTCGGCCTCTTACGCGGGCGCACTGGACCTCAACGCGAACGCCAGGCTCGTTGCGCAGAAGGTGCTGGACACCCATATCCGCGCGGCCTGTGCCGCCAGTACCAGCTGCACCGCCAAGAAAGAGGCCGCCCTGCGGGCGATGGGCAGCACGATCCTCGACTTCGTGCCCGTCATCGGCGACGTCAAGGGCTTCGTGGAGGCCGAGACCCCCTTCGACTACCTGCTGGCGACCATCGGCGCGCTCGGGCCAGTGGGGGATGGCCTCAAGAAAGTCCTGCAAGAGGGCAAGGCGCTTTACAAGGCAGGCGACATCGCAGGCGCCACCGCCAAGCTCAAGGAGGCCAATGTCGCAGACATCGTCGGCCAGGCCGGCAACGTGTCGCCCACTCTCAAGGGCTACATCAACAGCACCAAACTGGGCGAAGCGGCCGTGCTGCAGACGGAGACCCTGGCTCAGCGCCTGATGATCAGCGACATAGTGGCCAACGGCGACAAGCTGGGCACCAAGACCGAAGCGCTCGTCAATGATGTGTTGAAATCCGACCCGGCGACCAAGATCCTCGACGGCACCAAATACAACGGCAACAACGGCCTGGACCACGTGGTGCAGTTCGTGGATCCGGGCGATGGCATCATGAAGACCATGATCATTGACAGCAAGCAGTTGGCGAGGAATGGGTCGACGGCGCTTGATCCGAAGGCTGCTGGAGGGGCGTTGCAGCTTTCGAATAATTCTTTAGATGTTGTAGTTGAGAATCTGAAAGAAAGCCCGGCAGCGAAGGCCGTTCGTTCCACTATGAATAGTGGGAACTTGGTCAGAGCAGTGGCTTACGTAGACAAGGCTACAGGTGAACTCAAGATCGTTCGCCTCGACATGCCTACTTCAAAGTAATTGTGTATGCCATCAAACTCGTATGCCGCAAGTGTCCTTCAGGGAATAGAGCACGTAGGTCCCAAAGCGCAGGACGGTATTGAAGAACAATTGTCATATTTAGAGACGGGCACTGGATCGAGGTCCGGCTGCTTACTAACCAGCGGGAGCCCTATTGGATCCTGGGCGATGCTGGCGTACTTTAAAGACCAAGATCTGGTTAGATTGAAGCAATGGTCGTACGTTCGCTCAAAAGTCCACGCCATGTACACCCACGAGACGTTAGACGAGAATCTTGTCATCGACCTCCTCTGGCCCCTCATCAGCGACAACGAGGAAATCATCGACTGGTACCGCCAGTTCGATGCCCAGTATTGGCCCGACGACCCCAAGGTCACCGGCGGCGACAAGCGCAACCCCAAGGACTGGATGTACTACCGCTACCAGTCCTGGCTCGCCCTCAATCAGCGGTGGGACGAGTTGGCCGAACGCTGCGAGCGCATCCTCGCCATGCAGGACGAGATCAAGAAGGATCGCATGTACCTGATCGATCACCGCTTCTATCTTGCGCTGGCGCGCGGCCAGAAGGAGCAGATGGAAGCCGTGCTTCTGGAAATGTGCCAACCCAGGATGCTGGCGATGCGTCACAAGCAGGAGTCGGGCCTGACAAACAAGTTCATCGCCTCTCACGCCACGATCTTCGCCAAGCTGGCGTGGCGCAACGGCTACGAAGTCGAGGTGGATACGCCGTGGATTCCGAAGGACTGGCTCCCGATCCGACCCAACGCTGCCTATGAAGACCCGTGGCCCTTCATGCAGCGCTTTGACATCTGGCAACCGTTCAAACAGCCGTGGACGGACAGGTCGCCCAAGCGCAGTGCTGGCGGCTGATGCAGCAGCACACAGGTCGCAGCAGCGTGTCCGCCGAGCGACCGCCACCACCGTCACCAGCCGCGACACAATGGACCCAAAGCCCCCCTGACCGAGTTCACCAAGCCAGCCTCCGCCCACTCTCGAACCGCCGCGCCTGTCCCGTCACAGGATCGTCAAACGCCACCGCGCGCGCCAGCAGCTGCAGTGGCTGGGCAAAGGCCTGCGGATCATCGGCCGCGATCTCCGGTTGCAGCACCGGATAGATCGCATCGCCGATGATGGGCAGGCCGAGTGCGGCCATGTGCGCGCGCAGCTGGTGGCGGCGGCCGGTCAGGGGCTCGAGCGCGTAGCGCGCCAGCTCGCCGCGCCGCTCCAGCAGCGCGATGGCCGTCTCGGTGTTCGGCTCGCCGGGCACCTCGCGCATCGTCATGAAGGAGTCGCCCTCCTCCAGCCGGCTGCGGTGCACGCGCGGCAGCGTGAGCGTCTCGCGCCAGGGCGCAATCGCCTCGTAGAGCTTGTGCACGCTGCGGTCGCGGAACAACGCCGAATAGTGGCAGCGCGTCGCCGGCTGCACGCTGAAGAGAACGAGCCCCGCCGTCTCGCGGTCGATCCGGTGCATCGGCGCAAGGGTGTCGATGCCCAGCCGCCGACGCAGCCGCACCAGCAGGGTCTCTCGCAAGTGACGACCGCCGGGCGTGACGGGCATGAAGTGCGGCTTGTCGGCCACCACGATCCACGCATCCTGGAAGATCACCTCCTCCATGAACGGAAGCGGCGGCTCGTCGGGCACGTCGCGGTAGTAGTGGACCCGCGCACCGGGCCGGCATGGCGCGTCGGGCGCCAGCGGCGCGCCCGATGCGTCGAGCACGTCGCCGCGCGCCATGCGGGCCTGCCAGGCGGTTCGGCCCACGTCGGGAAACAACGCATCGA
This sequence comes from Burkholderiaceae bacterium, assembly GCA_044225675.1. GTDB lineage: Bacteria > Pseudomonadota > Gammaproteobacteria > Burkholderiales > Burkholderiaceae_C > JACMQX01. The sequence goes on from JBGAIH010000018.1 coordinate 36,909, forward strand.
GCGCGTCCAGCAGCAGGGCCCAACGCCCGTGCTGCGACGGAATGGCCACGCAGCTGGCGCCGACGCCGTCCTTGAGCGGCAGCGAGGGGGTCGCCTCCCGCCGCCCGGACGCTGCCGGCGCAGCCGCTTCGCCAGAACATGATGACACGCCCATGGGTCTTCAGCTGCGGCCCGTCAGCGTCTCGAGCGTCCTGAACAGCTGCGTGGTGTTGATCGGCTTGACCAGGTGGGTGTCGAAGCCTGCGGCGAGCGCCTGCTGACGGTCGCCCTCCTGTCCGTAGCCGGTCAGGGCGATGAGCCGGATGCCGCGGGTGGCCGGATCGGCGCGCAGATGCTGCGCCACCTCGTAGCCACTCAGGCCCGGCAGGCCGATGTCGACGATGGCCACGTCGGGCAGCCAGGCAGCGGCCTGGCGCAAGCCGTCGGGGCCGTCACGCGCCGTGCGGCATTCATGGCCCGTCAGCTCCAGCAGGTCGCGCAGCGTCTCGCGCGCATCGGCATGGTCCTCGACCACCAGCACGCGCAGCGAGGCCGGCGGCGCGGCCTCGGCAGGCGCCTCCTGCTGCGGCGGCGCAATCCGCTTGAAGCGGGCGACGAACTCGCTGCCGCGGCCCGGCCCGTCGCTGTGCGCCGTGATCGTGGCGCCATGCAGATCCATGAGCTGGCGCACCAGCGCCAGGCCGATGCCCAGGCCGCCCTGCGCCCGGTCGAGGGCTGGCGTGCCCTGCACGAAGATGTCGAAGATGCGCGGCAGCAAAGCGGCATCAATGCCCACCCCGGTGTCTCGCACGGTGAACACCGCCTCGCCGTCCTCGGCACGAACCGATACGTCCACCGAGCCGCCCTCGGGCGTGTACTTCAGGGCGTTGACCAGCAGATTGGTCACCACCTGGTCGATGCGGGTGATGTCGGCGTCGATCCAGGCCTCCTCGGTCTCGACGCGGACGGTGTGCCGGCCGGTGCGGCCTGCGGTCTCCAGCATCGCCAGCACGCGCCGCACCTTGGCGCCCAGGTCCATCGGGTGGCGGTCCAGGCGGATCTTGCCGTTGATGACGCGGCTCACGTCGAGCAGGTCGTCGACGATGTGCGACAGATGGCCGGACTGCCGCTCGATCACCCCATGTGCATGCGCGGTGGCCTGCGGGTCGCCGCCGCGCAGCTTGATCACTTCCACCGCGCCGGCGATGGCGCTGAGCGGATTGCGCAGTTCGTGCCCGAGCATCGCAAGAAAGTCGTCCTTCTGCCGGTTCTGCGCCTCGGCCGCCGCACGCGCGGCCTGCTCACTGGCGTACAGCGCCGCGCGGTCGGCCTCGGCGGCCAGACGCGCCTCCTTCTCGCGCGTCAGATCGGCATGGGCCTGGAGCATGGCGGTCTGCAGCGCGTCAAGCTCCTCCACCCGCATGGGCTCGGCCAGAGCCACGTCACCGCGTCCGATCATGCTGGCGGCCTGCGCGGCACGGCCGATGGCGCGCGCCAGGCGGTGGCCATAGAGCAGCGCCAGCCCGATGCCGATGGCCAGCGTGGCCAGAAGGCCCGTCCCCGCAAAGGCGACGGCGCGGAACGCCGGTGCATCCAGCTCATGCGCGGGCACACCTACGGCGACCGTCCAGCCGGAGTCGGGCGAGCGGGTGTAGACGGTGAAGACGTCGATGCCTTCGCGGCTGACGTGGCGCAGCTCGCCGGTGCCCTGCTCGCGCGATGCCTGGTACAGCTCGGGCCGCACCGGCTGGCCGACGAACTCGTCCGGGCGATGCGTGCGCGCGATCGACAAGCCCTTGCTGTCGAACAGGCCGATCAGCCAGCTCTTGGGCGGATGGGTCTGTGCCAGCAGACGGTTGAAATGCTCGGGCAGGAAAGCCTGCGACAGCACATACGGCCCGCCCCCGGCGCCCACCTGAACCGGCACGTCGACCGCAACGACGCGCCGGCGCGACAGCGCACCGGTGAACACGTCGGACACGAGGGGACGGTTCTGCGCGAGCACGCGCGCCGAGTCATCCGGCCGGCTGCGAAGCGGCATGGCCGTGCCCCAGGGCACGCCGGAATTGACCAGCGCACGGCCCGACGCGTCGTACAGCAGCGTCCAGCTTTCGGTGACACGCGGATTGCGCGAGAGCCGTTCGTGGAAGCCCTGGAGATCGCCGTTGGCGAGCTTCTCGGACACCGCCAGCACCTGCAGCGTCGCCTGGGCATTGGACAGTTCGCGGTCGACCGCCAGCGACACCGACTTGGCGGTTTCATAGACGCTGCGATGCGCGGCCTCGCGTTCGGACTCCAGCAGCATGGTCAGGGCCACCGTGGAGAACACGACGGCCGGCACCAGGATGGCGCCCGCCATGAGCAGGAGATGGGTGCGGACTTTCACGCAGGCAGTTTATCCAGTCCCCGGTCGCCCGCCGGCCTGTTACATGACGCGGCGCCCGCCAGGCCGAGGCCCGCGCCGGCCCCGCCTGCGCCGTCCACGCCCGAGCGGCTCAGACCTGCGCCGCGATCTGGCGCAGGGCCTGCTCGAACACCTCCACCGGCTGGCCGCCCGAGATCAGATGCCGCTCATTGATGATGATGGCGGGCACCGAATGGATGCCGGCGCCGAGGTAGAACTGTTCGCGCTCGCGCACCTCCTGCGCATACTCGTCGCTCGCGAGGATCTCGCGGGCGCGCGCGGCATCGAGCCCGACCTCGCCCGCGATGCGCGCCAGCACGTCGTGCGACCCCGGGCTCTCGCCATGGGTGAAGTAGGCGGTGAGGAAGGCCTTCTTGAGCGCATGCTGCCGGCCCGAACCCTCGACCTCGGCCCAGTGCAGCAGGCGGTGTGCGTCAAAGGTATTCCAGATGCGGCCCCGGCCCTCCTTGCGGAAGGTGAAACCCACGGCCTCGCCGCGCTGGCGGATGGTTTCGCGGATCGCCTCCTGCTGCTGCGGCGTGGAGCCGTATTTCTCGGTCAGGTGCTCGGTGATGTCCTGGCCTTCGGGCCCCATCCTGGGATTGAGCTCGAACGGCTGGAAGTGCAGATCGGCCTGCACCTCGCCCTGCACGCGCGCCAGCGCCTGCTCCAGCGCACTGAGGCCCACGGCGCACCAGGGGCAGGACACATCGGAGACGAAATCGATCTTGAGGGAGGTGGTCATGGCAGCAGATGTGATTCAATGGACTCCATGCTAGTGCCGTTTGGATGTCCCTGCTGATGGACACGTTGCGCCAGATCGAAGCCTTCGTGGCGGTGGTGCAGGCCGGCAGCTTCGTCGGCGGCGCGGACCGGCTGGGCAGCTCGCGCGCCGTGGTCTCGCGCCTGGTGATCGAGCTGGAGGCCCGGCTGGGCACGCGGCTGCTGAACCGCACGACACGCCGCCTCTCGCTGACCGACGCCGGCAGCGAGTACTTCGAGCGCTGCCGCCACATCCTCGACGACCTGCAGGAGGCCAACGAGGCCGCCAGCGCCTCGGCCGCCACCCCGCGCGGGCGGCTGCGCATCAACGCCCCGCTGACCTTCGGCAACCTGCACCTGGCGCCGCTGTGGGGCGAGTTCCTCAAGCTGCATCCGCAGGTGGAGCTGGACATCACCCTGACCGACCGGGTGGTCGACCTGGTGGACGAGGCTTTCGACCTGGCGGTGCGAATCGCACGGCTGCAGGGCTCGACGCTGGTGTCGCGCCGGCTTGCATCCGACCGCGTCGTGCTGTGCGCCTCGCCCGCCTACCTGCACGCGGCCCCGCCGATCCGGCGCATCGAGGACCTGGCCGACCACAGCGCCATCGCCTACTCCTGGTGGTCGGGCGGCGACGTCTGGACGTTCGAGGGCCCGGACGGCGCGCCGGTCAGCGTGACGACGCACGCCTGCCTGCGCGCCAACAGCGGCGACACCTGCCGCGCCGCAGCGCTCGCCGACCAGGGCGTCATCTTCCAGCCGGCATTCCTCGTGGGGCCGGACCTGCAGGCCGGGCGCCTCGTGGAGATTCTTCCGCAGTTTCGCGGACCGGCCCTCGACATCCACGCGGTCTATCCAGGCCGCCGCCATGTGCCGGGCAAGGTCCGCGCGATGGTGGATTTCCTGGTGGAAGCATTCCGCCAGCCCGGCTGGAAATAGCGGTTTCGGCGCCTGCAGGGCGGCCGCCTGGGCAAGCGCCCCGATCACGGCACGGACTGGATCGCCGACAACGGTACCGACAAATTGCACAAACAGGCTGCACAATCAGGCCGTATCCAAGCTGCCGGGCCGGTTGCCCGGCCCGAATCCACGACCGACCCGTCGCTTCATGCCGCAACTGAACTTCGTCAAACAGGGACAAGGCCCGGTGATCGTGCTCAGCCACGCGCTCGGCTGTGACCTGGGCATGTGGGACGACGTGGCGCGCCTGCTGGAGCCGCATTTCACCGTACTGCGCTATGACCACCGGGGCCACGGCCGTTCCGACCCGATCATCGGCCCGATCACCATTGCCTCGCTGGCGGAAGACGTGGCGGCGCTCATCGTCGATCAGGCGCGCCGGCCAGTGCATTTCGTGGGCCTGTCGCTTGGCGGCATGGTGGCCCAGGCCCTGGCGGTGCGTTATCCGCAAATGGTGCGCAGCATCGTGGTGGCCAACTCGGGCAGCCACTACGACGCAGCGGGCCGGGCCCTGTGGACCGAACGCATCCGTGGCGTGCGCGAGGGCGGCCTGGCATCGGTGGCCGATGGCATCCTGGCGCGCTGGTTCACGCCGGAGTTCCGCGCCGACGAGACCTCAGGCGGCGCGCGGCGCGTGGCTGCCATCCGCCGCAGCCTGGTCGCAACCGACCCGGCGTCCTACGTCGCCTGCTGCGAGGCCATTTCTGCCATGGACCTGCGCGGCACGAACGGGCTCATCCACTGCCCGGCTCTGGTACTGGCGGGCGAGCGCGACGAATTCTCGCCGGTGGCCCTGTCGCAGGCGATCGCCATCGCCATTTCGGGCGCCCAGCTGCTTACACTCGATACCGCGCACCTGAGCGCCGTGGAAAAGCCCATGACCTTCTGCAAGCTCGTGTCCGATTTCATCGCCACCGTCTGACGGCGCGCCCAAAGCCGCCCCTTTCGACGCCGCCCCCATCCTCTGAAAGCCGCTGCCCCATCATGAAAACCGCTGTCGTCCTCAACGGACCCAACCTCAATCTCCTGGGCACGCGCGAGCCGCAGGTGTACGGCTCGCAGACGCTGGCCGACGTCGAGAAGCTGTGCGCCGCCGCCTGCGCCACGCACGGCTTCAAGCTCGACTTCCGCCAGAGCAACCACGAGGGCGAGCTGGTCACCTGGATCCACGAGGCCGGCCAGCTGCACGCAGCGGGCGAACTCGCCGGGGTGATCCTCAACGCCGGCGCCTACACGCACACCAGCATCGCGCTGCATGACGCGATCAAGGGCACGGGCATCCTGCTGGTGGAGCTGCACATCAGCAACGTCCATGCGCGCGAGGCGTTCCGCCATCACTCCTACATCTCGCCGGCCGCCAAGGCCGTGATGGCAGGCTTCGGCGTGCAGGGCTACCCGTTGGCCATCGCGGCGCTCGCCGCGTTCTGAGGCCCATGGCAGGCGCCCTGCCCGACGCGGCCACGCAGCTGGCGGCCCGCGCCATCCGGGCCGAGACGCCCTGCGGCGACGGCACGGTGGTCTGGCACCTCTGGGGCCATGGCCGCCCGCTCGTGCTGCTGCACGGCGGCAGCGGCGGCTGGACGCACTGGTTGCGCAACATCGAGGCGCTGGAGGCCGCCGGCCACCGCGTGCTCGTGCCCGACATGCCGGGCTTCGGCAGCTCGGCGCGCTCGCCGCGCGGCGACGACGCGGACGCCCTGCCCCCGCCGCTCGAAGCGGGCCTGGCGCAATTGCTGGGCGACGCGCCGTGCGAACTCGTGGGCTTCAGCTTCGGCGGCCTGACGGCCGGCCTGCTGGCACGCGCGGCACCGCATCGCGTCAGCCGGCTCGTGGTCGTCGGCGCGCCCGCCATGGGCCTGTGGGCCGGGCGGCAGACCCTCAACCTCGCGTCCTGGCGGCATCTGGCGGACCCGGCGGCGCGGGCGGCGATCCACCGCGCCAACCTCGCCATCCTGATGCTGCACGAACGCGCCGCCATCGACGACGAGACGGTCGCGATGCAGCAGTACAACGTCGAGCGCGACCGCACGAAGGGCCGCTCCCTCGCCCGGACCGACGCGCTGGCCGTGGCCCTGCGCGGGCTGGCCTGCCCGGTCGACGCGATCTATGGCGAGCACGATGCGCTCTACCGCCAGACCCTGGGCGAGCTGCAGGCCCGCTTCGAATCGCTGCCGAAATTCGGCCGGTTCATCCGCATTGCAGACGCCGGCCACTGGGTGCAATACGAGCGCGCACCGCAGTTCAACGCGGCGCTGCTGGATCTGCTGGGCTGAGCGCGCCCACCGGCTCCAGCCGCCCGCTGGCCATCGCACGCGACACTGCCTCGACCACGCGCAGGCTCTCCAGTGCGTCGGCCGGCGTCACCAGCGGCTCGGCCCGCCCTTTCACGACGTCGCAGAAATGATCGAGCTGCGCCGCCAGCGGATCATGCGCCACGAGCGCAATCCGGGCGCGCTCGAACGGTGCATGCCAGCTCGCTTCGCCGGCATAAGTCCAGGTGCGCAGGGTCGGCACTGCCAGCGAGCCGCGGGTGCCGGCCAGGAAGTAGCAGTCTTCGCCCGTGTCGCGCGGGTAGTCGGGGTTCTCGCCGGAGGTCTGCTCCCAGCTGCGGGACGCGGCGGCGGTGTCGGACAGGCAGAAGCTGCCCAGCGCGCCGCCCGCAAAGCGCAGCGTGAGGGCCACCGTGTCCTCCACCGCGAGGCCGCGCGTCGCGTGCGAGGCGATGGCCTGCACCGCATCGATGGGCCCGCACAGCATGCGCAGGTTGTCGATGTCGTGGATCAGGTTGATCAGCACCGGTCCGCCGCCGGGCTGGCCGCGCCAGGGCGCGTCGCGGAAGTAGGCTTCGGGCTTGTGAAAGAGCGCGCTGCCCATGACGCTGACGAGCCGGCCGAGCCGGCCGCTGGCCACCACCTCGCACGCCGCGCGCAGGGCCGCGCTGTGGCGGCGGTGGTGGCCGACGAGCATCGGCAGGCCGCACTCGCGCAGCACGCGCACCAGTCGCTCGCCCTGCGCCACCGTGTCGGCCACCGGCTTTTCGATCAGCGCCGGCACGCCCTGCCCTGCGCAGGCGATGGCGCCCGGCACGTGCAGCGCATTGGGCGTGGCGAGGATCGCGCCGTCGGGCCGATCGGCGGCGAACAGCGCGGGCAGGCCGTCGTACCAGGGCACGCCCGCCTCGGCGGCGAGCGCCTGCGCCTGGGGCATCGGATCCACGATGGCGCACAGGCGCGCGCGCGGCGAGCCGGCCAGCAGGGCCATGTGGCGCCGGCCGATCGCGCCAGCGCCGACGAGGGCGATGTTCAGCATGGCGTGTCCTGCGTGCATCGACGGGGCGCGTGAGGGCAGTCCGGCCTGGAGGCCACCGCGTCAGGCCGCCAGAGGCTGCGGCCCCCGGATCGCGCGAACCTGGTCGAGCGCGGCGCTCGCGGCGTGCCGCGTCATGTCGGCGCCGAACCACTCCTGCGCGACGGCCTTGGGCAGACTGGCTCGCACCGCGTCGAGGTTGGCCCGCATGCGCGCCACGTCGACCTGCAGGCCGGGCAAGGCGCCGGCCAGGGCACGCGCACTGCCGTGTGCGGCCATCACCAGCTGCGGCCATTCGGCCAGCTCGGCCTGCCAGGCGCCGAGCGCGCGCTCGTGCTCCTGCGGCATCGCAGCGAGCAGGGCCGCCACGCGCTGCGGGGCGCGCTGCGCGGCGGCGAGCGCCACCATGCTGGCCACCGGGTTGTGCTTGTGCGGCATGGCGGCGGGGCTGCCGCGTCCGGGCTCGTGCGGCTCGGCCACCTCGGCGACCTCGGCCTGCGACATCAGCGAGATGTCCTTGCCGATCTTGCCCAGGCTGCCCGTCAGCAGGCCCAGTTCGCAGCCGAGCGCCAGCCACTCGTCGCGCTGCGCATGCCACGAGGCCTGCGGCACGCCCAGGCCCAGCTCGGCCGCCATCTGCGCAACGAGCTGGCCGCCCTTGCCCTGCATCTTCTCCAGCGTGCCGGCCGTGCCGCCCAGCTGCAGCTTGAAGGCCTGCACCGCCGCCTGCTGCAGACGCTGGCGGCTGCGCGCCAGCGGCGCGGCCCAGCCGGCGCACTTGAAGCCGAAGCTCGTCACGCAGGCCGGCTGCATCAGCGTGCGCGCGAGGATGGGCGTGGCCGCATGGCTTTCGGCCAGCGCCACCAGCGCGTCCACGCAGCGACGCGTGTCTTCGTCGATCAGGCGCAGCACGTCGCGCGTGGCCAGCGCCATCGCGGTGTCGATCACGTCCTGGCTGGTGCTGCCGTAGTGGACCCAGGCCACCGCGTCGGGGTTGAACAGGCCCACCGTCTCCTTGAGGCTGCGCACCAGCGGAATCGCCAGGCTGCCGGCGCTCGCGCTTTCGCGCACGATCCGGGCAACGTCGAACAGCTCGACCTTGCAGGTGCCGATGATCGAGGTGGCGGCCGGCGCCGGAATGATGCCGGCGGCCGCCTGCGCCCGCGCCAGCGCCGCCTCGAAGCGCAGCATCGCACTCACGAAGTTGGGCCCGTCGAACGCCGCCACCGCCTCGGGTGTCGACAGGAAGCCGTCGAAGATCGTGCTCATGCCGGCTTCGCGCCCGGACGGCGCAGGCGGATCTGCCCCGGCAGCGGCACCGAGCGGCGCAGCACCCCCTCGCCCAGCCAGAGCGCGGAGCGCCGGGCCCGCGCCGCCACCACGTCCTGCGGCAGCTGCTGGTAGTCGTCGTTGAACACCTCGAAGCTGTAGTCGCCCCGGTAGCCGAGCTGATGCAGCTTGCGCACCAGCGCCGCGAGCTGGTTGCTGTGCACGCCCTCGCCCGGGAACACCCGGAAGTGGCGCGCGGTGGCGATGCGCTCCTCCACCGAGCGGATCTCGTTCCACATGAAGTCGGCCAGCTGCACGAGGAAGATCTTGTCGGGATCGAGCAGCTCCAGGTCGTCCAGCGGGGTCTGCGTGGCGAACATGTGGAAGGAGTCGAAGCCCAGGCCCAGGTTGGGCATGTCGGCCTCGCAGATCACGTCCCAGGCCTGCGGAAACTCGTTGATGCTGCGGCCCCAGGACAGCGCCTCGAAGGCCACCTTGATGCCCAGCGGCACCGCCAGCATGGCGAGCTTGCGCAGGTCGCGCGCAAGAGCCGGGCGCTCGCCGGTGGCATGGGTGGAGGTGGACGAGCAGGCCAGCATCACGCGGCAGTCGAGCGCGCGGCACATCTCGAGCATGGACTTGGCAATGTCCACCTTGTAGTCGTGCAGGTGCCCGGACAGGCCTTCGAAGTCGCGCAGCACCTGAAAGCCCGTCACCCGCAGGCCGCTGGCGCGCACCGCGTCGACCGCCGCGCGCCAGCCGCGGTCGTGGCCGACGATGTCGCGTGCCGAGAGCATGACCTGGCTGAAGCCCGCCGCGCGGATGGCCGCCAGACGCGCCTCCAGCGGGCCGGCCAGCGAGATGGTGTCCATCCCGAAGTCGTCGATGTTGCCGTCGTCGTGCTGCATGGCGGCCCCTCAGACCTTGACCAGCTCGAACATCACGCCGCCGAGCCAGGTCCGCGTGAGGGCGCCCCGGTCCTCGACGTGCACACCGCGCGACTCGACGAACTCCACGCCTCGCACCCGCAGCGCCGCGACGGTGGCCAGCACGTCGGGCGTGCCCAGGCCGATGCGTTGCAGGCACTCGTCGTCTTCCACGTCGAGCACGCCCGGCTCCGGCTCGATCAGCTGCAGGTGGAAGCTGCCGCAGGGGCTGCGCAGGATGTGCCCCTTGGGCAGGATGCCGAAACGTTCTTCGTCGGGCAGCACGGCAAAGCCGAACAGCTCGTGATAGAACTCGATCCAGTCCTCGCTGCGGTCGTTGCCGATGTACTGCACGATGCCGAAGAAACTCAGGCCGTCGAGCGCGGGCGGGTTCGGATCCACGCCCGGGATGCGGGTGAAGTCCACGTCGTAGATCGAGAACTCGCGGTGGCGGTCCACGAAGTAGATGCGGCTGGCGCCCACGCCATGGATCGCCGGAATGTTCAGCTCCATCACCTCCACGCGGGCCGGCACGGCCCAGGCGCCGCGCTCGAGCGCGCGGCGGTAGGCGGCGCCCGCGTCGCGCACCCGCAGGGCCACAGCGGAGATGACTGGCGCGTCCGACAGCGGCGGCCCGTCGGTGTGGGCGTTGACGATGACGTTGATGCCGCCCTGACGGTACAGCAGCACCTCGCGCGAGCGGTGCCGCGCGATGGGCCGAAAGCCCATCATCTCCAGCACCTGGCCCAGCGCCTGCGGACGCGAGGTGGCGTATTCGACGAACTCCACGCCTTCCATGCCCAGCGGGTTGTCCACGGGGGCGATGGCTTCGCGGTTGTGCGGGGTGAGTGACTGGGGCGTCATCGCGTGTCCTCCTTGTTGTCTCAGGCCAGGGCGTTCGCGGCGGCCGGCGCATGGGCGCCGCCCAGGAACAGCCGCTCGATGTCGGGGTCGGCCAGCAGCTCGGCCGCAGGCCGCTGCAGCACCAGGCGGCCGGACTCCAGCGCAATGGCCTCGTCGGAGATCTTGAGCGCGCTCTTGACGTTCTGCTCGACCATGAGCACCGTCGTGCCCTGGTCGGCCAGGCGGCGCAGCAGGCGAAAGACGTCCTGCACCACGATGGGCGACAGGCCGATGGAGGGCTCGTCGATCAGCAGCACCTTGGGCCGCAGCAGCAGCGCACGGCCGATCTCCAGCTGCTTTTGCTCGCCGCCCGACAGCGCCGAGGCCTGGCTGTGCAGGCGCTCCTTCACACGCGGAAAGAACTCCAGCACCTCGAGGATGCGCTCGTGCGTGGTCTTCATGCCGATGGTGATGCCGCCCAGCTCCAGGTTCTGGAACACGGTAAGTTGGCCGAACAGGTTGCGGCCCTGCGGCACGAAGGCGATGCCGCGCGCCAGCAGCGCCTTCTGGCTCTCGCCCGCGATGTCCTGGCCGTCCAGCAGGATGCGGCCCTGGCGCGGCTTGAGCAGGCCGAACAGCGTCTTGAGCACGGTGGACTTGCCGGCGCCATTGGGCCCGAGCAGCAGCGTGATCGCGCCGCGACGCGCCTGGAACGACAGGTTGTTGAGGATCATGAAGTCCTTGTAGCCGGCCACCACATCGTCGAACTCGATGCAGGCGGCGTCGGCCAGACGATCGCGGGGGGCGGCGACGTTGGCGGTGACGTCGCTGGAGGGGGCGTGGTGGGAGTGGGTCATGCTCAGTTCCCCAGGTAGGCGTCGAGCACCTGCCGGTTGGCGCGGATCTCGGCGGGCGTGCCGATGGCCATCACCTGGCCTTCGACCATCACCATGATGCGGTGGCACAGGTCCATCACGAAGTCCATGTTGTGCTCGATCACCACGAAGCTGCTCCTGCGCGCGCCGGCCGGGTTGGCGTTCAGGTCCTTGAGCAGCGAGGAGATGCCGCCCACGAGCGACGGGTTGACGCCGGCGCAGGGCTCGTCGAGCAGCACCAGGTCGGGCTGGCTCATGAAGGCCATGGCGATGTCCACCAGCTTCTGCTGGCCGTAGCTCAGCGTGCCGGCCTTGAGCTGCGCGACGTGGCGGATGCGGAAGCGGTCGATCAGCGCATCGGCGCGCTCGCCGAGCCCGGAGTCGGTGGGCGCGAACAGGCGGCCGAGCATGCTGCCCTGATGCTCCTGCGCGGCAACGATGAGGTTGTCGCGCACGGTCATCTTGCCGAAGACCTGCAGCGTCTGGAAGGTGCGGCCGACGCCCAGCCGGTTGAGTTCGAGCGGGCCCAGGCGGGTGACGTCGCGGCCGCCCAGCTCGATGGTGCCGGCGTCGGGGGTGATCTGGCCCAGCATGGAGTTGAACAGCGTGGTCTTGCCGGAACCGTTGGGGCCGATCACGCCGAAGATCTCGCCCGGCATGACCTCGAAGCTCACGCCGCCGACGGCCTGGATCGCGCCATAGGCCTTCTTCAGGCCCGTGACCTTGAGAAGCGGTGCGCTCATGGCTGCACCCCCGTCGCACGGGCGGCGCGCGCGGCCGAGGCCTCGCGCGACTGGCGCCGCGCCTTCAGGCGATCGGGCAGGCTGAGCAGCCCGTCGGGCAGCCAGACCATCATCGCGATCACGCAGGCGCCGAAGATCGGCAGGTACCAGTTGGCCACCATCGGCACGTCGCGCAGCCACTCGGGCACCACCACGCCCACTGCCGCGCCCACGACCGGCCCGAGGAAATAGCCCGGCCCGCCGACCACCACCATCAGGTACATCATGATGGAGGCGCCCACGGCGAAAGGCGCGGGCTCGATGAACTGCACGAGCGAGGCGAACAGGCCGCCGGCCACACCCGCGTAGGCAGCCCCGATGGCAAAGCTCAGCAGCGTGTAGCTGCGCACGTCGATGCCCAGGCTTTCTGCGCGGATCGGGTTGTCGCGCAGCGCGGTGAATGCCTTGCCCCAGGGCGAGCGCAGCAGGCCCCAGAGCAGCCCGGCCATCACCAGCGTGCAGGCGAAAACGAAGTAGAAGTAAGCGCCATTGCTCTCGAGCGACAGTCCGGCCAGGCGCGGCCGCGCGATGTTGTTGATGCCGAAGGTGCCACCCGTCAACCACTCCTCGTTGCGGATCAGCAGCCACACCGCCGTGTTGAAGCCCAGCGTCGCAAACGCCAGGTAGATGGTCTGCACCCGCAGCGCCGGAAAACCCAGCACCACACCGACCGCAAAGCACAGCAGCGCCGCCGCCGGCAGGCCGAGCCAGAAGCTGAAGCCCGCCTTCATGAGGATGGCCACCGTGTAGGCGCCGATGCCGAAGAAGGCCGCATGGCCGAGCGACTTCTGTCCGGCGTAGCCGACGGTGAGGTTCAGGCCCATGACGGCGATGGTGAAGATCATCCAGGTCGTCAGCAGGTAGATGCCGTAGTTCTTGAGAAAGGCCGGCGCCGCCAGCAGCAGCAGGCCGAGGACGGCGAGGGCGATGAGGCTGGTGCGGTTCATACCTTGCGCTCCTCTTTGCGGCCGAGCAGGCCCTGCGGCTTGAACATGATCACCACCATGAAGAGCACCAACGCGACGGCATCCTTGTAGGCCGGCGAGATGTAGGCCGCCGCGAGGTTCTCGCACACGCCCACGATCAGCCCGCCCAGCAATGCGCCGCGCGAGTTGTTGAAGCCGCCGATGATGGCGGCGAAGAAGGCCTTGTTGCCCAGCGACTCGCCCATGTCGAACTTGGCCAGGTAGGTGGGCGTGACCAGCAGCGCGGCAGCCACGGCCAGTACCGCGTTGATCGCGAAGGCATAGAAGATCATGCGCGGCACGTTGATGCCGAGCACCGAGGCGCTTTCGGTGTTCTGCGCCACCGCCTGCATGGCGCGGCCGGTGACGGTGCGGGTGATGAAGGCCTGGGTCGCGAACACGATGGCGAGCGCCAGCGCGAAGGTGCCCACGTCGGCCAGCGTCACGGTGACGCCCGCGATATTGAACAGCTTGTCGGGGAAGAGACTCGGGAACGGATGGGCCTCGGCGCTGTAGCCGGCGCGCAGGCCGTTGCGCATGACGATGGCCAGACCGATGGTGGCCACGACGATCGGCATCATGCCGTAGCGGAACAGCGGATCCACGATGCCGCGCTTGAACACCCAGCCGAGCACCAGCACCGACAGCGCCGCCGCCAGCACGAAGCTCACCAGCAGCGGCGCGCCGAACGACATGAAGGCCAGCATCATGAAGGCCGGCAGCATGACGAACTCGCCCTGCGCGAAGTTGATGGTGCCGCTGGCCTGCCACAGCAGCGTGAAGCCCAGCGCCGCCAGGCCGTAGATGCTGCCTGTCGCCAGGCCACTGAAGAAGAGTTGAAGAAAGTCGGTCATGGGTCCGCCGTGGGAATGCCGGGTGCCGGGCCGCAAGGCTGCCGGCGGGAAAGATGGCGCGGGATGCAAGGCGCGGGAAGCCCGGGCGGCGCGGCGCTTGGCCGCGGCCCGCCCGTCTGGCGCGAGGCCGGCGCATGGCGCGGCTCCACCAGGAGCCCGCCGCACCGGCCGCAGGCCTTACTTCTTGCCCAGCGGCGGCAGCGTGGCCACCACTTCCTGCTTGCCGCCCTTGACTTCCACCAGGAAGCTCTCGCGGTCGAGGTCGCCCTTGTCGTCGAAGGTCACGTCCATCAGCACGCCGGGATACTGCTTCGCGCTCACGCTGAAGTTCTTGAGCGTCTGGGCCACGGCCTTGCGGTCGAGCTTGCCGGTCTTCTCGATCGCGGCCTTGAGCACGTAGATGCCGCTGTAGCCCTTCATGCCGTTGTGGTCCGAGATGTACTTGTATTCGCGTTCGAACTTGGCCTTGAAGTCCTTGATCAGCGGGCTCGGCGCGTCCACCGTCAGGCCCACGTGGGCCACGGCACCGTTGGCGGCCTCGCCGGCCAGCTCGATCACCTTCTGGCCGGTGAGCGTGGTCTCGCCGATGATCGGCTTGTTCCAGCCCTGCTTGCGCAGCTCGCGCAGCGCGCGGGCCGACTCCTCCTCGTTGGTGTAGACGAACACCGCGTCGGCATTGCTCTGCTTGGCCTTGAGCACCGCGGCCGAGAAGTCCACCTGGCCCGCGTCGGTCGAAATGTCGGCCACCACGCTGGTGCCCGAGCCGGCCAGGGCCTTGGCGATCATGTCGCGGCCGCCCTTGCCGAAGTCGTTGTTCACGTAGATCACCGCGAGGTTCTTCACCTTGGCCTGGTTGGCGATGTAGCGGGCCACCTTGGGCATGGCCGAGGCCTGCGTGAAGCTGGTGCGGAAGACATAGGGATTGCCCTGCTCGGTGATGGACGCGGCCTCGCCGCCGGTGAAGTTGGGCACCTCGGCGCGGCGGCTTTCGGCCATGCTCACCATGATCGAGCCCGAGAACACCGGGCCGAAGATCGCGAACACGCCGTCGTCGATGGCCTTCTGCGTCAGGCCCTTGGCCACGCCGGGGTTGCTCTGCGTGTCGGTGGTGATCGTCTGGATCCGGCGGCCCATGATGCCGCCGGCCGCGTTGATTTCCTTGACGGCCAGCTCGACCCCGTTCTTGAAGTTGGTGCCGGCCGTCGCGCCGCTGCCCGACAGCTCGACGATGTTGGCGATCTTGATCACCTCCTGGGCGAAGGCGCCCCCGGTGGCGGCGGCCAGCGCGCAGGCGGCGACGAGTTGGAGGGCGAATCGTTTCTGCATGGTTGTCTCCTCGATGGATGGGACGGGGTGGATGAATCGGTGGATGAACGGGTGGATGAACCGTTGGGTGTCGGCGGCTATCAGGCGGGCGCGGCCTCGGCGGGCGCTGCGGCGGCAGATCCGGCAGCAGATGCAGGCGCGCGGCGGATCTCGTGCGCCAGTTCGGCCGGGTAGATCTGCTCGCGCAGAAAGGTGGCGTCGTCGCGCACGCGGCGCGCGGCGTCGTGGAAGCCGAAGAACTCCAGATACAGGTGGGTCTGCTGAATCATCATCTCGAAGCCCGGCTGCGCCACCAGGCCGCGGGCGCGGGCTGCGCGCACGACGGGCGTGGGCTGGTTCTTCATGAGGATGTCCACCAGCGCGGCGTGCGGCGCCATGCGCGCCACGTCGCAGGGCAGCGGGTCGGTCCCCTGCAGACCGAGCGGCGAGGCATTGATGACGAGGTCGAAGCCCTGCGGGTCGTTGCTGCTCACGGCGTGGACGCGCGCCGAGGTGGCCGTCGCGATGCGCGCGGCCACCTCGGCGGCCTTGCCCGGCACCGGATCGAAGAAGGCCACTTCG
Organism: Burkholderiaceae bacterium; assembly: GCA_044225675.1. Classification (GTDB taxonomy): domain Bacteria; phylum Pseudomonadota; class Gammaproteobacteria; order Burkholderiales; family Burkholderiaceae_C; genus JACMQX01. The sequence goes on from JBGAIH010000018.1 coordinate 52,721, forward strand.
GCACAGGGCTGCCGCGCGGCGGTTTCAAGCGCGGCGGCTTCACCGGCACGGGCCAGGGCCACGCCAATGGCCGAGGCCCCGCCGCCCGCGCCGATGATCAGTGCGCGCCGGCCCGCCCAGGGAATGCCGAACCAGTCGAGCGAGGCGGCGAAGCCCTCGCCGTCGAACAGGCCGCCTTCGAGGCTGCCGTCGGCATTGCGGCGCACGCCATTGACGGCGCCGGCGATGCGGCCTGCGCCCGAGCAATGGTCCAGCACCCGGGTGATCGGCGCCTTGTGCGGAATCGCCACCCACAGGCCCTTGATGTTGCGGGCGCGCAGGGCCGTGCGCACGAAGTCGTCCAGGTCGGCCGGCGGCACCTGCGCGGGCACCAGCACCGCGTCGATTCCCAGCATCGCGAAGATGCGGTTGAAGGATTCCGGCGCCCTCACCTGCTCCACCGGGTCGCCCACGATCAGGTAGACATCGGTCGTGCCACTCACGAAGGGCATCAGGCTGTTGGCGGAGGGTTGGGAGGGCATGACGTTCGATAATCGTTCAAAACTGCGGTTCGGGGCGAACTTTAGCGAGCACCCAAGCCGACGGTCAAAGCAAAAAATGGCCTAAAAGTTCGATCAACGATCATTTATGTTCGATGATCGAACGAAACACGGGTTACTGCGGGGGTCGGGCCGCCTGCGGCGTTGCAACAATCCCGGTCATGCCAAGCCCCGCCACGCAGCCTCTGGACAAGCGCGACTGGATCGCCGGCCTTGAAAAAGGCCTGTCCATCATCGAAACCTTCGACGACGCCCATCCGCGCCTGACCGCGAGCCAGGCCGGCGAGCGCTGCGGCATGACGCGCACGGCAGCCCGCCGCTACCTGCTGACGCTGGCCCACCTGGGCTACGTCACCACCGACGGCAAGCTGTTCTGGCTCACGCCGCGCGTGCTGCGCCTGGGCCAGTCCTACCTCGAGTCGGCGCGGCTGCCGCGCATCGTGCAGCCCTTTCTGCAGCGCGTGACGGCCGGCACGCAGGAGGTGGCGTACGTGAGCGTGATGGACGGCGACGAGATCGTCTACATCGCGCGCAGCGGCATCACCACCGCGATGAACATCGGCTTCGTACTCGGCGCGCGGGTGCCGGCCCAGGTCACGGCCGCCGGCATGCTGATGCTGGCGATGCGCGACGACGCCGGCCGCGAGGACTGGCTGGCGCATCACGAGCTCAAGACCTACACCTCGTACACCATCACCAGCAAGGACCGCCTGCGCGTGGAGCTGGCCCGCATCCGCGCGCAGGGCTGGGCCATCTCGGAGCAGCAGCTGGAGCTGGGCTTTCGCGGCGTGGCCGTCCCGCTGATCGACCGGCGCGGCGACATGCTCGGCTGCCTCAACGTCACCATGCCCATGGGCCACGAAAGCAGCGAGCAGGCCGTCAACCGGACGCTGCCGGTACTGCAGGAGACGGCTCGGGCCATGCGCAACCTGATCTGAAAATAGGGTGACTTTCTATAAGAGTTTCGATAGAAACTTGCCCTATTGCGCGACACGCCCTGTCGCCCGGCGAAGTCTTCAGGCGGCATCGGACCTGCAGACCTTCGTTCCGGTCGCCCCGCTGGATGAAATTCCGGCGAAGGCGGTCTGTGCGTCGGGAGCCAGCTACCGCGCGGCGCAGGAGCGCCGCATCTGAGCCGCAGACCTCAGGGGCGTCGGGGCCGCGAGGCCCTGTCGACCTTGCGCCAGTAGGCGAACTCCTCCTCGTGCACTTCGAAGTCGAGGTCCGACACCCGCGCCTGCATGCGCTCCTGCGCCGCTGCGACGCCCCGGTTGTAGATGCTCGGCCCGATCTCCTCCAGAAAAAAGCCGAGCAGCCCGCCTGCGGCAATGTTGCCGATCCGGCCCTCCATGTGCTCTTCGAAGTAGCGCTGGATGGACAGGATGGCCTGCTCGCGGTCTTCCTTGCTCAGTTCGATCATGATGTGTTTCTCCCGGTCAATGAGAAGCCGCCGCGCCGAGTTCACGCCGCATCAGCGCGTTGGGTACTTCGACGCCCCGGACGACGGGGGCGATGGAGGCATGGTCATGGCGAAGCCGGTTCATCGCCGGGCTCTGCCGGAGGATAGACCGTCCAGGTGGACAGGAAGTCGGGGTCCAGCACCACTTCGCCGGATCCCTTCAGCGTGTAGCGTCCCGGCGCAGCGGGTTCGAGGCGAGACAGATCGGGCGGCAGCCAGCGCTCTTCGCCGGTGCCGCTCACGCGAAGAATGAGACCTTCCTCAAGGCTGGCCCGGAGGATTTCGCCGTGGAACTGCTCCAGCCGCGTGACGTCGTCGCTTCGCGTCCGGTAGGTGACGCCGACGAGAAGGCGCTTTCCCAGCACGGCTCGGGCCTGCTCGTCGTCGAACTCGGGGGGCGGGTATGCGGAAGTGCTTTCAGTCATGGCCGGCGCCTCAGGTGCGGTGTGACGCGCGTCTTCAGGAGCGCCACCAGCGCAGGGTCCATGAAGCGGTAGTTGTCCTGGATGTCGAGCGAGATCACACGCTTGCCGCCCAGATGCGTCTTGAAGGCGGCGGACAGCCTGGCCTTGTGCGCCTTCTCCATGACGAAGATCAGTTCGGCCCAGTCAAGCAGATCGGCCGAGACCGGGACCTCCGAGTCGCTGCTCAGGCCGGCCGAGGCGCAGGCCAGGGCAGGGTCATCCGCGAACACCTGCTCGGCGGTCGGGCTGCGCCACTGGTTCTTGCCGCAGATGAAAAGAACTCGCAAGGTCATGCGCCGGTCGGATTTCGTCGACTTTCATCTTATCCGCATCCGGTCCGCACGCCGCCTGACGGCGCTCACGCGAACGACCCCTCACCCCACTCGTGCCGCCCGCCTGCGGCTGAGCACGACCCCCGACACCACGATCACGAGAGCCAGGAGCTGCGCGCCCAGCCCCTGCGCCGTCGGGTGGATGCCCAGCAGCGGCACGCGGATGAAGGGCACGGCCTGCGCGCCCACCACACCGGCCTCCTGCAGCGCGGCGATGCCGTTGCCCGCGAAGACCACGGCCATCAGCGCGAGCAGGCCCGAGGTCCAGGCAAAGAACGGGCCGATGGGCAGCCGCACGCTGTACCGGAGGATGGCGCCCCCCAGCAGCGCAAGCAGCACCGCCGCCGCCGCGATGCCGCCCAGCACCGCGCCCTGCCCTTCGGGGCCGGCCTGGGCCCACAGGGTCTCGTAGAACAGGATGATCTCGAACAGCTCGCGGTACACCGCGAGGAACGAGATGCCGGCCATGGCCCACAGCGTGCCCTTGCCGAGCGCCGACGTGACCTGGTCCTTGATGAAGCTGTTCCAGGCCTGGGCGTAGGACTTGCTGTGCAGCCAGTAGCCGACGTACAGCAGCATGGCGGCCGCGATGAGCGCGGTCACACCCTCGGTGAGTTCGCGGTTGGCGCCCGAGATGCCGATGACGTAGCGCGCCACGGCCCAGGTCACGGCGCCCAGCGCGAGCGCTGCGATCCAGCCGGCGTGGACCCAGGGCAGCGCGTCACGCCGCCCGGTCCTGCGCACGAAGGCCACGATCGCAGCCAGCACGAGGATGGCCTCCAGGCCCTCGCGCAGCAGGATGAGCAGCGAACTGACGAAGGCTGTGGCGGGCGAGAGTCCGCCGCCCGAGAGCTTCTCCTGTGCGGTGTCGAGCAGGCCGCCCACCGCGTCGATGCGTGCAGCGACCGCGTCCACCGGCTGGCCGTCGGCAATGGCGGCGCGCAGCGCCATCATCTGCTGCTCGATCTGCGCGCGCAGCGGCGCATCGACGTTGTCGAGCGCCGACTCGACCCGCTCGAAGCCTTCGAGGTAGGCCGAGATCGCCAGCTGGCGCGCGCCTTCGCGGTCGCCCGCGCGCAGCGTGGTCAGCGCCTCGGCCAGCCGCGCCCGCGTGAACTCGAGCGGCGCAGGCGCCGCCGCCTGGATCGCCTCGGGGTGGGCCGTCAGCCAGGCCCGCACCGGGTCCAGCTCGGGCTGGCGCGCCAGCACCTCGCCGGGCGTGGCGGTGACGAGCGCCTTGTAGCTGCCGAGTTCGGCGCGGCCCGTGCCGGCCTTCCACGCGGCTTCGCCCCGGGCCAGGGCGGCCGGCGTGGCGCGCAGGCCGCTCACGAAGAAGGCCAGGGCCCACTTGTCGGCCTCGCTGATCCCGGTCCAGGCTTTCATGGGCGTGCCGCCCACGCCGAGCGCGATGGTGTTGTACAGGCCATAGATGCTGCGCTGCCTCATGCGCTCTTCATCGTGGAAGTTGCTGGGCGCCGGCTCCATGCCGCGCGCGGCGGGCCCGTCGCCCAGGCCCTTGTCGCCATGGCATGCGGCGCAGTTCGCCGCGAACAGGCGCGCGCCCGCGGCCAGGTCCGGCGCGGCCTTGGGCGCGACAGCCAGCCGGTAGACGCGGATGACGTCGGCCCGCACGGCACCGGCCAGCGCCGCCACCTCGTCGCCCGGCGCCTTCGCCTCGATGCGGGCCAACAGCTGCCGCGCGCGCGCGATCAGAGACTCCTGCCCCGCCGTCGCCGGCAGCTGCGCCAGCAGCGCGACGGCCTGCGCGGCGAATTCCTTCTGCTCCTCGTATTCGGAGGCGTTGAGCACCTGGCCGTTCTTGACGAAACCCGGGTAGTCCACGCCGACGTAGTCGAGCATGTGGACCACGGTCTGGGCCTTCTGCTCGTCGGCGGGCGACGCCTGCGCCGGCGCGCCCACCAGCAGGGCGAGCATCGCGGCCACGGCCGCGCCGCGCCAATCGGCGAGCAGGCCACGCCAACCGGCGGACATGCCGCAGCGCGCCGGCTTCAGCAGCGACAGGGAAAGAACACTCAGGAATCGGCAACTAGGCATGAACCAGTCCCCAGGCAAAACGCGACGGAATCACAGCGACGGAAGGGAGGGGCTGGCTCGTCCGGCGCCGCGTGCCTGGCAGAAGGCTGCGCGCGGGAACTGGCTTGCAGACCCAAATTCTATCGACGGGCCCGCGCGGCTGCTTGAGGCAGGTCAGTCTCCATGCAGGCAGCGCGCCCTGGGTGCATGGCCTGGGTGTGTGGCCTGGGCGAACTCGACCTTGGCGTCAGCAAAGGCATGGCGGCTGTCCCAAGCCTTGGTGAATTTGTCGCAGAGACCATCGGCACGCCAGGCCCGCCCCTGCACGACAATGGTCCGGCCGCTGCCATGCAAACCCGCCATTTCGTCCAGCTCATCGCCATGTCCGCCCTGTGGGGCGCGTCGTTTCCGTTTCTGCGCATCGCCAGTCCGGCGCTCGGCCCGTGGCTCACGGCGGGGTTGCGCTGCGCCCTGGCGGCGCTCACGCTGTCGCTGCTGATGCACTGGCTGCGCAACCGCTGGCCGCCGCGCAGCGCCTGGCCCCGGCTGGCCTGGCTGAGCATGCTGACGGTGGTGCTGCCCTTCGTGCTGTTCAACTGGGCGGCGCTCGTCCTGCCTGCGGGCTACTCGGCCGTGCTCAATGCCACCGCGCCACTCTTCGGCGTCATCGCCGCGGCGCTGGCGCGCGAGGAGCAGCTCACCGGACGCCGGCTGCTCGGCTGCGCGCTCGGCTTCATCGGCGTGACGCTGCTGGTGCGGCTCGGGCCGGTGGCCGTGACGCGCGAGGTGGTCCTGGCGGCGCTGGCCTGCGTGGTCGCGGCTGGCTGCTACGGCTTCGGTGCCGTTCTCATGAAGCGGGCCACGCTGGCCCACGAGCCGCTGCCTTCGTCGGCCGTGGTGCATGTGGCGGCGGCGCTCATCCTGCTGGCGCCTGCCGGCGCCGCCCTCCCGTCGGCGCAGCCCACACCGGCCGCCCTGCTGGCCATCGGCGTGCTGGGCATCGTCACCTCGGGCTTCATGTACTGGATCAGCATGCGGCTGATGCGGGTGATCCCGGCCAGCGCGGCCACGTCGTCGGCCTTCATGATCCCGCTGTTCGGCGTAACATGGGGCGGCCTGTTCCTCGGCGAGCCGGTCACCGCCGGCATGCTGCCGGGCTGCCTGCTCGTGCTCGCGGCCATGGCACTGGTCACGGGCTTCAACCCGTTCAAGGCCGCGCCGCCGGAGCCTTGACCTTGCGGGCGCGGCGCCCGTCACGGGTGCCTGAACGAACGCCGGCGCAGCCTGCGCGCCCGGGGACTTGCACGCCCCGCCGTACCGGCCGCAGCAGATTGGCGGAAAATAGGCGACCTCGCGGCTTCGGCACCCACCGGCCCGGCCGCCCGGCTCCAGCGGCGCCTCGCCCGCTGCCGCGTCCGACACCGCCCCCCTACAGACACCGCCCATGCCCCTGCCTCCTTCCGCTCCCCGCCAGCACTGGCACACCCGCACCGTCCACTTCATGGGCTACAAGCGCGACGACGGCCTGTGGGACATCGAGGGCGAACTGCTCGACACCAAGCCGCGCGAGATCCACACGCCCGAGAAGGGTGCCCTGCCGCCGGGCACGCCGATCCACCACATGCGGGCCCGCATCACCATCGACAGCGAGCTGACGGTCGTCGCGATCGCGGCCTGCATGGAAAGTACGCCGTTCCCCGAATGCCAGGGCGCGCTGGCGCACCTGCAGCAGCTCGTCGGCGTCAAGGCCTCGTCAGGCTGGCGCCAGGCCATCCACGCCTGCATGGGCCGCACCGAGGGCTGCACCCACATGCGCGAGCTGATCCTCAATCTGGGCACGGCCGCCTACCAGACCCTCGCCGGCCCCAAGCCCCGCCTGCCGGGCGAGCCCGTGCCGCTCAAGCCGCCGGCCCACATGGGCCAGTGCATCGCCTGGGACTTCGACGGCCCGGTGATGCAGCGCCATCGGCCGGAGTTCTTCGGCTGGCGCAAGCCCGAGACAAGCGGCGGCTGAACGCGAGCGCGGACGGCTGCGGCGGCCTCGCCTTCCGGCGACAGGAGCTGGCTCCCGAGCCATGCCGGCCTGCCTTGCGGCAACGGACGGGCCCGTCCTCCGGCGGCAGACAGGCTCCACTTCCGGCGACAGACGGGGCCGTCTTCAAGCGGGCAGCAGGCGCCGCTCCAGCCACCACCCCCGCCAGGCGCACAGCGTGGCCAGCGTCGCCAGCGCGGCCGCCACGCCGAACATCAGCCGCAGCCCGAAGTGCTCGGCAAAGGCGCCGCCGGCCAGCACGCCCAGCGTGCCGCCGAGGCCGTAGCCGATCACGGTGAACAGGGCCTGGCCGCGACCGCGCAAGCGGCCCGGAAAGTGCTGCGACACCATCGCGATGCAGGCCGTGTGATGCGCGGCGAAGGTCAGCGCATGCAGCACCTGGGCCACCACCAGCACCCACAGCCACTGGGCCAGCCCACCCGTCAGGGCCATGCGCAGGGCCGTCACCGCGCCGCACAGCGTGAGCCACGCGCCCATGCTCAGGGCGCCCACGAGCCTGCCCTGCACGAAGAACCAGCCGATCTCCACCACCACCGACACCGCCCACAGCACGCCGATCATGGTCTTGCTGTAGCCCAGCGCGTCCAGGTAGAGCGAGAGGAAGGCATAGATCGCGAAGTGCGACATGATGTGGAAGAACAGCGACGCGAGGAACCAGCGCACCGGCGGCTGGCGCAGCACGTCGCCGAGCGGTGCGGCGGCCTCGTGGCTGGCATGCGGCGGCTCGCGCATGTCGGGCAGGCGCAGCGTGCACACCAGCAGCAGCACGAGCGTGACGCCCGTCCATGCCGGAAAGTGCCGCATGCCGAACGCCTCGAACCACGCCCCTGCAATGAACACCGTGACCAGGAAGCCCGCCGAACCCCAGAGGCGCACGCGGCCGTAGCGCCCCCAGTCGCCCGCCACCAGATGGGCCATGGCGGCTTCGGTCAGCGGCATCATGGAGCTGGTCTGCAGGAACAGCACGAACAGCACGAGGCCGATCCACACCGGCCCGCCGTTCCACCACAGCCCGGCCGAGGCCACGAGCGCCACCACCGCGCCCAGGCGCAGCAGCCGCACGCGCTCGCCGGTGTGGTCGCTGATCCAGCCCCAGACGTAGGGCGCAAAGGTGCGAGTGAACGACTGCGCCGAGGTCAGCAGGCTGATGACGAAGATCGGAAACCCCAGCTCCTTGAGCCACAGCGGCAGGTAGGGGTTGAAGAAGCCGATGTGCGCGAAGTAACTCGCAGACAGGGCGGCAAAGGGCACGAGCTGGCGGCCGGGGCCGCCCGAGGAGGAGGATGAAGACTGCAAGGAGCGCGGCCGGGCAGTGACAGGCGCCCGTGCCGCATCCGGCAGTCTACCCCGGCCCGATGCGCGCCGTTCAGGCGAGCAGCCCGGCCTTCAGCGCCTGCCAGCGCGGCCGCGCCTTGTCGAGGCTGGCCTGCTTGACGTGGCCGTAGCCGCGGATGCTCATGGGCAACTGGGCCAGCTCGATGGCGGCGTCAAGCCGGCCGGCATCCAGCCGGGCCAGCACCTGCTCGATGTCGGCCATGAACTCGGCCGGCAGCGCCCGCTCGGTGCGGCGCTCCTCGGTGCGGCCAAACGGATCGAGCGCCGTGCCGCGCAGGAACTTCAGCCGCGCGAGCACTTGGAAGGCCGTGCCCATCCAGGGTCCGAAGCGCCGCTTCTTCGGCACGCCGTGGGCGTCAGCCCCCAGCGTGGGCGGCGCCAGGTGGTAGGCCAGCTTGTAGTCACCCTCGAACTGCGCGGCAATGGCCTGCTTCATTGACGGGTCGGTGTGCAGGCGCGCGACTTCGTATTCGTCCTTGTAGGCCATGAGCTTGAACAGGCTTTTGGCGACGGCCCGCGACAGGCGGTCGCCGCGGCCGAGCGCGGCCTCGGCGGCGCGCACCTTCTCGACGAAATCCGTGTAGCGGGCCGCATAGGCGCTGTCCTGGTAGGCCGTGAGGAACTCGGCGCGCTTGCGCACGAGTCCGGCCAGGGTCTCGGGCGGCGTGACCTGCACCACCGCCTCGCGCGTGGCCTCGCGCCGCACGCGCGGCAGGTCGATGGCCGCAAGACGGCCCCACTGGAAGGCCTGCAGGTTGGCCTTGACGGCCGTGCCATTGAGCTCGATGGCGCGGCGCAGCGCGGCCAGCGACAGCGGCACCGCGCCCTTCTGCCAGGCAAAGCCCAGCATCATGATGTTGGCGCCGATGGAGTCGCCCATCAGGCCCTTGGCCAGCTCGGTGGCGTTGATGAACTCGGCGCGGCCGCCCGTGGCCTCGGCGATCAGCTCGCGCGTCTGCGCGCCGGGGAAAGCCCAGTTCGCGTCCTTGGTGAACTGCCCGGCGGGCTGCTCATGGCTGTTGATGAGCGCCAGCGTGCGGCCGGGCCGCGTCTTGGCCACGGCCTCGGCCGAGCCGGCGGTGAGCAGGTCGCAGCCGAGCAGCAGGTCGCTCTCGCCCGTGGCGATGCGCTGCGCATGCAGCACGTCGGGGCTGGCCGCCAGCCGAACGTGGCAGGTGACCGAGCCATTCTTCTGGCTCATGCCCGTCATGTCGAGCACGCTCACGCCCTTGCCTTCGAGGTGCGCCGCCATGCCCAGCAGCGCGCCAAGCGTGATGACGCCCGTGCCGCCGACGCCGGTGATGAAGATGTTGAACGGCCGGGGCAGCAACGCCGCCTCGGGCGTGAGCACCGGCGGCGGCAGCTCGTCAGGCGCGACCGGCGGCTTGGGGCCCGCGCCCTTGCGCAGCTTGCCGCCCTCGACCGACACGAAGCTCGGGCAGAAACCCTTCACGCAGGAGAAGTCGAGGTTGCAGCTGGCCTGGTCGATGGTGCGCTTGCGGCCGAACTCGGTTTCCAGCGGCAGGATCGAGGTGCAGTTGGACTGCGCGCCGCAGTCGCCACAGCCTTCGCAGACCAGCTCGTTGATCACGAGGCGCCGGTCGGGGGTGGGGAACTCGTTGCGCTTGCGGCGGCGGCGCTTCTCGGCGGCGCAGGTCTGGTCGTAGATGATGACGCTCACGCCCGGCACCTCGCGCAGCTCGCGCTGCACGTCGTCCAGCCGGTCGCGGTGGTGGATGGTGGCGCCGGCCGGCAGGCGCGCCCGGTCGGTGTAGAGCGACGGATCCTCGGCCACGATGGCCAGCCGCTTGACGCCTTCGGCCGCCAGCTGCGCGGCGATGCGCCAGACGTCGAGCTGGCCGTCCACCGGCTGGCCGCCCGTCATGGCGACCGCGTCGTTGTAGAGAATCTTGTAGGTGATGTTCACCGGCAGCGTCCGGTTCGCCGCGATGGCCGCGCGGATCGCGAGATAGCCGGAGTGGAAGTAGGTGCCATCGCCCAGGTTGGCGAACACATGCGGAATGTCGGTGAACGCCGCCGCGCCGATCCACGGCGCGCCCTCGCCGCCCATCTGCGTGGTGAGCTTGTTGAACTCGGGATAGATGGCCGTGGCCATCACATGGCAGCCGATGCCGGCGAGCGCCAGGCTGCCTTCGGGCACGCGGGTGCTGGTGTTGTGCGGGCAGCCCGAACAGTACCAGGCCGGACGCGGCGGCGTGCTGATCGCCTTGGTCAGCACCGCGTCCTTGGCATCCAGGAAGGCCAGCCGCTCCTTGATGAGGTCCATGGTCGGCGTCTCGATGCCCAGGCGCATGATGCGCGAGGCGATCACGCGCGCCACCAGCGCCACCGGGAAGTCGGCCCTGGACGGCAGCAGCCAGTCGCCGCGGCCGCGCGGGTTGTGCACATCCCACTCGCCCTTCTCGTCGAACTTGCCGATCACGCGCGGGCGCACGTCCTCGCGCCAGTTGTACAGCTGCTCCTTGAGCTGGTACTCGACCATCTGGCGCTTTTCCTCGACCACGAGGATCTCGTCGAGTCCGCGCGCGAACTCACGGATGCCTTCGGGCTCCAGCGGCCAGGGCATGGACACCTTGAACAGGCGGATGCCGATCTCGCCGGCCAGCGCCTCGTCGATGCCCAGTTCCTCCAGCGCCTCCAGCACGTCGAGGTAGCTCTTGCCCGAGGCGACGATGCCCAGGCGGGCCTGCGGCGCGTCGATGGTCACGCGGTTCAGGCGGTTCTCGCGGGCATAGGCCATGGCCGCGTAGATCTTGTAGTCCTGCATCAGCGCTTCCTGCTTGCGCGCCTGCACGCCCAGCGTGTCGGTCGACAGCCGGTTGTTGAGCCCGCCTTCGGGCATCACGAACTCGGCCGGCAGCCGGCATTCCACGGCAAACGGATCGGCCGGGATCGACGCGCTCGACTCCACCGTGTCGGCCAGGGCCTTGAAGCCCACGACGCAGCCCGAAAAGCGCGACATGGCCCAGCCATGCAGGCCCAGCTCGATGTACTCCTGCACGCTCGCCGGATAGAGCATGGGGATCATCGAGGCGCTGAACACGTGGTCGCTCTGGTGCGGCAGCGTGGACGAATAGGCGCCGTGGTCGTCGCCGGCCACCATGAGCACGCCACCCAGGCGCGCCGTGCCGGCATGGTTCATGTGCTTGAGCACGTCGATCGAGCGGTCCACGCCCGGACCCTTGCCGTACCAGAGGCTGAAAACGCCGTCGTATCGCGGCTGGCCGATCAGCGCGACCTGCTGCGTCCCCCAGACGGCTGTGGCGGCCAGGTCTTCATTGACGCCGGGGATGAACTTCACATCATGCGCCGCCAGGTGCTTCTGGGCATGCCACAGCGCCTCGTCGAGCCCGCCCAGCGGCGAGCCGCGGTAGCCGGAAATGAAGCCGGCCGTGCGCAGGCCTGCGGCCTGGTCGCGGATGTGCTGCATCAGGGGAAGCCGCACCAGGGCCTGGATGCCGCTCAGGTAGATGCGGCCGGTGGTGGCGGTGTATTTGTCGTCAAGGCTGACGTCGCGCAGGGTCGGTGGGGCCGACACGAAGGCGTCATTGCGGGCGTTCATTGCTCATCCTCTGTCTGTCGCGCCCGCACGGCGGATGGCCGAAGGGGCGGGTGCGTGATCGCAAGGGTCATGCGGTCACCGGAAAATGCCCCGGGAAGATCATCCCCAGGACAACGAGGCCGGCCGGGCCTGGAGGTCGTCCGCGGCCGTTTCAGCTCGGACGATTATGCCCGCAAGGCCCCGTGGGCGCCAGCGCGGCGGCCCCGCATCAGACCAGCAGCACGAGCGCCAGCCCGGCGACGGCCAGGACCGCGCCAGCCACCGTGCGCAGGCCGATGCGCTCCTGCTGGCGCAGCAGCAGCCACGACAGCGGCATCACCAGCAAGGGCACGCAGGAAGCGATCAGCGTGGCGACCGACAGCGCGGTGTAGCGAAGCGAGGCGATCATGAGTGACTGCGCGCAGATCGTGAGCGCGCCAGCCGCCATGAACATGGCCACACCCTTGCGGTCGGCCTCGCCCAGCCCCAGCACATGGCGCCGGCCCTCGCGGCTGAAGGCCAGATGCACCACCAGCGCGCCGCCTGCCGCGATGACGCCGCCCAGGAGCGGCTCGCTCCAGCGCGCCATGGCCGCGCCACGCAGCACGTTGCCCACCGCGTAACACAGCGCCGCGCCGCAGCCGATGGCCACCATCGAGGACATCCACGGCCGCAGGCGGGAGCGCCCTGCGGTGGGCGGGATGGCGCTGGCGGATGCCTTGGCGGCTGCAGCGCCGACCAGCGGCTGCGGCGCGGCAGCCGCTCCCGGCTCCCACACCACCAGTGCCAGGCCGGCCACCGAGATGGCGATCCCCACGAAGTCGGACAGGTCCAGCCGCTCACCGAGCGTGAGCGCGGCCAGCACCGCCGTGAACAGCGGAATCACCACCTGGAACAGGCTGGCGCGCGTCGGCCCGAAACGCACCACCGACTCGAAGAAAAAGAAGCGTCCGAGCGACACCGAGAACAGGCCGGACACCAGAAACAGCGCGAAGCCCTCCCAGCTCCAGCGCGGCCAGCCCCAGATCGCCACCTGTCCGGCCAGCAGCAGCAGGCCGAACACCACGTTCATCGACACCGACACCAGGAAGCCCTGCCCGATGGCGATGCGCCCGGACGCGACCTTGGTCAGGATGATGTTGAAGGAAAACAGGGTCAGGGCCGTGGCGGCCAGCAGCTCACCCACGGCTGCACGCTGGCAGGCTCAGGCAGCGACGCAAGCCAGGCCGGTCCGGCAATGGAGGACGACGCCGCAACCACCGGGCCGTCGCCGCACGCCAGCCGCCCGGCGCACCCGCACGAGAAAGGGAAGAAGGCCCCTGCGGCAGAACGGCTGGAATGCTGAAGAAACGAATAGGGGAGGGATGGAACGGCACCATGCGCTATACGCGAGTATGACAGGCGCCGCGCAGATTCGCTTCCAGAATGCGCCTCGAAACGACAGGCGCATCCCGCGCTTCCACGAGATCCGATGCATGGCGACACCGACACGATCAGCCCCCGCATTCACCGCTCCGGTCAAGGCCAGCGTCTGCGCACCTGACACCCCCCGCCCCCCCCGCGTACCCCAAGTCGACCTGGCCACACCGTCGGCGCCACGCCGCCCGCCCGCGCCGCGCATTGGACCAGAACCGCGAGGGCCCCTGGCGAGACGGCTCACGCCCGCGTCGCACGCTGCGCCCGACAGCCGGACCGCCAGTTCGACCTCCAGTCGGACCGCAGGGCCGACGGACGGACCCGTGCAGCGAGCGCCCGGCGAACGCAAGCACCGCCAGCCCGGTGAGCACGCGCACGCCGGACTCCGCGAGAACGGAACCAGCCAGCTGCGCGAGTCCAAGCACCGCGAATCCAGCGAGCGCAAGTACCGCGAACCCACGCTGGACGATCTCGCCCTGCTGTCGCCCGTGTCGCCCGACTTCATCTCGACAGCCTCCACTTCGCCAGCCTCCGTTGCGCTGCAGGCTCCGACGAAGGCGATGCCTGCGATGGCGGCGCCGCAGCAGCTGGAGCTGTGGCTGGCAAAGCTGCGGCTGAAGGGCCACCAGCTGCGGTCCGCCCAATGCGAACCGCAGGATGTGCCCAAGTTGATCAATCAGGTCAACGAGCTGCGCCACAGGATTCTGACCGTGATGACCGCCAACCCGCAGGCCCGGGTTACCGCCGATACGCTGCTGCGCGACGCCAGCCGCCAGGCCAACGACACATTCGCCAGACAGGCGGCGGGCCATCTCGGCGAACTCGATGCGCTGGACGAGCGCCTGGGCAGGGTCGGCCTGCAGCCCGAGGCCATCGCGGCCGTCGCACGGACGGCCGGTGCGGCCATCGTCGCGGCCAATGGACCCGGACAGCAGATCGCCACGCTGAAGCAGCGCCTCGACGAACGAAGCACCAGATACCAGAACCTGTTCGTGGACCTGGCTCCTCGCACCTACCCTCAAGGTTTTCGCACGAAACTGAAGATCTTCCTGAAGTTCAATCGCATCGAATCCCAGATGCTTGAAACGGCGGATCAGGAGATGAGGGCCGAATCGCTCCACCGGATCAAACGCGTGGGCACGCGTACCACCCACGACAGCCTCGCCCGGGTGGCCCGCAGCTGCCAGGAACTGGTTGGCAGCGCCTTGCAGGTGACACAGGCCCCACCCGCGATGCCGGCCATCACGAAGCAACTCGCTCAGGCGGGCGTTCGATTTGCGCAGGGCGAACAAAGGATCGGCGACCTGCTCGCACGCGCGAAGGCGATGGAAGCGAGCCGCGCGTTGATTCAAGGCGAGGCGGCCGGCAAGCCCCTGACGAAGCTGCAGCAAGGCGCGATGGACTATCTTGCCCTTCAGATCCGGCACCATCACGACCAGGCCCAGGCCGCCCGCAGGGCGCTGGCGGCAGCACTGGCCAGCTTCATGGGCGACATGCCGCGCAGCTTCGACGCCCACCTCGATCAACTGCAGAACCGCCAATCCCTCCTGCGCACCAGCCTGGCCAAGGTCACCGGCAAAGCCGAAGCGGCGACATACAGACTCGCGCTGGACAGCACCCGCGACGCCATCGACGCCCTGATCGGCCACGCCAGCGCCTGGACGACGGCGCTCGAAGCCGCCGGTCGGGAGACCCGTCAAGGAACGCGTCACAAAGTTCCCGCCGAACTGTCCCGGCACATCGACAACGCGCGTGCGGCGCTGAACCTGCGGGTGGCCCTGGCCCGGCAGTACCGGACGGCGCCGCGCACCGGCACCGGTCGTGCCGGCTCCGAGAATGCTCCCGAGCCGGCCTAACCGTTGCGTGACCTCACCAGGCGGCGGAAATCGTCCGCCGCCGGCACGATGGCCAGCAGCAGCAGGATCACCGCCAGCCAGCCCGTCATCGCATAGCCAAGCTTCTGGAACCCGATGGCGCCGACCACGCCACCGACGAAGAATGCGAGCACCAGCATCGCCAGCACCGCCAGCCGCGCCCGGTCGGCCACGACGTGCAGGGCCGGGTCGGCGTGCGGACGGTTCCAGTAGAACAGCTTGCCCAGCTCGATGCCGATGTCGGTGACCATGCCGGTCACGTGGGTCGTGCGGATCTCGGCCCGCGAGACCTTGGTGATCACCGCATTCTGCAGCCCCATCATGAAGCACAGCAGCATCACCGTCACGGGCACGAACAGCCCGCGCACCGACGACAGCTGCGCGCCCAGGATGCCGAACACCAGCATCAGCGCCGCCTCCAACAGCAGCGGCAGTGCGTACTGGCTGGCCAGCTGCTGCCGGCGCGCGAAGTTGATGAGCACGGCCGAGGTGGCGGCCCCGCAGATGAAGGACACCAGGGCGCCGAGCGCGCCCGCAGCCAGGTCCAGCTCGCCGAGCACCAGATGGTCGGCCATGGACGAGACCACGCCGGTCATGTGGGAGGTGTATTGCCGCACGGCCAGGTACGCGCCGGCATTGGTCGCGCCCGCGATGAAGGCCAGGGCCCAGCCGAGATGGCGGTTGGCGCGGGTGCTGCGCTCGCTACCTGTCAGCCCGCGTACGTAATCGATCGGCATGCGTCATTATGGGCGCGCCGCCGAAGCCCTGGCGTCGCCGTTGGCGCGAGGCGCTGTCAGAGGAACGAAGCCTTGAGCGGCGGAACGTCGCCCGCCACGTCGGCGTTCTGCGCGCGGTGGCGCAGCGCATGGTCCATGAGCACGAGGGCCAGCACCGCTTCGGCGATCGGCGTGGCGCGGATGCCCACGCACGGGTCGTGGCGGCCGAAGGTCTCGACCACCGTGGGCTCGCCGGCCATGTCGATCGACTCGCGCGGGCTGCGGATGGAGCTGGTCGGCTTGATGGCGATCGACACCTCGATGTCCTGGCCGGTGCTGATGCCGCCGAGCACGCCGCCGGCGTTGTTGGTCTGGAAGCCACCGGGCGTGAGCGAGTCGCCATGCGTCGTGCCGCGCTGGGCCACGCTGGCGAAGCCGGCACCGATCTCGACACCCTTGACCGCGTTGATGCCCATCATCGCCCAGGCGATGTCGGCGTCGAGCTTGTCATACAGCGGCTCGCCCAGGCCCACGGGCACGCGGCTGGCCACCACGCGCAGGCGGGCGCCGCAGGAGTCGCCGGCCTTGCGCAGCTCGTCCATGTAGGCCTCGAGCCGGCTGACGTCGGCCACGGGCGCGAAGAAGGCGTTGCGGGGCACGTGGTCCCAGCTCTCGAAACCGATCGGCAGCTCGCCCACCTGCGTCATGCAGCCGCGGAACACCGTGCCGTATTTTTCGGCGAGCCATTTCTTGGCGACGGCGCCGGCCGCCACCGTGGGCGCCGTCAGCCGGGCCGAGGACCGGCCGCCGCCGCGCGGGTCGCGCAGACCGTACTTGCGCTGGTAGGTGAAGTCGGCATGGCCGGGGCGGAAGGTGTTGAGGATGTTGCCGTAGTCCTTGCTGCGCTGGTCGGTGTTGCGGATCAGCAGGCAGATCGGGGTGCCGGTGGTCTTGCCCTCGTACACGCCGGAGAGGATCTCGACCGCGTCCGGCTCGTTGCGCTGGGTCACGTGGCGGCTGGTGCCGGGGCGGCGACGGTCCAGGTCGGGCTGGATGTCGGCTTCGGACAGGGCCATGCCGGGCGGGCAGCCGTCGATGACGCAGCCCACGGCCGGGCCGTGGGATTCGCCGAAGTTGGTGACCGCGAAGAGATGTCCGAAGGTGTTGCCGCTCATGGGCCGGGATTATCGCCCGTCGGCAGAGCCGGCCGGTGCCGCCGGCGGCTTGCGCGGCGGCCAGGGAAAGAAGCCGCTCGTGCGCGCGATGTAGTCCTCGTAGTCGGGGCGGGTCTTGCGCATCTTCTTTTCCAGCAGCTTCTTGCCGGTGCGGTTGACCAGCGCGTTCGTCATGCGCCAGGGGGCGATGATCGTGAGCAGGCCGATCCAGTGGTCGCAGGCGATGAGGAACAGCCCCCACCAGACGCAGGCATCGCCGAAGTAGTTCGGGTGCCGGGTGTAGCGCCACAGGCCGGTCTGCATGATGCGGCCCGCGTTGGCCGGATCGCGCCGGAAGCGCGCCAGCTGCCAGTCGCCCACCGTCTCGAACAGAAAGCCCACCGTCCATACGGCCACGCCCAGCCACGCCACCGGGCCGATGGCGGCCGGCGCGAGCAGGAACTGGCCGACCTGCACCGGCAGCGAGGTCAGCCACATGGAGCGGCCCTGCGCGATGAACACGTTGCGAAGCATGAACAGGTTCTCGTTGCCTTTGGCGTGCTTGCGGAACGCGGTGTAGCGCGGGTCCTCGCCGTGCCCGCGGCTGCGCAGCCCGATGTACACGCCCAGGCGGATCGCCCACAGGCAGGTCAGCGCCACGATCAGCCCCTTGCGCGACTCCACGCCGACACCCTGCACGTGGATCCACGTCGCCACCGCCACCAGCGCGAACGCCGGCCCCCAGAAGATGTCGACGATGCTCGCGTCGCGCAACCGGATCGACAGCGCCCACAGCGCCAGCTGGCACACCAGGATCAGCAAGGCCGTGAGCAGGAAGTTCTGCAGCAGGCCCGGCGCGAGCCACGGCGCCACCAGCGCGTCGAAGGCGCTGAATGCGCCGAAGGGGTCGAGCTTCATGCCGCGTCCTTGAGCACCGGACGCACGAAGTCCTGGTAGGCCGTGACAGCGTCGGGAAACTCGCGCGCACCGTCCAGGCTCTGGATGCGCGCGATGTCGCGCTCGATCGCCTCGGCGCTCAACGTGTCGGCGTCATAGACCAGGCCCTCGCCTTCGACCGTGGCCGCCCGCAGGAAGCGCCCGCCCGCGGCCACGAAGGTTTGGCCCGTGACCTCGCGGTTGGCGTCGCTGGCCAGGTAGGCCACCATCGGCGCCACGCGCGAGGGCGGCAGCGCCTCACGCAGCGCGCCGCTGATGTGGTCGCCGGTCATCGGCGTGGCCGCATACGGCGCGATCGCATTGACCAGCACGTTCTTGCCCCGCCCTTCGGTGGCCAGCGTGCGCATGAAAGCGATCAGCGCGCCTTTGGCCGCCGCATAGGCCGACAGCCCCACGCCGCCATGCAGGCCGGCCGACGACGCGCTGACGATCACGCGGCCGTAGCCGGCCTCGCGCAGCACGTTCCACGCCGCATGCGTGACGTAGAGCGAACCGTGGAAGTTGACTTCGAGGATCTCCAGGAAATCCTTGAGATCGAACTTGGCGAAGCTGCGCGCCCGGTCGATGCCCGCGTTGTTGACGAGCGCATCGAGCCGGCCCCAGGTGTCCAGCGCCTGCTCGACCATCTGACGCCCGGACGACGGGTCCTCCACGCTCGCGTAGTTGGCGACGGCCTCGCCGCCGCGCGAGCGGATCTCGGCCACCAGGTGGTCCACCGCCGACAGGCCCTGGGCGTCGACCTCGCGGCGGCGGTTGTTGAGCACGAGGCGCGCGCCGCGCGCGGCCAGGTCGAGTGCATAGGCGCGGCCCAGGCCCTTGCCGGCGCCGGTGATGATGGCCACGCGGCCGTCGAATCGGATCATGGTGTGTCGTTCTTTCGAAAAGGTGGAACAGGCTCGCGGCGTCAGGCGGCGGCCAGCCGCTCGCGCAGCTCGCGCTTGAGCACCTTGCCGGTGGGATTGCGGGGCAGCGCGTCGCTGAGCATCAGGTGTTCGGGCAGCTTGTACACCGCCACGCGGGCCTCGTCGCGCAGCCAGCCGGCCAGCTCGGCGAGGGTCAGGGTCTGGCCCTCATGCGGCACGACCACCGCGCAGACGCGCTCGCCCAGGCGGGCGTCGGGCTGGCCGATCACCGCCACTTCGCGCACCTTGGGATGGGCCTGGATCAGGCCTTCGACCTCGGCGGCCGAGATGTTCATGCCGCCGCGGATCACGATGTCCTTGGTGCGGCCGATGAAGCGGTAGTACTGCGCGCGGTCGCCCGCGATCTCGAACACGTCGCCGGTGCGGTAGAAGCCTTGGTCGTCGAAAGCGGCGGCATCGAGTTCGGGCGCGCGGAAGTAGCCGTGGAACACGTTCGGACCCTTGACGCGCAGCTCGCCCTGGCGGCCGGGCGTGTCCACCACCTCGCCGCTGTCGCTGTCGACCAGCCGCGTCTGCAGCCACTGCGAGATCGTCAGGCGCGAGGCGAATCCCTGCGTGCCCATGCGCGGAAAGAACCGGGCGCGCTCGGCCGGATCGGGCACGTCCTGCACGCCGCTGTAGAGCGCCGCGCCTTCGCTCGAGCCGTAGCAGTTGACGATATGGACGCCGAAGCGCTCGGCGAATCCGCGCACCATCCACTCGGACAGCGGCGCGGCGCCCGAGGCGATGCGGCGCAGGCGCGAGAAGTCGATCTGCGCGGCCAGCGCCTCGTTCTGCAGCACCGTGGTCAGCAGCGCGGGCGTGGCGCAGGTGTAGTCGATGGCTTCGTCGCGCAGCTGGGCCAGGAAGACCTGCAGGTTGAACGGCTGGTGCTGCACCAGCGTGCCGCCGACCATCACCCACGGAACGACCATGCCCGACAGGCTGCCGGGGTTGGTGAGCGGAAACGGGTTGAGCATGCGCGCACCTTCTTCGAGGCCCGTGGCCTCGACCACCGCGCGCGGCGCGATCAGCCACTGGTTGTGGGTGCGCGGAACGCCCTTGGGCAGGCCCTCGGTGCCCGAGGTCCAGCAGACGGCAAAGGTCTCGTTGGCGTCGACCGGATGCGCCGCAATGTGGCGGTCGAGCGCCTCCAGCTGTTGCGGCGTCGCGCAGCCGGGCGTGAGCGCGGCATGGCCTTCGGCGCGGGCGGTCTCCTCGGCCGAATGCGCGTCGGGCGCGTCGGGCGCGTCGACATGCCAGGCGAGCACGAAGGGGCACGGCGCGACGTCCTGCCCGGCCTGCGGTCCGCTCGCCTGCCCCATCTCCCGCGCCAGCGCCAGGCAGCGATCGAGCTGCGGGTTGCCCCCGTCCGCGCGGCGCCAGGTCATGATGGCACGGGCCCGCGTCAAACTCAGGATGTGGCGCAGCTCGTGCTCGCGGTACTGGATCGGCACCGGCGTGATCACCACGCCGATAAGCGCACAGGCAAAGTAGGTCTGCACCGCCTCGTTGCAGTTGGGCAGCTGCATGCAGACGATGTCGTCGCGGCGCAGCCCATGCGCCAGCATCATCGCGGCGAGGCTGCGCACCTCGTCCCAGGTCTGCTGCCAGGACAGGCGACGCGGCGCCCCGCCCATGAAGGTCGCGCGGTCGGCCGCGTCCACCAGGGCTTCGCGCTCGGGGTGGCGCCGGCGCCGCTCGTCCAGCAGGTGGGCGAAGGTGCGCTGGCCCCAGGCGCCGAGCGCGGTGTAGTGGCGGATCGCGTCTGCGGGAATCTCGATCATGCGGCCGCTTACTCCTGCGCCTTGAAACCCGTCAGGCGCACCGCCTCGGCCCACTTCTTCGAGTCGGTGGCGATGAAGCTGGCGAACTCCTCGGGCGTCGTCGGCAGCGGGTACACGTCATTGGGCAGCACCTTGTCGCGCATCGCCTGCGTGGCCAGCGCCTGGGTGATCAGGCCGTTGAGCCGCTTGACCACCGCGTCGGGCGTCGAGGCCGGCACGAAGAGGCCGGTCCACATGTTGATCTCCAGGTCCGGAAAGCCCAGCTCGCTGAAGGTGGGCACGTTGGGCAGTTGCGCCGCACGGGCCTTGGCCGAATAGGCCAGCGCCCGGATCTTGCCGGACTCCAGGTGCGGCCGCGCCGCGATATAGGGAATGAAGCCCGACATGACCTGACCCGACACCAGGTTCTGCACCAGCGGCGGCGTGCCATTGAACGGTACGTGCAGCATGCTGATGCCAGCCCGCTGGTTGAGCAGCGCGCCCGCGAAGTGCGACGAGTTGCCGGCGCCGAACGAGCCGTAGGACGGCTGGCCCGGGTTCCTCTTGGCGTAGGCCACCAGCTCCTGCAGGGAGTTCACCGGCAGCTGGCTGTTGACCACGAACAGCAGCGGCGCGCCCATGAAGTTGGTCACCGGCTTGAACGACTTGTCCGGCGAGTAGCTGAGCTTGCTGAAGGTGTGCGGATTGATCACGAACACGCCCATCGGGCCGAGCAGCATGGTGTAGCCGTCACCGGGCGCATTGGCCACGGCCTGGGTGCCGACCATGGCAGCGGCGCCGGGCTTGTGCTCGATCACCACCTGCTGTCCGGTCGCCTGGCGCATGAATTCGTTGAGCTGGAGCAGCGGGATGTCCAGCGTGTTGCCGGGCGCATAGGGCGAGACCACCTTGATCGGCTTTTCGGGGAACTCCGCGAGCGCCGGCCCGGCGGCCAGCATCAGCGCGCAGGCGCCGGCCAGCGATGCAGCCGTGCGGCGCAGCGCAGCGCGCAGGGCGGGCGACACGCCGAAAGGTGAGGCGGCGCGCACGGCGATCGGCGGCGATGCGCGGTCCGTGCACGGCCGGGTCGGGGCGGCTGCGCCAGCGGAGCCGGCGGACATCTTCGAACGGGGCATGGGGTCTCCTCAGGCAGGGGTCCAGGGGCTGCGGATCTCACTCGCGTCGGCCCAGCACGCATGCGTGCCGCTGCTGATGCGGTGAGGAAGAACGATCCGGGCGACCGGGCCGGCATCGACCTGCGCGGCGTCCAGCACCTCGCATTCGGAGCGGCCGGTGTTCATGTCGGTCACGAAGCTGAGCACGTAGCCGTCGTCTTCGGCCTGCGATCCGACGCGCGGCGCCATCGGCGACTCGCTGCCGAAGCGGCCCTCGCCGAAGCGGTGCGTCTGCGTGCGGCCGCTCACGTGGTCGTAGCGCGTGATGCCGTCGAACAGGAAGGCGTTGGGGTGGGCGATCATGTTGTAGGAATAGCGGTAAGGCCGGCCCCAGTGACGCGGATTGATCGAGCCGAATTCGAGCAGCTGGTCCGACAGGCGCCGCTCGGTCGTAGCGCCGGTGGCCAGGTTGAAGCGCCATTCGTACAGCGTCGGGCCGTAGCGGTCCGGGCCGAGCGTGGCGCCACTGTTGTCGAAGCCGCGCCCGCCGCCCGGGCGCGCCGGCAGTGGCGTGGCCTGGTGGTAGCCGTGCAGCACGATCTCGGTGCCGCGCGGGGTTTCTTCCTCCCAGCTGTTGATCCAGTGCAGCACGTAGGTCGGGCTGGCCTCGAACCAGCGCACCGGCCCGTCCACGCCGCGCCGGGGCACGACGGCAAAACGCGACGGCAGGTCGGGCCGCCAGTCGACCTTGTGCCGGCCCTGCGCGAGCAGCGCCTCGTCCCAGAACAGCGGAAAGTCGTTGAGGATGGCGTAGTGCTCGGTGAACGCCATGTCATGCGGCAGGCGCGGGCCGGGCAGTTCCACCGGCACGTAGTGCACGAGACGGTTGGACGCGTCCACGATGCCGAAGTGCATGTAGGGCGCCTGCTTGCTGTAGTTGAAGAACAGCAGCTCGCCGGTGCGCAGGTCCACCTTGGGGTGGGCCGAGATGCCGCCGGTTTCCATGATCTGTGCGCCCCAGGCATCCACCCCTTCGAGCGCGAGCGTGCGCGCATCGAGCCGGTAGGGCTCCCCGCACTGGTAGAAGGTGGCCAGCGCCTTGCCCGCGTGCACGATCACGTCGGTGGCGGCCGTGTCGCGCAGGCCGCCGCGCGCACCCCAGCCCGGCCGCTGGGCCAGGCGCGGGTTGTCGATCAGGCCGGCATACAGCGCATGGCCCGCCGCCCGCTCCTCCTCGAAGGCCTTGGTGCGGATGAAGCGGTTGCGGTATTCGCAGCGCCCGCCCGAAAAGCTCATCAGGTGCAGCATGCCGTCGCCGTCGAAGGCATGGTGCTTGCCAAGCGGTTGATGCACCGGGTTCTGCGTGTTGCGCAGGTACACGCCGTCCAGGTCGCGCGGCAGCGTGCCGATGACCTCCAGCTCCGTGGCGTCGTACTCGACGTAATTGGGCTCGAAAGCGCCGGTCATGTACGGGTGGTCGCCCGGCACGAGGGTGGGCTGGATGCGGTCAACGATTTCGGCGGGCATGGCAGGCGTCTCCTGAGGGCGGGCAATGTCGCCCTGTTTGGTTTTGTTTTGCAAGTCTAAATTCCAGACAGCCGAAGCGGTTCAAGGGTATACCCGCTCAGAATCAGTAGTTAAAGGTTCTTGATTGCTAGCCACCAGGGGCCGGCGCCACCCGGTACACTGGCCGCGCGTCCACACAGCGCCCCTGCCTGCCCACCCTCTTTCGCCCACCCTCTTTCGCCCACGCCGCCCCCCGCCCCCGAACACCATGCCTGCCGCCGCTTCCGCCTCCGCGCCCCCGCCTCCCGCTCTGGCCGGTGCCGCGCCGGTGAGTCCCGCGCTGGCTGCCGAGCGCATCCGGCGCAGCGTGGTGCACGACGTCATCCACACGATCACCGACCCCTGGAAGCCGGGCATCGTGTTGCTGCTGTGGCTGGGCGAGAGCCGCTTCACTGCGCTGGTCAACGGCCTGGGGATCTCGCGCAGCACACTGACCCAGCGCCTGGCGCAGCTCATCGACGACGGCTGCATCACGCGCGAAGGCACGGACGGCGGCGGCCACGCGCGCTACCGGCTCACACCCAAGGGCGAGGGCCTGATGGGCATCGTGCTGCTCAACCGGCAGTGGAACGCGCGCTGGAGCGGTGGCAACGCCCTGCTGCCCGACCTGCGGCTCGAGCACCGCTGCGGCGCGCCGCTGGCCCTGCAGATGGTGTGCCGCCACTGCGACCAGGAGGTGCGCGCGCGCGACGTCAAGGTGCTGCAGACCGCGCCGCCCGCGCGCAGTACTGCGGCCGCCCTGGCGGCGCCGCCGGCCTACCGGCGCGCCCGCCATCATCGCGGCGCGGGCGGCGCCACAGCGGGTGCCCCGGTGCGCGGCGAGGACCTGGCCAGCGACCGCTGGACCTCTCTGGTACTGGCCATGGCCTTCCTGGGCCTGCGCCGCAACTCGGAAATCGAGCAGGCCATCGGCATCGCGCCCAACATCCTGGCCGACCGGCTGGCGCAGCTCACCGCCCACGGCATCTTCGACCGCGTGCCGTACCAGTGGTCGCCCGAACGCCACGAATACCGGCTCACGCCCAAGGGGCTGGACCGCTACCCCGTGATCCTGGCCATGATGCTCTGGGGCCAGCAGTGGATGGGGCCGCGCCCCGCACTGGGCTGGAACATGCTGCACAAGCCCTGCCATGAATGGCTCGCGCCGCGCCTGGCCTGCCGTGCCTGCCGCGGCGACGTTGATGCGGCCAGCCTCCGGCCCGCCCGCCCGCAGGACTGACGGGCTCAGCGAGCGGCTGAGCAACGGCCGAGTCCAAAAGACCCAAGACCTTTGAATGAGTGACGGCCGGCGGCGCGCGCCGCAACATCGGCGACCTGCACTTTCAAGGTTCTTTCATGAGCGATGCCACCGAACTGGAAGCCGAACTCGCCCAACTGCTCAAGCGCCCGCGCGAAGCCGAACATCTCACGCTCGCAGAGCTGGAGCGCCGGGTTCTCATCGGCGAACCTTTTGCCGTCATGCTCTGGGGCACCGTGCCGGCCACCTGCATCCCCGACAAGGATCTGGCCGATCGCATGGCTGTACTGATCGTCACCCGGCGCCCGATCAAACCGCCCCGCCACGCGGTACCGTTCGCCCAGGGCAAGACCGACGGGCAGTACTGGTACCACTTCTCGATTCCTGACGCCGACCTGCGGCTCGCCTGAGAGGCGAGGCCCGGCCGCATGCGACCAAGCCTCGCATGAAGGTCGCATTCCACGGCGCCGCCTTCCCCGTCGCGGTGCATGCCAGCGGGAACACTTTATGCAAGGGTGCTGCACCGCAGCATCGTCGACTGCGTGTTACCGAAGGAGCGCCCCATGCTGGACAAGACCGGAACCCAGTTCTCCCACGTCAAGCCCGCCGACACCGAATGGAAGAGCGGCGGCCTGCGGGATTTTTTTCTGTACAAGGACCTCGGCGTCGCAGAAGCCACGCACGGCAAGGTGATCGCCCACCTCGTCAAGGCCAACATGGCACCGGAAACGGGCACCGGCTGGCACCGCCATGAGGCGGACTTCCAGATCGTCATCATGACCAAGGGCTGGGCCCGCTTCATGTACGAGGACAAGGAAACCCTCGTCGAAGCAGGCGACGTCGTCCACCAGCGCCCCGGCATCCGCCACTACCTCTTCGACTACTCCCCCGACATGGAGTACCTCGAAATCGTCTCCCCCGCCGACTTCAAGTCCGTCGACGTCGACCCTGTCTGCGACATCCCGCCCCCCACCCCCTGGAAGGAGTAAGACGCCCCCCGATGCGGTGCTGCCTGCCTCCTACTGAAGGGCGCGCCACCGCTTTGGGCGGCCACAGGGGCGCCCCGCGCACGTGGCCAGGCTAGCGAAGCGGCTGTGCGCTCCGGACGCCAAGCCGCAGGCGGCGCACCCGCGATCAAGCGTCACCTCCAAGTGCAGCCCCCGTCACGCCAAGCCCTCCGAGCGCCCAAGTGCGAGCGCGCAGCGCAAGCACGTTCGTGGCAGCCGCGGCCCGGCTTTGCCGGGCTGCTGGCTGCGCCCCCCAGTGGGGGGAGGCGGCGCATGGGCGCCGCATCGGGGGGCGTCAAAACTCAGCGTCGAGCTCGTCGATCTCGTCGGGTTCCTTTTTGGCTTCGGCGACCCATTCCTTCATGGCGGGCAGGTCCATGATGCGCTTGCAGTAGGCGGTGCAGGTCTTGTCCATGGCGACGTCGTAGGTGAGAAAGCGCGTGACCACCGGCGCGTACATGGCGTCGGCGATGCAGGGCGTCTTGCCGAAGAGGTAGGGGCCGCCGTAGGTGGCAAGGCACTCCTTCCAGATCGCGAGCACGCGGTCGATGTCGCCCTGGGCGCGTGACCAGATCTTGAAGCCGGGGAAGTGGCCCTTGATGTTCATCGGCAGCGACGAGCGCATCGACGCGAAGCCCGAGTGCATCTCGCCGCTGATGGCGCGGCAGTGGGCCCGCGCCTTGGCGTCGGCCGGCAGCAGCCCGGCCTTGGGCTTGATTTCGTTGAGGTACTCGCCGATGGCCAGCGTGTCCCAGACCTTGATGCCGTTGTGCTGGAGCGAGGGCACGAGCATCGACGCCGACAGCAGCAGCATCTCGGCCTTCATCGACGGGTCGTCGGGCGGAATCACCTTTTCGGTGAAGTCCAGTCCGGCCAGCTTGGCCATCAGCCAGCCGCGCAGGGCCCAGGCGCCGTAGTTCTTGCTGCTGATGGTGAGGACGGCTTTGGCGGTGGCCATGGGTCTTGCTCCTGGTGTTTGATTCACGATGCAGCAAGGGCTGTGCCAGAAAGGTGCATCGGCAGCCAGACCGAAGCACCCCGGCTGGCCCGCAAATTGCCTTCGTCCCTTCAACCGGCCCGCCAAAGGCCGAACCGACCAGGAACACCATGCTCTATCAGGCCTACCAGACCCAGACCGACATGATGTCGCCGTTTCGCCTCATGGCGCAGCACCTGGGGGCTTCCCTGTGGGTGCAGAACACCGAACGCAGCATGACGCGGCGGATCGCCGCCGCCTGCGAAGTGATGTCGCGCATGCGCCTGACGCACAGCCGGCCGCCTTACCGGATCGAATCGGTGACGGTCGGCGGACAGGAAACACCGGTGGAAGAAGTCGTCAAGCTCCAGCGGCCGTTCGGCACGCTGCTGCACTTTCGCAAGGCCAGGGTGCTGGGCCAGCCGCACCACCCGCCCGTTCTGCTGGTGGCCCCGCTGTCAGGCCACTTTGCCACCTTGCTGCGCGAGACGGCCAGAACGCTGCTGCAGGATCATGACGTCTACATCACCGACTGGCACAACGCGCGCGACGTGTCGCTGCGCGACGGTGCGTTCGGGCTCGACGACTACGTCGAGTACATGATCGGTTTCATCGAGGCGATCGGGCCGGGCGTTCACGTGGTGGCGGTCTGCCAGCCCTGCGTGGCGGCGCTCGCGGCAACCGCCCTCATGGCGGAAGACGACAACCCCGCGACGCCGCGCAGCCTCACGCTCATGGCGGGCCCGGTGGACTGCCGCGTGAACCCCACCGAAGTCAATCGCCTGGCCACCGGCAAGCCGATCGAGTGGTTCGAGAAGAACCTCATCAGCCACGTCCCTCTGCCGCACAGGGGCTACATGCGCCGGGTGTATCCGGGCTTCGTGCAGCTGTCGGCCTTCATGAGCATGAACATGGAGCGGCACAAGAAGTCCTTCCAGGACCTGTACCAGCACCTCGTGGACGGCGAGGTCGACAAGGCCAACATCATCCGGGTCTTCTACGACGAGTACCTGGCGGTCAACGACCTGCCGGCCGAGTTCTACCTGGAAACGGTGAACAAGGTTTTCCAGACCTACGACCTGGCGCGCGGCGAACTCCGCTTCAGGGAGCGCACCGTCAACCCGGCCGCCATCCGACGCACCCACCTGATGACGGTGGAGGGCGAGCGCGACGACATCTGCTCCATCGGCCAGACGGTGGCGGCGCACGACCTGTGCACCGGCATCCGGCCCTACATGAAGACCCACCACGTGCAGACCGGCGTGGGCCACTACGGCGTGTTCAGCGGCCGCAAGTGGAACCACCAGATCTACCCGCGCGTGCGGGAGATGATTCACGCGGCGTCGGGATGAAGAGCGTGCGCGGCGAATGCTGACCGCTTGTGTGATTTCACCCTGGCTGTGTTTCGTCAATCTGCTGGGCCTCACTGGCCTGCCGAACGCGTACCGACAGCAACGGCAGCGGTTCAAGGATCTGGTACGGCGCCGCGCCAAGGCGGCGCCGTCTATTCGGCACGAGGTGCCGGTGGCTGGACCGCCTGCGAATTCAGGACCGCCATGGCGGACTCCGGGTCGTCTTTCGCCGCGCGCGCGAAATCTACCAGCTTCTGGCAAGGTCCATCTTCATTGCGGAGCTCGCAGAGAAAGGATGCGAGATCGGCCCACAGAGTACGCAAGGCCTCGACCACCTGGGCGCCATGCTGCTTCTGGAGGGAACGACGCAGACCCGGCTCTGCATCGATTCGATCAATGAATCGTTCGAGCGTGACGGCTTGTTTGTACAGCGTCTCGGACAGTCGAGCGGACACATCGACCACCTCGGCCGCAGCATTCTTGAACTTGTCCCCGCGACCGATGGCTGCCACCAGAGTCTCAGAAGCCAACTTGATCTTCATGACATTGTTGGCACCCGTGCCGCCGCACATGGATTGGAAGTCGAGAACAGGCAGTCCCGACAGGGTTGCGAACTGTGGATCCTGGGCCAGGGACGCCAACGCTGCTGCGTGGGGGTTCTTCTCGGTTCCCGCGTAGCGGGCCAGGCGTACGGAGATTGCACTGAGATCCGCGACACCTCTGGACAGGGACCGGGTCACTTTCAGAAGGTGTTCTTTCGCCTCCTTCAGAGCCCCCGCGGCCTGAGCGACCGCCTCATCAGCGCGCATGATTTCTGTTGCGCGCAACTGCCTTGCTGCAGAGGTGAGCGGACGCCATTTGGCTTTGAGCCTTGCACTCGTGGCCCTTGCAGCATCCAACTCGCGACCCAGCGCCTGCACGTTCAGCGCTGAATTGGTCGCAGCCGGGACCGCGACGATGCCTGCCCCCAGCCTGCTGCGCTTCTGGCCCCCTTCGGTCACTTCGTGGAAGGCGAAGCCGGCGTCGGCAGCCAATCGCTGGAATCGAGCTGAACTCGTCTTCACCGCCGAATGAAGAACGGGTGCATCGGGACTGCCTGCGGGTACCGTGGCGTGAGAGGAGCGGAGCGTACCCTGAGCGGGAGGCGCCGAGCGCTTGGCTGCCGACTTGCCTGAAACCATGCTTCGCTGCGTCAATACGCCTGAAGAAAGATGGGGCGCGCTACCACGACGCTGGGCACTGGTACCTTTCTGGACAGTTCTCTCGCCCAACACGGCGGTCCCAGGGCCCGCCAGGACGGCAGGGGACGAGAAACGGCGAGGCGTAACGCCAGAAATCGGAAGCTGGGGTTGAAGGGGCATGGGATTCGGCAATACATCGGAGCACGCCCGGATGGCGCACATTCCGTCAACCCGAAGATAAACGCGCGAACCGCGTCTGCCGCCTATACAGAGGTCTGCAGCGCCCGTCTTTCGCCGCGCTCGCGCCCTCCCGCCCGCAGCCTCTGCTACTGTTGCTGCTGCGCCGCCTCGTCGTCCGTCGGCCAGTCGCGGATGTAGGCCTTGAGCATCTTGTTCTCGAAGTTCTGGCTGTCCACCACGGCCTTGGCCACGTCGTAGAAGCTGATCACGCCCATGAGCATGCGCTGGCTCATGACGGGCATGTAGCGGGCGTGGCGCTCCAGCATCATGCGGCGGACTTCGTCGAGTTCGGTCTCGGGCGTGCAGGTCAGCGGATGGTCGTCCATGGCGGTGCGCACGGTGACGGAGCCCACCGTGCCGCCGTTCTTGACGATGCACTGGATCACCTCGCGGAAGGTGAGCATGCCGGTCAGGTCCCCATGGTCCATGACGACCAGCGAGCCGATGTCCTTCTCGGCCATGACGTCGATGGCGCGCGCCAGCGGCTCGTCGCCGGTGACGGTGTACAGCGTGTTGCCCTTCACGCGCAGGATGTCGCTGACTTTCATGGTGTGCTCCTCGTTCGGTGCCGTGCGGCTTTCGCTTGAATATAGCCCACAATAGCTGCCATTCAACGCCCCGGCGCGTGGCCCGTCAAGTCCCGCGCGGCCCGGCGGCGACCTGCACCACGGAGACCCTTCCCATGTCCGGCTATTCAGACCCCGGTTTCGACACCCTCGCCCTGCACGCGGGCGCCGCGCCCGACCCGGCCACCGGCGCGCGCGCCGTGCCGATCCACCTGACCACCTCGTTCGTCTTCGAGTCCAGCGACCATGCGGCGGCGCTGTTCAACCTGGAGCGCTCGGGCCATGTCTACTCGCGCATCAGCAACCCGACCAACGCGGTGCTGGAGCAGCGGGTGTCGGCCCTCGAAGGCGCCATCGGCGCCATCGCCACCGCGAGCGGCCAGGCGGCGCTGCACCTGGCGGTGGCCACGCTCATGGGCGCGGGCTCGCACATCGTGGCGTCGACCGCGCTCTACGGCGGCTCGCAGAACCTGCTGCACTACACGCTGCGGCGCTTCGGCATCGACACCACCTTCGTCAAGCCGGGCGACATCGACGGCTGGCGCGCGGCCGTGCGCCCCAACACCCGGCTGCTGTTCGGCGAGACGGTCGGCAATCCGGGCCTTGACGTGCTGGACATCCCCACGGTGGGGGCCATCGCCCATGAGGCGGGCGTGCCCTTGCTGGTGGATTCAACTCTCACATCCCCTTACCTCATGAAACCGCTGGCGCTGGGCGCGGATCTGGTCTACCACTCGGCGACCAAGTTCCTGTCGGGCCATGGCACCGTGATCGGCGGCATCGTGGCCGATGGCGGCTCGTTCGACTGGGACGGTCCGCGCGCCGCCGGCCGTTTCGCCGAACTGACCGCGCCCTACGAGGGCTTCCACAACATGGTGTTCAGCGAAGAAAGCACCGTGGGCGCCTTCCTGCTGCGGGCACGGCGCGAGGGCCTGCGCGACTTCGGCGCGGCCATGAGTCCGCACACCGCCTGGCTGATCCTGCAGGGCATCGAGACGCTGCCGCTGCGCATGGCGCGCCACATGAGCAACACCGAGAAGGTGGTGCAGTTCCTCGCCTCGCACCCCTTCGTCGCCCGCGTCGGCCATCCGATGCTCGAAAGCCACCCGAGCCATGCGCTGGCGCAGAAGCTGCTGCCGCGCGGCGCCGGCTCGGTGTTCAGCTTCGACATGAAAGGCGACCGCGCGCAGGGCAAGAAGTTCATCGAGACGCTCAAGCTCTTCAGCCACCTGGCCAACGTCGGCGACTGCCGCTCGCTGGTGATCCACCCGGCCAGCACCACCCACTTCCGCATGACGGACGAGGCCCTGGCCGGCGCCGGCATCACCCAGGGCACGATCCGGCTGTCGATCGGCCTGGAGGACCCCGACGATCTCATCGACGACCTCAGGCGCGCGCTCAAGGCTGCAGAAAAATCCGCAGGCCCGGCGGCAGACAAGGCAGGTGCCTGATGGAACTCCTCGTCAACGGCCACACCACGTACTGCTACACCGGGGGCAAGCCCTTCGACGCCGCGCGGCCGACGGTCGTCTTCATCCACGGCGTGCTCAACGACCACAGCGTCTGGATCCTGCAGACGCGCTACTTTGCGCACCATGGCTTCAACGTGCTGGCGCCCGACCTGCCGGGCCACGGCCGCAGTGCGGGCACGCCCCCCGCATCGGTCGAGGACGGCGCGCGCTTCGTGCTGGCGCTGCTCGATGCGGCAGGCGTGCAGCAAGCCGCGCTCGTGGGCCACAGCTTCGGCTCGCTGATCGCGCTGCAGGCGGCTGCCACCGCACCGGCGCGCGTGTCGCACCTGGCGCTCGTGGGCACGGCCTTCCCGATGAAGGTCTCGCCCGCGTTGCTGGACGCCTCGCTGAACCAGCCGATGAAGGCGATCGACATGGTCAACACCTTCTCGCACTCCACACTGGCGCCGCCGCCGTCCACGCTCGGCCCGGGCACCTGGCTGTATGGCGGCTCGCGCGCGCTCATGAAGCGCGTGCTCGCGAGCAACCCGTCGGCCAACCTGTTCCACATCGGCTTCAAGGCCTGCGACAGCTACACCGGCGGCGAGGAGGCCATGAGCCGCGTGAGCTGCCCCACGCTGTTCGTGCTCGGCCGTGACGACCAGATGACGCCGCCGCGTGCCGCGCGGAGCCTGGTCGGACGCTGTGCCGACGGCCGGGTCGTCGAGGTGCCCGGCGGCCACCAGATGATGGCCGAGGCGCCCGACGCGGTGCTGTTCGCGCTGCGGGACTTCATCGGCGCGAAGCGGTGAGCCGGTCCCCGCCTCGAAGCGAGCCCCCGTCCTGCGCCGGACCGCTGCGCGGCACGCGGCATGACTTAAGTCGGTTGACATCCGCCTGCGGCCGGCTGAACATCGCGCCGGTGAGCGCCCTCACCGGCCCGCAGCCGCACCCGCTGCGGGACCGCCTGCCGCAGGCACCGGCATCCACCTTCCCACCTGCCTCGACATGTCACTGCGCCTGAGCCTGTACACCCTGTCCCATCGCCACCGGCTCGACCGCGAGGGCCAGGACCGGCTGTTCGCGGCCGCGGGCCTGTCGGGCGAGCCTGCGGCGCTGAGGCAAGGCCTGTGGCCGGCCGTCGCCGTGCTTGCGGCCGCGCTCGGCGGGCTCGGCATCATCCTGTGGCTGGCCGCCAACTGGCCGACGCTGGGGCGCACCGGACGCTTCGCGCTCCTGCAGGGCCTGGTGGCCGTGCTCTGCCTGGGCGCCTGGCTGCAGCCGCGCGCACGCGCGCCGCTCGGCCTGCTGGCCCTGCTCGGCATCGGCGGGCTGTTCGCCTACTTCGGCCAGACCTACCAGACCGGGGCCGATCCCTGGCAGCTGTTCGCCCTGTGGGCGGCGCTGGCGCTGCCGCTCGCGCTCGGGGTGCGCAGCGACGTGGTATGGGCGCCCTGGGCGCTGGTGGCCTGCACCGGCATTTCGCTCTGGGCGCATGCCCACACGGGCCACCAGTGGCGCGTGCAGCCCGGCGACGTGGTGACGCAGGGCGTGGCCTGGACGGCGGCGGCGCTGGTGGTCGGCGCGCTGGGCCGGCCGCTGCGGCGCTGGACGGGTGCCGGCGCCTGGTCGCAGCGCACGGCGGCCACGCTGGCCGTCGTCATGATCACGCTCACGGCCATCGGCGGACTGTTCCACAGCCCGGTCGCGCCCCAGTTCACGGTGGCCCTGGCCCTCCTGGCCATCGCCTTCGTGCTGCTGTCGTGGCGCCGCCTGTTCGAGGTCTTCGTGCTGAGCGCGGTGGCGCTGGCGCTGAACACGCTTGTCGTGGCCGGCCTGCTGCGGGCGGTGTTCAAGCACTTTGACCGCGACCCGATCCCCATCCTGCTGCTGCTTGGCCTGGCGGCGGCGGGCATGCTCGCAGCCACGGTGAGCTTCATCACCGGCCGGGCGCGCCGCTATGCGCCGCCCGCCGAAGGCGGCAAGCCCTTGCCCGCGCCGGAGGCCCGGCCATGAGCGACCGCCTCACCCTCGCCATGCAGGCTGCGCAGGCGCAAGGCGTGCTGCCCGCGGACGCTGCGCGCCCCGACAGCGACGCGCGTCCCTGGCCGGTGGTCCTCCTGACCGCGCTGGGCGCCTGGCTGGCGGCCGGGCCGCTGCTGGGCGTGGTCGGCATGCTCCTCGGCCCGCTGCTCTCGGCCGGTGTCGGCCCTTACATCGTCGGTGCGCTGGTGCTCGCTGGCGCGGTGGTGGTGCTGCGCTCGCCGGGCCTGCCGATCTTCGTGGAGCAGCTGGCCGTGCCGGCGCTGCTCACTGGCGGCGGCACGCTGGCCTTCGGCCTGTTCCGTGACCTGCCGCCCCAGATCGCGGCCCTGATCCTCGCCCTGGTGGCACTCGCGGTGGGACGGCTGGTGCAGCACGCCTGGCTGCGCGTTCTGCTCGGCGCGGCGGCTGCGGCCATGGCCGCCTTCGCACTCCTGCCCCAGCGCCTGCTGGAGTCGAGCGAGATGCCGCACCTCGCCCTGTGGCTGGAAGCGCACGGGCTGCTGGCCCTGTGGCTTGGCGTGCTCCTGCTGCAACGCGGCGTGTTCAACCGGGGGCCCCAGGCACCGGCCGCAGCCGCGCTGGAGTCGCTGGGCGCGGGCTGGCTGCTGCTCGTGCTCACGGGCCTGGCCTGGCTCGCCGGCATGACGATGCTGGTGGGCGGATCCCTGGGCGGCGGGCTGCTCGGACTGGCCGTTTCGGAACTGGGTCCGCGCGCCCGATCCGCCCAGTGGGCGATCCAGCTGGGCTCCGCGGCAATGGCGGCAGGCGCCGCGGCCTTTCTCGGCTGGCGCGCACCGGGCCTGCGCAGCGGACCGGCGCTGTGCGTCGCGGCCATCATCACCGCGCTGGCCTGGCTGCTGCCCACGCTCGGCGGGGTCTGCGTCGTGCTCGCGGTCACGCTCGCCACCCAGCGCTGGCGCCTGGCCGGGGCCGCAGCTGTGGCCTTTGCATGGATCATCGGCAGCTTCTACTACCTGCTGCAGTGGTCGCTGGCCGACAAGGGCCTGATGCTGCTGACGGCCGGCGTGGCGCTCGGGGCTCTGGCGTGGTGGCAGCTGCGGCGCCACGGGCCAGAGGGCCGACCGCGGGCCGCTGCCGCCGCGCCCCATCCCCCGGCGATGAGCGCGGACACCTGCGGCACGGACGAAGGCGACGCCGCGCCGGCCGGGGCCGGGCGTACGCGCCACGCGACGGACTCGCCAGGCCTGCGTGGCATCCCGCTGCGACGCTCGGCCTTGCTGATCGCCGCCTCCGGGGTCGCCACGCTCGCGGTCGCCAACCTCGCGATCTGGCAGAAGGAAGACCTGATCGCCAACGGCCGACCGGTCTTCGTGGAACTCGCGCCGGTGGACCCGCGCTCGCTGATGCAGGGCGACTACATGCGGCTGAACTTCCGCCTGCCCGACAACCCCGTGCCGGTGGACGCGCTGCCGGGAGCGGCGCGCCCCCAGGTGGTGGGGCAACTCGACGCACGCGGTGTCGCGCGCTTCACCCGGGTGGAA
The DNA here is from genome assembly GCA_044225675.1 of Burkholderiaceae bacterium. Lineage (GTDB taxonomy): Bacteria > Pseudomonadota > Gammaproteobacteria > Burkholderiales > Burkholderiaceae_C > JACMQX01. The sequence continues at coordinate 87,523 of JBGAIH010000018.1, forward strand.
GCCGGGCCGGCGCGGGGCCCGCGTCCGCCGCGCGACGCACCGGCTGGCGCGCCACAGGCGGCGGAAGGCACCGAGGTCCGCATCAACCTGGCACCGCAGGACGGCCGCTGGACGCTCGTCACCGATGCCTGGTTCTTCAGCGAAGGCGACGGCAAGCGCTGGGAGGCGGCGCGCTACGGCGAGTTCCGCGTCGGCGCCAATGGCCAGGCCTTGCTGGTCGGCCTGGCTGACGCGCAGTTGCGGCGCATCGGGCGCTGAGGCGCCGTGCCGGTCCGCAGTGCCCGCCAGGCTGCTGACCGGCGGGCTTCAGGCCCTGGCAGCTGCCGCCAGCCTCACTTTTTGGTGTCCAGCCCTCGCGTACCGGTGGGCTTCTCGATCCGGTGCTCGCCGACGAGGAAACGCTCTGCTTGCGGCATGCGCTCCAGATCGCCGGGCTCGACCAGCGGTACCCCCTGGAATCCGATGATGGAGAACGACTCCGTGTCACGCAGGGTCTTCACGAAACGCACGCTGCGGCCGTCCACCTGGAACACGTCACCCTCGCGCGCGGTGTTCAGGTCGACCGCCATGACACGGCCGGGCGCGCGCGGCACTTCCACGTACAGGTCCCTTGTCGGCAGAGCATACGCACGGCCGTCCTGGCCGCCCGGCACCGGCGTGACGCCCGAGCCGCCAGCCAGCTCGGCCAGAGAGTCGTTGGGCGCTGGTGTCGTGACGGTCAGCAGGTTCCTTGCGCGGTCCCATTCCTGGTACCTGGCCGGCTGCCCTTGCACGAAAACCGCGTCGCCTGCACGCAGGTCCGCGAACCGGCTTCGCGACTCGGTGCCCACGGTCACCTTGAATTTTCCGAGTTCGAGGACCGCATGAAGCTTGCCCTCCCGCGCGATGAGAGCGACCCCGGTGTCACCCCGCCGATCCAGCGCCTTCCAGCGGTCCTGTTGGCGCCCCGAAATGCCCGGTTCGCTCAGGTCGATGACCACCGATGGCCGGGTTCCGGCCCCCTTGCTGTCGCCATCCAGAATGCTGGTGGTCCCGGCGTCCCGGATGACGCCCAGCGCCTTGCCATCGACGTAGGCCAGGCATCCCGCATACATCCGGGCGTGTTCTGCGGTTGCGAGCCACTTGACGGCCGAGCCCCCCACGGACGGACCGTCCACCCAGACCCCTTCCACCGCCAGTTCGTCGGCCCGGGTCTGGCGTCGCAATTGCTCGTCCTGCCTCAGAGGGTCCGCCGCCAGGCGAAGCTTTTCGTTGCGCTGGCCCAGCGCCACAAGCTGGCCCCGCAGTTCCGTCAGGCCGTTGACCAGCCCCGCACACACCCTGGCATTGAGCTTGTCGTCCTTGCCCACGGTCGCGATGGCGGTGTTCATCACGTCGCTGATGGCACCCATGATGATCCGCATGCCCGCGTTGTCCAGCGCGGCCTGCTTCACCGCCCTGGGCGTGGGCGGCTCGACCTGGCCCATGGGGGTGTAACGGAATCCGTCATCGTCCCGCAGGACGGACACCGTCGCCGCCAGCGTGCCGGTCAGACCGTCGAAAGCCTCCAGCAGGGTACTGGCCATCGCAGGCGCCGCAATGCCCGCAATCAGCTTGCGGAAGTCGGCTGCGGACGTGTCGCCGTGCAATTGATCCGTCAGCCGGGGCGCCGCGCCCGCCATGCTGCCGACGCTCATGCCCGCGTACACCGCAGAGGCGACCAGAAGCCGTGCCGCATCCAGGCGCTGGAACTGCTCCTTGCGATCCAGCACGCGCCCGTGCCGCGTGATCGGCTCCACCTTGCCCAGATGCACGGTCAGGTGCTGCGACACCTGGTCCCTGAAGTACTGGCCCACCATCCGCCCGGCCGTGTCGGCCAGCAGGCCGACGGCGGCCGTGGGGGAATGCCGCATCAGATAGTTGACGGCCGGCCCCGCAAAGGCCGTGGCCACGGCCGCACCCGTGATCATGTGGCGCAAGGCGGGGCCTTTCTCGTCGTACCGCTCGCGCAGCGCGCGGGTGCTCTGCGACAGCAGGTCAGCGCCGCGACTGCCCACGTACCAGCTCATGCCCAGCACCACGGCGCCAGCCGTCACGCCAGCGACCACCGGTCCGGTCGTGGGCATGGCGACTGCGGCATAGCGCAGGCCCGAACGCACCAGGACCGCCACGGACTGCCCGGCCGCTTGCGACAGCATGTCGCGGCCCATCATCTGCAGCGCCATCTTGCCGCCGATCTTCAGGGTTTCGCGCGCGGATTGCCGGCTGTTGTGAGCACGCATGGACAGATCACGAAGCAAAGGCGGTGGCGGTTCGGACGGCCCCCCCAATGGGATGTCGACGAAATCCTCCTCAGGGCGCTGATCGTCGCTGCGAAGCGACCCAGGCGCCGATACGTCGGACCCTGAGTGGAGATCCTGCGGGCGCCGGACCATGACGAAACCATCCCCGGATGCGTCATCCGGGTCACGACGCTTGGTCTCTCGGTCGACGTCGGTCGGGGCGGTGGCAGGGCCGTAGCCCGACGCTTCCCGCCACCGGGCAAGCGCGGAGTCGCCTCCCGCTCGTTCACCGACCTCGGAGGACACGGAACCGCGCAGGACATCCTCCGCCTTCTCGACCGGGGGCGACTCCAGTGCGGGCATCTCGACTTCCTCCCAATCGAGATCGTCTGGAATCCCGGTTTCAAGCGGGTTGGGACTGAAGTGCAGCGGCTCCAGGTCATGCCGCGAGATGTCTGGCAGTTCGATGGGCGTGCCGTCGGAGACACGGGGGCGCCCGGAGCCGGGCGCGGTCGTCCTGTCAACCCCGGGCTGCGTGGACGTGCGCGGCAGCGAAGGTTGCGACGACCTCTCCGTCTGCGGGCTGAACAGGCTGCGTGAGGGCAGCTCGCTCCTCCGCGGAAAGAAGCTCCCGAGAAAGCTGGTCATGGCGGGCTCCTTGCAAAAAAAAGAATGCGGTTGCAGCGATCACATCCGCCGGGCTCCTGTGCGGCGCCGGCGGCGCTCACGTGTCAGGCGAAGTCGGAGAAAGATGCCCGGGGCGCTGCGGGCGGCTCGGCCGCCGGCATGAAGTGGTCCTCCCGCCAGCCCTTGACGAACTCCACCAGTTGCAGGACGCGGGCATACAGGGCTTCGGCGCCCATCTGCCCCAGCAGGAAGTCGAAGTGCAGCAGGAAGCCGCCCGTGGCGTCGTTGCGGCTGAAGCGCGCGCTGCCGGGCTCGTCCATGAGAAAGAAGTTGGAGCTGAGGAGCGAGCGACAGACGTCGGGCTCCTTGTCCGGCACCACGCGGCCCATGTCGACGAGGACGAAGGCCCGTCCGCTGCCGTCATCGGCGGGGGTAATGACGCTGACGTTGACGTCGTCAGCGGTGAGGGTGAAGCTCGCAGCGCCTGTGTCGGCGTCGGATAACTCGGGCACGGGGACATCGGCGAGATGGCAAATGTCGCTGCAAAGCGTTCGGAACTGCGGATTCATCAGGTACTGCCTTTGGGGTTGATGAAGGAACGTCTGTCAGGGCGGGCGGTGTCTCCTGCTGCCCTTTTGCTGTGTTCAGGATAGCCAGCCCATGCATGCCAGCCATCAGCCCTTGGTATAGGCCGGCCGCCCTGCTCGGCCCGCCAGCTCAGGGAATCTCCCGCCCCGCTTTAGAGAGCCCTGCCGTGGCGCATCGCCCCGGTGCGGCCTATCATGGGTTCCATGAATCCTCTGCCCGATGACGCTGTGCGGCTGCGTCCGCTGTTCGATGCGCAACTCCATGCCAGCCGCGCGCAGGTCGAGGTGCCGCTACCGGTGCGCCGCGACCGCCTGCTGCGCGTGCGCGCGCTGATCGACCAGCACGGCGATGCGCTGGCGCAGGCCGTGCAGGACGACTTCGGCATCCGCGCACCGCAGCTCACCGAGGTGGCCGACCTGTTCGTGCTGCGCGCGCTGCTGTCGCACACGCTGCGCCATCTGCCGCGCTGGATGAAGCCGCAGCGCGTGCGCACGCCGCTGTACCTGCTGCCGGCGCGCGCCTGGGTGCAGCGCCAGCCGCTCGGCGTGGTCGGCGTGATCTCGCCGTGGAACTACCCGCTGCAGCTCTCGCTCGGCCCGCTGATCACCGCCCTGGCGGCCGGCAACCGCGTCATGCTCAAGCCCAGCGAGCTGACGCCGCGCACCTCGGCGCTGCTGGCCGACCTGCTCGCACGCAGCTTCACGTCTGACGAAGTCTGCGCGGTGCAGGGCGACGGCGAACTGGCGGCCGCCTTCGCCGCCCTGCCCTTCGACCACCTGTTCTTCACCGGCTCCACCGCCGTCGGCCGCAAGGTGGCGCAGGCCGCCGCCGCCAACCTCACGCCGACCACGCTGGAGCTGGGCGGCAAGTCGCCCTGCATCATCGACCCCTCCTGCAATCTGCAGGAGGCGGCACTCAAGATCGCACACGGCAAGCTGCTCAATGCCGGCCAGACCTGCATCGCGCCCGATTACCTTCTGCTGCCGCGCGGCCGTGAGGCCGCCTTCACAGAGGCCTTCGACGCGGCGGTGCGCCAGCTCTTCCCGTCGGTCGGCGGCAACCCCGACTACGCGGCCATCATCAGCGAGCGCCACCATGAACGCCTGCAGGCCCTGGTCGCCGAGGCGCGCGAGGCAGGCGCGCGTGTCCACGCGTCGGGCAGCGACGGCGGCGACCCGTCGCGGCGCCAGATGGCGCCGGTGCTGGTGTTCGACGCGCCCGCCACGAGCCGCCTGATGCGCGAGGAGATCTTCGGCCCGGTGTTGCCCGTGCTGCCCTGCGACACGCCGCAGGAGGCCATCGCCCACATCAACGCCCACCCGCGCCCGCTGGCGCTCTACTGGTTTGGCGACGACACGGCCGCGCGCGACCGCGTGCTGGCCAGCACCGTGAGCGGCGGCGTCACCGTCAACGACACGCTCATGCACATCGCGCACGAAAACCTGCCATTCGGCGGCGTGGGCGACAGCGGCTGGGGCAGCTACCACGGCGAGTCGGGCTTTCTGCGGCTGTCGCAGCAAAAGCCCGTGCTTGCGCAGTCGCGCTGGGCGCGCGGCGACCTGTTCTACCCGCCGTATGGCAAACGCTTTGCACAGGTGATGGGGCTGCTCAAGCGGATTCTTTGAGGAATACCCGCCACCGAAAAGAGCCTTAGCGGGGCCATTCAGCGGTCATGAGCGCGGGCCCGCAGCGGCCCGAGTAATCATGGGGTTACGTTGATTTTCTGACCTTCGAGTCAAGCTCCCTAACGGCAGTGACCTCGTCTGTCAAAGCAGCGCGGATGGCCCACGTGAAATGGTTGCCATTCTGGTTCACGATGTAAAGGGGCGCGACATCCCTTGCGCGGTCCCGTTTCGCCATCCATTCCAACAAGCCTTGCACGTGGGAAAACTCGCTACGCTGACCGGTAGCGTCACACACTCCATAAGTCGGGGCGGACCCGTCAGCCAACAGATATACGACGGGCTGCCTCCTCATATGGGCGTACAAGGCGATATCCGCGACGGTGCCCCACCACGAGTTCCCTGCGAGCGGCGTGTCGAACGTCTGGACCTTGCCAGGCCCTTTTTTCAGAACAGCTTCGACACGTGTCTGCAGATCCACGACTTGGTCCGCCTGCGCCTCGAGAGAAGACGGAATCGTGATCTCGGACCCGGCCCCGGGCGCCTTGATGTTGATCAGACCCTCCCAAAGCCGCTGTCGCGTCAAGCCCCTGACACGCTCCAGGGAACTGTCGTCCGTGTCCTGCCTTGTTTTCGCAATCAGGCGCAAGTGCTGTAGACTCAGTGTGTCTATCGATGTGAACAGTTCAACTCGCAACATCTGAGCAGACCAGTGCTTATGCAAACGGGCCAGATGCGCAGTGGAGTCCGTGGGTTCAATGAACTCCGGCATGCCACGGCTCAAGGGTCGTTCTGGTACGAACTCAGGCGCCTTGCCACCTTTCGCGTGCTCTTGGGCGCTCAGCAGCGCGCTGAACAGACAATTGCCGTCTCCCGGAACGTCCTGAACCTTCAACTTCAAGGCGGACAACGCCTGGGTCACCTGCAACTGCGTCAATTTGCGTGCGTCAGCACCAACTGCATGAACCTCCGAGCGTTCGACGGTCGTTACGAATTTTTCGACCGCCGCTGTCGGCTGGCCGTACAGGACGAATCGCAAATCGCTGAACAGAAACGCCTCGTCATCCCGAAAGTGCGCCCCAGTCAATACCTTGTAGGCCGACTTCGGATCCATTTTCTGGGACGTGCATGCGTTCAGATTGGCAGCGTGGATCCTGGCGTGCGCCAAATCGACGCGCTCATCGCTGTTCACGGTCTTCCCGTCCAGCCGAACTGCCTTTTCAAACATCTCTCTCCAGGTCGTCACCAGAGTCGATCGCGCCTGGTCCAACGGCAACATGGCCAAGACCTTCAAGTGGCCGGTTCGCGTCGGTTTGCCGTGCTGACTTTCAGACTGGTGACAGAGCGCCTCCATGAGCGCCTTCCTGTCGGCATCGGAGAGGCGCCAGCGTTCGCATGCGTAATCCCAGAGCTTCGATGCCTGGTTGAAGCCAATGAGCTGCTTGGTGCGCACCGACTTCGTCGTCGACGCGCTCAACGTCGAACCGTTGGACTCGCCCACGCGTCGCCTTTTCATTCCCCGACGCGATTCGCTGCCCGTTTCTAACCTTTGGGGCGGCTCCGTCGTCGGCTTGGGCGTAGGCTTGGGTTTGGTCGAATCCTCGCCCACACGCTCTCTCCTGGCTTCCCACTCGCTGAGTGAGATGGCCAGAGCGACTTCTTCCCGCTCTGAGCCCTGTACCCACGAAGGCCCTGATGAATGCAGCTCAGGGCGCTCGCCCGCTCCCGGAAACCCCGCCCAGTCCCAGACAGAACTGCTAGGTGAGCCTGGGCCAGAACGCTCTCCTCCGAAGAAGAGCCGCTCCGACGATCCCAGGGGAGACGAATCTCCCTCGAATCGCGGCACGCCGGAAGCGCTGCTGGTTGAGCCTGGATCATGAGTCCCTCCTCCGAGAACGGCCGGCTCCGTTCGGTCCCGGGGAGACGAATCTCCCTCGAACCGCGGCACGCCGGAAGAGCTGCTCGTTGAGCCTGGATCATGAGTCCCTCCTCCGGGAACGGCCGGCTCCGTCCGGTCCCAGGGGGACGAGTCCCACTTGAACTGCGGCACGCCGGAAGAGCTGCTCGTTGAGCCTGGATCATGAGCCCCTCCTCCCAGAACGACCGGCTCCGTCCAGTCCCAGGGAGACGAATGCCACTCGAACTGCGGCACGGTCGGAGGCGAAGCCACCTCCACTCGCCGCAGCTCAGACGATGCGTAAAGGTCTACTCGCTGCACACCCGTGAGCCGAGGATCCGATGGTGCTCCTCGCGCAACACGGGTTGACGTCTCTCCAGTTCTCGCGGCGCCGCGCCCGGACGACGTCGGCACAGGTCGGTTGCTATTGCGTGAAGGGTCCATGAGTTGAAGTGCTGAGTCAGCGACCCGTCGATGACCGCACAGTTCCAGAGTTCAGTTGCGTCGGATCATGGCGAAAGCTTGCCGACCGCACACCTCTACGGACGTATAGCTCGCACGCTCGCTCACAGGGAGCCCGGCGCCGTGCGAACGAACGCGTTGACGGCCGAGCGCTTCAGTACAGCGTTGCGCGCTGGCGCGCCGACAGCTCGCGGTCGTAGGCCTCGCCACCGACCTGCTGGTCCGACAGCGCGGCGAGCATGGCGCCGGCCGAAGGCACGGCCGGACGCTCGGGCGCCCTCGTAGCGTCCGCTTCCGACGCGTCACCGGCCCCGGCCCACAGCCGCGAGCGCAGCATCGCCCGTGCGCACTGGAAGTACACCCTCTCCACGTGGACGCGCAGCACGCAGCGCGGGAGCGCGCCGTCCATGCCGAACGACGCCAGCAGTTGCGGCTCGACCGAGATCTCGGCGCGGCCGTTCACGCGCACCGTCTCGCCCACACCGGGAACGAAGAACAGCAGCGCCATGCGCGGGTCGGCCAGCAGGTTGCGCAGGCTGTCCACCCGGTTGTTGCCGCGCCGCTCGGGCAGCAGCAGTGTGTGCGCGTCCACCACGCGCACCAGGGGGGCCGGGTCGCCGCGTGGCGACACGTCGAGCCCGCCCGGCCCCGAAGTCGCCAGCACCGCGAAGGGCGACGCCTCGATCCAGCGGCGGTACACCGGATGCAGATGGTCGACCTCCTTGCGCAGCGAGGCTTCGCCCACCGGGCCGAACAGCGCGTCGAGTTCGTCTTCGGTCTGGATCAGGTGGCCGGGCATGGTGCGCTCCTCATGCGCCTGCGGGCGGCCGGTGGCAGGCCACGCAGAGCTTGTTGCCGTCGGGGTCGCGGAAGTAGGCCCCGTAGTAATGCGGATGGTAGTGCGGGCGCAGGCCCGGCGCGCCTGCGTCGGCGCCGCCGTGGGCCAGCGCCACCGCGTGGACGCGGTCCACCGTGGCGCGGTCCGGCGCGAGAAAGGCCGTCATCTGCCCATTGCCGGGCGCGTGCGGCTGCCCGTCGAACGGCTTGCCTACGAGGAACAGCGGCCGCGGGTCGGGGCTGGACTGCCAGCCAGCCCAGGGCGTGGACGCGTCATGGAAGCGCGGGCGAACGCCCAGCGCCTCCATGAGCGGCGTGTAGAACGCCATCGCCCGCCCGAAGTCGCTGGCGCCGATGAAGATGTGCGAGAACATGCGGAACTCCGCTTTCGATCATGATGCTGAAACAGCCGCCTTGCGGGCAGCACACCCGATGCTACAGCGACAGCCGCGTCGTGCTCCACACCAGCACCACGAGCTGCAGCGCATTCACGGTGAGCGCCAGCAGATGCACACGGCGGAACTGGCGGATGGCCGCGCTGCCCTCCTCGCCGATGCGCGTACCCAGCTGCTGCATCGCGGGAATGAGCCGGCTGCGCAGGAACAGCGCCATCATCGCGATGCCGCCCGCGCCCGCCGCAAAGGCCAGTCGGCCCCACAGCGCATAGCTGATGCACGCGCCCAGCGCCGCCACGACGGCCGCCTTGTAGTAGACGTTGAAGAAGCCGCGCACGAAGCCTGCGTCCAGCGGCGTGTCGTGCTGGAGCACCAGCAGCGGGATGCCGCCCATGAGAAAGTAGGCCGTGGTCACCAGCAGGACGACCGTGAAGAAAAGCGCGCCGAAGAGAGCAGGATTCATGGGGAATGTCCTGAAAGCGGGGCCGGCGAAGCGATGAAGGGGTCACGAAGCCGCCACGAAGACTCGACCATTCCGCCGCTCGCGGCCCCTGGTCGCAAATATACACACAAGCCTGCCGCATTGCACGTCGGTGTGCCACCTGCGTGCCTTCATCGGGCACCGTTATCGGGCGTCGGCCGCTGGGCGCTCGATTCATCCCTCCAGAAAGGCAAAGCCGTCGCAGGCCTGCACGAACTCGCGCAGCGTCTGGCGCGTGCCGATGCCGTAGACCGCCAAGCCCTCGGCGCGCAGGCGCAGCGCCAGGCCGATGTAGTCGCTGTCGGACGAGACGATGCAGATGCCGTCCACACGCCCCGCATGCAGCAGCGCCATGGCGTCCATGATGAGGGCCGCGTCGCTGGTGTTCTTGCCGCGCACGTAGCGGAACTGCTGGTGCGGGCGAATGGCCAGCGGCGTGAGCTGCTTCTTCCACGGCGCGAGCTGCGTCGTGGTCCAGTCGCCATAGGCGCGGCGGTCGGTCAGGTGGCCGAACTCGGCCGCATGGGCCATGGCCTGGGGCGCCTGCGCGGCGCAGGTGTTCTCGGCATCGATGAGTACTGCAAGCTTCGGGCGGTGGATCGGGCGCATCCCTGGCTCCCCTGGCAGGTTGGAACGCCACCGCCAGCCCCACGAAGGGGTGGCGGTGGCCCGGCTGGGTTGGCGTACCGGGAGGCTGTGAAGCTGCGGCGGGACTCGCGTCCCCCCATCCGGGCCACCATAAAAGCGGTCCAGATGCGCGGAAGCCACAGCTGTACATCGATGAATCGTTGCGGTGCGGCCTCAGCCACAACCTCCAGGGACGCCAATCCCATCACGCAGTACTGCACGTGACGGCGCGAGTATATGCGCGCCACCGCCCCGCCGTCACGGGTTCAAGCCCTGACGCCGCCAACGTTCCGACCACGGTATAACGCCGCATGGCCCTCCCCTCCGCCACCCCCGCGATCACACCCCCCATGTCCCCCGAGCGCGCCGAGGCCATCGCGCGCGACTTCGACCTGCGCGCGCTGCCGGCCGACTTCTACGCGAACCCCTACCCCGTCTATGCCCTGCTGCGCGAGCACGCGCCGGTCCGCCGCATGCCCGACGGCTCGTACTTCCTCACGCGGCATGCCGACCTCGTCGCGGTGTACCGCGACGCGCAGGCCTTCAGCTCCGACAAGAAGGTCGAGTTCGCGCCCAAGTACGGCGACTCGCCCCTGTTCGCCCACCACACCACCAGCCTCGTGTTCAACGACCCGCCGCTGCACACGCGGGTACGCAAGCTGATCATGGGCGCCCTCACGCGGCGCGCCATCGCCGACATGGAGCCCGGCCTCGTGACGCTGGTGGACGGCCTGCTCGACGCCATGGCCGTGCGCGGCGGCGGCGATCTGATCGAGGACTTCGCCTCGGCGATTCCGGTGGAGATCATCGGCAACCTGCTGGGCGTGCCGCATGCCGACCGCGCGCCGCTGCGCGGCTGGTCGCTGGCCATCCTCGGTGCGCTGGAGCCGCGCCTGTCGCCCGAACAGGAGGCGCTGGGCAATCGCAGCGTGGCCGAGTTCACCGCCTACCTGCGCGAGCTGGTGGCCGAGCGGCGCCGCCACCCGGGCGACCCGGAGCATGACGTGCTCACGCGGCTGATCCAGGGCGAAGGCAGCGAGCGACTGAGCGAGGACGAGCTGCTGCAGAACTGCGTGTTCATCCTCAACGCCGGGCACGAAACCACCACCAACCTCATTGGCAACGCCCTGGTCGCGCTGCAGGAGTGGCCGGCCGAGAAGGCGCGGCTGCTCGAAGGCCTGGCCGCCACGCGCGGCGACGCTGCAGCCGACGAAGCGCTGATGACGCTTGCCGTGGACGAGTTCCTGCGCTTCGAGTCGTCCAACCAGCTCGGCAACCGCCGCGCGCTGCGCGATGTGACGGTGGGCGACCCGCACAGCGGCGGCGTGGCCCTGCCGGCCGGCGCACTGGTGACGCTGTGCATCGGCGCCGCCAACCGCGACCCGGCGCAGTTCGACGCGCCCGACCGGCTCGACCTGCAGCGCCAGGGCAATAGGCATCTGGCCTTCGGCTTCGGCATCCACCAGTGCGCGGGTCTGAGCCTGGCCCGGCTCGAAGGCCGCATCGCCATCGGCCGCTTCCTGCGGCGCTTCGGCGGCTACCGGCTCACGGCCGCACCGGTGCGCGGCGGGCGCGCGCGGTTCCGGGGGTTTCTGCAGGCGCCGTTCGTGACTGGATGAGTGATGCGGCACGATGCTTGACCGCATCCGTGGCGCGAAGCATCATCTACACAGCAGGAGACACCCATGAACAGCACCGCCCACGACACGGCCGCAACGGCAAGCACGGCCGCCCCGGCCACCGATCCGCGCGCCTACCAGAGCTTTGCCGAGTTCTACCCCTTCTACCTCACCGAGCACAGCAACCGCACCTGCAGGCGGCTGCACTTCGTGGGCTCCACGCTCGCGCTGATCTGCCTCGGCCTGCTCGTGGCCACACGCAATCCGCTGTGGCTGCTGGCCGGTCTGCTGTGCGGCTATGGCTTTGCCTGGGTGGGTCACTTCGGCTTCGAGAAGAACAAGCCGGCGTCCTTCAAGCGCCCGCTCTACAGCTTCATGGGCGACTGGGTGATGTACAAGGACATCTGGACGGGACGCATTCCGTTCTGAGCGGCGCCGGCATGGGCCGACGACCCACATCACGACTCTTCGCTTTTTTCCGCTTTCGGATCCACGTCCTTTTTGGATGCCGATCCGGGCGCGTGATCAACATCAGGCGCGGATACAGATGCGCGAACCGCCCAGTTGAAGTGATTGAAGTGATTGTCGCGCCGGTTGACGATGTAAAGCGGCGCTGCGGCCCCTGCCTTGACCAGCCTTCCAATGGCCACGTCAAGCTCCTGCACGGTCTTGTAGTGGGTCGTTGTGCCCTTTGCATCGCAAAGGCCCAGGGTGCGTCCGGCTCCGGTTGCGGAAAGATACGCAACCGGCCGTTTTCGAATACGCGCATAAATGGAGATGTCGTCCACCCTGCCGCACTTGTCGGAGACCTCGGGAAGGAGAGTCGAACTACCGTGAAGATATCGAGAAATCTTCAGATCCTCGAGTCGGCTCCCGCCGTCGTCAGTCAAGCCGGATACGAGTCGTTCCTCGATATCTTCCCAGTCCTTGTCAACCGACCCGGTCTTCAGGACCAGGACCCTTCTCCGCTGTTCACCGTGCCTCGACATAACGTCATCCAGCAGCTGCGCCCGCAGGGTCTGCCCCGCCTTGGTGTCGTCCTTGAGGCTCGTTGACGATGCGTGGGCCTCAGCTTTGGCCAAGGAGACAAACAGGCTGTCGTTATCGGCCTTCACCTGCTGTTCGGACAAGCCGAGGCGGCCGAGATCGCGACGAAGGGCGAGCCGCTCCAGAGGGGCTAACATGTCCACGAGGCCCTCGAGGGTTCGCCTGGCCGAGTCCACAGGCTTGCCGAGCAACAAGGAACGCAGATCCATGTACCACTCGGGGCTGTCGCAGTCGCTATTCTCCGCCAGTTTACTCTCGATCAAGCGGAGTTCCCGCGGCTTGATTTCGCCGACCATCCGATGGAAGTCGCGGTAGAGCTCGTTGGCGATGGCGTGGGTGACTTCCTTGCCGCCTGGTGGTTTGAAGACCGCTATGTCGAACAGGGCCGTGTTGACGGCGTCGAGAAGGTCACGGGCCCGCTGGGCGCCGAGCCCGGTCAACAGCTCCTCCACGTTCCGAGGAGGACCGGAATTGCCTGCCATCTGGTTGGCCAACGCCTTGAATGCCTCCACGTCGCTCGGACTCATCAGGTTCCAGCGAATGCGCGCGATTGTCCAAAGCTGCGTGGCTTGCTGCGCCGACAGCTTGTCGTCCACCTTGAACGCACCCCTTGACAAAACCGCATGCAGCTCGCTTCTCATCTTCGCGAAACGCGCCATGCCTAGCGCAAGCGTGCTTTGCAAGCCGTCGACTGTATCCAACACGGCCGAAGGTTCGACCTGCGTCAACTCTAGCCTCAAGTCGCCTAAAGTCATCTTAGGCCATGGCTTCTTAACAATGGGGCGACTCCCACCCAATAATGCGTCCGCAGAAACGCCGTAGGTCTGCAAGATCGAGAGCAAGTTGTCCACTTCCTTGAGAATCAGCCTCGGCGGATGTCCAGACTTCAAGTCCAGTTTGTTTCTCAGCTCCTCTTTGAACGCGAGCTCCTGCTTCCCAGGCACCAAGAGACGTGCGAAAGGGTCTATGACCGATTCCGCATGCTTGCCGAGCATCAAGGAACGCGGATCTGCGTACCACTCGGGGCTTTCCCGGTCGCTCCCATATGCCAGTTTGGACTCGATCATGTGAACGGAAAAATCGTTCATCTTGCCGAAAGTCAGACGGAAGTCACGGAAGATCTCGTGGGCGATGGCGCGGGTGACTTCCTTGCCGCCTGGTGGTTTGAAGACCGCTCTGTCGAACAGGGCCGTGTTGACGGCGTCGAGAAGGTCACGGGCCCGCTGGGCGCCGAGCCCGGTCAACAGCTCCTCCACGTTCCGAGGAGGACCGGAATTGCCTGCCATCTGGTTGGCGAGCTTCTTGAATGCATCCCGGTCGCTCTCGCTCTCCAGGTGCCAGCGAGCGCACGCGGTCACCCAAAGCTGCTTGGCTTGTTCCCCCGACAGCTTGTCATCCACCTTCGGCGCATCCCTTGCCACAATCGCACGAAGCTCGCTTTTCATCTTCGCGAAGCGCGCCATGCCTAGCCAAAGGCGGCTTTGCAAGCCGTCGACTCCATCCAACACGGTCGAAGGTTCGACTTTCGTCAACACGTTCCTCACATCATCAAGATTCTCCGCGTCGCGCGAAGGCCATGCCCGTAGTAGATTGTGCTCCGAAGCGCCGTAGTCCTTCAGGATCTTGAGAATCTTGTCCGCTTCATGGCGATTGAGCTTCGGCGTCCAAGACTTCGAGTCCAGATCAGGCTGGAGGGGCTCTAGTTTGCGCTTCGCCCCAGCGCGAGACGATTCAGCGGAATGAGGGCTTTTGCTATCGTTGAGGAACGGCACGCTCTGTCGCCGGGGCTCCGTGGGCTCGCCGATCTGGGCATTCTGCGACAGGTTCGTGGTTTCAGAGGTTCCGACCAAAGGGACTTGTACTGGCGTCGCGCTTGGCGTCGTGCCAGGCGCCTTGAGGGGCGAGATCATGGGGTGGGCCTCAAAGAAATGGTGCGGATGATTGTGCCTGCGAGTTGGGATATACGCCCGTATAAGCGCCCATGCGTGTCAACCGACGTCAGAGGTCATCAGTGCCCGCCCCTCAAGCGATCAGCCAGCCAACGTCAGCTCGAAAAGAATGACAGTTTTCGCGACGATGGCCGTCGAAGTCCAAGTTCGCAAGACGAATGGCACACCCTGCAGCAGACCTCCTGGCCTACAGCACGTCCACCAACCGCAGTTGCCCCCAGCGGCCGGCGTCCCAGAGCTTTTCCACCGACTCGGCGCGGTCCAGCAGCAGCTGCTGCATCAGCGGCGCGAGGGCCGTGGTGTGCGGGTCGGCCATGAAGATGAAGCGCGACTCCTCCGCGCCTTCCATCTCATTGATCTGGCCGATCCAGTCGAGCCCGGTGAGCACGCCGATGACCGGCTCCAGCTGCAGCGCATCGACGCGCAGGCGCTGGGTGAGCTGCGTGAGCGTGAGGCCCTTGGCGGTCTCGCTGCGCTGGTGGTGCAGCGCCTGCAACACCTCGACCGCCAGCTGGAATGACCAGCCATGCGCGCTGCCGCGCCGCGCGACGCCGGCCAGCAGGCTCGGCAGGTAGGCGGCGATCACCGCGCCCAGCAGCACGATCACCCAGGCCATGTAGATCCACACCAGCAGAATGGGCACGGTGGCAAACGCGCCGTAGACCATCGAGTAGGTCGGCACCATGCCGAGGTAGACCGAAAGCACCTTCTTGGCCAGCTCGATACCGGCCGCCACGAAGAAGCCGCCCGCCAGCGCGTGCCGCCAGCGCACATGGGTGTTGGGCACGTAGTGGAACAGCGCCGACGCGCCCAGAGCCAGCAGGCCAAACTCCAGCACGTCGAACAGGAAGCGCACGAAGCCCGGCAGATCGCCCACCAGACCGCGCGAGCTGGAGATGGCATACGAGGTGAGCGCCAGGCTCGCGCCCAGCACCAGCGGCCCGAGCGTGATGGCCGACCAGTAGATGAGCACGCGCTGGGCCAGCGGCCGGCGCAGCTTGACGCGCCAGATGGCGTTGAGCGTGCGGTCGATGGTAAGCACCAGCGCGAAGGCCGAGCCGATCAGCGCGGCCAGGCCCACCGTGCCGAGCCGGCTGGCCTTGGCCGAGAACTGGCCGAGGTAGCCCAGCACCTGGCGGGCGATGGTGTCGGGGATGAGGCTGGCGACCAGCCACTTCTGCAGCACGTCCTGGAATTTGCCGAACAGCGGAAAGGCCGTGAAGATCGCAAGTGCCACGGTAAAGAAGGGCACGAGCGCAATGGTGGTGGTGAAGGTCAGGCTGCTGGCCGACAGGCCGAGATGGTCTTCGCGGAAGCGCTCGCGCAGCGTGAGCGCGGTGTTGCGCCACGGAAATTTCACCAGCTGATCGATCAGCGGCGCGAGCCGCAGGGTCCATGTCATGGCCGCTATGATGCCACCTGCCATGAACACCCCCGCCCCGGGCGCTGCGCCCGCCCCTGAAGCGCAGGCCGCCGGCCCGTCCGCCGCCCCCGGCTCGCCCCCTGCCCCGCCCATGCCTGCGGTGGCGTCAGTGCCGCCCGCGCACGTCGCGCTCACGCGCAATCTGGCCGTGGGCAGCCTGCTCGGCCTGATCGTGCTGGGTCTGGCCTGGGAGCTGCTGCTGGCGCCGCTGCGCCCGGGCGGCTCCTGGCTCGCGATCAAGGTGCTGCCACTGTGCATCCCGCTCGCAGGCCTGCTCAAGAACCGCATGTACACCTACCGCTGGGTGAGCCTGCTGGTGTGGCTGTATTTCACCGAAGGCGTGGTGCGCGCCTGGAGCGACCGCGCGCCCGGCAGCTGGCTGGCGCTCGTGGAAGTCGCGCTGTGCCTCGTGCTGTTCACCGCCTGCGCGCTGCACGTGCGGCTGCGCCTGCGCAGCGCGCGCACGCAGGTGCCGCTGGAGCCGTCTGCATGACAACGCAATTCATCGACACGCTGCGCGGCATCGCCGGCGCGGCCCATGTGCTGACCGAAGGCGACCTGAGCGCCTGGGAGGTCGACTGGCGCAAGCGCTGGCACGGCAAGGCGCTGGCCGTGGTGCGGCCGGGCAGCACGGCCGAGGTGGCCGCCGTGGTCAAGGCCTGCGCAGCCGCCGGCGCGAGCCTCGTGCCGCAGGGCGGCAACACCGGCATGGTGGGCGGCTCGCAGCCCGACGACACCGGCCGGCAGGTGGTGCTGAGCCTGCAGCGCATGAAGGCCATCCGCGGCTTCGACAAGGGCAACTCCACCGTCACGGTCGAAGCCGGCTGC
This sequence comes from Burkholderiaceae bacterium, assembly GCA_044225675.1. Lineage (GTDB taxonomy): Bacteria > Pseudomonadota > Gammaproteobacteria > Burkholderiales > Burkholderiaceae_C > JACMQX01. The sequence goes on from JBGAIH010000018.1 coordinate 104,186, forward strand.
GTGCTGCAGACCCTGCAGGAAGCCGCTGCGCAGCAGGGCTATCTGTACCCCCTGAGCCTGGCGGCCGAAGGCAGCTGCACCATTGGCGGCAACCTGGGCACCAATGCCGGCGGCACGCAGGTGCTGCGCTACGGCAACACGCGCGACCTGTGCCTCGGCCTCGAAGTGGTGACGGCGCAGGGCGAGGTGTGGAACGGCCTGTCGGGCCTGCGCAAGGACAACACCGGCTACGACCTGCGCGACCTGTTCATCGGCAGCGAAGGCACGCTGGGCGTGATCACCGCCGCGACGATGAAGCTCTACCCGCTGCCGGCCGCCTCGCTGACCGCCTGGACGGCCGTCCCCTCGCTCGACCATGCGGTGCAGCTGCTGACGCTCGCGCACCGGCACCTGGGCGCCGGGCTGACCGGCTTCGAGGTGATGGGGCAGTTCGCGCTGAGCCTGGTGGGCAAGCACTTCCCGGCGCAGCGCATCCCCTTCCTGGCCGACTCGCCCTGGTGCGTGCTGCTGGAGAACGCCGACGACGAGTCCGAGGCGCACGCCCGCGCGCGCTTCGAACACCTGCTGGAGCTGGCCTTCGAGGAAGGCTGCGTGACGGACGCGGTGGTGGCCGAAAGCCTCACCCAGGCCCACCAGCTGTGGCACGTGCGCGAGAGCATTCCGCTGGCCCAGGCCGAGGAAGGGCTGAACATCAAGCACGACATCTCGATCCCGGTGTCGCGCATTCCCGAGTTCGTGCGCGTGACCGATGCGCTGCTGCGCCAGGCGATTCCGGGCGTGCGGCTGGTGAATTTCGGCCATCTGGGCGACGGCAACCTGCACTACAACGTGCAGGCGCCCTCCGGCGGAGACGCGGCGGCCTTTCTGCGCGAGCAGGAGGAACGCGTGAACGCGCTGGTGTACGACTCGGTGCAGAAGTTCGAGGGTTCGATCTCGGCCGAGCACGGCGTGGGCCTGCTCAAGGTCGACAAGCTCGAACACCACAAGCCGCCCGTGGCGCTGGCGATGATGCGCGCGATCAAGCAGGCGCTCGACCCGCAGAACATCATGAATCCGGGGCGGGTGCTGCGGGTCTGATTCCCGGGCAGCCGCGATATCGCGCATGCTTGACCATTGGGTGCTGGTGAAAATGAGAGGCTCGGTGTTTTCGCTTGTCGATGCACCTCGCGCTGTCTCGCGGCGGGCGGCAGGCCGGTGGGGGCTCATACTGGAGCGGCCTGCGCTGCGCGCAGGCTCCGCTGCGGTGCTCAGGCGGGGATCGCATCGCACAACTCTCTCCGCGCTGCGCGCTGCGTTCGGACAGGTGCGATGAGAATGAAACGAAGCGCGCTGCGCGCGCCGATCCCCGCCTTGCGCTCCTCGCCGCTCCAGAAAT
>JBGAIH010000019.1:0-97730 GCA_044225675.1 Burkholderiaceae bacterium
TTCAGAACGACAGGGTGAGCGAGCCGTGAGCGCGCCAGCGCCCCTCGCCGGGCAGGCCCATGTGGTGGCGCGCCACGTCCACGCGCAGCGCCAGCTGCGTGCCCAGCCACCAGCGCAGCCCCGCGCCGTGCGCCACCAGCGTGTGCCGGGTGTCCGCGCTGCCCAGGTCCGGCACGAACTGCGCCGTCTCGTTGAAGCTGCGCCCCGCCTCCACGAACAGCACCGGCTGCAGCACCGATGAGCTGCTGCTGCCTGCGCCCTCCTCGCCGCTGCCCGGGCGCCAGTACGGCCCGCGCCACTCCAGGCTCAGCACCAGCCCGCTGTCGGCCGACAGCGTGTCCTCACGGAAGCCCCGCACCCCCTGCGAGCCCGACAGGCTCATGCGCTCGCTGGAGATCAGCGCCCCGCTGGCCCACTGCGCACGCAGCCCCGCCTGCAGCTCCGTGCCCCCCGGCAGCCCCATGCTCTGGCTGCCGCTGGCATTGACCCGCCAGAACCGCGAGCGCGCCCCCGGCCGCGCCGCCGCAAAGTCCCCGTCCGGGCTGCCCGCCACCGCCTGCCCCGGCGAGACCGTCAGCCGCAGCGTCGCCTCGCCCGTGCCCAGCGTGCCGTCGCGCCGCCCGCTCCACGCCCCGTACACCTGCGCTACCCGCACCGTCGTGTTGCTCACCGGCGTCTGGTTGAAGCTCAGCGCGCTGCCGATGCTCTTGAACTCCACCCCCGCCGTCACCTCCGACTGGCTCTTGCCCCCCGCGCCCAGCCCCAGGAACCGGTTGACCGACAGCCCCACGCTCCAGTTGGCCCCCGTCGCGTTGAACAGCCCGCCCGCCAGCGCCACGTCCGTCTCGGAGTACTCGGCCGTGGCGCTGAGCACGTCGCGCCCGCCCCAGGGCAGGCTGTAGCCCAGCGTGTGGGCCACGTAGTGCCCCTCGTCCAGCCCCGTGACCATCCCCAGGTCCAGCCGGTGGTCCGCACGCCCCAGGAAGTTGCCCAGGCTCGCCCCCAGCCGCAGCCGCGACTCGCCCAGGCTGCGGTTGCCGGTGTTGTCCAGAACAAGGTAGTAGCGCTCGGGCTTGACCTCCTGCGTCTGCAGCACCACGTCGGTCGTGCCCGGCTGCTCGCCCTGCGCGAACACGACGTTGGAGCGCCGCCACGGCGAGCCGCGGTTGACGAAGGCCACGTCGCCGGCCAGCGCCCGCAGGTCCAGCCAGTCGCCCTCGCGCAGCCCGATGCGGCAGGTCAGCGCCGCAGCCGGCGTGTACTGCTGGCCCTCCGCGCGCAAGGCCCCCAACCGCGCCGGCTGCGCGATGACGGTGACCTCGCCGCCCACCACCTGCTGCGGCGGCACGTAGACGTCGGCCAGGTAGTGGCTGCGCCGGTCCAGCTCCTCCACGATCAGCCCGACCAGCCGCGTGTTCAGCGCCGCGTCGATCGGCTGGCCGCGCAGCGCCGCAAGCCGCTGCGCCAGGCGCGGCATGTCCACCATGCCTTCGGGCAGCTCCAGCTGCACCGCACCGCCCGCTTCGCCAAAGCGTGCCAGGGGTGGGGGCGGTACCGGTGAGGTCGCCCAGCCGGACGGGCAGGCACCCGAAACTTCGGAAGAGGAGCCGTGCCCGGTTGGACCCCGAGCGGCCTCAACCGGCATGGCTGCCGGGCTGGCTGCCGGGCTGGCTGCCGGGCTGGCTGCCGGGCTGGCGACAGAACTGGCCGCCGACTGAAGTCTCACCACAACACGCCTGAGCGTTGCGACCCCGTCGTCTGCGGCGGCGGGATGCGACGCCAACGCGGAACCCAGGGCCGCGAATAACCACAGGGTACGTTTGAATCCTGGACTCATGTTGAACCTCCCGCGATAGTGCGGCGGTCAACCAGCGGCTCCAGTGGTCTGGGCTCTGCCGGCTCCGTTACTCCCTGATGCGATCTACGCAGTCAGGGCAGTGTTTCAAACTGAAACACTTTTGAGAGCCAGCCTTTGGGCCAAATTAAGCAGGCCACATGGCCTAGTCCACGCCAGCCGCTGCCGATTTCGACACGGCAAGTCCCGGCTCAAGCTGCTTCAGACGTGTCGGCGCGCGGCTGGCGCGGGCACCGGGCCCAGCGCCTCGGCGCGCTCATGAAGGGCCTCGATGATCCTGCAGTGCGCGCCGTGGCCGTCACAGCGGTTGCGCAGTGCGAGCAGGTCCTTTTCAAGCGAACGCAGTTGCGCCAGACGCTCCCGCACATGCGAGAGGTGTCCGTCGAGCGCCTCGCGGGCCGTTGCGCAGTCGGCCTTGCGGCGCAGGTCGAGCCCCAGCAGCGTGCGCACCTCGTCCAGCGACATGTCCATGGCCCGGCACAGGCGAATGAAACGCAATTGGTGGACGTCACCCTTGCCATAGAGCCGGTAGCTGTTGTCACCGCGCGCACCGGCCTGCAGCAGGCCTTCTTTTTCGTAGTACCGGATGTTGGCGGCCGACACGCCCGACAGGCGCGCGGCTTCGCCGATGCGGTAACCGGCGGGCGAGGCAGGACGGAACGTCGGCATGGCATGAGCCTCCAGCAGCTTGGAAGGCCGGATCATGCCACCGGGCCTGCCTGCGCCGCATTCAAGCAGGCGCGCAGCCGCAGCTGCGGTGCAGCCAACGTTGGGTGGAACAGGCGGAACGGACTTCAGACTGCGACAAGGTGCTGCCTGCGTCGCACGCGCAGAAGCAATGTCGCCGCGATTGCGATGTTGAGCAGGTTCCAGGCAATGCCGTTGATGAACGCCGCATGATAGGAGCCGGTGAGGTCGAACACCTTGCCCGACATCCAGCCACCCAGCGCCATGCCCAGCATGGTGGCCATGATGACGGTGCCGACGCGGGCGCCGGCTTCGCGCGCCGGAAAATGCTCGCGCACGATGATCGCGTAGGACGGCACGATGCCTCCCTGAAACAGCCCGAACAGCGCAGAGATCAGATACAAGGACACCAGACCGTCGAACGGCAGGAAGAGAAGCAGCGCGATGCCCTGCAGCGTCGAGCTGAGCAGCAGGGTGCGCAGGCCCCCGATACGGTCGCAGACGACGCCAGCGACCAGGCGACTGACGATGCCGCAGGCCAGCATCAGCGAGAGCATCTCGGCGCCGCGCGCAGCGCCGAATCCCAGGTCGCTGCAATAGGCCACGATGTGGACCTGGGGCATGGCCATGGCCACGCAGCACGCGACGCCTGCCACGCAGAGCAGCGCCTGGGCCCGGCCCGGCGAGAGGCCGAATGGAAGGCCGCCGGGCCCTGCTGAGACTGCCGCCTGCCCCGCTGCCGCAGGCGCGGCCACCACCGCCGGAGGCCGCCTGCGCATGAACGAGGCCAGAGCGATCATCGACAGCGCGCAGAACAGGCCCAGCCCGAGATAGGTCTGACGCCAGCCCACCGTTTCGACGAAGTGCTGCACGATCGACGGCCAGACCGCGCCGCCCAGGTAGTTGCCGCTGGCACACACGCCAACCGCAATACCCCGGCGGCGGACGAACCAGAGCGAGGTGTCGGCCAGCAGCGGCGCGAAAGTGGCTGAACAGCCCATCAGGCCGATCAGCAGTCCGTGCGCCAGCGCAAACATGACGATGCCGGATGCCGAGGCCGCCAGGGCAAAGCCGAGCCCGAGGCAGACAGCACCGAGCATGAGCGGCACCATCACGCCGAAGCGATCCGCCAGACGCCCCATGAGGATGCCGCCGATGCCATAGCCGATCATGAGCAGGGTGTAGGGCAGCGAAGCGTCGGCGCGCGCGACGCCGAATTCCGCCTGGACCGCCGGCAGCACCACGGGCACCACGTACATGCCGCTGGCGCCGATGGTCATGAGAGCGAGGGTGACAAGCAGGCGAACGACGGCTTCGCGAGAGTCGGGCTGCGGCGGGAGAGTGTGGGACATGAGCCGGCCAGCGTAGCATCGGCACGGCCCGCGCGCACCGGCAGCAACCCTGAAATTCGTCGCACGAATGACATGCGCACAAGGTTTGAACGAGGTTCAAATGGGAAACGGACGGTGCCGAGCATGGCGCAGGCCCGCCGACTCGCGCACAATGTCCGCGTGGGGACGTCAGGCGTCCCGGACCCGGGCGCCCCAGCCAGGCGAAAGTTCCAGGCGAAAGTTCGCACCGGGAAAAAATTGCAGCAAGATGTTCGTATCAAGAAGTTCGCATGAGGAAGTTCGCATGAAGAGATTCGTCGTCGCGGCCGCCCTGCTCGCTCTGGCCGCCGCCAGCTGGGCGCAGACCGACTGGGTCCGCGCCTCGGTCGTCAAGGCCGACGCCAAGCGCCGCACCATCACCCTGGACCACGCGGCGTTCGCCAACGCCCGCAAGGGCGGCAACACCCAGATCGACGTGCCGGCCGGCACCGGCGACTTCAAGGTGGCCAAGGCCGCCTTGCTCAAGGACGTCAAGCCCGGCGACTCGGTGCGCTTCGTCGCGGTGATGAAGGGCGAGACGATGGTGGTCACGCAGCTGCAGGTCGCCCGGTGACGGCGACCACGCACCGCAGGGCGCCATCACCGACGTGGCGGGCATCGAGGTCGGTCACGACACCGACCCGCGCCGCCCGACCGGCTGCACCGTGGTCATCGCCCGCGATGGCGCCGTGGCCGGCGTGGACGTGCGCGGCGCCGCGCCGGGCACGCGCGAGACCGACCTGCTCGCGCCAGGCAACCTGGTGGAGCAGGCCCATGCCGTGATGCTGGCGGGCGGCAGTGCCTGGGGCCTCGATGCCGCCAGCGGCGCCATGCGCTGGCTGGAGGCGCGCGGCGTCGGCTTCGACGTCAAGGTGGGACGCCTTCCGATCATTCCGGCAGCCGTGCTGTTCGACCTGCTGGTGGGCGACGCCTCGATCCGCCCCGACGCCGAAGCGGGCTGGCGCGCCTGCGCCGCCGCCAGCACGCAGCCGCCCGCCGAGGGCAACGTAGGCGCCGGTGCCGGCGCGGCCGTGGGCAAGCTGTTCGGCATCGACCGCGCGATGAAAGGCGGCATCGGCACCGCCTCGGTGACCGTCGAGGGCGTGACGGTAGGCGCGCTGATTGCCTGCAATGCGCTGGGCGACGTGGTCGACCCCGACACGGGCCGCGTGATCGCCGGCGCCCGCACGGCCGACGGCCTGCGCCTGCTCGACGCGCGACGCGCCATCCTGCGGGGGGAGACGCTCAAGCCGCTGCTGGCCGGCACCAACACCACGATCGGCGTGATCGCGACCGACGCCCTCATCACCAAACCGCAGGCGCAGCGCCTCGCGCAAATGGCCCACGACGGGCTGGCGCGCAGCATCAACCCGGTCCACACCATGTCGGACGGCGACACGCTGTTTGCGCTCGGCACGGGCCGCGCCGGCCGCCATCCGGGCATGATGGTGCTGGGCACGATGGCGGCCGAAGCCACGGCCCGGGCCGTCGTTCGTGCCGTGCAGGCTGCCACGGGGCTCGGCGTCGGCGCCTTGCATCTGCCTGCCGCGCGCGACCTCGCCGGCGGCTGAAGACCGGGATTTCATGCCATGACCACCATGCCACAAGCCATCCGCTACACACTGTTGTCCATCCGTGAACTGCTGGTCTCTGCCGGCCCGTTCGCCTTTCTTGCCGTGGCCCTGCTGGTGCTGGCCTACTGGTGGCTGGACCCGCAGCCACCACGCAAGGTGACGCTGGCGACCGGGCCCGCGCAAAGCGCCTATGACGAGTTCGGCAAGCGCTACCAGAAGGCGCTGGCAGCCAATGGGATCGAGGTCGTGCTGGTCAGGAGCGAAGGCTCGTCGGCCAACCTGCAACTGCTGCGCGAAGGCAAGGTGGACCTGGGCTTCGTGCAAGGCGGCAGCGGCGACCTCGCCACCGAGGACGACACCAGCCTGCAGTCGCTGGGCAGCCTGTTCGTCGAGCCGGTGTGGCTCTTCTACCGCGTCGAGTCGGCCCGCAAGGTGACGGCCACGGGCACCCTGAGCTCGCTGACCCAGCTGGCCGGGCTGCGCCTGAACGTCGGCACGGCCGGCAGTGGCGTGCCCAATCTGATGGAGCGCATGTTCGACGTCAACCGCGTGGACCCCAAGACCATCCGCCTGTCGCGCCTGGAGCAAACGCCGGCCACGGTGGCGTTCCTGGCGGGCGAACTCGATGCGCTGGTGTTCGCCTCGGCCCCCGAATCGCTCATGGTGCAGATGCTTCTTCAGACACCGGGCGTCAAGCTGATGGACTTCGCGCAGAGCGAGGCCTATTCGCGGCGCTTTTCCTTCCTGACCCCCGTGACGCTGCCGCGCGGCGTGGTCGATCTGGCGGGCGACATTCCGCCGCAGGACGTCCGGCTCGTCGCCTCCACCACCTCGCTGCTGACCCGCGAGAAGACCCATCCCGCGCTGGTGCAGCTGTTTGCCCAGGCGGCCATCAACCTGCACGGGGTGTCGGGCTGGTTCAGCCGGGTCGGCGATTTTCCCAACACGCGCAACACCGAGTTTCCGATCGCCAAGGAGGCCGACCGCGCCCTGCGCAATGGCGCGCCGCTGCTGCAGCGCTATCTGCCGTTCTGGATGGCCAATCTGGTGGAGCGCATGTGGCTGGCGCTGGGCATCATCATCGCGGTGATGCTGCCGCTCAGCCGGATCGTGCCGCCGCTCTACCAGTTCCGCATCCGCTCGCGGGTGTTCCGCTGGTACGGCCAGCTGCGCGACATCGAGTCGCGCGCGGCGCAGGATCCGGCGGCGTCCGCCGCCCTGCTCAAGGACCTCGACGTGCTGGAGGAGCACACCGCCAAGATCACGGTGCCGCTGTCGTATGCCGACGAGCTGTACGCGCTGCGAAACAACATCCACCAGGTCCGCAAGAAACTGCTGAGGGCCTGAAGCCGGGGGGCTCGCCTGGCCCCAGCCCCGGACCCCGCCGAAGCACGGCTTGCCGTGCCAGCCGCAGGCTACAGCGCGATGTCCAGGCTGTTGCGCATGGCAGTGGCCGCGACCGCGTCCAGCGCCTCGTCCACAACCGCCTGGTCCGACACCACCCGGAGACCGCCTTCGGCCAGCAGGCGCTGGACCGAGCGGCGCGTCATCGAGTGGGTGCCGCCTTCGGCGTCGGTGAACATGAACAGGGTGCGATGCGGGCTCGTCCAGGTGAGCTGCGTGCGGCGCACGCGCCGGTCGACGATGAACTCCACCCACGCGCCTTCGGGAATGAGTTCGTCGGCTGCATCGGCCGCTGCGGCAGGCTGCGCGCGCGCATGCCAGCCCGAACCGGGCTGGGTCTCGGCAAAGCCGGGCTGCGTGGCCTCGAACTCCGGCCTGTCGTCGTGCGCCGAGGCGGTCAGGTCGCGGGTCTCCATGAAGCCGGAGTCGCGCGCCTCGGCCGGGGCAAGCCAGGGCTCGTCCACCTCGCGCGACTCGAAGCGGGCCTCAAAGCGGGCCTCCAGTTCGGCGCGCGTCGCGGGCGCCGCAGGGGCCGTGCCGGCAGGCCGCAGCGCCTGCTGGTGCAGCGCCATGAGTTCGGCGAAGAAGGACCGGGTATCGGCCTCGGGGTAGTCGATGCTCGCCAGACCTTCGCGCAGCGTCGACAGCAGGGAAGGGATCAGCCGCGTCAGGCGCGGCACGCTGTTGCGCGCCAGCTCGGGCTGGGCGCTCCAGAGCAGGTCGTTGATGATGCTGCCGTAGCCGCCCGGATCGGGCAGGCCCTCGTGGTCGGCGATGCGCGCCTGCGCCATGACCTGCGTCCAGGGCCCCGTGAGAAAGCCGACCAGATCGGCCGGCGCCTGGGCGGTGTCTTCGCGGGCGCGGATCTCGCGCGAGATCTTGTCGGCGAGGATGTTGCGCTGCTCGGCCAGGATGAGCGACTGCACCGCCGCCGTACGCTGCTTGCGCTCGCGCCGCCCCTGCTCGTTCCAGATGTCCGACAGCGAGCGCAGCGCGAACTCGAAAGGCTCGGCACTCTCGATCGGCACCACACCCAGTGCGCGCACGACCTGCCACAGCGGCTCCATGAAGGCCGCAAAGCCCGGCGCCGCCACGTCCTTCCAGGCCAGGCTGCGCTGCGTCATCTGCTCCAGCAGGCGGCGCGCCGGATGCATCTTGTCACTGAAGAAGCGCGGATCGATCAGCGCCAGCCGCAAAAGTGCGGGCTCCATCTCGCGCACGGCCTGCTGCATCGGTGCCAGCAGGCGGGCATCGGCGCAGATGTTGTCGACCATGAGGTGCACCACCTCCAGACCCAGCGCCTGCCCGAGACCCCGGGCATCGGTGCGCAGCTGTTCGCGCAACTCGGCCAGCGCACTGGGACGGGCCGGCTCGTCTGCCGCAGCGCCGCCTTCGGCGCGGCTTGCCAGGCGCTCCATGACCTGGTCGACCTGCTTCATCTCCTGCAGCGCCTCGAAGGCCGCCGGAACGGTGTGATTGAAGTCGGACCGGCGGGACTTGCCCGGACTCGACGCGCCAGCTGCACCGCTGCGGGCTGCTTCGGGATCGAGCTCGCCGGCGAGCAGCCGGCGCAACTGGGCCACGGTGAGGGTCACGTCGTCCCGGCTGCGGCTGCCTTCGGCCGAGGCGGACGAACCTGGCTCCGCACGCACGCCGCCCCCCGGGGACACATGCGTCACCGAATACCCTGCCGCCGTCACGCCGGCTGCACGCAGCCGGTAGGTCAGCTCGCCGTAGACGCGGCCCAGCTCCTCACCCAGGCTGACGCCAAGAAACTGCATCCAGCGCAGGCGTGATGCCGCAGGCGCGCCACTTTGCAACAAGACGTTTCGCAGCACCCGTACGTAAGTCTCCGGCCGCAGCGGATTGCGGTCCGGCTGAACGGTCTTGAAGCCCTGGGCCGAACTGATCAGCGCATTGAACTCGGCGAGCGGGCCTTCCGTGGCCAGCAGCGCGGCCTGCTGGGCGCGCGCCAGTTCCACGCTCTCCTGCACCTGCGACTCGTCCATCAGCTCCAGCTGGTCGAAGCTCAGCACCGCGCTGGCGGTGCGGCCGGCAGCCGGCTCGGGAGCGTCCATCGCGCCGGAAAACGCTGCAAGCAGAGCGGACGGATACAACTCGCAGAGTACCGATTCATACTTGACGAGCTGTCGCTGAGATTCGCGCAGCGCGTCGCGTTCGAGGCTGCCCGAGACAACGGCGGCGCGCTGGTTCAGGGCCTGGTGCGTGGCCGCGAGCATCCTCTCCATCAGGTAGCGGCCCCCGGCGGCCGCTTCAGCGATACAGGCTTCGTAAGGGTCGGCCGGGATGGGATTCGAATGTGGCATTGCACCCGATGGTGCCGTGCTCAGCCGTTCTTGTCGAGGGTGTTGCGCAAAGCCGTCTGCGCCACCTGGTCAAGCGCGTTGTCAACGACATGCCCGTCGGACACCAGCTTGATCATGCCCTGCGCACGCAGACGGTCCATCGTGCGGCGTGACATCGAATGCGCCAGCCCCCCGCGCGAGGTGAACATGAAGAGCGTGCGGTGCGGGCTGGCCCAGGTGAGCTGCGCGCGGACCCATGCGCCGTCGAGCATGAGCTCGATCCAGGCGCCGGTACTCAGCTCGCCCGCGCTGGCGGGCGGCGGCGGCGTATCGCGGCCGTCGGGCTGGGCGCCCAGGTCCATCGGCATCACCGCCTCTTCGGGCAGGTAGCCCGACTCGGCCGCCTCGTGGCCGGCCAGCCAGAAGCCGGAGTCGTCCATCTCGGTGTCGGGCCCGGCCGCGTCCTCGGCCGCCGACGGCAGCGGCGCGGGCGACTCCTCGACCGGCGGCGCCTTGATGCGGATGCCCTCCAGGGCCTTCTCGTGAAGGGAGATCAGCTCGTCGAACAGCAGCGCGATGCGCTCGCTCGGATAGTCGATGAGGTGCAAGCCCTGGCGCAGCTGGCCCAGCATGCGCGGCACCATCTCGACGAGACGGGTCCGATTGCGCCGCGCCACGCTGGGCTGCACGCTCCAGATGAGCTCGTCGACCAGGTTGAGAAAGCCATGCGGATCGGGCGTGCCGTCCGGGTGCGTGAGCTGCAGCTCCGCCACCGCCTGCGCCCACGGCCCGCCGAGAAAGTCGACCACCAGTTGCGGCACTTCCTTGCCTTCTGCCTTCTCGCGGAACTCCACCGCCAGGCGCTGCGCCAGCATGTTGCGCTGCTCGGCATGCAGCAAGGCCCGCGCGGCCTCTTCGCGGCGCTTGCGCTGGGCCTTGTCCTCGCGGGTCCAGATCTCCTCCAGCCGCTGCAGTGCGAGGCCGAACGGTGCGGTGTCGCCCTGCGCGCCAGCGTTCTCGGTGAGGGCGACGATCGCGTCCTCCACCGATTTCAGGAATTTGGGGAAGCCTTCGTCCTGCTCGCTGGTGTAGCCCAGGCTGCGGTGGGTGACGCGGTCGAGGAACTGGCGCGCCGGATGCTGCCTGTCGCTGAAGAAGCGCGCATCGGTCTTGGTCAGCGGCAGCAGCACGGGCTCCAGTGCCTGCAGCAGATCGCGCACCCGCGGCAACAGGCGCTCGTCCTCCACCAGGTTGTCCAGCATCATGCGGGCGACTTCCTCACCCAGCTCCTTGCCAAGCTGCTTGCTGGTCTGGGCCACGCGGCGCGGCTTGCGCATGACGGTGTCGTCACCGGCGGCCTTGGCCTTGCGGGTCAGCCGCTTGACCATGGCGTCGACCTGCTTGAGGTCCTGCAGGGTCTCGAGCGAGGCCGGCACCGTATGCAGGAAGTCCTGCGGGTTGCGCGGCATGAGGTTGCCGTTCTCGTCGAGTTCGCCGGCCAGCAGCTTGCGCAGGCGGTCGAGCGTGAGAAGGGTCTTGGCCACTGAGCTGGGCTGTCCGCCCGGCTTGACGACCGCACCGGGCGCGACCGCGTTGGAGGTCACCCCGGCCGGCTCGACGCCGCAGGAGCGCAGCCAGTCGGTCATTTCCTTGTAGAGCTTTTGCAGGCCCACACCGAGGCGGCCGGAGGCCGGGCCGATGACGGCACCGCGCGCCTCGCTGTCGGCCAGATGCGCCGCCAGCGTCTCGCGCAGCGCCCGCACGAACAGCTGCGGGCGCAACGGGTTGATCTGCGGCTGCACCGTGATCCAGCCCATCAGCGTGCTCATGAGCGCGTCCAGCGGCGGCAGCGCCTCGTCCACCGAAATGGCGATCTCCTGCACGGCACGCGCCACCTCGATGTTCTCGTCGAGCTGCTCTTCCTCCAGCAGTTGCAGGCTGTCGAAGCTCATGAGCTGCTGGGCGTACTGCCGCTCGACGCCCCCACCGCCATACAGCGCCTCGCGCGTCCTGGCGACAAAGGTCTGCCGCACGGTCTGCTTCTGCTTGAGCAGGATCTCGATGGCCAGCGTGGTGGTGGGTTGCGGGTCGCCCTTGCCGGCCGTTGCACGGGCCCGGGCCACCGAAATATCCAGGCCGGTGAGCACGTCGTCGATCAGGCCTTCGGACTGCTCGATGGCGGCTTCCAGGCACTGCCCCAGCGTCGGGCGCATGGCTCCGGGATCGTCAGAAACCCCAATCCTGCGCTTGAGCATCGACGGCTTGTTCATCTTGGCTGTGCCTGTCCGGGAAAACTCCACCCGCCGCAGCGGGTATCTCGATACCTGGGATACCCCTCAATGAAGCGGCTTGAAGCGCACGCGCTTGGGCTTGGCACCTTCCTCGCCCAGCCGGCGTTTCTTGTCGGCTTCGTATTCCTGGTAGTTCCCGTCAAAGAACACCCACTGCGAGTCGCCTTCGCAGGCGAGGATGTGGGTGGCAATACGGTCGAGAAACCACCGGTCATGGCTGATAACCATAACGGAGCCGGGGAATTCAAGCAAGGCATCTTCCAACGCGCGCAGCGTTTCGACGTCCAGATCGTTCGAAGGTTCGTCAAGGAGCAACACATTGCCGCCGGCGATCAGGGTTTTGGCCAGGTGCAGACGCCCGCGCTCGCCGCCCGACAGGGTGCCCACGTGCTTTTGCTGGTCGCCGCCGCTGAAGTTGAAGCGGCCGCAGTAGGCCCGGCTCGGTACGGTGAACTTGCCGATCTGCAGCATGTCGTGGCCGCCGGAGATTTCCTCCCACACGGTCTTCTGCGCCGCCAGCGCATCGCGGCTCTGGTCGACGTAGGCCATGTGCACCGTCGGGCCGATCTCCACCGAGCCGCTGTCGGGCTGCTCCTTGCCCGCGATCATGCGGAACAGCGTGGACTTGCCCGCGCCGTTGGGGCCGATGATGCCGACGATGGCGCCAGCCGGCACCTTGAAGCTGAGGTTGTCGATCAGCAGGCGGTCGCCGAAGCCCTTGCTCACGTTCTTGAACTCGATCACGTTGGCGCCCAGGCGCTCGCCCACGGGAATGAAGATTTCCTGGGTCTCGTTGCGCTGCTGGTATTCGTGGCTCGACAGCTCCTCGAAGCGCGCAATCCGCGCCTTGCTCTTGGCCTGCCGGCCCTTGGGGTTCTGGCGCACCCACTCCAATTCCTTCTTGAGCGCCTTGGCACGGGCTTCCTCGCCCTTCTTTTCCTGCTCCAGGCGGTTCTGCTTCTGGTCGAGCCAGGTGCTGTAGTTGCCCTTCCAGGGAATGCCATGGCCGCGGTCGAGCTCGAGAATCCACTCGGCGGCGTTGTCGAGGAAGTAGCGGTCGTGGGTGATGGCCACGACGGTGCCGGGAAAGCGCGCGAGAAACTGCTCCAGCCAGTCCACCGACTCGGCGTCCAGGTGGTTGGTCGGCTCGTCAAGCAGCAGCATGTCGGGCCGGGACAGGAGCAGCCGGCACAGCGCGACGCGGCGCTTCTCGCCGCCCGAGAGGTTGCCGATCTTCGCGTCCCAGGGCGGCAGCCGCAGCGCGTCGGCGGCGATCTCGAGCTGGTGCTCGGAGTCGGTGCCGGCCGAGGCGATGATGGCCTCCATCTCGGCCTGCTCGGCGGCCAGCTTGTCGAAGTCGGCGTCGGGCTCGGCGTAGGCGGCGTAGATCTCGTCCAGGCGCTTCTTGGCGGCCATCGCGGCGCCCATGCCTTCTTCCACGCTCTCGCGCACGGTGTGCTCGGGATTGAGCGCCGGCTCCTGCGGCAGGTAGCCGATCTTGAGGTCGGGCATCGGCGTGGCTTCGCCTTCGATCTCCTTGTCGACGCCGGCCATGATCTTGAGCAGCGTGGACTTGCCCGAACCGTTGAGACCCAGCACACCGATCTTGGCGCCGGGAAAGAAGCTCAGCGAGATGTCCTTGAGGATCTGGCGCTTGGGCGGCACGATCTTGCCGACCCGGTTCATGGTGAAGACGTACTGGGCCATTACAGGGCCCTCCCGGTGCAAAGCGCCTGGGTGCCGCCGCAGGCGGGCAGATGGATCGAGCAAACGTAAGAAGCCATGGGTATCCGGTAGGGAGGAATGTGAAACGGGAGAAAGGCCGCGCCCGACGGCGGGCCTGCAAATCACGATTATCGGTCCCCTCGCCCAACTCATGCGACAATGCGTGCAGCCGCAGGAAACCAGTTGCCTGCGGCGTCAGCACTTTCGCTGGGGACGGCAGGGCCATCGGCCTCTTTCCTTCCCACCCTCTGAAGCATGATCTGCCTGAGACTGGCCCGGCTGCCGCAAGGCGCCGGACTGGCCGATCTCCCCGGCGCTTGGGAACAAGCGCATCCCTCAATGACATTTGACGATCTGAAATTGGCACCGGCCATCCTCAAGGCGGTGCACGAGCAGGGTTACGAGACCCCTACCCCCATCCAGGCGCAAGCCATTCCCGCCGTCCTGGAGGGTCATGACCTCCTCGGCGGCGCCCAGACCGGCACCGGCAAGACCGCCGCCTTCGTGCTGCCTTCGCTGCACCGCCTCGCGGGAACCGAGCGCGCCCGCAGCAAATTCGGCGGCATCGGCATCCGCATGCTGGTCCTCACCCCCACCCGCGAACTCGCCGCCCAGGTCGAGGAATCGGTCCGCGACTACGGCAAGTATCTGGAGCTGAGCTCCACCGTGATCTTCGGCGGCGTCGGCATGAATCCGCAGATCGACCGCCTGCGCAAGGGCGTGGACATCCTCGTGGCCACCCCGGGCCGCCTGCTCGACCTGCAGCAGCAGGGCATGCTGGACCTCGGGCAGGTGCAGATCCTGGTGCTCGACGAGGCCGACCGCATGCTCGACATGGGCTTCATCCATGACGTCAAGAAGGTCCTGGCCCTGCTGCCGCGCGACAAGCAGAGCCTGCTGTTCTCGGCCACCTTCAGCGACGAGATCCGCGAGCTGGCCAACGGCCTGCTGCGCAATCCGCAAAGCATCCAGGTCACGCCGCGCAACACCACGGTGCAGCGCATCCGCCAGGTGATCCACCCGGTCGGCCGCAGCAAGAAGAAGCAGCTGCTCGCCCACATCATCAAGGAGCGCAACTGGAGCCAGGTGCTGGTGTTCACGCGCACCAAGTTCGGCGCCAACAACGTGGCCGAATTCCTCGAGAAGAACGGCATCACCGCCATGGCGCTGCACGGCAACAAGAGCCAGGCCGCGCGCACCCAGGCGCTGGCGGGCTTCAAGAGCGGCGACATCCGTGCGCTGGTGGCCACCGACATCGCGGCCCGCGGCATCGACATCGACGACCTGCCGCATGTCGTCAACTATGAAATCCCCAACATCTCCGAAGACTACGTCCACCGCATCGGCCGCACCGGCCGCGCGGGCGCCGAAGGCACGGCGGTGAGCTTCGTCTGCCTGGACGAAGAAGGCTTCATGCTCGACATCGAGCGCTTCACCAAGCAGCAGATCGGCGTGGAGCTGATCGACGGCTTCGGCCCGGAGCCGGGTGAGAAGGCCGAGCCCATCGCCATGGGCCGCCAGACCATCTGGGGCGGCGCAGGCAAGCCGCCGAGCCGCGAGGTCATGGCCGCAGCCGCCAAGGCCGCGCGGACCGAGATGATGCAGCGCATCCGCGACAACAAGGCCAAGTCGGGTGACGGCGGCGGCCGCAGTGGCGGCGAAGGTGGCGGTGGCCGCGGCAATGGCCGTGGCGCCGGCAACGGCGGCGGTGGCCGCAGCGAAGGCCAGGGCCAGCGCAGCCGCCAGGCCCAGGCGCCGCAGCAGCCGCGCAATGGGGGGGGTGGTGGAGGTGGTGGCCGTGGTCAGCGCCCGCCCCAGCATGCAGCGCAGCCGCAGCACGCCCAGCAGCCGGCGCAAAACGCCCAGCGGCAGGAGGACGGCTTCGACGACGACCGCAGCGAACGCATGCCGCGCAACCTGGACCCGCTGCAGACCAACCTGCACACCCGCCGCAGCGAGCTGCACGGAACGCGGCGCCCGAGCAGCGGCGGCCAGCCCGACCCGATGCGCACCAGCATCGACAGCATGTCGGCCGGACGCCGCCGTGGCGGCGGCGGTGGTGGCGGTGGGGGCGGCAATCGCTCGGGCCGTGGCCCGGGCAACGGCCAGCGTACCTACGGTCGCTGAGCTTCGCCGGGCCTGAGGGCCCGGCCCGGTTGCAGGTTCTGCCGCACAATGGCGGCCATGACTCCCTCATCCTCCCCTGCGGGACGCGTCGTCCTGCTGGCTGGCGCCAGCGGCCTGGTGGGCCGTGAGATCCTGCGCGGCCTGCTCGCCGACCCGGGCGTGCGCACTGTCCACCTCGTCGGGCGGCGCACCCTGTCTCTCGACGATCCCCGCCTCGTGCAGCATGTCGTCGACTTCTCTGCCATGCCCACCCTGCCCCCGCTCGACGAGGCCTACATCGCCCTGGGCACGACCATCAAGGTCGCGGGCAGCCAGCAGGCCTTTCGCGCGGTCGATCTGGACGCCATGGTGGCGGTCGCACGCGCCGCGCGCGCGGCAGGCGCCACGCGGCTGGGCGTGGTGAGCGCCATGGGGGCCGACGTCCGCTCGAGCGTTTTCTACAGCCGCATCAAGGGCGAGGCCGAAGCTGCGCTGCGGGCCTTGGGCTTTGCCACGCTCGTCATCGCGCGGCCCTCGATGCTGGCCGGCGACCGCGACGCGCTGGGCCAGCCGGTCCGGGCGGGTGAAGGCTGGGCGCTCAAGCTGTCTGGCTGGCTCGGGCCGCTCATTCCGGCCAACTACCGTTCCATCGATGTGCGCCGCGTGGCGGGCGGCCTGCTGCGCGCCGTGCCATCGACCCGGGGCGAGACCGTGCTGCTGTCGGGCCAGCTGCAGCGCGAGCCCCTCGTCGCGGCCTGAGCACGAATGCCCTTCCAAGGAGACCCTATGACATTCAAAGCCCTGCTCATCGAAGCCGGCGAAGGCAAGTCGACCCGCTGCAGCCTGCAGGATCTCGAAGCGTCGCGCCTGCCCGCGCGCGAGGTGCTGGTACGCGTCGACTATTCCAGCCTCAACTACAAGGACGCGCTCGCCGTCACCGGCCGTGGCGCGATTGCCCGCGCCCTGCCGCTCGTGCCCGGCATCGATCTGGCGGGCACGGTACTGGAGAGCAGCGATCCGTCAGTGCACAGCGGCGATGCGATCGCGGTCACCGGCTGGGAAATTGGAGAGACCCATTGGGGTGGCCTGGCACAGCGCGCCCGCGTCGCGCCCGGCTGGGTCACGCGGCTGCCAGCCGGCATCGACACCCGGCGCGCCATGGCCATCGGCACGGCGGGCGTGACGGCCGCGCTGTGCGTCAATGCGCTGCTGGGGCACGGCCTGAAGCCGGGATCGGGTCCGGTGCTGGTCACCGGCGCTGCCGGCGGCGTCGGCTCCATCGCCGTCGCACTGCTGGCGGCCGAAGGATTCGAGGTCGCCGCCTCGACTGGCCGGCTGCATGAGGAGCCCTACCTGCGCTCGCTCGGCGCAAGCTCGCTGGTGGACCGCGCGACGCTGTCGGCGCCGGGCAAGCCGCTGCAGCGCGAGACCTGGGCCGGCGTGGTCGACACGGTCGGCAGCCACACGCTCGTCAACGCCTGCGCCCAGACCCGCTATGACGGCGCGGTCGCAGCCTGCGGGCTGGCGCAAGGGGCGGACTTTCCGTCCACCGTCATGCCGTTCATCCTGCGCGGCGTGACGCTGTACGGCATCAACAGCGTGCTGCCCTCGCGCGAGCGCCGCGACGCGGCCTGGGCCCTTTTGGCCAGGCGCCTCGACGCGACACTGCTGGACAGCATGACCGAAGTGGTCGGCCTGACGCAGGTGATGGACGTGGCGCCGAAGCTGTTGGCCGGACAGGTGCGCGGACGGCTGGTGGTGGACACCAGCCGGTGAGGGCCCTGCCGTCGCTTCGCGGTGCCGCCCCCTGAACGCCCCGAACGCCTTGACGGCCTGGTGCCTGAGCCTGCAGCCCCTCAGGCCGCCCGCAGCTGCCGCGCCGGCTCGTTGAGCCGGGGCAGCCTGCGGCGCGAGGCGAGGACCAGCTCGATGTCCTCCTTCGCGCCATCGATCAGCTGCAGGATGGCCTTCTCGGCCTTGGCCGGGTTGCGGGCGATCACCGCATCGAGCACCGCGCGATGCATCGGCAGCGAGCGGCGCGGTCCGTCCTTGCGGGTGGTCGAGATCTCGAAGCTCGTGCGCAGCAGGGCACCGAGCGCCTTGCTCATCTGGATCACCATGCGGTTGTGTGCCGCCAGCAGCAGGCCCTGGTGGAAGCGCAGGTCGAAGGTGACGTAGTCGCCGCCGTTTTCGACCGCGCGCTTCATGCCGGCGTAGGCTTCCTCGATCTGCGCGATCTCCTCGGGCGTGGCGCGCTCGGCCGCCATGCGCACGGCGGCCGGCTCGATCACGCGGCGCAGTTCCTGCAGGTCGCGCAGGAACTCGGCCGTGAGGCCGGCCTTGGACTGCCAGACGATCACGTCGGGGTCGAACCAGTTCCACTCGGTCTCGGGCAGCACCCGGGTGCCGACCTTGGGGCCGGTGGTGATCAGGCCCTTGGCGATCAGCGACTTGACGGCCTCGCGCACGACGGTGCGGCTCACGCCGAGTTCCTCGCACAGCATCGGCTCGGGCGGCAGCGCCATGCCCACGGGGTAGCGCCCCGCGACGATGGCCTCGCCCAGGTGGTCGACCGTATTGCCGTGGACGTTCTTGATGATCATCGGTCGCGCCCGTTCAGCCTCGCACGAACAGGGTCACGAGCGGCTCGGAGCCGACCTGGCGGCTCCAGTGGCCGTGGACCGCCGGATCGAACACTGCGCCTTCGGGCAGCAGGTCCGCCGAATAGAAGTGCTCGCCGGGCCCGAACACCCGCGACACGCCGCCCTGCAGGCCGATTTCCATCTGCCCGCCGAGAATGAACACCCACTGCGGGCTGCCGGTGCAATGGAACTGGCTGCGAAAGCCCACCGGGCTGTGCCGCAGCTGGTACCCGCCCGACGGCCGCAGCGCCGACAGCATGGACTGGGGCGTGCCCTCGTTCAGGGGAATGGTTTCCTCACGGAACCGGGCGCGGCCGTCGGTGTCGGTGAAGAGGATGACCTGGGTGAATGTGCTCATGCGGATCGGTGCCTGCCTTGATGGATCGGAGAGCTGATTGTCATGCGAGTTCCCTCCTGCCGGTTCCGTCATGCCAGTTCCATGCCACGCGACTCGGCCTCGCCGAAGGCGATCTGCACCTTCATGGCGCGGCTCTTGTCGCCGGCCAGCCGGAAGGCGTCGGCGGCAGCGTCGAAAGGCATCACGTCCGAGATCACCGGCCGGCCATCGATCAGCCGCTGGTTCAGGAAGTTCACCGCCACGGCAAACTCGGGGTGGAAGCGGAAGGTACCGCGCAGGTCGATCTCGCGCGCCACCAATGCATTGAGCGGCAGCGAAATGTTGCCGCCCAGGCCCACCGCCACGACGATGCCGCGCGGCACCACCACGTCGAGCCCGGCGGCCAGCGCCTTCTCGTTGCCCGAGGCCTCGAACATCACGTCGAACCAGCCCTTGTCGGCCGCATAGGGCGCGAGCGCGTCCGGCTGCGTGGCCAGGTTGATCGTCACGTCGGCGCCCATCTTCGCGGCGCAGGCCAGAGGCAGGTCGGCGATGTCCACCGCAACGATCTGCGCCGCGCCGGCGCGCCGCAGCCCGCCGATCAGCAGCGAGCCGATCGGACCGCAGCCGGTCACCAGCACGCGCTTGCCAAACACGCCGCCTGCCCGATTGATCGCATGCAGGCCGACCGACAGCGGCTCGGCCAGCGCCGCCTCGGCCATGGTGATGTCGTCCGACACCTTGTGGGCCTGGCTCGCGTCGATGACCAGCGTCTCGCGGAACGCGCCCTGCACGTGCGGGAAGCGCATCGCGCTGCCATAAAAGCGCATGTCGAGGCAGTGGTTGTGCTGGCCCTGCTGGCAGTAGCGGCAGGCGCCGCAGGGGCGCGAGGGCGACACCGCCACCCGCTGGCCCCGCTCGAAGCCCGTCACGTCGGCCCCGGCCTCGCGCACGAAGCCCGACACCTCGTGACCGAGCACCATCGGCTCGCGGATGCGCACGGTGCCGAAGCCGCCGTGCTGGAAGTAGTGCAGGTCCGAGCCGCAGATGCCGCCATGCGACACCCGCACGCGCAGCTGGTGCGGCCCGAGCGGCTCCTCCTCCCGGCGGTCGAGCCGCAGGTCCAGCGGGGCGTGGCAGACGATGGCGCGCATGGATCGATCCTTGAAATCGGCGGGACGGCGGTCTACAGCGTGGCGGTCACGCCGCCGTCCACATACAGCACGTGTCCGTTGACGAAATCCGAGGCGCTGCTGGCGAGGAACACGGCGGCGCCGGCCAGCTCCTGCACGTCGCCCCAGCGGCGGCTCGGCGTGCGGTTGGTCAGCCAGGCGGTGAAGGCCGGGTCGGCCACGAGTTTCTCGGTCAGCTCGGTCTTGAAGTAGCCAGGCCCCAGGCCATTGACCTGCAGGCCGTGCGGCCCCCAGTCGATGGCCATGCCCTTGGTCAGCATCTTCACCGCGCCCTTGCTCGCCATGTAGGGCGCGATGTTCGGGCGGCCCAGTTCGCTCTGCACGGAGCAGGTGTTGATGATCTTGCCACGCCCGCGCCCGATCATGTGCCGCGCGACGGCCTGGCCGACGAGGAACACGCTGTCGACGTTGGTGCGCATCAGCTCGCTCCAGTCAGCGGGCGGAAACTCATGCAGGGGCATGCGGCGCTGCATGCCCGCGTTGTTGAACAGGATGTCGATCGGCCCGATCTCGCGCTCGATGCCGTCGACGGCGGCCTGCACCGCGCCCGCGTCGGTGACGTCGAAGGCGCGGGCATGGACGGTGAGGCCTTCGCCGCGCAGCAGCGCCTCGGCCTGCGCCAGCCGGCCGGCGTCGCGGCCGTTGAGCACCACGGCCGCGCCGGCCTCACCGAGCGCGCGGGCGAGCGCCAGGCCGATGCCGGCCGATGAGCCGGTCACGAGAGCGAGCCGGCCATCGAGCCGGAAGGAAACGGCGGCCATGGGCTCAGTCCAGCCGGGCGCCGCTCGCACCGTCGAACACGTGCGACTTGCCAGGCGCCACTTCGAGGTGGATGACGTCGTCGGGCCGCGCGGTGGTGCGGCCATGCATGACGACGATCAGCTGGGTGGTGCCGACCTGGACCAGCAGCTCGGTCTCGGCCCCGGTCGGCTCGACCACGATGACGCGCGCCGGAACGCCCGTGCCGCCGGACGCGATGTGAAGGTCGGTCGGCCGCACGCCGTAGGTCACGGCCTGGCCGCTCTGCCCTTGCGCCAGCGTGTTGGCGGGCCAGGCATGCCCCTCGGCGTCGACCCAGGTCCGGCCACCCTCCGAACGCAGCGTGCCCTGCAGCACGTTCATGGCGGGCGAGCCGATGAACTGCGCGACGAACAGGTTGCCGGGTCGGTCGAACAGCTCCAGCGGCGTGCCGATCTGCTCGATGATGCCGTCGTGCATGACGACAATGCGGTCGGCCATGGTCATGGCCTCGATCTGGTCGTGCGTCACGTACACCGTCGTCGTCTTCAGGCGCTGGTGCAGCGCCTTGATCTCGGCGCGCATGGCCACGCGCAGCTTGGCGTCGAGGTTGGACAGCGGCTCGTCGAACAGAAAGACCTTGGGGTCGCGCACGATGGCGCGGCCCATGGCCACCCGCTGGCGCTGGCCGCCCGACAGTTCACGCGGGTAGCGGTCGAGCAGCGCATCGAGGTTCAGGATGCGTGCGGCGTTGCCCACGCGCTCCTGGATCATGGCGGCTTCGGCCTTGCGCAGGCGCAGGCTGAAACCCATGTTCTCGCGCACCGTCATGTGCGGATACAGCGCGTAGCTCTGGAACACCATCGCGATGTCGCGGTCCTTGGAGTCCAGGTCGTTGATGACCTTGCCGTCGATCGCGATCTCGCCGGCCGTGATCTCCTCCAGCCCGGCCAGCATGCGCAGCAGCGTCGACTTGCCGCAGCCCGACGGCCCCACCAGCACCACGAACTCGCCATCGGCGATGTCGAAGCTGATGCCGTGGATGATCTTGACCTTGCCGAACGACTTTTCGATCTTGTTGAATGAGACGGATGCCATGCGATTCCTAAATAGTCATGGAGAAAGCCACGCCCGCCGCCGGGCCGTCCCAAGGCGGGCGAGCCCCCTCGGGGGGCAGCGCAGTACACGAAGTGACAAGCGTGGGGGTCATGACTTCACGGCGCCGGCGGTGAGGCCGGAGACCATGTAGCGTTTGAAAGCGTAGTAGATGGCGGCCGGTGGCATTGCGTAGATCAGGCCGGTCGTCATCAGCAGCTCCCACGGCGAGTCGTCGGCTGCGAGGAAGTTGCCGAGTGCGACGGCCAGGGTCACGCTCGTGTCCTTGGACAGCAGCAGGAAAGCATAGAGATATTCGTTCCAGGCCAGCAGCAGCGCATAGGTGCCCACAGCCACGAGGGACGGCACCATCAGCGGCAGGTACACCAGGCGGAACAGCTGCAGCGCCGTGGCACCGTCCATCCGGGCGGCCTCGTCAAGCTCCAGCGGCAGCTTGTCGGATGCCTGCTTGAGCACCCAGATGCAGTACGGCGAGGCGATGGTCACCATCGCGAGGATCAGCGCCCACTGCGAATTGATCAGCCCGTAGTTGCCCATGGTCTTGTACATGGGCACGGCAAGAAAGGCGGCCGGGATGAAGTAGGTGAACAGGGCCAGGTTCATCACCGTGCGGCCACCGCGCACCTTGAGCCGGCTGATGGCAAAGGCCGCGCAGGTCGACACGAACAGGGTGATCGCGCCCACCGACAGCGCGATGACCAGCGAGTTGCCCAGCTGCTGCCAGAAGTGGTCGAGGTAGAAATGCTTCTGCTGGAACACGAACTCGAAGTTGCGCAGCGTCGGCTCCTTGGGCCAGAGCCGGCCGGTGGTGGCCTGGTCCTTGGGCGACAGCGAAAACAGCACCATGTGGTAGATCGGGATCAGCGTCCAGATCAGCACCGGAATGCCGATCAGGAGCAGCTTGGCCTCGTTGGCCACGAGCTTGAGGGCGCGCGCGCTCATTTGGAGAGTCTCCGCATCATGAAGTAGACCAGCGGCAGCACGAGCGGCAGGGCCACCACGATGGACGCCAGCGACAGGTCGACCTGGTCGAGCCGCAGGTAGCGGATGCCCAGCGTGGCCAGCACGTGCGTGAGGTCGGCGGGGCCGCCGCCGGTCAGCAGGTAGACGCTGTTGAAGTCGCCCAGCGTCCAGATCATCGACAGGATGGTGGACGTGAGGTAGAGGCCGCGCATCGACGGCCAGGTGATGAAGCGGAACTTCTGCCAGCTGCTGGCGCCGTCGACCGAGGCCGCCTCGTACTGCTCGGCCGGAATGGCCATGCGGCCGGCCAGCAGGATCAGGGTCCAGAACGGCAGCGACTTCCAGATGTGGGCCAGCATCGAGAAGCCGAGCGCCAGCGTCGGGTCGTTCAGCCAGTTGGGTCCGTCGATGCCGGTGAGCTTGAAGATGACCGTGTTGATCACGCCCCACTCCGGATTGAGCATGAAGCGCATCGACAGGATGGTCGGAATCGAGGGCACGGCCCAGGGCAGGATGAAAATCACCGACAGCGCCTTGATCCACCAGCGGGTGTGGAGGAAGAAGCCCGAGAGGGCCAGCGCGATGATCATCTTGACGTTGACCGCCACGATCACGAAGACCACGGTGTTGATCAGCGTGCGGAAGAAAATGGGGTCGGCAAACAGGTGCTGGTAGCTCGAGGGATGGCGAGCCAGCCACAGGCCGTAGCCGACCGGATAGATCACGAAGACGAGAAAGACCAGCAGGTAGGGCACGACGAGGAGCATTCCCCACATCTGCCAGGAGGTCATGGCCCGGGCGGGCCGTGGCGCGGCGGTGCCGGCCGGATCGATGGCAACGGTGCTCATGGTCTTTCGGGGAACTGGATGCCGCCGGCTGCGCGAGCCGGCGGCTGTTGGGGCCTTGCGGGTCGTCCCGTCAAGGGGCTCGTCAGTTGGCGGCGACGGTCTTGATGCGGGCGATCATTTCGTCGACCGCCTTGTCGACCGGCACCTTCTCGTTGATGACGCGGTTGGCCGCCTTGGCCCAGACGTTCTCGTTGTTGAGCACCGTGAACTTGTAGTTCTTGGTGAACTCGAACGGCACGGTACCGGCGGTGAACTGGTTGTAGACCGACAGGCGATGCGCGTCAGCCTTCCAGAACGGGCGCTGCTGCGCGGCCTTGGTGACCGGATACCAGCGGCCCAGCGAGCCCTCGACGTAGGGGGTGAGGTTCTCTTCTTCCAGCAGGAACTTGACGAACTCCTTGGCGCGCATCTTGTTCTTGGCCTGGCTGAAGACCACGCCCGTCTTGACCGCCGCGCGGTAGACCATCTTGCTGCCGTCCGGCTTGTTCGGGAAACCCGCCGTGCGGATGCGCTCGGTGTAGTTCTTCTTGGCCAGCTCGCGCTCCTCGGGCTTGAGGGCTGCGTTGTTCATGTCGTCCAGCCACTTGGCGGCAATCGAGATCGTCGCGTTGTGGGTGAGGATGGTGGTCTTGTTGTGGAAGGCCACGTTGTTGTCCGGGTCCTTCCAGCTGGTGGACGACGGCGGCGTGCAGCCCTTGGTGTATGGCGTGGTGTAGTCGGTGAGCGCCGAGATCAGGCCGGAGCGCACGCTCGGGTCGTCGACCAGCAGCTTGCCGCTGTCATTGACCAGCTTGACGTTGTAGGCGTCCATGAAGGTGAGGAACGAGTAGAACGAGTCGCTCGAATCCACGCCCAGCGGCTGGCCGATGCCGAAGGTGCGGTTGCCCGACTTCTGGCGATGGGCCGGCTGCACCTTGTCGCACCAGAAGCTCCAGTAGTCCTTCCACGCCGTCGGGATGTCGGACTCCTTGAAGCCGGCATCGGTCAGCATGTCGACCCAGTATTCGATGTGCATCGTCTGCTGCTTGATCGGGAAGGCGTAGTACGCGCGATTCTTGGCAGCGTCGTTGTAGAGGAAGGTGGTCTCCACCGTGTTGGGCGCAAAGCGCGCACGGATCGGGTTGATCACGCTGGAGATGTCTTCGAGCTTGCCGTCGTAGGCCCACTTGGCGGTGACCTGGAAGTCGTACACGTCGGCGTAGGCCACGTCGGGCGGCGCGCCGGAGTCGAGCGCAGCCACCGTCTTGGGAATCATGTCCTGCACGGGGTACTGCGACAGCTCGATCTTCACACCCTTGTGCTTGGCCTCGTATTTCTTGATGGCCTCGAACAGCGCGTCATCTTCGGCCTTGTAGAAGCCCTTGACCCACCAGACGGTGAGCTTCTCCTGCGCCACGGCCTGGCCGGCGCTGACAAGGCCCGCCGCGACCAGGGCGGCGGAGAGGATGGTCTTGAGTTTCATGGGCTTGTGTCTCCTGTTCGGATGGGTTGCGACTTGCGGAATCTGCGGGCTTCCACCGCGTGAACTTTTTTGGACTTCGTTGTTATCGTATGATGATTAGAGCCTGCATTTCCTATGGAAAACCCGCGCCATGGCTGGCATGCTCACCGCGCGGCGGCGCTCCATTCGGGCACCGGGCTGTGCAGCGGCCTGCCATCGAAGTGGGCCACCAGATTGGCCAGGGCGAGGTCGGCCATGGCCTGGCGCGTCTCGCGCGTGCCGCTGGCCATGTGCGGCGTCAGCACCACGTTGTCCAGGGCCAGCAGGGCTTCGAGCGGTCTCGGCTCGCTCTCGAACACATCGAGGCCGGCACCGGCGATCACGCCCTGCTGCAGTGCGTCAACCAGCGCCTGCTCATCCACCACGGAGCCGCGCGCCACGTTGATGAGAAAGCCGCGCGGACCCAGCGCCTTGAGCACCTGCGCGTCGATCATGTGGCGCGTGCCGGCGCCACCGGGCGTGATGATGACGAGGAAGTCCACGTGCGCCGCGAGTTCGCGCGCGCTGGGGTAGTAGTCGTAGTGCGCCAGTTGCGGCTTGGCGCTGCGCGCGGTGTAGCTGATCGACATGCCGAACGCGGCCGCGCGGTCGGCAATGGCCTGGCCGATGCGACCCAGGCCGACGATGCCCAGGCGCGCGCCCGTCATCTTGCGGGTCAGCGGAAACGGCCCCTCGCCGGCCCACCGGCCGGCGCGCACGTACTGGTCGGCCTGCGGGATGCGGCGCGCCACCGACAGCATGAGCCCGATGGCCAGATCCGCCACCTCGTCGTTGAGCACGTTGGGCGTATGGGTGACGGGCAGCTTGCGTTCGAGCGCGGCGGCCACGTCCACGCCGTCGTAGCCCACGCCCATGATGGAGATCACCTCCAGCGCGGGCAGCTGGTCGAGCAGCGCGCGGCCGATCTTCGACTCGCCACCGCCGCAGATGCCGCGCAGCGTCGGCGCCAGCCGCGCGAAGGCCGCCGGGTCGGACTCATGGACGCGGTCGTGCACCTCGAAGTGCTTTTGCAGCGGCTCCATCAGAAAGGGCGGCAGCTTGGAGACGGCAAGGATGGCGGGGCGAGACAAGGGGGAACTCCTGCGGATGATCGGAAGAGCATCCTCGCGGCTGGCAAGGCGCTTTCGTTTCATGGTTTTCACTGATCTTCATTCAATCGTATGACGATAGTATGTTTGAAAAATTCAGGACTTACCCTATGAGCAGCACCCCACCCAAGCCCCCCCGCAAGAAGCCCGAAGAGCTGCGTTCGCAGCAATGGTTCGGCCGCCAGGACCGCGACGGCTTCGCCTACCGCAGCTGGGTCAAGGGCAAGGGCGTTCCGCATGACCAGTTCGACGGCCGGCCGGTCATCGGCATCTGCAACACCTTCAGCGAACTGACCCCCTGCAACAGCCACTTCCGCACGCTGGCCGAGCAGGTCAAGATCGGCGTGTACGAGGCCGGCGGCTTTCCGCTGGAGTTCCCGGTCATGTCGCTGGGCGAGACGCTGCTGCGGCCCACGGCCATGCTCTACCGCAACCTCGCCTCCATGGACGTGGAAGAAAGCATTCGCGGCAACCCGGTCGACGGCGTAGTGCTGCTGATGGGCTGCGACAAGACGACGCCCTCGCTGCTGATGGGCGCCTCCAGCGCCGACCTGCCGACCATCGGCGTGTCGGGCGGCCCCATGCTCAACGGCAAGTGGCGCGGCCAGGAGTTGGGCTCGGGCACCGGCGTGTGGAGCATGAGCGAGCAGGTGCGCGCGGGGACGCTCAAGCTGCAGGACTTCTTCGAGGCCGAGAGCTGCATGCACCGCAGCCATGGCCACTGCATGACCATGGGCACGGCCTCCACCATGGCCAGCATGGTCGAGGCCCTCGGCGTGGGCCTGCCCGGCAATGCCGCCTACCCCGCCGTCGACGGCCGGCGCAACGTGCTGGCCCGCATGGCCGGCCGGCGCATCGTGGAGATGGTCCATGAGGACCAGAAGCTGTCGAAGATCCTCACGCGCGAAGCCTTCGAGAACGCGATCCGCACGCTGGCGGCCATCGGCGGCTCGACCAACGCCGTGATCCACCTCACGGCCATCGCGGGACGCATCGGCGTGAAGCTGGAGCTGGAAGACTTCGACCGCCTCGCCAGCGAGCTGCCCTGCCTCGTCAACCTGCAGCCCTCGGGCAAGCACCTGATGGAAGACTTCTGCTACGCCGGCGGCCTGCCGGTGGTGATGAAGGAGATCCAGCACCTGCTGCACACCGGCCACGTGACGGCCAGCGGCAAGACCGTGGCCGAGAACATCGCCGATGCGCAGAACTACAACCCGCAGGTGATCCAGCCCTTCGATGCCCCGTTCAAGGACAAGGCGGGCATCGCCGTGCTGCGCGGCAACCTGGCGCCGCGCGGCGCCGTCATCAAGCCCAGCGCCGCCACGCCGGAGCTGATGGTGCATAAGGGCCGCGCCGTGGTGTTCGAGGACATCGAGGACTTCCACAAGCGCATCGACGACGAGGACCTCGACGTCGACGAACACTGCGTGATGGTGCTCAAGAACTGCGGCCCCAAGGGCTACCCCGGCATGGCCGAAGTGGGCAACATGCCGCTGCCACCCAAGGTGCTGCGCAAGGGCATCACCGACATGGTCCGCATCAGCGACGCCCGCATGAGCGGCACGGCCTATGGCACGACGGTGCTGCACACCGCGCCCGAGGCGGCCGCAGGCGGGCCGCTGGCGATCGTGCGCAACGGCGACATCATCGAGCTGGACGTGCCCAACCGCCGGCTGCACCTGCACATCAGCGACGAGGAGATGGCGCGGCGTCTGGCCGACTGGAAGCCGCCCCAGGGCAAGCTCGACTCAGGCTACTGGAAGCTCTACACCGACCATGTGCTGCAGGCCGACCAGGGGGCGGACCTCGACTTCCTCGTCGGCAGGCGCGGCGCCTTCGTTCCGCGCGACAACCATTGAGCGAGCCGGACGCGGGCCGGCGCGCCGACTCAGAAGGCCGTGTGGACCGCGCCGGTGACCGTCCAGTCGTCATCGACCAGCGCCAGCCAGCGCCACTTGTCGAAGGTCGTGCACGGGTGGGAGATGCCCAGTGCGATGCGGTCGCCCACGGCCGGCTGCAGGCCCTGCGGGTCGAAGCGCAGGTGGGCATGCTGATCGTTGAGCGCGCGGATCGTCCAGCCTGCCGGTGCATCGCGGACCTCGCTGGCGCCGCACGCCACATGGCGCAGCGGCACCGGCAGATCGCTGTCGTGCGACAGGTCACGCCGGCCACAGCCCAGCAAGGCCAGGCCCGGCTCAGGCACCGACTGGACCAGCGCCCAGACCTCGAGCGCCGGCCGCAGCGAGGCATCGAGGCCCTCGCGCTCCTGCAGCCGCGACAGGAAGCGGGCGTAGCTTCCATGGTCATGGGTGAGGTAGCAGCCCGAGCGCAGCACACCGCGCACCGGCAGCGGCAGGCCCTCGCCGCGCAGCAGCGGCACCACGAGATCGAACACCGCGGAGCCGCCCGCGCTCAGCAGGATGCCTTCCGTGCCGAACCAGGCTTCGTCACAGCCGGCGCGCGCCAGCGCCATCACACGCTGCATCAGCCCCGTCACCATCTGGCTGTCGTGGGCGGAGTCGCAGGTGGCGGCAAGACCTTCGTAGCACTCCACGCCGCCCAGGCGCAGCACACGCGATGCGACGCAGGCCCGGCCCACGGCGAGCGCCTGCTCGTGCGTGCGGCAGCCTGCGCGCTGGCCGTCCAGACCAAGTTCGAGCAGCACGTCCAGCACGCCGTCAAAGGCACGCCGGCGCGCCCAGTCCTCGATCAGCGCGATCTGCGCCAGCGAGTCCACCAGAAACCAGATGCGCAGACCCGGGTGGGCGGCATGCAGCGCGACGAGGCCGTCGAGGTCGGCATCGGCCAGCACCTGGTTGGCAATGATGAGGCGCTGCGCGCCGACACGCGCGCCCAGGCGCGCCTGGAACACCGAGGCGAAGGTCAGGCCCCAGGCACCCGCGTCGAGCTGCCGCCGCAGCAGCTCGGGCGACATGCTGGTCTTGCCGTGCGGCGCAAGCTCGACCCCCTTGCGGCGCGCGAACGCCTGCATCCAGGCGAGGTTGTGCGCGAGTGCGGATTCGCGCAGCACGGCCAGCGGCAGGGGCAGCTCGCTGCCCGTGAGCTTCCAGCGCAGGCCGGCCAGATCGTCGGTGCGGGCCGGCGGTCGCGCCGCTGGATAGCCCTTGAAGCTGGCGTCGATCACAATGGCTTCATGCGTCATGCCACCCATTCTGCACGCCGTCCGGGCCTGCGCCGGCACGCCGGCCTGGCCGATGCGCTCACCCTTGCTCGAACGCGTGCGACGCGTGGAGCATCCGCATGAGCGCCCTGCTGGCCGTCGACTGGGGCACCAGTTCGCTGCGCGCCGCGCTGCTCGATGCCCAGGGGCAGGTGCTGGACGAGCGCGCCTTCCCGAGCGGCATTCTCAGCGTGCCGGCCGGCGGCTTCGCCGACACCTTCGACGCGCTGCTGGGCGACTGGGCCGCCCGCGTGCCGCTCGGCCTGATCAGCGGCATGGCCGGCAGCCGCCAGGGCTGGGCCGAAGCGCCCTACTGCGCCTGCCCCGCCGGCTTCGGCGACGTGGCGCGCCGGCTGCTCTGGCTGCCGGACCGGGGCCGCATGCGGCTGGCGATCGTGCCGGGCCTGTCGTGCGAGGCGGACGGTGTGCCCGACGTCATGCGCGGCGAAGAGGTGCAGGTGTTCGGCGCCCTGGCGCGCCTGGGCCTGGCCGATGCCACGCTCGTGCTGCCCGGCACACACAGCAAGTGGGTCACGGCGCGCGCGGGCCGCGTCGAGCACTTTCGCACGGCCATGACGGGCGAGTTCTATGCACTGCTGCGCAGCCAGTCGCTGCTGGCACGGACCCTGCCCGAGGACGATGGCGAGCTCGACGAGGCCGTGTTTGCCGAAGGCGTGGCGCGCGCCCGGCGCGGCCCGGGCCTGCTGCAGACGGCCTTCAGCGTGCGGACCCTGGCGCTGTTCGGACGCATGGCGCCTGCGGCCCTGCCGAGCTACCTGTCCGGCCTCGTGATCGGCGAGGAATTGCGGGCCCAGCCGCTGGACGAAGGCGGCGACGTGGTGGCCATGGGCTCGGCCCCCCTGCTGCGCCGCTACCGGCTCGCGCTCGCCCAGCGCCGCATCGCCGTGCGACCGATCGGCGCCGAAGCCACCTGGCACGGCCTGCATGCCCTGGCCGCCACGCTGGAGATCTCACCATGAACACGCCGCCTCCGTCATCCACGCCGCCCGGTCACCGTCCGGCCACCGGCGACTTCGACGCAGCCTTTCGCGCCGCGCTCGCGGCTCTGCCGCTGATCGCCATCCTGCGCGGCCTGCGGCCCGACGAGGCCCATGACGTGGGCCAGGCCCTCGTGAGTTCGGGATGGGGACTGATCGAGGTGCCGCTCAATTCGCCGGACCCGCTCGAGAGCATCGCGCGGCTGGCGCGCGGCTTTCCGGCCGCGCTGGTCGGCGCCGGTACGGTGCTCACGCCGGCCCAGGTGCGCGAGGTCCACGCGGCCGGCGGGCGCCTCGTCGTGTCGCCGAACTTCGACGCCGAGGTGGTGCGCGAGACGGTGCGTCTGGGCCTCGTCAGCCTGCCGGGCGTGATGACGCCGACCGAGGCCTTCGCCGCGCTGGCGGCGGGCGCCAGCGGGCTCAAGCTGTTTCCGGCCGAGATGATCTCCCCCGCCGTGCTCAAGGCCCTGCGCGCCGTGCTGCCGCCGGCTACCGCGCTGCTGCCGGTGGGCGGCATCACGCCCGAGGGCATGGCCGCCTGGCGCGCCGCCGGCGCAAACGGCTTCGGCATCGGCTCGGCCCTGTACAAGCCGGGCAAGACGGCCGGGGAGGTCGCAGCCGCCGCCGGTCGGTTCCGGCAGGCCTGGGCGGGTACCATTTCCGCATGAACGCCTCTGCCCGCACCCCTACGGCTTCGACGCCTCCAACCCCCTCGTCCATCGACTTCGGCCTGCGCGGCCGCGTCTGCATCGTCACCGGCGGTGCCCAGGGCATCGGCGAGGCCTGCGTGCGGCGCTTCGCGCGCGATGGCGCCGCCTGCGTGATTGCCGACGTGGACGACGCCCGGGGCCAGGCCCTGGCCACCGAACTCGGCGCGCTCTACCGGCACTGCGACGTCGGCGACAAGCCGCAGGTCGATGCGCTCGTCGAGGCGACGCTGGCGGCGCACGGACGCGTGGACGTGCTGGTGAACAATGCCGGCATCTTCAAGGCGGCGGACTTTCTGGACGTGACGGAGGCCGACTTCGACGCCGTGCTGCGCGTCAACCTCAAGGGCGCCTTTCTCGTCGGCCAGGCCGTGGCGCGCGTGATGGCTGCGGCCGGCACCGGCAGCATCGTCAACATGAGCTCGGTCAACGGCGTGCTGGCGATCCCCAACATCGCGAGCTACAACGTGAGCAAGGGCGGGATCAACCAGCTCACGCGCGTGATGGCGCTGGCGCTGGCCGACCGGGGCATCCGCGTCAACGCGGTGGCGCCGGGCACGATTGCCACCGAACTGGCGGCCAAGGCCGTGCTCACCAGCGACGAGGCCCGCGCGAAGATCATGAGCCGCACACCGATGAAGCGGCTGGGCGAGCCCGCCGAGATCGCCGACGTGGTGGCCTGGCTCGCGAGCGACGCGGCCAGCTACGTCACAGGCGAGATCGTGACCGTCGACGGCGGGCGCATGACACTCAACTACACCGTGCCGGTCTGAGGCGGCCCGGTGCCTGCGTGGCGCCGCCTGATGACTCCGTGCTGCGGGCGCTCAGGCCGTGGCCAGCCGGCCCGCGCCCTCTTCCCGCAGTTCCCGGATGCCGCGTGCCAGGCGCGCGACAAACACGTTCCAGCGTACCGCCTTGAGCAGCGCGAAGGATTCGCGGTGGAGCGCCTCGAAGCCCGCGAATTCCTGCGGATCGCTGTACACGCCCAGGTCAGCCAGCGGAACACCGCTGGGCTCGTCGGGTGCGAGTGCCGAATACGCGTCCTGCCGGGCGTCCCAGATGCTGTGGGCGTTGCGGTGAATGCTGTAGCCCATGTCCCATCCGGCAGCGGCCAGACGCTCGCGCGCCGCGACCATGTAGCGGATGTCGAACACATGGGTGTCGGTCTTGACCCAGCGGCCCTCGAGCCAGGCCTCGACCACCGGATGGTTCACCTTGTCCAGCCCGCTGACGAAGCCCTGCAGCAGTTCGCCGCGCAACTGCACGAAGCGCATCCGCGCGGGCACGCCCGCCAGCCGCAGCAGCGCCACGAAGAGCGTGGACTTGCCGTAGCAGTCGCCCTCGCGCGCATCCATCACCTGGCGCGCCGTGGGAAAGCGCGTCTTGCCCGGCGCACAGTACGGCAGCGCCTTGACGAATCCGTAGATGGCGATGGCACGCTCGCGGTCGGTCTTGGCCAGCTGGGTCAGCGCCTTGGCACGCAGGCGCAGGCGGTCGTCGGACAGGTCCAGGACCGGCGTGGTATCGAGCCAATGGCTGGCGTCTAGGTCAGCCCGGAGCAGGCCGCTGGTAGGTGGGTTCATGATCAATGAACCCGAGGTTGCAGCAATTGCGAGAAAGCTTCAAGACGGACCCTGTCAAGATTACCGTTGTCGAAAGACTTTGTAACTTTTTCACGTCGTCCAGGGCGGTTTCAGGACGATCACGTCATGCCTAAGCATTCATGATTGCGGCACGGCGGGCAGACGCGCTTCACGGATCGGCAGGTGGATCAGGGCCGCGCCGACCGCAAGAACGATGTCGATGTACCAGACCCAGTCGTAGTTGCCCGTCGCTTCGAACACCCGGCCGCCGAGCCAGGCGCCGAGGAAGCCGCCCACCTGGTGGGTGAGCATGACGATGCCGAACAGCGTGGCCATGTTGGACATGCCGAAGAACTTGGCCACCAGACCCGCCGTCGGCGGCACGGTGGACAGGAAGGTCAGGCCCATGACGGCGGCGAAGACCAGCACCGTGGTGCCGGTCTTGGGGGCCAGCAGGAACAGCAGCACCGCGACCGCGCGCGCCGCATAGACCAGCGACAGCAGCGACTTCATGCGCCAGCGGCCGACGGCCCAGCCCATGCCGACGCTGCCCACGATATTGAACAGCCCGAGCATGGCCAGCGACCAGGCGCCGAACTGCACCGGCAGGCCGCAGGAGGCGATCACGCCCGGCAGATGGGTGGCCAGGAAGGCCACATGAAAGCCGCAGACGAAGAAACCCGCCGCCAGCATCAGATAGCTCGGGTTGCGCAGGGCCGTTGCGATGGCCTCGCGCGTGCCGACGGGCCGCACGCCGGCGGGGGCGGCCTGCAGCGAGTTGCCCTTGAGCAGGAAGGCCGCAGGCAGCGCCAGCAGCACCAGCAGGCCCATGACCTGCATCGCGCTGGCCCAGCCCAGGCCGACCATGAGAGCGCCGGCAATCGGCGCCATGATGAATTGCCCGAACGAGCCGCCTGCATTGACGATGCCGGTGGCCAGGCCGCGCCGCTCGGCGGGAATGAGCCTTGCTGTCGCCGCCATGAGGACGGCCGGGCCGGCCATGCCCGCGCCGCCTGCGGCCAGCACGCCAATGGCGAAGATGAGGCCGGCGGTGGACGTCATGAACGGAGTGATGAAGGTACCCAGCGCCACCAGCAGCACGCCGGTGAACAGCACGCGGCCGGTGCCGATCTTGTCGGCCATGGCGCCCGCGAAAGGCTGCGTCAGTCCCCACCACAACTGGCCGAAGGCGAAGGCCAGGCTGATGCTGCCCAGGCCGAGGCCTGTGGAGGTGTTGAGCGAGCTGAGGAACAGGCCCATCGTCTGCCGTGTGCCCATGGTGAGCGCAAAGGTGCCGGCGGATGCCAGCAGGACCAGCCAGAGCGCCAGTCGCCGCGTGTCAGAGTTCATCGTCGTGTCCATCGAGAGGGGAGAGAAGGGCAAGGGACTCGTCGATCAGCGCATGCAGCGCGACGACGCGTTCCGCCCCGAGGATCTGGTTGATGCCGGCCTGCGCAACCTTCCAGCGGCGCTGCGCCTCCTGGCGCTTGTTGCGCCCGGCATCGGTGACGCTCACAAGGCGGCTGCGCGCGTCGGCGCCCGGTCCGATGGCGAGCCAGCCGGCCGCCACCAGCGGCTGCAGATTGCGCGTCAGCGTGGACGGATCGAGCATCAGGGCCTGGGCGAGCGCACCGGGCGCGATGGGGCCGAGCTTGCACACGTAGGACAGCAGGGAGTACTGGGTGGTGCGCAGCCCCGTCTTGCCGAGCTCGGCGTCATAGTGCTGGGCCACGCGGCGCATGAGCTGACGCAGCTTGAGGTTGGTACACCCGCGCGGCTGCACGGCGACGGCTGCGACTTCAGCGGCTTCGGGCATCTTGTGAGCTGCACTCATGGGTTTCATTGTAGCTACAATCATTGCATATGCAACTTAATCGTGAGGAGCCGACATGACCCCAGAGAAAAAAATGACCCCGGAGGAAACAGCGGCGCACTGGACTGCGCAGGCCCAGAGCGCGCGCGAGCAAATGCTGGCCGGCGGCGGACGGGCCGGCGTCGTGGAGCCGGGCGCCGTCAGCGGCATGACCGGGCTGCAGGTGATGGAGGCCATGCTCGCCGGCCGCCTGCCCTACCCACCCATCTCCGACACCCTGGACTTCGGCCTGGTCGAAGTGAGCCTCGGCCGCGCGGTGTTTCAGGGGGTGCCGCAGCTCAAGCACTACAACCCGCTGGGCACGGTGCATGGCGGCTGGTACGCCACGCTGCTCGACTCGGCGCTCGGCTGTGCCGTGCACACCCAGATGCCGGCCGGCCGCGTCTACACCACGGCCGAACTGGGCGTGAACATCGTGCGGGCGGCGTCGTACAAGTCGGGCCCGCTGCGCGCCATCGGCACGGTGATCCACTGCGGCCGGCAACTCGCCACCGCAGAGGCGCGCATCGTGGGGCCCGACGGCAAGCTGTACGCGCATGCAACGACCACCTGCCTGGTGTTCGACGCGCCGGTGCGCTGAGAGCCTGCAATGCGGCTCAGCGTGACACCCGCTGAGCGCGCTTGCGCCAAAGCGTGGCAACGAGGTAGGCCACCAGCAGCAGGTTGAAGGCGAGTACCACGACGCCCGCCGCCGAGGGTCGGAGCCACAGGTGGGCGATCTCGAAGGGCACGTACAGCCCTCCCGACAGCGCGCCCAGCAGTTCTCCCCAGCGCCGGTCATGCCACAGGCCCCAGGCCTCGGTCCAGCGCAGCGCCACATAGGCGGCAGCCAGCAGCGCCATGGACCGCACGTCCAGCCCGGGCACCAGGGCAGCGTAGTGCAACAGCATCGACGGAAAGTGCGCATGCGGGTCGGCGCCGAAGCGGCCGATCAGCTCCAGGGCGAGCCGCCGCACGTCATGGTGCATGAGGTCGAACACCCCTGCCGCTGCAGCCAGGGCAGCCAGGCCCTTGGCCGCCTCGAACAGGGCGATGGCGCGCAAGGCGGTACGGCTTCGGGCGAGCGGGCCCTCGTGAGGTGCAAGCGGCGTCGGGGCACGGGTCATCGGCCCAGTTTAGCCACCGGGCTCGTCGTCCTGAGCCAGATCATTGCAAAGCCGCTACAGTGGCCGCTTGGCAGCAACACCACTTCCTCAAACCACCATGCGCCTGCTCCACACCATGATCCGCGTTGGCGACCTCCAGCGCTCCATCGACTTCTACACCCAGGTTCTTGGCATGACGCTGCAGCGGCGCTCGGAGAACCCCGAGTACAAGTACAGCCTGGCCTTCGTCGGCTACGGAACCAACCCGGACCAAGCAGAGATCGAGCTCACCTACAACTGGGGCGTCGACCGCTACGAGATGGGCAGCGCCTTCGGCCACATCGCCCTGGGCGTCCCCGACGTGTACGCCGCCTGCGAGAAGATCAAGGCCGCAGGCGGCAACGTCACGCGCGAGCCCGGCCCCGTCAAGGGCGGCACCACGGTGATCGCCTTCGTCACCGATCCGGACGGCTACAAGATCGAACTCATCCAGCGTTCGGAAAGCACGCTCGGCGGCGTGGGCCTGCGCTGAGCGCTGCGGCGCACTGATCTCGTTCGCGAAGCGTGCGGCTTTGCGACGCCGCCCGTCGCCATCCGCGACGGCAACGCGCCTGTCGCCGCAACCATAATCGTCAGATGCTTTTTTCCTGGGCCTGGATCCCCGTGGTGGTCGGCGCCGCACTGGCGCAGACGGCGCGCAACACCGCGCAGCGCTCCCTCACCGCACAGGCCGGCACCCTCGGCGCGACACTCGTGCGCTTTCTCTACGGGCTGCCGTTCGCGGCGCTGTGGCTCGCCGTGCTGTACGGCTGGCCCGGCTCCACGGCGACTGTGCCTGAACGCTTCGACGTGCCCTATTTCGCCTGGGTGCTGCTGGGCGCCGTCGCGCAGATCGCCGCGACCGCGTTCCTTCTGGCCGCCATGAAGGAGCGCAACTTCGTGGTGGGTGTCACCTACTCCAAGACCGAGGTCCTGCAAGTCGCGGTGTTCGGCACGCTGTTTCTCGGCGAGGTGCCCGGGCTCATGGTCGTGGCAGCCATCGTGCTGGCCACGGCGGGCGTGGTGCTCGTCTCGCTGCCGCGCGATGCGGCCGGTCCGCAAGGCGGCCGGCTGCCCTGGGGTGGACGCGCCGTGGCTTTCGGCCTCGCGTCTGGCGCCTGCTTCGCCCTGTCGGCCGTCGGCTATCGCGGCGCCTCGCTGTCGCTCGGGACCGAGGTGCCGCCCTGGATCGCCGGCGCCTGGGGCGTGCTGTGGGCGCAGGCCCTTCAGACCGTGCTGCTCGGCGGCTGGATCGCGGCGCGCACGCCGGCCGTTCTTGCAGCCGTCGCGCGCGCCTGGCGCATCTCCCTGTGGGCCGGAGCGATGGGCGCGATCGCCTCGATCTGCTGGTTCACCGCCTTTGCCATGACCACCGCGGCCCAGGTCCGGACGCTGGGCATGGTGGAAGTCCTGTTCAGCTATGTCGTTTCGCGCCGGCTGCTGCTCGAGAAGCTGGGACGGACCGAGCAGATCGGGCTCGTTCTCGTGGTGGCCGGCCTCGTCCTCGTGTGCAGCCAGCTGTGATGGATCGATCGCCTCGACCGCAGAAGCCCCCTGAGCAACGGCCGTTCAAGTGAGCACCTGCTCGCGTCCGAGAATATTTACCCGGATTTAATTGACTTCTTATTTATAGCCGGGTAATAATCAGGCATGCTTGATGAACTGCCTGACACCTTCGCCGGACAACCCGGCGCCATCCCTCCGTTCGCGGCCTTTCTGGGCACGCGCCGCATAGCAGCCGGCACCCAGGCCGAAGTCGCCCGATCTGCGGCCCGACACACGCAGGCGGGCTCCAGCGAACTGCTGCTGGTGTTCGATGCGGCCGGCCGCCAGATCGAACTCGACGCGCAGGCCCTGCCGGACGGACTGCTCTCCCGCTCCGCCCAACAAGGCGATTCGCCTTCCGCCCCGCCGTCCCCAGTGAACGAAAGCGCCGATTCCCATGAAGAGGCAGACAAGCCGTCGTTGCGGCGGCGTCCTCCGGCGCCCGCACCCGCCGCACGAGGAAGGGGCCGGCCCCAGCTGGGCGTGGTGGCGCGCGAAGTGACGCTGCTGCCGCGCCATTGGGAGTGGCTCGCGTCGCAACCCGGCGGCGCATCGGCGGCGCTGCGTCGGCTGGTCGATGGCGCGCGGCGCACGCCTGATCCGCGCGATGCGGCGCGTGCCGCGCAGGAGCGGGCCTACCGCTTCCTCAATGCCATGGCCGGCAACCTGCCCGGCTACGAGGAAGCGCTGCGCGCGCTGTTCGCGGGCAAGGCCGAGAGCTTCCAGGCCGCGCTGGGCCGCTGGCCGCCGGACATCGCGGCGCATGCCGCGCTGCTGGCGCAGGGCGCCTTCGCGCAATCTGGCGCGGCTGCCCCGCCTGCCAGTCCGCCTGCCAGTTCGCCAACCGGCTCTGCCGGCACCTGACGGCCGGTGGCCGCTCACCCCAGTTTTCATCACGTCGATACAAAGGAGCCCCGCACGGGGCACAACAACATGACGACTTCCTCTTCCGGCCACACGGCCCATGCGCCGGTGGCACGCCCGCTGTGGCAGGTCTACCTCGCTTTCCTCGGCCCGATGGTGCTGGCCAACCTGCTGCAGGGCCTGTCCGGCACGCTCAACGGCGTGTTCATCGGCCAGTTGCTGGGCACGCAGGCCCTGGCGGCCGTCGCAGGCATGTTCCCGATCATCTTCTTCTTCATCTCGCTGGTGATCGGCATCGGCGCGGGCGCGTCGGTGCTCATCGGCCAGGCCTGGGGCGCGCGCGAGCTGCACAAGGTCAAGGCCATCGCGGGCACTGCGCTGGCGCTCGGCCTGCTGCTGGGCCTGCTGGTGGCGGTGTTCGGCGGCGCCTTCGCCGAGGAACTGCTGGTCGCGCTGCGAACCCCCGCCGACGTCCTGCCCGAAGCCATCCGCTATGCGCGCACGATGATGCTCGCGATGCCGGGCCTGCTGGTGTTCATCCTGCTCACCCAACTGATGCGCGGCGTCGGCGACACCGTCACCCCGCTGTGGGCGCTGATGATCTCGACGGCCGTGTCCTGCATCCTGACACCGGCCTTCATCCTCGGCTGGGCGGGCCTTCCGCGATTGGGCGTGACGAGCGCGGCGGCCGCGTCGATCGCCTCCTTCATCGCGGCCATGGCCTTCCTGGCCTGGATCATGCGCCGTCGCGGCCATGCCCTCGCGCCCGATGCGCAGCTGCTGCGCGCGCTGCGCATCAACCTGCCGATCCTCAAGCTGGTCCTCCGGCTCGGCCTTCCCACCGGGGTGCAGATGATCACCGTGTCGCTGGCCGAGATCGTGCTGCTGTCGCTGGTCAACGGCTTCGGTTCGGACGCCACGGCCGCCTATGGCGCGGTCAACCAGGTCGTGAACTACGTGCAGTTTCCGGCGCTGTCCATCGCCATCACGGCCTCCATTCTGGGAGCCCAGGCCATCGGCGCCGGCCGCAGCGAGTCGCTGGCCGCCATCGCGCGGACCGGCCTGAAGCTCAACCTCCTGATCACCGGCTTTCTCGTGCTGCTCGGCTATCTGTTCTCGCGCCAGTTCATCGGCTTGTTCATCACCAGCGCGCCTGTCGTGGAGATGGCCCAGACGCTGCTGCACCTGATGCTCTGGAGCCTGGTGATCTATGGCTTCTCGGCGGTGCTTGCCGGGGTGATGCGCGCCAGCGGAGCGGTGCTGGTTCCCACAGGCATTTCGGTGCTGGGCATTGCGCTCATTGAAATTCCCGCCGCGTGGCTCCTGAGCCAGCGATTCAGCGTCAACGGAGTCTGGGCCTCGTACCCGATCGCGTTCCTGGCCATTCTTGCGATGCAGGCCAGCTACTACCACTTCGTCTGGCGCAAGAAGAAGATCCGCCGCCTCGTCTGAACTGCGGCATGCTTCTCACGGAGGGCCCGCTTCTGTGGCGGCTGCACCGCAGGCATGCGCCTTAGGTCATTTCCCACAGCAATGCGCCCCATGGCCGGTCGAATTTGCGCTACGCTCTGTTACACATTCGCTCGACGCCAGCGTCGCGGATGGACCACAACAGCCGGCGTGGCACACCTTCGGGTGGCATGTAGGCACAAGAATGGAGCGAGTCATGAGTTTCCTGGACCGGCTGCTCGGCCGGCAATCTACTCCGGCGCGCGGCGGGGCTGCGCAGTCCCGGCTGACGCAGGCCAGCTTTCCACCGTCCCAAGGCAGCACACAATCCGAGTCGCCTTCAGGCGTTCGCAAGGAGCTGCTGCGGCTCGTGCTGCGGGAAGCGCTCAAGAGCAACGGACTGCCGCTCAACTGGGTCTCCGTCGACCCGATGGGTGTGAACTCGCCGACGCGCGGTGCGGGCATCCATGTGAGGCTTGTGCTGAAACACTGGGACGAGCGTTTCCCGATTTTCATGCGCGCCTTCCAGGACGACTTCGAAACCCGCCTGCTCACCCTGGATCCGCTCGCGTCGCAATGGCTGAGCGGCATGTCCTGGCAATTCGAGCTCGGCGACAGCGCCCACTGGCCGCCCATGCCGCCTGCTGCCTTGTGGCAGTCGCCACCGGCGCATGCCGTGCCTGCAGCCGACGCCGTGACCCCCGCGCTTCCCCTGCCCCGGATGCCCGAGCCGACCCCTGCCGCCTCTGTGGCCGCACCCGCGAAGCCTCTCAGCATGCAGGAACTCGAACGCCAGTTCGCCGCAGGCGACCAGCGCTTCGTCGATTCGCATGACGACTTCGCGCCGACCGAAGGCTTTGCACCGACGCAGGCCTTCCCGCCCGACCAGGGCGGACAGCGCTGAAGCCTTCGGCCGAGGCCATCGACAAGACCTTTGGCTGAGCCGGCTGGCATCGGGCCGGCCGTACGATCCGGGCTCGCTTCCACGCTCCCGAATGGGCGCACTCCCGGAGATTCCACATGAGCTTCCTGGCTCGCCTGCTCGGCAAGTCCGCCGCCAAGCCCACCCGCTGGGCACCTCACGGCGCGCGCGCCGCTTTCCGCTCGTCCCGTACGGGCAACGACACGCAGGCCCCGTCCGGGGTTCGCAAGGAGCTGCTGCGGCTCGTGCTGCGCGAGACCCTTCGCAACACCGGCGTTCCGGTGGAATGGATCGCCATCGACCCTCTGGGCATCAGGCGCCCCGACCGCACGGCAGGCGTCCATGTGCGGCTGGTGGTGCGCCACTGGGACGAGCGATTCGCCCGCTATTTCTGCGCCTTCCAGCAGGACTTCGCCACCCGGCTGCAGGCGTTCGACCCCGGGTCGTCGCTCTGGCTGCAGGGCATTTCGTGGCAGTTCGAACTGGGCGCGGGCGACGATTGGCCTGAGCTTCCGCCGCGCGCCACCTGGCAGGGCGCTGCGGCCCCAGCGCCAGCCCCCGAACTGCTCATGTCCACGGTTCCCCTGTCCCGGGAAGAACTGTCGCGGCAATCTGCGGCCGAAGACCTGCGTCACGCCCGCCGCCGCCCCGCAGACTTCGCTCCCACCGAGACCCTGCCGCCGCGCGAGCCCGGTCGGCGTTGACGGCCCCGCGCACACCCGGCCCCGGATCGCGCGCCCTGGCCCGCTGGCGGGCATTCTTTCAGGCTTGCTGCAAACCGTCTCCGAGAGGCCGCGTCAGGTAGACCGCCTCCTTGCCCACCACCGCTTCGCGCGCCGGCATGAGGATCGTGCATTCGTCGCATGGCGCGCGAATCTCGTCCGGGCCGTCGGTGGCGATCAGCTCACCCTTGGCAAACCGCTCGAAGCCGACCACCGGCCGCACGAAGCGAAACTCCGGTGTGCGGATCACCCGCGTCTCGAGCAGTTCGAAGCGCCGCTGCGGCCCGGGCGCCGCGGCGTCAGCTCGTGGCGCCGTGAGCCCGTAATGCGCGATGAAATCATGCGCCACGCGCACGGCCAGATCGCTGGACGCGCGCAGGAAGTGCTGCCCGCACTCGGCCACCACGGCCGCGCCCGCGCTGCTGTCCGCCTGCCCGTGCCGCCCGTGCTGGATGACCGGAATGCCCGAGCCGAGACCGTTGGGCATGACCATGTGGATGGACGGGCTGCCGATGGCGAGCGCCACCTCTGCATTGCGCGCATACGCCGGATACACCCAGAACGGCCGCACGTCCTGTGCCGTGGAATGGATGTCCAGAATATGGTCCGCTGCGGCGACAGCCGGCCGCAGTTCGCGCGCGCGGCGCAGTTCGGGACTGTCCTCGGTGCCGTCCAGCTCGTCGGCCCCCCAGACCCGGTTGAGGTTGTGCACGAGTTGACGGCTCTTGAAGGGGTCGGCCGGATCGAAGGTCTCGTAGGCTGCGACGTTGGCAAAGCTCAGCGTCAGCGTACCGATCATCGGCCGCATCCCGCTGTCGAGGAGGTGCTTGACCGCCACCATACCGCAGAACTCGTTGCCATGCGTCAAGGCATTCACGAGAACATGCGGGCCGGGCCGGCCCGACTCGAAGCGGTGCACGTAGTCGATGCCGACGTTGCCCTTGCGGTAGGGCGAGAGGTCTTCGGGAAGGACCTCGAAGGTGGAGGGGGTACTGCTCATGGACACTCCGGACAATTTGCGGGACTTCAGGGGCGATCAGAAAGGTGGTGGGAAGCGATCAGGGCACGATGGTCGCTCGGGACCAGGCGGAGGCTGATGCACGGGGCCAGGACGCATCGGCTCAGCGCGCGGGCCGCTTGTAGCCCGGGGGGCGCGGCACCTGCTTGAAGCGGATCTGCCGGTCCAGCTCGATCGCCTCTATCTTGAGCTGGCGCTCGGCGTCCAGCACCTAGCCTTCGGCGAGCCACGCGGCAAACTCATCGGGCGTCTCCAGCGTGATGCGGCCGATCGCGCCGGCACGGAAGTCGTTGATGACGATCTCGGACGCCTTCTGCAGATTCACCTTCCCGCCCGCGAGCAAGGCACCACGCGTGCGGCCGATGGCCTCGAGGATGTCTTCGTCGCGCAGGCCCGCCACCGACTCCAGGCGAAAGCGCGCCTGGAGTTCCGCCGCATAGTGCTGGCGCAGGTAGTCCAGCAGCTCCAGCGCCACCTCCTGGTCGTCGAACGCATTGCGTCCCACCGCCCCGCTGGCCGCGAGGTTGTAGCCACTCTTGGCGACGATGATGCGCGGCCACAGCACGCCCGGCGTGTCATAGAGGTAGAACGCATCCGCCAGCACCAGGCGCTGCTCGGTGCGGGTGACGCCGGCCTCGTCGCCCGTCCTGGCGGCGCGCGTGCCCATGAGCGTGTTGATCAGCGTGGACTTGCCGACGTTGGGAATGCCGCAGATCAGCACCCGCATCGGCTTGGCCAGGCTCTTGCCCCGAGCCGGCGCCAGCTCGTGGCAGGCCTGGATCAGCCGCTGCGCCGGTGTGCTGGCCTTGGCCTGCATGCCGATGGCGCGCGTGGCCGGCTGCGCGTTGAAATGATCGAGCCATTCGCGCGTGCGCACCGGGTCGGCCAGATCCTCCTTGTTGAGCAGCTTGAGCTTGGGCTTGGCGCGCGTCATGCCGGCGAGCATCGGGTTGGCGCTGGAGCCCGGCAGGCGCGCATCCAGCAGTTCGATCACCACGTCGATCGCCTTGAGCCGATCGCCGATCGCCTGCCGCGTCAGATGCATGTGCCCCGGAAACCACTGAACCGCCATAAAACTCCTGTCGAACCCACGCTGACGAAAGCAGCCATCTTAAGGCCGCCTGCGGCGCTGCACACTTGCCTGCGCTGCGGGACGTGCCCGCGGCCCTTTAGACCCATGCCTCTAGGAAAGGCACCCTGTCTAGGTATCGCCCACTATGGGAGAGCGCTAAATTGGCCGCATCGGTTTTCCTCATTCCACCTTTGCCTGATCACAGGAGCCCTCGAACATGACTGCCAAGAACCTCTCCACCGTCGCCAGCGAACTCATCACCACCTGGGGCAAGACCGCCCATCACATGATCGAGGCCTACCGCGCCGGAGGCGAGCGCGTCGCCGGCTTCGCCACCCGCCGCTACAACAGCGCGCTCAAGGCCACCAGC
Organism: Burkholderiaceae bacterium; assembly: GCA_044225675.1. Taxonomy (GTDB): domain Bacteria; phylum Pseudomonadota; class Gammaproteobacteria; order Burkholderiales; family Burkholderiaceae_C; genus JACMQX01. The sequence goes on from JBGAIH010000019.1 coordinate 43,173, forward strand.
GCCCGCCTGAGCGAGGAAACCGTGGCCAACGCCCGCCATGCGCAGAAGGTGTTCCATGGCTACTGCGTCAAGGGCCTGGCCCTGTCGGCCGACGGCGCGCAGGCCGCCATCGACGGCGTCGTCCGCCTGGCGGGCCAGGGCGTGGCCCAGGCTGCCGCCAACGCCGGCCGGCTCGAGGAGCGCACCGGCTCCGGCGCGCTCAGCCAGGTCGCAGCCGCCGTGGTGCCGGCCGCTGCGGCCGTGAGCCGCCTGGCAACCCGGGTGGAAGGCCGGACGGCCGAGCTCGCTCGCCGCGTCGCGGGCACCACCGCGCGCAAGGCCCGCGCCGCCTGACGGGCTCCTGCTGCACAAGCCCCTGCTGCACTTGAAGCCGGGGTACGTGTTCCGGGGTGTTGCTGCGCCCCTCCACGCCAACCCGGCATGGCACCGGGCCACGGCATCGGCCGCATGGGCCGAAGGCCCTAGGGCAAGCCCGCGTGCCGCAGCAGCCGACGCGCGGGCACAATCGGCCCGATCCATTCCAACATCCTGCAAGGAACTCCAAATGGCCGTGACCGTGAACATCGACCTGGGCTATGAATTCGAAGTCAAGGCCAAGGCGGCCGACGTGTTCGCCGTCCTTTCGGACGTGCCCACCTCGGTGTCGCACTTTCCCAAGGTGGAAAAGCTCACCGACATGGGTGACGGCGTCTACAAATGGGAGATGGAGAAGGTCGGCACCGCGCAGGTCAACATCCAGACCGTCTACGCGTCCAAGTACACCAGCAATCAGGCCAAGGGCACGGTCACGTGGAAGCCCGTTCCCGGCGTGGGCAATGCGCTCGTGGGCGGCAGCTGGAAGATCAAGGACAACAAGAAGTCCACGGCCATCGAACTCAAGATCGAGGGCGAGATCACCCTGCCGCTGCCCGGACTCATGAAGATGGTGGTCGCGCCCGTCGTCGAAGGCGAGTTCGAAAAGCTCGTCGACAAGTACATCGCCAACCTCATCAAGAAGTTCGGCGGCGAGGTCTGAGTCGTTCCGCCCTGGGTGTCCGCTCTGCCGGGCCCCTCTGCCGGGCCCCGCTCCGGCGGCCCTGAGGCGCAGCGGTTGAACGGCTCAGCAGTTCAGCTTCAGCGATTGAGCCAGGTGATGCTCAGCTGCAGCACCGTGGCAAAGCTCACCCACAGCAGGTAGGGCACGTTGGCCCAGACCACCCAGCGCGCACGATGCCAGACGGAGGCCATCGCCCACAGCAGCGTGGCCAGCACCAGCAGCACGTCGACGCTGGCCAGCGCATTGTTGCGCAGACCGAACTGGATCGGCGTGTAGGCGACGTTGAACACCAGGTTGAGCGCGAACGGCACGAACACCGCCCACGGCATGCGCCTGCGGATGCATTGCCACAGCACGTAGCCGAAGCTCACCGCGATGATGACGTAAAGCACCGACCACACCGGGCCGAAGAGACTCGCCGGCGGCGCGAAGAAGGGCTTGTCGAGCTGGGCGTACCAAGCGGCACTGTCGTTGGGATTCATGCGCAGCATTGTGGCGCAGCAGCAGCCCGCTGCCCTGTCGGCCAGCGCCGCATGGCGCTGTCGTCCTCGCGGCATCTGCCGGTTGCGGCAACCGCAGCGCGTCGCGCTAACATCGCGCCGTCTCAACACATGGAGGATTGGCAAGCATGGCAATGGACGTGGTCGACTACGACATCCGTGGCTCGGAAATGCAGTTCGTCGAGGTGGAGCTGGACCCGGGCGAAGCGGCGATCGGTGAAGCCGGCAGCATGATGTTCATGGACGGCGGCATCGCGATGGACACGGTGTTCGGCGACGGCAGCGCGCAGCAAGGCGGCCTGCTCGGCAAGCTCATGGGCGCGGGCAAGCGGCTGGTGACTGGCGAGTCGCTGTTCACCACCGTCTACACCAACCAGTCCGACGGCAAGCGGCGCGTCGCCTTTGCCGCGCCCTACCCCGGCAAGATCCTGCCCATGGATCTGCGCCAGCTCGGCGGCACCCTGATCTGCCAGAAGGATTCGTTTCTCTGCGCCGCGCGGGGGGTGTCGCTGGGCATCGCGCTGCAGAAGAAGCTGGGCACGGGCTTCTTCGGCGGCGAAGGCTTCATCATGCAGAAGCTCGACGGCGATGGCCTGGCCTTCGTGCATGCCGGCGGCACCGTGGTGCGCCGCGAACTCGCGGCCGGCGAAGTGCTGATGGTCGACACCGGATGCGTCGTGGCCTACACCCCCTCGGTCGACTTCGACATCCAGTACGTCGGCAAGATCAAGACGGCCCTGTTCGGCGGCGAAGGCCTGTTCCTGGCACGCCTTGCCGGCCCCGGAACGGTGTGGCTGCAGAGCCTGCCGTTCTCGCGCCTTGCCTCGCGCATCTTCGCGGCTGCGCCCCAGCGCGGCGGATCGCGCGAGGAGGGCTCGCTGCTGGGCGGCTTCGCGGCGGGAGGGCTGCTGGGCGGCGTGCTGGGTGGGGACGACTCGGACTGAGCGCTCGCGCGCTCGGGCCCATGAGCAATGTCCCTTCAAGGTCCGGGCTCTCGCGCACGGCGTCAGATCTGCGATGCATTGCTGCTAACATCCGCGCCGTGAAACGATCCCTCTGCCTGCTGCTCACGATCTGGCTGGTTTTCCAGGCCGGCTGGGCGCAGGCGCACGTGCTGCAGGACGATCTGCATGCCTACGGCCACAGCGAGATGACCGCGACGGCATTGCAGCAGCACACCGACCCGGCCCACGACGAGCATTGCGGCACGGCCTATTGCTCGCACGCGGTCGGCATGCTCGACAGTTCCACCCTGTTGGCGCCGTCTGCGGCCGGCGCCTTCGGGGTGAGTGTCACCCGAACGGCCCGGTCAGGCTCGCACATCACCGACATCGAGCGCCCCAAATGGCCCGTCGCCACGCCCGCCGTGGCGAGCCTTTGACCTGAGGGCGCCTTACCCGTCTGCCGTCCGCAGGATGGAGGCTTGCCGAAGTACTGACATGCTTCGGAGAGTCCCTTGTTCGAATTCACACAATCGCCGTGGCGCAGCTGCGCCATGGCCTGGCTGGGCCTCGGCTCCGCCCTGGCCGCGCATGGCCAGCCCCAACCGCCTGAGCCCACGCTGCGCCAGGCCTTTGAAGCCGCCTGGGCGTTGAGCCCGCAGGCGCGTGCCGCATCGCAACGCGACGCGCAGGCCCAGGCGCAGCAGCAGGCTTCCGAGTCGCCTCTGGCGGCACCGCCCAGCATCACGCTGGCGCACCGTACGGACCGAGTTGGCACCAACGCCGGCCTGCGCGAGTTCGAAGCCGAGCTTGGCCTGCCGATCCGCGTCCACGGCACCCAGGATGCGGCCCGGCGGCAGGCGCACGCCGAACGGCAGGCCGTGGCGGCCCAGCTCGAAGCAGCGCGGCTGCGCCTGGCCGGTGAGGTACGCGAGCACGCCGCGTCGCTCGCCCTGGCGCGCGTCGAGCACGAGCTCGCGGCCCGCCAGCGCGATGAGGCACTCGCCCTGGCAGCAGACATCGAGCGGCGCGTTCGTGCCGGAGAAAGCGCGCGCATCGAGTCGCTGACGGCGCTCGCCTTGGTGCGCCAGGCCGATGCCGCGGTGCTGACGGCCACAGGCGAGCTGCAGCGGCGGGAGCAGGTCTGGCGCAGCCTGACCGGGATCGACCGCGCGGCACCGCTCGACGAAAGCAATTCAGTGGCTGCCAGCGCGACGGCAACGCCAGCGGCGGGCCCGGCGGCGACTTCCAGGATCGAGTCGACACCACAAGTCCCGTCGCTCGACGCCCATGCGCTCGTGCGCGAGGCCGACGCACAGCTTGCGGCAGCGCAGGCCCGACTGGGTCTGGCCGAAGCGGACCGCCGCGATCCGATGGAACTGGGCGTGGGACTCATCCGCGAGCGCTCCGCCTGGGGCGCCGCCGCAGACACCAGCCTGCGCCTTGCTCTGCGCATCCCGCTGGGTGGCGCGCAGCGCAACGCGGCCCGCCTGGCAGGCGCACGCGCCGAACTCGATGCCGCTCAGGCCGACGCCGATGCGCGCCGCCGCCAGGTGCCAGGCGAGATCACATCGGCGCGCGCACAGCTCGAAGCGGCACGCGGCGCGCTGCAGCAGGCCAGCGAACGAGCGCGCCTGAGCCGAGAAGCCCATGCCCTGGTGCTCAAGGCGTACCAGCTCGGCGAGAGCGACCTGCCCACGCGGCTGCGGGCCGAAGCCGAGCGCCGGGCTGCCGACTCCGCGCTGGCGCGCACGGGCATCGATCTCGCCCGTGCCGTTTCCCAACTCAACCAGGCCCTTGGACTGCTGCCATGACCTTCTTCTTCGTCCTCCTCCCATCTCTGCTTCGCCGCTGCGGGCGTCACGTCGTCTGCTCAGCGATCACCGCCGCAGTACTGGCTGCCGTGTCCATGCCTTTGCATGCCGGGCCCGGCCACGACCACGATGCAGGAACGGAAACACCGCCCGCATCGCCCGCTACGGCCCGCGTGAGCGGCCATTCAGACCTGTTCGAGATTGTGGGCGTCGTCGAGCGCGGCGGCCTGACGATTCATCTGGACCGGTACGCCACCAACGAGCCCGTCGCGCAGGCCCGCATCGAGGTCGAAGCCGCAGCGGCGCGGGGCCTTGCCAAAGCGCAGGCCGACGGCAGCTTCCGCTTCGAGCACGACGCGCTTGCTGGCCTGCTGGAGCGCGCCGGCACGGTGCCAGTGAGCTTCACCATCACCGCCGGAGCCGACACCGATCTGCTTGCCGGCGATCTCGTGATCGACGACCCGCATGCCGGCGACGCCGCCGCCACCGCGACAGCAAGGCCCTGGCGCGACGCACGCTTGCTCAGCGGGCTGGCCGCTGCGCTCGCTACCGTGACGCTGGCCATCACCGTTGCAGTCCTGCGCCGCAAACGCCGCAGTGCCCTCCATTGACCGAATCCGGGACCGAACATGACCCCACTGCCCACACCCTCGACGGATCCTCGTCATGCCAACCCCTGCATGCCCGCCGTCCGCCCTGCCACCCCGCAGGCCGGCAGCGCGCACCTTTGCGCGACGCGGTACCTCGCCCGCCTCCTGTTCCCAACACCCCACGTCCTCGCAGCGGCCTGGCTGCTGGCCCTGTCGGCGCCATGGGCGATGGCCGGCCCCGGCCACGACCATGGCGAAGAATCGGCCGCCACGGCATCGGCGAACACGCCGCGCCGGCTGTCCGATGGCAGCGTCTTCCTGCCCAAAGCCACGCAGCGGCAGCTCGCCGTGCGGACCGTCGTCGTCACGCGCGCCGCGCTGCCGCGAACCATCGAACTCACCGGACGCGTGACCACCGACCCCGACGCGGGCGGCAAGGTCCAGCCCACCCTGGCAGGGCGCATCGAGCCCGGCCCGCGCGGTCTGCCCCGGCTCGGCCAGGCGGTTCGCAAGGGCGAGGTGCTCGCACAGGTACGCGCCTCGGCCAGCCCCATCGAACGCGCCAACCAGTCGGCGCAAGCAGCCGAACTCGCCAGCCAGCTTGAACTGGCGCGCAAGCGCGTCGCCCGTCTGGAGCAACTGGAAGGCACCGTTGCGCAAAAAGACCTCGACGCGGCCCGCGCCGAAGCGGCAAGCCTCGCCCTGCGTGACCTGTCCGTGCGTGCCAGCGTGTCGGCCGTGGAGGCTCTGGTCGCGCCCGTGTCGGGCGTGATCGCCGCCACCAGCGTGGTATCAGGCCAGGTAGTGGACGCGCGCGAGGTTCTGTTCGAGATCGTGGACCCGGCCCGGCTGGCGATCGAGGCCAGCCTGTTCGACGCCTCGCTGATCGGCAACATCGCCTCGGCCAGCGCGGCGCCCTCGCCAGGCACGACCGTCGCCCTGCGATGGCTGGGCCACGGCCGCGCGCTGCGCGAGGGCGCCATTCCGCTCCTGTTCGCGACGACGGGCCGCGAACCGGTGCCGCTTGCGGTCAACCAGCCGGTCAAGGTGATCGTGCAGACGCGCGAGACGGTACAGGGCCACGCCGTGCCGGCCAGCGCCATCGTGCGCAATCCGGGCAACCAGGACGTCGTCTGGGTGCACTCGGCCGCCGAGCTGTTCCAGCCCCGCACCGTCCGCTTCGCATGGCTCGACGGCGCGACCGTTTCAGTGCTCGACGGCCTGCGCGACGGCGACCGCGTCGTCACGCAAGGTGCGGCGCTGGTCAACCAGGTCCGCTGAGGAAGGGCACGTCATGTTTGACAAACTGGTCCACTCAGCTTTGGGCAATCGCCTGATGGTGCTGGTGCTTTCCGTCGTCCTGCTCGGAGCGGGTGCGTTCACGATGACCCGCATGCCGGTGGACGTCTTCCCCGACCTCAACAAGCCAACCGTGACACTGCAGGTTGAGGCTGGCGGCATGGCCCCGGAGGAGGTCGAGCAGCTCATCACCTTTCCGCTGGAGACCGCCATGGGCGGCATACCCGGCGTCGAGAGCATCCGCTCGGTCTCCAGCGTCGGCCTGTCGTTCGTCTACGTGACGTTCGAGTGGAAGACCGACATCTACCGCGCCCGCCAGATGGTGTCCGAGCGCCTGTCGCTGGCTCGCGAGCAACTGCCACCCGGCGTCGAGCACGTGGGAATGGGCCCGATCAGCTCGATCATGGGCGAGATCATGCAGCTGGCGCTGCCCATTGACACCGCGAGAATCAGCCCGATGGCCGTGCGCGAATATGCCGACTTCGTCATGCGACCGCGCCTTCTGACCGTTCCGGGCGTGGCCCAGGTGGTGCCGATCGGCGGCGAAGTGCGGCAGTACCAGGTGCAGCCGGACACCGCACGCATGGCCGCACTGGGAATTGATCTGGAGGCAGTGGAGTCCGCGCTGAAAGGTTTTTCTGCCAACTCCAGCGGCGGCTTTCTTGAGCTGAACGCACGGGAGTACCTGATCCGCAACATCGGCCGCACCACGCGGCTGCAGGACCTGCAACGGCTACCCGTTGCATTTCGCGAAGGCAGGGCCATCCAGCTCGGGCAGGTGGCGGACGTCGCCTTCGCGCCAGCGATCCGGCGGGGCGACGCAGGATTCAATGGCCAGCCTGCGGTGATCCTGGGTATCCAGAAGCAGCCCGATGCCGACACGGTCAAGCTGACGGCCAGCGTGGAGTCCGCGCTTGACGAGCTGAAGAAGGGTCTGCCCGTCGGCATGGGCGAGCCCCGTGTCACGATGCGGCAGGCGACCTTCATCGAGTCGTCGGTCGACACGTTGAAGGGAAAGCTGCTGGCGGCGTCGGTCGTCGTGGCCGTCGTCCTCTACTTCTTCCTGCTGAACGTTCGCACGACGCTCATCTCGCTGACCGCGATCCCGCTGTCGGTGATGATCACAGTTCTTGTGTTCCGCTATTTCGGGCTGTCGATCAACACCATGACACTCGGCGGCCTGACGATCGCCATCGGTGGCCTGGTCGACGACGCCGTGGTCGGTGTGGAAAACGTGCTGCGCAGACTCAAGATGGATCGCACCGCGCACCCCAACCACCGGCTCGGCCCGCTCGAGCTGATCGCGCGGGCCACGCTCGAGGTGCGCTCGGGCATCGTGCTCGCGACGGTGATCATCGTGCTGGTGCTGCTGCCGCTGTTTTTCCTGCCCGGCATCGAAGGCCGCCTGATGCAGCCGCTGGCCATCGCCTACATCGTCTCGCTACTGGCCTCGATGGTGGTGTCCGTCACGCTGACGCCGGTGATGGCCTACTACCTGCTGCCGCGCCTGAAAGGGCTCGACCATGGCGACACCCGTGTCCAGGCCTGGCTCAAGGCGCGGTACGTGGCGGCCCTGAAGAAAGTCCTGGAGGCGCCGCGCGCCTGGGTGGCGGCCGGTGCGGTGTCGGCGCTGCTGGCCATCGCGGCCGTTCCGCTGTTTCCGACGACCTTCCTGCCGCCGTTCAACGAAGGAGTGGCCCTCGTGGGCCTGCGCCTCGATCCCGGAACGACGCTCACCGAGTCCACGCGCATCGCCGCCATCGCCGAAAAGGCCCTGCAAGGCGTGCCCGAGGTGGAGCATGTGGGCCGTCGTTCGGGCCGCGCCGAGTTGGACGAGCATGCCGAAGGCGTCCACGTCTCGGAGCTCGATCTCAAGCTGCGGCGCAGCGAGCGCAGCCTGGAGACGGTCTATGCAGACATCCGCAGCCGCATCGCCACGTTGCCGGCCGCCATCGGCATCGGCCAGCCGATCAGCCACCGGATCGACCACATGCTGTCGGGCGTACGCACACAGATCGCCGTCAAGTTGTTCGGCGACGACCTGGACGTGCTGCGCGCCCAGGCCGAAGCCCTGCGCCTGCGGCTTGCGACGGTGCCAGGCGTCGTGGACCTCGAAGTGGAGAAGCAGGTGCTCACGCCGCAGATCCGCATCCAGGCCGACTACGACCGGGCCCTTGCCCTGGGCATCACCCCGGCCCGGCTGCTGCAGGAGCTGCAGGTGCTGATCGACGGCGAGCGCATCACCCAGATCGTCGAAGGCAGCCGCCGTTTCAACCTCGTGCTGCGTCTGCCGGAGACGGCACGGGGCGTCGAGGGACTGCGCAACCTGCTTGTCGATACACCTGGCGGGCGCGTGCCACTGTCGCGCCTGGCTACGATCGAGGAGGGAGACGGACCGAACCAGATCAGTCGTGACGATGGTCGCCGACGTATCGTGCTGTCGGCAAACGCGCAAGGCCGCGCGCTCAGCGATGTCGTGGCCGACATCCGTGCCGCCGTCGGTGAGACGCGACTGCCCGAAGGCTACTTCATCAGCATTGGCGGACAGTTCCAGGCGCAGGAGGAGGCATCGCGGCTGATCGGTCTGCTGTCGATCGCATCGGTGGCGCTCATCTTCCTCATTCTCTACTCGCGCTACCGCTCGGGCGTGCTGGCCGCCATCATCATGGCCAACATCCCGCTCGCGCTGGTCGGTGCGGTGGCGGGGCTGTGGCTGTCGGGCCAGCCGCTGAGCGTCGCGGCGCTCGTGGGCTTCATCACGCTGGCCGGGATCGCCGTGCGCAACGGCATTCTCAAGGTGTCGCACTACGTCAACCTGTGCGCGTTCGAAGGCGAGAGCTTCGGCACGCCGATGCTGATTCGGGGCTCGCAGGAACGCCTCACGCCCGTGATGATGACCGCGCTGGTGGCGGCCCTGGCGCTGGCGCCCCTGCTGTTCGAGGCCGACATGCCCGGCACCGAGATCCTGCATCCGGTGGCGGTGGTGATCTTCTCCGGGCTGATCACGTCCACGCTGCTCGATTCGTTTCTCACGCCCGCCATGGTCGCGCTTTTCGGCCGGGCGCCGGTGCAGGCGCTGGTTGACCAGTCCGGTGCCGAGTCTTTCTGATCCCCCACCCACCTCCCATGAAAGGAAGTCCCATGACCCCGCGTTCACTCATTGCCACCTTGCTCATCAGCCTGTCGGCCGCAGCCGGGCTGGCAGCCGGCATTCATGACCACAGCCCGAAATTCGGCGGCATCGTCGTCGAGTCCAAGGCCGGCGACCTGGAGATCGTCGTTCGACCCGACGTGATCCGCATCCATGTGAGCGACCATGGCAAGCCCGTGGACCTGCAGGGCGCCTCGGCCAAGGTCACGCTGCTGTCGGCGAGCGGCAAGACCGAGGTCACACTCGCACCGTCCGCCGACGCGCTGCAGGCGCAGGGCCGCTTCATCGCAGCGGCCGGCACCAAAGGCATCGCCGTCGTCACGCTGGCGGGCAAACCGCCGGCCACGGCCCGTTTCGAGATCAGGTGACGGAGGCGCCTAATTCGAACGGCGCCCGGTTCCAGAGCTTTGAAGGCAGCTTCCTGCGGTCGCCCGGCACGCGCGTTGCATGGATCAGCGAAGCAATACAGCCTGGAACACCGCCGCAACCGCCAGTGCCTTCAGAACTTGCCGTACTTCAGGTAGGCGTCCACCGGGTCCATCCCGCCGCGGATCGCGTCGCGCACCTTGTTCTCCACCTGCGCGACGGTCTCCGTGCGGGAGATCGCCTCCTCGGCCAGCGCCTGCGGCAGCACGATCACACCGTCGCGATCACCCAGCAGGTAGTCGCCGGTGCGGACGGTGACCGTGCCGATGGTCAGGGGCTCGCCGAAGCCGAAGGGCATCCAGCGCGCCGCGATGTCGGACGGCGTGAAGAACGTGTGGAACACCGGAAATTTCTGCTCCAGGATGAAGTCGGTGTCGCGGCAGCCGCCGTCCACCACATAGCCCAGCACGCCCTTGTTCTTGAGCGTCTCGGCCGACAGCTCGCCCATCAGCGCCACTTCCTGGTTGTGCGGCTGGCAGACCACCACATGGCCCGAGGGCGCGCGCGACAGCAGGGTGGTCCATCCCACGAGCGTGTCGTGCGCGCTGCGCGTGCGGTCGATGTGGCCGGACACCGTCCACACCGGCCCCGCCAGCTTGAGCGCCGGATCGAGCGGCCGCAGCGCGTGCGGGAGCACGCAGTTGTCGTGACCCATGGCGCGCAGCACGTCGTGGACGGCGCCGGTGTAGCAGCGCGCCAGGCGCGCGGTCAGATCGGTCATGGTCGTGTCTCCTCGTCAGGTCGGGCGCTCTGCGGCGCCTCCATGTGCTTGCATCCTGTGCGCGGGCCTGCGGAGCCGGGCTCCATCAGGCCTGCAGCTTCCAGCAATCTGCCGCGATACCCGCTTCAGGCGGCCTGCGCCAGCACCGGGCCCAGACCGAGCCGCTCAGGCGACAGGTACTGCTGGCGGTAGATCTCGAACGGCATGGTGTCGGCCGCTTCGATGCGCCGCTGCTCCTCCACGGACTGCCGTGCCAGAGCGTCGAAGCGCTCGGCCAGCGCCTGCGACCAGGGCAGCGCCAGCAGCTCGGCGCGGGTCTGCTCGGAGCGCGCGCGGGAGAACGCAACGAAGGAGTTGTCATGCTCGGCGCGCATCGCGGCGAGCACGCGGGCAGAAGGCGCCAGGTCGGGGTTGTTCAGCACCGCCGTGGCGCGGGCCAGCGCAGCGCTGTAGTCGTGCGTGCCATGGGCAGCATCGAGCGCGGCCGCCAGGGGCGCGCACTCTTCGACGATGCGCAGCCCGCATTCGACCAGCGGCAACTCGCGCCCGCCGCGCTCGATCAGCAGCCCGGGCTCGCGTCCGCGGGTGGCGGTCTTCTGCTGGTTGCGCCCGAGCGCCGCGATCTCCTGCGGCGTGTCGGGCGGGCTGTCGCTCACCAGGCAGTGCAGCAGGAAGACATCCAGAAAACGCATGGTCGACGCTTCGATGCCCACCGGCACGAAGGGGTCGAGGTCCATCAGCCGGACCTCCAGGTACTCGACGCCGCGCTCGCGCAGCGCATGCAGCGGACGCTCGCCGGGGAAGATCACGCGCTTGGGACGGATGGTGCTGTAGAACTCGTTCTCGATCTGCAGCAGCGTCGTGCCCAGCTGGTTGTAGTCGCCGCCGGGATTGATGATGCCCACCGCCTCGTAGGCCGGATAGGGTTCGGTCAGGGCCTTCTGCAGCGAGGCGCCATAGCCGTCCAGGCTGTTGTAGCTCACCGCCAGCGCCGATTGCGCATCGCTCTGGTAGCCCAGGCGGCCCATGCGCAGCGAGGTCGCATGCGGCATGTAGCGCGTCCATTCGTTGAGCGACTGCAACTCGTGCTGGCGACCTTCGACGAAGCTGGCACAGACGGCCGGCGAGGCGCCGAACAGGTACAGCAGCAGGAAGGCGTTGCGGCGGAAGTTGCGGATCAGCGCGAAGTAGGCTTCGCTCGATACATCGGGCATCGACCAGTTGTAGTGGATGCCCGAGATCGTCTGCATGCGCCGGCCATAGCGGTGGCCCAGGCCCATGCGATAGACGCTCTTGGCCCGGCCCACGTTGGACGAGCCGTAGCGGCCGATGGGAATCGTCTCGTCGGTCGGCAGGCCGCAGGGCATGCTCGACACCCACAGCATCTCGTCGCCGATGGCGCGGTAGGTGGCCTGGTGGATCTCGGTCAGCTCGCGCAGGCACTCCTGCGGGTCGGCGTGCACGCCGGTGATGAGTTCCACCTGCGACTCGCTGAAGTCGGTGGTGATGTGCGGGTGGGTCAGCGCCGAGCCCAGCGCCGCCGGATGCGGCGTGAGGGCCAGCTTGCCGGTTGCGAGCGAGCGCAGGCTTTCCTTCTCGATGCCGCGGCGGATGCCCTTCAGCCTCCGGGCTGAGAGCGCGTTGCGGCGTTCCTGCTCACTGCTCATGGATGTCCTCTGGTTTGACTCGGCTGAAAGTTAACACAGGCTGCCGATGTCTGCTCTGAGCCGGCTCAAGCACCGCCGCCGGGCGTGGTCGGTGCGCGGCCCGCCTGCAAGGCGGGCCGCAGTTTGTTACTTGGGCGCTGCAGCCCGTTGCGGGCGTCAGGTTGCCGGCTTCAGGTTGCCTGCGTCAGGCGGCAGCCTGGGCCTTGCCGACTTCGTTGGCGCCCTGCGCCGCACCCGACTGCGGCACCAGGTCGCCTTCGCGTGCGGCGACCTCGGCCAGGCGCTGCGCCAGCAGCTCCGGCGTGCCGACCCCGGTGCCCAGATGCACCCCCTGCGTCAGCGTGATGTGCGCGGCCTCGAAGGTGCCGGCGCCCGCGCAGAGAATGGCGCGGTTGGGTGCGTCGTCACTGGCCAGCACCAGCATCGCCGGCACCACGTACTCGGGCTGGAGGGCGTTGAGCACCTCCTCGGGCATCAGGCCGGCGGTCATGCGGGTGTAGGCCGTGGGAGCCAGGCAGTTGACGCGCACGTTGTGCTTGGCGCCTTCGAGCGACAGCGTCTGCATCAGCCCGACGAGCGCCATCTTGGCCGCGCCGTAGTTCGACTGGCCGAAGTTGCCGTACAGGCCGGACGAGGACGTGGTCATGATGATGCGGCCGTACTTCTGGGCGATCATGGTGTCCCAGACGGCCTTGGTGCAGTGGACCGAACCCATGAGATGCACGTCCATCACCAGCCGGAAATCCGCCAGATCCATCTTGGCGAAGGTCTTGTCGCGCAGGATGCCCGCGTTGTTGACCAGCACGTCGATGCGGCCCCAGGCATCGAGCGCCTGGCGCGCCATGGCCTGCACCGCGTCGAAGTCGGTGACCGAAGCCGCGTTCGCAAGCGCCTCGCCGCCGGCGCGGCGGATCTCCTCCACCACTGCGTCAGCGCCGCCCAGGTCGTTGACCAGCACTTTCGCGCCCCGCGCGGCCAGCTTGAGTGCGTGCTGCCGGCCCAGGCCGCCGCCCGCGCCCGTGACGATGGCCACACGGCCCTTGAAATCGATAGTCATGGATGTACTGCTCTTCCTTGTCATGTAGGTGATCTGCGCCGGGCCGGCCGTTCTGCTAGCCTCGAAGCAACCGTCAACTGTAATTCACGCTGCGGTGCAACACGCGGCGCGCGCCATGGAACTGAATCTCGAGCCCGTCACCACACCTGTGCGTCCCGCCGCCACCGTCGTCATGCTGCGCGACGGCGACGCCGGGCTGGAGGTCTTCCTGCTCAAGCGCCACGGGCTGGCCGACGTGCTGGGCGGCGCCTACGTGTTCCCCGGCGGCAAGGTCGATCCGGCCGACGCCGAGCTGGACCTGCTCGCCCATCTGGACACACCCGCCGACGGCCTGCCCGCGCGCCTGAACGAGTCCGGCATCGACGCGCGCACGGCAGCCGGCCTGCACGTGGCCGCGATCCGCGAAGCCTTCGAAGAATCGGGCGTGCTGTTTGCCGAAGGCGCCAGCGCCGACGTCGCACAACGCGCCAATGCCCTGCTGCGCGAAGGCCGCGCCTTCGCCGACGTGCTCGCGCGCCTGTCGCTGCGCCTGGGCGCCAGGCGCCTGCAGCCGTGGTCTCGCTGGATCACGCCGGTGATGCCCTCGGTCATGAACAAGCGCTTCGACACGCGATTCTTCGTGGCCGCCGTGCCGGACGGCCAGATCGCCGCGCACAACGACCGCGAGTCGACCGAAGGCGTCTGGCTCACGCCGCGTGCTGCGCTCGAACGCTACTGGGAACGGCAGATCGAGCTGGCCCCGCCGCAGATCATGAGCCTGGCGCATCTGGCACGCCATGGGGACGTGGGCAGCGTGCTGGATGCCGCGCGCCAGCGGCCGCCGCCGGTGATCCAGCCCGAGCCCTTCGACGAGAACGGCCTGCGCACCATCTGCTATCCGGGGGACGAGCGCCACTCCCTGCGCGAGCGTGCCCTGCCGGGCCCCACGCGGCTGACCTACCGCGGCAAGCGCTTCGAGCCGGCCGGCGGCTTCGGTGACCTCTTTCTTTGACCCCTGCCGCCAGGCCGACTCCCATGCTGCGCACCCCGCCCCATTTCACTCCCCTGCTCACACCGCAGGCCCATGACGAACCGCTGAGCTTCGTGTTCTGCGGCGACGAACTGCTGCTGCAGGAAACCGAGGTCGCTCTGCCGCACCCGATGGCGCTGCGGCTCACGGGCCTCAAGGACAGCCAGTTCCATCCCATCGGCCTGCTGGACGGCCGCTACTGCCGCGCGGCCTGGCTGCCACGCGACACGCCGGTGCCGCCCGCGCATCGCCTGAGCAAGCTGCGCCCGCTGTTCGGCGTGATGGACGAGCACCTGCTGGCCGTGGCGGGGCGCGCCTGGCAGGTGGCCGAATGGGCGCGCACCCATGTGTTCTGCGGGGTCTGCGCGACCCCGACCGTCCACGTTCCGGGCGAGCGCTGCGTCAAGTGCCCGGCCTGCGGCATGGTGGCGTATCCGCGCATCTCGCCGGCCATGATGGTGCTGATCCGCCGGGGCGACGCGATCCTGCTGGCACGGCACCACAGCTCGCCGGCCCGCTTCTTCACCGCCCTCGCGGGCTTCGTGGAGTCGGGCGAGTCGATCGAGGAGGCGGTGCACCGCGAGGTGCAGGAAGAGGTGGGCCTGCGGGTGCGCGACCTGCGCTACTTCGGCAGCCAGCCCTGGCCCTTTCCCCATTCGCTGATGATCGCCTTCACCGCCGAGTACGACAGCGGCGAGATCAGGGTCGACGAGAACGAGATCGCCGAGGCACGCTGGTTCGGCCCGCAGGACGAGCTGCCGCGCACGCCGCCTCTGGGCCTGTCGATTGCCGGCCACCTGATCCACGCCCATCTGCCCGGATTGCGCCGCTGATGCCCCCATTGCGCAGTTGATGTCCGGATTGCGCCGCTGACGGTCGCCGGACGCTTCCGCCAGGCGCCCCGCCTCTTGCGGGGGCCCGGATTGGCACGCCGCTGCAATTACGATATAGTAAACGCATTACGGATTGTTGAACCGGAGACTTCCATGGCCGCCCTTCCCAAAGAGATCGCCCTGCTGCCCGCCCCGCCGCAGATCCAGCAGCTCCACCACTACGCCTACCGGGCCAGGGACGCGGAAGAAACGCGCCACTTCTACGAGGACATCCTGGGTCTGCCGCTCTACCACATCATCCAGAGCGACTACGTGCCCAGCACCGGCGAATACTGCCCCTACACCCACTTCTTCTTCCGCCTGCAGGACGGCTCGTTCATCGCCTTCTTCGATCTGGGCAACGACGAGGCGGCGCAACCGTCGCCCAACACGCCCCTGTGGGTCAACCATGTCTCGTTCCGCGTCAATTCCGTGCAGGACCTCGAAGACATGAAGGCACGGCTGCAGGCGCACGGCGTGGAAGTGCTGGGCGTCACCGATCACCACATCTTCAAGAGCATCTATTTCTTCGACCCCAACGGCGTGCGGCTCGAACTGACGGCCCAGCTGGCCGACGAGTTCCAGATGATGCAGGACAGCAAGACCGCGCACGTCCGCCTGAACGAGTGGACGAGCCGCAAGGAGCAATGGCGCCGGGACCGCGCTGCCGGCAAGGTGGCCGAGCCGCTCAAGCCGCAGCAGAACGACAGGCCCGAATTCGCCCCTCCCGCAAAGGCCTGAGCCCCATGCCGGCAGCCGCGCAAGGCAGTTACGCGCCCACTGCCACCACCAACCACTACGAGTTCACCCAGGGCAGCGGCTACGTGCTGCCCGAGTACCCGTTTGTCGAGCCGCCGGAAGTCCGCTCCGGCGAGGTCTCGCGCCACCCGATCGTCATCGTCGGCGGAGGGATCACCGGCCTGACGATGGCCTGCGCGCTCGCGCGCCACGGCGTGCGCGCCGTCCTGCTGGACGAGGACAACACCGTGGGCGTGAAGGGCGCTTCGTCCCGCGGCATCTGCTACACACAGAAGTCGCTCGAGATCTTCCAGCGGCTGGGTGTGTACGCGCCGATCGCCGCCAAGGGCATCCAGTGGAGCGTCGGGCGCACCTTCGCGGGCCAGGACGAGGTCTATTCCTTCGACCTGCGCCAGCAAAGCGCCTTCAACCTGTCGACCCAGCCGCCCTTCATCAACATCCAGCAGTTCTACATCGAAGCCTTTCTGGTGGACCGCATCCGCGAGCTGGGCGGCGTCGAGCTGCGCTGGCAGAACCGCGTCACCGCCTTCAGCCAGGACGAGTCCTGCGCGACGCTCACCATCGACACGCCCGCGGGCAGCTACCGTCTGCAGGCCGATCACGTGGTGGACGCCACGGGATCGCACAGTCCGTTTCGCACCTGGTGCCAGGCCTCGGTCACCGCCCGGAAGGGCGATGACCGCTGGTGCATCGCCGACGTGCGCTTCAGCAAGCGGCCGCCTGTCGAGCGGCACACCTGGATCGAGGCGCCCTTCAACGAGAACCGCGCGGTCTGGCAGCACCTGATGGGCGACGACGTGTGGCGCATCGACTACCAGATGGCTCCGGACGCCGATCCGGCCTGGGTCAGCCGCGAGGACGTGGTGCGCGAGCGCCTGCAGCGCCAGTTCGGCGACGACGTGGGCGTGGAGATCGTCTGGGTCGGCCCGTACGCCTACCGCAGCGAATGCATCGACCGCATGCGCCACGGTCACGTGTTCTTCATGGGGGATTCGGCCAAGGTGGTCAGCCCCTTCGGCGCGCGCGGCGGCAATACCGGCATCGCCGATGCCGACAACCTGGCCTGGAAGCTCGCTGCCGTCACCCGGGGCCTGGCTGGCCCGCGCCTGCTCGACAGCTACCACGAAGAGCGCCACGAGGCCGCGCAGCAGAACGTGATGGTGACCAACCGCACGGCGCGCTTCCTGCGCCCGGCCCACGGCATGGAGCGCACCTTCCGCACCGCCGCGCTCGGCCTGGCGCGCGAGTTCGCTTTTGCGCGCCAGCTCGTCAACACCGGGCGCATGGCGGTCGCCAATCCCTACAGCCGCTCCAGCGCCTGCAGCTATGCCGACACACGTGCAGGCGCCGGCCAGTCCGTGCAGAACGTGGCCTTCGCCTGGGCCGACGGTTCGGCCGGCGTGGTGAACGACCTCCTGCTGTGGGCCGGTGGCGGCCTGCTGGTGCTGGCCTTCGGCGACCTGTCGGCCACGGCGCTGCAGCGGCTGGCCGCGCTGTCGGCCGGCGCGCCGGTGCGCTGCGTGCAGGTGCTCGATGCCGACGCCCACCCGCAGGCCCGCGAGCATGTGCGTGACCCCAAGGGCCACCTCCAGGGAGCCTGCCACGTGTTCGGCCACGCCTGGGCCCTGCTGCGTCCGGATGGCTATCTGGCCGCCAGTGGCGAGCAGATCGACGGCCGGCTCGTGCATGCGGTCGAAAAATCCCTCGGCCTTCGCTGAGCGCCCCAGGAGCCGACACCATGAAGACCACCCTCCACCTGCAGGACGCCGACGCCTTCTACGAGCAGCTGCTCGACGCCCACGCCGGCCTCAACCGGGAACAGTCCGAGCTGCTCAACGCCCGCCTGATCCTGCTGCTGGCCAACCAGGTCGGCGACGCGCGCGTCCTGCAGGACTGCATCGCGGCCGCGCGCCAGCACGTCGAATGAGCCGGCACGTCGAATAAAATCGGCGGTTCCCCGCCAACTCCTTGCCACGGCATCCTGCGGGATGCCGTTTTGCTTCCCGCATGCCCGCGGATCCACACACGCCATGACCGAACCACTTCAGCAACCCGGCCTCGCCGCCCTGTCCAAGTCTTTCGAGCCCGCCGCCATCGAGGCGCAATGGGGCCCCGAATGGGAGCGCCGGGGCTACGCTGCCGCGGGCTTTCGCGGCAGCCAGGCGCCGCAGGAAGGGGCACCCGCGTTCGCCATCCAGCTGCCGCCGCCCAATGTGACCGGCACGCTGCACATGGGCCATGCGTTCAACCAGACCATCATGGACTCGCTCACGCGCTACCACCGCATGAAGGGGTTCAACACGCTGTGGGTTCCGGGCACCGACCATGCGGGCATCGCCACCCAGATCGTCGTGGAGCGCCAGCTGCAGGAGCAAAAACAGAGCCGCCACGACCTGGGCCGCAAGAACTTCGTCGCGCGCGTCTGGGAGTGGAAGGAAAAGTCGGGCAACACCATCACCACGCAGATGCGCCGCATGGGCGCGAGCGTCGACTGGGGCCACGAGTACTTCACGATGGACCCGAAGCTCTCGGGCATCGTCACCGAGACCTTCGTGCGCCTGTACCAGCAGGGCCTGATCTACCGCGGCAAGCGCCTCGTCAACTGGGACCCCGAGCTCAAGACGGCCGTCAGCGACCTGGAGGTCGAGAGCACCGAAGCCGACGGGAAGATGCACTACATCACCTACCCGTTTGCCGACGGCCCGCAGCTGATCGACGGCGTGCCGCAGCGCGGCATGACCATCGCCACCACCCGGCCCGAGACCATGCTGGCCGACGGTGCGCTGGCGGTGCACCCTGAAGACACGCGCTACGCGCACCTCGTGGGCAAGCTGGTCGATCTGCCCCTGTGCGACCGGCGCATCCCCATCATTGCCGACGACTTCGTCGACCGCGAGTTCGGCTCCGGCTGCGTGAAGATCACCGGCGCGCACGACTTCAACGACTACGCCTGCGCGATGCGGCACAACCTGCCGCTCATCACCATCTTCACGCTCGACGCGAAGATCAACGACAACGGCCCGGCCGCCTACCGCGGGCTCGACCGTTTCGACGCGCGCAAGGCCGTCGTGGCCGACCTGCAGGCCCAGGGCTTCCTCCTGGAGATCAAGCCGCACAAGCTGATGCTGCCGATCTGCGCGCGGACCGGGCAGGTGGTCGAGCCGATGCTCACCGACCAGTGGTTCGTCGCACTCAGCAAGGTGAGCGAGCAGGACCCCACCGGCAAGTCGATCGCGCAGAAAGCGATCGACGCGGTCCACAGCGGCCAGGTGCGCTTCGTGCCCGAGCAGTGGATCAACACCTACAACCAGTGGATGAACAACATCCAGGACTGGTGCATCAGCCGCCAGCTCTGGTGGGGCCATCAGATCCCGGCCTGGTATGACGAGGACGGCCAGGTCTACGTGGCGCGCGACGAGGCCGAGGCCCAGGCGCAGGCGCCCGGCAAGAAGCTCACGCGCGACGAGGACGTGCTCGACACCTGGTACTCGTCGGCCCTGGTGCCCTTCTCGACCATGGGCTGGCCCGAGGTGGACGGCGCGGGCCCGACGGCCGACTACAACCTCTACCTGCCCTCCACGGTGCTGGTGACGGGCTACGACATCATCTTCTTCTGGGTGGCCCGGATGATCATGATGACCACCCATTTCACCGGTCGCGTACCGTTCCGCCATGTGTACATCCACGGCCTGGTGCGCGACGCGCAGGGCAAGAAGATGAGCAAGTCCGAGGGCAACGTGCTCGACCCGGTGGACCTGATAGACGGCATCGCGCTGGCGCCGCTGCTGGACAAGCGCACCACCGGGCTGCGCAAGCCCGAGACCGCGCCCCAGGTCCGCAGGAACACCGAAAAGGAATTCCCCGAAGGCATTCCTGCCTATGGCGCCGATGCGCTGCGCTTTACCTTCGCGGCGCTCGCCTCGCTGGGCCGCAACATCAACTTCGACACCAAGCGCTGCGAGGGCTATCGCAACTTCTGCAACAAGCTGTGGAACGCCACGCGCTTCGTGCTGATGAACTGCGAAGGCCACGACTGCGGCCTGGCCGAGCACACCAAGGAGCAGTGCCAGCCGGGCGGCCCGTTCCACAACTACATGCACTTCAGCCAGGCCGACCGCTGGATCGCCTCGCTGCTGCAGAAGACCGAGGCCGAAGTCGCCAGGGGCTTCGAGGAGTACCGCCTCGATAACGTCGCCAACGCGATCTACGACTTCGTCTGGAACGAGTTCTGCGACTGGTACCTGGAAATCGCCAAGGTGCAGATCCAGCGCGGCGATGCGTCGCAGCAGCGCGCCACGCGCCGCACGCTGATCCGCACGCTGGAGGCGATCCTGCGGCTGGCGCATCCGGTGATTCCGTTCATCACGGAAGCGCTGTGGCAGAAGGTCGCGCCCGTCGCCGGCCTGCCGGGCGAGTCGGTGAGCATTGCCCGCTACCCCGAAGCCCAGCCGCAGAAGATCGACGAGGCCGCCATCGCGCACGTGGGCAAGCTCAAGGCTCTGGTGGACGCCTGCCGCAACCTGCGCGGCGAGATGAACGTGTCACCCGCCACGAAGCTGCCGCTGTATGCCGTGGGTGACGCGGATTTCCTGCGCGAGGTGGCGCCGGTCCTGCAGGCCCTGGCCAAGCTCGCCGAGGTCAAGGTGTTCGACGACGAAGCCGCGTGGGCCCAGGCGGCGCAGGCGGCCCCGGTCGCCGTGGTGGGCGACGCGCGGGTCTGCCTGCACATGGAGATCGACGTGGCGGCCGAGAAGCTGCGCCTGGGCAAGGAAGCCGCGCGGCTGGAAGGCGAGATCGCCAAGGCCCATGGCAAGCTCGGCAATGAGGCGTTCGTGGCCAAGGCACCGCCGGCCGTGATCGAACAGGAACGCAAGCGGGTGGCCGAGTTCAGCGCGACCCTGGCCAAGATGAAGGACCAGCTCGCCCGTCTCGGCTGAACGGGCGCAGCGCCCTCCTCGCGCACGGGGTCCGGGTGCGCGCAGCCTGAGTGCAGGCCGGGCGCAGCACGCTGCGTTCAGCGGATCGTGAGTTGCTGGGGCTCACCCCAGCCCGAAGGCGACTCCGAGGACGGCCCCTCCAGCGGTGTGGGGGCGCTGCTGGGCAGGGCAGCGAAGCCCGACGCCGCGCCGGCGCCGCCGATGGCCTCGTGGATCCGGTGGGCGACGTACCAGCTGGCGCGCAGCCGTGACTCCCGCGTGTGCGAGCCCAGCCGCGGCGTGAGAAAGAGGTTGTCGCGCTCGTGCAGCGGCGATCCGCGCGAAGCAAAGCCCGCTTCGGCGCCATCGAGCATGCAGGCTTCGATGCGGCCGTCCGTCAGCGCGTCGGCCAGCGCCTGCGGATCGAACAGCGCGGAGCGGCTCGTGCCCACCCAGATCTGGCCACGGCGGCAATGCGCCAGCACCTTGTTGTTGATCAGGCCCTTGTAGCGCGAGGCGTACATCACCTGGACCGACACCGCATCGGCCTGGGCCATGAGTTCGGGCAGACTCACCGGCTGGATCCGCAGCCGCTCCCAGATCGGCGCCGAGTGGTGAACCGCCGGATCGTAGCCAATGAGCTTGGCCCCCAGGCTGCCGAGCATGACGGCCAGGGTATGGGCCGTGGGCGCCAGGCCGAGAATACCGACCACGCTGCCGTTGAGTTCGCGCCCGAGCCGGATGTCGGCATGGCGATCGCCCGTGAGCGAAGAGCCGATCCCGCGGCGAAACAGCAGCAGCATCGCGCCCAGCAGATACTCGGCGTTGGACCGGACATTGGCCGTCGTGGCCTGGATGACCTTGATGTTCTTGTCGCGGCAGGCCTCGAGGTCGGTGTTGTCGGTGCTCACATGCATGCGGGCCACCGCCTTGAGTCGGGGCGCGAAGTCGAGGAACTCGCGCGTCACCACCACCTTGCGCGGCAGGACCACCGCCTGGGCCCTGTACGCGGCCTTGCGCAGCGCACTGGAGTCATCTGCCAGCTCGGGGCGATACTCGACCGTATGCCGCGACTCCAGCCATGCCAGAGCCTCGGGCACGAGCGCCTCAAGAAGTAAGATGTCCACCCTGTATTGATCCTTCTACGTCGTCCGAGAATCAGAGTCTTCCAATTCAGGTCTCGTTGCCGTTTTGTGTCAAAACCGCAACACTTTAGCGATAAAAACCATCTGTGTCGATGCCAAAGTTCACAAAAATCCGCAAGGCCGTCTTTCCGGTCGCCGGCCTCGGAACCCGCTTTCTCCCCGCCACCAAGGCCCAGCCCAAGGAGATGATGCCGGTGGTGGACAAGCCGCTCATCCAATATGCGGTGGAAGAGGCCCGCAACGCGGGGATCCAGCACATGATTTTTGTAACGGGTCGCAATAAGCGTGCCATTGAGGATCATTTCGATACAGCCTACGAGCTCGAAAGCGAACTCGAGGCGGCGGGCAAGCACGATCTGCTGGATATCGCGCGCTCGGTGCAGCCCGGCGACATGGACTTCTCGTACGTGCGCCAGCCACGCATGCTGGGCCTCGGTCACGCCGTTCTGTGCGCCGAGCATCTGGTCGGCGAGGAGCCCTTTGCCGTTCTGCTGGCCGACGACCTCATGACGGCCGGGCCCGACGGGCGTGACGTGATGACACAAATGGTCGACGTTTTTGGCCGCGTGGGAACATCTTTGCTCGCCGTTCAGGAAGTGCCGGCCGATCAGGTCCGTCGTTACGGCATCGTCGCGGGCGAGTCGGCCGGTGAACGGCTGATCCGGGTGCGGCAGATGGTCGAAAAGCCCACGCCCGAAGCCGCGCCCTCCCGCATGGGGGTCGCCGGCCGCTACATCCTGACGCCCGGGGTCTTTGAGCGCATCCGCAACCAGCCCCGAGGCGCCGGGGGCGAGATCCAGCTCACCGACGGCATCGCCGGCCTGATGGCCACCGAAGGCGTTCACGCCTGGCAGTACGAAGGCAAGCGCTACGACTGCGGCAGCAAGGAAGGATTTCTGGAAGCGACCGTGGAACTGGCCCTGAAGCACCCGGAGGTCGGCGAAGGATTCCGCAGCTACCTGCGCGGCCTGGCTTTGTAGCGCTTTCGAAGCCCGGGCTTGCGGAAAACCGGCTGCCGCCCGGGAGAGGATGCCCTTGACGGGCGCGATCAGGGGCCTAGCGGCGGCGCAGCACGTGAATGAACTCGGCGCCAGCCGTCTGCTGCTCCACCAGTTCGTTGCCCGTCTGCTTGGCGAAGGCCTGGAAGTCACGCACCGAACCCGAATCCGTCGCCACGACCTTGAGCAGCTGGCCGCTGGCCATGTCGGTCAAAGCCTTCTTGGCCTTGAGAATGGGCAGCGGGCAGTTCAGGCCGCGGGTGTCGAGTTCTTTGTCGATGTTCATGGGCAATCCTGGAATGTCCGGCGGATTTTAAGCAAGTCGCAAAGCCGGCCGGCCCGGATGGGCTTGAAATGGAAAAAGGGTCGATACGCTCTCACGTATCGACCCTTGACCACATGTTTCATTACGAAATATGGTGCGGCTGGCAGGAATCGAACCCACGACCCCTTGGTTCGTAGCCAAGTACTCTATCCAGCTGAGCTACAGCCGCGAAGCCACGGAGTATAGCACGGTCTTTTCCCAGCAACGCCAGGCATTCATTCGAACGTCACCGTCAGTGGCGAAAGCGGGGCAGAAAAATCAGCCGTCCAGGTTTGTCCTGCGGCCACGGGCCAGGCGTCGGTCCAGGTGCCGGTCGTGACGACGTCACCGGCCTGCAGGTCCGGCGCACCAGGGCACTGGCGCAGTTCGACCAGAAAGTGATGCAGCGCCCGCAACGGGCTGTCGAGCACGTTGGCGCCGGTGCCTCGGTCCACGACCTCGTCGCCGCGTCGCAGGCTCACGCTGCAGGGGGCCAGCAGCGCGTCCAGCCCGGCGGCATCGCGCGCAAGCGACTGCACCGGCACCTTGCGGCCCACCAGGAGCCGCGCATGCAGGCCGCTGTCGGCCATGGTGTCGGGCACCTGGAACTTCCAGTCCTTGAGATGGCACTGCACGATCTCGAAGCCCGGAGCGACCCAGTCGATGCAGGCCAACAGCTGATCGAGCGTGGCGTTCGCGGGCGGTGTGGTCGCCATGCCGAACACAGCCTCGGGTTCGAGCCGGGGCTGGGACGCAGCGCGCAGGCTGATGACGCCCTGGCCGTCGCACTGCTGCAGCGTGCTGTCCCACACCGATCCCCAGATCGGCGCAAACACGCCGTAGCGCGGCCAGATGGTGCGATTGGTAAAGCCGATCTTGAACCCGCGCGGGACCTCGCCGCGCGCAACGCGCAGGGCGCGCACGGCCAGGGCGTCGCGGTAGCCGGCGGCGATGTCGTAGCCGGGTGCCTCACTGGGCGCGTGCGGCCACAGAGCGCCGCTGTCGATGTGCTGGAGCAGGGTTTGGGGCGTCATGCCCGCAGCATAACCCGCCCTGCCCCGATTCGACTCGCCCTGCAATCGCGCGCCGCCCGACCTATGATGCGCACGCAGTTCCAGATTTCCCGATCCACCGATCCACATCAAGAGGAATTCATCATGCACTCCACCTTCGCTCGCACGCTGCGCGCCCTGCCGGTCGCGATGGCCCTGGGCTTCATGGCGGCCGGCGCGCCCGCCTGGGCCGACGCCCCGCAGGTCAGGACGCAGGCCCCTGGCTACTACCGCGCCATGGTCGGCACCATCGAGGTCACCGCCATCTCCGATGGCACCGTCAAGCTGCCGGTCACCAAGCTGCTGCACACCAAGCCGGCCAAGTCCAGTGCGGCACTCAAGAGGGTCTTCCTTGGCGACGAGGTCGAGACCTCGGTCAATGCCTACCTCGTGAACACCGGCAGCAAGCTCGTCCTGATCGACGCGGGCGCCGCCGGCCTGTTCGGCCCCACGCTGGGCAAGCTGCTCGACAACATCAAGGCCGCCGGGTACCAGCCGGCGCAGGTCGACGAGATCTACATCACCCACATGCACCCCGACCACGTCGGCGGTCTCGTCGCAGGCGGCGCGCCAGCGTTTCCCAACGCGACGCTGCGTCTGGACAAGGCGGATGCCGACTTCTGGCTCAGCGAGGCGAAGATGAACGCCGCGCCGGCCGACGCCAAGGGTTTCTTCCAGGGCGCGATGGCATCCGTCAACCCCTACGTGCAGGCCGGCAGGCTCAAGACCTTCGAAGGCGATACCGAACTGGTCCCGGGCATCCGCGCCAAGGCCGCGCATGGGCACACGCCGGGCCACACCCTCTACGAGATCGAAAGCCAGGGTCAGAAGCTGGTTCTGTGGGGCGACCTGATGCACGTGGCCGCAGTGCAGTTTGCCGAACCCGGCGTCACCATCCAGTTCGACACCGACAGCAAGGCCGCAGCCAGGCAGCGCAAGCAGGCCTATGCCGACGCGGCCAGACATGGCTATCTCGTCGGTGCGGCGCACCTGTCGTTTCCCGGCCTCGGCCATCTGCGCAAGGCCAGCGGCGGCAGCGGCTACGTGTTCGTGCCGCTGAACTACAGCTCACTCAAGTGAGGCGAGCGCTCGCGCCCGGCCTTGCCCTCCAAGCCATGACTCAGGCAACCAACCGCTCGCGACGGGCGCTCACCCATCTCGCACTGGCCGCCCTGGCCGGCGCGGCCACCCTCGCCCCCTTGGCGTCCGCCGTCGCCCAGCCCGGCGCGGCGTGGCCCAACCGGCCGATCCGCCTGATCGTCGGCTATCCGAGCGGCTCCTCGCCCGACGTGCAGGCGCGCCTGCTGGCAGAGCCGCTGTCACGCGCCCTCGGCCAGCCGGTGGTGGTGGACAACAAGCCGGGCGCGAGCGGCAACATCGGCGCCGATCTGCTGGCCAAGGCGGATGACGACCACACCCTCGGCGTGATCGGCAACGGCCCGCTCACGAGTTCCCGCTTCCTCTATGCCCGGCTGCCCTACGACCCGTCCAGGGACTTCGCGCCCATCGCACTCATCGGCAGCGCGCCGCTGGTCTGGGCCGTCGCCAAGGGGCCGGACAGCACCTCGGCCGAGGCCTATGTCCGCATGGCCCGCGCTGCCGGCGACAAGCTGGCCTACGGCTCGGTCGGCCCCGGCTCGGGCGGCCACCTCGGCATGGAACTTCTCAAGCAGACCCTGGGCATCCAGCCGCTGCACGTGCCCTTCAATGGCGGCCCGCCGATCCTCAACGCCATCATGGGCGGACAGGTGCAGATGACGCTGCTGCCCGCGTCCACGGTCATGCCACTGGTCCAGGCGGGCAAGATGGACGTGATCGCGGTGACCTCGGCCAGGCGCAGCCCGCTCGCGCCCACGCTGCCATCGATGGAGGAGATCGGCGCCCGCGAGGTGAACATCGAGGTGTGGAACGCCGTGATGGCGCCCGCACGAATGCCCGCAGCCCACCAGGCCCGCCTGGCGGCCGAACTGGAGAAAATCCTCGGCTCGCGCGAGATGCGCCAGAAACTCTTTCTGCAGGGCTGGAAGGTGGACGACACCAGCCCGCGCGCGCTGGCTCAGCGCATCCAGCGCGACACCGCCAGCTACCGCGAAGTGATCGAGAAGAACCGCATCCGCATCGACTGATTCACACCCTGGTTTCCGGCGGTCCTGCGCTAACATCCACACGCAGCGCAGCGACAGCAACTCCCCCGGGAAACCCACATGGCGACAGAAAAACGAGTCAAGGCCGCCGACAGGACACTGGACGTCTTCGAGGCATTCAGCCGCGAAGGACGACCGCTGAACCTCTCGGATCTGGCCAAGGCCGTGGACATGCCGGTGAGCAGCTGCCACGGCCTCGTGCGCACCCTCACCTCGCGCGGCTACCTGAGCGAAGTCGGCACCCAGCGCATGCACTACCCCACACGCAAGCTGTTCGACCTCACGCGCGGCATCCTGGCGCGCGACCCGGTGCTCATGAAGGTCTCGCCGATCCTCGCCGCGCTGCGCGACCGGACCGGCGAGACGGCGGTGTTCGGCAAGCGGCTGGACAAGTTCGTGATCTACCTGGACGTGGTCGAGTCGACCGAGACCATCCGCTTCAGCGCCGAAGTCAGCCGGTTGCGCGCGCTGCATTCGAGCGCGCTGGGCAAGGCACTGCTCGGGGCCATGCCCGAGCCGCGCCGCAGCGAGTTCGTCGGCACGCTGGACCTCACGCCCGTCACGGGCAACACCATCTCGAGCGCACGCAAACTGCTGGCCAACATCGCCAGCAGCGAGGAGCGCGGCTGGCACTCCACGCGCGGCGAAAGCGTGAGCGACGTGATGGCCGTCGCGCGTGCGGTGGTGCTCGGCGGCGAGACCTACGCGGTCGCCGTTGCCGGTCCGCTGTCGCGCATGGAGCCGCTGGAGACGCGCCACGTCAAGGCGCTCGGCCAGGCGATCGCGCAGATGAACGCGCAGGTCTGAGGCAGCGCACGCCCTGCAGCTGCGCCGGCCCGCCGCCTGGAAGGGCCGAGCCTCAGTTGGAGTAACGGCCGCCCGTCACGTGCAGCACTTCGCCGGTGATGAAGCCGGCGCGTTCGGACGCGAGGAACAGCACCGCGTCGGCGATGTCCTGCGGCACGCCCAGGCGCGGCATCGGCGTGGCCTTGAGCCACTTGTCGCGGATCATCTCGTAGTTCTCGAGCTTGCGGATCATCTCGGTGTCCACGAATCCGGGCGCCACGGCATTGACCGTGATGTTGAACTTGCCCTCTTCATACGACAGCGCGCGGGTCAGGCCGATCAGGCCGGCCTTGGCCGCCGAGTAGTTGCCCTGCCCCGGATTGCCCAGATGCGCACGCGACGAGATGTTGATGATGCGGCCCCACTTCTGCGCCATCATGTGCGGCACGGCGGCACGTGCGCAGAGCCACGAGCCCTTGAGGATCACGCCGGTGACCAGATCCCAGTCGGCCTCGGGCATCTTGGTCATGTAGGCATCCTTCGGAAAGCCGGCGTTGTTCACCAGAACGTGCACCCCGCCGAACTTCTCCACCGCCTGCGCCACCAGGCGTTCCACGTCGGCCGACTTCGTCACGTCGCACACCACGCCCAGCGCGCTCAGGCCCTCGGCCTGCAGTGCCTGCGTCGTGGCCTGCGTGGTGGCCGGGTCGATGTCGGTCACCACCACGTGCGCGCCTTCCTGCGCGAAGGCACGTGCCGTCGCGGCGCCGATGCCGCGCCCCGATCCGGTGACCACCGCCACCTTGCCCTTGAGTCCCAGTTCCACGTTCCTTCTCCTTTGTCGGGCTGCGCCGCCCTTTGGTGATTCACCTTCGGGCCGGCCGCAGCCCCTGGTTCGCGCGGTCAGTCCGCAGTGATGTTGGCCTTCTTGACCACCTTGTCCCATTTGGCGATGTCGCGCCGCAGGAACTCGCCCAGCTGCGCCGGCGTGCCCGGCGCCACGTCCACGCCGGTCTGCGACAGCCGCTCGACGACCTGCGGATTGCGCAGGACCTTGCCCAGCTCCTCGTTGAGGCGCGCCACGATGGGCGCAGGCGTCTTTGCGGGCGCGAACAGCGCGAACCAGGCCGAGACGTCGAAGCCCGGCACGGTGTCGGCCACCAGCGGCACGCCCGGAAAGCCCGCCGAGCGCTGCAGGCCGGTCAGTGCGAGCGCGCGCACCTTGCCCGACTTGATGTGGGGCGCGGCCGAGACGGCCGGCTCGATCAGCGAATCCACCTGCCCGCCCATCAGGTCGATCAGCGCCGGGCCGCTGCCCTTGTACGGCACATGCGTCATGCTGATGCCGGCCATGTCCTCCAGCAGCACGGAGGCCACGTGCTGCGATCCGCCGTTGCCGCCGGTGGCATAGGTCATCTTGCCCGGCTGCGACTTGGCCAGCGCGATGAACTCGGGCACCATGCCTGCCTTGAGGTTGGGATTGACCAGCAGCGCGAAGGGTGTCGAGCCGATGTAGCCCACCGGCGCGAAGTCGCGCAGCGGGTCCCAGCTGAGCTTGCGGTTGACCGTCGGATTGATCGCGATGCTGCCCACCGTGCCCAGGCCGATGGTGTAGCCGTCCGGCTCGGAGCGCGCCAGCGCCTCCAGGCCGATCGCGCCCGTCGCACCGGGCTTGTTGTCGATGATCACGTTCTGCCCGAGCGCGGCGCCCAGGCGCTCGGCCACGGTGCGCGCCACGATGTCGGTCGAGCCCGAAGGCGGGAACGGCACGATCATGCGAATCGGCCGGGCCGGCCAGGCCTGGGCGGACGCAGCCATGGGAAAGGCCACGCCGGCCAGTGCGGCGGACAGCGGCAGGGCCAGCGAGAGGGCGCGAACGAACAGGCGGCGGCGGTTGGATGTGTTCATGGGGATCGCTTTCAGGAAAAGAGGTTTCAGGCGGCAGATGCGCCGTCGCGCGTCTTCACGACCAGGTGCCAGGTGCTCACCATCACGTCCTCGCCGCGCTGGTTGACGGCGACGCGGTTCATCACCAGCGTGCCGCGGCCGGGCTTCTTGCCGGGGAGCTTGTCGGTGATCGACAGGCGCGCGTGCAGGGTGTCGCCGATCTTGCAGGGCAGGCGGAACTTGCACTCCAGGTTCGCCAGGCCGAGGATCGAAGGCTCCAGGAACTTCATGAGCGGCAAGCGCGTGCACAGGCCCGACGTCACCGCCAGCACCAGCAGGCCATGCGCGATGCGTCCGCCATGCGGCGTGCCGCCCGCGAACTCGGCGTCCACGTGCAGCGAGTTGTAGTCGGCCGACAGGCCCGCGAAGTTGACCACGTCCGCTTCGGTCACGGTGCGCGCCGAGGTGATGAAGGTGTCACCGACGTTCAGGTCCTCATAGAACAGAACGTAGTCGCTGATGCGGTCCAGCAGACGGCCGCCCGGGTTGTCGCTCATGGATGTGCCCTTGGATGGATCAGGAAGACAGGGCCGCGCAGGCTGCACCGCGCGGAGAAGGTGGCGGCGTTCATGCGCCAGCCGAGAAGGCGGACAGGCCCAGGATCTCGCGGCCGATGATGAGCTGCTGGATCTCGGTCGTGCCCTCGGGAATCACGGCGCCCCGCGTATCGCGGAAGATGCGCTCGATCGGGTAGTCCTCGGCATAGCCCATGCCGCCATGCACCTGCAGCGCATGGTCGGCCACCTCGTGCGCGGCCTGCGCCGCATACAGCTTGGCGATCGAGCACTCCATGCGCGCGGGCAGGCCCCGGTCCATGGCGCGCGCGGCCCGGCGGGTGAGCTGGCGGGCTGCGTCGGTGCGCACGCGCATCTCCACGATCATGCGCTGCACCAGCTGGTAGGAGCCGATCGGCGAGCCGAACTGCTTGCGGTTCTTCACGTAGTCGACCGACAGGTCGAGCGCGGCCTGGGCCGCCCCCACGGCGCCCGAGGCCACCGCGAGCCGGCCAAAGCTCAGCGCCATGAGAATGTTCTTGAGGCCCTCGCCGACGCGGCCGAGCACGTTGCCGGCCGGCACGATGGCGTCGGCAAACGACAGCTCGGACGTCACCGTCGAGCGCAGGATCATCGTCTTGACGCGGCGGGCCTCGTACTGCGTCTGGCTGCGGTCGACGATGAAGGCGGTGATGCCATGCGGCTCGCCCTCGGCGCCCTTGGGCACCTTGGCCATGAGGATGCCGAAGTCGCCGATCATGCCGTTGGTGATCCACAGCTTGGTGCCGTTGATCACGTAGTGGCCGCCCTCGCGGCGGGCCCGCGTCTCCATGCCGGCGACGTTGGAGCCGTGATCGGGCTCGGTGATGCCGACCCAGATCCTGCGCTCGCCCGCCATGAGCGGCTGGAGGTACTTCTCCTTCTGCTCGGGCGTGCCCAGCCGCGACAGAAGAAGAATGTTCATGTTCATGGTGTTGAGGATCGCGCGCAGGCTGTGCCAGCAGTAGCCGGCCTCTTCCATCAGCACGCTGTAGTCCATGCTGCTCATGCCGTAGCCGCCTTCGGCCTCCGGCAGAAAGCCGCCCAGAAAGCCGAACTCGCGCAGCCGCGCAGGCAGCGTCCAGTCGAACTCGCCGGCGCGCTCGAACTGCGCCACCGTGGGCGCGACCTCGCGCTCCATGAAGCGCGCCACGTTCTCGCGAAGCAGCTGCTGCTCGGGCGACAGATCGTCGTCTGCCTCGATAGATCTCATCGGGTATTTCCTAGGCCGCAAAGGGTGCGACCGGCTTGCTTCCGGGGCACAAAGAATTCACAATGTTGAAAGTCATTTTTTCATAGAGAAAAACTCATGTCAACGGAATTTGCGGCCGCCAGCCGCACACCAGGCGGCCACGACCTGCCCTTCGCAGGCCTGCGGGTGCTGGACGTGAGCCAGGGCCTGGCCGGCCCGTACTGCGGCATGCTGCTCGGCCAGTACGGCGCGCAGGTGATCAAGCTGGAGCCGCCCGAAGGGGACTGGAGCCGCGGCATCGGCACGCGCCACGGCTCGCATTCGGCCATCGACTACATGGGCAACCGGGGCAAGCTCAGCATCGCCGCCGACCTCAAGGCGCCGGGCGCCATCGGCATGGTGCGGCGCATGGCCGCACAATGCGACGTGATGATCGAGAACTACCGGCCCGGCATCGCCGAGCGCCTGGGCGTGGGCTACGAGGACATCCGCAAGGACCATCCTGGCATCATCTATCTGTCGGTCAGCGGCTTCGGCCAATCGGGCGAGAAGTCCCGGCTCGCCGCGACCGACACGGTGATGCAGGGCTTCTCGGGCATGATGGCGCTCAACCCCGACCCCTCGGGCAAGCCGCAACGCCTGGGCTTCCTCGCGGTGGACACGCTCACCGCGCTCTATGCCTTCCAGGCCGTGTCGGTGGCGCTGTATGCGCGGCGCGCCGGCGCCGGCGGCCGGCATCTGGACATCAGCCTGATGCAGGCCACGGCGGCCTTCCTCGCGCCCAAGATCGTCGAGGCCAGCCTCGAAGGCGAGTCGCCGCAGATCATCAACGCACCGGCCGGCGTGTACCGCACCCGTGACGGCTGGCTCGCGATCACCCTCAGCAAGGAGGCGCACTTCGCGGCCCTGTGCAAGGCCACGGGTCGCGACAACCTGGCAGCCGATCCGCGCTTTGCCAGCTTCCAGCTGCGCGCACCGCACGCGCGGCACCTCGAAGCCGAGCTGTCGGCCGCCATCGCGCCGCACGACACCGCCCACTGGCTCGCCAGTTTCCAGGCCCACGGCGTGGTGGCCAGCCGCATCAACACCCTGACCGACTGGCTGCAGGACCCGCACGTGCTGGCCATGAAGGCCGCACCGATCGCCCGCGACGGCGAACGCCGGCTGCACTTTCCCGCAACGCCGGGTGTGGCCACGCCAGGCGATGGCGACCCGCGCGCGCGCTGGCCGGCCGTCGGCGAAGACGCCGACGCCGTCCTCGCGGGCTTCGGCTTCGACCCGCAGGAAATCGCCGTCCTCAAGGCCGAAGGCGCAGTCACGGCGCCGGCCGGCCCCTGACGCGGCGGCCGACGGATCTTCCGTACTGCACACCCACCGCGCACCCACCGCACGAACCAGCCAGGCCACTGCCCCTCATCATCACAACCAGGAGACACCCATGAACCTCACCCCCCGACTCGCCCGACGCACGCTCGTGTCGCTCGTCGCCGCCGCAGGCGCGGCATGGGCCCTGCCCGCGCTCGCGCAAGGCAGCTTCCCCAGCAAGCCCATCCGCATCGTCGTGCCGTTTGCCG
Organism: Burkholderiaceae bacterium; assembly: GCA_044225675.1. GTDB lineage: Bacteria > Pseudomonadota > Gammaproteobacteria > Burkholderiales > Burkholderiaceae_C > JACMQX01. The sequence continues at coordinate 75,606 of JBGAIH010000019.1, forward strand.
CCGGCACCGGCAGCGACGTGATCGCGCGCACCGTCGGCCAGAAGATCTCGGAAGAGGTCAAGCAGCCGGTGGTCATCGACACCAAGGAAGGCGGCGGCGGCATTGTCGGCACGCTGGCCGCGCTGCAGGCGCCCAACGACGGCTACACGATGCTCATGGTGGCCAACCCCTTCACCATCGTGCCGGGCACCAACAGCAAGGCGCCCTACGACCCGCTCAAGGACTTCGTGCCGGTGGCCAAGGTCGCGATCGTGCCCATCGTCTTCACCGTGGCCAACAACCTGCCGGTGAGCAACCTGCGCGAGTTCATCGCCTATGCCAAGGCCAACCCGGGCAAGCTGAGCTACGCATCGTCCGGCCCCGGCACGCCCAGCCAGGTGGAGATGGAACTGTTCAAGCAGGCGGCCGGCCTGGACATCGTCGAAGTGCCCTACAAGAGCACCGCGCAGGCCATGACCGACGTGATCGGCGGCCAGATCGCGCTCTACCCGTCGGCCATGCCGCTGTCGCTGCAGCATGTGAAGGCCGGCAAGGTCAAGGCGCTCGGACTGTTCAACACCCAGCGCTCGCCGGCCCTGCCCGACGTGCCCACGCTCGGCGAAGGCATGGGCATGCCGTCCTACGTGGCCACGCCGCTGTGGTACGGCTTCGTCGCGCGCGCGGGCACGCCGCCCGACGTGCAGGCGCGCCTGCATGCCCTGGTGACCCAGGCCATGAAGTCCGCCGAAGTGGCCGAGCGGCTGCAGAGCCTGGGCGCCCAGCTCATCACGCCGACCAACGAGGAGTTCAGCGCCAGCATGAAGGCCGAGACCGAGAAGACCGCGAAGATCGCCAAGGCCCTGGGCATCGCCAAATGAGGCGGCGCGCATGAGCCACGTTCCCTCAACCTCGACCCCGCCTTCGGCGTCCCCCCGGCCGGACGCCACCGGCGCGGGCCGGCGGATCGAGCCGCGGGCGCCGCAGTTCGACGACTTCGAGGTCGGCGACGTGCATGTGAGCTATGCGCGCACCGTCACGTCGGCGCACCTGGTCAACTTCACCGCGCTGGCGGGCATGACGCTGCCGGTCTTCATCGACCACGCGCACGCCGCGCAGGGGCCGTTCGGCGAGCCGATCGCGCCGGGCTTTCTGACGGCCACCTTCTCGGGCGGCATGATGGAGAGCATCCTCGGCCGCAACACGCTCGCGGGCCTGGGCATGGACGCCTTTCGCTTCCACGCGCCCGTGAAGGCTGGCGACACGCTGCATGCCGAGGTCGAGATCGCGAGCAAGAAGGAAACGCGCGACCCGGGCCGCGGCGTCATCGGCGTGCTCATGCGCGTGCTCAACCAGCGCGGCGAGCTGGTGCTCGACTACACCGCCAAGGTGATGATGAAGCGCTGAGGGTCGGCGGCACGCCGCCGATCAGATCACGCCTGCGCTGCGCAGTGCGGCCAGCTCGGCGTCGCCCAGACCCAGAAGGGAACGGAACACCTCGTCGGTGTGCTCGCCCAGCAGGGGCGGCGGGCTGCGGTACTCCACGGGCGAGGCCGAAAGGCGGATCGGATTGGCCAGCAGCGGCGCCACGCCGCCCAGCGGATGCGGCATGTCCACCCGCAGTTGCCGATGGGCCACCTGCGGGTCCTCGAACACGTCCTCGATGGTGTTGATCGGACCGCAGGCCACGTCGCGTGCTTCGAGCGCCGCCATCCAGTCGGCCTTGGTGCGGGTCGCAAGGATCGCCGCAATCTGCGGGATCAGCTCCTTGCGGTTCACCACGCGGCCGGCATTGGCCGCAAACCGCGGATCGCGGGCCAGCGCCTCGCAGCCCGCGACCTCGCAGAAGCGCTGGAACTGGGCGTCGTTGGCCACGGCCAGGATCATGTGGCCATCGGCCGTCGGAAACACCTCATAGGGCACGATGTGCGGGTGCGCATTGCCCAGCCGCTGCGGCACCTTGCCCGAGCAGAACCAGGAAATGACCTGCGTCACGTTGACCGCGACCGCCGTGTCGAGCAGGGCCATGTCGATGTACTGGCCCTCGCCCGTGCGCTCGCGGTGGGCGATGGCCGCCGTCAGCGCGATGCTCGTGTACAGGCCCGTCAAATAGTCCACGATCGGAATGCCCACTTTCTGCGGGCCGCCGCCCGGCTCGCCGTCGCGCTCGCCGGTGATGCTCATCATCCCGCCCATGCCCTGGAACACGAAGTCGTAACCCGGCCGCTCCGCATAGGGCCCCGTCTGGCCGAAGCCCGTCACCGAGCAGTAGATCAGTCGCGGGTTGATGGCCTTCAGGTCCTCATAGCCCAGCCCATAGCGCGCGAGGTTGCCGGCCTTGTAGTTCTCGATCAGCACGTCGCTCTGGCGCACCAGCTCCTTGAGGAGGCGCTGGCCTTCGGGCGTGGCGATGTCGAGCGTGACGGATTTCTTGTTTCTGTTGCCTGCGAGGAAATAGGCCGACTCGCGCGTGTCCTGGCCCGCGCCGTCCTTCATCCAGGGCGGGCCGAAGCCCCGCGTGTCATCGCCGCAGCCCGGACGCTCGACCTTGATGACCTCGGCGCCGAGGTCGGCCAGGTTCTGCGCGGCGAGGGGCGCCGCAAGAATGCGCGACATGTCAATCACGCGAAGATGTGAGAAGGGGCCGGCCATGAAATCTGCCTCGGAAGCGTTGCGTCATGTTTTCAAAATGACGAAAACATTTTCACCATCATAAAACATCTGCCCGCGCTTGCGGCGGCCGCGCGACAGGCTGCGCGCCGGCTTCTAGCCAGCATCTCCAACATGCCCTATCCTTGGGCTCAACAACATATGCCGAAGCGCCCGCAGTCAACAAGGCGCACGGCTCTGGAGGGAATGTTCTTGCAAGCCAAGCCCGGGCTCTGGGCACGCTGGCAGATGCGATGGCGCATCTGGCGACGCGACCCTTCACTGATGCAATCGATCGCGCACGCTGCCCTGCAGCGCTGCGGCGTCTGCGACGACTCCGACAGCCTCGTGCGCATCGCCAGGGACCGCGACACCGGCCACCTGGTCGTGATGATCTACCTGGCCCACTTCGACCATGCGGTCTGGGCCATGTCGCGGCACATCGAGTCCTACCTGGTGCGCCAGTTCAAGGGCCTGTACAACGTGCCGGTGCATTCGGTCCACCTGGGCGTGATCCGCGCCCGTGCCTTCAAGGAAATGCCGCCGATCAAGAGCGCATCCTCCCTGCGGGCGGTGCTGCGCGAGCGGCGCGCTGCGGGCATCCGATCCACGGGCACCACCGGGCGCAAGATCCCGATCAGCCGGCCCGCGCCGCTCGAAGCGGGCGACGGCTTTGCCAAAACCGCGCAGGCCGGGCTCGACGACGCACCCCTGTCTTCTGCGAGCGCCGCTGCGGCCGCGCCTTCGGCCCCCGGCGCACTCGCCTGGCCCTCCAGCCGCTCGCGCCAGGTGGCGGATTGGGAGGAGTACCTTTCGGTGCCCGGCTATGAGGTGTCGGAAGTGAACTTCGAGGAATTCCTCAGCTCGCTGCCGCCCGACAGCGGCCTGCCGGCCGGCGTGAGCGAATCGCGGCCACTGCCTGCCGCCCCGCCTGCGGCCGCAGGCCGGCCGCTGCCTGCGCCGGGGACGCCGTTCGTGGCGGAGGCGGATTTGATGCGGAACAAGGGGCCTTGAGCTGATGTTCGATTTTCGCGCTCCGTTTCTGCGTGCCGGAGCTTGAGTCAGGCATCACAGTCGATAGCGCCGTAGTGGATTCGTCAATGAATTTGTAGGAAATGCGCAGCACCATGAACGGGCGTATTTCCAACTAGTTGTGAAGAGTCAAGAGGTTGTTTCGTGATCGAAGGAGTCTGGACATGGGAGAGGCGCCGCCAATGCCCTGGTGAGGGCGATGCCAGTTGTAGTGGTGATTCCAGTAGTCCAGTGCAGTAGTTCGTTCAGCGGAGTTCCTGGTAAGTGAAGCCATAGGCCCACTCGCGCAAAGCCGACTGGATGAATCGTTCAGCCTTGCCGTTGGTTTGAGGCCGGTACGGGCGGGTGAATCCGGTGGCGGATGCCCAGCTCCTGGCAGGCCAGCGCGAAGTCCCGCGATCTGAAGGCCGAGCCGTTGTCGGTGAGCAGGCGCTGAATGCTGACCCCCAAGCTGGCGTAGTAGGCGTGCGCATTTGCGCAGGAACTGCACCGCGTTGGGTGTTTTTCTCGTCAGGGTGGATGTCGGTGAAGGCGATGCGGGCGTGGTCATCAATGGCCACGAACAGCATCTCCCAGCCCGCGCCCTCGACGCTGTCGCGGCGGTTGCCCGTCACGCGGTGGCTTGGCCGCACGATGCGCCCCAGCTTCTTGGTGTCGATGTGCAGCATGTCTCCTGGGGCGGCGTGCTCGTAGCGCACCACAGGCTCGGCCGGCTGCAGGTCTGCCAGGCGGGACAGCCCTGCACGCGCCAGAACTCTTCCAACGGTGCTCCTGGACGGACCCAGCGCTGCGGCATGCGAGGCCTGTGTGAGGCGCTTGTGTGGCGCAGCTCGACCACGGCCAGCGCCTTGGCCGGCTCGATGCGACGCGGCGAGCGGGCGCGACGGGCATCAGTCGGACCCACCTCGCCCAAGGCCAGGTACCGGCCCAGCCACTTTCGGGCAGTCGGTGCGCTGACGCCGTGCGCCTGCGCGGCGGCAGGCGCTCAATCGTGTCGTGATGTCTTGAACCATTTCGATTCGACGCGCAAGCGTAAGTCGGGCATTCTTATGGATGTTCATCTGGTTGGAGTTCCTTGAGAGTTCTGGGGGTGTGGTAATTCCCAGTCTCTCAAACTCAATTCAGATGAACACAAACAACCTATTGGACCTTCACAACTAGGGAAGGTCTGAACAACTCGCAAACGATGTCGATCTGATCGTCCGAGCGCTGCGAGGATTGAAGGAATGCCCGGTCTGGAGCGTCTTCGAATGAGATTTCGAGGTCGTTCCGGGCCCTCAGGCCATCTTCGGACGGACCACTCCCATCAACTGCCTTCGCGCCATCCACAGGTTCGACAGCGCGAACAGCGTGAGCACATGGGCGGTGTTCTTCTGCAGCCCGCGGAAGCGCACCTTCACCAATCCGAACTGGCGCTTGATCACGCGAAACGGATGCTCCACCTTCGCGCGGATGCTGGCCTTGGCGTACTCGCGTTGCTGCAGCCGCGCCTTCGCCTTGCCCTCGGGCAACTTGGCAATATCACTCGGGCGTGCGGCGATGTGCCACTTCACTTCGCGATCGACACGGCTTTGCGCGCCGCGGTAGCCCGAGTCGGCCCAAACCTGTTTCTCCTTGCCGTGCAGCAGATCGGCGACTTGCTCAACATCGGCCTCGTTGGCAGCCGTGGTCGTGACCGTGTGCACCAAGCCACTGTCGGCGTCCACGCCGATGTGCGCCTTCATCCCGAAGTGCCACTGGTTGCCCTTCTTGGTCTGATGCATCTCGGGGTCTCGCTCGCCTTGCTCGTTCTTCGTCGAGCTGGGCGCCGCGATGATCGTCGCATCGACGATGCTGCCTCGCTTGAGCAGCAGACCTTTGCGAGCCAGCAGCGCGTTGACTTGCTTAAAGATGTCCTCGGCCAGGTCCGACTCCTCCAGCATGTGGCGGAAGTTCAGGATCGTCGTCTCGTCCGGGATCGGCTCGCTCAGGTTCAGCCCCGCGAAGTTGCGCAGCGACGCGATCTCGTACAGTGCTTCTTCCATCGCCGGATCGCTCAGCGCAAACCAGTTCTGCATCAAGTGCACGCGCAGCATCGCTTCCAGCGGGTAGGGCCGACGCCCGCGGCCGGCTACCGGGTAGTGCGGCTCGATGACCTTCAGCAGCGCCTTCCACGGCACCACCTGCTCCATCTCTTCCAGGAAGACCTCGCGCCGCGTCTTCTTGCGCTTGCCCGCGTACTCTGCGTCCGAGAAGCTGATCTGGCTCATCGCTGCAATTCCTTTGCAGGTTCAACGCATCAGGGCGTGATCGGTGGACTTGTTCAGACCATCCCTAGTCATTCAGGACAAGGATAAAGCTGGTTCAAGATCTCAGCGACCAATTCCAAAGTACCAAGAACTTGGCTCGTCAACATCGGACTTCCATGAGCCAATTCGTTACGAATGCGCGGCAGGCTCTGGCGCAATACGGCAACCAGGTCCCATCTCAAATCTTGCGGCAAGACCTGGACCGGTTCGGCGTCATTTATTTCAACGGCGTCCAGCCCCCGTTCGATCATGCATTCGATGGCTTCCTGAAGTCGCCTCTCACGGGCGCAATCCTCGCCGGCTTTACGCCAACGTCTGAACCCCTCATTGCGAACCAGACCCTGGTCAATAGCGTAGCTCAACATCCCTGCCAACATCGGCTGCTTCTGATTGGCCCGTTGATAGGGCTCAGGCAAGCGCGCGGGTAAACGCTCGCGAAGCCCGAACTCTAGCGTTATCACGGCTTGAGCGGCAGCGACCATGTAGAACCGATACACATGCCAAGCGTATAGGTACAGGTTCCGGGCGGTCTCGAACTGAATGGCAATCACGTCAGGGACAGCAGGGCTGAGTTGCACTTTGGCGATGTCCGCATGATGCGCGGCCAGAGACAGCGCTATCTGGTCGGCAAACATGCCAGTTCTTGGGTCAGGTGCCATCGCAGTAGCAGGGTCACGCAGAGTCTCGGCCGGGTTCAGGTGCGGTGGCGTCATGCGGCCTCCGCCTGGTCGAAGTCTGCGGTCTCATGTTCGCGCCCAGACTGCAGGGGCGACCACAAGGGCACCAGCTTCACCTTGATCGTGATATCGCTGGCCTGGCCTGCGGCCTGGAGCTGGAACACCGGGGGGACTGAGAAGCTTTCGGTGGCGGACGGCCGAGGGTGCGCCAGTTCGAGCGACGTGCAGCCGTAGCGCAGAGCGTAAGCCAAGAGTTGATACACGTCGGCCGCATCGACACCGAAGTTCGCCGCGCGAGGGTTCAACCGCTTCCACTTCGCATCGACGACGCGGTCGATGCCCGCAGCGGCACCGTCTGGACCGACGTGCCAAACCGTGATGTCAGGCTTCAGCACGAACGCATCGGCTTGGCTGTGCATTGCCAGCGGCAGCGGCGGCCCCTGCCTGTGCACGATGCGGTCCGTCCCGGCCCCAGCTTCCTCCAGATTGGCGACATGGGCCTCGAACAGCTTGTTCATATCGAACAGCAAGCCTGGCGCTTGCGACGCGCCAGCGCTCATGGCCGGGCTGGCCATGGCCAGCAGCCATTCGCACCAAGTGAGCAACGGGCCGTAGCGGTGCGTCGACCGGTCGCGCGGCAAGCGCGCCACGTCGGCCGCCGACATCTTGACGGCAGACACGCTGGCGTACCGGGCGCGGGTCTCGAACCACATCCGCTGTGTGCTGGCTGTGCTTGCCCACGGCCCGCACGCTTCCAGCGTGGCGCGGACGGCGCGGTTGTAGGCGTTGTCAGCCGTGAATTCGTCGTGCTCGCAGTGCAGGAGGTGCGGTCGCGCAAGGTTGCGCCGGATGTGTTCGTGGGCCCGGAATCTCCCCTTGATGACAGAAAGGTCGTCGGTGTGCGCGACATAGCGGCTCAACAGGCCACGCCGGGCCTGATCGAGCGCACATTGCAGGAAGGACTGTATGAAGATGTCCAGAAGCGGCGCACGCACGGATTGCTGCGGTACGGAGCCGATCTTGGTGACAGCGACCTGCCGCGCGCTGTGCAGCATGGACAAAAGGGCTCTGCGCGACCTTTCCAGTTCGTCGGGTGTGCGGGCGTCCGCCATGCCCACTTTGGGCAGCACTTCCACCACGCAAGTCGGCAAACGAACGATCCCACAGTATTGCGAGAGCTTGATGCCACTCGTCAGCCGCTCGCAGAAGCCTCGGCGCAGCTCGTTGAGTCGCAGCAGCGCCTGAGCCTCGACTTCTGAAAGGCGCGGGAAAGCGTCAGCCGCCACGCCCAGCTCATCGTCACCCGCGATGACGGGGATGACCTCGTGCTCCAGAACGGCGATGGTGCGCATACCACCCATCGCATCAGCCCGCGTTTCGTAGGGCATCGGCACCTTCTGCCGGGGTATCGCCGGCAGACGCGGGCAATGACGCAACGACCGGCGCCGCCCCATACAGGCCCATGATGTGGGCTTCGGTCCACGTGCCTGGGTCGCCCACAGAAAAGGTTGGCCGCGCTTCGGTGCCCACAGCCTGCTTGGCGCCGGGGAAAAGTGCCGACGGCGAAAGCGACCTGGACTTGAAAAACGCGCTGTCCTTGCCGCTGCCGGCCAAGACGAGGCGCACCTTTTCCATATCCTCGAAGAAGTATTCCTGGAGCAAAGGGATCACGCGCTGTGCCAGAACCTGTTGCAACTCGGCCAGCGACGTGATGCCCATGAAGACTGCGTGCCCGATGGCGTGGTCGCGGTCCAGCAGAAACTCAAGCCGGTCATTCAGCCGCTGGAGCAAAGCGGGCAGGTCAATGGCCCCCACCATGGCGGGCTCGATGCGCTTTGGCTCCGGTGGACACTCCTGGAAGCGGAAGCGGCGCCGCAGTGCGATGTCCATCATGGCGATGGATCGGTCGGCCGTGTTCATCGTGGCCACGATGTTCAGGTTGTCGGGCACGCCGAAGCGCTCGGAAAGACCCGGCAGCGTGACCCAGGCGCCCGCCTCGTTGACCTTGCTGCCGGCAATCACGCGCTTGCTGGGTTCGATCAGCGTGATCAGTTCGCCGAAGACCTTGGCGACGTTGGCACGGTTGATCTCGTCGATGAAGAGGGTGAACTGCTGCGTCGGATTCGCATGGGCCTTCTCGCAGAGCGTCAGGAACGGGCCCTTCTGAAAGATGACGGCCACCCCGGAACCATCTTTGGCGGCCACCGGCCGCAAGCCACCGATGAAGTCCTCGTATGCGTAGCTGGGGTGGAAGGCTACGAACGCAAAGTCCTCGCCCTTGTCGAAGGCCTCCTTCATGCGCGCCTGCATCTCATAGGTCTTGCCCGTGCCAGGCGGCCCATACAGGATCAGGTTGCCTGCCAAGCGCAGCGTTGGTCTGGCATTGGTTGCGGCTTCAACGTCATACTCCGGGTCTGGCTCGTGCGCGGACAGCGGGGCAGGATCGGTCGTCTCGTCGGGGCTGCCGGCAACCTTGTCTGCGACCTTGCCCGGATGGACATCTTGTTGCTTGATGAGCGTGCCGACCGGCAGTTCGTAGTAATCCACCGAACCGGGGTGCTCCACCTCCAGGCGCTTGCGCAGGTCCTGTAGGGCGGCGTCCATAGCCGGGCGGCTTTCACCCAGGGCAGGAGTCCAAATTTTGTGCGCCCGTGCCACCTGGTACTTGTTGCCCTGGCTGAAGATGCGCTCAAAGGCATCAGGGAACAGCACATGGCACAGCGTGTGATATAGCTGCCGCCCTTTGCCGGAGGGGATGTTGTCTAGCCACGCAGCGAATGCCTCAGCGTCGTTCAACAAGGCCTCGCGTTCGCCGCGAGGCTTGGCCACGAAGGCGGCGAACGCCTCCACGGCGAACACGATCTCCATCCACAGGTACTGGTTGTACCCAGGACCGGCGCTGCCCAGGCCGGACAACACGGGCGCCGCCAGGAACGGGGACGCCGTAGGGAACGGCGCGGCCGGCTTCATGTTCCAGATGCGTTCCAGCGTTTTCGCCTTTGTCGGCGCACGCAAGTTGGTGGGGCCAAGCTGCACGATCCAGAACACCTCGGTCATCAGCGCCACGTCCAGCGCTTGGCACGTGGCCAGCTGGCTGGCCAGCTTGTCGTAAAAGCCGCCGTCGCCCACGTCGGGCTGCTTGACGTAGTTGTCGATCAGTGCCTGGAAGTGCGCGGTCGTCCACAGCGTCTGGCCCTGCAGGAACAGAGACTCCTGGTTCAGCAGGCAGCGCTGCTTGAACTTGTCTGCTGCGTCGAAGACCTGCGGGGCGTTGGGAAAGTGCGGGTTGAATCTGCTCATGTTGGTTTCGTGCGCGAAAAGTTCAGACGATGGCTAAGGCAGCGCAGAACTGCGCGCGCAGGGCCTGCAACCGAGCGGGATCGATCCCGCCGCCAGTGATTGCTTTCATCACTTCCACCGGCTTCTTCTCAGACCGGTCTGGAACCGGTATGCCGAGAAAGTCTTCCAAACAGCCGAGAAACTTGACCGGCGCAGCCAGCGTCGCGGGGTTCCTACATGTCTCGATCAAGTCGTTCACCGCGCCGTGAACGTTCTTGCCGTTGTCGTCGTCCAGCATGACTCCGTGGGGAATGCCATAGGCAGACAGCAGCGCCATGTATCGATGCAAGTTGAACTTGCCCAGGGCGTCAATGACGCACACGCGATGCGGCGTGAGATCGTGCCACTCGTTGGCAAGGAGATAGTTGAACAAGGCTCGCTCCGTCGCGCCTTCCACCAAGAGCACGCGGTCAGCAAAGAACAGCGAAGCTCGCTCCCCATCGAGCCAGAGTTGAAACCGAAACCGCTCTTCCTGTTCGGCGATGTGCGCCTGCGGCGGCTGCGCAATCATGTCCCTGGCTCGCTTCTTTGCGTTCTCCGGTACGTTGGCATCAGCAACAAAGGCCTGTAGGGCAACCAGCAGTTCGCCTCCCTGGTCGAACAGCGCTTTGATCTGGCCGCCCCTGGGCTGGAAAGCGCGGCTTGCCCCGTTCAGCCGCTGTATGCGGACGAGCTGGCCAATCTGTTCCGCCGCCTTGCCTGCGAACGTGGACGAGTGGGTTGTGATGATCACTTGCTGACCCGGCTCCGCGCCCAGTCGGCGCAGGTGATAGGCCATGCTCTCCTGCTGGCTTGGGTGCAGGAAGGCCTCCGGTTCCTCGAACAGGACGAGGTTGAAGTTCGGATTGAATTCCTTCTTGTCTGCCTTCTTCTCATCCTTGAAGGTGGGCGCCAGGCGAATCAGCTCATAGATGACCGAACGCTGGAAACCATGTCCATAGCGGTCAAGATCGAACCCCACATCCCCGAGTGCGGCATCAACGAACGCGAATTTCACCAGCGACCTGGAGATGTCCTCCGGTGCTACCGAGCCGACTGACAGATCGATCTTGATGCTCCAGGCAGATATCGCAGTGTTCAGCGGTGCGGAAATCTCACTCAGGAATCCATCATTCTTCCTGGCTTCGGCGTTAAATTTCTCGAAGGCTGATGACACCTCTTTGAACGCCTCGCTCTTTGCCACCACCTTCTTGAGCAGAAAGTTGAGCATATTGCGCAGCGGGGACGGGCCGCTCATCTTGGTTTGCTCGGCGGGCGTCGTGAGCGCTGGGACGTAGATGATCTGGCCGACCTTTGCCGCGCCTACGTTCTTCGCCCCATAGAACAACTCCGTGTCCAGTGTCCCCTTGATGAGGCCGAAGATGTTGCTCTGGGCGGCCTGAACACGGCCCTTTTCTTCAGACTTGAAGTAGCGACGAACGGTAAGCGTATGATCTGCTACCCCGTCCTTGTACTTTTCAGCCAAGCCGGCCCACTCGTCGTCATCCAGTGCGAACTTGAGCTGGACCCAGGACTCCTGATCCGCCGCGCCCGCTTTGGGGAAGTCTTCAGGCGACCATTTCAGATCGTCGTAGAACGACCGCAACGCATTCAGTACGGTGCTCTTCCCTGCGTTGTTCGGGCCTACCAGCAGCGTGTAGTCATGGACCTCGATGCAAAGGTCCGTGACCGAGCGGTAGTTGTGGATCGTGAGTTCTCGTAGCTTCATCGCTTGCCTCCCCAGGCCAACGTAGTCTTTCGAGTCGAGGTCTTGTCAGACAGCTATGGTGATGACCAACTCCTCACCCAGCATGTCGATGATCTTGACGGCTACGGTCGAGCTACCCGGCGGTGCCGGTGGCTCGTAGCGTCCATTCACAAGGTCTTGCTTCCGCTCCGGCACGTCGGCCAGGGCTACATTGAAAACTTGCCCGTCGTACTGCGTGTCGATCAAGATGCAATCGACGACCGCGCGCCAGTCGGAAATCTGGGCGCGGAACACGCCTTGCTCAAGATTCAAGCGCTGCATGATGGTGGGCGACACAACGTCTTGCACTTCCACCACCAGCTGGGCATTGGCCCCTTTACCCGTGCGTTTGGCGCTGACCTGAGCGGTCAGCGGCTCGTGCTTGATGATGCCGCCGAGCTTGCGGTCGGTGCGCAACTCCACCACGTGCAGCTTGTTGACCGGGCGGTTGCGGTTGTAGGTCTCCACCCAGGCCCGCGCGTCGTGCTGCCAGCCGAGGCACACCACCATCACGTCGCGTTCTTCGGTCGGGCGGGTCTTCAGCTCGTTGCGCACCGCCTCCAGGTCCAGCGGCGTCAGCGGATGGTTGAACGGCACGATCTTGACCAGGCGGCCACCTTGGGTGCCTTCAAAGAACGAGTCGGTACGCGTGCGGGTGACGCCCAGGTGCTGGCAGGCCAGCTCGACGGCTTCGTTATGCTGGATCTGCAGGTCGTAGTCGTTGACGCGGTAGGTCGCGAACGCGAGTTGGCTTGGCTTTTGGCAAGCCTCAGCTGTTCCGATCAGGTCGACTTGCTGCGGTACGCCTGCGTCACCAGCCTGGGAGCGCATCAGATCTTGGATGCGCTTACCCGTCGTTTGGATGGCGCCCTTGTTGATGTCGCAGCCGATCCAGCGGCGACCAAGCCGCTGCGCGACAGCGACGGTCGTGCCCGACCCGACAAAGCAGTCGAGAACCAGATCGCCCGGTTCGCTCGATGATTCGATCAGCCGCTCCAGGAGCGCTTCCGGCTTTTGCGTCGGGTACTCCTCGCTCTCTTCCGCATTGCTCGAAAGCGCACTGAAGTCGGTCCAGATCGACTGAAGTTCGACGCCGGGCAGGTCATTCAGGAACTGGATAAAGTTGGGGCGGCCGTCGCCATCCTTCGCCCATCGGATGCGGCCGACCTTTTCCAGCGCATCGAATGCAGTCTGGGGGGTCTCTGCTTCCTCGGCGGTGATCAAGCCCTTGGCCACTTCCGGAACGGCCCAGTGCCGACCGCGTCCGATCGTTCCCGGATCCAGTCCCTTCCATGGCGATCCCGACGGACCGACACGACGGCCCGGCGCCGTGATTGGCGTTTCACGGAATAGCCTGCCGTCAGTGTCCGGCTTGAAATTCGATTCGATGTAGTCCTTGCTGTAGGGCAGGTACTGTTGCCTCCAGGTGAACTTCTCGCCTTTCGTGGCGAAGAGAATCGTGTCGTGGATGTGGTTGAAGGTGCCACTTCCGGATCGGGCGGTCGTCCGCTTCCAGACAATCTCATTGCGGAACTGGTCTGCGCCGAAGATCTCTTCCATGACGCACCGGAGATGGTGCGATTTGTTCCAGTCGCAGTGGAGGTAGAGGGCGCCTCCTTCAGCAAGTAGTTCTCGCAACATCAACAGGCGTTCATACATGAACTGCAGATAGTTATCGTTGGCCCAGATGTCGCTGTACTGCACCTGCTCGCCCAGCGTGTAGTCCTCGCCGTCGATCTTGACCGTGCCCTTCGCGCCGCGCAATTGAACCTTGCGCACATAGTCGGCACCGCTGTCGAAAGGCGGGTCGATGTAGATCAGCTTGACCTTGCCCCGAAAGCCGTTGGCCAGCAGGTGCGCCAGCACATCCTTGTTGTCGCCGTGGTACAGCAGGCCACCCTGGGGCAAGTCCTTGGGCCAGTCGGTCCAGGTCACTTCCTGCAACGACACGGGCTTACCCGCCGTTGCGTCGAAGCGCTCGATGGCCTGTGCGGGGTAGGCCCGCACGCGGGCGAGCGGCTTCTTGCCCACCCAGGTGAGCATGGGGCGGCCCTTGGCCTTGGCGACGGTTACGTCCTTGGGCTTCTTGATGTTGTCGGTCATGGTCTGTCTGTATTCGCTGTTCTGGGTGGCGTCCGTCATGCACCGGCGATGAAGTCGCGGACTTGGGCGTAGCCTTCTGCCTTCAGGTCAGTGTCGGCAAACATCACGTGGTAGGCCAGCTTGTCGGGGTTCAAGCCCTCCCATTGCTTCAGCGCCACGGCCTTTTTGCCTTCCAGGGTTTGGGCAGGTTCGCCCAGGCCCAGCCGCGCCAAGTCGCCCTTGATGTCGGGGCTGTAGCTGTCGCGCTTGATCTCCACCACCAAGTGCTTGCCATCGGCGCGGCGCAACACGAAGTCAGGCGTGTAGCGGTGCCAGCGGCCGTCGTCACCCAGGTACTCGGCGTAGAGGTCGGTCTTGGCAGGGTCGGTGATGCCGCCTGTGAACCAAACCCCTTCGATCTGATGCGCCTCGGTCTGTAACTGGGTCAGTGCCCACCGCAGAAACTCGGCCTCGGGACCGGAGTCGAAGTTGTAGCCCTCGTAGTGGAAACTGTTGGCCAGTGCGTGCGCGGCGTCCGGCGTATCACGTGCCGTCAGGTACAGCGGCTCCCGCTCCTTGGCAAAGCTGATGCGGGCTGTGTAGACCGGCTGCCCCGAGCGCTCGGACTTCTCGAACCCATCAGCCTTGACCAGGGCGATGGCCACGTCGATTTCTTCGAAGTGCTCTTCGTAGTCGGAACGCTGGGCTTCGATCTGCTGGCCCAGTGCGGCGAGGTGGTATTCGGGGATGTCGGCGCCCAGGCCATAGGCGCTGCGCAGGGCCGCCAGCACGTCGCGCGTGGCCAGGTGGTAGTTGGCGGCCAGCTCGGCGGCGGCGGCGTAGCTGTCCAGCTCGGGCGGCGGCGCCGGCAACACATCGTCACCGCCGTCCACCTTCTGAAGTGCGGTCGTGCCTGAGGCTGTTTGCACGGGCGTCAAGGTCTCCACCATCACACCGGCTGGCGCGGCCACGTCCGGCACCGTCAGGTAAAGCGGTGCTGCCGTACCGGTGTCGGCCTTGCGTCGGTAGCGCAGCACGCGCTTCTTGATCAGCAGGGGCGGCAGGTGCGGCCGATGCAGGACGATTTCGCGCTCCACGCGCTCGGCCTGCTGGGCGTCCAAGTCCTTGAGCGAGGTGCCGTAGGTCTCGGCCAACTGGGACTCCAGCGTCTTGCGGTTGCTGTCCGTCAAGTACACCCGGGCCGGGTGCTTGTTGCCTGGCACCTGGCGCAGGCATCGGGTGGCCGCCTGCAGCACGAAGTTGTTGCTGTTGGCCAGCTTGCGGACAAGCGCCGTCGCAAACAAGCTGGGGCAGTTCCAGCCCTCGGTTCCCATGTTCACCAACAGCAGCACCCGTTCGGGCGCTTCGGGGTTGCGGGCCACCGCCTCGAACTGGCGCCGCGTGGCTTCGCTGCTTTTGCCATCGACGGCCAGGATGGTGTCGGTGCCGATGCCGCGTTGGGCAAGGGCCGACTCGACAGCGCCCCGCAGTTCGTCGCGCGTTTCGATGTTGGGGAAGTACAGTGCCAGGCGCGCCGGCGCCCCGTTGGGCAGGCTCACTGCCCAGTAGTCGCGCACGAAGTCTTCGATCACGCTCGACACCAGCGTGTCGGCCTCGCCGTCGCCCAGATCGAACACCTTGATGTTTTTGGCCAGTTCCTTCAGCACGCCGTCCCGGATGCCTTCGCCCAGGCCGTACCAAACCACCACGTCCCGCAAGGGCTGACGCTCGAAGTAGGGCGTGCCGGTGGCGTTGATCACGACGATCAGGTTGGTTTCCTCAGCCAGGTAGTCGATGGTTCGGCGGACCTTCTTGATACCGTCATCCCTGAAGACGAGTTCGCCGGTCTCCTTGTCCTTCTCCCACTTGCCCAGCAGTTTCTGTCCGTAGGTGTGGTGCGCCTCGTCGGAAAATACGGCCAGGTGCGGCAGCGATGCCACGGCTTGCAGCCGCAGGTTGGCCAGCTCGGTCTGCTCTTCATCCTTCGTGCCGGCGAAAAGCGGCCCCTGCTGGCCGTTGCCGCGCACGTTGGGCTTCTGGATACGGATCTTCTCGGTGTTCGTGACGATGACGTTGAAGTTGCTGCCCCACACGATGGGGATCTGCTTGTCGCCGTCGCGCGTGAAGGTCAGCTTCAGGCTGGCAGCGAATGGCTTGTGCATGCGCGGCGGCAGCAGCTTGTCGTACGGCACATCGGAAAGTTCTCGCAGCGCACTGAGGATGGTCTTGCCCGGCGCAAAGATCAGCGCGTTCTGCACGAACGGACCATCGGGGTACTCCATAGCCATGGCGAACTCGGTGGCCACAATGGAGCCCATCAAAATCGTTTTGCCCGCGCCCATGGCCAGGGCAAGGATGTAGCTTGCATAGTCCAGGGTCAGGGACTCGCGCAAGCTCTCCAACGCGTACTGGCGGACGAAGGCGTTGTCGGACTTGACCCGCTCCAGGCAGCTTTCAAGCCCCTCGTCCGCGATGAAGCTGACGATGTCGGGATGGGTCAGGCCCATGGCCTCGCGGCGGTCCTTCGGCTTCGGAAACAGCTTGGCGTAGAGGTCTGGAATCCTGGGCGTCCCCAGCACGAGGCGGAGGTACCAGTAGGTTTCCAGCGCTCGGAACTGGGCACGCCGAAGGTAGCGAAGCTGGCCAGTTTCATCGTCCTCAGTGGCGAACTCTAGTATCTCGCGGATTGCAGGATATTCGTCGCCGGGGTAGTTGGCGACTCGCCAGGCATCAACTCGTTGCGCAAGGACTTGATAAAGGTAGGACATGAAATCGGCGCTGGTCTGACGTTGATGAGCTGGGCCTCAGATGAACGAATTTGGCGCCGTATGTGCATGTGGCCTTGACAACGGCGCGGTCAGAGTAGCCTCGTCGATCGGAGGCAAGTTAATGCGCTCGCATGCTGGCTGGGGGGCGCGGTCAAACCTATCACTGAAGAAGTCAGTGATGGAGCTCGCACAGTTCTCGGAGCGGATGTTCTCGACGTCAGCCATGGCATGAACAGCCAACTCAAGAAGATTGCCGCGCGCCTGAGCCAAGTGCGCGACATTGCTTGCGAATAAGCCCATGGCAACCTCGCGGACGATTGAACAAATTTCGAGCATTCTATGTCTCGGACTCGAATGCCGATTTCGACGCGAAGCCCGCGAAGGCATCTCCCGGCCGCCAGTCACCCACGGCATAGACGCGCTGATCACGCAAGCCCTGCACACCTTCCGCCCAGGCCATCAACATGCGCTTGCCGATCTCCTTGAAGCCGCTGTGCTGAGTCATGGCCTGACGCACTTGCTGCCCAACATCGGCCACGGCATCACTGATCGCATCCACCATCTGCACCTGCTCCTTGGGTTGAATGCCAAAGTTGGCCGCGATGAACTTTTGCAGGTTCTTGCCTGGCGTCCAGGTTTTCTTGCCCATGAACTCGATAGCCGGCGGGTTGAGCTGAAAGCCTGCATATACACGGGTGGTCAGCATGTCGTAGGCCGGCGAGAGGTGCACATCAGCCCTGCTCGTGTACAGCAGCGCCAGATTCTTGGCGTGGCCATCGGCATTGCGCAAGGCATAGGTCAGCAGTAAGGTGGTGGCCAGTTGCCTGAAGGTGTCCAGCCTGCGCTCCGCTGGCACGTGATCGCGCACGGCCTTCGCGATGCGCTCCCAGGTGGTGTCGTACTTGGCAGCCGGTCTCAGGCCGAGCAACGAACAGAAGTCTTCCATGCCCCAGTGCAGCTGGCCGTGTGCATCCACGTCGAAGCGGTGCACGACGAGGGCCTGCCCGTCGTCTGACACTTCCGTCCTGGCGGTGGGCATGACCCTTGATGCCACCTGCATGCACAGGTGCTCGTTCAGCGCCACAAAGGGTAGCTGCTTGCTGGAGCCCTTGATGATGTGCCGCCGAGTGATCAGGCTGGCCTTCTTGTGCGCCGCCCATGACGAACCTGGTTGCGCTTCTGCGGCCTCATCCAGGAACTTGGGCACCACGCCAGACACGCCGCTCGTGGCGTGCTGGCGAACCAGTTCAGCAAAGGCCTCTTCGGAGTTGTCGCCCTTCAGCAGCGCAGCCACCTCGATGGGCCTGGCAGGCTGATTCAGCTCGGCGCCCGTTGCCGCCACCTGGACTCGGCCCACCATGTTGCGGCCGATGACCGACAGCAAGGCCATCGGGCTTGCTCCGATGTGCGGGCCGAATTGCTCTTGCAGTACCTGCAGCAAAAAGCCTTCGGGCAGGTTCATCTGCAGCACGGGCGGCAATGAGTCATCCCACACGTAGGACTCGGTTCGCACTGGCATCGTGAGGGAGACAAAGTCATCGGTCGCCGTGTTGGCGTGGTAGCTCAGGACACTCTTGAAGTCGCCCGATGGCTCCAGCACAGCGACATCCCGGCCCATGACGTAGACCGAGAGCTTCATGCCTGGTTGCGCTCACGGCGCAGTTCATCCAGCGTGCCCGCCTGGCCTGTCGGGATGATGCTCAGCTCCATGCCGAGCACTGCCAGCACGGCCAGCAACTTTCGGGCGCCGAACTCGGCGCCGCGCCCCCGCTCGAAGCGGGACAGGGATTCGGGGGTGACGCCGGCCTTCTCGGCGACCACTTGCTGACGCAGCTTGAGCGCTTTTCGACGCTCTGCCACAGCCTCACCGAGCTCTTGGAGAGTTTGCATTTGACATTTATATCAAGAAAGTCCGATTTCTGGTAATTTCTTGATGCAAAAATCAATTTTCCCGATGCTGGCGGCTCCTCGCATCCTCCGATTTGCGCGGCTGCGCAACCCAACAACCCGCCAATCGATCCATTGCTGGTAGGCCGTGCTGGACTTGAACCAGCGACCAAGGGATTATGAGTCCCCTGCTCTAACCAACTGAGCTAACGGCCCGCACCAGCCGGGCATTGTAGGCGCGCCGCGCGCCGGGCCTGGCCTCGCGAAGGGCCCCTGTACGTCCGGCCCGGTCCCCCTGCCGCGCAACTCGCGCCGCGAATCCTGCAACTCGTCGCAATCCGCTGTCGGCCTCGCGCCCGGCCCGGCACAGTACACCCATCGACGACAGAAAGCCGCCGATAACAAGGCAAACAACCTGTTCAACCCTTAGCAACCTGCTACTGAAAGAAAGAAGTCCATCATGAAGAAGATCGCCCTCCTGTCCCTCGTGCTCGCCGCCGGTGCCGCCATGGCCGCCGAACCCGCCAGCTTCGACCCCCAGTACACCCCCGGCACCGCCACCCGCGCGCAAGTGCAGGCCGAAGTCGTGCAAGCCGTGAAGAACGACACGCTGCCGCAGACCGGTGAAGTCGGCCAGTTCGCCGTCGAAGCCCGCAGCACCGCTGGCCGTGACCGCGCCGACGTGCGCGCCGAGGCCCGCCAGGCCACGGCCGCTCACCTGACCTTCGGCGAAGTCTGAGTTCAGATCTGGCGGCCCGTGTGCTGCCAGAACGGCGCACGCAACTCGCGCCGCAGCACCTTGCCTGCCGCATTGCGCGGCAGTGCCTCGCGCAGCACGATGGACTTGGGCACCTTGTAGCCCGCCAGCATCGTGCGTGCGGCTGCGATGACCGCAGCCTCGTCCACCTGCGCCCCGGGCTGCGGCACCACCACCGCCGTGACGGCCTCGCCCCAGCGCCGGTCCGGCACGCCGATCACGGCCACCTCCTTCACGCCCGGCACGCGCAGCAGCGCGGCCTCCACCTCGGCCGGGTAGACGTTCTCCCCGCCCGAGATGATCATGTCCTTGAGCCGATCGATCAGGTACAGGTACCCGTCGGCATCCAGTGTGCCGACGTCGCCCGTGCGCAGCCAGCCATCGGGCGTGAAGGCCTCGGCCGTGGCGTCGGGCAGGCGCCAGTAGCCCTGCATCGCCGCCGCGCTGCGAACCTGCACCTCGCCTGCCTCGCCGGTGCGCGCCTCGCTCCCTTCGGCCATGGCGATGCGCAGCTGAACGCCGTCGAGCGCGCGGCCGACCGAGGCCAGGCGCCGCGCGGTGGGCAGCTCGCCGCGCTCGACCGGGTTGGCCACCACCGTACCTGAGGATTCGGTCAGGCCGTAAACCTGCACGAAGCCGCAGCCGAACAGCGCCATCGCGCGCTCCAGCAGCGGCAGCTGCATGGGGCTCGAGCCGAACGAGATGTACTGCACGCGGCCAAAGTCCGTGGTGGCTGCGGCGGGATGGTCCAGCAGCATCTGGATCGCCGCCGGCACGAGAAAGAGCCGCGTGATGCCCTCGCTGCCGATGAGCGCGAGAAACTGCGCTGCGTCGAAGTCCCTCACCAGCACCATGCGCGCGCCGGCACACAGGCAGGCGAGGGCCGTGCCCACACCGCCGATGTGAAACAGCGGCATGGAGATCAGGCAGACGTCGTCGCCGCGCCAGCGGCTCCAGCCGGCGCGCTGGCCGATGCGCACGGTGTTGACCGCGCGATGCGACAGCATCGCCCCCTTGGGCCGCCCCGTCGTGCCCGAGGTGTACATCTGGACGGCGACGTCGTCGAGTGCCACGGACGCGGCAGGGTCGTCGCAGGGGGCAGCGTCACGCCAGTGGGCATAGGCGGGAGCGTCGTCCCGCCCGGCGGCGCCGGCCGGCTCGGTGCTGACCCACGCAATGCCCAGGCTGCGCGCGGCCTGCACGGCGGCATCGAAGGCAGGGTCGGCCACGAGCAGCACGGGCTGCGCGTCCTGCAGCACCCAGGCGATTTCCCCGCGCGCAAGGCGCCAGTTCACCGGCACCAGCACCGCACCGATCAGCGCACAGCCGAACAGCAGCTCGAAGCAGATGGCACTGTTGCGCTCGCAATGCGCGACGCGGCTGCCGGGCTTCGCGCCCATGCGCGTCAGGGCCTGCGCCACGCGCGCCGCGCGCTGCCACAGCTGCGCATAGCTCAGGTCTTCGCCCTGAAAACGGATGGCCAGCGCGTCGGGGCGCTCGCGACGCTGGCGCCGCAGCAGGTCGCCGAGCGTCTGCAGCGGCAGGAGGGGGTCGGCCGTTTCGGCCGGGCTGTCGGAATGCATGGCGGCGCCCTCAGATGCTGCGCCCTGCCGCGCGCCAGTAGGGCTCGCGCAGCAGGCGTTTCTTGATCTTGCCCGACGCTTCGCGCGGCAGTTGCTGCGTGATCTCCACGCGCCGCGGCAGCTTGAAGCGCGCGAGGCGGCCATCGAGCTGCGCCAGAACCTGCCCGTCCGTGAGTGTCGTGCCCGGCACCGGCTCGACCACCGCCGCGAGCGCCTCGCTGAACTCTTCGTCGGGAATGCCAAAGACGGCGCAGTCCGCCACGCCGGGCAGCGCCTGGATCACCGCCTCGATCTCGGCCGGGTAGATGTTCACGCCGCCCGAGATGACGAGATCGCGCTTGCGGTCGACCAGATAGAGGTAGCCCTGCTCGTCCTGCCAGCCGAGGTCCCCGCTCAGGAGCAGGTCGCCGCGCTGCAGCTCGGCACGGGCCTCGGGCCGGTTGAGGTAGGTGAAGTCGGCGTAGCCGTCGTTGCTCACGAGCACCTCGCCGACCTGGCCTGCGGGCACGGGCTGCCCGGCTTCGTCCTGGATCTCGAGCCGCACGCCCTCGATCGGCCGACCCACCGTGCCCGGCCGCGCCAGCCATTCCGCGCCCGTCACGAAAGTGCTGGGGCCGGCCTCGGTCGAGCCGTAGTACTCATGGATCACCGGACCCCACCAGTCCAGCATCGCCTGCTTGATGGCAGGCGCGCACGGCCCGCCGGCATGCAGCACGAAGCGCAGCGAGGACAGGTCGTGACGCGCACGCACCTCGGGGGGCAGGCCGAGCAGGCGCACGAACATCGGCGGCACGGCATACAAGTGGGTGATGCGGTGGCGCTCGATGTCCGCCAGCAACGCGGCTGCGTCGAAGCGCGCTGGCAGCACCACGAGGGCGCCCTTGCGCACCGCCCGCAGTGCAAAGAGGTTGGGCGCCGTGTGATACAGCGGCGCGGGCACGAGCACGCGGGCGCCGGTGTCGATGCCCGTCATGCCCAGCCGCATGCGCTCGGTCTGCGCGGCCTGCTCGGGCGTGGGCGCAAAGCGCCGCACACCCTTGGGCATGCCGGTCGTGCCCGAGGTGTAGATGATGCTCTCCACCGCCGCGGCCGGCGCGGCGGTGCTGGGCGCCTGGGCGGCCAGCCAGCCGGGCCAGGCGAGCGCGCCCGCCGGTGTTGCCAGCGCTTTGCCGTCGATCCGGTGCGCAGCCACCAGCGCCGCGTTGGGCACGCAGGCAATGACGGTCGTGCCAGGCGGCACCGTGCCGTCGGCCAAACCACTGAGCAGATCGGTGTGCGCCACGAGCAGGCGCGCGCCGCAGTCGGACAGCACGTGCTGCACCTCGGCCGACGCGGCATGCCAGTTCACCTGCACCGGGTAG
>JBGAIH010000020.1:0-27277 GCA_044225675.1 Burkholderiaceae bacterium
GCACCCGCTCAGTGCAAATCAGCGGCAACCTTGAGGACGGCTGTTCTTTTTGAGAAGTGGCCGCTTTTGGCCGATTCCTGAAGTCTAGCCTTGGAGCTGGGGAACAGCTACCCATCAAGATGGGATCGCCGGCCGCTTACCCCGAAATCGCCTCCCGCCATCCCCTCTGCTGATTGCGATCCCGAGGCACTTGGGTCTACCTGCCGCGTAGCACACAACCAAGCCTCCGCTCAAGCCTGCATAGTCAAAATTTTCCCTGTGGTTCTCGTTCCGAAACCAAACTTCATCACCATTGACTTCGATGTACCCACGGAACGTCTTTCGCACAACATTCGCAGATGGCACGTTATCGGGCTCGGCAAACGTGTACCCATTCAATTCGGCAGGATAGCCGACAGCAACCGCGGTTGTTCCTGAAGCCTCCATAGGGAAATTCACAAATGCAGATGCATCGTCCCAATCTAAATGGTCGGGGACGGGGCGCATGGACGTAGCAAGTTCTGCTAAAGCTACATCGCGCCCGCTCTCCCCGCCGCTATCTAAGTCCAAGAATCGCATGGGCATCAGAAAGTCAGCAATATCATCTGGCCTCTTATGCTCCCTCGTGATCCAGAAGGGGGAGTCATTTGAGTACATGTTGGACGTAGCGTTGCGCACAACATGGCTCGCGGTGATCAGGTAAAGATACCCTCGTCTTATGATCACAATGCCGGTCCCAAATTGGAAGAAATGCTCCAACTGAAAGCGATGCGGAGTAGGCGAACCAGAATGGGTGAACAGTACACGCCTAGCGGTTCGCAGCAGCGGACTCCGTTCGATCGACTTGGCAGCGCGCGGTTTGTGCATGTGTCAAGGTGGTTTAGAAAATAGGCCGACGCGAAGCCTGCACGATTTCTCGCCAAACGCCAGTTACCAGGTCAAAGCGCCCATTCGCGCGCAGGTATGCAACGGCTCGCTGTATATCCTCAATGGCGTATGCCGCACATTCCTTATCCACCGTTCCAAGAGAAGATGGAAACGCCTCATCCCAACCGTCGAATACTGGATATGGCGCAAGCATCTGCCGTCCATCCTTGTGCTGAACCCGTACCCATCCAGTGCCATCGTTGAGTCGAAAATAGGCCATAGACGACTGCACCTTTTGCCAGCCCCATTGACCGCCCCGCGCAGGCTCAAATGGGGCATCCTTTTGCGGGAAGAAGGAGTGCTGACCACTTAATACAGGAGCACGCTGAACGGCCTGCTTCATAGCCATGAGCTTGGCCGCCGCAGAGACCTGCAGTTGCTCGCGCTCAGTTTCAAAGCGTGCGATAAGTTCGCGCGTGTTGTGCTGTAGGAGTTGCCGCTCTTCAGGGGTCAGCTGACGGCCGGTTCCGGTGCCATATGACGGTGCGCCCAATGCCGAACCACTCCCGTACCGACGCTCGAAGCAGTGTGACCCGAGCACAAGAATCTTACCGTCATGCTCGACAACGTGAATTGCCCTCCATACCGAGTGGCCGCAGCCTGGCTCTTGGCAAACGATTCGGTCGCCCTTGTCCACTTGAACGATGGACAACAGCGTCGCGGAGGCGGGAGTAATCATTGATCAAGTCTATCCGTGGAGACCATCCTTGGGAAACGCTGTGTCGACTGGACTCGGCGACAAAGGCGGCGACTGGGATGGTCGCGAGCAGCAACTAGGCGCGACCGAAGCGGCGCTGAGGACGAGCCGGACTCTGAGCGACATTAAATGGGGCAAGACGGGAGAGTAATTTGATTGAGTGGCGCGAGTAAGCCGCTCACTCCGCCCACAACCAAATGGGAAAAAGATATCCGCTTTAGAGAGATTTGGCCCCGATCGAACTGACTTGCTGAAAATATGAGCAGAAAAGTGCTTTATATTTAAGCGGATCAAAATAATATGGAATTAAGCAGTAGTTTTCAGCGCTAGATGTGCTAGTCTAACGACATGGTCTTCTTGAACTTCATTGCCATCCGCACTCGGCTGTCCTGGCCTACCTAGCTCGATTTCCGAGCTAGTGAATTGCCACCGGTTCTCGCGCGTCGAGAGAGGGTGGGCCAACCTTTTCCAAGGAGAGCCCGCTATGGCAAATGAAGATCGCAAAGCTAACAGTCGTGCCGCTACCGTAGCATCGACCCAAAATTCAACGACAAGACGAAGGAACGACTCCCTTCAGCAGTCAAAGGCCGTGAGGAGTCCCAAACTCCCATCGTTGAAACGCGTCGACCGAACTACGCAGAGTTGGCTGGATAGCCCTTCACCAAAACGAACACCGGAAGAGCGCCGCAGAATGCGCGCCTGGTTCAATGAGCCAGCAAAAGAAGTCGATCCCAAGACCCGCAAGATGCTGGACGAATGGTGGGGCCGAGATGACGATCTTGACCAAAGCCAGCAACGCGTGCCAGCGCAATCGCGCGTCAAGCCGCGCAATTGCTTAGCAGCAACTGATCTGAGGAATGCGCCTGAAAACTCAGCTATACCCGCACCGGCCAACCTGCGGCCCAGCAAGCGGGACCTAGCTCAACCACCAGCGGACGAGCGCGAAATCGGCGGCCAAGCCCGATCGCCGGCGCGCGCTGAAATTCGCGAGCAGGTGGCTTTGGCGTTCGAACCGACGGGGCTGGACCGAGCTGGCACACAAAATCAGCCCCCACCGCCGCCTGCGTCGTCAACGCGTACAGCGGAGCACCCCGAAGCGCCTGAGCCATCGTTTCTCATTTCGCTCAAGACCGCAGCCAACATTCTCGCCGTGCACCCCAACACGATCCGCAACATGATCGACCGTGGCCAGCTCGAGGCAGTGCACATCTCAAGAAGCGTACGTCTTCGCCGCAGTGTCGTAATGAAGCTCGCACACGCGGGGACGGCACTCAGCAGGAATGGCAGGAGCTAACCCATGAAATTCAATTCGGACACGCCAGGGAGGGCGTCTAAGGCGGGCGCCCCCCTCGCGCCAGCATATGCGTTCGACAGGCTCACCCTTTGGTTTGACCGCCCCCAGTTGCTAATCTCTAGACGAGCGCTGCAGAAGGAGGCGGCGAGCATCAGGTTCTTTTCCAAGCAGATGCATTACCACATTAACTACACGCTTAAGATGGAGGTGTACCAGCCAACACCGGCGTTCCTTCGCCTGTTGCTCGTCGCCGTAGGCGGCGAGATTTCCGCACTCATCACCTATGTCGAAGTTGCATGCGACATCGCGGTGACGAGTTCGAGTGCCGCCGCGCTTCTGCAGGACAGATTTGCTGCGGTGGCCTGGATTCGGCACCTTCGCCAGCCCGTCATTCCCGACCGCGGAACAGACTACTTCGGTCGCAGGAACAAGGTGAGTGATGATGACGCGGCAAGGGCCAAGCGGCAGACCGTTGTCGCTGTCTACTCAGATAAGGTGAGCAAGCTCAGCACTCCCGCTAAGGGTCGGAAATGCCTTCATGTTGAGCTGCGTGTCTCAGGTGGGCCCGCAGTCGCGCGTCTAGGTGGCCCATCAATTCAAGACTTGATGACTCTTGACTTGGCCGACGTGTTAGACCGGCACTTGGTGATGATGGTCATGCCCAGTATGACTAAGCAAGGCCAGATCCTGGGGGGGCCTGGCGGCCGCGCGGTTTCGGATGCAGCGTTGAGGAAGCGCGCGCGCTCCGCGCATCAGCTGGCCAGCAAGGATGGTCGATTTTTCATGCAACACCTACTGCAAATGAATCCGAAACTCGCTCGCGCATTTCCCCGCGAAAGATTCTCGAGGTGGGCGCGTTCCTGTACTGATTCAGATACCCATATCTAACCGCCAACGACACAAGTAGTTCAGCGAAAGCGCTGAATTCACTGCAAAAAACAGCTGAATTCGATCAGAAACTGACTTCCAGCATGTCGTTTGTGCGTAACCACCAGCATCGCGCATGTGTGGACGCAGAACCCACATTTCTATGAAAAATATTGTTCAAACACCACACGCGCGCGTACAGGTGGAAGCTGTACCAGGAGCTGGAAAGACCACCACGCTTGCGCTCAGAGTCAAGTACCTAATCAATGGGGTGGGCGTGCGTCCGGAGGACGTTCTCGCCCTCAGCTTTGCCAACTCCACGGTCGAAGACTTCAAGACCAAGTTGAGTGCCGCTTTGGGCCTCGATGTGGCTTCTCGGGTCGATGTGCGCACCGTGCACTCCTGTGCACGTGCGATCGCCGGCAAGGATCTTGCCGACGAGCTACGCGGCCAGGACAAAAGCGCCAGATTCAAGGCAATGCTCTCCGCAGCCATCCCAAAGGCGGAGCGGATGAACGGCCCGTGGCGGGAATTCAAGCACATCCTGGTAGACGAGTATCAGGATTGCAGCCCCGAGCAGGCTCAGCTCATTGCCGCGCTCGCCCAGAATATCCCCAACTTGATGGTCGTTGGAGATGAGCGGCAGAGCATCTACGGCTTCGGAGGTGCAAGACACGCTCCAATCAGCGAATCGCTGACCGGCGTGCGCAGCATGCGCCTGAACTTGTCACACCGCCTGACCCGCCAGAATGCTGACCTGGCGCAATCACTGTTCAAGACAAGCTCTGATGGCGAGATTCTGACCGAACGCGACGGCCCGCGCCCTGTGCTCGTGATCGATACCCAACTCCGTCATCAGCTGACAAGGATTGTGACCGATGTAAAGGGGTTAATCGGCAAGGGCGTCGATCCCATGGAAATTGCCATTCTGAGCCCCCTCAAAGCTCCGCTGCGTGCGGTGGAAGCCGCCCTTCTTGCCCAGGGCATTCCCACAGATCGAATTGGACGCGACGTCAGTCTGCGGCATGTGCTCAAGGTCGCATACCTGGCACATGCGGCGATGAGACGGGACAAGACGCCGATCCGCCTAGCTGACCTACGTCATCACTTAGAGCACTTGGACCCTGACAAGAGTGCGTTACGGCACGTGCGCGAGCGGCTGCGGAAGATGCACATTGGTGCGCTGGAGGGTGTTTACCGGGAGTGCATCAACATCTACCTGCAGCTCATCGGCGACAAGGTATACAAGAAGGAAGTCAAACGCGAGCTGGCGCGGTGGACCCCGGTGAGCCGGCAGTTCCGTACGTCCGCCCAGTTCAGCTCATTTGTTCGCCAGATCGCCAAGGAGCCCCATGTTCAAACATCGACCATCCACAAGGCTAAAGGGCGTCAATGGAATCACGTGCTGGTTGTGGGTGTTATCGACGGCCTTATGCCGGTCTATAAGACATTTGGCAAAGGCAAGGAGGTGATGGCAGAGCAGCGCCGATTGCTGTATGTGGCAGTCACAAGGGCTCGCGAAACGCTTCGTCTGTACGAGAGCCCTGTGCGTCACGCGCCAGCACGTACCAAATTCGATCAGCACTGTCGATTCGTGACACGGCCTATAAAACTGGGGCTGCTTGATGTGGTGCGCAGCGAGCCACTACGTAGTTTCTTCGGCAGTGATTCCAAGACCGCATGAACGACAGATACCGGAAATGGCCACGCTGGATATTATGGAACGCGCTTGAAGATGATCGGCGCGCCGAAAGGATTGTTGGCGACCAGACTGTCATCTGACTTGACGTACAGGTACTTGAGCGTGTAGTCGCCGCGGTCAACCTCAAGAACGTTGTCTTTTGTGAAGCGGGCGGCATTGATCTTGTACGGGGCTGGACTCGTGTTCAACGACTCCTCCACCACAAGCGCCGCACCGTTCTCCCTCACTTTTAGAACCACAGTGCCCGGACTCTGCCACGTACCCACGACGGGAGGAGAAGACTGGTCACACCCCATGAGCGCCAGCGCCGCGAAGGCAAGTGCTGCGATGGCTTTCATCTCATTCGCCCGCGAGACGCGCCGCCGCCTCCCTCTTTCCCATCTTGCGCAACGCGGCGATTGCTTCAAGCTGCTTGCTGCGAGGTCGCGACTTGCCCTGCTCCCATTTGTATACGCTCAGGGCGCTCACTCCCATGATCTTCGCCGCATCAGCAGCGGATAGTCCAAGACGCTGACGATGTGTCTTCAGCCCTTCGGGGCGAAAGCGCAGGGCGCTACCCTCATCAACAACTTCACCCCTATCAAAGGGCACAACTCGCGTGCCCTTCGTGACCATTCGCTCCAACGCGTGGACCTGGCGCTTGAGTTGGGCAATTTGAGAGCGGTGCGACGCAACAGCTTTTTTGAGTGAGTCTGTACTCGACCGCATTTCCTTGCGGGCGAGGCGGCTGATTTCATCCTTTAGAACGGCTGCGATATTGGGCATGGCGTCAATTCTGCCTTAGTCATACATGATCAGCTAGCCAGATACTCTGACTAATTTGATGCCACATCAACTACTAGGGGTCCGCTATGTGGTCTGCCGAAGCTGAGCAGTTCTTCGACGAATACGTCGTCGTGGAGCGCGAATTTCTGATTCTGAATGACGGCGATATTGTTTTTGCCGTAGATCACGGGCTCGACTACTTCTACGAGCTTGTGCCGGCTGACCAAGCGAATGACCCCTATCCATGATAGTTGGCGGAGTACACACATCATCGAAATTGAACTCGAACTTCCCATCATTCCCGATGGTCGGTGGGGCGCATTTCTTGAGTCAATGAAGAATGCCGAGGGGCAAGTTCTTCCTGCTACCAATCAGGGATGGAATTTCATCCTGGTCCTGCGCCGCTCTGGCCAGGCGAATCGATAATATGTCCCTAACAACTCAAAAATTCGCGGCGGAATCAAGATTCAGAAAATCGCACAGCTTGGAACGCTCTGACCTTTGGCGCTATTACGTTTTTTGCAGGAATTTTGGTCTGCTGCGAAAATTCTTCCTCAGAACCCAGTACAAAGCCGTGGCGATTCTAGCCGCACAGATCTCTGCGATGACTTGATTCCAGTTAATACGGGCAATGCCGTGGCCATAATTCTTCGCCAATTGTGAAGGGAGTTTCACGGCGCTTGGTATCTCGACACTGCATGACCTAGTTTGTTGATCGGCGAGACCGCTGCCGCCTGGGCCGCCGAGGGATGCGACGTCTTCCCACTTGTCTCTGCGGGCCAAATCTCCCGTCGATCTCCGCGAGGGTGTCTCGGGCTCCGTACGCATCGATCTCGATCATCGCTTCAAATAGCCGGACCCCTGCTTCCCGTGATGCGCCTCCCATGCGATGAAGCGTAAGTGCCAGATCAGTGAGGTGTGGCGCCGCGGCAGCTGTCGCTGTTCTTAAGTCGGCGAGCTGTGTTCGCCATGCAGCAATCAACTTTTCTGCCAGTTTCGCCACCAGATCAGCTTCATGGGGAAGCATAGATTCGAGCCGTTCGACAATGAGTGGCGACGGAACCGCAGACATGTCTATCTCGGGTGCTGTCAGGGCTTTGAGCAACTTGACGGTTGAAACGTCGGGGGTGAGTTCATCCGCGACCCGGAAGAAATCCATAATGACAGCGACCAAGTCACTATCGGCCTGCTGCAGAAGTCCAATCAAGACTTCATCAGCGCTGGCTCGGAACTTTGTCTCAGAGCGAAGATTCACTGCCGCATAGGCTAGGCCAACCCTAGCCGGCTCAAGGCCGCCGAAAACTATAGAACGCTGGGCTTCAACCCAGCCGGAGATTCCCCTCGTCATCGCAACAAGGCCGACAAGCTCACCATACGCCTGCTGCAGGAACGGCCGACTCGAGCGCGGCCATTCGTAGACCAACTCGAAAACCAAGCCCTCATCCCAATGCTGCGCGTAGGCGAGGAACATGATTCCTTCACGAGTTTCCAGAATACCCGGGACTTGACTAAACAGCTCCCGAAAAAACGCCGACGGCACTGCGGGGGAGGATCCGCCAACGTGTGAAAGCCGATAAAGTAGTGGCTTCCAAATTTTCGGATCACGATCTTCGGCGAGATGGTCACGCAGAATCCTGAAGTACAGATCCCGACCTTCCTCGCCTCTGTTCAAGAGAATTGTCGCTAGTGCCGACAAGATCGTGAAATTGCCGCCCGGCAACGAGGTTGCACCTCCCAAACCCCAAAGCAGACTCTGAGATTTCAAATCCTCTGCGCCGTCAGTATCGGCCTCGTCGGCAGCGGCCACTGCAGCAGGCTTGAGCCAGCTTCGGAGAATTTCTATGACGCGTTCACTGAGATCTTTTCTTCGACGCGCAATCTCTTCGATGGCCCTTGTCGCGGAATCAATGAACTCGTCCGCACTGAAACCGCGTTCATTTAAATCTAGGAAGCACTCGATCACGCGTTCATCGTTTTCTGCATCTTTCGCCATGGAATCCAATGCGTAGCCCGCGGCCCGTTCCTGCTTACCGGGCTCGAATTGTTCAATAAGGCGAGTCGCTCTCTCTGGATTCGTTCGAGCGAACTCTGCGAACGCTCGAGAAAGCTGAATATTCCCACCGCGTGCCCAGTGCTTGGGGTGGTCCCAATGGGTGCTGTCTGGAATCTCATTGAAGATCTTTAGAATATCCCGATCCTTCGCTTTCACCATTGCGGCCGTGTCCATTGGTGAACCGATGAATCCTCCTTCTCCGGAGCGGATCGCCCAAGTATGACGATCTCCTAAAGCACGATCTTCCGTCACAACCAGCTCTTGACTCTCCAAAGTGAGCCTTTCAGGGCCGACTGCCTTCAGCAGTTCCTTGCGCGTGACGCGAACGATTTCGGCGAACGTCTTGCGTCGATCAGGATCAAAATCCGGCGGAGCTTCTGGCCGGTACGAGGCCACGGCCCTTTCGAACCTACTAAGCTCTTCCTTGCTCCAATGAGAAGCGCACGCACGTAATAGCGCCGTAGTCGTTTCCCTGAGGTCATAGGCCGTACCGAGCTCAAAGCGTCGCGGATCTTCCAGGAGCCAGGTTAATGCCTCACTTGCAAAGTGCTCAGATCCGACCTCATAACCGTAGGCGATCAGTTGTTGGACCGGCAAGATTTTGAACTTTGAATTAGTCTCGGCCCACATACGGAAAAATGACGGTTCATTGGCTGCGACTTCACTAACCGCGGCTTGCAAGGCATTCAGAAGCGGACGCTCTCTAACCACCGGGTGAGAATCACTTGGGTGCAATTCCATCTCCAAGACGTACCTGCCGGGGAATAGATAAGTTCTTCCATCGGGCTCTTGGCCTTCTAACACCTGTTGAAAGAATCCGAGGTACCAAGGCCAGAGCTCCGCGAGAAATTTGGTGGGGGAGGACTCTGCCAACGAAGGAAGATCTTGCCATTCCTGGGAATCCAGCAGATTCCTGAATTCACCCAATTTCCCGCTGGCCTTCAAATCTTTCAGCCAGACATCCAGCTTCGCTCGTACTAGACGAAAAGCCATTTCTGGCTGTGCGACCGCAATCGACATCGCCGCATCGGACACGCTCCATGGTGCAATGGATGTCCTTTGGAGAATTGTTGCGGCTGCCACTTGAATCTCTTCTGTCCAAACTGGGCAGTCCTTCAACGTCTGCCAGGAGAATGTGTCCTTCTCTGGATGCGGGAGCCAAACATCCCTGATCAATCGGAGGACACGCTCTGCATCAGTTTCCCATGCATTCACAAGAATCATGGACGCGAGACTTGATTCAGTGTCGTCGCCCGACATCGCTTCGCGGATGGCAGTGCCAGCAAACGGTCCAAACCAAGATGACGTCGTCGCCATCGCCTTGAGTGCCGAGATTCGCAGGGCCGGTGTGCGTAGCGCAGACCCCATGTAGGACGTCTCAAGTGACGTCGGCTGTGAAACTTGCCCCATAAACGAGACTAGTAAGAGCCGAAGATGGCGTCGCAAGTTCGCCACTTCCCACATCTGCCTGAGCTCACGTTCATACGAGGTCAGCTCTGATCCCCGGAGGTAGTTCAACGCAGACCACAGTTTCGAACGGACGAAAAGTGAATCTTGCCGAGCTAAGACGTAGTTGGACAGCGATCCAGCCGTGGCTAGAAATGTTCTTGAGAGTACGTGATCGAAGACCGTCTGATGGCTAAATGCGATGCTCAGTTCACTGTCGGACCTTACGATGAGACCCAGGGACTCGAGACGCCTCAATAGTTTCGCCCGGTCATCGAATCGCGCAACTCCGAGCCAGAGCACCTCTTCATTCGCCATTTGGTCAGCGATGTCGTTTGCCAACTTCGTGAGTTGCATGCCGTCAGTTGCCGACGCGATGCGCTCCTGCCAAAACCTTTCGAGCATCGCCGGATATGTAATTGAGGGCTCGGTTTTTCCTGATTTTGCCAACACGATGTAGGTCTTGAGGGCTTGCGGGATGCGCACAACCTCTCGAGCGCTTTCCGGCCACGTATCTCCATCAACCCCGACCGCGGCGAGTTGCTCCTTCACTTCATGCCAAGGCGGAAGCTGCAACTCAACTGGTTCCGCGTCAACTACGCGGAGTCGGGCATCATGATTGAATTCGAAGGAGCGAGCGGACAAAAGGATATGAACGTTAGACGTTCCTGCAAGCCGTCGCACGAGGTTCAGCAAGACGTTCAGGCGCCCGCTCTTGAGGTCAACTTGACTTGCAAGAGCATCGAGTTGGTCGATTAGCAGGTATACCGGTTC
Source organism: Burkholderiaceae bacterium (assembly GCA_044225675.1). GTDB lineage: Bacteria > Pseudomonadota > Gammaproteobacteria > Burkholderiales > Burkholderiaceae_C > JACMQX01. The sequence continues at coordinate 10,505 of JBGAIH010000020.1, forward strand.
GAGAGCGGAGAGTCGCAGTAGAAGTTCGCTCGGAAGCGCCGCGAGGTTCAGGAACTGCTGTAGATCAATTTCGTTGTTGACGTCAGGTAAGAGAACATCGGACTTCAACGCAAGCACTGGCGCTCCGCGATGAACCAGATCGCCGGCAATTTTGGACAGGAGCGCCGACTTTCCTGATCCAGGAACTCCCAGTAGTACCGTCAAACTTGAATCGAGACCAAATCTGTCCAAGATGGTGGCTTGCTCCGGTCGATCAATCCACTTCTCACCTGGAAGACTTTTTTCCCATGAGAGGAGGTTCTTCGAGGCTTGTGCAAGCGCTAGGCGCGAGGCGTCCGCGTCGGCGATTTTCTCAGCCGCGATTGCGCCGAGCAGGGTAACACCCGCCTCATTCGCAACCGCCCGGAGTTTCCCAAGGTCGATCTCCGCATCTGCCCGGACATCTATGACCAGCCTGACAGAACCGTCATCGACACGAACGAGTTCTGCTAGCTCGTCCCCGAGGGCAGCGCGAAACCGCTGAACGACGCTTTTTACTTTGGTGTCGTCCCACTCTTCCTTCACGCCATCAAAATTGAGCACCACCTGCACCCTGCGTGGTGGCGCAGTTTCAGGCGTCTGAGACGCAGGTGGCTCGGTGGTTGGCTGCGCGGGAGCAAGGCCTGCCTGGTGGGCACGACCGTGGAACGAGAGTATTGCGAAGGCGAATGCTGCAGCATGGGATGCCGCGATTGGTTGGTTCATGTCGTCAGCAACATGATCCTTGCCGGCGCACATGTCCGAGATTCCACGAATGATGATTGCGGGAGTGTTCTCGTACTCTGCGGCTTTCATGGCGCCATAACCCTCCATCTCCACCGCGCCGCAATCATTCAAGTTCTTCCGGATCCACGCATACCTGCTAGATTTCCCTCCAGCCAAGACCTCTTCACCGGAGGCGATGCTCTTCAAGAATGCTGTGGGTGGATAAGGACATGGATAGCCGCTCGTCTCAGGCAGCGCAGTATCGACCGGCGGCCGAATCAGTAACTGCCACTCCCCCGAATGCAGAATCGCTCGGGAAATCGATAACAACCTCCGATCGGGTGGAAGTCCTTTAGGCCTGCCCAGCGTTTCGGTGTCCTCAACTTTTGATGAATGCGCGTTGTAGACATGATCGCCGGCGACAACACTGCCTATGGGGATGTCGTCTTTCAACGATCCCGCAACTCCAACAAACATCTGCACATGAAAGGACCCAAACTCCTGGTGTGCCTGGCTAAGCGCCAGACCGGCATCGTTATTGCCGGGGGGAGTTACGGCGTGGACAACAGACCAGTCGCCTGCAGGATCTGCAAAGACACCATATTGATAGTATCCGTCTTTGTCACCGACCACACTGTGCACATCTTTGAGAAACGACCGGACGGCTAACCCTTCCCAGGGCACAGTCGTTCCAATGAGAGCGCGGCGCGGAGACCGCGTGAGTTCACTCCTAACGCTTTCGGGTGAGCGAACCGGAAGTGGCGTTGGGGTCGGTACAGTCACCTTCACCTTGCCACCGACAGGTTTCGCGTGAGAAGTAGGGGGGGTGCCAGACAACGGCTGCGTGGTACGCGCTTCGTCTGAACTTAGCCAGTTCGCCAGCCGTAGAAGCCATTCCGCGATTTTCATCATCTCCTCCTTCTCGTTTGTATTGCTGGCGCCTCTACTGGCGACTCTGCGCTCTGAGGTACCCGGATTCTCGCGATAATTCCGGTGCTGAGTGTCAACATCATATGTTGGCTCTTTCAAAGCGGGCATCCAGCAGGCGGGTTCCCAACAGACGCTATGGATCGGCTGAATTAGGAAACGTGGCGCGCAGCGCTATTTAAGATCTAAATCTTGCTCAGAAGATGCTCGCGGCTGGCGAATAGCTACGCGCTGACGCCGCCCATCGCAGCCTGTAGCTGTAGGCCTGGCCTACACAACGGCTCCACCACCTGCGCCGTCGCACCCTCGATGTGGCACCACCACTCCCGATTGAGGCCGGATGCACCTAGGCGCTTTGGGTTGCGGCTGTGGGGATATACCTCGACGCCGACAACCCGCACCCAGCGAGCCCGGATAGTCATTTGTCTTGGCCGTGGTTGCCACTCCGTGATCGTCCGGAATTTATTTCTGCAGCCGGCAGAGTTCAAGAGGGCGTGAAAAAGCCCGCGCGAGGCGGGCTTTCGGAATTGGTCGTGGACTCTTCCGCGGTCCACGTTTACGACACGTTCTCGTGCAGGAGCACCCATGTTGTTTTCGTCGGGGGGTCTCGGGACGACGTGCGCCGTGAGATGCGGCTATGCCTGGCCAGGCAGCCCCAGCAGTGCAACTTTGCCGGGATGCAGGAATTATACTGGAAATCTGTACAGCTAAAGTCGCGCCAGTAGCCGAGCCCCTCATCTGCGGGCCGCGAGGCGTGCGTCACAATAGCAGTGCAACCCGGGGGCAGCCCTCGCCCGAGCCGCCAATCCCACTGGCGCGGCCGTGATCGGGGCGACGAGCGCGGTACCCTGCGAAATCTTAATTCCTCAGAACCCGCTTTCGGACGTTAGCGCCTCGGGGCCTTCGGGCAGCATTGGCGCGTCCGTGGCGCGCAGGCAACTGAGACGGACGAGGGTGGTCTCAGCGTCGATGGAGGATGCGTAAGACACAGTCAAGCTCGGTTTGTGAAATGGGCGGCACTTAAGAGCTCCTGTGAAGGAGGCATACTTGGCTCCAGCGACCCACTGGTCGCTGGAGTGGATCACGTCAACCTATCTTGGCTGCATGCAGACGGGCGTTAGGACAGCAACAGTGACTACTCGACCCGTGGTGAGAGTTACTGCTTGAGTTCCTGACTGAGTTGCGAATCCCTCCAATAGGCCATTTGGGCGAACGCGTTCGCCAGCATAGACTTTGGTGTCCCTGTTGGTTTTGACGATCATGTGGTCGGGCGGGTTGAGCGTCAGACGCATGACGTCGGGAATACGACCGCTAAGAAAAATTGTGCTGCCCTCGATGCGCTCGACATTTCCGCGAAAGAGGCCTAGCCCTGTCGGCGCCTGGTAGGCGACGTGCATCACTGGCGCATTGACGCCAGCAGGATCAACCCCTTTGGTCACCATGTATTCCGCACAGCTTGTCGGCTGGCGCTGGCCCGCTTTGAGTTCAGCGACTATGCGAGCGACTCGGTCGGCCTCTTGCTGTTCCGCCGCTTTATCCGCATCAGCCTTTGCTTGCTCGTTCGCTCGATACCCCGCTCTGGCCCGGTCTACATACGCCTGATACATCGGCTTCATCAGCTCATTGCATCTTGCGTTTAGCTCGTTGAAACCTGAATTCATGAAGTTTCGAGCGTTTTCGAACGGCCTCATAGCCGTAATGCACGCATCCATGCCAGCGGTCGCATCACGCAATGGAAGGGTCGGGTCCAGCGACCCGTAGATCTGCACCAGCGAGGCTCTCACACGTTCTGAATTTTCTGGGGTGTCGACCCCTCGGCCACTTGGTCTTGTCCCGGTCATGGGAGCCGTGGTTCCAGGACCTTGGGGGCCTTGCGGACCTGATGAGTTGCATGGCGGAATGCGCGAGTTTCCGAAGAGGCTGCCCATCACGGCCCTAGCCGCTTCGCATCCAGGATCTTGCTGGGCATGGCTAGGAATAGCGGTTGACGCCAGCGTGCACAACAGCAGCATCAGACCGCCAACGCGCACAACTTTGAGCTTGATGGAAAAAGACGTGTTCATAGAAATATACGAATTAGTGTGTATGTGAATTAAAGCATGAACCTGACAGTCTTTGGGTGAAGAAAACACTGTCGGAACGCTTTGGAAAATGTGTGAAGGAACTCCGGTCCGAGGCGGGCTGGAGCCAGGTGGAGTTCGCTGAGCGCTGCGGCTTCTATCAGACTTACTTGAGCAGGATAGAAACCGGGAAAGCGAATCCGACCTTGAATGCTATTGATGTGATAGCGAAAGGGTTGGGTATGGATGTATTCGAGTTTTTCGAGGTCCTCCGAAATAAGTAGCTTGGCCTAGCTGGGCCAAAATTGGCTGGCCTATGCCCACATACAAGCGCGCGAGCTTGCTGCACCCAGGTACGTTGCGCCCATGGCGATTGCAGTGCGTTGGGGCTCCTAGGGAGTCCTTGGCGCCTTAGCAGGCGCGAAGCAAGGGGCTAGCCACCACCGCGCACTTAAGCGCTTCAAATACCGCAAGCGCGTGCCGATATGGGGCGCAGGCCTGCGCGCCCAAAAGGGTGGGTAAAAAGGTGGGTAGTGTGGCCGGGCGGGCTGCAAGCCGCGCCAATACTAGGCCTGTGGCGGAGAGGGTGGGATTCGAACCCACGGTAGGGTCGCCCCTACGCCTGATTTCGAGTCAGGTACATTCGACCACTCTGCCACCTCTCCTGAATTCGGTGCATCGCGTGGTGCGAAGCTGGCATTCTAGCTCAAGCCGCGAGGGTCTTCAGCCCGCCGAGGTAAGGCTGCAGCGCGTCGGGCACGGTGACCGAGCCGTCGGCGTTCTGGTAGTTCTCCAGCACGGCCACGAGCGTGCGGCCGACGGCCAGGCCCGAGCCGTTGAGGGTGTGGACCAGTTCGTTCTTGCCCTGCGCGTTCTTGAAGCGCGCCTGCAGGCGCCGGGCCTGGAAGGCCTCGCAGTTGGAGACGGAGCTGATCTCGCGGTAGGTGTTCTGCGCCGGCAGCCAGACTTCGAGGTCGTAGGTCTTGCTGGAGCCGAAGCCCATGTCGCCGGTGCACAGCAGCATCACGCGGTACGGCAGGCCGAGCTTCTGCAGGATGGCTTCGGCGTGGCCGGTCATCTCTTCGAGCGCTTCGTAGCTCTTGTCGGGGTGGGTGATCTGCACCATCTCGACTTTGTCGAACTGGTGCTGGCGGATCATGCCGCGCGTGTCGCGCCCGGCGCTGCCAGCCTCCGAGCGGAAGCACGGCGAATGGGCGGTGAGCTTGATGGGCAGCTGCGACTCGGCCACGATTTCGTCGCGCACCACGTTCGTGAGCGTGACTTCCGAGGTCGGGATGAGGTACAGCGCCGTGGCGTCGGGCTGCTCCTCGCCCTCCTGCCCGCCCTTCTTCACCGCGAACAGATCGCCCTCGAACTTGGGCAGCTGGCCCGTGCCACGCAGCGTTTCGCCGTTGGCGATGTAGGGCGTGTAGCACTCAGTGTAGCCATGCTCCTGGGTCTGCACGTCGAGCATGAACTGCGCCAGCGCCCGGTGCAGCCGGGCGATCGGCCCCTTCATGAAGTTGAAGCGTGAGCCCGCGAGCTTGGTGCCGATGTCGAAGTCCAGGCCCAGCGGGCTGCCCACGTCCACATGGTCCTTGATGGCGAAGTCGAAGCTGCGCGGCGTGCCCCACTGGCGCACGAGCTGGTTGCCATGCTCGTCGGCGCCCACGGGCACGGTGGCGTGCGGCAGGTTGGGCACGCCCAGCAGCATGGTGTGCAGCTCGGCCTGCACGGCCTCGCTGCGGGCGGCTGCGGTGTCGAGCTCGGTCTTGATCGAGGCGACCTCGGCCATGACGGCGTCGGTGGACTCGCCCTTGGCCTTGAGCTGGCCGATCTGCTTGCTGAGCGAATTGCGGCGGGCCTGCAGTTCTTCGGCCCGGGTCTGGATGGTCTTGCGCTCGGACTCCAGCGCGCTGAAGGCCTCGAGGTCAAGAAAGGCCTGGGGCTTCTTGCGGCTTTCGAGCCGCGCCACGACCGAGGGGAGGTCTTTGCGAAGGAGAGTGATGTCGAGCATGGCGGAATTCTAGTGGCTGGGGTGCGGGCACGCCCCGGGCGAGGCCGGCCTCAAGACGTCCAGATAGCGTGCGTGGCGTCTGCCGCTGGCCCGGTACGTCGTCAGGCCAGCGTGGACGGATCGACGTTGGCGCCGCAGACGATGAGGCAGACCTTGCTCTGCGGCCCGGGCTTGAAGGCGCCGGTCTGCAGGGCCGCCAGCGGCAGCGCGGCGGCAGGCTCGACGGCGAGTTTCATTTCCTTCCACAGCCACTGCTGCGCGGCGCGGATGGCGTCGTCGGGCAGGCACAGCGCGTCGTCCACGAAGGCCTGGGTCAGCGCCCAGGCGATGGTGCCGATGCGCTTGGCACCGAGCGAGTCGGCCGCGATGCCGCTGACGGCCACGTCCACCGGCGCGCCGGCCTGGCGCGCCTGGAACAGCGTCGGCGCCAGCTCCGGCTCCAGAGCCACCACGCGCGCGCGGCGGCCGAACCAGGCGGCCACGCCGCCGATCAGCCCGCCACCGCCCACGCTCACGAGCACGCTGTCGGGCACGCCGCCGGCGGCCTCGATCTCGGCGGCCAGGGTGCCCGCGCCGGCCACCACCTCGGTCTGGTCATAGGCATGCATGAGCAGCGCGCCCGATTCGCGCTGGCGTGCAAGGCATGCTTCGAGCGCTTCGGCATAGACCGCGCCCGTGACGACGACCTGCGCGCCCAGCTCGCGCAGACGCGCGCGCTTGGCCTCGCTCGACACGGTGGGCACGAAGACTTCGCAGGGCACGCCGAGCGCGCGCGCCGCGCCTGCGGCGGCGATGCCGGCATTGCCACCCGAGGCGATGATCGCGCCGGCCGCCGGCGCCTGCGCGGCCAGCAGGCGGTTGAGCATGCCACGCGACTTGAAGCTGCCGCCGACCTGCAGATGCTCCAGCTTGAGCCAGACCTCGGCACAGTCCACGCCGAGCGCCGCGCCAGGCAGTTTCCACAAGGGTGTTTCGCGCAGGAAGTGGCGGTGGCCCGCCAGCCGTGCCTGGGCGGCGCGGATGTCGTCAAGGCCGACGGGCAGGCCCGTGGGTGCGACGCCGGAGCGTGCGTCAGACATCGAGCTTGAGCCCCTTCGGCAGGGGGAATTTGACCGTCTCGCGAATGCCGTCGAGCTTGCGCACCGACACCGCGCCCATGGCCTTGATGCGGTCGATGACCTGCTGCACGAGGATCTCGGGCGCCGACGCGCCGGCCGTCAGGCCCACGCGCGACTTGCCCACGAGCCATTCGTCGCGCAGCTCCGCCGGCTGGTCCACCATGTGCGCCTCGACGCCGAGCTTGCGCGCGAGTTCGGCCAGGCGGTTGCTGTTGGAGCTGGTGGGGCTGCCGACGACGATGACCACGTCGACCTCGGGCGAGAGAAACTTCACCGCGTCCTGCCGGTTCTGCGTGGCGTAGCAGATGTCCTGCTGCTTGGGCTCGCGCACCTTGGGAAAGCGCTGCTTGACTGCGGCCGAGATCTCGGCCGCGTCGTCCACGCTCAGCGTGGTCTGGGTCACCACGGCCAGCTTGTCGGTCTGGGCCGGCTGCACCCGGGCCACGTCGTCGACGTCTTCCACCAGGTGGATGCCGCTGTCGAGCTGGCCCATCGTGCCCTCGACCTCCGGGTGGCCCTTGTGGCCGATCATGATGAACTCGTAGCCTTCCCTGTGCAGCTTGGCGACTTCGACGTGTACCTTGGTGACGAGCGGACAGGTGGCGTCGAAGATCTGGAAGCCCCGGCGCTGGGCCTCCTCCTGCACCGCGCGGCTCACGCCGTGCGCGCTGAACACGAGCGTAGCGCCCGGAGGCACTTCGTCGAGGTCCTCGATGAAGATCGCGCCTTTGTCCTTGAGGTCGTTGACGACATAGGTGTTGTGCACGATCTCGTGGCGCACGTAGATCGGCCGGCCGAACTTGACGAGTGCGCGCTCGACGATCTCGATGGCGCGGTCCACGCCGGCGCAGAAGCCGCGCGGCTCGGCCAGCACGATTTCCTTGGTCACGGTGGTGGGCGCGTCCATCAGAGCACCCCGATCAGCTGCACTTCAAAGGTCACGGGCTGGCCCGCCAGCGGGTGGTTGAAGTCGAACAGCACCGAGCCGCCGCCCTCGTCCTCGCGTACCTGGCGCACGGCGCCGGCGTACTGGCCGCGGCCGTCGGGCGTGGGGAACTGCACCACGTCGCCGACGCTGTATTTCTCGTCGGGATCGCCCATCTGGTCGAGCAGCTTGCGCGCCACCCATTGCAGCATGTCGGCATTGCGCTCGCCGAAGGCCTCGCCGGCCGGAATGTCGAAGCGCGTGTGCGTGCCCTCGGCCAGGCCCAGCAGCCGCTGCTCCACGGCGGGGGACAGTTCACCGGTGCCCAGCGACAGGGTCGCGGGTTGGCCCTCGAAGGTGTTGATGATGTCTCCGCCCGGCCCGGCCAGGCGGTAATGCAGCGTGAGAAAGGAGCCTGGCTGGACCAGGACGGGCGTGGTGGGCATGGGTATCCGTTGGCGCGCCTGAAGAAATGGGCGCGGCCCGCCATTGTAGGAAGCCGGCGGGCCGGGCGCGCCCGTGCAGCCCCTTTCTCCCCAGGCGCGCGCGACTTACACTGCACGCCCGATCTGAATTCTTTTGTACTCATGAGCCCCAAACTGCTGCCGGCCGATGCCCGGCCCCGCGAGAAGCTGCTGTCCCTCGGTGCCGCCGCCCTGAACGATGCCGAGCTGCTGGCCCTGCTGCTGCGCACCGGCACCGCGGGCCGGGGCGTGATGGCGATGGCGCAAGAGCTGGTGACCCGCTTCAACGGTGTGGCAGGCCTGCTCAATGCCGGCGCGGAAGAACTCCGGTCCGTCAAGGGTCTGGGCGGCAATGCCAAGCGCGCCCAGCTGCTGGCCGTGCTGGAGCTGTCGCGCCGCGCCCTCGCCCAGCGGCTGCAGGAGCGCGACGTCATCGACTCGCCGCGGACCCTGCGCGACTACGTGCGCCTGCGCCTGGGCGAGCGCGAGCACGAAGTGTTCGCCGTGCTGTTCCTCGATTCGCAGAACCGGCTGATCGCCATGGAGGAGCTGTTTCGCGGCACGCTGAGCCAGACCAGCGTCTATCCGCGCGAAGTGGTGCTGCGCGCCCTGCATCACCATGCAGCGGCGGTGGTGCTGGCCCACAACCACCCCAGCGGATTGGTGGAGCCGTCGCGCGCGGACATCGCGTTGACCTCAACCCTCAAGGCGGCGCTTGCGCTGGTCGACGTGCGCGTACTGGACCATGTGATCGTGAGTCGCTCGGATGCAACAACTTTCGCCGAAAAAGGACTTCTATAGGTTCAACAAAATCAATTTTTTGAGAACCAATAGATTCATTCGACAGGGCGGTCAATGTTTCCGGATGCAACGTTTCGTGAAGCGAGGGAGGGCAATTTCTAGGATCAGGGCGTCAACAACGGAGGACCCATTGACATGAAACGCTCTATCCAAAAAGGCTTCACCCTGATCGAACTGATGATCGTCGTCGCGATCATCGGCATTCTCGCTGCCGTCGCGCTGCCGGCCTACCAGGACTACACCGTCCGGGCCAAGGTTTCGGAAGTGGTGCTGGCCGCTTCGGCGGGACGCACGGCAGTCTCGGAGGCCGTGCAGGTCTCCGGAGGCTTCCCCACGGCCGCCAGCCTGTCGATCGAAACCCAGTCGTCCAAGTACGTCGCCAGCGTGGCCTACTCGCAGACCAGCGCGACCGAAGGCGTGGTGACCGCCACCGCCCAGGGCGACTCCTCGATCACCGGCAGCACCATCGTGCTGACGGGCACGATGGGCGCGAACGCCCAGGTCAACTGGGTGTGCGGCGGCACGATCGCCGCCAAGTACCGCCCGGCCAGCTGCAAGTAATCCGGCTGCGAACGCTCTTTCGCGAAGAAGGCCGCAAGCGGCTCTTGTTCGCGGTGTGCGAGCCGACGCGGCAGCAACAAGTCGCGTCGGCGCCACAAGGCCGGTCGGCAAAGCGATGCGAAAGAATGAGTTTCTTCTGCACACGAAGAAGAAACTACGGTTTCCATATGCGACGGAGTGTTTCGATGCGAAACACTCCGTCGGCGTTTGCAAAACGCTTTCTACGATGAGCGCTTCTCAAACCAGGAAGGACTCTCGACATGAAACGCTCTCTCCAGCAAGGCTTCACCCTGATCGAACTCATGATCGTGGTCGCGATCATCGGCATTCTGGCCGCCGTTGCGCTGCCGGCCTATCAGGACTACACCGTTCGCGCCAAGGTTTCTGAAGTGGTGCTGGCCGCTTCGTCAGGCCGCACGGCCGTGTCAGAAGCCGTGCAGGTCAGCGGCAGCTTCCCTTCCAACGCGAGCCTGTCGATCGAGACGCAATCGTCCAAGTACGTGGCCAGCGTCGCCTACTCGCAGACGAACTCGACCCAGGGCGTCGTCACCGCCACCGCCCGGGGCGACAACGCCATCTCCGGCAGCACGATCGAGCTGACCGGCACCATGGCCGGCAACAGCCAGGTCACGTGGATCTGCGGCGGCACCATCCAGGCCAAGTACCGGCCGGCGAGCTGCAAGTAAGGTGTGATGGCGCGAGCACCGGCCGCGCCATCCGCACCGTCCGCACCAGGCAGTCCCTTCATCACCCCCTGCCGAGCAACGGCCCTGCGCATGCCCTACCATGCGCAGGCCGGGCTGCGTCATCGACCAGGCCGGCCAGGGGCCTCATGAAACTCACGCAACTCGCCGACCTCCAGCGCATCAAGAACGAACTTGCCGCCACCCGCGCGCGCGAGGCCGCCGCGCTGGCCGCGCGCCGCGAGGCCGAGCGCCGGGCACGCGCCGAAGCGGAACTCTTTGCGCGCGCCGCCGGCAAGGTGCAGCCGCTGCCAGACACGGGCCGAGCCCGCATCGAGCGCGCCCAGCCCGCACCGATCCCCGTGCAAAGGCAGCTCGACGAGCAGGCCGTGATGCAGGCGTCGATCAGCGACGAGTTCGACGTCACCACGCTGCTGGACGTGGACGATGCGCTGAGCTTTCGCCGACCCGGCATCGGCACCGACGTGACGCGCCGCCTGCGCAAGGGGGAATGGAGCATTCAGCGGCAGATCGACCTGCACGGGCTGCGCCGCGAGGAGGCGCGCGAGGCGCTGGCGGACTTCGTCCGTGACTGCGTCCGCACGGGCCTGCGCTGCGTGCGCGTGGTCCACGGCAAGGGTCTGGGCTCACCGGGCAAGGAGCCGGTGCTCAAGAGCAAGGTGCAGGGATGGCTGATCCAGAAGAGCGAAGTGCTGGCCTTCGTGCAGGCGCGCCCGGCCGAAGGCGGGGCCGGGGCGCTGGTGGTGCTGCTCAAGCCCGCTCAGCTCAGGCCCGCTCCGCTCAGGCCCGCTCAGCTCAAGCCTTCTCAGGCTTGACGAGCGCGTCCAGCTCGGCGTTCTGGGTCGGGAGGTCGAACACGCGGGTGTTGAGCCACCCGGCCTGGATGGCTTCGCGATGCAGGAACTCCTCCAGCACGCGCGTGCGCATCTCCACACCGCAGCCGGGGCATGACGCCCAGTTCGGCATGATGTCGTGCGAGCGGTCGCGGGGCGGCCGCCGGATCTCCCAGTCGTGATCGCATTCGGGGCAGCGCGCGCCGGTCGAGAACAGCACGTTGCGGCCGAGCGCCAGCATCAGCGTCGCAAAACCGACGCCGGCCGCAAATCCTGCAAACAGCAGGTGCGGCGTCCAGTCGGGAAGATAGCCCGCCACGATCAGCACGCTGGCGAGCGAAAGGCCGGCGAAGGCGCCCCACAGCAGCGTCCAGGCCCGCCGCGCCTGGTGACGGTGCGCGAGCTGCTTGGCGCCAAGAATGTCGCGCGCCAGTTCTGCGGACAGCGTGCGCGTGGAAGGGATCATGAGGGGCTCCTGCGATGCGAATGGATTCGCAGCGTAGAGAGCGTCGGCGGCGAGGTCCATCCGCCGGAAGCAGGAGGCCAAGCGGCCTAGGGAATTTCAACGGCAGGCAGAAGCGGCACTGCGGCCGCCGCGCCCCACTCAGCCGTGGAGGTTGCGCATCCAGTCGGCCGTCTGGAAGAAGGAGTCATTCAACCGCAGGCGCAGATCGTCGGGCACATCGGTTTCGCGCATCGCCTGATCCATGCACGCGAGCCATTGATCGCGTTCGCGAAGACCGATGCGAAACGGCATGTGCCGCATGCGCAGCCGCGGGTGGCCGAAGCGGGCGGTGTAGTGCTGCGGGCCGCCCATCCAGCCCGTGAGAAACCAGAACAGGCGCTGGCGCGCATTGGCCAGGTCGCTGCCGTGCACGGCGCGCAGCGCGCCGTAGTCGGGCTCGAGGTCCATGAGGTCGTAGAAGCGCTCGACCAGGGCGCGGATTCTCTCCTCGCCACCAATCCATTCGAAGACCGTTTCAGCGGGCGGCTTTTCCTGAATCTGCATGGCGCTTATTGTGAGGCCTGGCGCAGCGTTTCCACCACCGGCCGGCGCAATACCTCGCGCAGGCCCCACCAGCCGGCCGCCAGCGCCAGCACCGCACCCGCGCCTGCGCCGGCCAGCGGCACCCACCACTGAACCGTCCACTCGAACTCGAACGCATAGCGCGCAAGAGCCCAGCCCACGGCCGCCGCCACCACGCTGGCCAGGAAGCCCGCCAGCAGGCCGACGCCCGCCAGCTCCGCCCGCTGCACCTGACGCAGCAGGCTGGCCTGCGCGCCGACCGCGCGCATGATGGCGAACTCGCGGGCGCGCTCCTCGCGCGTGGCCGTCACCGCCGCGAACAGCACCACCAAACCGGCCGCGAGCGTGAAGCCGAAGAGGAACTCCACCGCGCGGATCACCTTCTCGAGCACGCCCTGCACCTGGTTGATGGTGCTGGTCATGTCCACGTCGGTGATGTTCGGAAAGGCCCGGACGAGCGCATTGTCGAAGTCCGCCGAGCCCGGCGCGCGGAAGGCGCTCATGTAGGTGACGGGCACGTCGGCCAGCTCGCGCACCGGATAGATCACGAAGAAGTTGGCGCGCATCGAGCCCCAGTCGACCTTGCGCAGCGAGGTGATCTTCGCGTCGGTCTGCACGCCGCCGATGTCAAAGCGCAGCGTGTCGCCCATGCGCAGGCCCAGGGTTTCGGCGATGCCCGATTCGACGCTGATCGCGCCCTTTTCGTTGTCGGTCCAGCGGCCCGCAACGATCTCGTTGTGCGGCGGCCGCACCTCGGTGGCCGACAGGTTGAACTCGCGGTCCACGAGGCGCTTGGCGCGGTCTTCGGTGTAGTCGTCGGGCGTCACGGTGCGGCCATTGATGCTCAGCAGGCGGCCGCGGATCATCGGGTACCAGTCGTAGCGACTCACGCCGCCGTCGCGCAGCGCCTGCTGGAAGGCATCGGCCTGCTCCGGCATGACGTTGATCACGAAGCGGTTGGGGGCATCCGGCGGCGTGGCCTTGCGCCAGCTGCTCACGAGGTCGGTGCGCAGCAGCACCAGCAGCACGAGGGCCAGCAGACCCACGGCCAGCGCGCTGACCTGCACCACGGTGTAGGCCGGCCGCGCCGACACCTGGCGCGTGGCCAGCACCAGCCAGCGCGGCGCGGTGGCCTCGTTGACGCTGCGCCTGAGCAGGCGCAGCGCGAGCCAGCTCAGGCCGGCGAACAGCACCACGGCCGCGCCGAACCCACCGACCGCGATGGCCCCCAGGCGCAGGTCGCTGCTCACGGCCAGCAGCAGCGCGGCAAAGCCCGCCACGCCGATGGCCAGCACCGCCGCCGAGGCGGGCTTGAGGTTGCCCACGTCGCGCCGGATCACCCGCAGCGGCGGCACCTGCGCCAGCTGCATGACCGGCGGCATGCCGAAGGCCAGCAGCAGCGTGAGGCCCATGCCGACGCCGAAGGCGGCGGGCCACAGGCCGGCGGCTGGCAGCGCCGTCTCCACCAGGCCCGCGAGCAGCAGCACGAAGACGTAATGCACGCCGAAGCCGATGGCCACGCCGAGCAGGCTGGCGAACAGGCCCACCAGCGCGAACTCCACCGCATAGCTCAGCGCGATCGTGCGCTGGCTCTGGCCGAGCACCCGCAGCATGGCCGACGCATCGAGATGGCTCGCCGCGAAGCCGCGCGCCGCCAGGGCGACGGCCACCGCGCTCAGCAGGGCCGCCAGCAGCGCCACGAGGTTGAGGAACTTCTCGGCGCGGTCCAGCGTCTGGCGCATCTCGGGGCGGCCGCCTTCGAGCGACTCCACGCGCACGCCGCGCACCTCGGGCTTCCTGGCCTCGTCTACCGCCCACTTCACGTAGCGCGCCACCTGAGCGTCGGGGCCGGCCACGGCAAAGCGCCAGGTCAGGCGACTGGCGGGCTGGATGAGGCGGGTGGACGCGACGTCGGCCTCGCGGATCATCACGCGCGGCGCAAAGCTCATGAAGCCGGCGCCCCGGTCCGGCTCGTTGACGATGATGCGGCCGATCCGCAGGCTGGCGTCGCCCAGCAGCAGCGGATCGCCCACCTTGAGCCCGAGCGCACCGAGCAGCGGCGCATCGACCCAGGCCTCGCCGCGCGCCGGCACGTCGCGCGTGGCCTGGCCGGGCGCCTCCGGCTGCGGCGCCACCTTGAGGCTGCCGCGCAGCGGATAGCCCGCGTCCACCACCTTGAGCGCCACCAGGCGCGAGGCGCCGCCCTGGGCATCGGCGGCCCGGCCCATGGTCGGGAAGCTCAGCGTGGTCGCGGTCTGCAGGCCCAGGCGGCGCGCTTCGGCGATGAAGGCCTCGGGCGTGGGGTTGTCGCTGGCCACCACGGCGTCGCCGCCCAGCAGCTGCCGCGCATCGCGCTGCAGCCCGCCCTTGAGACGGTCCGCGAAGAAGCCCACGGCCGTCAGCGCCGCCACCGCCAGCGTCACGGCCACGATCAGCAGGCGCAGCTCGCCCGCACGCAGATCGCGCCAGAGCGTGCGCCAGCCCAGAAGCCAGGGGGAAGTATTCATGGCCCGCACCTTAGCCGAAAAGCCGCGGCCCCGGAACTTCAGCGGGAATCCGTGCGGCGGCTGCGGCCCTGTGTGGCTGCGGGCCGGGGCGCCGCCGCGGTCCCTCAGGCCGCCGCGCCCGGCACCAGCACCAGCCGCTCGGGCGCGCTGTAGCACAGGAAACGCCGGTTCATCGCCCGCCCGATGGCGCACAGGCCCAGCCGGCGCGCCACGTCCAGCCCCATCTGCGTGATCCCGCTGCGCGAGACGACGATGGGCACGCCCATCTGCGCCGACTTGATCACCATTTCGCTGGTCAGCCGGCCCGTGGTGTAGAACACCTTGTCGGCGCTGTCGTCCAGGGCCGGGCCCTGCATCCACATCCAGCCGGCGATGGTGTCGATGGCGTTGTGGCGGCCCACGTCCTCCACGAACACCATCAGTTCCTCACCGCGGAACAGCGCGCAGCCGTGCACCGAGCCGGCCGACTTGTAGGTGCTCTCCTTGAGCCGGATGGCGTTGACGATACCGTACAGCTGCGTCTGCGTGAGCTGCGCCGCCGGCAGGCGCAAGGTGTCCAGCTCGTCCATCATGTCGCCGAACACGCTGCCCTGGCCGCAGCCGCTGGTGACCACGCGGCGCGCGGTGCGCGCCTCCAGATCCTCGATCCCGGCCACCGTGCGGACGGCGGCGGCGCCGACGTCCCAGTCCACGGTGATCGACAGCACCTCGGCCGCCGAGCGCACGAGGCGCTGGTTGCGCAGCCATCCCAGCACCAGCAGTTCGGGCTCGGCGCCCAGCGTCATCAGCGTGACGAGCTCGCGCTTGTCGACATAGACGGTGAGCGCCCGCTCCGCGGGAATGGCCACGCTTTCGCGCTCGCCGCGTTCGTTCACGGCCTCGATCTCGCGGGTGAGCGGCGCTCGGGCCTGGGTCAGCTGGGGCAGGGACATGCGTGCAAGGCTAACGCAAACCGGGCGGGCACGCCGCCGGCAGGGACGCAAAGGACGTGAGGTGCAGGAGGGGCGTCAAGCGCTGCATCGCCGCAAGCGCGGGCCTGCGCGCCTGCAGGCGGCGCGCAAGCTCAGGACTTCTTGGCAGGCTGGGTCTGGGCCGAAGGCGTCTTGGTGCTCGGCGGGCTGGTGGCATTGCCGGCCGGCGAGTGGGCACCTGCGGCCTCCAGCGGCTTTTGATCGGGCGGGGTGTAGGCGAAGGGGCCGGGGTCGGCGCAGGGCGTCGCGGTCGCGGGCGGCTTGGTTTCCTTGCCTGCCGCCTTGGCCGACTTGAAGTACGCGGCGGCCACCTTGTCCTGCGACTTGCACAGCAGGTAGGCGTCCACCTTGCCCGACCATGCGGTCTTGGCGGCGGCCTCGGCCGCCTTGGCCTTGGCTTCATCGGACAGCGGGGGCAGTTTGGCCATGGCGGCGCCGCAGCAGGCGGCGGCGGTGGCGGCGAGGAGGAAGCGTTTCATGTCAGGGCCCTTGTCGTGCGGAAGGTGCAGGGATCGTGGGGTTCGTGGGGCGGGCGGCCTCAGGCCTGTGCCGCGCTGGCGGCCGGTGTGCCCGGGGCGCCACCGGCACCGTGCTGGGGACTGCGCTGCGCCGGGATCTTGCCGTTCTTGATGTCGTCGTACCAGAGTTCGTGGTGCTCGCGCGCCCAGGCTTCGTCGACATAGCCCTCGCGCATGGCCTTGTAGGCGCCGCGCATGCCGATGGTGCCGATGTAGATGTGGCCAATGAAGACGCACATCATCAGCACGGCCGACACCGCGTGGAACATATGGGCCCATTGCATGGTGCCGCGGTCGTAGAGCAGGCCCGGCAGCAGCTTGTCGAGCGTGAGGCCCGAGGCCACCACCACGAAACCCAGCACCAGCACGCCGCCCCAGAAGACGATCTTCTCGCCGGCATTGAAGCGGTTGGACGGCACCTCGTTGCCCGACAGCAGTCCGCCGCCGCGCAGCAGCCAGCCGAAGTCACCCTTTTGCGGCCAGTTGTCCCGCACGAAGGTGAAGAAGATCACCACCAGCGAAACGGCAAACACCGGGCCCGCGAAGTTGTGCAGGTTCTTGAGCACGTAGGTCAGCGCGCCGAAGAGCGTGCCGCC
>JBGAIH010000020.1:27302-93564 GCA_044225675.1 Burkholderiaceae bacterium
AAGAGCGTGCCGCCGATCACCGGCAGCAGCACGAACTTGCCGAAGGCCATGACGAGGCCCGAGATGGCCAGGATGCAGAACGCAATCGCGTTGAGCCAGTGGGCCGAGCGCTCGAAGGGCGTGAAGCGCTCGATGCGCAGGCCGCCCTGGCCGGCGTTCTCGGCATGGCCGAGCTTGCCCTTGGTGAAGTAGAAGATGCCGATGGCCACCGCCACGATCAGCAGCATCGCGCCGCCGTAGGGAATGATCCAGTTGTTGCGCACCTGCCGCCAGGCTTCGCCGGCGTTGGTCAGGCGCGAGCCCGGGTATTGCACGAACGGCTGGATCAGGTTGCCTGCCTCGGGCGCCTGGCTCACGGGCAGGCTGCTGTAGCCGGTCACGCCTGCGCCGACCTGCCGCCACATCGGCGCATTGTTGCCGGGCTGCACCTTCGCACGCTCGCCATTGGTCTGGCTCGCGTACTTGGGATCGGCGCTGGCGTCGGGCTTGACCTCGAAGATGTTCTGGCTCTGGATGCCGGCAGGCGCGGCAGCCGCAGGGGCCATGGCAGCAGCCGGCGCTCCCGATGCGGCTGGCCCGCTGGCAGCGGCCGCCTGGGGCGCCGCCGTCTGGGCCACTGCGGCGCCCAGGCCGAGCGCCAGCAAGGCCGTCGCGATGAAGTTGCGGATCGACATGACGTCTCCCAATCAGTTGGTCCGGGTGTAGTCGTTCTGCCCGCTCTGGGTGCGCGTGCGCAGCTGCTGCTCCCAACTGACCTTGTCGCCGGCCTTCCAGCCGGGCGCGGCATACGGCTTGCCCGTGCCGGCGTACGGCGTGGCGTCCTGCCTGATGTTGGAGCCGATGGTCTGCTCCTTGTCGCCGCAGGCGGCGAGCGCCAGCGCTGCGCCGCAGAGCAGCACGGCCTGGAGGGAGGTGCGGACCGTGCTCATGACTTGCCTCCTGCCGGCGGCTGGCCGGCCTGCTTGGAGCCGTAGGCCGTGCCCCAGCCCCAGACTTCGGCGCCCTTGCCGCGCTTGACCACGCGGTTGCGGAAGATGTCGGCCACCACGTCGCCGTCACCGGCCAGAAGCGCCTTGGTCGAGCACATCTCGGCGCAGGCCGGCAGCTTGCCTTCGGCCAGGCGGTTGCGGCCGTACTTCTCGAACTCGGCCTGCGAGCCATTGGCCTCGGGGCCGCCGGCGCAGAAGGTGCACTTGTCCATCTTGCCGCGCACGCCGAAGGTGCCGGCCGAGGGGAACTGCGGCGCGCCGAACGGGCAGGCATACGAGCAGTAGCCGCAGCCGATGCACACATCCTTGTCGTGCAGCACCACGCCCTCTTCGGTGCGGTAGAAGCAGTTGACGGGGCAGACGGCCATGCAGGGCGCGTCGCTGCAGTGCATGCAGGCCACCGAGATCGACTTCTCGCCAGGGACGCCGTCGTTGAGCGTGACCACGCGGCGGCGGTTCACGCCCCAGGGGATCTCGTGCTCGTTCTTGCAGGCGGTGACGCAGCCGTTGCATTCGATGCAGCGCTCGGCGTCGCAGACAAACTTCATTCGTGCCATGGGGTGTCTCCTGTGTCCGTCAAGCGGCGCGCTCGATGTTGCAGATCGTGGTCTTCGTTTCCTGCATCATCGTCACGCTGTCGTAGCCATACGTGGTCGCGGTGTTCACGGCTTCACCGCGAATCACGGGTGCCGCACCGCCCGGGTAGTAGGACAGCATGTCCTGCCCCTGCCAGCGGCCCGAGAAGTGAAAGGGCATCCAGACGGTGTCGGAGCCCACACGCTCGGTGACCATCGCCTGCACGTTGATGCGCGCGCCGGTCGGGCTGCTGAGCCAGACCCGCTCGCCGTTGCGGATGCCGCGGTCGGCCGCCGTCTTCGGGTTGATCTCGACGTAGGCCTCCTGCTGCAGCTCGGCCAGCCAGGGGTTGGAGCGGGTCTCTTCGCCACCGCCCTCGTACTCGACCAGGCGGCCCGAGGTGAGGATGAGCGGGTACTTGACCTCGACCTTGTCGGCCACGTTCTTGGCCTGCAGGCTCTTGTAGAGCGTGGGCAGGCGCCAGAAGGCCTTCTTGTCATCGTGGCTCGGGTATTTGGCCACGAGGTCGGGCCGCGTGCTGTACAGCGCTTCGCGGTGCTGCGGGATCGCGTCGGGGAAGTTCCACACCACGGCGCGCGCCTTGGCGTTGCCGAACACGTGGCAGCCATGGTTCTGCATGGTCACGCGGATGATGCCGCCGGAGTTGTCGGTCTTCCAGTTCTTGCCTTCGGCCAGGGCCTTCTCGGCGTCGGTGAGTTCGTCCCACCAGCCGAGCTTCTTGAGCAGCACATGGTCGAACTCGGGGTAGCCAGTCTGGATGTCCGCGCCCACCGAATGCGAGCCGTCCTCGGCCAGCAGGTTCACGCCCTCACGCTCCACGCCGAAGTTCGCGCGGAAGTTGCCGCCGCCGTCCATCACATGCTTGGAGGTGTCGTACAGGTTGGGCGAGCCCGGGTGCTTGAGCTGCGGCGTGCCCCAGCACGGCCAGGGCAGGCCGAAGTAGTCGCCGGTCGTGTCGTAGCCCGTTTCCTTGTCCTTGCCGCCCTTGGACTTGAGCGTCCTGACGTCGAACAGGTGCATGTTGCGCATGTGGGCCTTCAGGCGCTCCGGGCTCTGGCCGGTGTAGCCGATGGTCCACACGCTGCGGTTGATCTCGCGCAGGATGTCCTCGGGCACGGGCTCGTCCATGCCGCCGACCTTCTGCATCTTGTAGTTCTTGACCAGCTCCTTGCCGAAGCCGAGCTTGTCGGCCAGCTGGTACATGATCATGTGGTCGCTGCGGCTTTCCCACAGCGGCTCGATCACCTTCTCGCGCCACTGCAGCGAGCGGTTGGAGGCGGTGCAGGAGCCGCTGGTCTCGAACTGCGTGGCCGCCGGCAGCAGGTAGACCGCGCGGTTCGGGTTGAGGTCCTCGGCCTTGCCGGGCATGGCCGCCATCGCCGCCGTGGCCGACGGGTAGGGGTCGATCACCACCAGCAGGTCCAGCTTGTCCATGGCCTTCTTCATGTCGAGGCCGCGGGTCTGCGAGTTGGGCGCATGGCCCCAGAAGAACACGCCGCGCAGGTTGGAGTCCTGGTCGATCAGCTCGTTCTTCTCGAGCACGCCATCGATCCAGCGCGAGACGGTGATGCCGGGCTTGGTCATCATCGCCGGCGCGGAGAAGCGGCTCTTGATCCAGTCGTACTCCACGCCCCAGATCTTGGCGAAGTGGCGCCAGGAGCCTTCGACGATGCCGTAGTAGCCGGGCAGCGAGTCGGGGTTGGGGCCGACGTCGGTGGCGCCCTGCACGTTGTCATGGCCGCGGAAGATGTTGGCGCCGCCGCCCGACACGCCCACGTTGCCCAGCGCCAGCTGCAGGATGCAGGAGGCGCGCACGATCGCGTTGCCGGTGGTGTGCTGCGTCTGGCCCATGCACCACACGATGGTGGAGGGGCGGTTCAGGGCCATCATCTGCGCGGCCTTGAAGACCGTGGCCTCGGGCACGCCGCAGGCCTCCTCGACCTTGTCGGGCGTCCACTTGGCCATGACCTCGGCCTTGACCTTCTCCATGCCGTAGACGCGGTCGTTGATGTACTTCTTGTCTTCCCAGCCGTTCTTGAAGATGTGGTACAGCATGCCGAACAGGAACGGAATGTCCGAGCCCGAGCGGATGCGGATGTACTCGTCGGCCTTGGCGGCGGTGCGCGTGAAGCGCGGGTCCACCACGATCATCTTGCACCCGTTCTCCTTGGAGTGCAGCATGTGCAGCAGGCTCACCGGGTGGGCCTCGGCGGCGTTGGAGCCGATGTACAACGCGCACTTGCTGTTCTGCATGTCGTTGTACGAATTGGTCATCGCGCCGTAGCCCCAGGTATTGGCAACGCCGGCCACCGTGGTCGAGTGGCAGATGCGGGCCTGGTGGTCGCAGTTGTTGCTGCCCCAGTAGCTCACGAACTTGCGCAGCAGGTAGGCCTGCTCGTTGTTGTGCTTGGACGAGCCGACCCAGTAGACCGAGTCGGGTCCGCTGGCCTTGCGCAGGTCCATGAGGCGCGCGCTGATCTCGTTGAGCGCGGTGTCCCAGCTGATACGCTCGTACTTGCCGTTGACCAGCTTCATCGGGTAGCGCAGGCGGTATTCGCCATGGCCGTGCTCGCGCAGCGCCGCGCCCTTGGCGCAGTGGGCGCCGAGGTTGATCGGCGAGTCGAACACCGGCTCCTGGCGCACCCAGACGCCGTTTTCGACCACCGCGTCGACCGCGCAGCCCACCGAGCAGTGGGTGCAGACGGTGCGCTTGACCTCGATCTTGCCGTCGCCGATGGCTACCGGCTTGCCGTCAGCGGCCTTGGCCTTCTTCACCAGCACCAGCTGCGAAGCCGCCAGCCCCGCCCCGACCCCGAGGCCCGAGCGGCGCAGGAAGGCGCGGCGGTCCATGGTGGGCAGCGCATGCGACAGGCCGCGGCGCAGGCTGTAGACGAACGGCGAGGACGACGTGGCGTGTGGGCGTGCGTCGGACGCGCGCGTGGCGGCGCCCGGGGCCGCACCCTGTTTCCTGGTCAGCAACATGTGGGGGTCTCCGGCAAGGGGGAGTCAGACGAGAGTGGTTTTGTAGTAGCGCTTGACGTGTTCCGTCAGGCTGTAGCCGCCGCCTTTTTCCGGCGGGGCCTTGGGGGCGGCCGCGGCGGGCTGTGCATCGGGTTGCGTGGCCACGAGGCTGGCGGCGGCGGCCACCGCGCCCGCTGCGCCGGCACCGGCAAAGAGCGTGCGGCGCGACAGGCGGTTGACTGGGGGCTGGCTCATGGCTTGCTCTCCTGTTGGACTTCGTTCGCTAGGAACTGGTTTGCATACGTTCAACCGACTGTAGCGGTCGCCCCCCACGCGCGCAAGTGGTGCATGCGCGCATGAGGGCCTCATTCGCTGCTGCACTGCAGCACATACGAAACCATTGGATTAACCCGGCTGCAAGGCCCGCGTAAGCATTGCCGCCAACGCGACAGAGCGGGCCTCAGTCGAGCATGTCGAAGCCCTGCGACTCCACGCTGAAGAAGGCCGCCGCGAACTCCGCCAACCGCGCATGAAAGCGCGCCGCCGGGTGGGCGCCGATGGCCTCGCACAGGCGGCCGGCCCAGGGCATGATCTGCTCGCCGAAGAAGGCCTTCTGCTGCGTGAGGTTCGAGACCGTGACGTCGTCGCCGGCGATCAGGTAGCGCATGACCTCGCACAGGTAGGCGATGTGGTCCTCGGTCTCGGGCATGGCCTCGCTGCGGGCCAGGCCCAGCCGGGCCAGCTCGGCGCGCAGCCGGGCCAGCGGCTTTTCATTGAGGAAGCCCGCGAGGTAGTGCGAGGCAAACAGATAGACCTCGGGCTTGCCGACGCCGCCGAACAGCGCGTCGTACTCAGCCCGGATGGCCTCGTCCGGCAGCGCGCGGGCGGCGCCGACGAGCGCGCGCCAGGGCTCCTCCAGAAAACCGCCGGCCGCCGGCGCCTCGGTCGGCGCGACGCGGATCTGCGCCAGCAGCGCGGCGTCCGGCGCCGCATAGAACAGTCGGCCCAGGAGGCCATAGATTTCGGCGCGCGCGGTCTCCTCGTCGAGTCCGGGCGAGGTCGCCAGCGTGGCCTCGGCTGCAGAGCCTGCAGCGGCTGCGGGATGCGATGGGGTGCTCATAGGTCGGTGATCTTCGTTTCGTCCTGCGCCGAGTAGATGTCGATGACGCGGCAGTCGCCGCACATCTTGAGCCGCTCGAGCGCCGCCCCCTGGAACATCGCATGCCCGGCCAGCTTGCCGAGCATCGCCTCGATGGCCTTGAGCGTGCCGAAGGGCTTGCCGCAGCGCACGCAGGCATACGGCTGCGTCTCGTTGAGCACGCGCGGCTCCTTGCGCTCGGGCGTGAGCAGCAGGCGCGGCACCAGCGCGATCGCATCCTCCGGGCAGGTGGTGGCGCACAGGCCGCACTGCACGCAGTTCTTCTCGATGAAGCGCAACTGAGGCAGCTGCGGGTTGTCCTGCAGCGCCGCCGCCGGACAGGCGCTCACGCAGCTCAGGCACAGCGTGCAGGCCGACTTGTCCACCGTGATGGCGCCGAAGGGCGAGCCGGCGGCCGGCAGCGCGATGGCCTCGGCCGCAGCCGCAAGCCCGGCCGCTCCGCCGGCGCCGGAGCGAGCCTGCGGCGCGTGCGACAGCAGGTGGTCGAGCGCAAGGTCGAGCGTGCCGCGCTTGTCCGCCGTCACGGCGAAGCGGGCCCGCGCGGCCGGCCCCGCCGTGCGGCGGCCCGCCAGCGCCTGCAGGCCAGCGTCGAGCGCAGCCGCATCCGGTGCGCGCAGCAGCTCGAAGTGGCCGCTGCCATAGCCCAGGCCGCTGAGGATCGCGCCGGCCACGTCCATCTGCGCCTGCAGGCCGTCGAGGTACTGGGGCGCCTCCTCGTCGGTCACCAGCACCGCCACCTTGGCCGCGCCGAAGGCGATGGCGCTGAGCCAGAGGTCGACCCCGACGCTTGCGGTATGCCACAGGGCCAACGGAATCACGCTGGCCGGAACGCCGTGCGCGCGGCCCAGCCGGGCATCGCGGCCGAGCTGCTCCACCCGGCGCCGGCCCGCCTCCTGGCTGTGCAGCAGCAGCGTGGCGCCCTCGCCGCCGGCGGCCGCATAGGTCGACAGCAGTGTGCGCAGCCGGGCGCCCTGTTCGCTGGCACGCGGATAGGCATAGCCCAGCGCGCCGGTCGGACAGACCGTGGTGCAGGCGCCGCAGCCCACGCACAGATTCGGATTCACCTGGATCTGCTGGCGCGACCTGTCGCTGCTGATGGCCTCGGCCGAGCAGATGTCGATGCAGGCGCGGCAGCCCACCGTCTCGTTGCGGCTGTGGGCGCACAGCTTCTGGCGGTAGCTGAAGAACTTCGGCTTCTCGAATTCGCCGACCAGTTCCCGCAGCCGCAGCAGCGTCTGCAGCGCCTCGGCGCCGGCCGACCCGCCTGGCAAATGGAAGTAGCCCTGCGGCGGCGCATGGCGTGTGAAGGCGGGCGCCGCGCGCAGGTCGAGCACGAGGTCGAAACGCTCGGTCTGCGCCTCGGGCTCGCGCGCGAAGTCGATCGCGCCGGCCACGCCGCAGGCCTTCACGCAGGCGCGGTGGCCGGTGCAGGCATCCATGTCGATCTGCCAGTCGAGGCCGATGGCCTGCTCGGGACAGGCGGCGATGCAGGCATTGCAGCGGGTGCACAGGTCGAGGTCGATCGGGTTGTCGGGCGACCAGCGCAGCTCGAAGGCGCCAAGCCAGCCGGTGAGCGCGTCGATGCGTCCACCGATCACGGGCCAGCGCCGCTCCTGCCCGGCGCCGGCACCTGCGCCCTGGGTGAACAGCACGGCATCGAGGCCCTCGCCCAGCAGCGCGGCGGCGCGCTCGGCCTCGTCCAGCCGGCCGATCACGAGCACGCGGCCCGCGCTTTTGTACGTGACCGTGGGCACGGGCTCCGGCTCGGGCAGGTGGGCGGCCGCCAGCAGCGCGGCGATCTTGGGGCCGGCCTGCGACGCGTCACGGCTCCAGCCGCCGGTCTCGCGGATGTTCACGAAGCGGATCGGGGCCACCGCGCCTTCGGTCTGCTGCGCCAGGTCGGCGAACAGGCGCTGCTCCTGGGTGCAGGCGACGACGACTTCGTCCGCGCCGGCCAGGGCCTGCTGGAAGGCACCGGCCTCACGCCGGCACAGGGTGGAATGAAGGGTCAGCTTCTCATGCAGCGCCGCGCCCAGGGCCTGGGGCTTGAGCGGCATCGTCTGGTTGCAGTCGCAGATCAGTGTGGGCATCTTGGTCCTGGCTGGCCCGCCCGGCGGGTGGCGAGGCGGGCTGGCTGCCGTGGGCAGGGGCCGGAAGGTTCTCCGGCGTTGCATGGGACTGTGCCACAGCCTCGGCGGGCTCACCATCCGCGTCATCCCCAAGGGAGCGCTGCGTCGGGTCTTTGTCGGCGGCGGCTTCGTTCTCGGCGCTCCTGGCGTCCCTGACGGCGACCGTGGAGGCGTCCTTGGCGGCGTCCTCGTCGTCGAACAGGCCGAGCATGCGCGCGCCGTTCATCTGGCGCAGCATGGCCGCAGGGATCGGGTCCGGCAGGCTGTAGTCGTCGATGTAGGTGTCGAGCCGGTCCATCACGTTGAAGTGCGGGTCGGAAAAGAGCTTGCGCATTGCGGCGTTCTTGACTTCGGGCGCCACGTTGCGCGCCATGAAGGGCCGGAAGTCGGCGTCGCGGCCGAGCGCGTGCGCGTCGACCAGGGTCGGCGGCGGCGGCTCAGGCAAGGGCTCGGCGGTCTGCACGGCGACATGCCCGGCGGCAGATTCACCGCGTGGCCCGGACGGCGAAGCCGCGCCAGTGACCGGGCGCGCGGGCGCTGCGGTCGCCACGCCGGCGACGAAACGCGAAGAGGCCCCCGGCGAGGAGGCGCCAGGCGACGATGCAGGGGCAGGCGCTGATGCGGGTGCCGGCACCTCGGCGGACTCATCCGGCGGCCGTCCGTCGCGCGCGTCGAGCTTGCGGCGCGACCAGCGGCCCAGGAAGCCGTCAGCCATGGCCGCCTCCGCCAAACTTCTTCTCGGTCGTCACCGAGGCCGGGTTGCCGAAGCGGTCCTGCAGGCCCTTGAAGCTCTCAGGGCGCTTGCGCCGCTTCAGCTCCAGCACATGGTGCTCATCGGCAAAGGCCTGCAGCCACTCGATGACATGCGCCGGCGCGGGCGCCTGCTCAACCGTTTCCTGTGCATCGAGCCAGCGGCCCGCATCGTGATAGCTCAGCGACACCATGGTCGGCCGGGCAATCGGCTCGGCGTCCACCGTGGGCTCGTCCTCCATGCGCCAGAGCACGAACCAGCAGGGCGCGGGCGTGGTGAGGTTCAGGTAGTAGCCCTCACCGTCGTCGCGAAACAGCTCGACCGTGAAGCCCGGGTGCAGCCAGCGCTCCTCGTCCTCGCTCTTGAACAGCAGGCGCGCCTCGGTGCCGAAGGACTCCTCCTGCGGCACCACGTCCACCAGAATCCAGCGCCAGGGCTGCCAGCGGTTGGCAATGCGCTCGCGCCGCATGATGACGGCAACTTCGATACTGGGGCGGATGCTGGTGCGTCGTGTCACGGATCCACTGTAGCCCATACGCCGCGCGAACCGCAATCGCATCCGTGGTCACGGCCACCAAGCCACCGACCCATACCTTGGTTCAATAGGTTGCGCGGCCCTGCAAACATAAGCTTGCGGGTCATTCAATCCTGCCCCAGAGCCCACGAATCATGCTCAGCACATTGCGCCACCACACCACCATCAGCCTACCCCAAGCCACCCAGCTGGCGCCATCCTCGTCAACCACGTCCGCCACCGACCCCGGCACCCACGGTGAAACCCGATCGGGCAGGTCCGTGGAAGTGCTGCCGAGCCAGGAGCCCAAAGCAAGGAGCGCCCACGCCCCATCCGGCGAAAAGGACAAGATTCGGCCACTGTCCGATCGAAGCGTGCAGGCGAAACACGATGGATCGACAGACCCTGTGCCGCTGCCCATGGACACCAAGGAGACAATTCGCGCCAGGCCGATCGATACGACGCCGGAGCCCACGCTGCGCGGCACATCACGCCTTCTTGAAAGGGTCCGCGACAGCAAGGAGTCCGTTGACGTCGATCTCCAGCGCGACCATCTGGTCATGGTCGGCGGCCAGTACCTCTTGCACCTGGACTGCGAACCCGGTGACTTCCCCTTGGCCTTGCGAAGCGACGAGTACGACCTTGATACCTGCAAGGCCATCGCGCGGGAACTGGGCGCTCGCCTGGTCCCGGGCGATGACCCGGAAAAGCCCGTCGCCCACTATCTCATCGACCGCGCCTGCCCCACCTCGATTACAAGCACGCGCCTGTTCAATCTCGAATTCCAGGACAAGGTCAGGGACGGAGAGCCAATCATTCTGAAAAACGGTCAGGTCCTGTTCGCGGACGGGGAAAGCTTGGTCGCGGATCCGGAACTTGTGCCGCCCAGAAAACTGTCTGATGGGAAGCTTCTTCGTACATTGATTCTACGGGGCCACTATGATTATCGCATCGACCATCATGGCGTTGACGACCCAGGCATCATCGTCTCGCCTATGCAGATGCCCCGGCATATTTTGATGGGGAGAGAACGCGAAACGTCCGAATCTGACGTTCATCGGCCCATCTGGAGGATTGGCGAGGACCCTGAGTTCATCGAACCCAGTTCGCTGACATCAGATAGGGAGAAGATGAAAGAATTAGCCAAAAAAACTTCGCGCGGTGAAAATCGCCTGGGGGCCAAGGGGTTCGCACTCCCGAAGCCAATTTGGGTCACTTCCGCATTCCCCAGCCATTCCATGGACGATCAGTACGACATCCACTTAACCATGGTTCAGGGACCCGATAGCCCCGCTCTCACCCATATAGAGATGGAAAAAATCGATCAGGTTGCGCTCGTGCCATCGATCCACTTGCACCGCTTTCTCCGCCTCGGCAATCCTCTGATCATTGGAAAAGATGTGATTGGATACTGGATGGGTCCATATACGAACTACTGGAACTCTTTTCGACACATCGCCATCCCCATGCTTTCGATGGTTCAACAGCACATCAAAATTTCAGACATTGAAGATTCTGTTGTAGTCATCATGGCATCCGATGAATATGCGCGAGGTATTCCCAGCGTGCTGCTGCGCATGAAAATCGAAAGCGCGTCGGGCGATGATGTTGGCGCAAGCCTCTACATTCTTGACGCAAGCAATAATCAGTTGGATGGCGCATTGAATGTTCCAATTGCAGCCAAAAACAAAAAAAAAGGTGCCGCCAATTTGTATGCGGTTCGACCACAATTGATCCGCGCCACTCTTGCCCGCCCGGATGACAAAAAAGATTCTCGAGCAGGTCTGTCGCAAATGGGTCACCACTGCACGGACCCTTGGCATGACCCCAAGGTCCACCTCGCATACGAGATCCTTTCTGTATACGACAGTACGACGACGCTGGCGCTGCATGACCTTGCGGATTCAATGAGAACTATTGTTGATGAAGCCGTCGCGGCGCTGCTGGACGCCGGGGATGATTTCTCGTGCAGCGAAGCTGAGCAGCACGATCTTCTTTCCACGTTGGACAACTATGTGCAAATCCGCCAGGCTCTGCACGCAGTCAGGATGGAGCACGTTAAAGCACTGAAAGCCCGCATTGTGGAAGCGAGGTCGCTAACGAGCGAAGACCCCTCCGTCACCACAAACATTGCGAAGGAAGCGACGCATCTGTGCGAGCAGCACGATCTTGTAGCAAAGGAGCAGCAACGTGAGCTTGACAGTCTGCGAAAAAAAATCAAATCGGCGCTACACGGATGCCAAAGCGATGCAACCCGCAGCCTTCTTAAAATGGCCGTGACAACATTCCAACAGTCGGCAGCCGCGCAGCGCGGAGACATTCGCCAGATGTCGATTGCGGCCATGGAAAAACTTGCTCCGCGCATGGGCATGGCGACAGCCCGTACGTCACCTGCCGTGATCTCCATCGCACTGAAAGAAGGTATGCCCAAGAGTCGCCGCGAAGTAGACACTTCGGTGGTTTCAATATTGCCTCCCACTGCGTCCACGCCATACTCCTTGTCCGCTCAAGCCTTCCAGGACCTGATGGCACAAAAGATTCAAGAACTGACCCTCCAGAAGAAGCTGGAGCCAAAGGAACCATTGCCGCCTGCGCGCGTCCAGCGCGAAACCAAGCGCCACTCCACCGGGCCCGCGCCCCGCACCAGCGTTGCGCAACCCATCAAGCAACCCCTTCCCAAGCCGGCCACCGCGTCCACGCCAGTGACTGTGTCCACGCCGGTGACCGCTCCCGAGCCCCCCAAGCCCACACGGGAAGAAGAGCAAGCCGCCAAGCTGCAGCGCCATCTGGACAAGCAGATCGAACGCGGCTCCGGCCTGTCCTCCAGCCAGGGCAGCTCGGGCGACAGCGCCTCAGGCAGCGCAAGTGCCAGCCGCTCGCCCTGGCATGTGAGCCTTGCCTCCTCCGGCGCCAGCGCGGGCTCGGCGCCGCTATCGGCCTCGGCCTCTGTCTCGAGCATCACGCCCGCCCAAAAAACCAAGGCGCTTCAGACACCGCTCAAGCGCTTTCGCGACGCCATCCGGGTCATGCAGGACCTGGGTCTGACACTCACGCGGATCAAGGGCAGCCATGCGCAGTTCACCGCAGACGGCCGCGGCACGGCCACCATCCCCGGGGCCGCCTTGGTGAGCCAGCAGATTCCCAAACACAAGCAGCGCGACATCCAGAATTCCATCAAGCGGATGTGACCGTGGCGGCGCGCCGTCAGAGGGCGTCGTTTATCCAGCCCCCGTGTCATACCCCGCCGCCGGCAACAGCTGATCGCCCCGCAGCCGCACCGCGCAGTACTTGAACTCGGGAATCTTGCCGAACGGATCGAGCGCGGCATTGGTCAGCAGATTGGCCGCCGCCTCGTGGTACGCGAAGGGGATGAACACCGCGCCGACGGGTGTGCCGTCGTCGCGGCGCAGATGCAGGCTGACCTCGCCGCGACGGCTCTGGACGGTCACGCGGTCGCCCGGCTGCAGGCCCAGCGCCTGCATGTCGGCCGCGTTCATGGACGCGGTAGCCATCGGCTCGATGGCGTCGAGCACCGTCGCGCGCCGCGTCATGCTCCCGGTGTGCCAGTGCTCCAGCTGGCGGCCGGTGATGAGCACGAAGGGGTAGTCGGCGTCGGGCCGCTCGTTGGCCGGAATGATGTCGGCCGGCACGAGCTTCACACGGCCATCGGGCGTGGGAAAGCGGTCGATGAACACCGTGGGCTGGCCTGGATCGTCGGCCGACAGGCAGGGATAGGTGACGCTCGACTCGCGCTCCAGCCGCTCCCAGGTGATGCCTTCGATGGCCGCATGCATGGCCTGGCGCATTTCCTCGTAGACCGCCGCCACGCCGCTCTCGGGGCCCGGGTAGTTCCAGGCCAGGCCCATGCCGCGCGCGATCTGCTGGATGATCCACAGGTCCGGCCGCGCGTCGCCTGGCGGCGCCAGGGCCCGCCGGCCCATCTGCACCATGCGGTCGGTGTTGCTCACGGTGCCGGTCTTCTCGGGCCAGGCGCTGGCGGGCAGCACCACGTCGGCCAGCCAGGCGGTCTCGGTCATGAAGATGTCCTGCACCACGAGGTGTTCGAGCGAGGCGAGCGCGTGGCGCGCGTGGTTCAGGTCCGGGTCGCTCATGGCCGGGTTCTCGCCCATGATGTACATGCCGCGCACCTTGTGCGGATCGCTGTCCGGCGCCAGCGCCTTGTGCATGATCTCCACCACGGTGTAGCCCGGCGCTTCGTCGAGCTTCACGCCCCAGAAGTCCTCGAACCAGCGGCGTGCCTCGGCGTTGTCCACGCGCTGGTAGTTGGGGAACATCATCGGGATCAGGCCCGCGTCGCTGGCACCCTGCACGTTGTTCTGCCCGCGCAGCGGGTGCAGGCCCGAGCCGGGCTTGCCGATCTGCCCGGTGACCGTGGCCAGCGCGATCAGGCAGCGCGCGTTGTCGGTGCCATGCACATGCTGGCTCACGCCCATGCCCCAGAGGATCATCGCGCCGCGCGCGCGGGCGAAGGCACGGGCCACCTCGCGCAGCGTGGCCGCCGGAATGCCGCAGATCGGCGCCATGGCCTCGGGGCTGTAGCCACGCACGTTCTCGCGTAGCGCCTCGTAGTTGCTGGCACGCTCGCGGATGAAGGTCTCGTCGGCCAGGCCCTCCTCGATCACGGTGTGGATCAGCGCATTGAGCAGGGCCACGTCGGTGTCGGGCTTGAACTGCAGCGTGCGCCAGGCATGGCGGGCGATGTCGGTGACGCGCGGATCGGCCAGCACGATCTTCGTGCCGCGCTGCGCCGCGTTCTTCATCCAGGTCGCGGCCACCGGGTGGTTGGCCGTCGGGTTGGAGCCGATCACGAGGATCAGCTCCGCATGCTCGACGTCATGGACCTGGTTGCTCACCGCGCCCGAGCCCACGCCCTCGAGCAGCGCCGCCACGCTGGAGGCATGGCACAGCCGGGTGCAGTGGTCGACGTTGTTGCTGCCGAAGCCGGTGCGCACGAGTTTCTGGAAGAGGTAGGCCTCCTCGTTGCTGCCCTTGGCGGAGCCGAAGCCCGAGAGCGACTTGGGACCGTGCGTGTCACGCAGACGGGCCAGTCCGCCCGCGGCCAGCGCGAGCGCCTCCTCCCAGCTCGCCTCGCGGAACACCGCGCGCCAGCCGTCGGGGCGCGCGGCTTCGTCGGCGACCTTGGGCACGCCGGCCTTGCGGATCAGCGGCCGCGTGAGGCGCTGCGGATGGGCGACGTAGTCGAAGCCGAAGCGGCCCTTGACGCACAGGCGCCCATGATTGGCCGGCCCATCGCGGCCGGTCACGCTCACGATGCGCTCGTCCTTGACGCGGTAGGTCAGCTGGCAGCCCACGCCGCAGAAGGGGCAGACCGAGTCGACCTCGCGGTCCACCGCCTGCGCGCCGATCAGACTCTTGGGCATGAGCGCGCCGGTCGGGCAGGCCTGGACGCACTCGCCGCAGGCCACGCAGGTGCTCGCGCCCATCGGGTCTTCGAGGTCGAACACGATGCGGCTGTCGGCCCCGCGCCGCGCGTAGCCGATGACGTCGTTGACCTGCTCCTCGCGGCAGGCCCGCACGCAGCGCGTGCACTGGATGCAGGCGTCGAGGTTCACCGCCATGGCGGGATGGCTGAGGTCGGGCGCGGGCGCCTCGCGGCGCAGGGCGGCCAGCTCGGGGCGCGGCACCACCCCCAGGCGCCCGGCCCACTCGCTGAGTTCGCCATGCGGCTGCGCGGCATCGTCGCCGATCCATTTGTGGCCTGCGGCGGGCAGGTCCGCCAGCAGCATCTCCAGCACCATCGTCTGGCTCCTGCGCGCCCGCTCGCTGGTGGCACGCACCTGCATGCCGGCCGTGACGGTGCGGCAGCAGCTCGCGGCGAGCGCGCGTTCGCCCTCGACTTCGACCACGCAGGCACGGCAGTTGCCGTCGGGCCGCAAGCCGTCCTGGTAGCACAGGTGCGGAATCTCGGTGCCGGCGCGCCGCGCCGCCTGCAGGATGGTCTCGCCCTCGCGGGCCTCCACCGTGCGGCCGTCGAGCTCGAAGGCCAGCGTGTTCGGTGAGCTCATGCGCCCTCCCCCGCTGCGCCGATCTCGTGCGCAAAATGCGTCTGCACGCTGCGGATCGGATTGGGCGCGGCCTGGCCCAGTCCGCAGATCGAGGCGTCGCCCATGACCTGCGCCAGGTCCGACAGCGTGGCGTTGTCCCACAGGGGCGCGGCCATCAGCGCCGCCGCCTTGGCGGTACCGACGCGGCAGGGCGTGCATTGGCCGCAGCTCTCGTGCTCGAAGAAGCGCATCACGTTGAGCGCCGCGTCGCGCGCGCGGTCGCGGTGGCCCAGCACGATGACGGCGGCCGAGCCGATGAAGCAGCCATGCGGCTGCAGCGTGTCGAAGTCCAGCGGAATATCGCCCAGGCTCGCCGGCAGGATGCCGCCCGACGCACCGCCGGGCAGGTAGGCATGGAAGGTATGGCCCTCGGCCATGCCGCCGCAGTACTCGTCGATCAGCTCGCGCACCGTGATGCCGGCCGGCGCGAGCTTGACGCCCGGCAGGCGCACGCGCCCGCTCACGCTGAACGAGCGCAGGCCCCTGCGGCCATGGCGGCCGAAACCGGCGAACCACTGCGGGCCGCGCTGCACGATGTCGCGCACCCAGTACAGCGTCTCGAAATTCTGCGCGAGCGTCGGACGGCCGAACAGGCCCACTTGGGCGATGTAGGGCGGCCGCAGGCGCGGCTCGCCGCGCCTGCCCTCGATGCTCTCGATCATGGCCGACTCCTCGCCGCAGATGTAGGCGCCCGCGCCACGGCGCAGCTCGATGTGCGGCAGCGGGCACGGGGGGTCCGCCTGCAGCGCGGCCAGCTCCGCGGCCAGCAGGGCACGCGCGTCGTGGTATTCGTCGCGCAGGTAGATGGTGCAGGCCTCGGTGCCGACCACCTGAGCGGCGATGAGCAGGCCTTCGAGGAAGCGGTGCGGGTCGCGCTCCAGGTAGGTGCGGTCCTTGAAGGTGCCGGGCTCGCCTTCGTCGATGTTCACCGCCATCAGGCGCGGCGCCGGCTGCTCGCGCACGATGCGCCATTTGCGCCCGGCCGGAAAGCCCGCACCGCCCAGCCCGCGCAGGCCCGCGTCCTCCAGCGCGCGCAGCACGGTCTCGGCGTCCTCCTCGCCGTTGACCAGCGCGGCCGCCAGCGAATAGCCGCCCTGCGCGCGGTACAGCGCATAGCCGGTGGCAGCAGGACGCGCACCTGCGAGGGCCTGCTTCGGCACCGGCCCCATTGCATGCGCGGCCGGCTCGAAAGGCGCCTGGGAGGGGCCTGGCGCGGCGTCGGCCTCTGCCGCACCGGCCGAGCCTGCAGGACCGGCCGAGGCCGCCGCTGCGTCAGCACCGGTGGCCCGTGCCGCCTCGTGGCCCTGGGGCGTTCGGCCTGCCCACGCCTGCACCGCCTCAAGCAGAAGGTCGGTCGTCGCGGCCGGCACGGCCTGCTGATGGACCAGCGCGGCCGGCGCCTGCTCGCAGCGGCCGATGCAGGGCGCAGGAATCACCCGGACCTGCGTGCCCAGCAAAGCCGGCAGCCGCGCCAGCAGCTCGCGCGCTCCGGCCAGCTCGCAGGCCAGACCGTCGCACACGCGCACGGTGAGGCCCGGCGCGTCCGCGTCGCCGCGCACGATCTCGAAGTGGTGGTAGAAGCTCGCCACCTCATGAACCTCGGCCATGGACAGCTTCATCTCATGGGCCAGCGCCACCAGATGGCGGTCGCGCAGGCAGCCCCAGGCGTCGTTGAGGCGATGCAGGTGCTCGATCAGCAGGTCGCGCCGGTGCCCGGCCGCCGGTGGCGGGCCGATCAGGGCCCGCACTTCGGCCAGCGAGGCCTCGTCGACCTGCCGGCCCTTGAGGCGGCTCTTGCGGCGGATGCGCTCGCGCATGCTGTCGGCCGTGGCAAACGCCACCGGCCGGGCGTCGGTCGTCGGTCCCGCAGGAGTCATCGTGAAGCGCCGTTCCGGCACGGGCCGGACGGTCATGGGGCAGTAGGAAGGCCGACAGTGTGCGGCGTCAGACGCGGCCGGTCAAATTGGATCGGGACATGCCGCGATTCAGCAAATGAATCGAAGCCGTTAATCAGAACGGCCGCCCGTCCAATGCTGCTGAATCGAGCAATGCTGCTGAATCGAGCGCACGTGCATCGGCGCTGCCTGCTCGGCGCCGACGCCGGCTCAATCGGCGCCGAGCAGGCCCGAATGCGCGGCCGCGTCACGCAGCCAGGCCGGCTCCGCGGCCCAGGCGAGCGCCGCCTGCAGCGCCCGCGACGGCTGGACCGCCGCCTGCCGCATGAAGCCGATGGGCGTGCGCAGCTCGGGCGAGACCAGCGGCAGCGCCTCCAGCTCGCGCATGCCGCGCACCGCGCCGACCAGCGCGCCCGGCAGGACGCTGCACACCGAGCCGGCCGCCACGGCCTGCGCGAGCGTGAGGATGTCATTGGTCTCCACCGCCGGCTGCACCGGGGCGCCGGCCGTGATGAAGGCGCTGTCGATCAGCGTGCGGTTGTGCATCGCGGGCGTGAGCAGCACCAGCGGACACCGCGCCGCGTCCTTCCAGCGCATGCGCGGCCCGATGCGCAGCTGGCGCGCCAGCGGACGGGCGGCACGGCGCAGCAGGAAGTAGTGCTCGGTGTACTGCGCGAGTGCCGCCAGCGGCGCGCCCTGCAGCGACATGCGCTCGGTGTAGCCGAGCGCCAGATCGAGCGAGAGGGTCTCCAGCCCGGACTCCAGCTCCGACGAGCTCATCGACAGCACGGTCGGCAGAATGCCCGGATGCCGCGCCTGCAGCGTCGCCGCGAAGCGCGCGAGCACGGGCATGGCCGTGGGCACCGCGCCCAGTCGCAGCGGGCCGCGCGGATGGCCGGCCTGGCTGCCCAGCTCCTGCTGCAGCAGGTTGGCCTCGTGCAGCATGCGCTGGGCGCTGGCGAGCACGCGGTCCCCCTCGGGCGTGAGGCCGGCATAGCTGCGCCCGCGCTTGACGATGACGACGCCGAACTCCTGCTCCAGCGCCTTGAGCGCATTGGACAGCGCCGGCTGGGTGATGTGGCAGGCCTGGGCGGCCCGGCCGAAGTGCCGGTGCTCGTTGAGCGCCACCAGGTAGCGCATGGAGGCCAGCAGGTTCATGGCACGCGCACTTTGCCGGCCGCCGGGGCTCAGGTGTTCTTCGACACCGTGATGGTCGGGAACTTGGCCGAGAAGTCCTTGGCCTTGGCCGCGATCTTGACCGCCACCTGGCGGGCCACGGCCTTGTAGATGCCCGCGACCTCGCCGTCAGGGTCGGCCACGACGGTGGGCCGGCCGCTGTCGGCCTGCAGGCGGATGGCGATGTCCAGCGGCAGCGCGCCCAGGTAGTCGGCGCCGAGTTCGGCCGCCATGCGCTTGCCGCCGTCCTGGCCGAAGATGTGCTCGACGTGGCCGCAGTTGCTGCACACGTGCACGGCCATGTTCTCGACGATGCCCAGGATCGGCACGCCGACCTTCTCGAACATGCGGATGCCCTTGCGCGCGTCCAGCAGCGCGATGTCCTGCGGCGTGGTGACGATGACCGCGCCCGTCATGGGCACGCGCTGGCTGAGCGTGAGCTGGATGTCGCCGGTGCCCGGCGGCATGTCGACGATGAGGTAGTCCAGGTCGCGCCAGTTGGTCTGGCGCAGCAGCTGCTCCAGCGCCTGCGTGGCCATGGGGCCGCGCCAGATCATGGCCTCGTCCTTGTCGACCAGGAAGCCGATGGACATGACCTGCACGCCGTGGTTCTCCAGCGGGTCCATGGTCTTGCCGTCGTCGGACTCGGGGCGGCCTTCGACGCCCATCATCATGGGCTGGCTCGGGCCGTAGATGTCGGCGTCGAGCAGGCCGACGCTGGCGCCTTCGGCCGCCAGCGCGAGCGCCAGGTTGACGGCCGTGGTGCTCTTGCCCACACCGCCCTTGCCCGAGGCCACGGCAATGATGTTGCGCACGTTGGGCATGAGCGCCACGCCGCGCTGCACGCCGTGCGCGATGACGCGGGTGACGATGTTGACCGATACGTTGGCCACGCCCGGCACGGTGCGCGCGGCCGCCACCAGGGCCTTGCGCAGCGCCGCGTGCTGGCTCTTGGCGGGGTAGCCCAGTTCGATGTCGAAGGACACGTCGCCGCCGTCGACCTGCAGGTTCTTCAGAGCCCGGGTGGAGACGAAGTCCTTGCCGGTGTGGGGGTCCGTCACGGCCTGCAAGGCCTGCTGGAGCTGCTCGGGGGTTGCCATGGAAATGCCTTCGGGAATGTCTTGTCGGGGGGCTGCGGGGTTGGCGCAGTGTAGCGGGGCGGCTATTTCCCTGTGCCGCCCGGCCGTTCGCCGCTCAGGTAGGCCTTCTCGAACCGCAGGATCGCGTCGGCCAGGTCGCGCGCGGCGTCCTCGCTCTCGCGCATCGACCTGCCGAATTCGAGCTGGATGGCGTCGATGCCTGCGCTCTGATGGCTGCCGTAGGCCTCGACCGTGTTGCCACCGGCAAAGCGCACCTCGCGCGCGCCGGGCGCCGGCTCGCCGCCGTGGCCGTGCTCGCGCAGCACGCCCAGCAGGCTGGCCTCGCCGTCGATCGCGTCGCGGCCGTGGCGCTGCAGCAGGGCGCGCACCGACAGGCCGTTGCGCGTGCCGCGGAACACGGTGGACGCATCCACCCCCTGGCCATGCACGTCGATCAGCAGCCCGCCGCCAGGCCAGCGCTCGCGCACCTGCGCGATGAAGGCCGCCAGATGGGCATGGTAGGCCTGCCAGGCCGGCAGCGCGTCGGGCGATTCCACCGCCTCGTCGGCGGACCGGTTGGCGTCCACGAAGCGGCGACTGAAGCGCACCACCACCAGCCAGGGCCGGCGGCCCGACGCCTTTTCGATCGCATCGGCCGTGCGCGTGGCCAGCAGTTCGGTGCTGGTGTCGCGCACCCGCACGCCGCCACTGCGCTCGGGCACGCCCGGCACCCGCTCGCCACCGTCGTGCGGCACGGCCAGGATGACCGGCATGGTGCCGGGGCGCACGGTGACCAGACTCTCGGGGTCGTAGGCCGGCGCTGCGCTGGCGGCACGCGGCGCCAGCACGGCGGCAGCGGCAGCGGCAACGGCAGCGCACAGGGCGAGGCACAAGGCCAGGCGGCTTGCAGGGGCCGTCAGGCCGGCGGCAAGGGGAACCGTGAGGCCGGCCGGCAGCGGGGACGGGGGATGCGGGGGGAATGCGCGGGAATGCTTCATGCCCCGACGATAGCTCCTAAAATGGCCGGTTTCCCCGCCACGAGCACCCATCCATGTCCGCAGCGCCCCCGGCTCGCCAGCTTTTCGTCACGACCGCCCTGCCGTATGCCAACGGCAAGTTCCACATCGGCCACATCATGGAGTACATCCAGGCCGACATCTGGGTGCGGCACCAGCGCATGCAGGGTCACCGGGTTCACTTCGTCTGCGCCGACGACGCGCATGGCGCGCCGATCATGATCGCGGCCGAGAAGGCCGGCAAGACGCCGCAGCAGTTCGTGGCCGACATCGCCGCCGGCCGCAAGCCCTACCTCGATGGCTTTCACATCGCCTTCGACAACTGGCACAGCACCGACGCGCCCGAGAACCACGCACTGGCCCAGCAGATCTACCGCGACCTCAAGGCCAACGGCCTGATCGCCAGCCGCACGATCGAGCAGTTCTTCGACCCCGAGAAGAACATGTTCCTGCCCGACCGCTTCATCAAGGGCGAGTGCCCCAACTGCCATGCCAAGGACCAGTACGGAGACAACTGCGAGGTCTGCAGCAAGGTCTACAGCCCGACCGACCTGATCAACCCGTACTCGGCGCTGTCGGGCGCCACGCCGGTGCTGCGCAGTTCGGAGCACTTCTTCTTCAAGCTGTCGGACCCGCGCTGCATGGACTTCCTGCGGCAGTGGACGGCCAGCGGCGCGGTGCAGCCCGAGGTGCTCAACAAGATCAGCGAATGGCTGGAGCCCGACGCCGATGGCAAGACCGCACTGGGCGACTGGGACATCAGCCGCGACGCGCCCTACTTCGGCATCGAGATCCCCGACGCGCCGGGCAAGTACTTCTACGTGTGGCTGGACGCGCCGGTGGGCTACCTGGCCTCGCTCAAGAACTACCTGGGCCGCATCGGCGAAGACTACGACGCCTTCATAGCCGACCCGGCGGTGGAGCAGTACCACTTCATCGGCAAGGACATCATCACCTTCCATACGCTGTTCTGGCCGGCGATGCTGCACTTCTCGGGCCGAAAGGTGCCCACGAAGATCTTCGTGCACGGCTTCCTCACGGTGAACAACGGCGAGAAGATGAGCAAGAGCCGCGGCACGGGCCTCGATCCGCTCAAGTACCTGTCGCTGGGCATGAACCCCGAGTGGCTGCGCTACTACCTGGCGGCCAAGCTGTCGGGCCGCAACGAGGACATCGACTTCAACCCCGACGACTTCATGGCGCGCGTCAACAGCGACCTGATCGGCAAGTACGTGAACATCGCAAGCCGGGCGGTGAAGTTTGTGCCGGGCGGGCGGCTTGCCGCGCCGCAGGCGGGCGACACGGCGCGCGCCACGGCGCTGGTGGCCAGCGTGCGCGCGCTGTTCGAGTCGCGCGACTACGGCCGGGCGCTGCGCGAGATCATGGCCTTCGCCGACGAGGTCAACACCCGCTTCGACAGCGCCGCGCCCTGGAAGCTCGTGAAGGAAGGCAAGTCGGCCGAAGCCGCCGCCGTGTGCTCGTCGTGCCTGGAGATGTTCAAGGTCATGACCGCCTGCCTCAAGCCCGTGCTGCCCGCGCTGGCTGCCCAGGCCGAGAAGTTCCTGGCCTGCGCGCCGCTGACCTGGGACAACGCCGCCACGCCGCTCGGCGAAGGCCACGCGGTCGGCAGCTATGAACACCTGATGCAGCGTGTCGACGCCAAGCAGCTTGACGCCCTGTTCGAGCCTCCGGCCGCGCCCGAGCCCGAAAGGACCGTGCCGGGCGGCGAGGACATCGCCCCGGTCATCGGCATCGACGACTTCGCAAAGATCGACCTGCGCATCGCGAAGATCGTCAACTGCGAGCCGGTCGAAGGCTCGACCAAGCTGCTGCGCCTCACGCTCGACGTGGGCGAAGGCCGCACGCGCAACGTCTTCAGCGGCATCGCCAGCGCCTACCAGCCGGCCGACCTCGTGGGCAAGCTCACGGTGATGGTGGCCAATCTCGCGCCGCGCAAGATGAAGTTCGGCGTCAGCGAGGGCATGGTGCTGGCCGCGAGCCACGCCGACGAGAAGGCCCAGCCCGGCATCCACGTGCTGGAGCCCTGGCCCGGCGCAACGCCCGGCATGCGGGTGCGCTGACGGCGCGCGCCGCTCAGATCCGGCCGGGCAGGCTCGCCGGCTCGCCCAGGAAGCGCATGGCCCGGCCCGGGTTGCGCTGGATGTCGTCGAGCACGCTGTCCAGGGCCGCGAGCAGTTCGTTGGCGCTCAGGCCTTCGGGCAGCGGCGCGCAGGCGCAGGCCACGTGCAGCGTGAGCGTCAGGCCCTGGGGCAGGCGCTGCGAATAGGCCAGGCCCCGGGCGATGATGTTGCGGCCCGCCTCGGCCACCTGGTCGCGGTGCATGCGCCCCTCGAGCTGCACGATGAAGTCGCCGTCGCGATGGCGCGCGATGGTGTCGCCCTCGGAGCCGGTGCGCGCGACGATGGAGCCGGCCTTCACGAGCGCGGCCTGCGCGACCTCCAGCCCGTGCTCGCGGCGGATCTCGGCGATATTGGCCAGGCGCACCCGCATCACGGCGCCGCGCGAGGCGTCGCGGCGGTGCCGCTCGATCAGGTGCTCCAGCCGCTCCATCATCACGCGGTGGCTGCCCACGCCGGTCAGCGGGTCCACCCGCACCAGCGCCGACAGGCGGACCTGGCTGTCACGCCGCTCGCGGCTGCGGAAATACAGGCCGATCAGCACTAGCGGGATCTCCAGCGCCACGCCGATCTGGGCGCCGTACTGCGTGGCAAAGCTCAGCGGCAGAACGCCCATGTTGCGCAGGATCGCGAAGGTGGCGCCGCCCATGATGGTCACCAGCCCGGCCATCACCCACAGGCCCACGCGCGGGCGCCGCCAGGTGAACCAGCCGACCACGCCGAGGTAGAACACGAAGCTCACGAGGTAGTACACGTTGGACAGCGCGAACACCGGCCCGCGCCCCAGCATGAGAAAGCCCAGCGCAATCGCCAGGCCCGCGGTGACCGCGGCCACGTTGACCCACGACAGCCAGCGCTGGCCGCGCTCGGCCACCAGTTCGCCAATGAACAGGATCGCGGCCACGACCGCGAGGATCGGCAGCACCACCGAGCTGATGTCGTTCCACCACGCACTGCCCGGCCAGAGGAACTCGCCCGCCACGCCGACCTGCGACAGTTGCGCCAGGCCCAGCACCGTCACGTAGCCTGCGTAGTAGAAGTGGATCGGATCGCGCCAGCTCACCGCATTGAAGCAGCTCAGAACCACGACCAGCACCAGAAAGCCGGCATAGCCGCCGAGCAGCAGATGCCAGCGCTTGCTCGACTCGTCGAAGCTGCGGCTGTCCCACAGGCCCCAGCGCACGCCGATCGGGTGGCTGTGCTGCACCCGCAGCCAGGTCGGCCCCGCCTCGCCGGGCTGCAGCGTGAACTCGAAGGCCGGCACCCGGTCGCGCACCGGCCATCGCTCGACCGGCGTGGCGTCGCCGGTGCGCTCCATGCGCCATTGCCCGTCAGTCCCCAGCCGGTACAGCTCGACCTTGTCCATGCCGGGGTGGGGAATGCTCAGCACCACGTTGCGCGGCGCGGTGACGGGCGGCAGGGCCAGCTTCACCCAGACGGCCGCCATGTCGCCCAGCGGCAGGACAAGCCGCGGGTCGAAGGGCCGGTCGTCGCCGGCGTCGAAGTGGCCAGCCGCCTCGGCCAGGCCGGCCTTGCCGCCGTGGTCGAGCCAGTAACGCCCTTCGACCGCGAGATCCTGCCAGGGCGCGGCCGCAGCGGCGCCGGCAGAGCTGCCTGCAAGGACGCCTGCAGACAAGCCCGAAGGGTCGCCTGCAGGCTGCGCCGCCGCCGGGGCGGCGCCGCACAGCATGCACAGCAGCGCAAGCAGGAGCGCCCGGAAGGTGGCGAAGCGGATCGTGGGCCTGGAGAGCATTCCCTGAAGATTCTTGTCGGTGGGCCGGAGGCTTCACTTTACTTGAACCCGAATCCGCGCGGTGGCAGAAGCCTTCGGATTCAGTAGCACAATGATTCCCATGGCAACCCGACTGCAGCTTGCCGCGTTCCGCCCCCGCCTGCTGGACAGCCTGCGCGGCTACCAGCGCGACCGCTTCGCGGCCGACCTGGGCGCGGGCCTCACGGTGGGCATCGTCGCGCTGCCGCTGGCCATGGCCTTTGCCATCGCCTCGGGCCTGCAGCCGGCAGCGGGCCTGTGGACGGCGGTGATCGCCGGCTTTCTCATCGCCCTCTTGGGCGGCTCCAACGTGCAGATCGGCGGGCCGGCTGGCGCCTTCATCGTGATCGTCTACGGCATCGTGGAGCGCTATGGCCTGGCCAACCTGCTGATCGCCACCGCCTGTGCCGGCGTGCTGCTGTTCCTGCTCGGCCTGCTGCGCCTGGGCACGCTGGTGCGCTACGTGCCGGTGAGCATCGTGGTGGGTTTCACCAACGGCATCGCGGTGCTGATCGCGTGCTCGCAGCTCAAGGACGCACTGGGCCTGTCCATCGCGCGCATGCCGGCCGACTTCTTCACCCAGCTGCGCACCCTGGGCGAGAACCTGCACAGCTTCAACCCTTCCGCCTTTGCGCTGGCGGCGGCCTGCGTGCTGGGCCTGTTCCTGTGGCCGCGGCTGTGGAGCGCACGCTCGCCGATCGGCCCGGCGCTCGACCTGCCGGGCATCCGCCGCGCGGCCCAGGTGGGCGCGCGCGTGCCCGGGCCGATCGTTGCGCTGGTCTCGCTCACCCTGTTCGCCGCGCTGCTGCACCTGCCGGTGGAAACCATCGGCTCGCGCTTCGGCAGCATTCCGGCGGGCGTTCCGGCCTTCGCCCTGCCCGCGTTCTCATGGGAAACGGTCAAGCTGCTGCTCACACCCACGCTGACCATCGCGCTGCTGGGCGCCATCGAATCGCTGCTGTGCGCGCGCGTGGCCGACCAGCTCACCACGCTGCCGCGCCATGACCCGAACCAGGAGCTCATGGCGCAGGGCATCGCCAATGTGGTGACGCCCTTCTTTGGCGGCATGCCCGCCACCGGCACCATCGCGCGCACCGTCACCAACATCCGCTCCGGCGGCACCACGCCGGTGGCCGGCATGGTGCATGCGCTGACGCTGGCCGTGATCATCCTGGCGGCGGCGCCGCTGGCGCTGTACGTGCCGCTGCCGGTGCTGGCGGGCATCCTGCTCTTCGTGGCGTGGAACATGGGCGAGTGGCGCGAGTTCGCGCACCTGCGCCGGCACAGCAGCCACTACCGCGTGCTGATGCTGGGCACCTTCACGCTCACCGTCGTGTTCGACCTGACCGTGGCGATCCAGGTCGGCCTGCTGGCGGCCTGCGGTCTGTTCGTGCGGCGCATGAGCTCGCTCTTCAGCGTGAGCGAGCCGGTGCGCGAGGGCGACACGCTCACCTGCAGGCTCTACGGCGCCCTGTTCTTCGGCGCGGTTGCGAAGATCGACGGCCTCGTGCAGGCCGTGGAAAGCGGCCCACCGGCGCCGCAGGTGGTGCTGGACTGCCTGCAGCTCGTGTCGCTGGATGCCTCGGGCCTGGACGCGCTGCGCCAGCTCCACAAGGCCGTCCAGCTGCGCGGCGGCACGCTGCGGCTGCTGAATCTGCAGCCGCAGCCGGCGGAGGTGGTGCACCGGGCGGGGTTTGACGGGGAGCTGGAAGCAGTGCGGGACGCGGCCGGCGGCTCACATTGAACGGGCGAGGCAGAGGGCATCGGAGCTTGTGAACGCCAGGACGGCCTCTCAGGCCCACTGCGTCACGCCCGAGCGTCTGGGGATCGGCACCAAGCGCCTTTCCGATGCGAGGCGATTCGTTGTACACGGGCATGGGTTCCACCCTGTTCAGATGCCGTCAACCCTGCTATGTGAACACCTCGCCACACCGTGTCCGCATTAGGTCGTTTGTCGACGCAGGGCGGATACACTTATTGCCACTACGAAGGTGGAGGCAGTCATTGCAGAGGAAAAATGAAAATACATTCCTTCGAATTCGCGCACATCAAGTCCTTTAAGTCATTAAAGTTCGATCTTGATAAGACATCCGTTCTGATCGGCCAGAACGATCACGGCAAGTCTTCGATTCTGAAGTCAATCGATCTGGTTCTCAACCGTATCGATGACGCGATGCTCGCATCCGAAACGCTGCACCCTGACTTAGCCGAGCTTCTTCTTCCGATCTTCCCCGTGCTAGCCAAAGCGCGTCGAATCACCATCAACTACTTGAGTGGGACAAAGAAGAAATCCCTCCACATCACGGTTCGTTCTGATCTTACGTTCACCGTATTGGAAAAGATCGAGCGGAATGCTAAGACGACTCCTGCCGCGATTGACGCATTCAAGCGGCTTCGCGAGGCAAACAAGTTTGTCTTGATTCCTGCACTCCGCGATGCAGCATCACCTGAGTTCCAAGGCGTCTTTACTCGGATGCTCAGGGAGCATGGGTTGTCGAAGATGATTCCTCAGAAGGCGGGAGGCACGCCGAAGGAGTATCGAACGCTCAAGGACATTCGCGACGCGGTAACGGACACCATCAAGCCGTTCATGAAGAATAATCTTCTGCCCCAGATACAAGAGAAATTCGGATTCCAGACTCAGCATAAGCTTGCCTTAAGTTTGATGTAGACGTTGCGGACATCGGTGAATGGATTCTCCAGAATCTCCGTCTTGGGTTTGAGCTGGCGGAAGCTGATGGAGCCACCCTTGCCCTCTCTGAGGCAGGATCGGGTGTTCAAAGCGGTGCCATGTTGGCGCTTCACCGCCCAGAGCAGCAGGCAGCAGCCAACCCAGCCGTACAGTTCATCCTAGCAATCGAGGAGCCCGAGGCTTTCCTGCATCCGCAACGTCAGAAGGAGCTTTATCAGGCTGTCCGTGAGGCTCAGAGCGAAAATCTGCGGTTGATTGTCACGTCACACAGCCCATACGTCGTCGCCGAAACGCCCTTTATGAAACTAGCCCTAGTCCGCAAGGATGGGCAGTACTCGACATTGCATACCGCTCAAGCCAAGGATGCTAAGGAGGAGGCGATGTTCGATGCGTACAGCAACGATGTGAACGCGTTGCTCTTCTTTGCAGAAAAGGTAGTTTTCGTTGAGGGGGAGTCTGACGTTAGGGCACTGAAAGTAATTTTTGAGAAGCATCTTGGACCGAAGGCCCACCGCATTTCGATAATTTCTGCGGCAGGCAACAAGAACTTCTCTCCATTCCTACGGATGATTAAGGCGTGGCAAGATGCCAAGATTCCTCACCTCGTGGTAACCGACTTCGACTCTCTGACCAAGGAGTCAGACCGCGCGATCATCGTAGGCGTAAAAGAC
The DNA here is from genome assembly GCA_044225675.1 of Burkholderiaceae bacterium. Taxonomy (GTDB): domain Bacteria; phylum Pseudomonadota; class Gammaproteobacteria; order Burkholderiales; family Burkholderiaceae_C; genus JACMQX01. Next base: position 54,927 of record JBGAIH010000020.1, read on the forward strand.
GCAGGCTATTCAATTCCCGGTGAAGCAGGCATGTACACCACCGTGGACGATGCGCTTGATAAAGACGAAGAGGCGTTCACCAATGCCGCCGTAGCTGCATCGGCTCAGTTTGCACAGGCTGGATTGAACGTTTTCATCTTCACTTCTGATTTGGAGTTCAGCTTGGTTAGTCCAAAGAATAAGGACGCAGTGGCCAAGGTGCTTACGTCAGTTGCGACAAACGGGAAAGACTACACCAACGGCTACGATCTTGTCAGCCTCCGGCGACAGTTGGGAAGCAAGGGCGTACCGCTCAATCCGATGGAGAAGCCACCGTTCAAGAAGCCGTTTGTTCACAAGATAGTGGCGGAGACCATCGATCTAAATGACCCGCATCCGGACATCTTGAGGTTGCTCGCCGCCGTGACTGCTCTCGACATCAAGTAAGGCTTAGGGACCGGAGAGCCAAGCCTATTGAGCTGGAGGGTCAGATCGCTCAAGTGCCCAAGCTGCGACCGGCCGCGCTACTGTGTTTGAGGTAGTTGTTGGCCACCTCGTTCGCCGCTTCTGCTGCACCTGCTGACGTTGCCGCCGCTGGAATGGCCGGCAGGAGCGGAAGCCTTACCGGGCGCCAAGCTGGACGCCAGCACATCGATACCGGACCCTCCGTCAAGCGCCTTCCCCAATCGAAGCCGTTCATCGCACGTGAGCACCAGGAGGTTTCCTGTCAAGGACGCCAAGTGCTTGTCAGGTTGACGAAGTTGGGAGCTTCGACGCCGGGCATGTTCTCGTAAGCCTTGAGAACGGTCTGAAGAGGCGTCAACGAGGGGACGCGGCCGGCAAGCCGGTCACGGTCCCAGTAGACGATCTTCAACCACGTGGCCGCTCGCAGGGATTGACCTCTGCCGAGCCATTGGTCGTCCAGATGGGTCTGAAGAATACGCCGGCCAGCCGCAAAGAGCTCCTCCTCGTCGAACCTCGCCTGAACCTGCTGCAAACAGAGGGCATACGCGTATTCCCGAGGTTTGCGGATCTTTTTCGTGGAGACATTCCTGAGGCCGGCGAGGCGCTGGTAAGTTTCAATGCCCTCGGCGTGGAGGCCGGATTGCACGGCGAACGCCATGTAGTCGTCAAGGCAGTGGTTGACGATCCAGTTGGGACCAATGGGGTGTCTCTCCTCGGTCCAGTAGGCCTTTGCGAGGTGCAGCATCGCTGCCCAGTCTTCCTGCGCGTTCTCGGCATGCCGCATCCATTTTCCAATCGCGCGGGCCCAGCGGAGATTCAGTTGATGAAAGGATGGACTCGCTCCCGCGATCTCTTTAGCAACTATTGCGCGATCCAGCCAGACCAAAGCGCGACTCACAATGGGGTCTACCTCATTCTGCAGACCCGTCAACCAAGCTCTCGTCACGACATGAAGATCGCTGCTCGCCGTGCTTCCCAAAGGGGCCTCGGTATTGGCTTCGGTTCGCTGGAGGTACCAGCGAAGCATTCCCCGCTCGTCGGCCAGGAGACCATCTCTAACTTTTTGCGCGTCGAATGTCACGACTATTCCTTAACAAGGAAAGTTACCGCAGTACCGAACTTGCACTGAGTTTTTGGCGCTTCCAGCTCCAGCTGTATTTGTAGTGAAGCTTCCAGCATCAAGATTCGCTATTGCGCGGAGTTTCGTCGCCAAAGACAGATTCGAGGCCTCTATGGCATCTTTCGCTTCCTGCACAGCATCGAAGCGAGTCCAGAAGCCTCGGCCCTTGTGGCAAGCGGCTCCTTCAAGATGCGGTCGCAGCGCCCAAGAATCAGTCTGCAATCAGGTAACTCCCGTCCGGCTGACGCCAGGCTACGCCGGCGGGACAAATATCTAAGAACCACCAAACATCCATGCCAAAGTGCTTATAAGGTGCCTCATATCCGGGCTTTGTGCTGATTCTGTCTGCCTCCTCCTCGTCGCAGGGAAACGACTCTCGAAATCTCTGAATCTGTTCTTCGTTCGTACCTTCGAGAAACACTCCGTTCTTGTGCAATTTGATTCGACCTTCGCGGAGAAGTCGACATAGGATCCCAAAGAAGCACTCGGTCCGAGAAGAAAATTCCCCGGTCACTTCTGGTGGAAAGTGAGTCCACCCTTGATGAACGGGACTCAGCATTTCCCAAATAGCATCCAATGCGGAATCGGTGCATTTTTCGATGACTAGCTGATACTGTTCTTGATCCAGGGTCTTCATTTGAATTTGAGTTCGTATTTCGGCAACTCGCTCTGTATGGAGAGCCTTCCACGCAATTCCACCGTCCACCTGCCCATCCGGCTACTGGACACGCTCCGCACATTGATTGTTGTGCCGTTCGCCAGCTTAGCGGCCCAAACGCCTTGATCCACTGCTTTGAGGTTAGCGCCTCCCGTCAACTCCCCCGCATACACAAAAACCTGCTTCTCCAGTTCCGCGGCTGACAGGCCAGTCGTGTCGAACACCTTTGTCGTTCCGCTCAAGTTGCTCTCAGCGGTCGCCACGTAGCTTCGGCTTCCCAAGGTCAAACTGTTAGTGCCGCCGCTCTTGCTGAACAGTTGCGTCAATTGCTCAATCCGTTGGCTTTGCTGCTGCAGCGCGGTCTTCTGCTGCGCCACGGCCCGCAACGTGGCCGCCAACTCCTGCACGGCCGCCTTTTCGGTCACGGTCAAGGCTCGCCCCAGCCCCTGACCCAAGCCTTCAGCCACGCTCGTCGGCGTGATTGCGCCCGTGGCGATGCCCACCCCCGTCTCGGCGCTGATCAGGCCGATCTGCACCGCCTTGTCGGGATTGGCCAGGGCCCAGGTCAGCAGCGTCGGACTGGCGCCGGCCAGTGAGATCATCGCGGACGCCGCGCCGGCACCTGCCGTCAGCAACGAGATTACCTCACGCTTGCTTCTATCAGCCGTCACCGCAGCGGCCCATGCGTTGGCATCAGGCAGTGCCTTGATACCGGCCTTGATGTAAATGTCAGCCGTGTCCGGGATCGTCTGGGCATACATCAGGAAGTCGGCCTTCTGCGCGATCGTCGCTTGGAACATGTAGCCCGGCTCGTTGGCGTCCTGGGTCGGCAGCATGCCGCGCGCTTGGCTCAGGAATGCACTGGCCGAAGCGTCCCACGCACCCTCGGCCCCGAACTGGACCTGCCGGTATGCCTGCTGCGCCAGCAGTTTGATCGCCGCGTCTTCGCTGACTCCTTGCTGCTTCGCATATCGCTTGGCGTTGTCTTGAATCCATTGCGTCTCGCTGGGGTGAAGTTGCCTGTTGTTGGCATCGACCGTCGCTGCTATGGCGGCCCCTTGGGTTCCACTTACCGCCGCGCCACTACCGGCTGCTGCCAGCGTTGTGACGCCTTGCGCGATCACTCGGGCCGCCTCTTGAGGCACACCTGAGCTTTGCAGGCTGGTCTGCAGGCTTTCCTGCAGATCGTTCAGGAGGTTGGCGCTGCCTGCGCTGACAACTGCGCCCGTGGCACCGCCCAGTCCGCCGCCGACGGCCCCGCTCAGGCTGTGCAGCAGTACGCGATAAGCGCCTCCCTCGTCCCATCGCGCAAGCTCACGCTGCAGAAGGACGCGCTGGTCTGGGTCTGCCTCGGCTTGCAACTTCTTCTTGAGTTCGTCGGCTTGGTTCGCCGCGAAGTTCGCGACCACTCGGGGTGCTTCTCGGCTGAACGCCTCTGTGATTTTTGTCTGCGCATCGACCTCCCTCTGCACCCTGTCCTTGTCAAAGATGCGCTGAATGCCCGTTTCCGCGTCCGTGCTGCGTACCGCCGTGTTGCCTGCAATGCCGCTGATACCGGCCTGCGTCCTGCTGGCAGCGCTGCCCTCGTCACGGCCTACGCCTGCGCCCAGACCCACGTTGCCGCGCAGGTTGGCAATGTCACCCACCCCAACGCCCACGCTCGTCGCCTTGGCGCTGTAGTCGGCGCTGTTCTGCACGTCGCTGGTGCTCAGGCTGCCGCCCGTGGTGAAGCTGTTACGGCTTTGTTCGACCGCCGCCTGCGTGCTCGCGATCACGCCGCCCTTCAGGTCCGTGTTCTGCCCCACGCTGACCTGGAAGCCGCCGTCTCCGGCCTTGATGCCCGATTGCTCACCCACGCTCGCGTAGTTGCTTTGGGTGCTGCTCTTCGCCGCGTTGAAGCTGCCGCCTCCACCTGCTCCCACGGTTACGCTTGCGCCCACGCTCTGCTGCTGGGCCGCATAGGTGCTGGTGTCCTGCAGGCTCGTGATGTCCAGATTCCCGCCAACGTCGGCCTTGATGCTTGCGCCTCGCACGACCGCCCCTTGCAGGCTCGTGTCCGCACCGCTGCGGATGCTTGCGGTGCCGCCCGCCGCCACATGCGTGTTCACCTGCGTCACGTCGTCGCCCGCCTGACTGCCCCGGCCCGCGCTGGCCGATGCATTGACGCCGACGCCGCCAGTGCCCACGCTGATGCCGAGGCTGCCCGAGCTTGACCGGCTGCTGCCGGCCAGACTCGCCGCGTTCTGCGCCGCCTGCAGCACCACATTGCCATCGGCCTGGAGCGTGGCGTTGGCCCCGGCCTTGACGTCACTGCCCTGGATGAGGAGCTGGCTGTCCTTGCCAGTGCCGCTGGCCTGGATGTTCACGCTGCCGCCGGCCGCCACCTGGCTTGCGCGTGTGGTGTCGCGGGCTTCAGTCGTTGTGCTGCTGCTCTTGCTGCTGCCGATGCTGATGGAGACGCTGACGCCGCCCGCGCGCTCGGCCGCCGTGGCATCGCGGCCGCTCAGGTTGCCCGCTGCGTCCTCGGTGACGATCTGGTTGCTGCGGCCTGCGAAGTCCTGCCCCTGGCCCGCCTTCACAGCGTCCAGCGCATGGCTCGCCGCCAGGGCGGTGTTGGCCGCTGCGAGCAGCTTCATGCGGTCGTCGCGCGTGTCGCCCGCCGCTCGCGCCATGGATTGCGCGGTCTGCACGGCGCTGACGACCGGGTTGGTGATCTGCAGCGTGAGGCCGCTCTGGCTGAACTTCTGTTCTGTGACGGTGGTGGAGGTCTCGCGCGCTTCGGTGATCTCGACCTGCCTGGCGCGGATGTCGATGTCGCCTGCAGGGGCCAGCACGTCGCTGCCCGTCTGCCGGTAGGTCTGGCCGGCCGTGATGCGCACGTCGCCCTGGAGACTGCCGACGGTGCTGGCCGCAGCCGTGGTGCTCTGGCTGTTCTGGTCCGTCTCGAGCTTGCGGGTGCCCAGCGTGATGCCGAAGCCGCCGCCGCTGAAGAGGCCGGACTTCCTGTCCAGGCGGTCGCTGTCTCGGGTGGCGGTGTTGGTTGTGGCCTCAACGGCGACGTCGCGTGCGGCGTTGAGCGTCGCGCCCCCGTCGCTGATGACGCTGGAGCCCCGGACGGCGAGGTCCTGGCCTGCCGTGAGGCTGACGGTGTTGCCGCCCAAGCTGGAGCCGACCGCCTGGGTCGCGTCGGTCTTCTCGTGCGTGGTGAGGGTTCGGCTGCTCAGGAAGCCCCGGCTCTTGTGGCGGGCGGCTTCTTCCGCTTCGCGCGTGGCCTGCCCCGCTTCGACGCTCAGGTTGCGGCCGGCGGTGGCGGTGAGTGCTCCGCCTGCGTTCACAGTCGCCGCCCGGGCCGTGAGGTCGTTGCCGGCTTCAAGGCGGACGTTACCCGTGGCGTTGATTTGGCTGCCAAGCTCCTGCGTGCTCGCCTCCTTGCGCCAGTTGGCGCTGTTCCAGGTGATGCTGCCCGATTCGGAGGTGGTGAGCGTCGTGAGGTTCAGGTTGTTCCGGGCAGAGATGTCGATGCTGCCATTGCTTTGCAGGACGCCGGCCACGATGTGGACGTCGCGGCCCGCGCTCGCCACCAGCGCGCCGCCGTCACCCGTGACGTAGAGGCCCGCCACCCGGTCGATGCCCGTGCGGGTGAAGCCACCTGTGGCTGTGCTGCGCGTGGTGCTCTGCACGATGAACTCGCGCCCGGCCTGCGCCTGCAGGCTGTCCCGGGCCATGACGCTGCCGCCGAGGTTGCTCAGGTCGTCGCGGGCCTGCACGGTGACGGCATCAGCGGCGATCTGCCCGCCCAGGTTGCGCACATTCTGCGCGTTGAGGACGACAGCCTGCCGGCCCGCGATGGTGCCGCTGTTGGCGAGGTCGCCCGAGAGGTCGAGGTTGACGCTGCGCCCCACCATGAGCGCACCGCTGGGGGCGAGGTCGCCGGCCTGCGCCCGCAGGTAGACCTGCGGCACGAGCGCCGTGGTCTTGCTGCCGTCGGGCAGGACGACCTCCCGCGCGACGAGCCAGACGATGTCGCTGGTCAGACGCGCCATCTGCTCGGCGCTCAAGGCGACGCCGGGCACGAGGCGCCACGCCTGCGCAAAGGTGGCGCCTGCGGTCATGAGGTCGCGGTACTGCGCCTCGTCGTCGGCGTAGCCGTCCAGGAAGCGCCGCCCGGTGAGTTGGGCCACCTGCTCGCGCACGAGCCTTTGTTCGTAGAAGCCGTCGCCCAGGCGCTTGTGAAGCCGCGAGGGGTCGGCCGACACGAGCGACAGCTGGTAGTCGCTGCCAAGCCACTGACGCATGTCGGTGAAGCGCGGGTCGGTGACGAAGAGGGTGACCGCCGTCGGGTCAGGGTTCGGGCGCAGCAGGCTGCTGGCGAGCACGCGAAGGGGTCCGGCCGCGACGACGGTGAGGGCTTGCGTGCCGGGGTCGGCGCTCACCACCCGCACGGCCACCTGGGTGCCCGAGCCCGCGACGCTGGCGTTGCCTTCGAGCCGGCTGGGCGTGAGGGTGATGGCCTGGACGGTGTCGGCGGGGGTGTACGCAGCGACGGCGGTGTCGGAGGTGTCGCGGCCGCTGCGGCGATGCCGCCAGGACGAGGTGGCCGTGCCGCTGTCCACGAAGCGCCGCTCGCCCTCGACGGATGTGTTCTGCAGATCGGCCGCTGAGACGGTGAGCGCGCCGCCGCCCAGGATGTGGCTCCTGTCGTTCAAGAGCGTGCCGGCCGCCATGCGGAGGTCGCCACCGGCCACGATTCTTCCCGGGTCGGACTGGGTGATGACGGTCTCGAAAGGCGTGCGGGTGTACTGGTAGTGCACGAAGGCGTCGCTCTCATCGCCCGTGGCGTTGACGCGGATGCAGTCGGCCTCGCAGTTGAAGAGAGTGACCTGGGAGGGCGGGAAGTGCGTGACGAGGTCGCTGCCACGGTAGACGTCGCCCGCGCCGAGGGTGTATTCGCTGACGGCGGTGACGGCGCCGACCTGCTGCTCTTGCGTGGCGAAGTGTTCGTTGGTGTTGTGGATGCGGGTGGCGGAGATGGACAGCCCGCCGAGGGATTCGACGGTGGCGCTGGCGTTGTACACGGCGTCGGCGCTGCCGGTGGCATGGCCGGCCGCGTCCAGGGCGCCGCCGATGTTCAGGGCGTCGGCACCGCTTCCTGAGGCGCCTCCAGCACTGAAGATCAGCGCATGTTCGCGGTTGTAAAGCGTACCGACGCCCAGATCGAGCCGCTCGCGCGCGGCGATGACGGCATCGGCCCGCACGCCGGCTGTGGTCTCGGTGTCGTTGGTGAGCGTGCCCGCGGCGATGGCCACATGGTCACCGTAGATCCGGCCGGTGCCGATGTTGGTGACCGTGGCGGCCTGCACCCGCGTGTCGCCGCCGTCGATGAGGCCGCGGTTGACGAGCTCACCTGTTGCGGTGAGGCGCGTGGCCACCTCGCCCGCGATGTCGCCGGTGGCGGTGTTGATGAGGCGCGCCGCCGTGACGGTGACGGTCTGGCCCGCGTTGAGCCGGGCGCGGTTGGTGAAGCTGCCTGTCGTGGTGAGGAAGGCCTGGCCGCCGGCCACGAGGTCGGTGGTGCTGTCGAAGTCGCTTTGCAGATCGAGGTGCAGGTCGCCAGCGGTCTGCACGGCGCCGTCGCCCGTGAGGCTGCGCGCGGCGATGCTGAGGCTCTGGCCGGCCCGGGTCACGCCGCCGGTATTGGTGACGGCCAAGGTCCTGTGGGCTGCGGCGTCCTGCACGGTGAGGTGGCGCCCGGCGCTGAGGGTGCCGCCGGTGTTGAGCAGCGCGGCGCTGGCGTCGAGCGTCACGTTCCCATTGGCCTCGATGACGCCGGCTGCGTTCTGGATGCTGGTGGCCCGCACGGCGATGTCGCCAAGGGCCTGCAGCCTGCCGCCCTCGTTGCGGATGCCGTCGGCCGTGAGGCCCAGATCGCTTTCGCTGCTGATGCGCCCGCCGGCTGAGTTGTTGATGCCGCTGGCGGCGATGCGCACCGCGCCGGTGGCGGCCAGCGTGCTGCCGGTGTTGGCAAGAGCGCCCTGAGCGCTGAGGCTGAGCGTGCCTGCGGCGGCCATCGTTGCGCCACCCGTGTTGGCGATGGATGCGCCCGAGGTGACAGCCAGATGGCCCTGGCTGCTGAGGACGGCGTCGGCGCCGGTGTTGGAGACGGCGCCCGTGACGTTGACGGTCACATCACCCTGGGCCTGCACCTTGCCGGTGTTGACGAGCCAGCCATCGGCGCGCAACACCCAGTTGCCCTGCTGCGCTGCCATCGTGCCGCGGTTGTTCACGCCCAGGCCCGCTTCGGTGCCGACCAGGTAGATGTGCCCGGCGTACATGCCGCCGATGGCGGCGACGTCCAGCATGTAGGCGGGGGCAGGGCCGGTGCCGGCGATCTTGCTGGCGGTCGCATCAGCGCCGGAGGCCAGGGCCTTGACGTCGTTCGCGCCTGCGACGACGGTGAGGTGCTGGGCCCACAGGCCCGCGTTCACTTCCACCGCCCGCGCCAGGATGCGGGTGAAGTCTGCCGTGCGGGCATCGAGGCCCAAACCGTCGAGGGTGACCGTGCCCTGTTGGACGCGAAAGGATTCAAGGTTGCCTGCGCTCAAGACCGGCACGCCCGTGGTGAAGGTGACGCCGGCCGCGTTGATGAAGCTGCCCCCGTTGACGCGGATGCCCGACGGGTTGGCGATGACGACTTCGGCGCGCTGGCCCGCCACTTCGAGCGGGCCCTTGATGTAGCTCGGGTTGCTGGAGTTGACCTCGTTGAGGATGACGCGCGCAGCCCCTGTGGCGAGCCAGGGGTTGCCCGCGACGATGCCGCCGATCTGCGTGGCCACGGGGGTGCGGCTGTTGTTCAGGATCGCGCCGTTGGACTGGACGTCGAACTGGGAATAGGTGTTGCGCGAGACGCCTGCGGCGCTGGGCGTCTGGATGTTGACCTGGGGCGTGCCGCTGGCGGTTTGCAGGACCGTGGGGCGCTGGTTGCCTGGTGCATTGGCGTCGGCACGGATCTGGCCGTAGGCAGGCGCGCACATCACAAGGACACCAAAGGCCAGCACGGTGAGCGCGGCGGTGACGGCGCCTGCGAGCAAAGAGGGGCCGAGCGCCTCGGTGCAACCGCTGCCTGCCTCGCCCGATGCCGCGCCGCCCTGCGAGCGGGCCGTCTCGGCCACGGCCATGCGCTGGCCCCGTGCGGCATTGAAGATGATGCGGTGAAGGTGCTTGTTCATGAAGGCGTGTTGGTGGAAGGCGTGGTGTTCAGGGCTGGGGTGCCGGGTTCGATAGGCTGGGGTCGGTGTACAGGGCCTGCCGCGTCAGAACGACGCGAAGAGGCTGAAGCCCGCCGTCACGGCTGCCGTGCGAAAGGCATCGGCTCGGCTGACAGGCCGGCCCACGAAGACGTCGTAGCCGAGTCCGCTGACGCTGCCGCGCAGACCCAGGACGGCCCCTGCCAGATGGCGGCCCACCAGCAGCGCGGAGGACGGACCGCCCACCTGGCCGTAGTCCATGCCCAGATACGCCTCCTGGCCCGTGTCGCCCACGGCCACCGACAGGTCGTTGCGCCAGATCCAGCCGCGCTCGGCCGCGAGGCTGGACTCGCCGTCAAAGCCGCGCACCGTGTAGCGCCCGCCGATGGCGAAGCGGTCCTGCGGCGTGAGCGGTGTGCCGTTCCACTGCGCACGCCAGTTGGCCGCGTAGCGCAGCTTCTGGCCAGCCGCTTCGAAGGGTGCGTTCAGGCTCACGTCCGCCGTGGTGACCCGCATGCGCGAGGTGCCTTCGCCGAACGCTTCTTCGGGCGCCGGAGTCGCGTGGAACGCGCCCGTGCCCCGCTTGTGCGTCAGGCTCGCATCCAGCGTGGCGCGGCCGATGAACGCCTTGTGCGCGATGCCCAGCTCCCAGCCGCCGGTGGCGCGGCGCTGGGTCTGGACCTCGGTGTCGTCGATGAAGTTGCTGGCCCGCCGCATCCAGGCCTTCAGGCTCATGGTGGTCTTGCCGGTCGCGTCGCGATGGAGCAGGCGCGACAGCCTGACGTCGGCGTTCTCGCTGCGGCCGCTGTAGAGGTAGTCCTGGCTCAGGCCCGCCACGCTCTGCTGGTAACGGCTGGACGACTGCGTGAGCCCCACGAGCCAGTCGCCCCAGGGCACCGAGTAGTGCACCGTGTGGCCCTGCGTGCCGCGTGCGCCCGCGTCCCCACCGCCCAGGTCGTGATGAACCGTGAGGTAGAACAGGTCGTTCAGCGTCCACCAGTGGTCGTAGCTGAGCGTGAGGCTGCCCTGGTAGCGGCCCGTGGCCTTCGTCCCGCCGTCGTCCACCGATGCGGCAAGGCGCAAGGGAAAGGCCTGCTGCCAGACGATGACCAGGTCGCTCTGGTCCGGCGCGTCAGCCGGCTCCACCCGGATGTCGGCCTGCACCGTGGGCACGCGCCGCAAGTTCTCCAGGGCCTGCTCGACGTCGCGCAGGTTCAGGATGTCGCCCGGCCGGGCCGGCACGGCATTGAGGACCGTGGCCCGAGGCTCTCGGGGCTCGGCCAGGCGAATGGCGCGGATGCGGCCGGGAACCAGCGTGAGGGTGAGAGTGCCACTGGAGAGGTCCTGCGCCTGCAGCTGGATGCGGGAGGTGATGTAGCCGCGCTGGAGCAGCGCCTGCTGCGCGCGGTCGGCAGCGACGTTGATGCCTTCCGCCCCCAGACAGCGCCCCACGGCCGCATCGGGGCCGGCGCGCAGGCCGTCGAGCACCCAGGTGAAGGAAGCGCTCTCGTCGCCCGCCAGCACGACGCGCCCCATCGGCACACAGGGCGACTCATTGGCCGGCCACGGCTTGCGGGGCTCCGATGCCGGAGGAAGCGGCGCTTTGGCCGTTGCCTGCTGACGCTCACGCTGCGCCGCTTCACGCTCCTGCTGGCGGCGCTCTTCACGCTCGAGCTGCTGGCGCAGCGTCGGCGAGGGCGAGGGCGAGGCCGTCACTTGAGCCTGCGTCCCGCCGGACGATGCCAGGATCACTCCCGCCCAGATCCCCGAAATGGAATTCTTTATGCTTAATTTCATCGGGCGTGATCATGGCGCAATCACGGCGCCATGTCACCCCTTGGTATTACTTTTTTAGGGAGCCCACCTGCTGTGCGGGACCCAAAGCAACGGCCCTGCCATGGATGCAGAGCCTCCCGAGGCAGCGGAACCTGCCCGATGCGAACTCGTGCGCCCCAGCGGCACGCGACGCCTGACCCCTACTTCCCACCCGTGTGGTTCTCCGGCGCCTGCGGATCCGGCGCCGTCGCGGTGCGCAGCACGTACTGGTCCGCATTGAAGGTGACGGTGAAGACCATGGAGCTGCTGGGCGGCTGCAGGAAGCGCCAGTCCCACTCGGTTTCGCGGCGCAGCTCGTAGGGGGTGATCTTCATCGGCTTGCCGAGCAGGCGGCGGACGTCCTCCATCGGCATGCCCGGCCGCACCTTGGCGAAGTTCTCGGGGGTGAGCACCTGGCGCAGCGCGCTCATGCGGCCATCGGGGCCGATGGTGATCATGTAGTTGCGGTGGCCCTGGGGTTGGCGGCTGTACTCGAAGGTGCGGGCGCCGCCGGGCGCGTCCCAGATCTTTTCGGGCTCGCCGAACTGCGCGCGCACGTCGGCCTCGGTCGCCACGCCCTCCTCCAGTTGCTCGATGCGCTTGCTGTCGCAGCCGACGAGGGAAAGCAGTGTTGCCAGCAGTCCCATGAGTACTCCTTGCCTGAGGGAAATTCGCGCCACGGGGCTCTCCGGTCAAAAGGCCTAAAATCGGCCACGAAAGGCCCCAGTTTATGTCCATCTTCCGCCGCCCCGACTACCAGTCCGAGGTCACCCAGTTCATCGACGAACTCAAGGCCAAGAAGCCGACGCTCGAAGCCGAGCAGCGCTACGGCCGCGGCCTGCTGTGGGACAAGTCGGTCGACCGCAGCCTCCAGCAGGAGCTGGGCGCAGGCCGCGTGCCGCAGAAGCCCTACGTCTACCAGACCGACAGCCAGTGAGCAGCCGCCGGTGAGCGCCGAGCCGCAGAGCCTGCCGGGCATGCCCGAGGTGGTGGACCAGGTAGCCCTGGCACGCCTCTATGGCGAGCCGCTGTTCGCCATGCCGGCGGACCTGTACATCCCGCCAGATGCGCTTGAAGTGTTCCTGGAGGCCTTCGAAGGCCCGCTCGATCTGCTGCTGTACCTGATCCGCAAGCAGAACTTCAACATCCTCGACATCCCGATGACGGGTGTCACGCGCCAGTACCTGGCCTATGTGGACGAGATCCGCAGCCGCAACCTGGAGCTGGCGGCCGAGTACCTGCTGATGGCGGCCATGCTGATCGAGATCAAGTCGCGCATGCTGCTGCCTCCGCGCAAGACGGCCGAGGGCCAGGAGCCCGAGGACCCGCGCGCCGAGCTGGTGCGCCGCCTGCTCGAATACGAGCAGATGAAGCTGGCCGCCGCCCGGCTCAACGAGATGCCGCAGCTCGGCCGCGACGTGCTGCGCGGGCAGGTGTACATCGAGCAGTCGCTGCAGCCGCGCTTTCCCGACGTCAGCGTGGTCGACCTGCGCGAGGCCTGGGCCGACATCCTCAAGCGCGCCAAGCTCGTGCAGCACCACAAGATCACGCGCGAGGAGCTGTCGGTGCGCGAGCACATGAGCATCGTGCTGCGCCATCTGCAGGGCCGCCGCTTCGTGGAGTTCGAGCAGTTGTTCGATCCGTCCAAGGGCGTGCCGGTGATGATCGTGACCTTCATCGCGCTGCTGGAGCTGGCCAAGGAGACGCTCATCGAGGTCACCCAGGCCGAAGCCTACGCGCCCATCTACGTCCGGCTGGCCTACGCGCCGGCCTGACGCTCCCCTTCCCTCTGGCAGTCACACCCCCGGACGCAACGCCTTGACTTCTTCCACGGACTTCGACGTTCTCATCGTCGGCAGCGGCCTGGCCGGCCTCTCGGCCGCGCTGCACCTGGCGCCCACGCATCGCGTGGCGATTCTCACCAAGCGCGCCATGGCCGACGGCTCCAGCGGCTGGGCCCAGGGCGGCATCGCCGCCGTGCTGGGCGAAGGCGACACCTTTGCCTCGCACGTGGACGACACCCTGGTGGCCGGCGCCGGCCTGTCGGACCCCGAGGCCACGCGCTTCGTGGTCGAGCATGCGCCCGAGAGCATCGCCTGGCTGCGCGAGCTGGGCGTGCCCTTCTCGCAAGAGGACGGCCACCTGCACCTCACGCGCGAGGGCGGCCACAGCGCGCGGCGCATCGTGCACGTGACCGACGCCACCGGCGCGGCGGTGCAGCGCACGCTGATCGAGCATGTGCGGCGCACGCCCAACATCACGCTGCTGGAACACCACATGCTGGTGGACCTGATCACCGGCAAGAAGCGCGGCATGCCGCTCAACCGCTGCCTGGGCTTCTACGCATTGGACGAGCAGACCGATCAGGTGCGGGCCTTCCGCGCGCCGCACACCATCCTGGCCACCGGCGGCGCGGGCAAGACCTACCTCTACACCACCAACCCCGACACGGCCACCGGCGACGGCATCGCCGCCGCGTGGCGCGCGGGCTGCCGGGTGACGAACATGGAGTTCATCCAGTTCCACCCGACCTGCCTGTACCACCCGCACGTCAAGTCCTTCCTGATCACCGAGGCGGTGCGCGGCGAAGGCGGCCGGCTGCTGCTGCCGCCTTCGGCCGGCGTGGCGGCGGGCACGCGCTTCATGCCGCAGCACGATCCGCGCGCCGAACTGGCGCCGCGCGACATCGTGGCCCGGGCCATCGACTTCGAGATGAAGAAGCACGGCGTGGACTGCGTGCACCTGGACATCTCGCACCAGCCCGAGGCCTTCGTGCGCGAGCATTTCCCCAACATCTACGCCCGCTGCCTGGAGCTGGGCATCGACATCACCAGGGAGCCGATCCCGGTGGTGCCGGCCGCGCACTACACCTGCGGCGGCATCCACACCGACCTGCACGGTCGCACCGACCTGCCGGGCCTGCACGCGATCGGCGAGACGGCCTACACCGGCCTGCACGGAGCCAACCGCCTCGCGAGCAACTCGCTGGTGGAGTGCATGGTGTTCGCGCGCTCGGCGGCCAGCGACATCCTGACCACGCCGCTGCCGCAGCCGCCGGTGCCGCCCGAGTGGGACGAAAGCCGCGTGACCGATGCCGACGAGTCGGTGGTGATCTCGCACAACTGGGATGAGCTGCGCCGCTTCATGTGGGACTACGTGGGCATCGTGCGCACCAACAAGCGGCTGGAGCGCGCGATGCACCGCATCGCGCTGCTGCAAAGCGAGATCCACGAGTTCTACGCCAACTTCCACGTCACGCGCGACCTGCTGGAGCTGCGCAACCTGGTGCAGGTGGCCGAGCTGATCGTGCGCTCGGCCCAGTCGCGGCATGAAAGCCGCGGCCTGCACTTTAGCCGCGACTATCCGGGCCTGCTGCCCGACCCGCGCCCGACGACGCTGGTGCCCTGAGGCCGCGCCTGTGGCGTGCAACGAAGCTGCACGCGCCGGCAATTCTGCACAGCGCGCAGGCGCAGCGACGCAATGCCTGCTGCCTGCCCCATTCCGAAGTGCCTGAAAAGCCCCCGCGCCACCGTCGCGCGCATGAGCGGGTTCCGGCTGTCGCCGCGGTGCGGTGTTCTCCTACAAAAACGTAACAGCCGCCCGCCTAGCATGTCTCCATAGGCAACAAATCGCACCGGCCCTTCAGCCGGTCTGCTGCCACCAACCCGGAGAATCCCATGCTGCCCTCGTCCATTCCGCCCCGCAACAGCCTGCTGGCCGCGCTGCCCGCCGAAGACTACGCCCGGCTCACGCCGCACCTGGAGCTCGTGAACGTGACCCAGGGCACCCAGCTGCACGAGGCGGGCTGCCGCATGCAGTACGCCTACTTTCCCGTGAGCGCGATCGTCTCGATGCTGTACGTGACCGAGGATGGCCACTCCACCGAAGTCGCGGTGGTGGGCCATGAGGGCATGGTCGGCGTGTCGCTGGTGATGGGCGGCCGCACGGCCGTGAGCGCTGCCGCCGTGCAGAGCGCGGGCACGGCCTACCGCCTGCCGGCCGGCGTGCTGGTGGAAGCGTTTGAGCGCGGCGGCGCGCTGATGCAGCTGCTGCTGCGCTATACGCAGGCCCTGATGACGCAGATGACGCAGACCGCCGTGTGCAGCCGCCACCTGTCGATCGACCAGCAGCTGTCGCGCCGCCTGCTCATGAGCCATGACCGCGAGTCGTCGAACGAGCTGAAGATGACGCACGAGCAGATCGCCAACCTGCTGGGCGTGCGCCGCGAGAGCGTGACGCAGGCCGCCAACAAGCTGCAGAGTTCGGGCCTGATCCAGTACCGGCGCGGCCACATCACGGTGAGCAACCGCGCAGGGCTCGAAGCGCTGGCGGGCGAGTGCTATGCCGTGGTGAAGAAGGAGTTCGACCGCCTGCTGCCCAAGCCGCTCCAGGCTGAAGCGGCCATGAGCTGAACCTCAGGCACCGACCGCCTGCGGGCGGCGGTGTTGCCACCAACCAGACAGGCCCTGCGGCGACGATGCCCCAGGGCTTTTTGTCGGGCGCTGGCCAATGGACCGGCTGGCGGCCCGGCTCAGAGCTTGGTCTCGATATAGGTATAGATGTAGTTGGAGCCGCCGTTGACATTGCCCAGCAGCCGCGACGAGCCGAAGATGCCCGAGCGGTGCGAGACGCCGACGCCGATGAAGGTGTCCTTGAGCGCGCGCGAACCGACGAGGTCGCCCAGGCTCACGTCGATGGACGGGTCCAGGTAGTTGAGCAGGCGCGAGGTCGGACGGCTGCGCCGCGCCTGGCTGGTCGCCTCCTGGTAGTTGGGCCGCTGCGCGAGCGACAGGCCCACGCCCAGGCCGAGGCGCGTCTGCACGCGGTCGTTCCAGGGGAAGCCGTAGTAGTAGGCCTTCATGAAGGCGTCCACCTGCCAGCTGTCGCCCTGGTAACCGTTCTCGTCATGCCGCAGCACGCCGACGTAGCCGACGAAGTCGAGCGGCCAACCCTTGAGCCTTTCGATGAAGGGCTTGCCCACCTGCACGCCGGTGATCGAAGTGGGCGTGGTTTTGTCCAGCTCCAGACAGGTGAGAGTCAGGACCTTGACCAGGATGCAGCGGTCCGCGCCGGCGCGGCCGTGCAGCAGCTTGAAGTAGGTGTCGGTGCGTTCGGTCGAGCCCGGCTGCTTGTAGGCGCCGAAGTCGTAGGCCGCGCCAAGGTAGACCGAGGTCTGGACCCGGTCCCGCACGATCGGGCTGCGCCGGACGCCCTCGTCCAGCAGGGTGCGCGACACGCCGGCGAGCAGCCGCCAGCGCTCGGTCAGGTCGTACGAGCCATAGAGGCCGACGCTCGTGTTCAGGCCCGCGCCGGGCGCATACGCGGGGCGCGCCGCCGTGGCCTCGGCCGGGCGCACGCCGTAGTAGTAGTCGTTGAGCTTTGCGTCGCGCCAGGCCAGGGTGACCGAGGGCTGCAGCGCCCAGCGGCCCGAGCGCCATGGATAGGCATAGCCCAGCCGTGCCTCGGTGCCGTGCGAGGTGTTGCCCACGTCATGCAGCAGTTCCGCCTGCAGCCGGCCCCAGTCGCCCAGCCGGCTCCAGCCGATGCCGATATCCACGCCGGTGTCGCGCGGTGCCATGCCGGCGAGCGGTGCGGGCACCTTGTCGGCAGGAAAGCCTTCGTAGCGCTGCTCCACGAACAGGCTGATGCTGCCTTCGTCGCTCTTCTTCAGGCGCAGGCCGAAGCGGTTGCCATGCAGGAACACCCGCTCGCCCTCGTAGAGGTACAGGGGCAGCAGGTCGTAGCGGGTGCCGCCGTCCAGGTAAGGCGACTTCTCGGCCCGCACCACGGCCCCCAGACCGGCGCTTCCCGGCGTTCCGAGAATGTCGGCAAAGGGCTCGGCGCGCACCGCCTGCATTGCCAGCAGGCTGGCGCTGGCGAGCAGGCTCAGCGCGCCGAGACGGCGCAGCCCCCTGCGCGGCATCGCGCCCCGGCGAGGACGGCAAAGGGCGGGCAGAACAACAGGCGGCATGGTGGTGAGATTTGGGTGGTGCGATCAGGGTGGGGACAGGCCAGGCTCGACCTTACGACGCACCCCGCCGTCGCCCTGTGCGCCAGCGCACGCAAGAACCCACGCCATCGCGCGCCGCGCTGCGCCCTACGCCCGGACGCGCAGTTGTCCTACGGCCTCGCGCAGGTCGGCCGCCCATTCGCGCCGGTTGCGGCTCTGCGCATGCTGCGGCTCGCCAAAGCTGACCACCGCGACCAGCCGCGGCGCGGTGAGGGTGCGCCAGATCGAGCCGAGCAGCGTGTCGTCGCCGATGTAGTTCGGCGCGCCGCTTGACGCCCGCGTGGCGGCGTCGAGGAACTGGAGCGCCACCGGCTGCACCGGGCTGTCGGTGACGACCGCCGCCTGGAGCAGGTTGGCATGAAAGGGCAGCAGGGACGCGCCGTCGCTGGTCGTGCCTTCGGGGAACACCGCAACGACCTCGCCAGCGCGCAGGCTCTCGGCCATGTGGTGCACCACGCGCATGGCGTCGCGCCGCGATTCGCGCTCGATGTACAGCGTGCCGGCGCCGGTGGCCAGCGTGCCGACCAGCGGCCAGTGCTTCACGTCGGCCTTGGAGACGAAGCGGCAATAGCGCGCCGCGTGCATGACCAGGATGTCGAGCCAGGAGATGTGGTTGGCCACCAGCAGCATCGGGCCGCTGGCGCAAGGCGCGCCGCGTACCTCGAGGCCGATGTCCATGATGGCCAGCATGCGTGCCGCCCAGGCGCTGACGCGGGCCTCGCGCGCCGCTGCATCGAGGCGCGGAAAGCGCAGGATGATGGTCAGCAGGCCGGCCACGGCATGGCAGAAGCCGCGCGCCAGCTTGCCTGCGGCGCGCAGCAGCTTCATGCGGCCGGCGCTTCCCAGGCGACCTGTCCGCCCACCAGCGTCCAGCGCACGCGGCCCGGCAGCTCGTAGCCGTCGAACGGCGTGTGCCGGCCCTGGCTGCGCAGTGCGGACGGCTGCACCGTCCATTCCGCCTGCGGGTCGAAGATGCACAGGTCGGCGACGCCGCCTTCGACCAGCTGACCCACGCTGGCCTGCAGCGTGCCGAGCGCGCCGCCGAGCACGCGCGCCGGCTCGGCCGTGAGCACCGCCAGCGCGCGCGTGAGGCCCACGCCGCTTTCCTGGCCCCACTTGAGGGCCAGGCTCAGCAGCAATTCGAGGCCGGTCGCGCCGGGTTCGGCCTCGGCGAAGGGCAGGGTCTTGGCGTTCTCGTCGACCGGCGTGTGGTCAGACACCAGTGCGTCGATCGTGCCGTCGGCCAGCGCCTCGCGCAGCGCGTCGCGGTCACGCTGCTGGCGCAGCGGCGGCGACAGGCGCGCGCGGCTGTCGAAGAAGCCGATGTCGGTGTCGGTCAGGTGCAGCGAGTTGATGCTCACGTCGCTGGTGACCTTCAGGCCCTCGTCACGGGCCTGGCGCACCAGGGCCACGCCCGCCGCGCTGGACAGGCGGCAGATATGCACCCGCGCGCCGGTGGCACGCATCAGCTCGAACAGCGTGTGCAGCGCGATCGTCTCGGCCGCCACGGGAACGCCCGACAGGCCCAGCCGCGTCGCCAGCGGCCCGCTGGCGGCCACGCCGCCGCCGAGGTGGTAGTCCAGCGGCCGCAACCAGACCGTGAGCCCGAAGGTGGTGGCGTACTGCAGTGCGCGCTGCAGCACCTGCGTGTTGCCGAGCGCCACGTCGGCCTGGCTGAAGCCCACGCAGCCGGCCTCGGTCAACTCGGCCATCTCGGTCAGGGCTTCGCCGCGCAGGCCGCGGGTGAGCGCGCCGAGCGGGAACACCCGCGCCTGGTGCAGCTTCTCGGCGCGGAACTTGAGCATCTCGACCAGGCCCGGCTCGTCGAGCACCGGATCGGTGTCGGGCGGGCACACCAGGCTGGTGACCCCGCCGGCCACGGCAGCGGCCATCTCGCTCTCGAGCATGCCTTCATGCTCGTGGCCCGGCTCGCGCAGGCGGGCCGCGAGGTCGACCAGGCCCGGCGCGACGATGCAGCCGGTGGCGTCGATGGTGCGGTTGGGCGCGAAGTCGGCGGCAACGCGGCCGATGGCGATCACGCGTCCGGCTGCCAGCGCCACGTCGCACACGCTGTCGAGGTTGGATGCCGGATCGATGACGCGGCCGTTCTTGATCAGGATTTTCATGGGATGCGACCTTACGCTTCGTTGCCCGCGACGATGCCCATCACCGCCATGCGCACGGCGATGCCGAAGGTGACCTGCGGCAGGATGACGCTCTGCTTGCCGTCCACCACTTCGGAGTCGATCTCCACCCCGCGGTTGATCGGCCCCGGGTGCATCACGATGGCATCGGGCTTGGCCAGCTGCAGCTTCTCGGGCGTGAGGCCGTAGCTCTTGAAGAACTCCTGGCTCGACGGCAGCAGCGCCCCGCTCATGCGCTCGTTCTGCAGGCGCAGCATGATGATGACGTCGCAGCCGCGGATGCCCTCCTCCAGCGAGTGGCACACGCGCACGCCCATCTGCGCCATGTCGCCGGGCACCAGGGTGCGCGGGCCGACCACGCGGACTTCGGCGCAGCCGAGCGTGGTGAGCGCATGGATGTCGGAGCGCGCGACGCGCGAGTGCAGCACGTCGCCAACGATGGCCACAGTGAGGTTGGAGAAGTCCTTCTTGTAGTGCCGGATGGTGTACATGTCCAGCAGGCCCTGCGTGGGGTGCGCGTGCCGGCCATCGCCCGCGTTGATCACGTGCACGTGCGGCGCGACGTGCCGGGCGATCAGGTAGGGCGCGCCGGACTCGCTGTGCCGCACCACGAACATGTCGGCCGCCATGGCCGAGAGGTTGGCGATGGTGTCGAGCAGCGACTCGCCCTTGGACGCCGACGATCGCGCGATGTCCAGGTTGATCACGTCGGCCGACAGCCGCGTGGCCGCGATCTCGAAGGTGGTGCGGGTGCGGGTGGAGTTCTCGAAGAACAGGTTGAAGACGCTCTTGCCGCGCAGCAGCGGCACCTTCTTGACCTCGCGGTCGCTCACGCTCACGAAGCTGGAGGCCGTGTCCAGGATGTGGGTGAGGATGTCGCGCGGCAGGCCTTCGATCGACAGCAGGTGGATGAGCTCGCCGTTGCGGTTGAGCTGGGGATTTCGCTTGTAGAGCATGTCAGTTGCTTTCCACATTGAAGCTGAAGCGGCCGCCCTCGCCCTGCGCCAGGGCCAGCTGCTGGCCGGCCGGCAGCACCACGCGCGCGGCGGCGAAGTCGGCCTGGATCGGCAGCTCGCGCCCGCCGCGGTCGACCAGCACGGCCAGCTTCACGCTCGCAGGGCGGCCATAGTCGAACAGCTCGTTGAGCACGGCCCGGATGGTGCGGCCGGTGTAGAGCACGTCGTCGAGCACGATGATGTGTGCGCCGTTGACGTCGAAGGGCAGCACCGTCTGGCCGCCGGACGACAGGCCGCGCTGGGCGAAGTCGTCGCGGTGCATGGCCGAGGAGATCGAGCCGGCTTCGTCGGGCAGGCCGAGGTCGCGGTGCAGGCGTGCGGCCAGCCAGGCGCCGCCGGAGGTGATGCCCACCAGCCGCGTGTCGGCGCCGAGCAGCGGCCGCACGCCGCGCAGCAGCTCGCTGTACAGCGCCTCGGCATCCAGGCCCAGGGTGCCGCCCCGGGATGCATTGGCTTCGGTCATGGAAAGCTCCTCAGGAACTGCTCAAGAATGATGGCGGCCGCAGCGGCGTCGGCGTCGCGCGCGCCGCCGGCCAGCGCCTCGGTGGTGCTGTAGCGCTCGTCCACCTCGAACACCGGCAGGCCGAAGCGGCCCCGCAGCTGCCGCGCAAAGCGGCGGGCGCGGTCGGTGTTCTCGTGGGCGGCGCCGTCGGGATGAAATGGTATACCCACCACCAGCGCGTCCGGCTGCCATTGGGCGATGCGGCTTCTGACCTGCTCGAAGCGGGCATCGCCCTCGGCGCGGATGGTCGGCTGCGGCTCGGCGCTGCGCAGCAGGCGGTTGCCCACGGCCACGCCGGTGCGCTTGAGTCCGAAGTCGAAAGCGAGAAAGGTCTGGAGCTGGAAGGGGACGTCGGGGGCTGCGGACATGCTCATGCTGTCAGGCATGCCCCGCGCCCGGCGAGATCATCCAGGACTCGAGCCCGAGCAGCTTGAGCGCGCGCGCATAGCGCTGCTCGACCGGCGTGTCGAAGATGACGTCGAGGTCGGCCCCGACGGTCAGCCAGCTGTTCTCGGCGATCTCGGATTCGAGCTGGCCCTCGCCCCAGGCCGAATAGCCCAGCGACACCAGCACCTTGCGCGGCCCCGAGCCGGTGGACAGGGCCTCGAGCACGTCCTTGGAGGTGGTCATCTCCAGACCGCCGGGAATCGTCATGGTGGAGGCATAGACCGCCTCGGCCGGCCCGGCGTCGCCGCCGGCGAAGATCGGCTCATGCAGCACGAAGCCGCGCTCGGTCTGCACCGGGCCGCCCTGGAAGACCGGCAGGTTCGACAGGTCCTCGCGGCGCAGCGGCAGCTCGACCTTGTCGAACAGGTTCTTGAGGTTGATGTCGCTCGGCTTGTTGATCACGAGTCCGAGGGCCCCGCGCTCGCTGTGCTCGCACAGGTAGACCACGCTGTGGGCGAAAGCCTCGTCTTCGAGCCCCGGCATGGCAATCAGGAAATGATGCGTCAGGTTGATCGGGGCAGAATCGGCGGGCATGATGCAAATTTTACTCCGCACCCGAGCGCGGCCGTGACGCCGAAAGACACAACGCACACCATGGACAAACCCTATGCCCGCGGCCTGATGTGGTTCCGGCGCGACCTGCGCACCGACGACAACGCCGCCCTGTACCACGCGCTCAAGAGCTGCGGTCAGGTGTGGTGCGTGTTCGTGTTCGACACCGACATCCTGGCGCCGCTGCCGCGCGCCGACCGCCGCGTGGAGTTCATCCGCGAGTCGCTGGTGGAGCTCGATGCTCGGCTTCGCGAGCTGGGCGCGGGCGAGGCTGGCCTGATCGTGCGGCACGCGAGCGCGCAGGCCGACATTCCCCGGCTGGCCCACGAGCTGGGTGTGCAGGCGGTGTTCGCCAATCACGACTACGAACCCGCCGCCATCGCGCGCGACGCGCAGGTGCTGGGCGCCCTGGCCAACGAAGGCGTGGCGATGCGCACCTACAAGGACCAGGCCGTGTTCGAGCGCGAAGAACTGCTCACCCAGGGCGGCAAGCCCTATGCGGTGTACACGCCCTACAAGAACGCCTGGCTCAGGAAGGTCGACGGCTTCTACCTCAAGCCCTATCCGGTGGAGGCCTATGCGGCAGCGCTGGCGCCCGTGCCGGCCGCGCACCGCAGGCCCCTGCCCTCGCTCGGCGACATCGGCTTCGAGCGGAGCAACCTGTCGACGCTGAAGATTCCCACCGGCATGAGCGGCGCGCAGGCCCTGTTCGACGACTTTCTGGGCCGCATCGGCCACTATGGCGAGGCGCGCGAGTTTCCGGCCGTCAAGGGCTGCAGCTACCTGGGCGTGCACACCCGGTTCGGCACGATCTCGGTGCGACGGCTGGCGGCCACGGCGCACCGGCTGGCCGCGCAGGGCGATGCCGGCGCGACGGTCTGGCTCAGCGAGCTGATCTGGCGCGACTTCTTCTTCCAGATCCTGGCGAACTTCCCGCATGTGGTGGACGGGCCGTTCCGGCCCGAGTACGGCAAGATCCGCTGGGAGCACGGCAAGCACGCGGACGCGCTGTTTGCCGCCTGGTGCGAGGGCCGCACCGGCTACCCGATCGTCGACGCCGCGATGGCGCAGATCAACAGCTCGGGCTACATGCACAACCGGCTGCGCATGGTGGTGGCCAGCTTCCTGGTGAAGGACCTGGGCATCGACTGGCGGCGCGGCGAAGCCTACTTCGCCGAGCACCTCAACGATTTCGACCTGTCGGCCAACAATGGCAACTGGCAGTGGGCCGCCTCCAGCGGCTGCGATGCGCAGCCCTGGTTCCGCATCTTCAGCCCGGTGTCGCAGAGCCGCCGCTTCGACGCCCAGGGCAAGTTCATCCGGCGCTATCTGCCGCAACTGGCGCGGCTGCCTGACGACGCGCTGCACGAGCCCTGGCTGGCCAAGCCCATGGAACTGCTGGCGGCTGGCGTCGAGCTGGGCAAGGAGTACCCCGCTCCGCTCGTGAAGCATGACGAGGCCCGGGCGCGAACGCTGGAGCGCTATGCGGTGGTGAAGAAGGCGCCGGCCGAATAAGGCGGCCGGCCGGCAACGGCCCCTGCACGGCAGGAGGCCGTCGCGCCGGTCTCAGGCCGGAACCGCAGCCGCCGCTTCGGCGGCGCAGTAGTGGCGCACCAGGCTCAGCAGCTCTTCTTCGGAGTAGGGCTTGCCCAGGTAGTGGTTGACGCCCAGCTCCATCGCATGCTCGCGGTGCTTCTCGGCGATGCGCGAGGTGATCATGACGATCGGCAGCCCCGCGAGGCGAGCATCGCCGCGGATGTTGCGGGCCAGGTCGAAGCCGTCCATGCGCGGCATCTCGATGTCGGACAGCACGACGGCGGGCAGCTCGTCCTGCAGCCGCTCCAGCGCCTGCAGGCCGTCAGCCGCCAGCGCGACGCGGTAGCCTTCACGCTGCAGCAGGCGCTGCGTCACGCGGCGCACGGTGATGGAGTCGTCGACCACGAGCACCAGCGGAATCTGCGGCGCGGCATCGGCCACCGGCAGCATCGCGCTGCCCCCTGACGCCTGCTCGAGCATTTCCGGCTGCGCATGGTCGGCACTGAGCGCACGGGCCTGGTCGCCATACACCGCCGCAAGGGCCACGGGGTTGTAGATCAGCGCCACGGCGCCCGAGGCCAGCACCGTCATGCCGGCAAGGCCGGGCAGCCGGGACAGCTGAGGCCCGAGGTTCTTCACCACCACTTCCTGGTTGCCCAGCACTTCGTCGATGTGCATGGCCACGCGCTGCGCGGCGCTTCGGAACACCACCACCGGGATGGTGCGGCCCGCCGGCTCGCTGCTGCGCTGCGAGACCTGCAGCAAGGCACCGGACCAGAAGAAAGGCACCTGCTCGCCAGCGAACTCGTACAGGCCGCTGTTGTAGGCCTGCTGCAGCTCCTTGGCGCTGGCGCGGCGCACCAGTTCGACCAGGTTGGCCGGCACGCCGAAAGCCAGCTTGTCGGTGCGCAGCATCACCACCTGCGTGACCGCCGTGGTGAGCGGCAGCACGAGCTTGAAGTTCGTGCCCTGCCCGGCCTGGGTCGAGGTCTCGATCCGGCCGCCGAGCGCATTGACCTCGGAGCGCACCACATCCATGCCGATGCCGCGGCCCGAGAGCTCGGTCACCTGCGCCGCCGTCGAGAAGCCCGGCGTGAAGATCAGGTTCGCGGCCTCGGCGTCGGAGATGTCGTCGCCCGGAGCGAGCAGACCCTGCGCCACCGCCTTCTCGCGGATGCGCGCGAGGTTGAGCCCCGCGCCATCGTCGCGGAACTCCACCGACACGTCGTTGCCTTCCTGCTTGAGGTCGATCAGGATCGTGCCCGTGGCGTCCTTGCCGTGCTGCTCGCGCAGGTGTGGCTCCTCGATGCCGTGGGCCACGCAGTTGCGCAGCAGGTGTTCGAAGGCCGGCGTCATCCGGTCGAGCACGCCGCGGTCCATCTCGATCGAGCCGCCGGTGATGTCGAGCTTGACCTGCTTGCCGGCCTCCTTGGAGGACTGCCGCACCACGCGGTACAGGCGCTCGGAGATGCCTTCGAACTCGACCATGCGGGTCCGCAGCAGGTCGCGCTGCAGCTCGCGCGTCTGGCGCGCCTGGGCGATCAGGTCGTCTTCCGTCGCTTCCACCGTGCGCTGCAGGTTGCGCTGCACGGTGGCCACGTCGTTCACCGACTCGGCCATCATGCGGGTGAGTTCCTGCACCCGCGTGAAGCGGTCGAATTCGAGCGGGTCGAAGCCCGCTGCCGTGTCCTTGGCCTGCGCCATGCGGCTTTGCATCTGCGACTCGGCCTGCAGCTCGATGTCGCGCAGCTGGGCCCGCAGACGGTCCAGGTTGCCGGTGAGGTCGCCGAGCGAACTGCGCAGCTGGCTCAGCTCGGCCTCCAGGCGGGTGCGGGTGATCATGACCTCGCCGGCCTGGTTGACCAGCCGGTCGAGCAACTGGGAGCGCACGCGCACCGCCTGGTTGGCGGCCTGGCGCACGGGGGCCAGCACGTTGGTGACCGGCATCGCCACGAGGCCGCGCTGCGGCGTCGCCGCGGTGCCTGCCGCCAGCTGGACGCCGTCGGCCACGGCAGGCGCGGCGGCCACCGGCACGGCACGCAGCGGCTCCGATACGGGCTCCTGCGGCATCGGCTCCGGCGGCGTCTGCAGGTCCACCGCACGCAGCTTGTCGAAGGTGCCCTGCATGGCATCGAAGCGACCCACCAGGGCCTCGACGTCGGCGGACTGAACTGCCTCGCCGCCCAGATACTCGATCTCGGATTCAAGCCGGTGGGCCATTTCGCCCAGTCGCAGGGCCCCGGCCAGGCGCGCGCTGCCCTTGAGCGTGTGCAGCGCACGCAGCACCTCGACGCGCGCACTGGCGTTGTCGGGCCGCGCGGACCACTGGCGCAGCGCACCGCCGAGTTGCGGCATGAGTTCGAGCGCCTCCTCCTCGAAGATCGGGAAGAGGTCGGGGTCGATCGCGTCCACCGCATCGATTTCGTCGTCGGCATCGCGCACGGCCTCGCGGACCGGCTCGGGCACGACGGTGGCGACGGCCGGCGCAATGAAGGCGGGCTCGGCCTGCGACCGGAACGCCTCGGCAGCTGCGGGCTCGTTGTACGGAGCCAGCGACACGGCAAGGCTGGATTCGGCGGCGGGGTCGGGCTGGCCTTGCGGGTCGGACAGCCCCTGAGGTCCGGGCTGGCCTTGCGGCTCCGGTTCCGCCTGCGGCGCATGAATGATCGTGACGTTGGCCGGACTGGAGAAGTCGAGATCGCCGAAGCCGCTCGAAGCCGGCAGGCCGGCGGCGTCGTCGGCCATGAACGACTCGGGCGGCAGTTCACGGGTCGCGAGGTCCTTGAGTGCCTGCAGCACCTGAGCGTTGGGCTCCTTGAGGAAGCCGGCGGCGAACTGATGCAGCAGGCGGCGGATGTCTTCTGCCGCGTCCACGAACGTGCGCGCCTGCTCGGGCGTGCCGCGCGGCTGCAGCTGGGCGTGGGCCAGCGCATGCTCCAGCGCACGCGCCATGTCGGACAAGGCAATGAAACCGACCGTGGCCGAGCTGCCGGCCAACGAGTGCGCGAGACCCACGGTCGAGTCGGCCACAGGGGTGTCAGGCTCGAGCGACCATTCCGTCACCTCGGTCACGAGGCGGCGGGACCGCTCGTCGGCCTCGTTGAGGTAGATGTTGTAGAGCGGAATGCCGATGCGCAGCGGCCCGATGACCTTGACCTGCTCGTCGATGACGGCGGCATCGGCTTGCGCGTCGGCTTCCACCTCCTGCACTACCTCCTGCGCCACTTCCTCCGTCACCTCCAGCTCGGCGGTTTCGGCTTCGGCCTCTGCATCCGCTGCGGCCTGTTCGGCTGCAGACACTTCTGCGAGTTCGCCCATGGACGGGACCGTCGGGGCCTGCACCTGAGCGCCACCGGCAGGCGCCTCGAAATCGAAATCACCCAGGTCGAAGTCCGAGGCGTCCGTCAGCTCGACGCCCGCCTCGGCTGCCGGCGCAGTGTCCGATGCGGCCACCGGTTCGAGCGGAACGTCGAAGTCCGGCAGCTCGACCGTCTTGAGCGCCGCAGGATCCAGGGGCGCGGAAGGCGCAGCCGCCAGTCCGGAAACGGCCGAAAGACTCGAGAAGTCGATGCCCTCGATGTCCGCAGGCAGCTCGACCATGCCGTCGGCCGCCTGAGGTGCGGGAGCAGGTGCGGCGGCCGGCTCGGCTGCGGCCGTGGAGGACGGTGGATTGAAGTCGAGTGCGAAATCGAAGTCGGGAATGTCCGAGACGGCTGCCACGGCCGGCGCATCGAGCACGGGTGCATCGCTCGTCAACGCATGAGGGGCCTGCGCGTGAACAGCCGGCGCATCGAAGTCCGGCAGGTCGAAGTCGGGAACATCCAGCGCGGGCACATCGGTTGAAGACGCCTCCACTGCAGGCCCCTCCTCGGCCGGCAGCTCCAGAGAAGGCACGTCAAGGGAGGGCTCAAAGGAGGGCACCTCCAGCGAGGGCGCTGCCGAGGATGGCGCCGGCGAGTCCGACAGGTCAAGTACCGGAACGCCAGGCAGCGGCTGCGCATCCGATGCGAGCTGAAGCGTCACACCTCCCGACACGTCGGGTACCTCTGCCGATGCGGGCGCCGACTCCTCCGGCGAGGCAACCGACTCCGGCAAGGCCAGCGCCAGCAGCCGGCCTTCGTGGCGCATGGCCTCGGCCGATGCGCGGAACGGCGCAGCCTTCCAGTGGCTGTCGGTTCCGGCGGCGATGTCGTCGATCCAGCGGCCGAAGCCGTTCATGGCATCGCGCGACAGGCTCAGCAGATCGTCGCTCGCCGGCTTCTGGTCGGCCAGCCAGGCATTGAGCACCTGCTCCATCGACCAGCCGGCTTCACCGAACTCGTTGAGCCCGACCATGCGCGAGCTGCCCTTGAGGGTGTGGAAGGCCCGTCGCAGAGTCGTCTGCTCGGAAACGTCGGAAGGCGTTTCGGCGAGCGCGGCGATCGCGGCCAGACCGTTGTGGACCACCTCGCGCGCCTCCTCCAGGAAGATGTCGCGCAGTTCTTCTTCGCCATCGTCCTCGTCGTCGGCAGGGGCACCAGCCGCAGCAGGCACCGCCACCGCAGGCGACGCGACGGGCTGCGCGGCGGGTGCAGCCGGCGACGGGCTGTCGAGCCGGATGGTCAGCGTCGAATCCAGGTCCACGGCGGGCGGCAGGGCCGCACTGGCCGCCGCTGGCGCCGGCGCGGCCGGCTCGGGTTGCGCCACGCTCTGCTGAACGCGGCCCATCAGCGGCCGCAGCTCGCCCTGCGCCTCGTCATAGACGAACAGCTTCTTGGCCAGCGCGGGCTGGTAGTTGAGCATGTCGATCAGAAAGCCCAGCGCGCCCAGGTTGTTGCCCAGCTTGTCGAAGGTGCCGGCCGCCCGGGCCTTTTCTTCGTCCAGCTCGGTGATCATGATCTGCTCGACCGAGTCGCGCATGCGCACGACCGCCTGCGAGGCCTGGTCCAGGCCGAGCACCGACAGCACGCCACGCATCTGGCCCAGTTGGGTCGGGACGTCGCGCAACGCGGTCTTGTCCTGCGGGTTGCGGAAGAACTGGTCGAGCGATTTTTCGAGTTCGCCCAGGCTGGTGCGCAGCTCTCCGACGACGCTGCCCATGGTCTGGCGGTCGCTGACCCGGCGATAGAGGTCCTCCATCCAGGTCTCGAGCGCCTGCGGCTGGCCGCCGTCACGCACGTTTTCCAGCCGCTCGGCCAGGCGCGCCGTGCGGCCGGCCAGGGTCTCGTCAGCGGGGTCGAGGTCCTCGAAGGCGACCTCCAGGTAGAGCACGGAGGTGGCGACTTCCATGGCCAGCTCGGTACTCGGCGGCTGGCCCGACCGTGCCGTGGCCTCGATCGCCCGGGTCAGAGCCTGCGCCAGCGGCGCGCTGGCCGGATGCAGCTTCATGAGCGAGTCGGCCACCAGGCTGAACTGGTCGGACACGCCCTTGATCTTGTTGACGTCGCCGCCCGACAGCGCCGACCAGGTGTCCTTTGCCGAGGCGATGCGCTTGCGCGCCTGCGCCAGCAGCGCAGGATCGAAGCGGCCGAACAGGCTGACCTGATAGTCCACCGGCTTGAAGCGTGCGAGGCCCCAGGTCTGGCGGACAGCGGCCAGCGCGGGGGCGGCTGCGGCATCCTGCGGCACGGCCTGCGCGCAGAAGAACAGCAAGTCCATGGCCAGGCGGTCCGAGACGCCGAGGTCGCCCTTGGCGAGCGTGGTGTACTGGGTGAGGATGCGCGATGCGGCACGCTTGACGTACACGTCGCCCGGCAGCAGGCCGAACTGCAGCGCCTCGAAGAACGCGGCACAGATCTTCCAGAAGATGCGCGGCTGCGCCGCCGCCTGCGCGGCCGCCAGCCCCAGACTGACGTTGCGCATCTCCAGGCCCGCGCCTGCGACGTCGGAGCCCTTGACGATCTTGAGCATGGACTGGTCGAGCCGCGCGCGAACCGCCGGGTCGTAGGGCAGCGGCGCAGCGCCTTCGGGCACCTGCGGGTCGAGCCAGCGCCACTCCATCTGCCACAGGTCGGCCGGATGAACGCGGTCGCCGTTGGCCAGTTCCTGCACGTCGCGGTACTGGGGGAACAGCGCGACAGGCGAGACGACCTTGCCCACCAGCACGCCTTCGAGGTATTCGGTCAGCGCAAAGCTGGCGCGTTCGACCTTGGCCGCAGCGTCCTCGCTGCACAGCTCGGGCCGCTGCACGAACTTCTGCACGGCCGCTTCCATAGCCTTGAGCACATAGGCCGGCGCACCGAGGCCCACCATCTCGAGCGCACCGACCGCCTGATGCAGCTGCTGTCGCGCGATGCGCAGCTGGCTCGCATCAACTGCCGCGAGGTCGGAGCCACGCGCCAGGTCGGCGTCGCGGACGAAGCGGCGCAGCGCCTTGGTGGCGCCATCGAGCGACTTGCGCAGTTCGTCGAGCACCCAGGCCAGCGGCCCGAGGTCGTTGACCGCCAGATCGATGTCGGTGGAGGCGGAGCCGGCGTCGTGAAGCTGCATCGGGCGTACCTGCGGACGTCAGGGGCAAGAAAAGGTCAGGCGATCTTGAATCGCGAAACCGACTGGCGAAGTTCTTCGGCCATTCGGGACAGCTCGCGCACCTGGGCGGCCGTGGAGCGCGTGCCCTCTCCGGTCTGCTCCGTCACCGCGAAGATGTGCTGGATGTTGCCGGCCACCACGTTGGCCGATTCGGCTTCGCGGGACGCGGAGTTCGAGATCTGCTCAATCAGGTCGGCGAGCTTGCGCGACACCTGGTCGATCTCGGTCAGCGCGGTGCCGGCGTTGTCGGACAGCTTGGCCCCTTCGACCACACCCTGCGTCGAGCGCTCCATGGCGGCCACCGCATCCTGCGTGTCGGTCTGAATTGCCTTCACCAGCGCCGAGATCTGCCGCGTGGCGTCTGCGGAGCGCTCGGCCAGCCGCTGCACTTCTTCGGCCACCACCGAGAAGCCCCGTCCCGCTTCACCGGCCGACGCGGCCTGGATGGCGGCGTTCAGGGCCAGCACGTTCGTCTGCTCGGTAATGTCGGAAATCAGCTCGGTGATTTCGCCAATCTCCTGCGACGACTCACCCAGGCGCTTGATGCGCTTGGAGGTTTCCTGGATCTGGTCGCGGATCGAGTTCATGCCGCCGATGGCGTTCTGCACGGCCTGCAGGCCTGACTCGGCAGCCATCAGGGACTGGCGGGCCACCTGGGCCGACTCCTGGGCCTGTCCGGACACCTGGTTGATTCGGCCCGCCATGTCGAGCACCGACTGGCCGGTTTCGCGGATCTCGCGCAGCTGCTCGGTCGATGCGGCCAGCAGTTCGGTGGAGGTGCTTTCCACCTGCGCCGTCGTCTGCGCCACCTTGGTGACCGTGCTCTGCACGTTGCCCACCAGCTGGCGCAGTTCTTCCACCGTGTAGTTCACCGAGTCGGCGATGGCGCCCGTGATGTCCTCGGTCACCGTGGCTTCCTGCGTGAGGTCGCCTTCGGCCACTGTCTGCAGTTCGTTCATGAGTCGCAGAATGGCGGCCTGGTTGGCGTCGTTGACGCGCTTGGCCTCCTGCTCCTGGCGCTCGGCTTCGAGTCGCTGCTGTTCGGCAACGCCCTGGCGCTGGCGGCTGTCCTGCAGCTGGGCATAGGCCAGACCTGCGGCGCTCAGCAGCGCCAGCAGGGCCATCAGAAGCAGCGAGGCCAGCGCGGTGGCCGACAGCCCCGTCTCGCCCGACAGCTTGGCCTGCAGGGCCTGCAGGTCGCGACGCAGCGGCTCGCTGTCGGCAATGATCGCCGACTGCGCCTCGCGGGCCGACACCAGGCCCTGCAGGTTGCCCAGAATGGCGCCGGCCTGCGTGCGGGTTTCTTCATAGAGCTTGAGCAGGGCCTCGATGCGCTCACGCGTCTGCGGGTCCTTGGAGCCCGACAGGCGCAGTTCGGGACTGCCTTCGAGCAGGCCCTGGGCGATTTCTTTGAAGGAGTTCAAGTCCTTGCCCAGCAGGAACACGGCTTCGGGGCTCACGCCTTCCATCGTCAGGAATTCGTTGGCCGACTTGCCGATGCGCTGGGTCAGCATCACGAGCTGGCCCGAAGCGGAGATCTCGGACGGCGCGGCGTTCTGCTGGAGCTTGAGCGAGGAGACCGTCTCGGCGATTTCAAGCAGGTCGGACGACTGGCGGTTGATGGTGCGAAGCGCGTTGCCCACCTGGGTCAGGATGCGCTGCTGGCCCATCACGGTGCCGGCGTTCTTCTCGGCGCGCTCCATCAGCGGAATGACCTTGTCGACGTCTTCCATGTACTGCGCCGCGACCGGGTCCAGGCCGAGGCCGGCGTCGCCGTTCTTGAGGCCGCGCACCGTGGCGGCCAGCACGTCTGCGCTTTCCTTCACGTCGGGGAAGGCCTGCGCGCTGCCCACCAGTGCCTGGGACACGGACTTGGCAAGACGCTGCGACTGCATCAGCGACTGGCCGGTCGCGGCCACCTGCTGCGCCACCGTGTTCGTCTGACGCACCGTGTAGAACGCCATGCCGCCCAGAATCACGAGCGACAGGCCGAGCAGGACCGACAGCGTGCGCTGGTGCTGCGCAACGGTGCGCCGCCCCAGCAGCGGCAGCTCGAGAAGGGCCTGCCCGGATCCATCTTCGAGCGGCTCGAAAAGGCTGTCCTCCGTCGGCGCTTCCTGACGGTTGTACTCGGTGGAGCTCATGGCCATGGTGCTGCCGCCCTGACCGTCCATGGCACCCGTGGCCATCGGGTCGACGGACGCATCGGGCATGGCCAGGCTCAGGCCGGACTCGCCCTCGGGCGGCTTGCGCTTGGGAAACAGCTTTTTGAGTTGATCAACGACGGGCATGATGCGACCTTCCTGGGGAAATCTCTAAGCGCTGATGCTCAGGAACTGGGGTTGTTGGGACAGGGCCTGCAGGTTGATCTCCTGCCACTGGGTACCGCTGGCATCCGTGTAGCGGCTGCCGAAATACGGGGGGGCGTCGGGCGGCGGCTCGGCCGATGCGGTGAAGCCGTCGACGCCGCGCAGACCGGCCAGCCTGTCGATCAGCAGCGCGCAGTTCACGCTGAGCACCGCATTGAGCGCCACGAGCCGGGACTCGGCCCGCGCGACGTCCAGCCGCGACGCCGGCGCGCGGCCCGCGACAAAACTGCCGAGATCGACCACGCCGTAGAGCCCGCCGCGCAGGTTGGCCACGCCCAGGAACCAGCGCTGGGTGTAGGGCACGGGCTGGGTGACGGACCAGGGGAAGATCTCGCCCGACTGGCTCAGAGGAAAGAGGTATTTGTCGCCGGCGGCCTCCACCGCCAGCCAGGACGCGGCCACGCCTTCGGTGCGCGCCGCCTGCAGGCGGGTTGCCAGGCGGCTTTGGAGTTCCCGGAGAGCTTCGCGGTTGGCCATGCGTCCTCGTGAATCAGCTCAGGGCCTTGATCTTGGCCATCAGCTCGTCGGCGTCCACCGGCTTGGTGATGTAGTCGCGCGCACCCTGGCGCATGCCCCAGACGCGATCGGTTTCCTGGTTCTTGCTCGTGCACATGATGATCGGGACGTCGGAGAACTGGGGATCCCGGGTGATGGCCCGGGTCAGCTGGAAGCCATTCTGCCCGGGCATCACGACGTCCATGAGGATCAGGTCGGGCTTTTCCTCGGCAAGCCGACGAAAGGCGTCGTCGGCGTTCTCGGCGGTCTTCACCGACATGCCGTTTTTCTGCAGCAGGTCGGTCAGGTACATCAGTTCGGTCTTGGAATCGTCCACGACCAGCACCTTTTGGATGGGCATCACATTTCTCCTTGTTGGGCGGCGGCGCCGAACTGCTGAACGGCCTGCAGCAGCTGGTCCTTGGTAAAAGGCTTGGTGAGGTATTCCTGGGAGCCGACCATGCGGCCCCGCGCCTTGTCGAACACGCCGTCCTTGGACGACAGCATCACGACGGGCACGGTCGCGAACTTCGGATTGCGCTTGATGATGGCGCAGGTCTGGTAGCCGTCCAGGCGCGGCATGAGAATGTCGCAGAAGATCAGGTGCGGCTGGTAGTCGTTGACCTTGGCCAGGGCGTCGAAGCCGTCCTCGGCCAGCAGAACTTCATGGCCCCCCTGCTTGAGGAAGATTTCAGCACTGCGGCGAATGGTGTTGCTGTCGTCAATCACCAGAACCCTGAAACCTGATCCGGTTGTAGTCACTGCGGGTTGCTCCTGATGTTTCCGGGCGCCACTCCCCGGCCCCTCAAATCTGCACCATCTCGAAATCTTCCTTGCGGGCGCCGCACTCCGGGCAGGTCCAGTTCATGGGCACCTGGTCCCACGGAGTGCCGGGGGCGATGCCATGGTCGGGCGCGCCGGTGGACTCGTCGTAAATCCACCCGCAAATCAGACACATCCACGTTTTTGAATCAGTCACAGCTTAAGGGGCCTTCCAATAGAATGCAACGATTGTATAGACGCCACGAGACGTCTCAGCCACCCTGTTGTCCTCACTTTCATGGCCCATCCCCCCCCTGAGCTTATGGATGCCGGCACCGCCGGCGCGACGGATGACGACCATCCGGCCTGCGTCCTGTGCTTCAACGCGAACGATCCGAGCGGCGCGGGCGGCCTGGCGGCCGACGCCACCGCCGTCGCCTCGGTCGGCGCGCATGCGCTGACCGTGGTGACCGGCGCCTACGCGCGCGACACGGCCGAGATCTTCGACCACTTCGCCTTCGACGAGGACGCGGTCGCCGAACAGGCCCGCGTGATCCTGGAGGACGTGTCGGTGCAGGTCATCAAGGTCGGCTTTGCCGGCAGCCCCGAGGCCCTGAGCGCGATCGCCGGCATCGCGGCGGACTACGCCGATGTGCCGGTGGTGGCCTATATGCCCAACCTGTCCTGGTGGGACGACAGCCAGATCGACCAGTACCTCGACGCATTCCGGGAGCTGATGTTGCCGCAGACCACGGTGTTGGTGGGAAACCACAGTACCCTGTGGCGCTGGCTCCTGCCCGACTGGAGCAGCGAGCGCAGCCCGACGGCGCGCGACATCGCCAAGGCCGCTGCCGAGGTCGGCGTGCCCTACACGCTCGTCACCGGCATCCCGCTGCCCGAGCAGTTCATGGACAACGTGCTGGCCTCGCCCCAGGCCGTGCTGTGCAATGCCAGGTTCGAGCGCTTCGAGGCCGTCTTCTCGGGTGCCGGCGACACGCTGTCGGCCGCGCTGGCCGCTCTGCTGGCCAGCGGCACCGACCTGGCGGGTGCGGCCACCGAGGCGCTCAGCTACCTCGACCGGAGCCTGGATGCGGGCTTTCGGCCGGGCATGGGCCACGTCGTGCCCGACCGGATGTTCTGGGCCCAGCCCGAGGGCGCCGACGATGGCGCCGAACTGACCGAAGACGAATTGCGGGCCATGCAGGCCTTCGAGATGCCCACCCATGACACCAAACACTGACACTCCCGCCGGCGCCAACGAGGCCCTGTTCGAACGCGCCCGGCGCAGCATCCCCGGCGGCGTGAACTCGCCGGTGCGCGCCTTCCGCGCCGTCGGCGGCACGCCCCGCTTCGTGCGGCGCGCCGAGGGCGCCTATTTCTGGGACGCGGCCGGCCAGCGCTTCATCGACTACATCGGCTCCTGGGGACCGATGATCCTCGGCCACGGCCACCCTGCGGTGGTGGAAGCCGTGCAGCGGGCCGTGCTCGAAGGCTTTTCCTACGGCGCGCCGACCGAGCGCGAGATCGAACTGGCCGAGGAGATCCTCTCGCTCGTGCCTTCGATGGACATGGTGCGCCTGGTGAGTTCCGGCACGGAAGCCGCCATGAGCGCGATCCGTCTGGCGCGCGGCGCCACCGGCCGCAGCAAGCTCATCAAGTTCGAAGGCTGCTACCACGGCCATGCCGACGCCCTGCTCGTGAAGGCCGGCTCGGGCCTGGCGACCTTCGGCAACCCGACCAGCGCGGGCGTGCCGCCCGAGGTGGTGCAGCACACGCTGGTGCTCGAATACAACAACATCGCCCAGCTCGAAGAGGCCTTCGCGCTGCACGGCATGGAGCTGGCCTGCCTGATGATCGAGCCCATCGCCGGCAACATGAACTTCGTGCGCGCCAGCGTGCCCTTCATGAAGCGCTGCCGCGAGCTGTGCACCGAGTACGGCGCGCTGCTGGTGTTCGACGAGGTCATGACCGGCTTTCGCGTGGCGCTGGACAGCGCCCAGGGCGTCTATGCGCGCGCCATCCCGGGCTTCCGGCCCGACATCACCGTGCTCGGCAAGGTCATCGGCGGCGGCATGCCGCTGGCGGCCTTCGGCGGGCCGCGCGCCATCATGGAGCAGCTCGCACCGCTCGGGCCGGTCTACCAGGCCGGCACGCTCTCGGGCAACCCGGTGGCCACGGCCTGCGGCCTGGCCACGCTGCGCGCGATCCGCCAGCCGGGCTTCTTCGACGCGCTGTCGGCCCGCACGCGCGCGCTGGTCGACGGCCTGTCGGCGGCGGCCCGCGATGCGGGCGTGCCCTTCAGCGCCGACTGCGAAGGCGGCATGTTCGGCTTCTTCCTGCTGCCGCAGCTCCCGCAGAACTATCCGCAGGTCATGAAGAGCGACGGCGCGAAGTTCAACACCCTCTTCCATGGCCTGCTGCAGCGCGGCGTGTACATCGCGCCCGCACTCTATGAAGCCGGCTTCGTGAGCGGCGCGCACAGCGCGGACGATATTGCACAGACCGTCGCTGCGGCGCGCGAGGTGTTCGGCACGATGAGGGGCTGAAGGCCAACAGCACGCGGTTTGGCCGCTTGCACCTCGAAGTCACGCGGACTCTCGGATGCGGAGGCGTTCTGGACCGGTAGAGTGTCCTGGCTGCGCCTGTCACTGGCGGAAGACTCGACGCCCGAGCCGTGGACATCTCTGCGCCGTTTGCAACTCCACGGTATCCACTTGAGACTCGGAGAAGGCTGTTCAGATTCGCGGAGCCACTTCTGTTGCCGATGCCACTGATTGCGTCGCCAACAGCCTGACGGCAGGCCGGAGTGATGGCGCAACCTACAGCAAGAACACTTCCGCCAACGATCAAGTCATCCACTCCGACGAGCAGACCCGTCGGATCCGTGTACCTCGTCGGCTGGTTGAAGCTGTACGCGTAGGTATTGATCCCCCCCGCGAGCCCGATGGGATCGGACTGGATATACCTCCCCTGCCCCGCCAGGTAGTTCCGATAGTAGTTGTAGTAAGCCCCCGTCTCCCCGAGCCCGCCGAAGGCGGGCGGGGAGAGGCTTTCTCTCAAGGATTACTGTTCGAGCCGCCCAACAGTTGCCGGAGCTTGGCTCCTTCGCGTGCCAGCAGATCGAGAGTCTCATAGGCGCGCATCAGACTGTCTTCATCATGCGTGCCAGCCGCGCCCGATCTTGATAGAACCCACGCCTTCATCGCTTCGTACTCCGGCAGCTCCAAACCAATCAACCGTGCTGTCATGAACGCGTCCCAGTGATACGGCTCCGGAGACCGGTCTAACACCCCGATCAAAGCGTCGGCAGCGAGCAACTGACCTTGCGGCGCATCCAGCGCTCCGAGCAGGAGGCTCGGCAGATAGAAGATGAACGCCTCCGGCACGAACGCATAGAAGGCATCAGGATGCCTCACCCAGTCTTGCCATCCGATCTCACGCCAATGTCGGCCCGCAAACGACAGTGCATCGCGTTGCTCAGGGGTAATCGGCAAACGCGGCTCAACGAGATTTGAAGGTCGCGGGCGACTCGCGAACGCAGCATCGATTTGACTGCGGAGATTCATCGCAGAAGTCTCTGGCATCGACCCAGATTAGACCACGCATCTGCCTGAGCTTGCTGATGACCGGCATCGCCACCGGCCCAGCACTTCTGATCCCGCTTGGCGCGCGCCACTGCCAGTTCGAGCCATGCGCTCGCCCGTTCCAGCAATTCGCCCTTCGACATGCCTGGGCTACACACCGCTGGGTGGAACTTCCCGACCTTGTCCTTTGCACGCCGAACATCCTCGTTCAGCTTGTCGCACTCATTCTCCGGCGGGCATTGATTCGGCTTGAGGAAGTCGGGTATCGGAAGGCTCTTGCCCGGAAGCCAAGAATCCGTTCGCGGATCGTAGCCACCGCCCTTGCCAGGCGCCGGCACCCCCGGCGGCGGAGGAAGCGGGACGGGAATTGCTTGCAGCCCGTTCGGGTCTGTCTTCGTTAGCGGCGACGCCTCGGCGTAAAGGAATCCGTTGAGTCCACCCGCCAACCCAATCGGATCGAACTGCGTGTATCTTCCCGTCTTCGGATCGTACTGCCTGAAGTAGTTGTACGCCGTGCCCGTTTCCGAATCAAAGTACTGCCCCGGAAACCGCAGGTTCAGCCGTGTGGGCTCGGTCGTCTGCAGCCTCGGGGGGCGGCCGGCCGTCTCGGTGGCCTGCAGCACGCCGGTCGGCGGGTTGTCGCCGAAGGCGCTGTAGGGCCACTGCCAGACGGGAACGGCCTGCGCGTTGGTCATCAGGCGCGGGGTGCCCAGGTGATCGGTGTGGATGCCGTAGAACTGCCCGTTGCGGTACAGGCCCACCGGGATCGCGGCGCCGTCTTCGGTGGGCAGCCAGATGTACTCGCTGCGGCCGGCGCCGCTGGCACTGCCGTTGTCGTATTCACCCAGCAGCGCCCAGGGCGGGATCTGGCCGTCACCGTACACGTAGGCCGTGCCCAGGCTGGGGCTGGCCTGGGCCTGCGCGAACAGCCAGGCAAAGCGCTGGCGCAGCCAGTCAATGAAGCCCGCGCCCAGCTCGCTCTGCCCAGGCTGGGTGCGGCTTGCCACCGGCTCGCCCTTGAAGGTGCGCTGGCCCAGCACGTTGTGCAGGTAGCGCACCGTGGCTTCCTCGCCGTCTTTGAGCAGGCGCACCGCCGCAAGCCGGTTGGCCGCGTCGTAGTCGAAGCTGCGCAGGCCGTCATTGATGAGGTTGCCGGCCGCGTCCAGTCCATACGTGACGGGCGTGGTGACCACGCTCAGGGTGCGGGTGCCGCCCGGGGCGGTCTCGGTGGTGGTGACCGTCTGGCTCAGGTCCAGAAGGCGGTTGCTGGTGGCCTCGATCGCCAGGCGCTGGCCCGTGCTGCGGGCGCCTGACGCGCCAGGCTCGCCGATCAGGCCACTGCTCAGGTCGCCGATCACTTCACCTCCCAGGCCATCCCCCAGATCCGCCTCGCGGATGACGGTGCTGATGGCGCTGAGCCGGTTGCTGTTGGC
>JBGAIH010000021.1:0-88226 GCA_044225675.1 Burkholderiaceae bacterium
CGAGTCCGAATAGGGCGTTCAGTCGCTGGGTGTAGACCCGAAACCAAGTGATCTATCCATGGCCAGGATGAAGGTGCGGTAACACGCACTGGAGGTCCGAACCGACTAGTGTTGCAAAACTAGCGGATGAGCTGTGGATAGGGGTGAAAGGCTAAACAAACTTGGAAATAGCTGGTTCTCTCCGAAAACTATTTAGGTAGTGCCTCAAGTATTACCAGCGGGGGTAGAGCACTGTTTTGGCTAGGGGGTCATGGCGACTTACCAAACCAAGGCAAACTCCGAATACCGCAGAGTACAGCTTGGGAGACAGAGCACCGGGTGCTAACGTCCGGACTCAAGAGGGAAACAACCCAGACCGCCAGCTAAGGTCCCTAAAATTGGCTAAGTGGGAAACGAAGTGGGAAGGCTAAAACAGTCAGGATGTTGGCTTAGAAGCAGCCATCATTTAAAGAAAGCGTAATAGCTCACTGATCGAGTCGTCCTGCGCGGAAGATGTAACGGGGCTAAGCCAGTTACCGAAGCTGCGGATTTGCAATTTATTGCAAGTGGTAGGAGAGCGTTCTGTAGGCCTGTGAAGGTGCGTTGTAAAGCGTGCTGGAGGTATCAGAAGTGCGAATGCTGACATGAGTAGCGTTAAAGGGGGTGAAAAGCCCCCTCGCCGTAAGCGCAAGGTTTTCTACGCAACGTTCATCGGCGTAGAGTGAGTCGGCCCCTAAGGCGAGGCAGAGATGCGTAGCTGATGGGAAACAGGTCAATATTCCTGTACCGATGTGTAGTGCGATGTGGGGACGGAGAAGGTTAACTCAGCCAACTGTTGGATATGTTGGTTCAAGCCTGTAGTCGTGCTTGGTAGGTAAATCCGCCGAGCTTAGATGAGGGGTGATAACGAGTCTGCTTGCAGACGAAGTGAGTGATACCCTGCTTCCAGGAAAAGCCACTAAGCTTCAGCTATTGACGACCGTACCGCAAACCGACACTGGTGCGCGAGATGAGTATTCTAAGGCGCTTGAGAGAACTCAGGAGAAGGAACTCGGCAAATTGACACCGTAACTTCGGAAGAAGGTGTGCCTTTAGTAGGTGAAGTCCCTGCGGATGGAGCCCAATGAGGTTGCAAAAAATCGGTGGCTGCGACTGTTTAATAAAAACACAGCACTCTGCAAACACGAAAGTGGACGTATAGGGTGTGACGCCTGCCCGGTGCTGGAAGATTAAATGATGGGGTGCAAGCTCTTGATTGAAGTCCCAGTAAACGGCGGCCGTAACTATAACGGTCCTAAGGTAGCGAAATTCCTTGTCGGGTAAGTTCCGACCTGCACGAATGGCGTAACGATGGCCACACTGTCTCCTCCTGAGACTCAGCGAAGTTGAAATGTTTGTGATGATGCAATCTCCCCGCGGAAAGACGGAAAGACCCCATGAACCTTTACTGTAGCTTTGTATTGGACTTTGAACAGATCTGTGTAGGATAGGTGGGAGGCTTTGAAGTGCGGTCGCTAGATCGCATGGAGCCAACGTTGAAATACCACCCTGGTGTGTTTGAGGTTCTAACCTAGGTCCATTATCTGGATCGGGGACAGTGCATGGTAGGCAGTTTGACTGGGGCGGTCTCCTCCCAAAGTGTAACGGAGGAGTTCGAAGGTACGCTAGGTACGGTCGGACATCGTGCTAATAGTGCAATGGCATAAGCGTGCTTAACTGCGAGACTGACAAGTCGAGCAGATGCGAAAGCAGGACATAGTGATCCGGTGGTTCTGTATGGAAGGGCCATCGCTCAACGGATAAAAGGTACTCTGGGGATAACAGGCTGATACCGCCCAAGAGTTCATATCGACGGCGGTGTTTGGCACCTCGATGTCGGCTCATCTCATCCTGGGGCTGTAGCCGGTCCCAAGGGTATGGCTGTTCGCCATTTAAAGAGGTACGTGAGCTGGGTTTAAAACGTCGTGAGACAGTTTGGTCCCTATCTTCCGTGGGCGCTGCAAGATTGAGAGAGCCTGCTCCTAGTACGAGAGGACCGGAGTGGACGCACCTCTGGTGTATCGGTTGTCACGCCAGTGGCATTGCCGAGTAGCTAAGTGTGGAAGAGATAACCGCTGAAAGCATCTAAGCGGGAAACTCGTTTCAAGATTAGATCTGCCGGGGCCTTGAGCCCCCTAAAGAGTCGTTCTAGACCAGGACGTTGATAGGTCAGGTGTGGAAGCGCAGTAATGCGTTAAGCTAACTGATACTAATTGCTCGTGCGGCTTGACCCTATAACTTTGAGTCTGATCTCAAAGATAGTTATGCCAATGAGGCGCATCAAAAATTGACTGATTGACTCTATGAATTCGTTGCTTTCGATCTATCGGAAGCAACAACAAGTTATGCCTGATGACCATAGCGAAGTGGTCCCACTCCTTCCCATCCCGAACAGGACAGTGAAACGCTTCAGCGCCGATGATAGTGCGGGTTCCCGTGTGAAAGTAGGACATCGTCAGGCTATTACAGCAGAGGAAGCCCAGCGGAAACGCTGGGCTTTTTCATTTGGGTGGTGGATTTGGAATAAGCGCCCCTCACAACCTTGGTTCTCTGGCCTGAGCCTCATGCGCAGCGTGGTCGAACTAAGGCTGAGACTGCGCAACCTCTGCCATCCTCAAGATGAGCTTTGGGATGCGTCACCCCGACGTTCGCCGCTCAATGGCGTCAATACGCTGGCGGCTGTGAAACAGCAAGATGCACATGGTCTCCAAGCACGCGCGACCAGCCAGGTAAGCAGGTTGGTGCGACGAATTGGCTGCAGCCACTAATTGCCATGCTGGGCTGCATTAACTCTGAGATCGTAATTCTCGACGCAGAATCTTGCCGACGTTGGTTTTCGGCAAGCTATCTCTAAACTCAATGTAGCGGGGCCGCTTGTACCCCGTTAAATTCTGAGCGCAGTATTTGCTCACATCTTCTTCCGTGAGGCCGGGATCGCCCTTAACGACAAAGACCTTGATTGCTTCGCCCTGCTTGGGATCTTGAACTCCTATTGCCGCGCATTCGATAACTCCAGGACAGAGTGAGATGACATTTTCCAGCTCATTGGGAAAAACATTGAATCCACTCACCAGAATCATGTCCTTCTTGCGATCGACAATTTTTGTGTATCCCCGAGAATCCATGATTCCAACGTCACCAGTTCTAAGATAGCCATCCAAAGTAAAGGCCTTGGCGTTCTCATGAGGCTGATTGAAATACCCGGACATAACGTTTGGTCCACGGATGCAAATCTCGCCGGGCTGACCGACAGGAACATCGTCGCCTTGATCATTCTTGATGGCGATGTCAATGCTGGGAAGCGGCAGCCCGATACTCCCCGAGAACGAAGCCGCCGTGACGGGGTTGTTCGTTCCGATAGCGCACGTCTCACTCATGCCCCAGCCTTCGATCATGGTGGAGCCTGTAACTGCGTGCCAACTTGAGGCAGTTCCTTGAGAGGCGGCCATTCCGCCCGCCTGCGCTAGGCATAGATGCGAAAAATCCACAGACCGAATCTCTGGATGTTGCAAGAGCGCGTTGAACAGCGTGTTGACCGCAGGCAGCAGATGAAAGGGGCGCTTCTTGAGAACCCGCACGAAGGCATCTGAATCGCGCGGATTGGGGATCAGGGTCATGTGCGCACCCCACCGAATGGAAAGCAGGCACAAAGTGAGGGCGAAGATGTGATAGAGGGGCAGCGCCGCAATGGAATTGATGTCGCGAGAACTCGCCACCCGCGCTACGCCTGGAGCGAA
This sequence comes from Burkholderiaceae bacterium, assembly GCA_044225675.1. Lineage (GTDB taxonomy): Bacteria > Pseudomonadota > Gammaproteobacteria > Burkholderiales > Burkholderiaceae_C > JACMQX01. The sequence goes on from JBGAIH010000021.1 coordinate 3,756, forward strand.
CCAAGCTTCGGCTTGAAGGACAGCGGCAACAACATTCCTATGGGTGAGCATCGCTCCCTTCGACAAGCCCGTGGTCCCGCCGGTGTATTGCAGAAACGCAACTGAATCTGGGCCGATGCCCGGTGGGCGAAGCACAAGACGTTCAGCAGCATTCAGAGCCGAAACGAGGGAGGTAACCTGCACCGTCCCGCGAAGCTCAAACTTGTACGCTGGTACCAACTTGGCCAAATGCCTTGAAGCAAACGTCAGCCAGCGCCCACGCCAAAACCCAAGAAAGTCGCCTATTGACGTTATAACGACGTGCTTGACAGGCGTTCTATCAATGACTTCTTCCAAAGTCACTGCAAAGTTCTCCAGAATGACAATGGCGGTCGCGCCCGAGTCAGTCAGCTGATGTTCTAATTCTCGTGCCGTGTACAGGGGATTTACATTGACGCATGTGTAACCTGCTCGCAGAACTGCAGCCATTGCAACTGCAAACTGCGGAATATTCGGAAGCATGATGGCAACGCGCGCGCCAGCCTCAAGATTCTGCGCTTGCAACCACGCGCCGAACGCTGCGGACAGATGGTCGAGCTGCCCATAGCTCATCCATTCGTCCATGCAGACCGAGAACGGCTGTGCCGAATTTCTCTTGAAAGAGTCTTCCAGCAGATGAGCGACTGAACGAAAAGTCGCAGGATCGACGGTGTGAGGCACGCCGTCCGGATAGCTGTTCAACCAAGGTTTGTCCATGACGTCTCCTTGCGTCAGATTCTGGACAACAGGGGAGCGATGGGTTACCGGGCAAGCCCTAGGGTGGGGCCAAGGCGCGTCGCGCAAGCGACAAAATCGTCGTCGAAAAGCTCTTGGATAAAGGCTTCCTCTCGTTCTCGGATCACTGCAAGAAACTGGACTGCGGCCCCGGGCACCTTCGACATGCGTCCAAAGGTCTCGAAACCTGACTCCAAAAAGCTTTGAAGCGAACTGAGTCCAGCCGTGGAAGCGGGGCGCCTCATCAACTTGAGCATCGTTCGCAGGCCTGGGATCGCGGTCAGTTGCACCAATGACGTTCCGAGCTCGAGCACAGCGGCGAGCTGCTGTTCCCTTGATTCCCGACGCCCCACCGCGCGCCATGCAGCAAGATACCTCAATGCGTCGGACTGCAAAGGATCATGCTGCGCAAGCCACGCATGAGCCATCTGGTAGTCCAGAGTCTCCGTCAGCGCGTGAAGCTCTGCGATGGACTGCGCCGTTTCCACCACCGACTGCGGAAACAGTGTCTCAATCGTGCCGGCAATCTTGTGAAACTGGCTGTCGCGGGCACTGAAGTCCCTGACCCCGTATAGTTCTTCCAAGAAAAACCGCGTTGGCGACCCATATACCGGGTCTTCCAGGAGATCGGAGTAGGAACTGGCAAATCGGCGAGACTGCAGGCTTTTGATGCTCCAAACGGCCCGACTCAACTCGAGATCTGCCGCTCCAGTCTCTCGGAGGTGATGAACCCTTTCAATGGCAGACCGGATCCGAAGGGCGGATGACATCCAGAAAGTGTATCTCCGGGCGAATCAGGCTTGAAACGCACATTCTCCTAAATACCGCTACCAAGAAATCATGATCGCGCGCTTGCAGCAACTCACGCTTGCACTGGCTCTAGCCTTTGCGATAGCCTGGGCCATTCCATCCTGGGGGCACCCCTTGCTGGCCGCAGGGGGCGCACTACTGATTGCGTGTGGTTACGCACTGTTGCTCGCCATTCAATTCGTACTTCTGCATCAGTTCGGCCAGAATGACCCCACCCCCAAAGCTTCACCGCGACAATTGGCAGGTGCGTGGTGGGGCGAACTCATCGTGGCACTCAAGGTGTTTTGTTGGCGCCAACCCTTCCGGTCGAGCGCGATAAGAGACCGCCTGCCCGCGCCAGATTCCCAGGGAACTCGGCCCGGTGTGGTGCTCATCCATGGATTCTTTTGTAACCGTGGCCTCTGGACGCCTTGGCTGCAAATCCTGGAGCGGCGCGAAACGCCGTTCATTGCCGTCAATCTCGAACCCGCGTTTGGCTCGATCGACGAATACACCGCGTGTATCGAGCGCGCTGTCAGTCAGATGGCCACAGCGTCAAAGTGCCCTCCAGTTCTCGTCTGCCATAGCATGGGTGGCCTTGCGGCACGGGCCTGGTTGCGACGGTATGGTGGGAGAGCGCGAATTCAGCATTTGGTGACAATCGGGACGCCCCACCACGGCACTTGGCTGGGGCACCTGAGTCGAGCCACCAATGGCCAACAGATGTCTCTCGGGAGCAACTGGCTCAACAAGCTTGCACAGGATGAGTCTGCACAGAAGACACCCCCAACGACTTGCTGGTACTCCAATTGCGACAACATCGTCTTTCCGCCAAAGACCGCGACGCTGGAGTGGGCAGACAACAGGCTGGTCAGCGGTGTCGCTCATGTACATCTCGCGTTCCACCGTCAGGTCTTGGAGGAGACGCTGGCGATAATAGATTCTGTATGAGATAGTGGAGACCACTGGGTCAGGCCTGCCGGGCCGTTACCCGTGGCAGTCAACAGGAAATGAAGGAACCCCCATGCCACTGATCGTCGTCATGGAAGACGATGCCGGCACACGCATGCTGGTCGCTTCGGTCCTCAAAAAGGATGGATACGAAGTACTCACTGCAGAAAATGGAGCCCAAGGGCTGCAGTTGGTCGAGGCCCATCAGCCTGCCTTGATCATCAGCGACGTTCAAATGCCGGAAATGAACGGCTTTCAGATGCTTGCGGCAGTCCGCCAGAATCCGGCTCTGGCATCAACCCCCGTGATTCTGTTGACTTCTCTGCAGGAACGAGCGCATATGCGGATCGGCATGAACACGGGCGCCGACGACTACATCACCAAGCCCTTCAGGCCGGGCGAATTGCGCGAAGCTGCGGCTGCGCAGTTGAACAAGCGAGTCATGCAGGCCAAACTGCAGAATATGGCGGTCGACGCCGCAGTGCAGTCGGCACTTGATGCGCAGAAGCACAAGCTCGCAAAGCTTTACGAGCAGCGGCTTGCCAAGGAGCTTAGCGACCGGTGGCCTACTGGCGACGGGAGTGCGGAAGACGAGAAATTCGCGCATGCAACGGTGCTGTTTGTCGACATGCTCAACTACGCGGCTCTGGCGGAAAAGCTCAGTGGCCCCGAGCTTAGCGAGATGATCAAGCGGTTTTATGGCAGCGCAGGAGATACGGTACATCTTTTCGGCGCGCGCCACATGCAGTTTATCGGGGAAGGCCTGCTGGCCGTCTTCGTGGACAGCACGGACACGAAGTCCGTCAACCATGGTTTGCGTGCCGCAAGAGCGGGCCTTGGGTTGGTCGATTCCGCCCACCGGATGCGACAGTATCTGCAGGCCCAGTTCCCGGACAGAGGCCTTCCCCGCTTTGAGGTCAGTGTCGCTCTGCACAGCGGGCCAGTGACCCTGGCGAGATTGGAGGATCCCTTGCATGGATCCTCCGCGCAGCTGCTTCCGGTGGGAGACGCCGTAAGCGTCACGATGCTGCTCCAGAAAGCAGCCCAGGGCATCGGTTGGTCGATGACTGCCAGCATCACCATGCTTCGTGGTGTCACAGGTGCCGTGCGAATCGGCAATCGCGCCCTGATCGACTTGCCGGGCCGATCCACCCCCGTGGATGCTGCGGAGCTCGTGGGCTTGGCCCTTTGACGTCCGATGGCGGTTGAGAGAATGCGATTGATCCCGCTCAGCAGAATCCTGGGCGCATGCCTGCTGGTCATGGCTCTGGTGCCCGCATTGCTGATCGCCGTGCTTCTGGTTCGGAGCAGCTCGCATTCGGTGCGCGAACTGGCAGGGAGCATCATTACCAATGTGGCGTCCCGGGTACAGTCCGACGCGGAAATTCACCTCAGACAAGGCCACGATGTCCTGAACGGATTGTTCCCCGAATCCATGAATGAGGTCCAGGCCGCGCAGGCGCGAGACTGGCTGAACAATCCCCAGTACTTTGAAACCGTGGCGCAGGCCCTGACGCGCCAGTCCGCAGCAGTTCCCGTGGTGTATTTTGGAAACCGCCAAGGGGCCTACTTCGGCGTCGATCATGGCGCGGAAGGCACTCGAGTATCCGTGAGGCCGGCCGACGGACGGGGGCGGCGGATCTACCTGGCGAGCAAACCTGGGGACCGCACTCGACAAGTGGGTGTTGAAGAGGACAATTTCGAACCGAGAACCAGACCCTGGTATCAAGGCGCCCTGATCGCCAAAGGGCGGGTTTTCTCAGCAGTCCAAAGAGTCCCGGGGCGCTCCCAGCTCTTCGTGTCCCTTTCGCAGCCGGTGTATGAGCCCGACAGCAGCGCTGCCGGTGTTTTTGGCGTCGACCTGCTGCTTCAGCCGCTCGCGGACATGCTGCAGACTCAAAGCATCAGCGCAAGAGGTGCCGCATTCATCGTCGACCAGAATGGCCTGTTTGTCGCCGGGTCGGCAGGAGACAGCCTTTTTCGGGATGGTTCGGCGGGGCTCGAGCGCCGCAGTCCGTCCGACAGTGCCAATCCGGTCATTCGGCAAAGCTATGCCGCATTGCAGGCTGAATGGGCAAGTCGCAATGCCGACACTGTTGCTCGCAATACGGCGCTTCAGCGCCTTCCCTTCGGCTCGGAATCGCTCCTCATGGTGCAGCGCCCCTTCGGCGAATCACTCGGGCTGAGCTGGACCCTTGTGGTCGCAGCGCCCGAGGGCGACTTCACGGCGGAAATCGACCGCGCCTGGCGGACATCGCTGTGGCTCATGGCGGGTCTTGTCGTCCTGAGTGTCGTTGCGGCATCGCTGATCGCGAGCGGTATCGGCTGGCGGTTGCGCCGGCTGAGCAAAGCGGCAGAAATGCTGGGGCAGGGGCAGGTTCCGACGATTGACCGGAGTACGCGCATCCTGGAGGTGCGGCAGTTGTCGCAGGTGATGCACGACAGCGCCGAGCAACTGCAGGGATATCGCCAGCAGGTTCTGGCCGATGCGGAAGCCTTGAAGCAGGCCAACGAGACGCTTGAGGCCCGCGTTGAGCGGCGGACAGCAGAGCTTGCTGCTTCTCGCGAAGAGGCGTTGGCCGCTGCCAGGGCCAAGGCGGCGTTTCTGGCCACGATGAGTCACGAGATTCGCACTCCGCTCAACGGCGTCGTGGGAATGAGCACGCTACTGGCGGAGACGTCTCTGGACCTGGAGCAGCGAGACTATCTTCAGACAATCCGCCTCTCGAGCGATCAATTGCTCGCGGTGATCAACGACATCCTCGATTTCTCCAAGATCGAATCCGGCAAGCTCGAACTCGAGGCCGAACCGCTGAGTCTTCGGGGGGCGGTTGAAGAGGCCTGTGACATTGCCGCTCCCCGCGCGCGCGAGAAGGGTCTGGAGCTCATCATCGACGTTCCAGAAGCGAAGGAAGGCGGGGTCCCGTCCGCGATTCGTGGCGACATCACGCGGCTGCGCCAGGTTCTGATCAACCTGATCAATAACGCGGTCAAGTTCACGGCCCATGGCGAGGTTGCTGTTCACGTGCAACTCAGGCAAGAGGCGGATGCTCAGGGGCGTTCGGTCATCGAGTTTCGCGTGGTCGACAGCGGGATCGGGATACCTCCTGAGCGGGTCGAGTCGCTTTTTCAGGCCTTCACGCAGGTGGATGCGTCGACGACGCGCAAGTATGGCGGTACCGGTCTGGGCCTGGCGATCTGCAAGCGCCTGGTCGAATTGATGGGAGGCGAGATCGGGGTTGAGAGCCAACTGGGCAAAGGTTCGACATTCTGGTTCACCATCGCCGCGCCGGTCGCCGAGATGGCGCCCGCATTCAGTCATGCGGAAGTCGGGGTTCTCAAGGCCAACCGTGCGTTGATCGTTGACGACCATGCCACGAACGTTCGCATCCTCACACGCCAGCTACAACTGTGGGGCATGGAGGTGGCCAGCGCAGACTCGGGGGCCGCAGCACTGGAATGGCTGGCAAAGGCGTCCGCCAACACGCCAGGATACTGGATGCCGGACGTGGTTATCACGGACATGCACATGCCTGAGATGGACGGAGTGACGCTTGCGCGCCATATCCGTTCGTTGACTGAACTGCGTGACATTCCTCTCGTACTTCTGAGCTCGGGCTTCATGCCGGCAAGTGATGACAGCGCAGGGCTGTTTGACGCGAGACTGCTCAAGCCGGCAAGGCAGACACAACTGTTCGATACCATCGCGCGTTGCATATCTTCAGATCATGGAAGCAATGGCAAGGTCGCCGCCGTGACGACCGATGTGAAGAAGAACGTCACCGTTCTTGTGGCGGACGACAATGCCGTCAACCTCAAGGTTGCGTGTGCGATGCTGCTCAAGCTCGGATATGACATCCATACAGCTGTTGATGGGCGGGAGGCCGTCCAGGCGGTAGCGCACAGCATGTCGCAAGGACCTCGGTTCGGGGCAATCCTGATGGACGTCAACATGCCGGAAGTGGACGGCTTGCAAGCCACGCAGCAGATTCATGCGGCGTACGGCGCCAAGGCACCCCCCATCATTGCCCTGACGGCAGCGGCTTCTGCAGAAGACAAGGCGAGATGCGAAGCTGCCGGAATGGACGATTACCTCACGAAGCCCTTGCACGTGGCGTCGCTGGCATTGGCGCTTGAGAAGTGGGTTCATGTCGACGTTGCGGGGAGTCCCGAGCAGGGTGAATCCGGCGATGGTGGCGATGTGCGGCAGTCGCCGGCGGAGACAGCGGGTGCAATTTCGGCGGGGGAGACCCATTCCCCCGAGCCTGACCTGCCACTCATAGACTTCAGCCGACTGAATGAATTCAGGGAGTTCGACGATGACGAGCAGAGCATGACGCGCGAGGTCGTCAACCTGTTCCTGAGCGATGCGCCAACCCGCCTGGAGGCGATCGGCTCGGCCATCAACGCCAACGACGCAGAGGCGCTGTCACGGGCCGCTCACGCACTCAAAGGCGCCGCAAGCAATGTCGGTGCCGTGGCCATGCAGAGCGTTTGCGCGCGACTGGAGAGCGTCGCCAAGGCCGCGAGCATCCCGGACGATGCGCGCCTGTCAATGGCCCAGCTCTCTGCACTTTGGGAGCGCACGCGGCAAGAGCTTGTTGCCTGGCTTTGAGATGGCCAAGCTGGGCGAGCGGGAGCGCGTGTAAATAAGTCGCAAGAATTTCGGGCAATATTCACCGCTATTCCATCGGAACTTTGTCTACCCTCGGCACATTCAAACGAATGAGTTGGGGCGCAGGACATGGACGGGTTCGAGGAGGCATCCTTCGGGCGCAAGCAGCCGCTTGGAGAGGCGATTGAGACAGCAGCCAAGGGCTCACGGTTGCAAGGCATGCTGCTGGACGAGCTGGCTCACGGTGTGGTGCTGACGACTCGCCAGCGACGGATTCTTCACGCCAATCCGATGGCCAGGGCCGAACTGGATCGCGCGCAGTTTCTTCAAGCCAATGGTGATCTGCTCAGCTGCGCGGATGACTCTGATCTCCACAGGTTGTCGGAAGCCATGGCGCTTGCGGTGAGCGGCGAACGCTCTCTTTGCACACTTGTGGACGAGTTCCGCAGCCTGAGCGTGGCAGTCCTGCCTGTCGGCACCTGGCCCGACCCGGAATTCCGGATCGCGCTCGTTTTCAGCCGCCCGATGGTTCAGTCGCCTGGCATCCTGGGGCTCTTCGCCCGAACGCACGGCCTGACGTCAACCGAGGAACATGTTCTGGCCCTCCTTTGCCAGGGCCTCACCAATCCGGAGGTGGCTGCCCAGATGAAGGTGGCCGTTTCCACGATTCGCAGCCATGTTCGCAGTCTCAGCCTGAAGACCCGTTCACGCGGCGTGCGCGAACTTGTCAATCGGGTGGCGGTACTGCCTCCGGTCGGTTTTTGCTTCTCGAACGACCGCGTTCACTGACTCGTCGTGGTCCAAGGCAGGCGGCATGCTAGAGTTCCTTCTGGAAATCTTCTCGCCATGCAAACGACCCGTCCCGTCGCGGCTCAGGAAAAGCTGCTCGCCGACCTCAACCCGGCCTTGCGTGCGCTCGCCTTGCGCGGCACTATTCGCAGCTACCCCAAGAACACGATCATGATCAGTGAAGGGGAGGTCGGCGACCTGCTTTTCGTGTTGCTCAAGGGCAGCGTGAAGGTGTACTCGACGGACTCAGATAGCCGCGAGATCACTTACGGAACGATCCGCGCTGGGGACTATTTCGGAGAAATGTCCCTCGACGGCGGTCCGCGGTCCGCGTCTGTCATGACGCTTGAGCCTTCCGTGTGCGCCGCCGTCACCCGCGCCGCAGTGCGCGATCATCTTGCCGACGAGCCCGAGTTCGCGCTGGACCTCGTGGCGCAGGTCATCCGCCGGGCCAGAGCCGCCACCGAAACGGCACGCAGCATGGCGCTGCTGGATGTGTACAGCCGAGTGATCTCATTGCTTGAGAGCTACCAAGGCGTGGCCAGTCCTGAGCGGCCCGTGCTGCTGCGTCCCATTACCCACCAGGATATCGCCAGTCGCATCGGCGCGTCGCGTGAAATGGTCAGCCGCCTTCTCAAGGATCTTGAGAAAGGCGGGTACATCAAGCTGGGTGTCAAGCAGATCACGCTGCTGAACAAACTTCCGCCGCGTTGGTAGGCCAGGGGGGAACCCTCGCTCGCCTTCGGGCTCGCAAAAATTGCCGACACTGCCTTGGCGCAGCAGGCTTAACATCCGGTCATGTTTTGCCCGGATTGCAGCGCATCGAACGCAGATCACAACCGCTTCTGTGAGAGTTGCGGGGCTGCGCTGTCGCAAGTGTGTGCCCTGTGCGGACACACCTGCGGACCGGGTGCACGTTTCTGCGGCGGATGCGGCACAGTGCTTGCCCAATCTGCTTCTGTGAGTGAATCACGGCGCCAGGCTGCATCCGGTTGGGCTGAACTCAAGCAGGCGACCATACTTTTTGCTGACATCGTCAGCTCCACTGAACACATCGCGCATCTGGATCCCGAAGCGGCGATGGAGAGGCTGCAGCCGGCCATTCTGACGATGTGTGACGTCGTTGAGCGATTTGGCGGGACGGTCGTGCGAACGCTGGGTGACGGAGTCATGGCCATCTTTGGCGTTCCTCACGCGCTTGAGCAGCATGCCGAGCTGGCATGCGCGGCCGCCCTGCATCTTCAGACCTGTTTTCCCGCAGGACCTCAAGGGCTGCGGATCCGGGTGGGTCTGCACTCCGGCCAGGTGGCATCGGATCCGAAATCGGCCGACGGCAGCAAAGGCGGCGGTGCCCACGGCCTGTCCATCCACCTGGCCAGTCGGGTCATGTCTCTTGCAGAGCCCGGGATGACGCTTATTTCGGCTGAGTGCCGGGGGCTCGTTCGTGCGGCCTTTGACGCTCGTTCGCTCGGCCACCAGATGCTCAAGGGTTTGATCGCGCCGGTGGAAGTCTATGTATTGACGGCTGCCCGATCAGGGCTTGCGCGCCAGCAGTTCCATCAGTCAGCGCTTGCAGGCTTCTACGGCCGTGACGAGGAATTGACTCGCCTTCAGCAGGCGCTGCTCAGCTCTGTAGCCGGGCAGGCACAGGTCGTCGGCATCGCCGGCGCCCCAGGAACGGGCAAGAGCCGTCTCTGCCACGAGCTTGCGCGATGGGCGCAGGCCCGCGGCATCCCGGTATTCGAGATCCGCGCCCAGCATCATGGCGACGCCACCCCACTGCAACCCGTGATCGAACTGCTGCGGGGCTATGTGTTTCGCATCCACTCGTCAGACGACGTATCCCTGGCGCGCCGGCGGGTGGAGGAGCGCCTTGCCGAGATCGGGGTGAATTCCGAGCAGGAACAGCGGCTGCTGGAGGGCGTTCTGGGGCTGGCGGACACATCCGGGGACAACAGGCCCAAGGTGGGACAGGCGCCACGCACCCGGCTCGTTGAACTCATGGGCCGCCTCGTCCGGCACGTTGCCACCGAATCCGCCGTCCTGATCCTGGAAGACCTGCACTGGCTGGACGAAGCCAGCGAGGCCTTTCTGACGGCGCTCGTGGAGGCGATCGAATCCTCGCGCACTCTGTTGCTGCTCAACTATCGGCCGGCGTTCCTGCCGCCCTGGACGGGGCGAGACAACTTCCACCAGATCGAACTCGGTGAACTGCCGTCCGGCGCCATCGACGCCCTCGTGCGCGACCTCATTCGCAACCGTCCGGAAGTAGGTGACATTGCCCAACTGGTGGCCAGGCGCAGCGGCGGGAACCCCTTCTTCGCTGAAGAACTTGTCCGGTCCCTGGCGGAGAGCGGCATGTTGTCGGGCGACGATCCGTCCGGGCTCGAAGCGCTTGAGCATGCGCTGCCTGCGACGGTTCAGGCCGTGATCAGTGCGCGCATCGACCGATTGGCCGAGACTGAGAAGAACCTGCTGCAGACCTGCGCCATCATCGGCAAGGAAGTCCCGCTCGACATTCTTGAAGAGGTTGGGCAGACGATGGGGGCCGATGTCGAGCGAGGCATCATGGGCCTGTGCCATGCCGAACTTCTGGAGCCGCTGGCCTCGGGAGACGGTCATCACTTCACCTTCCGGCACCCATTGATCCAGGAGGTGGCTTACCGATCCCAACTCAAGGCGCGGCGCGTGTTCGTGCATTCAGCCGTCGCGAGTGTGATGGAGCGCACGTTCGGGGGGCAGCCTGGGCGGCGCTCGGGCCTCATCGCCCACCACTTCGAGGCCGCCGGGCAAGCGCTTGAGGCCGCGCAGTACGCGGGAAAGGCTGCGCAGTGGCTCAGCTCCACCGATTCGGCTCAGGCCATCAAGCACTGGCGCAGGGCGCATGGACTCGCCAAATCGTCGGACGAAAGCGCGCGCGCCGAGAGCCTGCGCGTCATGGCGTGCTGCCAGATTGCCTTGCTGGGCTGGCGGGAAGGGCTGAGTCTTGAAGATGTCCAGCCCTTCATTGACGAGGCCATGGCGTTTGCCGATGAGGACGACCGCGACCTGGTTCAACTTCTTTTGCTGGTGGAGGGGCGCATGCTGCAGGCCAGCGGCGGCCCGGCCGATTGGGTTGCCGAACGGGTTCGGCAGGCGTTGTCCATGGCGCAGGCCGATGGGGATCGCGGGCGCGTTGCCATGATTCGTGCCGTGCTGAGCCAGGCCCTCGGATGGGCGGGCCTGCTCGATCAGGCACTGGACGCCAGTGAGGCAGCGTTGGCGGACATCAGCTTCGTCAGTCAGGCTGACCACGAGTTCGTGGGCTTCAGCATCGGGCAGTGGCTGCATGCATTGCGCAGCCGCCTCTTCGCCCGACAGGGGCGATTCGACGACGCATACCGGAGCATCGATCTTTTGTACGCATCGGGCTCGGCGGAGATCGATCCGGTGGTTGCCCAGATCGCCCACCTGTGTCAGGTCGATCTTGAGCGCTTTCGCGGGGACGTTGCACTCGCGCATGAGCATGCGGAACATGTCGCAGAGCTGAGTGCGCGCCGTGCCGTTCCCTACCTGCGCGCTGCCGCCTTCTACTGCAAGGGTTTTGCTCTCAGTGTCGCGGGTCGGCACCAGGGTGCCATTGAGGAGTTCTCGCAGGCCTTGGCCTTTGTGCGGCAGGCCAATGTTGCGCGCGAGTATGAGACTGAGATCCTGGCGGGGCTGGCGGAGTCGCATCGGTGCGTCGGGGATATTGATGCCGCGCTGAGCTTCGCGGCCGAGTGCATCGACATCTCGAAGCAGCGCAGCACTCGTCTGACGGAGTGCCGAGCGCTCATCACTGCTGCTGCGGCACGGATGGATCGCATCGACTCGCGCAGCGCGAACGAGGTGCCCGGTCTGCTGGCCCAAGCTGCCGAGCTGGTGGAGGTCACAGGAGCGCAGGTCTACCGCGAGCTGGTCGACCAGGAGTTGACGCGTTGTGCCAGCCTGTGGGGCCCAGGCATCGTCAGGGCGGACGACGCAGCGCCAGCACGGTGAACTCGCGCATGCCGTAGTTCTGCCGAACCGTCACATGCAGGCCGAGTCGGCGACGCAGCCATTGGCGCCATCGGCCTGGCGTCGTGGTGTACAGCTGCTCGATCGGCGCAACGCCTGCCGCAGGCGTTGCAAGTACATTGAAGGCCAGTCCGACTGAGCTTTCCTCATGCATGCGCAAGAGGGTATTCCTGATGATGGAGGTCCACCGTTCGGCAGGAGTCTGGAGCTTCACATTGAAGATGCCGCTGGCCACCGAGAAATCGGCGACACGTCCGCTCGACAATCCGACCACGAATGAGCAGGCGGGGTCACCGGCCCAACGCTTGCGCGCCGCCGCGATCATCTCGGGCGCGATGTCCACGCCCCGATAGTCCACTGCACGGCCGGGCAGGCGCCGGCCCAGGAAGTCTCTCAGAGCGCCGTAACCACAGCCGAAATCATTGAGCGAAAAGTCCGAGTGCGCGTCGAACAGCGTCAGGAACTGGACGAAGCGCAATTCCTGCGTGGGCTGGCATGTCCAGTCCACGCCGAGCGGCGTGGCACCGTGGCGCTTGAGCTTCCCGGCGTAATATTGCGCGACGCCATCAAGTTCACCGGCATCGTCAGGAACGCCAGCGTTCATCGCTGGCGTCAGGATCATGCGGCCTCGGCATCCATGCCCAGCGGCAGGGAGATCACCAGATAGTCCTGTTTCATGTAGAAAAGCGGGCGTCCTTTTTCTGTGATGATCACCCGGTTACCGTCCTTCGACGCATTGAGATCGTGCAGATCGAAGTAGACGGGCAGGGGCTGTCGAGCGCCGAGGTTGCTCACCAGCGCATTGACAATGGCAGCGTCCCCATTGAGGCGTCCGACATTGGACTTGGCGCGGCGAAGGCTTGCGAGATAGCGATGGAACCGATTCTTCACATCGTGGTTCGAGAGGCCCGTGAGGTTGAGAACGGCAATGCTGGTCTCGAAGCGCCGGCCTTCCTTGAAGATCTCGAACTCCTTCTGCAGCGCCACCATTTCGTCGAGACCGCCGTAGTGCTCCTTCGCTCCGAGCGTCGGCGCGAAGCGCAGGTTGAGCTTCTCCTGCAGGCTGCCGACATAGATGTCGTGCTCTTTCATGAATGTACCCACGGCGTTCCCTCTCACTGAATCGTTGATTGCAAGTCCCCGGGCGGGGGCGATCCAGTTTATACAACTGCGGGAAAAACGGATACAAATGCTTTCAAATTTGCAAGCAAATGCCTACCCCGAACGGGTCTCACATCCCGCCTCCAGCTCCGACAGGCCCTTGACCTGCGCATACACCGGGGCGAAATCCGGTGCGGTCATGTCGAACAGCTGCTCGAAGCTGTCGATGACGAAATAGGTCTGTTGGTAGGTATCCAGCTTGTAGCGCGTGCGCATCGTCCGCACCAGATCAAGCGGCAGGCGTTGAGGTTCAGGACTCGTGACCGCGAACTCCAGCTCGCCAGACGAGCTCAGGATCCCGGCGCCATAGGCCCGCAGACCTTCGGGCTGGCGGATCAGCCCGAACTCGATCGTGTACCAGTACAGGCGGCTGAGCTGCTCGCACGCGCCGAGCGCCTGGGCCTTGAGACCGCCTTGGCCATAGCGCTGGACATAGTCTGCGAAGACCGGATTGAACAGCAGCGGAACGTGACCGAACAGGTCATGGAACACGTCGGGCTCGACGATGTAGTCGTACTCCTGCGGCGTGCGGATCCAGTCCGTCACGGGAAACTTGCGGTTCGCCAGCAACGTGAAGAACGGCACCTCCGGAATCAGCCCCGGAACCGCCACGATCTCCCAGCGGGTCGCGCGATAGAGGCGATCGTTGATTTCCTCGAAGCGGGGAATCCGATCCGCCGCGCCCAGCGATGGCAACATCGCGATGAACTCGTCGCAGGCCCGGCCGGGAAGCAGCCGTGCCTGGCGTTCATGGAGCCGCCTGTAGGTGTCATGGTCCTGCGGGGAGTAGCGGGCCCAGTCCTGCTCGCAGGTGTAGTCCGGTCGGGCTCGCGTGTAGTCACCGCGCGGAGGGCGGTCACTGGCGCCGTAGACGACGGGTTCGACGGCCATGTCTTGGCCTCAGGACTTGCCCGGTTCCTGGAGCACGCCCCTTCGCATCTGGTCGAGTTCCATGGTCTCGAACAGCGCCTTGAAATTGCCTTCGCCGAAGCCCTCGTTGCCCTTTCGCTGGATGAACTCGAAGAAGATCGGCCCCAGCTGGTTCTCGCTGAAGATCTGCAGGAGCAGCTCGCCCGGCTGGCCGTCCACGAGGATGTTGCGGGCCATCAGGGCCGAGATGTCCTCGGCGAGGTTCGGGATGCGGCGGGGCAGCAGCTCGTAGTAGGTATCGCTTGTCTCGAGCAGCTTGACGCCGTTCATCTGCAGCGCGTCGACCGTGCTGTAGAGGTCGGTGGAGCCAAGCGCGATGTGCTGGATCCCCTCCCCATGGTAGCGGTCGAGGTACTCCTGGATCTGGCCTGATTTCTCGTTGCCTTCTTCATTGATCGGGATGCGGATCTTCCCGCAGGGGCTGGTCATGGCCTTGCTCTTGACGCCGGTGGCCTGGCCCTCGATGTCGAAATAGCGGACTTCCCGGAAATTGAAAAGACGCTCGTAGAAGCCGGCCCACTCCTCCATGCGTCCCCGGTGCACGTTGTGCGTCAGGTGATCGATGTACGTGAGCCCGTGCCCCTCGGGATTGAGCTGCGCGCCGGGCAGCGGCTCGAAGTCCACGTCATAGAAACCGATGTTTCCGATGTCGCCCAGACGGGCGCCATTCTTGCCGCGCCAGCGATCGATGAAATAGATGATGGAGTCGCCGATTCCCTTGATCGCCGGAATGTTCAGCTCGCCCGGTGCTGCCGCATTCGCATAGCCCCACGCGCCGAGCGAAAGAGCCCGCTCGTAGGCGGCCTTCGCGTCCTGCACGCGGAAGGCGATGGCGCAGACGCTCGGCCCGTGCAGCCGTGCAAAGCGCTGGGCAAAGCTGTCGGGCTCCGCATTGATGATGAAGTTGATCTCGCCCTGCCGGTACAGCGTCACGGCCTTGTGGCGGTGGCGGGCGACGGGCTTGAACCCCATTCGCTCGAAAAGCTCGCCCATCGCCTTCGGATCGGGCGCTGCGTATTCAATGAACTCGAAGCCATCCGTTCCCATCGGGTTGTCCCACGTATCGGCGGTCTGGATGGCTTGCTGGGGCAGGGGTGCATTCATCAGGGGCTCCAGGAAGAGGTCTGGAGACTTTATAGGCGGGTAGCAGCACTTTTTCTGCGAATTCCCGATCCTTCATTGTGGTCTGCGCAGGAAAACTGCAGAATTCACCCATGGAAGCACTCGACAAGCTGGACAAGCTCATTCTTCGCAGCCTTCAGGCAGACGGCCGTGCCACCTATGACCAGATCGCCGAACAGGTGAACCTCTCGCCGAGCGCCGTCCTGCGCCGTGTCAAGCGTCTGGAAGCGGACGGCATCATCGACCGCTACGTGGCGCTCCTCAGGCCGGAGGCCGTCGGGCTGGACCTCACCGCGTATCTGAACGTCCGCCTGGAAAAGCACACCGAGAGCCACAAGCGCAACCCCATGGACGTGTTCCGCGCAAGCGTGCAGACTTGGCCCGAGGTGGTTGAATGCGCGGCGCTGACGGGTGAAATGGACTATCTTCTGCGCGTCGTGGTGCGCGACATGGCGCACTACAGCCGCTTCATCATGGACACGCTCTTGAAGCACCCGAGCGTCCAGGACTGTAAGACGAGTTTCGTACTCGATCGAGTCAAGGCCACGACGGCCCTGCCGATATGAGCAATAGGGCACGCTCGATTGAGTTGGCCTGACTAGGGATAACCCGTATATTTGCGCCATGGTTCAGCCCAAGACCCTCCTGCAGGCCTCCCTTGAAGGGAGCCGGGACTTTCTGCGTCCGCCGTCGGGCCGGCCAGAAGGCGAGGAGGGGCGCTCGCCCGTCATGGTGCCGATCCGTTCCCTGGGGCCCTCGCACCGCGAGCGCATTGCCGGGCACCTGCTCGCGCTGGACGAGCGGGACCGCTACCTGCGTTTCGGCTACGCGGCGAACGACGAGCAGATCCGGCGCTATGCCGACGGCCTGAACTTCGAACGCGATGACATCTTCGGCATCTACAACCGCCGGCTCGAACTCATTGCGATGGCGCATCTCGCGTTCTCCGTGGACCCATCCTGCGCGTCCTGCGCCGAATTCGGCGTCTCGGTCCTCAGCCATGCGCGCGGACGCGGATACGGTGCGAGGCTGTTCGAGCGGGCCGTCATGCATGCGCGCAACGAGGGGGTGACCATGATGTTCATCCATGCGCTCAGCGAGAACACCGCGATGCTCAAGATCGCGCGCAATGCCGGGGCGACCGTGGAGCGCGACGGCTCCGAAAGCGAGGCCTATCTCAAGCTGCCGGCGGCCACGCTCGACAGCCGGGTCAGCGAGATCGTCGAAGACCAGTTCGCCGAGGTCGACTACCGCCTCAAGGTGCAGGCCAAGCAGTTCTGGGACTTCCTCTCCGGCCTCCAGGAGGTGCGACGCGGCGTGCGCGAGGCGCGGCAGAAAGCCTCTCCCTGACCGGCCGCAGGCGCGGTGGTGTCGGCTGACACGCCAATCCGCTATCCTTGAGGCTCCTCAACTACCGCATGTCCTGCACACCAAGGCCGTGTCAGACCCGCACCCTGCGCGCGCTTCCGAAAAGGAAGACAAGCGCACCTTTCTCCAGAAAGTGGCCGAGTTCATCCACCCCGGACCGGACTCCAAGGATGAACTGATCGAAACCCTCGTCGATGCCGAAGACAACCAGGTCATCGGCGCCGAATCGCGCGTCATGCTCGAGGGCGTGATCCGCATGGCCGACATGACGGCCGGCGACGTCATGGTCGCCGCCCCGCGCATGGACCTCGTCAACATCGACTCGCCGTTCGACGAACTGCTCCATCTGGTGATCGACACCGCGCACTCGCGCTTTCCGGTGTTCGAGGGCGAACGCGAGAACATCATCGGCATCCTCATGGCCAAGGATCTGCTCAAGCTGCAGCGCGCGCCCGAGCTCAACATCCGGGCGCTGTTGCGACCGGCGGTCTTCGTGCCCGAAAGCAAGGGCCTCAACGACCTCCTGCGGGACTTCCGTGGCAACCGCAACCACCTGGCCATCGTGATCGACGAGTTCGGTCGCGTGGCAGGCCTCATCACCATCGAAGACGTGCTGGAGCAGATCGTCGGCGAAATCGAGGACGAGTTCGACGTGGCCGAGGATGAGGGCGACATCTTCGGCCTGGCGGACCACACCTATCGCGTGAGCGGCGACACCGCCATCGAGCGGGTCAACGAAGCCTTCGGCGTCACCCTCACGCGAGGCGATGGCGAAAACCAGTTCGACACCATCGGCGGACTGGTCGCGCACGAGATGGGCCATGTGCCCAAGCGCGGCGAACACCATACGCTCGCCGGCCTCCACTTCGTGGTACTCCACACCAAGGGCGGCGCCGTGAAATGGTTCAAGGTGTCGCCGGCCACCGGTCCGGACGCCACGGGCTGATGGGCGTGCCTGCCCAGCTCGCGCTCGCGCTGCTGGCGGGCCTGGCCCACGCCCTGTCGATCGCGGCGCCCTGGAGCGGGCGCCCCCTGTGGTGGCTGCAGCCGCTGGCGCTGGGCGTGCTGGCCTGGCTTCTGGTGCGCATGGCGAGCGGGCGCGCTCCGGTCCTGCGCGCAGCGCTCACGGGCTGGGTCTTCGCCACGGCGTGGCTGTGCGGCACCTTCTGGTGGCTCTTCATCTCGATGCACACCTACGGCGGTCTGCCAGCGCCGCTGGCGGCACTGGCCGTGTTCGCGCTGGCCGTCTTCCTGTCCAGCTATTACGCAGCGGCCTGCGCCGCCTGGCTGGCCCTTGCGCCGACGGGGCCGCTCGGGCGGGCCCTGCTGTTTGCCGGCCTCTGGTTGCTGGCCGAGCTGATGCGCGCCATCTGGTTCACCGGCTTTCCATGGGGCGGCAGCGGCTATGCTCATGTCGAAGGCCCGCTGGCGGGCTATGCGCCGTGGACCGGCGCCTATCTGCTCGGGGGCATTGCTGCGGGCGTGGCCATGCTGCTGGGCTGCCTGAATCTTCGCAACGGGCGCGTCGTGCTTGCGCTTCTGGTGCTCGTGGGCCTGCCGGCGTCGTGGCAGCTCGCGGGCTGGCGTTTCAGCGCGCCTCATGGCGAGCTCTCGGTCACCCTGCTGCAGGGCAACATCCCCCAGGATGAAAAATTCCAGCGCGGCAGCGGCATTCCCGCCGCGCTCACCTGGTACCGCGAACAATTGCTGGCCGCGCGCACCCAGCTCGTGGTCGCGCCCGAGACGGCGATTCCCCTGCTGCCCCGGCAGCTTCCCGATGGCTATCTCGATGCGCTGGCGCAGCGCTATGGCAGCGGGGACCAGGCGGCCCTCGTGGGAATTCCGCTGGGCAGCTTCGAGTCCGGCTACTCGAACTCCGTCATGGGCCTGCAGCCCGGACTCCAGCGACCCTACATGTACGACAAGCACCATCTCGTGCCCTTCGGCGAGTTCATCCCGCCGCTGTTCCGGTGGTTCACCGAGATGATGAACATCCCGCTGGGCGACTTCAACCGCGGCGCGCTCGGGCAGCCATCGTTCGTCTGGAAGGGGCAGCGCCTGGCGCCCAACATCTGCTACGAAGATCTGTTCGGCGAGGAGATCGGCGCGAACTTCCGCGACAGCGCGTCGGCACCGACGATCCTCGTCAACCTCAGCAACATCGGCTGGTTCGGCGACTCCATCGCCATCGACCAGCACCTGCTGATCTCGCGCATGCGCGCCCTCGAGTTCGAGCGGCCCATGCTGCGGGCCACCAACACCGGCGCCACCGTCATCATCGACCACGAGGGCCGGGTCGTGCGCGCGTTGCCGAGCCACCAGCGGGCCACGCTGGAGGGAACGGTCCATGGCCGCACGGGCCTCACGCCCTTTGCGTGGTGGGTGGCGCGCCTGGGCGTCTGGCCCCTGTGGCTCCTCGGTCTGGCGGTGGTGGCGGGATTCTGGCTGCAGCGGCGCCGCCGACGCGATGGCGATGTGGCGCCTCATGACGTCGGCCCGCAAGAGGAGGCAAGGCATGAGCATTGACATCCTGGCCCTGGGTGAGCCCATGGTCGAGTTCAACCAGACGGGCGAGGGCGGCGGTCGGGCCTACCTCCAGGGCTTCGGCGGCGACACCTCCAACGCTGCCATCGCGGCGGCACGCCAAGGCGCCCGGGTCGGGTATGTATCGGCCGTCGGCGATGACGTCTATGGCCGCATGCTGAGGGAACTGTGGACGCGCGAGGGTGTCGACCACACGAGCGTCCGTACCGACCCGCAGGCATTCACGGCGGTGTACTTCGTGAACCATGATGCCGAGGGGCATCATTTCAGTTTCTTCCGCCAGGGCTCGGCCGCAAGCCGCATGCGCCCGGCCGATCTGCCCGCCGAGCGTATTGCAAAGGCGCGTGTCCTGCACCTGTCAGGCATCTCCGCAGCCATCTCCGGCAGTGCGTGCGACACCTGCCTCGCGGCCATCGACATGGCCCGCGCGCACGGCGTGCAGGTCTCGTTCGACACCAACCTGCGACTCAAGCTGTGGCCGCTGGCGCGGGCCCGCGCCGTCATGCGCGAACTCATCCGCCTGAGCGATGTCTGCCTGCCCAGCTACGAGGACATCAGCGCGATCAGCGGCCTGGACGATCCCGATGCACTCGTGGACTTCTGCCTGGGGCTGGGCGCGCGTACCGTCGCACTCAAGCTGGGTGCGCGGGGCGCGCTTGTGGACGATGGCCAGCGGCGGGAGTGGATCGCCCCGCACCCCTGCAAGCCGGTGGACGCCACCGGCGCTGGCGACACCTTCGGGGGCGCGCTGCTCGCCAGGCTGGTGGCAGGCGACGCTTTGCCCGAGGCAGCCCGGTATGCCGGCGTGGCCGCCGCCCTGTCCACGCAGGGCTATGGCGCCGTCGACCCGATCCCCACGGCGGCCCAGGTGCAGGCTGCGCGCGACACCCTCTGACGGGCGCCCCTCGCGTCGGGCCGTCCCCTGCCGCGCGTTTCAGGACGCCGCAGGCGCGGACCGTGCATCCTTGCGCCGCCAGATCGTCGCCAGCGTCATGCCCGACACGATGTGCCAGATGCCCCACAGGCTGGCGATGATCACCATGCCCAGGTCGCTGTTGAACTGCACGGCAATGATGCCCAGCGCCAGGCCGGAGTTCTGCATGCCAGCCTCGATCATCACCGCGCGCGCGTCGCGCTCGCTCACCCGCATCGCGGCGGCGGTGACCCAGCCGCACAGCAGTCCGAAGGCGTTGTGCAGCACCACGATCAAAAGCATCGGCAGCAGGCCCAGCGTCAGCAGCTGACGCTGCGACACCAGCCCGAGCACGATGAAGGCCAGCAGAGCCACCAGCGAAAAGTTGGCCAGCGGCTTCTGGATGCGCGCCGTGAGCGCCGGCTGGCGGTGCGCCAGCCACAGGCCCAGCGCCATGGGCACGGCCAGCAGCGCGAACAGGCTGATCCAGATGTCCGATGCGTCGATCGCGAGCGTGCGCAACCAGGCGGCCGTCACCGGATTGGCCGCCACCATCCAGCTGAAATTGAAGGGGGTCAGCACCAGCGCCATCAGCGCGGCCACCGCCGAGATGCTCACCGACAGGGCCGTATTGCCGCGCCCGAAGTGCGTCACCACGTTGCTCAGCGAGCCGCCCGGGCAGGCCGCCACGAGGATCATCGCGACCTCAACGTTGGGCGGCAGGTCCAGTGCCAACGTCGCGAGCCAGGTGCCCACGGGCAGCAGGATGAACTGCGGGATCAGCCCGCAGACCACGGCGCGCGGAGCCTGTGCCACGCGCTGGAAGTCCGCCACCCGCAGCTCCAGCGCCACAGAAAACACCATGGTGGCAAGCACCAGACTTAGGACCAGTTGCTGCGACGACATCCATTGCCTCCTCGTGACCGCCAAGCGTAGCCGAGAAAGCGCAGGGGCGTTGCCACGTAAAATCAAGGGTTTACGCGAGTGCGACCCGCGCCGACCCCTGGCCTGGCACCAACCTATGCTCACTTTTCAGCAGATCATCCTGACCTTGCAGTCCTACTGGGACCAGCAGGGCTGCGCGCTCCTCCAGCCCTACGACATGGAAGTCGGCGCCGGCACGTCCCACACCGCCACCTTCCTGCGCGCGCTGGGGCCGGAGCCCTGGAAGGCCGCCTATGTGCAGCCCAGCCGCCGGCCCAAGGACGGCCGCTATGGCGAGAACCCCAATCGCCTGCAGCATTACTACCAGTACCAGGTCGTGCTCAAGCCCGCGCCTTCCAACATCCTCGAGCTGTACCTCGGCTCGCTGGAGGCCCTCGGATTCGACCTGCGCAAGAACGACGTGCGCTTCGTCGAGGACGACTGGGAGAATCCCACGCTCGGTGCCTGGGGCCTCGGCTGGGAAGTCTGGCTCAATGGCATGGAGGTCACCCAGTTCACCTACTTCCAGCAGGTCGGCGGCATCGACTGCCGGCCCATCACGGGTGAAATCACTTACGGGCTCGAACGTCTGGCGATGTACCTGCAAGGTGTGGACAACGTCTACAACCTGCAGTGGACCGACAGCATGAGCTACGGCGACGTCTACCTCCAGAACGAGAAGGAGCAGTCGGCGTACAACTTCGAGCACAGCGACGCGGACTTCCTCTTCACCGCCTTCGCGGCGCACGAAAAGCAGGCTCGGCACCTCATGGAGCAGCAGCTTGCGCTGCCGGCCTACGAGCAGGTCCTCAAGGCGGCGCACAGCTTCAACCTGCTCGACGCGCGCGGTGCCATCAGCGTCACCGAGCGTGCCGCCTACATCGGGCGCATCCGCAACCTGGCCCGCAGCGTCGCGCAGAGCTACTACGACAGCCGCGAACGCCTGGGCTTTCCCATGGCGCCGCGCGAATGGGTCGAACAGATCGCAAAGAAGGCAGCCTGAACGATGACCGCACAGAATCTACTCGTCGAGCTGTTCGTGGAGGAACTGCCTCCCAAGGCCTTGCGCAAGCTGGGCGACGCCTTTGCCGGCGTCCTGTTCGAGCAGCTCAAGGCGCAGGGCCTTGCCTCGGCCTCCTCGGCGCTCACCAGCTTCGCGTCGCCGCGGCGGCTCGCGGCCCACATCACCCAGGTGGCTGCACAAGGCGCCGACAAGGCGGTGTCGCAAAAGCTCATGCCCGTCTCGGTCGGGCTCGATGCGGCGGGCCAGCCCACGCCCGCACTGCTCAAGAAGCTGCAGGCGCTCGGTGCGGCTGCATCTGCCGTTGCCGGACTTCGGCGCGTACTCGACGGCAAGGCCGAGGCGCTGTTCCATGACAGCGTGGCCCGGGGCGTGACCCTGGCCGAAGGCCTTCAGAAGGCGCTGGCCGAGAGCATCGCGCGGCTGCCGATTCCCAAGGTCATGAGCTACCAGCTGGAATCCGGCTGCGAGCTGCCGGGCTGGAGCAGCGTGAGCTTCGTGCGCCCGGCGCACTCGCTCGTGGCGCTGCACGGCGCCACGGTGGTGCCGGTCTCCGCGCTGGGCCTGCAGGCAGGCAACACCACCCAGGGGCATCGCTTCGAGGCGGCCGTCTCGCCCGTCGTGATCGCCCATGCCGACCGCTACGCGGACACGCTGGCGAACGACGGCGCCGTCATCGCCTCCTTTGACGCGCGCCGTGCCGAGATCGCCCGTCAGCTTGCAGCCGCTGCAGCGCGCGTCGGCGGCGGTGCCCGGCCGATCGAGGACGACGCGCTGCTCGACGAGGTGACCGCGCTGGTCGAGCGCCCCAACGTCCTGGTGTGCGAGTTCGAAACCCAGTTTCTGGAAGTCCCGCAGGAGTGCCTGATCCTCACGATGAAGGCCAACCAGAAGTACTTTCCGCTGCTGGATGCGCAAGGTCGCCTGACCCACCGCTTTCTCGTGGTCAGCAACATCCGGCCCGACGACGCGAGCGCCGTCACGGGCGGCAATGAGCGCGTCGTGCGGCCGCGTCTGGCCGATGCCAAGTTCTTCTTCGACCAGGACCGCAGGAAGACCCTGGCCTCGCGCGTGCCGGGCCTGGCCAAGGTGGTCTACCACAACAAGCTGGGCACGCAGGGCGAACGCGTCGAGCGCGTGCGGGCGATCGCCCGCGCCATCGGCGAGCGCCTGGGGGGCGAGGTGCTCGCCGCCCAGGCCGACCAGGCAGCCGAACTCGCCAAGGCCGACCTGCTGACCGACATGGTCGGCGAATTCCCGGAGCTTCAGGGCATCATGGGCGGCTACTACGCCCGGCACGACGGCCTGTCCGAAGCCGTCGCCTTCGCCATCGAAGACCACTACAAGCCCCGCTTCGCCGGCGACGAACTTCCGCGCAACGACACCGGCACCGTGGTCGCGCTGGCCGACAAGCTCGAGACGCTGGTGGGCATGTTCGGTATCGGCAACCTGCCCACGGGCGACAAGGATCCGTTCGCGCTGCGCCGGCATGCTCTGGGCGTGATCCGGATGCTGGTGGAAAAGAATCTCCCGCTGGACCTCGATGCGCTCGTGGCCCTGGCCGTGCCGGCCTTCGGCGACCGCATTGCCGACGCATCGGGCGCGCTGACCGAGTTCATCTACGACCGCCTCGCGGGCAGCCTGCGCGAGCAGGGCTACAGCGCGCAGGAGGTGGACGCGGTGCTCGCGCTCCGGCCGCAGCGGCTCGGCGACGTGGCGCGCCGGCTCGAAGCGGTGCGCGACTTCCAGGCCCTGCCGGAGGCGCCTGCGCTGGCCGCAGCCAACAAGCGCATCGGCAACATCCTCAAGAAGGCCGCCGGCACCGATCCGCACGTCAGCGCGGTCCTGCTCGCCGAGCCGGCCGAGAAAACGCTCTATGACGTGATGCAGCGTGTCGCGCCCGAAGCGCAGGCCCAGTTCGAGGCCGGCGACTACACCGCTTCGCTGCGCACGCTTGCGGTCCTGCGCGGTCCGGTCGACGCCTTCTTCGACGACGTCATGGTCAATGTCGAGGCTCTGGACGTCCGCCTGAACCGCCTCGGCCTGCTGGCCACGCTGCACGCTGCCATGAACCGGGTGGCCGACCTGTCGCGGCTGGTGGCCGGATGAAGCTCGTCATCCTCGACCGCGACGGCACGATCAACGTCGACAGCGACGAGTTCATCAAGTCGCCCGACGAGTGGATCGCGCTCCCGGGCGCGCTCGAGGCCATCGCGCGGCTCAACCATGCGGGCTGGCATGTCGTCGTGGCCTCCAACCAGTCGGGGCTGGGCCGTGGCCTGTTCGACGTGGCCGCGCTCAATGCGATCCACGCCAAGATGCACAAGGCGCTCGCCGGGGCCGGCGGCCGCATTGACGCCGTGTTCTACTGCCCGCACACGCCGGAGGACGGCTGCCGCTGTCGCAAACCGTTGCCGGGCCTGTTCGAGCAGATCGGCGAGCGGCTGGGGCTCGAACTCGCCGGCGTGCCCACCGTGGGTGACAGCCTGCGCGACCTGCAGGCCGGCGCGGCGGTCGGCTGTGAACCGCACTTGGTGCTCACCGGCAAGGGCGAGGCCCTGCGCGGCCAGCCGCTGCCGCCCACCTTTCCGCCTGCGACGCAGGTTCACGCGGATCTGGCGGCCTTTGCCGGCTGGCTCATCGAGCGTGAAGCGCAGGCCCGACCCCACGAGATTCCCTCCGGCACGTCATGAACCTACTCCGATCCATCGTGCATGCCCTGTGGATGCTCGTCACCGTCATTCCCTGGGCCCTCATCATGCTGGTCGCCTCGATCTGGCGGCGCGGCATCCCGCTGTACTGGATGGCAGCGCGCTGGCTCGGCTGGGCCATCGACGGCGCCCGCGTGATCCTGGGCATCCGCACCCGCATCACCGGCATGGAGAATCTTCCCACCGGCAAGACCAGTCCGGCCATTCTGCTGGTCAAGCATCAGTCGACCTACGAGACCTTCCTGATGCCGACCATCATGCCGCACCCGCTGGCGTACGTGTTCAAGAAGGAGCTGCTGTACGTGCCCTTCTTCGGCTGGGCCATGGGGCGGCTGGACATGATCCACATCGACCGCAGCCAGCGTGCCCAGGCCTTCAACAAGGTGGTCGCCCAGGGCAAGGAACTGCTGGCGCAGGGCATCTGGATCATCATGTTCCCGGAGGGCACGCGCATCCCGCGCGGCCAGAAAGGCGTCTACAAGACCGGTGGCACGCGTCTGGCCATCGAGACCGGCGCCCCGGTCATCCCGATCGCCGTGACCTCGGCCAAGACCTGGCCGCGCAAGGCCTTCATCAAGCGACCGGGCATCGTCGACGTGTCGATCGGCCGCCCCATCCCGAGCGAAGGCCGTGAGCCGGAAGAACTGATGCGCGAGGTCGAGGCCTGGATCGAGTCCGAGATGCGCCGCCTCGACCCCGAGGCATATCGTTAAACTCAAGGCCATGCAGCGGCTCTTGCAGTTCACCCTCGATCTGTTCGATCCGCCGCCTTCTCCTTCTCCTTCCCCTTCCCCGGCCCTGCCGGGCGGCTCCGGTGGTTCCAGCGCTGCTGGCGCACCGGGCCCCGATCCGGGCGCGCCCCCTGCAGCGTCCCGCGATACCCCGCCAGAGGTCGCGCACCCGCCCGCCGAGCCGCTCGACCAGGTGATGGCGCCCGCCGCCTTCCGCCACCCGCGCGCCAACCGCGAAGCGCTGCTCGGCGACTCGGTCGTCGCCTATGAATTCCGCCGAGGCAAGCGCCGCACCATCGGCTTCGTCGTCGGGCCCGAAGGCCTGGTCGTGAGCGCGCCGCGCTGGGTCGCGCTGCAGGACGTGGACGCAGCGGTGCGCGAGAAGTCCGGCTGGATCCTGCGCAAGCTCGACGAAGCGCGTGCCCGTGCCCAGCGCCTCGAATCGGCGCGCATCGAATGGAAGGACGGAGCCGTCATCCCGTTTCTCGGCGAGCAGGTGATCGTGGTGCTCGACCCGCGCCATGCATTCAGCGAAGTCGGTGCCGTGCTGCATACCGACGCGTCCGCCGCCAACCTCACGCTGGCGGGCGTGCCGCGGCTGACGCTGCACGTCGGCCTGCCGCATCAGGCCGAGCCGGCCCAGATCCGCGACGCGGTCCAGGCCTGGCTGATGCGCCAGGCCAAGCGCGTCTTCACCGAGCGGCTCGACCATTACGCCCCCCATCTGGGGGTCCGCTGGCGGCGCCTCAGCCTGAGCAGCGCCGGCACCCGCTGGGGCAGTGCCAGCGCGGACGGCTCGATCCGCCTGAACTGGCGCCTGATCCACTTCCGCCAGTCGATCATCGACTACGTCGTGGCGCATGAACTCAGTCATTTGCGTGTCATGGATCACAGCCCGCGGTTCTGGGACACCGTGCGTACCGTCGTTCCCGACTACGCCGAGCTGCGCGGCCAGTTGCGCGACGAGTCGCTGCCCCAGTGGTGACGCCTGGCGGGACCACTGCTCCGGCCACCGGTCCTGTCGACATTCGCCCCCTGCTGTGGCACCATTTGGCCTGCGGTGAACAGGCGTCTGGGCCGAATCCGCGGGTCGCGGAGAGTTTCACATCATGAATGACATCATCCTGCTGGTCGAAGACAACCCCGACCACATGGAGTTGACCACCCTGACGTTGCGCGAGAACGGCCTCGCCGGAGACATCGCCATCGCGCGCGACGGTGTGGAGGCGCTGGATTACCTGTTCGGGCAGGGCGCGCATGCGGGACGCGACACGCGCCACCAGCCGCGCCTCGTGCTGCTCGATCTCAAGCTGCCCCGCCTGTCAGGTCTCGAAGTCCTGGAGCGCATGCGCAAGGACCCGCGCACCTCCTTCGTTCCCGTGGTCGTGCTGACCTCGTCGAGCGAGGAGGAGGACATCATCGCCAGCTACCGCGAAGGTGCCAACAGTTTCGTGCGCAAGTCCGTCGACTTCGGCGAGTTCACCGAAAAGCTCCAGCACCTTCAGACCTACTGGCTCGGCGTCAACGAGCCGCGGCCGATGACCGGCTGAACGCGCAGCCGATGGGGGCCCATGGCCCCCATGGAAGAGGACTTCTCCCGGCCCTTCAGCAGACCCTTTCAGCGGGCGCGGAACCTGTAGACGCCATCGGCATCGCGCGAACGGCTGAGCTGCCCGCTGAACCACAGCGCATGCAGGTGGGCGACCGACTCGCCCATCGCGAAGGTCGTCTGGTGCAGGTCCAGCTCCCGCTTGAACATGATCGGCAGGATGTCGGCGCCGCTGCAGGGGCGCGCGGTGCAGGCCTGCATCACCTCGGCCAGCCGGTCGCGATGGTGGTCGTGCAGTTGCCGGATGCGCTCATGCAGGCCGCGGAACGGCTTGCCGTGCGACGGCAGCGTGAGGGTGTCTGGCGGCAGATCCGCGAACTTGTCGATCGACTCCAGGAACAGGCGCAGCGAGTCGGCCTCGGGCTCGCTCTCGTAGACGCTCACGTTGGTGGAGATGCGTGGCAGCATCATGTCGCCACCGATCAGCACCTTGCCCTCTGGCGCGAACAGCGCGATGTGTTCGGGCGCGTGGCCATAGCCGCTGATGCAGGTCCAGTCGCGTTCGCCGATGCGCACCCTGTAGCCGTCCATCAGGCGGTGAAAGCTCTCGGGCACCGACGGCACGAGATTGGGGTAGTAGCTTTTGCGATGGCGGATCTGCTCCAGCGAGTCCGGGTCCAGCAGGCCGTGCGAGGCAAAAAAGCGCGCCGCGCCTTCGCCGCCAAAGCCCGTGGTGCTCTGCGAGCCGAGCCGTGCCACGTGAAAATCCGTCGCGCTGATCCACAGCGGGGCCTCGAAGCGCTGGCACAGCCAGTGCGCCATGCCCACATGGTCCGGATGCATGTGCGTGACGATCACGCGCAGGATCGGCAAGCCCTCCAGCTCGCCGGCAATCACCTGCTCCCACTGCGCGATCGAGGCCTCGTGCGTGATGCAGCAGTCCACCACCGTCCAGCCGGGCCGGCCGTCGATCACGTCGCGCAGCAGCCAGAGATTGATGTGGTTGAGCACGAAGGGCAACGACATGCGGATCCACTTGATGCCCGGCGCGACCTCGAGCGTGCGCCCGGGCTCGGGCAGGGCGTCGCCAAAGGGGTAGTCCAGTCGCTGTTCGAGGGCATTCATGCGGTTCGTCCTTTCGTACATAATTGACGTTTACGTAAACGTCAACAACAAGCCTTCATTGTAGGCGCGCGAGGTGCAGGCCGCTGTCGCGCAGGTTGACCGGCGTTGATGGGAACTTATGGCTGCCACGTACACGATCAGCGATCTGGCGAAGGAATTCGACCTCACGACGCGCGCGATGCGCTTCTACGAGGACATGGGCCTGCTGCAGCCCGAGCGTTCCGGCCCGGGCGGGCGCAACCGCGTCTACTCCGCGCGTGACCGCACCCGGCTCAAGCTCACCCTGCGTGCCAAGCGCCTGGGCCTGAGCCTGACCGAGGCCAAGGAACTGATCGACATGTACGACACGCCGCGCGACACCGGCCCGCAGTTGCGCAAGTTCCTGGTCGTGCTGGCCGACCACCGCAAGCAGCTGGAGCAGCAGATGGCCGACCTGCAGGCCAACCTCGACGAAGTCAAGGCGCACGAGAAGGAAGCGCGCACGCTGCTGCAGCGGATCGACAGGAAGAACCCCGCATGAGCCCGACGTCCAATGCCCCTGCCGAGTCCGCAGGGATGCCCGAATCCGCCCTTCGTGACCGCATTCACCAGAGCTTCGTGCGCCAGGGCATGATGGCCCACCTCGGCGCGCGCCTCGGCCGTGTCGAGCCGGGCCTGTGCGAGGTCATCCTGCCGTACTCCGACAAGGTCACGCAGCAGCAGGGCGGCTTTCATGGCGGTGCCATGGGCGCGCTGGCCGACATTGCAGGCGGCTATGCCGCGCTCACCGTGGCGCCCGAGGGCATGGAGGTCACCACGGTCGAATACAAGATCAACTTCCTCACGGCGCATCAGGGCGGCGAGCTGCGCGCCACGGGCCGCGTCACGCGGGCCGGCAGACGCATCATCGTCACCACCGCCGACGTCGTCCACGTCGACGGCTCGGGCCGCGAGGGCACCTGCGCCGTCATGCAGCAGACCCTGGCCCCCGTGCCCAAGACCTACTGAAAGACAACACCGGCGCGCCGGTTGCACTTTGACCGCTTCCCCATCCACAACACCCATCCTCCGGAGACACCATGAACCTGCCAGGCCTCAATTTCCAGCTCGGTGAAGACATCGACGCACTGCGCAGTGCCGTGCACGAATTCGCCCAGGCCGAGATCGCGCCGCGCGCCGCCGAGATCGACCGCACCGACCAGTTTCCGATGGACCTGTGGCGCAAGATGGGTGACCTTGGTGTGCTCGGCATCACCGTGCCCGAAGAGTACGGCGGCGCCAACATGGGCTACCTGGCCCACATGATCGCCATGGAGGAAATCAGCCGCGCCAGCGCCTCGGTGGCTCTGTCCTACGGCGCGCACAGCAACCTGTGTGTCAACCAGATCAACCGCAATGGCAGTGAGGCCCAGCGCCGCAAGTACCTGCCCAGGCTCATCAGCGGCGAGCACGTGGGCGCCTTGGCCATGAGCGAGCCGGGGGCCGGCAGCGACGTGATCAGCATGAAGCTCAAGGCCGAGTGGAAGGAGCCGAGCGCCTCGGGCGGTGGCTACTACGTGCTCAACGGCAGCAAGATGTGGATCACCAACGGCCCGGACGCCGACACGCTCGTCGTCTACGCCAAGACCGAGCCGGAGCTGGGTGCGCGCGGTGTCACGGCCTTTCTCATCGAAAAGGGCATGAAGGGCTTCTCGATCGCGCAGAAGCTCGACAAGATGGGCATGCGCGGCAGCCACACCGGCGAGCTGGTGTTTCAGAACGTCGAGGTTCCGGCCGCCAACGTCCTCGGGCCGGTCAACGGCGGCGCCAAGGTGCTCATGAGCGGGCTCGACTACGAGCGCGCGGTGCTCACCGGCGGGCCGCTGGGCATCATGCAGTCGGTCATGGACAACGTCATTCCCTACATCCACGACCGCAAGCAGTTCGGCCAGAGCATCGGCGAGTTCCAGCTCATCCAGGGCAAGGTCGCCGACATGTACACCGTGCTGCAGGCGGGGCGCTCCTTTGCCTACACGGTGGCCAAGAACCTGGACCTGCTCGGCACCGAGCACGTGCGCCAGGTGCGCAAGGACTGCGCCAGCGTCATCCTGTGGTGCGCCGAAAAGGCCACCTGGATGGCGGGCGAGGGCATCCAGATCTACGGCGGCAACGGCTACATCAACGAATACCCGCTCGGCCGCCTCTGGCGCGACGCCAAGCTGTACGAGATCGGTGCCGGCACCAGCGAGATCCGCCGCATGCTGATCGGCCGGGAGCTGTTCGCCGAAACCATGTGACGCACCCGGCGCGCGCGTGATGCGGCGTCGCGCGCGCAAAGGCACAATCTGGCCATGACAACGACCTCCATCAACGAACTCTTCGCACACAACCGCGCCTGGGCTGCCCAGGTGGAGCGTGAGCGCCCCGGCTTCTTCACGAGCCTGATCAAGCAGCAGACTCCCAAGTTCATGTGGATCGGCTGCTCCGACAGCCGCGTGCCGGCCAACCAGATCACGGGGCTGGAGCCCGGGGAGGTGTTCGTCCACCGCAACGTCGCCAACGTCGTCGTGCACTCCGACCTCAATGCCCTGTCGGCCATCCAGTACGCGGTCGAGATGCTCAAGGTCGAGCACATCATGGTCGTCGGCCACTACGGCTGCGGCGGTGTCATGGCGGCGCTGGGCAATGTGCGCGTGGGCCTGGCCGACAACTGGATCCGCCACATCCAGGACGTGCGCGACCGTCACCGTCCGCTGCTCGACGCGCTGCCGGCGGCGCAGCGAGCCGATGCGCTGGTGGATCTGAACGTCATCGAGCAGGTCGTCAACGTCTGCGTCAGCACCGTCATGACCGACGCCTGGGCCAAGAACCAGAACGTCAAGGTTCACGGCTGGGCCTTCGGCGTGCATGACGGCCTGCTGCAGGACCTGCAGATGACCGTGGGCAGCACCGACTCCATCGAGCCGCTGTACCGCGCCGCCGTGCAGGGCGTGATCGCCGCGCGCCAGGCGCGCTGAGGAGGCCATCCATGTTTCCGCAGCGTCTCGACTCGCAACAGGCCTACGACATCGCCAAGGCGATGATGGACGGCTTCAACCGGCACTACCGGCTGTTCCGCACCGAATCGGCCCGCGCCAAGCATCGCTTCGAGACGGCCGACTGGCACGGCCAGCAGCGCGCCCAGCGCGAACGCATCGAGTTCTACGATCTGCGCGTCAAGGAATGCACGCTGCGGCTCGAAAAGGAGTTCCGCGCGGGCGAGCAGCCGATGGAAGTCTGGCACCAGGTCAAGCTGCACTACATCGGGCTGCTGGTGAACCACCTGCAGCCCGAGCTGGCCGAAACCTTCTTCAATTCGGTCACCACCAAGATCCTGCACCGCACGCACTTCCACAACGACTTCATCTTCGTGCGGCCGGCGGTGAGCACCGAGTACATCGAGAACGAGGAACCGGCCGCCACCCCCACCTACCGGGCCTACTACCCGACGCGCGAGACGCTGCAGGGCACGATCGAGCGCATCATTCACAACTTCCAGCTGCAGCCCGAGTTCGAGGACCTGCCGCGCGACGCGGCCTGCGTGATCGGGGCCATGGGCGAGCAGCTCGACAGCGTCCGCCTGCGTGCAAACTTCCAGATCCAGGTGCTGTCCAGCCTCTTCTTCCGCAACAAGGGCGCCTACGTGGTCGGCAAGATCATCAACGGCTTCACCGAGGTGCCGTTCGCGCTGCCCATCCTGCACGGCAAGGACGGCAAGCTCGTCATCGACGCCTGCCTGTTCGGCGAGGACGACCTGCAGATGCTGTTCTCGTTCGCGCGCGCGTACTTCATGGTCGACATGGACGTGCCCAGCGCCTACGTGCAGTTTCTGCGCAGCCTGATGCCGCGCAAGCCGCGCGCAGAAATCTACAACGCACTGGGCCTGGCCAAGCAGGGCAAGACGCTGTTCTACCGCGACTTCCTCTACCACCAGCGCCATTCGAGCGACAAGTTCCGCATCGCGCCCGGCATCAAGGGCATGGTCATGCTGGTGTTCGACCTGCCGTCCTTTCCGTATGTGTTCAAGCTCATCAAGGACTACTACCCGCCGCAGAAGGACACGACGCGCGAGCAGATCAAGGGCAAATACCTGCTGGTCAAGCAGCACGACCGCGTCGGGCGCATGGCCGACACGCTCGAGTACAGCGAGGTGGCTTTCGCGCGCGACCGCTTCGAGGACGAGCTCATCGCCGAGATCCAGAAGTTCGCGCCGAGCCAGCTGGAGATCAGCGACCGCGACGGCGACGGCGTCGAGGAAGTCATCATCAAGCACCTGTACATCGAGCGGCGCATGATTCCGCTGAACATCTATCTGCAGGAAGCCTTCGACGCGGGCGATGCCCCGGCCCGGGCCCAGATCGAGCATGCGGTGGTGGAATACGGCAACGCGATCAAGGACCTCGTCGCGGCCAACATCTTCCCGGGCGACATGCTCTGGAAGAACTTCGGCGTCACCCGGCATGGCAAGGTGGTGTTCTACGACTACGACGAGATCGAGTACATCACCGACTGCAACTTCCGGCGCGTGCCGCCGCCGC
Organism: Burkholderiaceae bacterium; assembly: GCA_044225675.1. Taxonomy (GTDB): domain Bacteria; phylum Pseudomonadota; class Gammaproteobacteria; order Burkholderiales; family Burkholderiaceae_C; genus JACMQX01. The sequence goes on from JBGAIH010000021.1 coordinate 36,322, forward strand.
GCAACGAAGAAGACGAGATGAGCGGCGAGATCTGGTACAGCGTCGGCCCCAAGGACGTCTTCCCCGAGACCTTCGGCCCCTTTCTGCTCGGCAACGACGCGGTGCGCGAGGTGTTCATGCGCCACCATGCCGACCTGCTGGACGCCGCGTTCTGGCAGAAGCACAAGGAACGCATCCTGGCGGGCCAGGTCATCGACGTGTTCCCCTACGAGCGCGACAAGCGGTTCGGCAACGCGGCGCGGCAGGCGCCGGCTGCCGACCTGCCCGCGGAGCCGAAAGCCGCGTGGCGCGAGGGCAGTGCCGAGGGTCTGCCCGCATGAGCATGGCCGGCCGCCTCACAGCCTGCACGGCGCCTGACGGCCCGGAGCGTGAGCATGCGTGACGCCTGGGAACTCGCCAGCTTCGTCGTCACGGCGCTGGGCCTGCCGTTTGCCATAGCCTTCTTCTGGTGGGAGCAGCGCAAGGAGCGCGACAACGAGGAAGAAGAGGCCTACCAGCTGCTCTCCGACGCCTACAACGATTTCCTCAAGGTCGTGCTGGCCCATGCCGACCTGCGCCTGCGCACCAACGAGCCGCTGCCCCATCCGACGCCCGAGCAGAACGAGCGCATCCTCGTGATCTACGACATGCTCATCTCGCTGTTCGAGCGTGCCTACATCGTCGCCTGGACGCCCGACATGTCCGAACTCGAGCGCCGGCGCTGGAACAGCTGGGACGACTTCATGCGCGAATGGTGCCGGCGCGAGAACTTCTACAACGCGCTGCCCCTTCTGCTGCGCGGCGAAGACCCCCAGTTCCAGAAATACATCCTCCGCGTTGCCGAAGAGGAGCGCGGTTCCTCACTTGTCCAGACCCTTCAAGGAGCACACCATGTCTGATTCCATCGTCATCCTCGGCGCCGCCCGCACCCCGATGGGCGGCTTCCAGGGCGATTTCGCCTCGCTGTCGGCCCATGACCTGGGCGGCGCGGCCATCAAGGCGGCCATCGAGCGCGCCGGCGTCGCACCCGAGAAGGTCGACGAGGTCCTGTTCGGCAACTGCCTGATGGCCGGCCAGGGCCAGGCCCCGGCGCGCCAGGCCGGCTTCAAGGGCGGCCTGCCCGCCAGCACCGGCGCGGTCACCCTGTCCAAGATGTGCGGCTCGGGCATGGAGGCGACCATGCTGGCGTTCGACCAGATCACGGCCGGCAGCCGCGACCTCATGGTGGCCGGCGGCATGGAGAGCATGACCAACGCGCCCCACCTGCTGCTCAAGGGCCGCAGCGGCATGCGCATCGGCCACGACCGCGTCTACGACCACATGATGCTCGACGGCCTGGAAGACGCCTACGAGCCGGGCCGCGCCATGGGCACCTTCGGCGAGCAGTGCGCCGAGAAGTACCAGTTCACCCGCGAGCAGCAGGACGCGTTCGCCACGGCCAGTGTCCAGCGCGCGAAGGCGGCGACCGAGTCCGGCGCCTTCAAGGAGGAGATCGTGCCGGTCACCGTCAAGGGCCGCGCCGGAGAGACCGTGATCAGCGTGGACGAAGGCCCGGGCAAGGTCAAGCTCGACAAGATCCCGACGCTCAAGCCGGTCTTCAAGAAGGACGGCACCATCACCGCCGCCTCCAGCTCGTCGATCAACGACGGCGCCGCTGCGCTCGTTCTGTCGCGTGAGTCCACGGCCAAGGCCCTGGGCGGCAGGCCGATCGCGCGCATCGTCGGCCACGCCACCTTCTCGCAGGCGCCCGAGTGGTTCACCACCGCACCGGTGGGCGCGGTCAACAAGCTGCTCAAGAAGATCGGCTGGACCGTCAAGGACGTCGACCTGTGGGAGGTCAACGAGGCCTTTGCCGTCGTGCCCATGGCCGCGATGAAGGAGCTGGGCATCAGCCACGACATCGTCAACGTCAATGGCGGCGCATGCGCCCTCGGCCACCCGATCGGCGCCTCCGGCGCCCGCATCATCGTCACGCTGATCCACGCCCTCAAGGCCCGTGGCAAGAAGAAGGGCGTGGCGACGCTGTGCATCGGCGGCGGCGAGGGCACGGCCCTGGCCGTCGAGCTGATCTGAGGCCGGCCGGGCTCGATCCCCGGCCACGACGGCCGCCCGTTCGACTCATGGTGAACCGATGCTTCTGACCGACGACCAGGAAATGATCCGCGACGCGGTGCGCGCCTTCGCCCGCGAGCAGCTGTGGCCGCATGCGGCGCGCTGGGACCGCGAGCACGTCTTCCCGCGCGAGGCCCATCAGGGCCTGGCTGCCCTCGGCGCCTACGGCATCTGCGTGCCCGAGGCGTATGGCGGCGCCAACCTCGACTACGTGACGCTCGCGCTGGTGCTCGAAGAGATTGCCGCCGGCGATGGCGGCACCAGCACCGCCATCAGCGTCACCAACTGCCCGGTGAACGCCATCCTCCTGCGCTATGGCAGCGAAGCCCAGAAGCGCCGCTGGCTGGTGCCGCTGGCACGTGGTGAGATGCTGGGGGTCTTCTGCCTGACCGAGCCGCATGTGGGAAGCGACGCGTCGGCGCTGCGGACCACCGCGCACAAGGACGGCGATGGCTGGGTGCTCCAGGGCGTCAAGCAGTTCATCACGAGCGGCAAGAACGGGCAGCTGGCCATCGTCATCGCGGTGACCGACAAGGCCGCCGGCAAGAAGGGCATGAGCGCCTTTGTGGTTCCGACCGACACGCCGGGCTACCAAGTGGCGCGCCTGGAGGACAAGCTGGGCCAGCATTCGAGCGACACCGCCCAGATCAATTTCGACCAGTGCCGCATCCCGGCCGACCACCTGATCGGCGCCGAAGGCGACGGCTACCGGATCGCGCTGGGCGGGCTGGAAGGCGGCCGCATCGGCATTGCGTCGCAGAGCATCGGCATGGCGCGCAGCGCACTCGAAGTCGCCATCGACTACGCGAAGGAGCGCAGGAGCTTCGGCCTGCCGATCTTCGAGCACCAGGCCGTGGGCTTTCGCCTCGCCGAGTGCGCCACGAAGATCGAGGCTGCCCGGCAGCTCACCTGGCACGCAGCCAGCCTGCGCGATGCCGGGCGTCCCTGCCTCAAGGAGGCGGCCATGGCCAAGCTGTTCGCCACCGAGATGGCCGAGCAGGTCTGCAGCGCCGCGATCCAGACGCTGGGCGGCTACGGCTATGTCAGCGACTTTCCGGTCGAGCGCATCTACCGTGACGTGCGGGTGTGCCAGATCTACGAAGGCACCTCCGACGTTCAGAAGATCCTGATCCAGCGGGCCTTATGAAGCCCTCCGGCGCCCCTGCGGCGGCCGCTGGCGCCCAGTCTGGGCCCGGCGGGCCGTGTCCCTGCGGCCGCTCCGATGTCCGTGGCAGGCCGCTGCCGCTGGCCGGGTGCTGCGGCCGCTGGCTGGACGGCGCGGCCCACGCGCCCGATGCCGAAGCGCTCATGCGGTCCCGCTACAGTGCCTTCGTCCTGGAGCGGCGGGACCATCTGCTCGCGACCTGGCATGCGAGCCGAAGGCCGGAAGAACTGACGCTGGAGCCGGGTGTGCGATGGCTCGGCCTGCAGGTGCGCAGCCATCGTCAACTGGACGCTGAGCACGCCGAGGTCGAGTTCGTGGCGCGGCAGCGTGACGGCCACGGCCGCGCGCATCGCCTGCACGAACTCAGCCGCTTCGTGCGCGAGAACGGCCGCTGGTACTACGTCGACGGCGACCTGCGCGGCTGAGCGCGCCGCCGGGGCCGCCTGCAGGGGCGCTGGCGGGACGGGCCTGCGGTGTGGCGGGTCATCGCGCCGCGCTCGCGCAGCGCTCGCTATGATCGGGCGCAAGCCATGTGCATGCAGCCCCCCTCATGAAAATCCTCATCCTCGGCGCTGGACGGGTGGGCGAGAGCGTGGCCGAAAGCCTGGCGTCCGAACGCAACGACATCACCCTGATCGACACCGACCCGCAGCGGCTGCGCCAGCTGGAAGACCGGCTCGACCTGCGCGGCGTGGCGGGCAACGGCATCCTGCCCACGGTGCTGGAGCACGCGGGTGCGGCGGACGCCGACATGTTCATCGCCTGCGCCGCGCTCGACGAGACCAACCTCGTGGCCTGCAAGGTGGCGCATGACGCCTTCAACGTCCCGAGCACCATCGCCCGGCTGCGCGCGCCGCAGTTCGTCGAGGGCAGCGAGCTGCTGGGCAAGCAGGGTTTCGCGGTCGACCACGTGATCTGCCCGGAGGAGTCGGTGATGCGCTACATCCAGCAGCTCATCGACTATCCCGAGGCGCTGCAGGTGCTCGAGTTCTCGCAGGGCCGCGCGCACCTGATCGCGGTGCGTGCCACGGCCGGCAGCGCCCTGGTGAACCACACCATTGCCGAGTTCGGCGACCTGTTTCCGCTGGCGCCGATGCGCGTGGTGGCGGTCTACCGGCACGATGCCGAGGTGCCGCTCGGGCCGGACACCCGCATCCTCGCGGGCGACGAGGTGTTCGTGCTGGCCGACAAGAACAGCATCCGCTCGGTGCTGGCGGGCATCCACACCGACGACGAGCCGGTGCGCCGCGTCATCATCGCGGGCGGTGGCAAGGTCGGGCTGCGGCTGGCGCGCCGGCTCGAAGGCCAGTGCCAGGTCAAGCTGATCGAGCAGTCCGCTGCGCGCTGCGAGTACCTGGCCACGCAGCTGCCGAGCGACATGCTGGTGCTGCGCGGCGACGGCACCGACGAAGACCTGCTGGGTGACGAGAACGTCGCCGGCGTCGACCTGTTCCTCGCGCTGACCAGCGACGACGAGGACAACATCCTGTCGGCCATGCTGGCCAAGCGCCTGGGCGCGCGCCGCGTGCTGGCGCTGATCAACCGCCGGGCCTATGCCGACATGCTTCAGGGCAGCACCATCGACATCGCGGTGTCACCCGCGCAGACCGTGATCGGCGAGCTGCTGGCCCATGTGCGGCGGGGCGACGTGGTGCAGGTGCACAGCCTGCGGCGGGGCGCGGCCGAGGCGCTCGAGGGCGTGGCGCGCGGCGACGCGAAGACCTCGCGCCTCGTCGGCCGCCGGGTCGAGCAGATCGAGCTGCCGCAGGGGGCACGCATCGGCGCCATCGTGCGGGGGCAGGGCTCCGACTGCGCGGTGCTCATGCCCCATCACGACACGGTGATCGCGCCGGACGACCATCTCATCGTCTTCATCCCCAGCAAGCGGATGGTGCGGGAGGTCGAGCGCCTGTTCCAGGTCGGCGCCACCTTCTTCTGAGCATGGACAGCCTCAAGCCCGTCCTGGCGGTGTTCTCGCGCGTGCTGGCGGGCTTCTCGCTCACCTTCCTCGTGCCGCTGGGCTGGAGCGTCGCGGCCGACGACTCGGCGCTGCCGCCGGTCTGGGCGGGCTGTCTGGCGCTGACCGCGCTGCTGGCCTGGCTGCTGTGGCTGGGCACGCGGCGGCACCGGCGCGAGCTGCAGCCCAAGGACGGTTTCCTGCTGGTCAACCTGGTCTGGGTGGGCCTGACCGCCGTCGCGGCCGTTCCGCTCCTGCTGACCGTGCCGGGCATCGACTGGGCCATCGCCTACTTCGAGGCCATGAGCGCGCTCACCGCCACCGGGGCGACGGCCCTGTCGGGCCTCGACCATCTGCCGGTGTCCGTGAACGTCTGGCGCTGCTTCCTGCAGTTCATCGGCGGCCTGGGCATCATGCTGCTTGTCGTGGCCATCCTGCCGCTGCTCGGATTGGGCGGCGTGCAGCTGTACAAGGCCGAGACGCCGGGCCCGATGAAGGACACCAAGCTCACGCCGCGCATCGCGCAGACCGCGCGCGGTCTGTGGGGCGTGTACTTCGTGCTGTCGCTGGCCTGCCTGCTGGCCTACCGCTGGGCCGGCATGAGCTGGGCCGATGCCTTCATGCACATGTGCTCCACGCTGGGGCTGGGCGGCTTCTCATCGCACGACGCCAGCTTCGGCTACTGGGACTCGTCGCTGATCGAGGCCGTGGCCACGGTCTTCATGGTGCTGTCGGGCGTGAGCTTTGCGCGCTACTTCATCGTCTGGCGCACGCGCTCCTTCGCCTCGCTCGCGCGTGACGTGGAGGTGCGGGCCTACCTCGTTGTGCTGGCCCTGTCGATAGCGGTGCTTACGCTGCTGCTCGCGCACAGCGGCGCCTACGCCAGCGTGATGGAGGCGCTGCGGCCCGCGGCGTTCCACGTGGTCTCGCTCGCCACCACCACCGGCTATGCCTCCACCGACTACAGCTTCTGGCCCGCCTTCGCTCCCGTGCTGATGATCTTCCTCGGCTGCTTCGCGTCCTGCGCCGGCTCGACCGGCGGGGGCATCAAGATGGTCCGCATGCTGCTGCTGGTCAAACAGGCCCGGCGCGAGCTGGTGCGCATCATGCATCCGCGCGTGGTCAATCCCGTCACGCTCGGCGAGACGGTCATCCCGGCCACCGTCATTGCGGCGGTCATGGCCTACATGCTGATCTACGGGGCCAGCATCGTGGGGCTCACGCTGCTGCTGCTTCTGTCGGGCCTGGATCTGGTCACCGCGTTCTCCGCGGTCATCGTCTGCGTCAACAACATCGGCCCGGGCCTCGGGCTGGTCGGCCCGGCGTCCAACTTCGGCGTGCTCAACGACTTCCAGATATGGGTCTGCACCTTCGGCATGCTGCTCGGGCGCCTGGAACTGCTCAGCGTGCTGGTGCTCTTCACGGCCCAGTTCTGGCGCAAATGAGTGGGCCGATGAAGACGCTTCTCCTCCCCTCGCGCCGCCACGGCGCGCGCAACGCCCGCATCACAGGAACGCCATGACCCTGCCTTTCGACGCCATCCTCTTCGACTGCGACGGCGTGCTCGTCGACAGCGAATCCATCACCAACGGCGTGCTGCGCGACATGCTGGAGGAACTCGGCTGGGCGCTGACGCCGGCCGAATGCATGCGCATCTTCGTGGGCAAGGCCGTGAAGGACGAGGTCGGCCTGATCGAGGCCCGCACCGGCCAGCCCGTGACCGAGGACTGGATGGCGCGCTTTCGCGAACGCCGCAATGCCGGCCTGCTGGCGCGGGTCCAGCCGATCCGCGGTGCGCCCGAGGCGGTGGCGGCGCTCCATGCCCGCTACCAGGGGCGCATCGCCTGCGCTTCGGGGGCGGACCGGTTCAAGGTGGAGCTGCAGATGGACCGCTGCGGCCTGATGCCCTTTTTCCAGGGCCGGATCTTCAGCGGCCACGAGATGCCTCGCTCCAAGCCGGCGCCCGATGTCTACCTCGCGGCGGCGCAGGCCCTGGGCGTCGACCCGCGCCGCTGTGCGGTGGTGGAGGACACGGTGACCGGCGTCACGGCCGGCGTGGCGGCCGGTGCAACGGTGTTCGGCTACAGCCCGGCCGAGGCGGGGCACGACGCGCCTGGCGCATTGCGCGGCGCCGGTGCGGCGCATATCTTCACCGACATGGCGGAACTCGCGCGTCTGCTCTGAGTGCGCGGGTTGGTTCGCGCTGCGCAGCGCGCCCGTCTGGCACAGGGCCGGTGCAGGGCCGGTGCAGGGCCGGTGCAGGGCCGGTGCAGGGCCGGTGCAGGGCCGGCGCAGGATCAACACAGGTCCGCGAACAGGGTTTGCCCCGATCGCGCCTAGGCAATCCCACCTAGAAACAAGGGCTGTCTTCCCCCCGTCACGGCTTTCATGCAAAATAGCACGACCGTTCGTTTTATTTGAGTCGTATTCCATCATGTCCGTGACCCCACTTCCCGTCAAGCCAGGGCGCGCCGCGCGCGACGGCGCCCGTGAGGGGCGGGCCCTGCAGAAGGGGCAGCAGACCAAGGCGGCCATCGTCGATGCCGCGCTCGGCCTGGCCACGCAGATCGGCCTGGAGGGGCTGTCCATCGGCGCGCTGGCCGAAGTCACGCAGATGAGCAAGTCGGGCGTGTTCGCCCACTTCGGCTCCCGTGAAGAACTGCAGATCTCGGTGATCCGCGAATACCATGCCCGCTTCGAGGAGGAGGTGTTCTACCCCGCCATGAAGGAGCCGCGCGGTCTGCCGCGCCTGCGCGAGCTGTTCGGCAACTGGATGAAGCGCACCTCCGCCGAGATCGACTCCGGCTGCCTCTACATCAGTGGTGCCGTCGAGTTCGACGACCGGCCCGGCCCGGTGCGCGACGCGCTCGCGGGCTCGGTCAACACCTGGCTCGCGGCCATGTACCGTGCCGTGGTGCAGGCCAAGGAAGCCGGCCATCTGCGTGCCGACGCCGACGAGCACCAGGTCTCGTTCGAGATCCACGGCCTGATTCTTGCGCTTCACTACGAGGCCCGCTTTCTCAAGTCCCCGGGCTCCATCGCCCGGGCCAACACCGGCTTCGACAACATTCTCGCGCGCTACGGCTCGCCCGTCGCAGCCGCCGCCCGATCCGCCAAATCCCGGAAATCCAAGGAGTAAGTCCCATGCCTTCCTACACCCCCCCGCTGCGCGACATGCAGTTCGTGATGCATGAAGTCCTGCACGTCACCGACGAGCTCAAGGCCTGCGCGCGCCACGCCGACGTCGACGCCGACACCATCAATGCCGTGCTCGAAGAGGCCGGCAAGTTCGCGGCCGAGGTGGCGTTCCCGCTGAACATCAGCGGCGACCAGGAAGGCTGCACGCTCGACCCGGCCACCCACGAAGTCCGGCCGCCCAAGGGCTTCAAGGAGGCCTACGCCAAGTACATCGAAGGCGGCTGGCCCGCGCTCTCGTGCGACCCCGAATACGGCGGCCAGGGCCTGCCCTTCGCGGTCAACCAGTGCCTCTACGAGATGCTGAACTCGGCCAACCAGGCCTGGACCATGTACCCCGGCCTGTCGCACGGCGCCTACGAGGCGCTGCATGCCCACGGCACCGACGAGCAGAAGAAGCTGTACCTGCCCAAGCTGGTCAGTGGCGAATGGACCGGCACCATGTGCCTGACCGAGCCGCACTGCGGCACCGACCTGGGCCTGCTGCGCACCAAGGCCGAGCCGCAGGCCGACGGCAGCTACCGCCTCACCGGCAACAAGATCTTCATCAGCGCCGGCGAGCACGACATGGCGGCCAACATCGTCCACCTGGTGCTGGCCCGCCTGCCGGACGCACCGCAGGGCAGCAAGGGCATCAGCCTGTTCGCCGTGCCCAAGTTCAAGGTCAAGCCCGACGGCAGCCTCGGCGAGCGCAACGGCATCTACTGCGGCGGCCTGGAGCACAAGATGGGCATCCATGGCAACGCCACCTGCCAGATGGTGCTCGACGGCGCGGTCGGCTCGCTCGTGGGCCAGCCCAACAAGGGCCTGGCCGCCATGTTCGTGATGATGAACGCCGCCCGCCTGGGCGTGGGCAACCAGTCGCTGGGCCTGACCGAAGTGGCCTTCCAGAATGCGCTGGCCTACGCCAAGGACCGGCTGCAGATGCGTTCGCTGTCGGGCGTCAAGGCCAAGGACAAGCCGGCCGACCCGATCATCGTGCACCCCGACGTGCGCAAGATGCTGCTGACGGCCAAGGCCTATGCCGAAGGCGGCCGGGCACTGGCCATCTATTGCACGATGCTGCTTGACAAGGAGCTGTACCACCCCGATGCCAAGGTCCGCGAGGACTCCGCCGAGATGGTGGCGCTGCTCACGCCCATCGTGAAGGCCTTCCTCACCGACAACGGGCACATCGCGACCAATGCCTGCATGCAGGTCTTCGGCGGCCACGGTTTCATCAAGGAATGGGGCATGGAGCAGTTCGTTCGCGACAACCGCATCAACATGATCTACGAGGGCACGAACACCGTGCAGTCGCTCGACCTGCTGGGCCGCAAGGTGCTGGGCAACAACGGCGCCACGCTCAAGAAGTTCGGCAAGCTGGTCGGCCGCCTCGTGGAAGAAGAAGGCGTGAACGAGAAGATGGCCGAGTTCATCAACCCGCTGGCCTACCTGGGCGACCAGATGACCAAGTTCACCACCGAGATCGGCTTCAAGGGCTTCCAGAACCCCGACGAAGTCGGCGCCGCCGCGGTCGACTACCTGCGCGTGGCCGGCCACCTGGTGTTCGGCTACTTCTGGGCCCGCATGGCCCAGGTCGCGCTGCGCGAGATCGCCGCCGGCAACGATGACCCGTTCTACAAGGCCAAGCTGCAGACCGCGCGCTTCTACTTCGCCAAGCTGTTCCCCGAGACCGCGACGCTCATGCGCACCGCGCGCGCCGGCAGCAAGGTGCTGATGGAGACCGACGAGGCGCTGGCCTGACGCGGCCACGCCGAGATGATCGACCCGTCCAATTTTTCAGGAGACAAGCCATGTTCGTCCGCTACCTGACCGGCCTCGTGTTCCTCTCGTCGATGGGCGCTGCCTTCGCGCAGTCCACGCCCGTCGGCCTGTGGCGCAACGTCAGCGAGAAGACCGGCGAGGCCCAGGCCGAGATCCGCATCTATGAAGCGGCTGGCGTGCTCAACGGCCGCATCGAAAAGCGCCTGACGAAGAACGCGAAGCCCGAGGACGTCTGCGCCGAGTGCAGCGACGACCGCAAGGACAAGCCGATCCTCGGCCTGGAGATCATCCGCGGCGCCAAGAAGGCCGACGACAAGGACGTCTGGGAGCACGGCAAGATCCTCGACCCTGAAAACGGCCGCAACTACACGCTCAAGCTCACGCCCATCGAAGGCGGCAAGCGGCTTGAAGTCCGGGGCTCGATCGGCCCCTTCGGACGGACCCAGACCTGGGTCCGCATTCAATGAACACAGGACTGTCCATGTCTCGTTTCCAAGTCAAGAAAGTCGCGGTGCTCGGCGCCGGCGTGATGGGCGCGCAGATTGCCGCGCACCTGGTCAACGTCAAGGTGCCGGTCATCCTGTTCGACCTGCCGGCCAAGGAAGGGCCGAAGAACGGCATCGTCACGCGCGCCGTCGAAGGCCTCAAGAAGCTCAAGCCCGCGCCCCTGGGCGTGGCCGACGACGCATCGCTGATCCAGCAGGCCAACTACGAGGAGCACATGGCGCTGCTTGGCGAATGCGACCTCGTGATCGAGGCCATCGCCGAGCGCATGGACTGGAAGCTCGACCTCTACCGCAAGATCGCCCCCTTCGTCGCGCCGCACGCCATCGTCGCGTCCAACACCTCGGGCCTGTCGATCACCAAGCTCAGCGAGGCGCTGCCCGAAGAGATCAAGCCGCGCTTTTGCGGCATCCACTTCTTCAACCCGCCGCGCTACATGTATCTGGTGGAGCTGATCAACACACCCACCACCGAGCCGCGCATTCTCGACGACCTGGAAACCTTCGTCACCAGCGGCCTGGGCAAGGGCGTGGTGCGGGCGCATGACACGCCCAACTTCATCGCCAACCGCATCGGCATCGCCGGCATGCTGGCCACGATGAAGGAGGTCGAGAACTTCGGCCTGAGCTACGACGTGGTCGACGACCTCACCGGCAAGAAGCTCGGCCGCGCCAGCTCGGGCACCTTCCGCACCGCCGACGTGGTGGGCCTGGACACCATGGCCCACGTCATCAAGACGCTGCAGGACAACCTGGACGAGGTCTCCGACCCGTTCTATCCGAGCTTTGCCACGCCGCCCGTGCTCAAGACCCTGCTGGAGATGGGCAACCTCGGCCAGAAGTCCAAGGCCGGCTTCTACAAGAAGGTCGGCCGTGACGTGCTTCGCTTCGACCTGGCCAGCAAGGACTACGTGCCCGGCGGCGAGAAGGCCGACGAGGTCTACGCCCGCATGCTGCGCAAGCCGGCCGGCGAGCGCCTGCGCCTGCTGCGCGACAGCGAAGGAGCGCAGGGCCGCTTCCTCTGGGCCATCCTGCGCAACAGCTTCCATTACGCAGCGGTACATCTGGCATCGATTGCCGAGACCGCACGCGACGTGGACTTCGCCATGCGCTGGGGCTTCGGCATGAAGCAGGGCCCGTTCGAGCTGTGGCAGGAAGCCGGCTGGCTGCAGGTGGCGCAGTGGATCCAGGAGGACATCGCGTCTGGCAAGGCGCTGTCGTCCGCGCCGCTGCCCGACTGGGTGTTCAAGGGCCCGGTGGCCGAGGCCGGCGGCGTGCACACGCCCGAGGGCTCGTTCAACCCCAAGACAGGCCGCTTCGAGGCGCGCCGCGTGCTGCCGGTCTACCAGCGCCAGCTCTTTCCCGAGACGGTGCTCGGCAGTCAGGCCCAGGGCTTCGAGACCGCCGGCACGACGCTGCACGAGGACGACGCGATCCGCCTGTGGACGCTCGAAGGCGACATCGTCATCGCGAGCATCAAGACCAAGATGCATGCCATCAGCCCCGACGTCGCCGAAGGCCTGTCGATGGCGGTGGACCTGGCCGAGAAGGACTACCAGGGCGTGGTGATCTGGTCGGGTGACGAGCCGTTCTCGGCCGGCGCCGACCTGCAGGCCATGCTCCCCGGCTTCATGATGGGCGGCGTCGCCGCCATCGATGAGGCCGAGGCCGAACTCCAGCGCATCATGCTCAAGCTGCGCTATGCCAGCGTGCCGGTGATCTCGGCGATCCGCGGCCTGGCGCTGGGCGGCGGCTGCGAGATGGCGGTCCATTCGGCGCGTCGCGTCGTGGCGATGGAAAGCTACATCGGCCTGGTGGAAGTCGGCGTCGGCCTGGTGCCGGGCGCGGGCGGCCTGGCCTACATCGCGCGCCGCGCGGCCGAGAACGCCGCCACCTCCACCGACAAGGACCTGCTGAAGTTTCTCACCGAGGGCTTCACCGCTGCGGCGATGGCCAAGGTGGGCACCAGCGCGCTCGAATCGCGCAAGCTCGGCTACCTGCTGGACAGCGACGTGATCGTGCCCAACAAGGACGAGCTGCTGTACGTGGCGATCAACGAGGCACGGGCCCTTGCCAACGGCGGCTGGCGGCCCCCGCACCGCCGCCCCTTCCCGGTGGCCGGCCGCAGCGGCATCGCCACCATCAAGGGCTCGCTCGTGAACATGCGCGATGGCGGCTTCATCAGCCAGCATGACTTCGACATCGCCGCGAAGATCGCGCACGTGGTGTGCGGCGGCGACGTGGACGCAGGCTCGCTCGTCACCGAGGAGTACCTCATGACGCTGGAGCGCCGCGCCTTCTGCTCGCTGCTGGAGCACCCCAAGACGCAGGAGCGCATCATGGGAATGATGTCCACGGGCAAGCCCGTGAGGAACTGACGGCACGACCCCCAAGGAACACACATGAGCAAGCAAGTCCAGGACGCCTACATCGTCGCCGCCACCCGCACGCCCATCGGGCGCTCGCACCGCGGCTTCTTCCGCAACACCCGGCCCGACGACCTGCTGGTGCGTGCGCTGCAGGGCGCGCTCGCGCAGGTGCCCTCGCTCGACCGCGCCGCGATCGAGGACATCATCTGCGGCTGCGCGATTCCCGAGGCGCAGCAGGGCCTGAACATCGCGCGCATCGGCGCGGTGCTCGCCGGTCTGCCGCACAGCGTCGGCGGCATCACCGTCAACCGCTTCTGCGCGTCCGGACTGTCGGCCGTGCAGATGGCGGCCGACCGCATCCGCGTGGGCGAGGCCGACGTCATGATCGCCGCCGGGGTCGAGAGCATGAGCATGGTGCCGATGATGGGCAATTCGCCCTCGCTGTCGCCCGCCATGTTCGGCAACGACGAGAACATCGGCATCGCCTACGGCATGGGCCTGACCGCCGAGAAGGTCGCCCAGCAGTGGAAGGTCTCGCGCGAGGCGCAGGACGCCTTTGCCTGCGAGTCCCACCGCCGTGCCGTGGCGGCCATGAAGGCCGGCGAGTTCACCGACGAGATCCTGCCGGTGGAGGTGACCGACCGCGCACCGGACCTGTCGACCGGCGAGTCCGTGGCCACCACGCGCACCGTGAGCCTGGACGAGGGCGCACGGCCCGATACCAGCCTGGAGGGCCTGGCCAAGCTCAAGACGGTGTTCGCCGCGCGCGGCACGGTCACCGCTGGCAACAGCTCGCAGACGTCGGACGGCGCGGGCGCGCTGATCCTGGCCAGCGAGGCCGCCGTCAAGCGCTTCGGCCTGCAGCCTCTCGCGCGCTTCGTGAGCTTCGCGAGCAAGGGCGTGCCGCCGCACATCATGGGCATCGGGCCGATCGAGGCGATCCCGGCCGCCTTGCGCTACGCGGGCCTCAAGCAGGACGACATCGACTGGTACGAGCTCAACGAAGCCTTCGCCGCGCAGTCGCTGGCGGTGATCAACACGCTGGGGCTGGACACGGCCAAGGTCAATCCGCTGGGCGGCGCCATCGCGCTGGGCCATCCGCTGGGCGCGACGGGCGCGATCCGTTCGGCCACGGTGGTCCATGCGCTGCGCCGGCGCAAGCTGCGCTATGGCATGGTGACGATGTGCGTCGGCATGGGGCAGGGCGCCGCCGGCATCTTCGAGCGCGTCTAGCACCATTACTGCACCAGCACGGCACCGGGGTGGCCCGGGCCGCAGGCAGCTCCGCGCAGACGGGGCGCCCCGGAAGAATCGACACGAGGAGCAGACAGATGGACAACACAGGCAGCGGGTCGCCGCAGCGCATCGCCGCAGCAGGCGGCGCGCAGATCGCCCTTCGCGTGCACGAGGCTGCGGGCACACCGCAGGGCAGCGTGGTCATCGGCGGCGCCATGGGCGTGCGGCAGGACTACTACACACCGTTCGCGCAGTGGCTCGCGACCCAGGGCTGGCGCGTCACCACCTTCGACTACCGCGGCTCGGGGGACTCGCTTGAGGGCAGCCTGCGCGGCTTCAAGGCCGACCTGTTCGACTGGACCCGCGACTACGAGGCGGTGATCGACCATGCCCACGCCGCACTGCCCACGCGCCCGCTGTACCTGCTCGGCCACAGCCTGGGCGCCCAGCTGCCGGGCCTGCTGGCCAACCAGCACAAGGTCAGCGGCCTGCTCAGCGTGGCGGCCGGCAGCGGTTACTGGCGCGAGAACGCGCCGCAGCTGCGGCGCATCGTGCCTTACTTCTGGTACTTCCTCGTGCCGGTGGCCACGCGGCTGTGCGGGTACTTCCCGGGGCGGACCCTGCGCAAGGTGGGCGACCTGCCCGCCGGCGTGATCCTGCAGTGGCGCCGCTGGTGCCTGAACCCGCGCTACAGCGTGGGTGCGGAGGGCGAAGGCGCGCGCCGCAGCTATGCGCAGGCACGCTTTCCGGTGCTGGCGCTGTCGATCACCGACGATGAACTCATGACGCTGCGCGGCACGCAAAGCCTGGTGAGCCTCTACGCCAACGCACCCGCGCAGGTGACGCGCGTCGCGCCCGCCGACGTGCAGGCGCGACGGCTCGGCCACTTCGGGCCGTTCCGGCGCGAACACGAGGCGGTGCTGTGGCCGCGCCTGGGCCAGTGGCTGCAGGCGCTGCCAACCCTGGCGGGCGGCGCGGACCGGGGCCTCGGCCCGGCGCCGGTGGCCGTGACGGTTCAAGGAGCCGCGGCATGACGGCGCCCGCAACCGGGGCCTCCGGGCATCCTTTCGACGCCGCCGTCGCGCTCGAGCCGCAGGCCGACGGCCGCTTCATCGGCCACACCAGCCCGGCCTATGCCAACATGGTCGGCCCCTTCGGCGGCATCACGGCGGCGCAGGCGCTCAGCGGCGTGCTCCGGCACCCCGAGCGGCTGGGCGAGCCGGTGTCGCTCACCGTCAACTTCGCAGCCGCGCTGGCCGACGGGCCGTTCGAGTTGCGGGTGCAGCCGGTGCGCACCAACCGGTCGACCCAGCACTGGACGATCAAGATGCGTCAGAACGGCCAGGCCGTTCTCACCGGCACGGCCTTCACCGCGCTGCGCCGCGACACCTGGGGCGCGACCGAGCACCTCATGCCGCCGCTGCCGCCGCCACACGAGGTGGCGCTGCCGCCGGCGCCGCCGCGCGTGGAATGGATCCGGCGCTACGAGATGCGGGTGATCGAAGGCGGCTTTCCCAAGGCCTGGGACGGCGCCGACCATGGCAGCAGCCTGACGCGGCTGTGGGTGCGTGACCAGCCGCCGCGTCCGCTGGATCGCGCCTCGCTCGCCGCGCTGGCCGACGTCTTCTTTCCCGGCGTCTGGGCGCGCCGCGCCAAGCCCGTGCCGATCGGCACCGTGTCCATGACGGTGTACTTCCATGCCGACGCCGCGCGACTGCGCACCTCCGGCAGCGGCTACCTCGCCGGCCAGGCGCGCGCCCAATCTTTCTTCCAGGGTTACTTCGACCAGACGGCCCAGTTGTGGAACGAAGGTGGAGAATTGCTCGTGACGACCCATCAGGTCGTGTATTACAAGGAGTGATCGGCGATGAACCACGCGACGATGACCATGCCGGGCCCGGTCCAGGCTGCAACCTCTGCCCCCGGGAGCCGGCCATGAGTGCGCAGCCCGCGTCCGGCATCATCGACCCGCCCGTGCTTCGGCCGGTCGCGCTCGTGGTGGGCGCCGGTGACGCCACCGGTGGCGCCATCGCGCGGCGCTTCGCCCGCGAAGGCTACACCGCCTGCGTCACGCGGCGCGACTTCGAGAAGCTGCGGCCCCTCATCGAGCGCATCATCGCCGAGGGCGGACGGGCCCACGGCTTCGCCTCCGATGCGCGCAAGGAGGAAGAGGTCGTCGCGCTGATCGAGCAGATCGAGACCACCATCGGCCCGATCGAGGTGCTGGTGTTCAACATCGGCGCCAACGTGCCTTGCAGCATCCTCGACGAAACCGGCCGCAAGTATTTCAAGATCTGGGAGATGGCCTGCTTCGGCGGCTTTCTCAACGGCCGCGAGGTGGCGCGCCGCATGGTCACGCGCGAGGGCAGGCCCCAGACCATCCTCTTCACCGGCGCGACCGCGTCGGTGCGCGGTGCCAGTGGCTTTGCCGCCTTTGCCGGCGCCAAGCACGCACTGCGCGCGCTCGCCCAGAGCATGGCGCGCGAGCTGGGGCCGCGCGGCATCCACGTGGCCCACGTGGTGGTCGACGGCGCCATCGACACCGAGTTCATCCGCGAGAATTTCCCGGAGCGCTACGCGCTCAAGGCGCAGGACGGCATCCTCAATCCCGAGCACATCGCCGACAGCTACTGGATGCTGCATGCCCAGCCGCGCGACGCCTGGACGCACGAGCTGGACCTGCGGCCCTACATGGAAAAATTCTGAGGCCGGCGCACGGCCCGCAAGGAGACAAGGCATGAGCAAGACGGTGGAGTTCTATTTCGACGTGGGCAGCCCGGCCGCCTACCTGGCCTGGCATCAGCTGCCGGTCATCGCCCGCGAGACCGGCGGGCAGATCGACTTCCGGCCGATGCTGCTGGGCGGCGTGTTCCAGGCCACCGGCAACCAGTCGCCCATGACGGTGCCCGCCAAGGGCAGCTACATGCAGGACGACCTGGCGCGCTTTGCAAAGCGGTATGGCTGCGCGTTCCGCCACAACCCGCACTTCCCGATCAACACCCTCACGCTGATGCGCGGCGCCGCCGGCCTGCAGCTGCGCGAGCCGCAGCGCTTCGTGCCCTATGTCGACGCGGTCTACCGGGCGATCTGGGCCGACGGCCTGAACCTGGGCGATCCGGCCGTGTTGGCCACGGTGCTGCAGGCGGCCGGCTTCGATCCGGCGGCCTTCATGGCGCTGGTGGCCGACGCCGAGGTCAAGGAGCGCCTCAAGGCCACGACGCAGGAGGCGGTGGCGCGCGGCGTGTTCGGCGCGCCTGCCTTCTTCGTCGATGGCGTGATGTACTGGGGCCAGGACCGGCTGGACTTCGTGCGCGAAGCGCTGGCCGGCTGAGGTCCGCTTCGCTGCTGCTTTTCCCCCCCCGCTGTATCCCGTTTTTCGTTTGCACCACAAGGACTGATTTCATGAGCGACATCCTCACCCACGTCGACGGCGGCGTGATGACCCTCACGCTGAACCGCGTGGACAAGAAGAACTCCATCACCTCGGCCATGTATGGCGCGATGGCCGATGCGCTGGCCAGCGCCGAGGCCGATGCGGCCGTGCGTGTCGTCGTGCTTCAGGGCCACGAGACGATCTTCAGCGCCGGCAACGACATCGGCGACTTCCTCCACCAGCCGCCGCAAGGGCTCGACTCGCCGGTGTTCCGCTTCCTGCGCGGCATCGCGAGCTTTCCCAAGCCGCTGATCGCCGCCGTGAGCGGCCCGGCCGTGGGCGTGGGCACGACGATGCTGTTCCACTGCGACCTGGTCTATGCGGGCGACAACGCCGCCTTCTCGATGCCCTTCGTCAATCTGGGCCTGTGCCCCGAGGCGGCCTCCAGCCTGCTGGTGCCGCAGATGATGGGCTACCACCGTGCGGCCGAGGCCCTGCTGATGGGCGAGCCTTTCATGGCCGAGGCCGCGCTGGAAGTCGGCCTGGTCAACCGCGTGGTGCCGCCCACCGAGGTCAATGGCGTGGCCCAGGCCCAGGCACGCAAGCTCGCGGCCAAGCCGCTGACGTCGCTGATCGAGACCAAGCGGCTCATGAAGAAGGGCCAGGCACGGCAGGTGCTCGACCAGATGGCGGAGGAGGGCGCAAGCTTCGGCCGCATGCTGCGCGAGCCTGCGGCCCGCGAGGCCTTCGGCGCCTTCATGGAAAAGCGCAAGCCGGATTTCTCCGGGCTCTGAGCCCTCACAAGGATTCACCATGACATCTGCCTCCATGACGCTCAAGGGCAAGACCCTCTTCATCACCGGCGCCTCGCGCGGCATCGGCCTGGCCATCGGCAAGCGCGCCGCGGCGGACGGCGCCAACGTCGTCATCGTGGCCAAGACGGCCGAGACCAACCCCAAGCTGCCCGGCACCATCCACAGCGCGGCCGAAGAGATCCGCGCGGCCGGTGGGCAGGCCCTGCCGCTGCAGGTGGACATCCGCGACGAGGCCGCCGTGGCCGAGGCGGTGGCGCAGGCGGTGAAGGCCTTCGGCGGGATCGACATCCTCGTCAACAACGCCAGCGCGATCAGCCTCACCGGCACCGAGCAGACGCCGATGAAGCGCTTCGACCTGATGAACGGCGTGAACGCGCGCGGCACCTACCTGTGCACCGCCGCCTGCCTGGCCGAGCTGCGCAAATCCGCAGCCGCCGGCCGCAACCCGCACGTGCTCAACATGTCGCCGCCGCTGTCGATGAAGGAGCACTGGTTCGCCCCGCACACCGCCTACACCATGGCGAAGTACGGCATGAGCATGTGCACGCTCGGCCATGCGGGGGAGTTCCGTCCCTGGGGCATCGGCGTCAACAGCCTGTGGCCGCGCACGGCCATCGCCACGGCGGCGCTGCAGATGATTCCGGGCGTGGACGTGAAGCTGTGCCGCACCCCCGAGATCCTGGCTGACGCGGCCTGGTTCATCCTCACCGGGCCGTCGAGCGCCACCGGCAACTTCCACATCGACGACGAGGTGCTCGCCGCTCACGGCGTGACGGATCTCGACCGCTACGCGGTCACGCCGGGCAACCGCCGCTTCATCCCCGACTTCTTCGTCGACTGAAAGCCGGCCAGGCGGTCCGGCGCCGCGCGTCGAGGCCTGCTCCGGCGCCCTCAGGCCGCCTGGCGCTGCTCCATGCTCTTGTAGACGCCGCAGCCGACGTACAGCTCGCCCATGCGCATCACATAGGACATCTTGGCCTGCACCTGGCCCGTGAGCGGGTTGGCGATGCGGTATTCGACCCAGCCCGGCTCGGCATCGGCCTGCGAGACGATGGCCGCCAGCAGGCTGTCGCCGTCCACGCCGGGCACGTCCTGCACCCGCGAGCCGACCTTCTCCGGCTTGCCGCCAAAGGCGCGGTAGACGCCGCTGCGGTCCAGCGCGAAGACATACATGTCGCGATCATGAAAGCCGCTGGCCGGGTCGGTCAGCCATTGCACCAGCGCGGCCGGGTCGCGGCCGCCGCGTTCGCGCTCGGCCCGCTCCACCAGCGCCAGCGCCTCGCCCGCCGTGCCCTGCATCAGCCGGAAGTGCGCCACCGAACCCGAGAGGGCGGCAGCGCGCTCATGCAGGTAGGTCGCCTGGTTGGCGGCTTCCTCCACGAGGTGGGCATTCTGCTGGGTGATCGAGTCAAGGTGATTGACGGCCGAGGCGATCTCGCTGAGCCCGCTGCTCTGGCCCGCACTGGCCGACGAGATGCGCGACATCGCCTCGGCCACGTGGCGCACGCCGGCCACGACGTCGGTGATGCCGCCGCCGGCCGAGCGGATGCGCTCCACACCGCCGTGCACATTGACGGACGATGCGTCGATCAGCTCGCGAATCTTGCGCGACTCGTCGGAGCAGCGGCGGGCCAGCCGGCGCACCTCGCCGGCCACCACGGCGAAGCCGCGGCCCTGCTCGCCCGCGCGCGCGGCCTCGATCGCCGCATTGAGCGCCAGCAGGTTGGTCTGGAAGGCGATGCCGTCGATCACCGCCACCATGGCGCTCATGCGGTCGGTGTCGGCCTGGATGGCGCCCACCGTGCCCACCGCCTGGCGCATGGCCTCGGCCCCCTGCTCGGCGATGCCGCGCACCTCGCCGGCGCGCCGGTCGGCGTCGGCCGCGTGGTGGGCGTTCTCCTGCACGGTGCCGGCCAGCTGGGTGACGCTGGCGGCCGTCTGCTGCAGGCTCGCGGCCTGCTGCTCGGTGCGCGACGACAGGTCGCGGTAGCCGCGCGCCAGCTGGTTGCCGGCCTGCGCGACCAGCGCAGAGCTGGTGCGCACCTCGGCCACCAGGCTGGACAGTCCGGCCGTCATGCGGCGCATGCTGCGGCCGAGCTGGGCGATCTCGTCGCTGCCGCGCGGCTCGGGCAGGTGGTCGAGCTGCCCCTGCTCGATGCGCTCCATGAGCCTGAGCGCGCGGCGCAGGCCGCCGATGAAGCCGTCGCAAAATCCGAGCGCCAGGTACAGCCAGGCGGCCAGCAGCAGCAGGCCGGTACCGCCCAGCCAGGGGCGCGCGGCCGGCGGCACGGCGCCGGCCCAGGCGGCCGCCAGGGCAGCGGCACCGCCGGCAAACAGGGCGCCCAGCAGCACCAGCTTGACGGGCAGGGTGATGTGGCGCATCAGAGCCAGCGCGGGCGCCAGCCATCGGGTGGTGTTCATGGGTTCTTCTCCTGAGCCGCCCCAGGCCGATCGGGGCGATGGGCCCCGGGGTGGCGCCGCCGTCGCGCGGATCGCGCTTTTCTGGCAGACAGGAGGCAGCTTACGGCTGCGCGCTGCGGCGGGATGCGCCGATCAGCGGGCAAAAGTCCGTGCTTTTTTCACGCGCCTGGGGCTTGGCCTATCATGCGGCGATGTCCTATCTGCTCCTCATCCATGAGCCCGAAGGCCAGCGCGCCACCCGCAGCGAGTCCGAGGGCCGCGCCGTCTATGACCGCATGCTGCAATTCGCGGGTGAACTCCAGCGCGAGGGCAAGCTGCTCGCGGTGGAGTCCCTGGCCACGCCCGGCCCGACGGCAGCCCAGGTGCGGGTGCGGGCCGGCCGCGCCCAGGTGCTGGACGGCCCGTTTGCCGAGGCCAAGGAGTTCGTCGGCGGCTTCTTCCTGCTCGACTGCGCCTCCCGCGAGGAGGCGCTGGCCATCGCCGCGCGCTGCCCGGCGGCCGAGTGGGCCACGGTCGAGGTGCGCGCCACGGCGCCCTGCTACGCCTGAGGCGCAGGCGGGTCGGGCGGCCTGGCCCGCTTGCGGCCGCGCGCGAACGTCCGTCGGGCGTCCTTGTCGATTCCGGCCCGCCCGCTTCGTCGTACCCATGAAGGAACGATGGCGCCAGGTGGGCTGGCACCCGTCCGGCATGGACAGGAGCGCGACATGCGATTCATGATCATCGTCAAGGCCACGCCCGAGAGCGAGGCGGGCCGCTTTCCCCCCGACATGGCCGAGCTGATGGCCGCCATGGCGGCCTATCACGAGGAGCTGGCGCAGGCCGGCGTGCTGCTGGACGCGGCCGGCCTGCAACCCAGCAGCCGTGGCTGGCGCATCCGCTACGACGGCCGGCAGCGCCGCGTGGTGGACGGCCCGTTTGCCGAGACCAAGGAGCTCGTGGCCGGCTACACGCTGATCCAGTGCCGCTCGCGCGAGGAGGCGCTGGAGTGGACGCGGCGCTTCCCGAACCCGGTGCGCGAGGGCGCGTCCTGCGAGATCGAGGTGCGCCAGCTCTATGAGCTGGAGGACTTCGATGCCCATCCGGCCGCCGCAGCGCGCCTGCAGGCCATCACTCCCCACTGAACCTGCCGGGAATCCTCATGCTCAAGAAACTGATCTGGACCCTCCTGGCCTTGGTGGCCGTGCTGGCGGTCGCCGTGGCCCTGCTGCTGGCCTGGGCGGCCGGGCGCCCCGACAGCTTCCGCGTGCAGCGCTCGCTGCTCGTGCAGGCGTCGCCCGAGGCGGTGTTCGCGCAGATCAACGACCTGCACGCCTTCAACACCTGGAACCCCTTTAACCGCAAGGACCCGTCGATGCGCGGCAGCTACCGCGGGCCTGCCGCCGGCCCGGGGGCCGCCTACGACTTCGCTGGCAATGGCGAGGTGGGCAAGGGAACGGTGCGCATCGTCGACGCCGCGCCGCCGCTTCGCGTGGCGATGAAGCTCGACATGACCGAGCCCATGGAGGCGCACAACGACATCCTGTTCAGCCTGGTGCCACGCGGCAGCGCGACCGAGGTCACCTGGGCGATGAACGGTGCCTGCCCGCTGCTGTGCCGCGCGATGCACCTGGTGTTCGACCTCGACCGCATGGTCGGCGGCGACTTCGAGTCCGGCCTGCGCGGGCTGAAGGCGCGCGCCGAGAAGAATTGATCGCATTTCAAGGAGAGAGTCCCATGGCCCAGCAGATCTTCGTCAACCTGCCCATCCGCGAGATGGCGCGCAGTCGCGCCTTCTTCGAGAGTCTGGGCTATTCGTTCAACCCCCAGTTCACCAACGACCAGGGTGCCTGCATGGTGGTCTCCGACACCATCTATGTGATGCTGCTGGTCGAGAGCTTCTTCCAGACCTTCACGAAGAAGGCGGTGGCCGATGCGTTCAGGAGCACCGAGGTGCTGCTGTGCCTGTCGTGCGACAGCCGCGCGGCGGTCGATGCGCTGGTTGCCAAGGCCGTGGCGGCCGGCGGCAAGACGCCGGTGGCGGCCCAGGACCATGGCTTCATGTACAGCCACGGCTTCGAGGACCTGGACGGGCATCAGTGGGAGCTGGTGTGGATGGACCCGAACGCCGCCCCGCCCAGCGCCTGAGCCGGCGGACCGCGGCATACTGCGCCCCATGCATTCGGCAACCCATCAGGCCATCGCGGCCGTCTGGCGCATCGAGTCGGCAAAGATCGTGGCGACCGTCGCGCGCATGGTGCGCGACGTCGGCGTGGCCGAGGAGCTGGCGCAGGACGCGCTGGTGGAGGCGCTGGAGCACTGGCCGCGCGAGGGCGTGCCCGAGCGGCCCGGCGCCTGGCTCACGGCCACCGCCAAGCGCAAGGCGCTGGACCGGCTGCGCCGCGACAAGGTGTTCGCGGCCAAGCTCGAGGAGATCGGCCACGACCTCGAGGCGCAGGAGGCGCTGATCGTGCCCGATTTCGTGGACGCGCTGGACGCCGCCCGCCGCGACGAGATCGGCGACGACCTGCTGCGCCTGATGTTCACCGCCTGCCATCCGGTGCTGTCCACCGATGCGCGGGTGGCGCTCACGCTCAAGCTGCTGGGCGGGCTCACCACGCATGAGATCGCGCGGGCCTGCCTGGTGCCCGAGCCGACCATTGCCCAGCGCATCGTCCGCGCCAAGCGCACGCTGAGCGAGGCGCGCGTGCCGTTCGAGCTGCCGCCCGGCGAGGCGCTGGCCGAACGCCTCGGGTCGGTGCTGGAGGTGGTGTACCTGATTTTCAACGAGGGCTACACGGCCACGGCCGGCGACGACTGGATGCGACCCGCGCTCACGGACGAAGCCCTGCGCCTGGGCCGCATGCTGGCCGAACTGGCGCCGCGCGAGCCGGAGGCGCAGGGGCTGGTCGCACTCCTGGAGCTGCAGGCTTCGCGCAATGCGGCGCGCGTCGACGCATCGGGCCGGCCGGTGCTGCTGCTGGCGCAGGACCGGTCCCGCTGGGACCGCCTGCTCATCCGGCGCGGCTTGGCGGCTCTGGAGCGCGCTGCGGCGCTGGAGCAGGCTCGCGGCAGCGCGCTCGGGCCGTATGCGCTCCAGGCCTCGATCGCCGCCTGCCATGCGCGCGCCGCCACGGCCGATGCCACCGACTGGGTCCGCATCGCCGCACTGTACGAGGCGCTGGCCGCGCAGGCGCCTTCGCCCGTGGTCGAACTCAACCGCGCCGTGGCGGTCGGCATGGCCTACGGGCCGGCCGCCGGCCTGGAGGTGCTCGACCGGGTGCGCGGCGAGAAGGCACTGCAGAACTACCTGTGGCTGCCCAGCGTGCGAGCGGACTTTCTCGCCAAGCTCGGCCGCGACGCCGAGGCCCGCGTCGAGCTGTCGCGCGCGCTGTCGCTCACCGACAACTCGCGCGAGCAGGCGCTGTTGCGCGAACGGCTGGAGCGGCTGGGCGCGCCGTGAAAGGGCCCGGCACATCGTGGCCGGGCCGAAGTCTGTGAGTGTCGGCGAGGGGCCTCCTAGGTCATGAGGCTGGGCCGCACCGATCTGAAAGCTGGCTGCCTGCACGCGTATTCCTGGGAACACTCGGGGGCATCGCTTTTTTTGTCTTTCCCCTTTTGCGCCATCCCGTGCATTCGAGGACACGATCCATGAACCTCTCTCAGCTTTACCTTTCCCAGCTTTGCCTCGCCCTCCGAAGTGATATCCCTTCTGCTGAACCAGCTCGCCGCGCTCCTCCGTTCACCTCCCTGAGCTCCGTCACGTGCTCGTCACGCGTGAGAGCTTCGAGAGGGCGCTCTCGGGGCTTGCGGCAGATCGCCCTGTCGGCGCTGCTGGCCTGCGGCCTGCCCGCCGTCCTGGCCCAGCAGGCTGCGGACCTGCCTGTCTCCATATCCGCTCGGGCCGGCGGCCCGGTGGGCGGCCAGGTCGTCGGTGGCGCGGCCAGCATCACCCACGGCGCCAACCTCACCCGGATCCAGCAGCAGAGCCAGCGCGCCATCATCAACTGGCAAAGCTTCGGCATCGCCGCCGGCCAGACCGTGCAGTTCCAGCAGCCCAATGCCCAGGCCGCCATCCTGAACCGCGTCACCGGCGCGCTGCCCACCCGCATCGACGGCAGCCTCGCCGCCAACGGCCAGGTCTTCCTCGTCAACCCCAACGGCATCGTCGTCGGCGCCAATGGCGTGGTCAACGTCCAGGGCGGCTTTGTCGCCAGCACCCAGTCGATCACCGACGCGGCTTTCATGGCCGGCGCGGGCCTCAGCTTCGAGGGCGGCTCCGACGGCCGCATGGAAGTGCTCGGCCGCATCGAAAGCGCCAACGGCCCGATCACCCTCATCGCGCCCAAGCTCAGTGTCGGCGCAGGCGCCTCGCTCAAGGCCGGCAGCGCCATCCAGCTCGTGGCGGCCAGCCAGGTCCAACTGTCCAACGGGCGTTTCACCGTCATTCCGAAGTCGGGCGATGCGGGTGAACTCACGCAGGCGGGTGTGCTGGAGGCGGCCAAGGTACAACTTGCGGCCGTCAATCAAAACCTCGGCGCCTTGGCCATCAACACCAGCGGCACGATCCGAGCCAATGCCACGCAAACCAACCCGGACGGCTCGGTGAGCCTCGTGGCCACGGGGCCGGCGCGTGTGGAGCTGCATGACGCCAAGATCACCGCCACCGGGCCGAGTGGCCAGGGCGCACGCATCGACGTGAGCGGCAATCGCACGGGCCTGTTCGGCCAGACGGTGCTGGACGCCAGCGGCGCGGCCTGCGGCGGCTCGATCCGGGTCGGCGGCGGCTGGCAGGGCAGTGAGGCGGACCTGCCGAACGCGCAGGTGACCTTCGTGGAAGAAGGCGTCAAGCTCAAGGCCGACGCAACGCTGGGCGGCGATGGCGGGCGCGTGGTGGTGTGGGCCGACGACACGACGCGCTACGCAGGCAGCCTGAGCGCACGCGGCGCGGGCGTCAAGGCGGACGGCACGGAGGGCGTGGGCGGTAACGCCGAAGTCTCGGGCAAGGGCACGCTGCAGTTCACCGGCACGGCCGACCTGCGCGGCGCGAGCGGCGCGGCCCGGACGGGCACGCTGCTGCTCGACCCGAGCAACATCACGATCGAAGCGGTGGGGCCCGACAACAACTATGTCGCGAACTCCCGTTGGAATGGCGTCGCGTATGTCGTGGATTGGGAGTCCGATACTGCGGGCGACTCGGTCCTGAGTGTTTCGAGCCTGACGCTGCTGCTCGCCACGAACGATGTGAACGTCCAGACCAGCGCGGTGCTGCAAGGGACCGGCGGGCTCGGGCGAGGCGCCCAGAATGACGGCATTTCCGGCGATATCTGGGTCAAGGATCCGGTGTCCTGGTCTTCGCCCTATCACCTGACCCTGCGCGCGCACGATGACGTCATCATCGACGGCGCCATCACCTCCAGCGGTTCAGGCAAGCTGGCGGTCAACGACGTCAACCTGTCGGGCTCGGCGAGCGCCTCCCGGCAGATCTTCATCAACCAGCCCCTCCGTGCAGCCTCGGTGGAGGTGTCGGGCGGCCGCGTGGAAGTTCTGGCGCCGATCACGAACACGGACCCGACGGGCCTGATCCGTCTTTCCTCGGGGAGCGACCTCGACTTGCGAGCCTCTTTGGAGGCAACGGGCGCCTCCCGTGTGGTGTTGCAGGCCGGTCTGGCAGGAACTGGCGACCTCGTGCAGGCAGGCAGCATCCGAAGCGACGGTGGCGAGGTGAATCTCTGGGCGGCGGGACGCGTGACGCAAGGAGCCGACATCGGCACCGATGGCCCGGTCTTCGTTCAGGCCGGCGACGCCATTGTGGGAGGCGCCGGATCCTGGGTGAGCCGGTCCGGCACGGTCGCGCTCCAGGCGGGCGCCGGCGTGGGCCGTGGGGACACGCGGGTGGTGATTCAGGCGCCGGAGGCGGTGGTGGCGTCTTCGGGGGACCAGTACGTCGAATTGCGCGGCCCCGCGACCCGTGTGGCTGCCGTCAGCAGCGCGGGCGTCATCGACCTCCTGGCGGTGGACGGGGGCATCACCGTCACGCAGGTGAGCGCGCAGAGCGGTCTCGACACGGTTGCAAGCGGAGGCGGCCCGTATGCCGGCAGCGGGGCGCTCGGTGCCGTGGGCGTCGACGCCAGCGCAGCGCTGCGTCTTGCAGCCCGAGGGCCGGTTGCCGATTTGCAGATTGAGGCGCCCGTGCGCAGTACGGCCGGCGACCTCGACCTGTCGGCAGGCCGCGACCTCATCTTCGACAGTGGGGCTGCGGGGCAGGCGCCCTCCGGGGCTGTGACCTGGACCGCCGACACGGCGTCAGGCGGAGCCGCCGGCCCGGGGCGCGTGGTCAATCAGGTGGCTGGCCTGGACGTGCAGGCTGCTGCGGGCAGTGACGTCGCCTTGTTCCTGCCGGTCGGCGCCACGCTCGTCGGGGGCAGCGGGCCGTCGGCGGGGTTGCCGCGCTTCGTACCCAACGGGCTGCGGGTCAATGGCGTGCTGGTCCTGACGGCCGAGGCCCTGTCCAACGCCGAGGCCAGCGCAGCGCCCGCAGGCGCGGCGCTCACCCTGCGTGTCGGGCGCCTGACGCCCCGGGCCGTTCCCACGCCGCCTGCGGCCGGGCAGGCCGCCACGGCAACGGCACCCACGATTCCGATGAACCTTCCCTTTCCGGTTTGGGGCCTGCCCAGCGACAGCCAGGACGGGTTCACGATGCGCTTTTGCGTCAACCGCGCAACGGCCGGCGTGGGCCGCAGCCCGGCCCCGGGGGAATCGGTCCGCGTGAGTCTGCCGATGCCGGCCTCACAGCAGCGTGCCCGGCTCCAGCGGCCGGGCGACCTCGCGCGCGACGCGGCGCCAGGCCGCTGCTGAGACCGGCGAGGCGCGCCACTACTGGAACGCCACCTCCGCGAAGCTGCGCAGCTTGCGGCTGTGCAGCGTCTGCATGCCCTGCTCGCGCAGCAGTTCGATGGCCCGCATGCCGATGCGCAGGTGCTGGTCGACCCGCTCGCGGTAGAAGTGGTTGGCCATGCCGGGCAGCTTGATCTCGCCATGCAGCGGCTTGTCGCTCACGCACAGCAGCGTGCCGTAGGGCACGCGGAAGCGAAAGCCGTTGGCGGCGATGGTGGCGCTTTCCATGTCGAGCGCCACCGCGCGGCTCTGGCTGAAGCGGCGCTGCGGCTGGTTGTCGGGCAGCAGCTCCCAGTTGCGGTTGTCGGTGCTGGCCACCGTGCCGGTGCGCATGATGTTCTTGAGCTGCGGCCCCTGCATCTGCGTCACGTCGGCCACGGCCTTTTCCAGCGCGAGCTGGATCTCGGCCAGCGCCGGAATCGGCACCCACAGCGGCAGTTCCTCGTCGAGCACGTGGTCCTCGCGCACGTAGCCGTGGGCCAGCACGTAGTCGCCGAGCTGCTGGCTGTTGCGCAGGCCGGCGCAGTGGCCCAGCATGATCCAGGCATGCGGGCGCAGCACCGCGATGTGGTCGGTGATGTTCTTGGCATTGGCCGGCCCGACGCCGATGTTCACCATGGTGATGCCGGTGCGGTCGGCCCGCATCAGGTGGTAGGCGGGCATCTGCGGCAGGCGCGGCGGCGGCACGCCCAGGTCGTCGCCCTCCACGGCCGGCAGGCCGCGTCGGCGTGTCACCACGTTGCCGGGCTCGACGAAGGCGACGTACTCGCCGTCCGGGTCGGCCATGGCCTCGTGGCCCAGCCGCACGAACTCGTCGATGTAGAACTGGTAGTTGGTGAACAGGATGAAGTTCTGGAACCAGTCGGGCGCCGTGCCGGTGTAGTGGCGCATGCGGTGCAGCGAGTAGTCCACCCGCGGCGCGGTGAACAGCGACAGCGGCAGCGGCTCGCCCGGCCGGGGTTCATGGGTGCCGTTGGCGATGCCGTCGTCCATTGCGGCCAGGTCGGGCAGGTCGAACACGTCGCGCATCAGCATGCGGCGCTCGACGCTCAGGTTGCCCTCGATATGGTCGTGCTCGGCGAACGAGAAGTGCACGGGGATGGGCTGTGTGCTGGTGCCCACCTCCAGTTCGACCTGGTGGTTCTCCAGCAGCAGGCGGAATTGTTCCAGGTAGTAACTGCCGTACAGATCGGGCCGCGTCAGCGTGGTCTCGAACCGGCCGGGTCCGGCAACGAAGCCGTAACTCAGATGGGCGGCGTCCTTGCCGGCATGCCGCATGACGGTGCTGGTATGCACCCGCACGAAGGGGTAGCAGGCGCGCACATGGCCGGGCAGCGACTCGCCAGCGACGAAGCGCTGCATGGCCTCGCGCAGGTGGGCGATCTGGCGGTCGTAGATCAGGCGCACCTGGGCCAGCGCGGCCGCCGGGTCGGTAAAGCGAGCAGGGGCGATGAAGGTCGGCATGTAAGGCATGAGATACATTGTGCTTCAGCCTCAACCCTGCTGCGGCCGGGCCTCCTCACTGCTCAATAGAATGGTCCTGATGAATCTTCCCGATCGATGGTGGGCGGCGCTCGCTGCCGTGCTGTGCCTGGTGGCGGCTTCGGCGACGGCGCAGGCCCAGTCTCCGGGTGCCGGCGGCCCGGCGGCCGCGCGCGCCCAGGCCCCGGCGCAGATTTCGCGCAATGCCCAGCGCGCCTACGAAACCACGCGCGACAAGCTGGTGCAGATCCGCACCCTGCTGCGCAACAGCGACACTCAGGCCAGCGTGGGTTCCGGCTTCTTCGTCGGCGCGGGCGGGCTGATCATCACCAACTTCCACGTGGCCAGCCAGCTCGCGCTGGAGCCGGCGCGCTACCGGGGCGTCTATGTGCCGGTGGATGGCAAGGAGGCCGACGTCGAGCTGCTGGCCTTCGACGTGCGCAACGACCTCGCGTTGCTGCGGGTGAAGTCGGCTGCGGCGCAGCAGCCCGTGCTGGCCTTCCGTCCGCGCGAGGAGCCTCTGGCGCGCGGCGAGCGTATCTACTCGCTGGGCAATCCGCTGGACATCGGCTTTGCGGTGACCGAAGGCACCTTCAATGGCCTGGTGCAGCGCAGCTTCTATCCGCGCATCTTCTTCGGTGGCGCGCTCAACCCGGGCATGAGCGGCGGGCCGGCGCTGGACGAGTCGGGGCGGGTCGTGGGCGTGAATGTCTCCAAGCGGCTCGACGGCGACCTGGTGAGCTTTCTGATTCCGGCCGAGTTCGCGCAGGCCCTGCTCGAGCGCGGCGCCAAGGCCCAGCCCATCACCCAGCCGGCGCACGCCGAGGTGGCGCGGCAGCTGCTGGCGCACCAGGAACTGCTCACGCAGAAGTTCACCGCCGCGCCCCTCAAGGGCCAGAAGCACGGCGGCTACAGCGTGCCCGTGCCCGAAGACGCGCTCGCGCGCTGCTGGGGTCGCGGCCGCGATCCGGACTTCAAGGCCTTCGACCTGGAGCGCACCGACTGCCAGATCGACAGCCACGTGTTCGCCGGCGAGTTCAACACCGGCTTCCTGCGCGTGCGCTACGAGGCCTACGACGCCCCCAACCTCGGGCCGCTGCGCTTTGCGTCGATGTATGCGCAGAGCTTCCGCAACGAGTACTTCCCCCAGCGCGGCTCGCGCAAGGCCACGGGTGCGGAGTGCACCGAGCGCTACGTCAACAGCGGCGGCATGGACATGCGCGCCGTGGTCTGCGTGAGCGCCTACCGCAAGCTGCCGGGCCTGCATGACGTGTCGGTGCTGGTGGCCACGCTCAACCGGGGCAACCAGGGCGTGCAGGGGCGGCTCGACGCCCAGGGCGTGAGCTTCGACAACGGCATGAAGCTCGTCGGCCATTACCTGGCCGGCTTCAAGTGGGAGCCGCAGAAATGAGCGCCGGTCCGCATGCCGGTGATGACGCGTCGCCGCACGGGCCTGCTGCCGCCGCGCAACCCGCGCCCGCAACACCCGTGCTCGGGCTGCTGCAGGCGAGCGAGCGCCATGGCGGGCTCCAGGGGCGCCTGGCCGTCACGCGCTGGCCGGTCACGGTCGGCCGCGCGCTGGATGCCGACCTGTCGCTCGACGATCCGCATCTGGCGCTGGCGCACCTGCGCATCGACCGCGCGGGCGACGGCCCCGTGACGGTGGAAGTGCTGCAGACCCGCAATGGCGTGTCGCTGCGCGGCCGCACCCGCCGCGAGGGCGAGCGCTTCGACTGGCCGACCGGAGAAGAGCTTCACCTGGGCCGGCTCAAGCTCGGCCTGCGGCTGGCCGACGAACCGCAGGCGGCCGAGCTGCCGCTGGCGAGCTTTCCGTGGCGCACCACGGGCCTGACGCTGATGCTGGTGTTTGCAGTGCTCGCCCTCATGCTCGGGATGACCTGGCTGGAGACGCCCGAGGGCAGCGTGCTGGCGCAGCGCCTGCCGGCCCTGCTGGCGGGCACGGCCGGATCGATTGCCGTGTGGTCCGGCCTGTGGGCGCTGGCCACGCGCCTGTTCACCGGGCGGCTGTGGTTCTGGCGGCATGTGCGCATCGCCTGCGCCACGGTGCTGGGCGCGCAGGCGCTCGAGACGCTGGCGCATCTGCTGGCCTTCATGTTCTCGCTGGAGTCGCTGGCCCGCTTTGACATGCAGATCAACCTGCTGGCGGCCGCCGTCGGGGTGGTGGCCCACCTCACGGTGATCGCGCCGCACCGGCGCCGCGGCATGTCAGCCATCGTCGCGGGGCTGGCCGTCCTCGCCATGACGGTGCTGCTCAGCACGAGCTGGCTGCAGACCCGGCGCCTGTCGGGCCAGCTGTACATGTCGACGCTGTTCCCGCCAGCCTGGCGCGTCGCCCGCGCCGTTCCGCTGTCGCAGTTCCTGGATGAGGCCGGCGCCTTGCGCGCCCGGCTCGACAAGCGGCTCAAGGAGCGGCAGGACGAGGACGAAGCGCCCGCCGCCGACGACGGCGAGGAGTAGCCGGCCCCTCACGGGGCTGATGCGCCTGGCGGGGCCGGCGCGGCGCGCTCAGTCCTTGACCGGCTCGCGCATGGTCACGAACTCCTCGGCCATGGTGGGGTGGATGCCGATCGTGCTGTCGAACACCGCCTTGGTGGCACCGGCCTTCATGGCCACGGCAAAGCCCTGGACCACTTCCCCGGCATCGGCGCCGACCATGTGCAGGCCCACCACGCGGTCGGTGGCGGCGTCGACGATGAGCTTCATGAGCGTGCGTTCCTCGCTGCCGCTCAGCGTGTGCTTGAGCGCCCGGAACTCGCTTCGGAACACGCGGACCTTCTTGAAGGCCTCGCGGGCCTGCGCCTCGGTCAGGCCCACCGTGCCGATGTTGGGATGGGTGAACACCGCCGTGGGAATGCCCTCGTAGCTCATGGTGCGAGGCCGTGCCCCGGGCGCGGGGCCGAACAGGGTGTCGACCAGGACCATGGCTTCACCGAGCGCCACCGGCGTGAGCTGCTTGGTCGTGGAGACGTCGCCGAGCGCGAAGATCGAGGGCACGGAGCTGCGGTAGTCCGCATCGACCACGATCGCGCCGTTGGCGGCCTGCGCCACGCCCACCGTCTCCAGGCCCAGGCCCTGGACGTTGGGGATGCGTCCGGTCGCGTACAGCACGGTATCGGCCGCCAGTTGCGCGCCCCCCGCAAGCGTGACCTGAAGGCCCTCGCCCTGCCGCGCGATGGCGGCCACGTTGGCATTGAAGTGCAGCGTCACGCCGGCCTTGCGCATCTCCTGCGCGAGAAAGGCCTGCACGTCGGCGTCGAAGCCGCCCAGCAATGCCGCGCCCCGGTGCACCAGCGCCACTTCGGCGCCCAGGCCGTTGAAGATCGAAGCAAATTCGCAGGCGATGTAACCGGCGCCCACCACCACCAGCCGCTTGGGGAAGGGCTCGAGGTCGAACATGTGGTCGGAGGTGACGACGTGCTCGCGGCCTCCGACGGCGGGCACGAGCGGTGTGCCGCCCGTGGCCACGAGGATGTGCTTCGCGGTGAAGCGCCGTGGCCCCTGCGCCTCGTCCACCTGAACGGCGTGCGGCTCCAGGATGCGGGCCCAGCCGCTGAGCAACTGGACCCCGGCGCCCGCCAGCAGCTGGCGGTAGACGCCATTGAGGCGACTGATCTCGCGCGCCCGGTTGGCCTTGAGCGTGGCCCAGTCGAAGCGCGGCGGGTCGACCTCCCAGCCGAAGCCGGCCGCTTCGGTGAACGCCTCCGCGTAGTGCGCCGCGTAGCTGTAGAGCTTCTTGGGGATGCAGCCGACGTTCACGCAGGTGCCGCCCCAGGCGGCCGCCTCCGCGATGGCGACGCGGGCACCGCGCTGCGCTGCCATGCGCGCGGCCCGCACGCCGCCGCTGCCGCCGCCGATCACGAAAAGGTCAAAGTCATGCTTGCTGTCAAGGCTCATGGGGCTCCCGGGCCGGCACGGAGTCGCCGATGCGGACCTGCACGTGGATGAACCACATGCCATTGGCCAGGATCGCGCGGCGCGTCACCGTACCGGAAGTCTGCGCGCCGTCGCTGCGATGGTAGGTGGTTTTCTCCACCATCGCTTCGGGCGCCCGAATGACCAGACCGGCATACAGCTCCTGCATGTCGTCGAGCGTGCGGTCGCCTGACAGGGGCAGGTCGCCTTCGAGCAGCTCCTCGCGGCTGTAGCCCAGCACGTCGCAGGTGGCCTGGTTGACGTCCACGTAGCGCATGCTGCGGAAGTCGATCAGCGCGATCGCGTCCTGGCTCGCATGCATCTCTCGGCGCAGCGTCTCGATGTCGGTGGACACCGGCGGCGCATCGCGTCCGGTGACGGGTTCGCCGCAGACCAGGATGACCCAGCGTCCGTCGACCCGCCGCGCCTGGCGCGTCATGCGAACCTCGATGTAGCTGCCGTCGGGCCGGTGCATGGGCGCGACGTGCAGCATGGTGGCGGGCGAGCGCTCGACGAGCTCGGCGTAGTGGTTGCGCAGCCCCTGGGGGGAGCCGCCGGCCTCGGCCCACATGCCCAGCGGGCCCAGCCGGTCGAGTTCCTCGCGGCTGCGCCCCGTCATGCGGCAGGTCGCATCGTTGAATGCGACGTACCGCAGGGTTTCCACGTCGATGATCAGGATCGCCTCGCTG
Source organism: Burkholderiaceae bacterium (assembly GCA_044225675.1). Lineage (GTDB taxonomy): Bacteria > Pseudomonadota > Gammaproteobacteria > Burkholderiales > Burkholderiaceae_C > JACMQX01. The sequence continues at coordinate 70,191 of JBGAIH010000021.1, forward strand.
GCCAGCGCCATCACGGCGTTCAGCAGGCTGTCGGACGATGTCATGGGCATTTCCTCCTGCACGGGCCGGTGGGGCCGCTGCGGCCGGTACCGGATGGAGCCGCACGCCGGCCGGCGGCTGTCTGGCATGAGGATAGACCACATCGGGCCGCTGCGGGGGGCGATGGGTGCCATCGGGTGCCGTCTGCAGTTTCTTTTGCACCACAGCGGCCGGCTGCGGCATCACAGCGCGCCGGGAAAGGTGTTGGGTTGCGTGTCGGGCGGCGGGGACTTGGGCAGCGTGAAGAAGAAGTCGCTGCCTTCGCCGGGGCGCGAGGCCACCCAGATGCGCCCGCCATGCCGGTCAATGATCTTCTTGCAGATCGCCAGGCCCATGCCGGTGCCGCGGAAGCGGTCCTGCGGGTGCAGCCGCTGGAAGATCTCGAAGATCCGCTGGTGATAGCGGGCCTCGATGCCCACGCCGTTGTCGCTGACGCAGAAGGTCCAGTCCTCGTCGCCTTCCTCGGCCGTGATGCGCACGCGCGGGGGCCGCCCCACCACGAACTTCAGTGCATTGCCGATCAGGTTCTGCAGCAGCTGGGTCAGGGAGGTGTGGTCGCCGTGCACCACGGGAAGGCGCGGCACCTGGAACGTGGCGCCAGTGTCCTGCACCAGCTGGCGCAGGTTGTCGATGGCGTCGTGGAGCACGTCGTTCATGTCGGTGGCCTGGCGGGCCCGGTCGTTGCGGCCGGCGCGCGAGTAGGTCAGCAGGTCGTCGATCAGGTGCTGCATGCGGCGGGCGCCATCCACCGCAAAGCCGATGAAGTCCCGCGCATCCTGGTCGAGCCTGTCGCCATAGCGGCGCGCCAGCAGCTGCGTGTAGCTGGCGACCATGCGCAGCGGCTCGGACAGGTCATGCGAGGCCACGTAGGCGAAGCGCTCGAGCTCCTGGTTGGAGCGCGTGAGCTCCTCCATGTGGCGCTTGAGCTCGCGCTCGGCGGCGCGATGCGGGGTGAGGTCGCGCAGCGTGACGAAGATGACCCAGCGCCCGTCGGTCATCAGCGCGTAGCGCGTGACCTGGACCTCCACCGGCGCGCCACCCTTGCGCACCAGGGTGAGCTCCTGCGTCACGGCCTGCGGCGAGTTGAGCACGAGCCGGCCGTACAGCACCTTGAGCTCGGCGGCCGGCGGGCCACCGGCCAGCTGCGGGTTGGCTCCGATCAGTTCGCTGCGGCTGTAGCCCAGCAGTGCGCAGGCGGCATCGTTGGCGTCCAGGTAGCGCAGGCTGCGGTGATCCACGAGGATCATCGGATCAGGGTTGTGTCCCATCAGGCTGCGGACCCGGCTCAGGTCGCCGCCCGAGGACACGTCCGGGCTGGCAGCCGCACCCAGAGCCCGGGCGCGGACATGGATGGCCCAGCGCCCTTCCAGCTGGAAAGCCCGCCGGACCACGTCGACCTCGACTGCATTGCCGTCGGCGTGAATGTAGAAGGAGCGGCAGGCAAAGGGCGCCGGCGCACGGCGGATCAGCTCGGCGTAGTGCTCGCGCAGTGGCTGCGCGGTGAGGCCCGACTCGGCGCTGGCGGTCGCGGCGCCCGAGGCCAGCAGCCCCAGGCGGCTGTGGCCCAGCAGCTCGCAGGCCGCCGCGTTGACTGCGAGGTAGCCCAGCGTGGTGGCGTCGATGATTAAGATCGCGTGGGTGTCGTGGTCGATCAGCGACTGCAGCGACTGCAGCGGTTGCAGCGACTGCATCGCCCCGGCGCCCGGCGGCGTGGGGCCGGGCGGCTCGGAAGGTGAAGGGGCGGCGGTCTCCGGGCGGCTCATGCCCGCATTGTGAGCCAGTCTGCGCCGGTCCGGCCAACGGCCATCGGGCCCGTGGACAGCGCGGCGGCGACAATGCCTCCATGGAGTTTCTCGCCGTTCTCGCGCTCGGCCTGGTCGCCGGCACCGTGGGCGGGCTGATCGGCTTTGGCACCTCGATCATGCTCATGCCCGCGCTGGTCCTGGTGTTCGGCCCGCGCGAGGCGGTGCCCATCATGGCCATCGCGTCGATCATGGGCAATGCCTCCCGCGTGGCTGCCTGGTGGCGCGAGGTCGACTGGCGGGCCACTGCAGCCTACAGCGTCACCGGCGTGCCGGCGGCCGTGCTCGGCGCCCGTACCCTGCTGGCCCTGCCGCCGGGCGTGGTCGAGCTGGCCATGGGCCTGTTCTTCATCCTGATGATCCCGCTGCGCCGCACCATGGCCCGGCGGGACTGGAAGCTGTCGGCCTGGCACCTGGCGCTGGTGGGCGCGGCCATCGGCTTTCTCACGGGGCTGGTGGTGAGCACCGGCCCGATCAACGCGCCGTTTTTCCTGATGTACGGGCTCGTCAAGGGGGCCTACCTGGCGACCGAGGCGCTTGCCTCCATCGCGGTCTACGGCGCCAAGGCGCTGACCTTCCGCAGCATGGGGGCGCTGCCGCTGGCCATCATCGGGCAGGGCCTGATCGTCGGCTGCTCGCTGGTGGCCGGCGCGTTCATCGCCAAACGCTATGTCCGGCAGCTCGACGCCGCGCGGTTCCGGCTGCTGATGGACGGCCTGCTGCTGATGGCCGGCGCATCGCTGATCTGGGCGGCGCTGCGCTAGCTTGCGCTTCGACTTCCCGATCCCGCGCCAAGTCACTCGTAGTCGGCGCGCCTGGCTTTGGCGATCTGCCTGGCGTGCACCCGCTGGCGGGCGCAGATGCCCAGCACCACGTCCTTGAAGCGCTGCGCGACAGCCGCCGGTACGCCTTGCCGGATACTGTCTGCCACCAGCGCGTCCAGCGCGGCAAGCACCTTGCCAGCGAGTGTGTCGAGTTCATGGGCCACCAGACGGAAGGGCAGCCGGCACTGGTACGCGAAGTGGCCCCACTCGTAGGGGCTCAAGGCTTGCTCCGAGAACGCGTCGCCGTAGGCCATCCCATAGGTGGCTGCGAAGCCGGCATCAAGCGCCTCCATGCAGACCAGGTCGTACGCTGGCGCGAGCCGCAGACCGCGCTCGTCGCAGAAGAACGACACGTTCTTTCCGTGGGCATCGGTGTTGCCGATCAGCACCTGGAAGATTGCCCAGCGCAGCAGGCCGAGCCGGTCGACCGCCGGCAGCGGGCTCTGGTCGACCAGCGAGAAGAGCTTCGCAAAGCTCACGCCGTCGCGCAGGTGGACGACGTCGGCGCCATCACCGTAGGCGCGCTCGTACTTCATGGCCACCGACAGGCCCAGGGCCTGGCAGCCGTCGACGATATGCAGGCGCCGCACGCCATCCGGTGCCTCGACACGGTCGAACCGCCGCACCAGCAGCACCGGTTCCGGCACGTGCGCCAGCCGCGTCGGCGCCGCTTCGAGCCCGACGCGCCGCGCAAGCTGCATGCACATGTGCTCATTGGCCGGCAGGCTGGCCAGTTGCGGCCGCACAGGCACCGGCTTCACGATGTCGGTGGAGGCGAGCCGGCCGCCATCGACCAGGTACCACCGGCCCTCCTGCTCGTAGACCGCGATCTTGTCCTGGTACCCCGCGATGGACAGGCGGACCTTGCCATCCCACACAGAAAAGGGCAGGCTGCCACGCTCGCGAATTCGTTTGGAGAGCTCAGCGCGCGTGATCTCGCGGCGCTGATCGGCGGCGGGCACGGCCGCCCTGTCATCCGTGAGCGTGACGCGCAGTGCGCCTGCGGTTTCCTTGCCGAGGGCGATCAGCAGGCCCACCAGATTCGAACGCGTCGTGCCCGCCGACTGCGCGGCGTGGTCCAGTGCCTCGCCTTCGGGCAACAGGTTCTCGAAAAATTGCCGGACCTGTGCGCTGTGGTGTTCGGCGGTCTCGCCGGCCGGCCGCTGCAGCGGAAGCTGCGGGCTCAACGGGAAGCGGCCTGCGGCTTCCCGCCAGCCGGCCGCGTAGTCGAAGCTGAACTGATTGGTCTTGGGCTCGTGCCCCAGGACGCCCACGAGGTCCTGACCCACCCAGACATCCAGGGTCACCATCGCCCGCTCACCTGCGCGGCGACACGCCGTCCAAGGAGCCCTCAGGCGGCGGCTGCAAGCTGGCCAGGGCGCGGCGTACGCTTTCTCGTTGCCCGCCGGGGACGGCCAGGATGGACACGCCGAACTCCCGCGCAGCGCGCAGGGCGGTGTCCAGGCTGACGCTGCTCTTGGCGGTCTCGAGGTTGGCAAGGGTCTGCCGCGCCACCCCCAGCAGCAGAGCGGCGTCCGCCAGGGTCATCTGGGCGGCGCAGCGGGCCGCACGGATCGATGCGCCGAACGCTTTGCTGTCCGACACGATCAGGTCCGGGGACGGAGTGATGGGCTTGACGCGCTTCATAAAGCCTGAAATTCTAGACTTTATTGCGTCAAACTGGGAAAGGATAGAAAAATACCTAGAAATCTAGTCTTATTGGCTCAAAGGATGGGTCTGATTTAAATTGCCTAGAATTCTAGTCATTATGAGAATATCTCCCCAGGAAGGGGGCCCCTTCCCAGCTACCCCGCCACAAACCGCTCCCTCAGCTCGCGCTTGAGCACCTTGCCGATCGCGCTGCGGGGCAACTCGTCGATGAAACGCAGCGCCGAGAGCCGCTGGGTCTTGCCGACGCGGGCATTGGCCCAGTCGAGGAGCTGCTCGGCAGCCGTGGCATCCGCCGCCTGGCGCACGACGAAGGCCACCGGCGTCTCGCCCCACTGGGTCGATGGCACGCCGATTACGGCGGCGTCGGCCACGGCCGGGTGGCCGCGCAGCACGGCCTCCAGGTCGCTCGGGTAGATGTTGAAGCCACCCGAGATGATCATGTCCTTCTTGCGGTCCATCAGCGTGAGAAAGCCGTCGGCGTCGAAGCGCCCGACGTCGCCCGTGCGGATGAAGCGCTTGCCGTCGGGCGCGAACCATTCCGCCTCGCGCGTCTTCTCGGGCCGGCCGAAGTAGCCGGTCATCATGCCGGGCGAGTGGCCCACGACTTCGCCCGCTTCGCCGGCAGGCACTTCGTGGCCGGCATCGTCGATCAGGCGGATGTCATGGCCGTCGGACGGCCGGCCGACGGTGTGCAGCTTGTCGGGGTGCAGGTGCGCGTCCAGGATGCAGGTGCCGCCGCCTTCGGTCATGCCATAGAACTCCACCAGCCCGCCGGGCCAGCGCGCCAGCACCTCGGCCTTGAGCGCGGCCGCAAACGGCGCGCTGGTGCAGAACTTGAACAGAAAGGACGACAGATCGAAGCTGCCGAAGTCCGGCCGCGCGAGCAGGCGCTGGTACTGCACCGGCACGAGCATGGTGTGGGTGACGCGCCGGGCCTGCGCCAGGCGCAGCCAGGCGGCGGCGTCGAAGCGCGGCATCAGCAGCACCGAGCCGCCGAATGCGAGCGTCGGAAAGAACACCACCAGCGTGGTGTTGGAGTACAGCGGCGTGGACAGCAGCGTGACGGTGCTGCCGGAGTAGGCGTAACGCGCCCCGCGCCGCACATGCGACCAGCGCATGCCGTGCGGCTGGACGATGCCCTTGGGCTCGCCGGTGGTGCCCGATGAATAGATGATGTTGAACGGCGCGGCCGGGCCGATGGCCACCGCCGCCGGCACGCTGCCCGCTGGTGCCAGCCAGTCGTCCAGGCGGCGGGCCCGAGCCGCCGCGGGCGCGTGCGGCTCAGTCTCGGGGCTTTCGGGTGTGGCCGGTGTGGCCGGTGTGGCCGGTGTGGTCGGTGTGGTCGGTGTGGCGGGGCCGTCGATCAGCACGACAGGCAGGTCGCACAGCGGCATCAGGCTCTGCGCCACCGGTGCGTCGGCAAACAGCAGCCGGGCGCGTGCGTCGTTGATCATGCGGGCGAGCTCGGCGGGCGTTGCGCCCGGCGCAAGCGGTGCCACCACGACCCCCGCGCGCAGCGCGCCCAGAAAGACCGCCGCATAGGTGACGGAGCCTGCAGCGCAGATGGCGATCGCATCGCCGGCGGCCAGCCCCGTCTGCTGCAGCGTGCTGGCCACGCGGTCCATGAGCGCGTCGAGCGCGGCATAGTCGAGCGACCGCTCGCCATCGGCGAGCGCGAGCCGCCCGGGTGCCTGCTGCGCGTGGGCGTGGATGAGGTCGGCGATCCGGGCGAAGTCGAGGTCCAGGGGCGAGGCCATGCGGGCGATGGTAGCGGCTGACCGCTCCGGCGCCGTGTCTCCTGCGAGGCTTTCGCGCAGGGCCTTCTGCCGGGGCTTTCACCCGGGGCCTTCACTCGGGACTTTTACTCGGGACTTTCTCCTGAGACCCTCCCTCGAAGCTTTCAGTCCGGCGCAGGTCCACCCTTGAGCTTGCGGTAGGTGCGGTCGGCCTCGGGGGCCCGGCTGGTGTCGACGAGCCCGCGCCTGACGTCCCGGCTGGCCTGGGCGATTTCCTCGCGAGGCGGGCTTGCCTGGCTGTCGGCCGATTCGTCGTGTTCGTGCGGCAGGCGCGGCGTGCCGCCGCTGTCGTCGCTGACCTGCGTATCGCCCCGGTCGCGGGCAGGGGATTTGCTGGTGGATCGGCGGCGGTTGAACGGCGTGCGGACGGCCATGAAGACTCTCCTGAGAAGGGGCGAGGGAAGACCGCTTCAGCTTACGCCGCCGTCTCGGCGCACTTGTGTGCGCCATCGCACGCAGGCGGCCGGGTCGCGCCGCTCTCCTACAGGCCGCCCTGCCGGCCTGTTCAGCACTGGGCCAATGCCCGCGCCAGTCAGCCGCGGGCCAGCGTGACGCCGCCGTCCACAACCAGCGTGGCGCCGACCACGTAGTCCCCGGCACGCGACGCCAGGTAGATGGCCGCGCCGGCCATGTCTTCGTCGGTGCCGATGCGGCCGGCGGGGATGCGGGCCGACAGCGCCTCGGCATGGTCGCGCGCATCGCGGTTCATGTTCGATGCGAAAGCACCGGGCGCGATGGCCGAGACCGCGATGTTCTCGGGCGCCAAACGCAGCGACATGCGATGGGTCAGGTGGATCAGGCCGGCCTTGCTCGCGGCGTAGGAGTAGGTCTCCTGCGGGTTGACCGAGATGCCGTCGATCGAGGCGATGTTGATGACCTTGGCGACATGCCGCGACGCCGCCTTGCGCAGCATCGGCGTGAGCGCCTGCGTGAGGAAGAAGGGCGCCTTCATGTTGAGGTCCACCACCTTGTCCCATCCGCTTTCCGGAAAGCTGTCGTAGGCCTCGCCCCAGGCCGCGCCGGCATTGTTGACGAGGATGTCGAGCTCGCCTTCATGCTGGGCGTAGGCCCGCACCAGCGATTGCACGCCTTCCTGCGTCGACACGTCGGCCGGCAGCGACACGCAGGTGCCGAAGGCCGACAGTTCGCGCGCGGTCTCGTCGCAGGCCGCGGCCTTGCGGGCCGAGATGTACACCCGCGCACCCTGGGCCAGAAAGCCGCGGGCGATCATGCGGCCGATGCCGCGCGAGCCGCCGGTAATGAGGGCGCTGCGGCCGTGGAGGGAGAAGAGCTGGTCCATGCTGCGTGACTCCTGCAAGGCCCGACGCGGGCCGCAAACCGCAAGCGTAGCAAGGCGGCCTGTTCAGGCCAATCACCTGGATGACACGCGCGCCGGCTTCAGCCGGCCGCCCGCGCTGCCTCGCGCCGGCCTCAGCCGGCCGCCCGCGCTGCCTCGCGCCGGCTTCAGCCTGCTGCCTTGGCCGCGTTGCGGCGGCGTTCCAGCCAGGCCAGCAGCTCGCCGGTGATGCCCTTGCGGAAGGCCAGCACGCACAGCACGAAGATCGCACCGATGATCACCGTCACCCAGGCGCCGACGCGGTCGGCCAGCAGGTTCTGCAGCGAAATCACGATGCCGGCGCCCAGCACCGGGCCGAACAGCGTGCCCACGCCGCCCAGCAGGCTCATGAGGATCACCTCGCCCGACATCGACCAGTGCACGTCGGTCAGGGTGGCAAAGCCCATGACCAGCGTCTTGAGCCCGCCGGCCAGGCCTGCCAGGGCCGCCGACAGGACGAAGGCGAGCAGCTTGTAGCGGTCGACCTGATAACCCAGTGACACCGCGCGCGGCTCGTTCTCGCGGATCATCTTGAGCACCTGGCCGAAGGGCGAGTTGACGATGCGCGAGATGCCCAGGAAGCAGGCAACGAACACGGCGACCACCACGTAGTACATCGCGGTGTCCGACTCCAGCGACAGCACGCCCAGCAGCGCTCCGCGCGGCACGCCCTGCAGGCCGTCCTCACCCCCGGTGAAGCTGGCCTGCAGGCAGATGAAGAAGACCATCTGCGCCAGCGCCAGCGTGATCATGGCGAAGTAGATGCCCTGGCGCCGGATGGCCACCAGGCCGAACACCAGCCCCAGCAGCGCGGCCACCACGACGCCAGCCAGGATGCCGACCTCGGGCGTGAAGCCCTTGGCCTTGATGAACCAGCCGGCCACGTAGGCGGCAAAGCCGAAGAAAGCCGCATGGCCGAAGGACAGCAGGCCGGTGAAGCCCAGCAGCAGGTTGAAGGCGCAGGCGAAGATCGCGAAGCACAGCAGCTTCATGACGAACACCGGGTACAGGCCCAGCACCGGCGCGAGCAGCAGCAGCGCCAGAACGGCGACGTAGGTGGAGCGGATGAGGCGGGAATCGTTTTTCATGGCTCAGGCCTCCTTGCCGAACAGGCCGGCGGGTCGCAGCACGAGCACGATGACCATGACGACGAACACCACGACGTTGGAGGCTTCAGGGTAGAACACGCGGGTCAGGCCCTCGATCACGCCGAGCCCGAGGCCAGTGACCACCGAGCCGAGGATGGAGCCCATGCCGCCGATCACCACCACCGCGAACACCACGATGATGAGGTTGGAGCCCATGAGCGGCGTGACCTGAATGATGGGCGCGGCCAGCACGCCGGCGAAGGCGGCGAGGGCGGCGCCCGCGCCATAGGTCAGCATGACCATCAGCGGAACGTTGACGCCGAAGGCCTGGACCAGCCGGGCGTTCTCGGTGCCGGCGCGCAGGTAGGCCCCGAGCCGCGTGCGTTCGATCAGGAACCAGGTGCCCAGGCACACGGCGATGGAGGCGACCACAACCCAGGCCCGGTAGTTGGGCAGGATCATGAAGCCGAGATTGGTGGCGCCCTGCAGCAGCTCGGGCACCGGATAGGACTGGCCCGAGACGCCGTACTGGTCGCGGAACACGCCTTCGAAGATCAGCGACAGGCCGAAGGTCAGCAGCAGCCCGTACAACGGGTCCAGCCCGTAGAGGTGCTTGAGCATGGTGCGCTCGATCACCACGCCGAGCGCGCCGATGACCAGCGGTGCCAGGATCAGCGCAAGCCAGTAGTTCACGCCCCACTTGTCCATCATGATCCAGGCGGCGAATGCGCCCATCATGTAGAGCGCGCCATGCGCGAAATTGACGATGTCCAGCAGACCGAAGATCACGGCCAGGCCGAGGCTGAGCATGGCGTAGAAGGCGCCATTGACCAGGCCCAGCATGAGCTGGCTGAGAAAGGCTTGCAGGGGGATGCCGAAGATTTCCATGGCGCGGGGGTGTGGGCTCTCGGGGAAAAGACGGTCGGGAAAGGGCGGTCAGGACAAAGGCTGCCGGCATCACGCCGGCAGCCGTCTTGCCCTTACTTCTTGATCAGGGAGCACTTGCTTTCGGCCACCGTCGTGAAGGCCTGGTCGCCCGGCACCTTCGCGATCTGCTTGTAGTAGTCCCACGGCGTGGTCGAGTCCTTGGCCGACTTGACCTCGAACAGGTACATGTCGTGGATCATGCGGCCGTCGGCCCGGATCTGGCCCTTGTTGTAGAAGTCGTCGATCTTCATGCCCTTGAGCGTGGCCATGACCTTGTCACCGTCGGTCGTGCCGGCGGCCTGCACCGCCTTGAGGTAGTTCATGGTGACCGAGTAGTCGGCGGCCTGCAGGCTGGAGGGCATGCGCTTGTACTTGTCGAAGAAGCGCTTGGCGAACTTGCGCGAGGCGTCGTCCTGGTTCCAGTACCAGCTGTCGGCCAGCTGCAGGCCCTCGGTGTTGGACAGGCCCAGGCTGTGCACGTCGTTGATGAACACCAGCAGGCCGGCGGTCTTCATGGTCTTGCCGATGCCGAATTCCTTGGCAGCCTTCATCGCGTTGGTGAAGTCGCCGCCGGCGTTGGCCATGGCCAGGATCTGGGCCTTGGAGCCCTGGGCCTGCAGCAGGAAGGACGAGAAGTCCGAGGCGTTGAGCGGATGCTTGACCGAGCCGGCCACGGTGCCGCCGTTGGCCTTGATCACGGTGGTCGCATCGGCTTCCAGCGAATGGCCGAAGGCGTAGTCGGCGGTGAGGAAGTACCAGTTCTTGTTGCCGGCCTTGATCAGCGCCGAGCCGGCCACCTTGGCCAGCGACACGGTGTCATAGGCATAGTGGACGGTGTAGGGGTTGCAGTCTTCGTTGGTCAGGCGGGCCGAGCCGGCGCCGATCACGAGGAAGGGGCGCTTCTTCTCGGCCGAGACCTTGGACATGGCCAGCGCCGTGCCCGAGGAGGTGCCGCCCACGAGCATGGCGAGGTTTTCCTTGTCCATCCACTCGCGCGCCTTGGAGCTGGCGACGTCGGCCTTGTTCTGGTGGTCGGCCGAGAGCACCTCGACCGGACGGCCGAGGACCTTGCCGCCGAAGTCCTGCACGGCCCACTTGATCATCTCGGCGCCGGCAGGCCCGTCGATGTCGGCGTAGAGGCTGGACATGTCGGTGATGAAACCGATCTTGACCGGGCCGGAGTTGTTGACCTGGGCGAAGGCGGCGCTGGCGCAGCCGAGGCCGACGGCGATGGCGGCGACGATGGAGGTGAGTTTCATGGTGTCTCCTGGGTTCACGGGGGTTGAAAAGGGGTGGGGAGCCGGATCTAGACGCCGAGGAATTCCTGCAGCATGGCCTTGTTGTCCTGCAGTTCGGCCTGGGCGAATTCCTTGACGATGCGGCCGTGCTCCATGATGTAGAAACGGTCGGCCAGCGGTGCGGCGAAGCGGAAGTTCTGCTCCACCAGCACGATGGTGTAGCCCTTGGCCTTGAGCGTGCGGATCATCTCGGCGAGCTTCTGCACGATCACCGGAGCGAGGCCCTCGGAGATCTCGTCGAGCAGCAGCAGCCGCGCGCCGGTGCGCAGGATGCGGGCCACGGCCAGCATCTGCTGCTCACCGCCTGACAGCCGCGTGCCGGGACTGGCGGCGCGCTCCTTGAGGTTGGGGAACATGCCGTAGATCTCGTCGATGCCCATGCCGCCCGCGCTGATGACCGGCGGCAGCATGAGGTTCTCCTCTGCCGACAGGCTGGCGAAGATGCCGCGCTCTTCCGGGCAGTAGCCCACGCCAAGGCGCGCCACCTTGTGGGGCGGCAGCTTCACGGCTTCCTGACCGTTGATTCGGATGGAGCCCTTGCGCGCGCCGGTCAGGCCGACGATGGCGCGCATCGTGGTGGTGCGGCCCGCGCCATTGCGGCCGAGCAGGCAGACGACCTCGCCCTCGCGGACAGTCAGGTTCACGCCATGCAGGATATGCGACTCGCCGTACCAGGCGTGCAGGTCGGTCAGGCGTAGAAGTTCGTTGGTGTTCATGGCTCAGTGTGCGCCTTGCAGCTCGGTGTCGGCGCTGCCCATGTAGGCCTCGATGACCTGAGGGTTGGCCGACACCTCGGCGTACGGGCCGTCGGCGATGATGGCGCCGCGCTGCAGCACCGTGATGCGGTCGGCAATGGACGACACGACGTTCATGTTGTGCTCCACCATCAGGATGGTGCGGCCGGCCGAGACCTTCTTGATCAGTTCGGTGACTCGGTGCACGTCCTCATGGCCCATGCCCTGCGTCGGTTCGTCCAGCAGCATCAGCTCGGGCTCCAGCGCCATGGTGGTGGCCAGCTCCAGCGCGCGCTTGCGGCCGTAGGGCAGGTTCACCGTGAGTTCGTCGGCAAAGTCCTGCAGATCGACCTGGGCGAGCAGTTCGCGGGCCCGCTCGTGCAGGTGGAACAGGCTTTTCTCGGGCTTCCAGAAATGGAAGGAGTTGCCCAGCGGGCGCTGCAGTGCGGCGCGCACGTTTTCCTGCACCGTCATGTGCGGGAAAACGGCAGAGATCTGGAACGAGCGGACGATCCCGCGGCGCGCGGTTTGCGCCGGCTTCTCGTGGGTGATGTCCACGCCGTTGAAGGTGATCGTGCCGCGTGTGGGCGGCAGGAACTTGGTCAGCAGATTGAAGAAGGTCGTCTTGCCCGCGCCGTTGGGCCCGATCAACGCATGGATGTGCCCGCGCCGGACCTTGAGGTCGACGTTGTTGACGGCCACGAAGCCCTTGAACTCCTTGGTCAGCCCCTGGGTCTCGAGAATGATCTCTGCCGGCAAAGCCCGCTCCATCGATGTTGAATGGTTGACTGGGCGGCCGCCGTGGACGGAATTCGCATGAGCGGCCGACAAGAGCGCCATGCTAGGTATTCATGCTGCGCTGCGATAGCGGGTTAAACCTTAGGTAGTTCTTCGTGCAGGCGCACGGCTCCCGGCGCGCAGCGCCAGGAGCCTGTCAGTTAGCTGACGAAGCGGTGCCCGTGGCGGGCGCCGCGAGGTCTTACATGTTGCGGCGGTACTGTCCGCCGACCTCGAACAGCGCGGTGGTGATCTGGCCGAGCGAGCACACCCGCACCGCGTCCATCAGCACCTCGAACACGTTGGCGTTCTCGATCACCGCCTGCTGCAGGCGCCGGAGCATGGCGGGGGCCTCGTCGGCATGGCGCGCGTGGAACTCCTGCAGGCGCTTGAGCTGGTTCTGCTTTTCCTCGTCGGTGGAGCGGGCCAGCTCGAGCTTGTCGAGCACCGCGTCGCCGTGCGGATTGCGGAAGGTGTTCACGCCGACGATCGGCAGCTCGCCGGTGTGCTTGAGCATCTCGTAGTGCATCGACTCGTCCTGGATGCGGCCGCGCTGGTAGCCGGTCTCCATCGCGCCGAGCACGCCGCCGCGCTCGGCGATCCGCTCGAACTCGGCGAGCACGGCTTCCTCCACCAGCTCGGTCAGCTCCTCGATGATGAAGGCGCCCTGGTTCGGGTTCTCATTCTTCGCCAGGCCCCACTCGCGGTTGATGATGAGCTGGATCGCCATGGCGCGGCGCACCGAGTCTTCGGTCGGCGTGGTGATGGCCTCGTCAAAGGCATTGGTGTGCAGCGAATTGCAGTTGTCGTAGATCGCGATCAGCGCCTGCAGCGTGGTGCGGATGTCGTTGAACTGGATCTCCTGCGCATGCAGGCTGCGGCCGGAGGTCTGGATGTGGTACTTGAGCTTCTGCGAGCGCTCGTTGGCGCCGTATTTCTCCTTCATGGCCACGGCCCAGATGCGGCGCGCCACGCGGCCCATCACGGTGTACTCCGGGTCCATGCCGTTGGAGAAGAAGAAGCTCAGGTTGGGCGCGAAGTCGTCGATGTGCATGCCGCGCGCCAGGTAGGCTTCCACGAAGGTGAAGCCGTTGGACAGCGTGAAGGCCAGCTGGCTGATCGGGTTGGCGCCGGCTTCGGCGATGTGGTAGCCCGAAATCGACACCGAGTAGAAGTTGCGCACGTTGTGGTGCACGAAGTACTGGGCGATGTCGCCCATGACCTTGAGGCTGAACTCGGTGGAGAAGATGCAGGTGTTCTGGCCCTGGTCTTCCTTGAGGATGTCGGCCTGCACCGTGCCGCGCACGTTGGCGAGTACCCATTCGCGGATCTTGGCCGCTTCGGTGTCGGTCGGCTCGCGGCCGTTGTCGGCGCGGAACTTCTCCATGTTCTGGTCGATGGCCGTGTTCATGAACATCGCCAGGATGCTCGGCGCGGGGCCGTTGATCGTCATCGACACCGAGGTGGACGGGTTGCACAGGTCGAAGCCGTCGTACAGCACCTTCATGTCGTCGAGCGTGGCGATCGACACGCCCGAGTTGCCAACCTTGCCGTAGATGTCGGGCCGCAGGTCCGGGTCGTTGCCGTAGAGCGTGACCGAGTCGAATGCAGTCGACAGGCGCTTGGCGGGCATGCCCTCGGACAGCAGCTTGAAGCGCCGGTTGGTACGGAAGGGGTCGCCCTCGCCCGCGAACATGCGGGTCGGGTCCTCGCCCTCGCGCTTGAAGGCGAAGGTGCCGGCGGTGTACGGGTAGCTGCCCGGCACGTTGTCGAGCATCAGCCACTTGAGGATCTCGCCATGGTCCTCGTACTGCGGCAGCGACACCTTGCGGATCACCGTGCCCGAGAGCGAACGCGTGGTCAGGGCCGTGCGGATCTCCTTGTCGCGGATCTTCACGACGTACTCGTCGCCCGCGTAGGCCTTCTGCATGTCGGGCCACTGCTGCAGCAGGTGCAGCGCGTCCTTGTCCATGCGGGCCTTGCGCTGGCCGGCCAGGTCGAGCGCGGCCTCGGCGGCCGGTGCGCGGCCGGGCTTGTCGACGCGCAGCATCTGGGCGGCGGCCTGCAGTTGCTGGATCTCGCGGGCCAGGCTGGCCTGGGCCCGGGCGCGCTTCTTGTAGGCGCGCACGGTGTCCGAAATCTCGGCCAGGTAACGGGTGCGCGCGGGCGGCACGACCGGCGTCTGGTTGGTGCTGTGGCGCACGTCCACGCGCGGCAGGGCGCCGTCCGACAGCGGCATGCCCAGGGCGGCCAGACGTGCCTTGAGCGCCTGGTACAGCGCGGTGACGCCGTCGTCGTTGAAGCGGGCCGCCATGGTGCCGAACACGGGCATCTGGTCGGCCGGCGTGCCCCAGGCCTCGCGGTTGCGCTGCACCTGCTTGGAGACGTCGCGCAGCGCATCGGCCGCGCCCTTGCGGTCGAACTTGTTGATCGCGACGAACTCGGCGAAGTCGAGCATGTCGATCTTCTCCAGTTGGCTGGCCGCGCCGAACTCGGGCGTCATCACGTACATCGGAATGTCCACGTGCGGCACGATGGCCGCGTCGCCCTGGCCGATGCCGGACGTCTCGACCACCACGAGGTCGAACCCGGCGGCCTTGCAGGCGGCCACCACGTCGGGCAGCGCGGCCGAGATCTCGCTGCCGAAGTCGCGCGTGGCCAGCGATCGCATGAACACGCGCGGGCCCTGGGACCAGGGGCCGATCGCATTCATGCGGATGCGGTCGCCCAGCAGCGCGCCGCCGCTCTTGCGGCGCGACGGATCGATCGACACCACGGCCACGCGCAGCGCGTCGCCCTGGTCCAGGCGCAGGCGGCGGATCAGCTCGTCGGTGAGCGAGGACTTGCCGGCGCCGCCGGTGCCGGTGATGCCCAGCACGGGCACGGCGCGGCGCGCCGCTTCCTGGCGGACCGCGTCCATCAGCGTGCCATCGGCCTTGCCGTTTTCCAGTGCCGTGATCAGCTGGGCGAGCGCGCGCCAGGCCTCTTCGGTCTGGCCCTGGATGGCGCTGACCTGGCGCGGCGCATAGCCCGTGAGGTCCTTGTCGCAGCGCATGACCATCTCGCCGATCATCCCCTGCAGGCCCATGCGCTGGCCGTCTTCGGGGCTGTAGATGCGGGTCACGCCATAGGCCTGCAGCTCGCGGATCTCGGGCGGCACGATCACGCCGCCGCCACCGCCGAAGACCTGGATGTGCGCGCCGCCGCGCGCCTTGAGCAGGTCCACCATGTACTTGAAGTACTCCACGTGGCCGCCCTGGTAGGAGCTGATCGCGATGCCCTGCGCATCTTCCTGGAGCGCGGCCGTGACGACTTCGTCGACGCTGCGGTTGTGGCCCAGGTGGATCACCTCGGCGCCCATGCCCTGCAGGATGCGGCGCATGATGTTGATGGCCGCGTCGTGCCCGTCGAACAGGCTGGCGGCAGTGACGAAGCGCACCTTGTGGGTGGGCCGGTAGTTGGCGAGCGCCTTGAATTCGGCGGACAGGTCGGTCATGGCAGCGGTCTTTCGAAGTTTGTGACTCAGACGATCTTCAGGCCGTCCAGTCCGGGATCGCCGGGCGGATAGCGAAGGGGAAGCCGCAGCAGGGCGTCGCGCACCATCGTGGCGATCATCAGGTTGCGGTGGGTTTTGGAGTTGGCCGGCACGACGGTCCATGGCGCATGCGCGGTGCTGGTGGCGCGCAGCAGGGCCTGGTAGGCGGCCTGGTAGGCGTCCCACTGCTTGCGCACCTCCAGGTCGCCCATGCTGAACTTCCAGCGCTTGGCCGGGTCGTCGACCCGCTCCTGCAGGCGCTTGCGCTGCTCGTCGGCGCCGATGTGCAGCATGAACTTGAGTATCACGGTGCCGGTCTCGGCCAGCAGCCGCTCGAACTCGTTGATGTGCCGGAAGCGCTGGCGCGTCTGCTCCGGCGTGATCCAGCCGTTGACCACGGGCACGAGCACGTCCTCGTAGTGGCTGCGGTTGAAGACGGTGATCTCGCCCGCGCCGGGCATCGCCTTGTGGATGCGCCAGAGGTAGTCGTGGCTGCGCTCGTCTTCGGTGGGCGCCTTCCAGCCGACGGTGTGAACGCCCAGCGGACTGGTGCGGCTGAACACGTCGCGCACGGTGCCGTCCTTGCCGGCGGCGTCGGTGCCCTGCAGCACCACCAGCAGCTTGTAGCGGCGGTCGGCGAAGAACAGGTTCTGCAGGCCGTCAAGCTCCTGGGCAAGCCGCTCGACCTCGGCCTTGTCAGCCAGCTTGTCGCCCGATGACCAGGGTTTGGCCGCAGGGTCGACCGATGCCAGCGAGAACGCGTCGGCCTCCTTGCCGGACGGCACTTGCCAGTCCGCGGGGGACGGGGCGGAGGACGGGGCGGACGAAGGCGCGGCTTTGGCGCTCGGGGGCATGCGGCTTGTCTCCGGTGGGCACAACGGGCAGGAGGGAGATTTTGATTGACGTTTACGTAAACGTCAATCAAACAGCATTCTGCCAGCAAATGGAAAGAGGGGGCGCAGGCCCCCTCGTCCGGTGGATGCCTGGGTCCGTGCCAGGCGGGCGCGGCGCGCAGATTTTCAGCGCGCGTAGAGCAGCTGCGGCAGCCACAGCCCGATCTCCGGGAAGATGTACAGCAGCACGATGGCCACGATCTGGATGCCCATGAAGGGCAGCATCCCCAGGAAGATCTGGTTGAGCGTCACATGCGGTGGACTCACCCCCTTGAGGTAGAACGCGGCCATGGCCACGGGCGGGCTCAGGAAGGCGGTCTGCAGGTTCAGCGCCACCAGCAGGCCGAAGAACAGCGGGTCCACGCCGAAGTTGTCGAGCAGCGGAATGAAGATCGGCATGAAGATCACGATGATCTCGGTCCACTCCAGCGGCCAGCCCAGCACGAAGATGATCACCTGCGACAGGATCAGGAACTGCGTCTTCGACAGGTTCATCGACAGCACCCAGCGCTCGACCAGCTCCTGGCCACCCAGCAGCGCGAATGCCGCCGAGAAGATGGCCGAACCGACGAACAGCCAGCAGACCATGGCCGAGGTCTTGGCGGTCAGGAAGACGCTCTCCTTGACGACGCTCAACGTGAGCTGCCGGTAGGCGATGGCCAAAAGGAAGCCGCCGAGGGCGCCGACGGCAGCGGCTTCGGTCGGCGTCGCCAGGCCCATCACGATGGAGCCGAGCACGGCCATGATCAGGATCAGCAGCGGGAAGAAGCTGGTCAGCAGCATCTTGAAGATCTCAAGGCGCGTGAAGCTCAGCAGCGCGTAGAAGAGCGCCAGCGCGGCCGCGCCCGCGCCCACGCCGATCCACCAGCCGCGCGGCGCGGGAAGCTTGCCCGCGCCTTCGGCCGCCGCCGCGGCATTCGATGCGCCGGGAGCCGTGGCCGCGCCGGATGCGGTTGCCGCGCCTGGAGGCTCCTTCACGCCGCCTGCGTCGCCTGCCGCCGCAGGTGCCCTGGTGGCACCGTCCGAGGGCGGCTCCTTCAGGTCGCCTGCGACAGCGGGAGGCTCTTTCAGGTCACCGGCGGCGGGTGGCTCCTTGAGTCCACCGTCAGAGGGGGGCTCCTTGAGGGCTCCATCCGCCGGGGGCTCCTTCAGCCCGCCGTCCGAGGGCGGCTCCTTCAGGCCTCCGTCGGCCGGCGGTTCCTTGAGTCCGCCTTCGCTCGGCGGCTCTGCGAGGCCACCGCTTCCGGGCGGCTCGGCCAGCCCGCCGGAGCGCTGCGCCGGCGCGCCGTCGCCCATGCGTTCGAGCGCGGGTGCTT
>JBGAIH010000022.1:0-87010 GCA_044225675.1 Burkholderiaceae bacterium
CTTGCTGCCCATTAAAGCCACGGAGCCAGACCGTGTCAATAAGGCATGCGGGTTTACAACAGGCGCGGAGGCGGATTCTAGTCGCTTTTGAGAGGCCTGCCGGTACGGCCGCAGCGAGCGCTGCGCCGCACCGCGCAAATAGTCACGGTAACAAATGGAGCGTGCCGCCGTTACAGTGCGGCAGCGATCGCCTTGCCGAGGTCGGTGGTTCCGGCGTTGCCGCCAATGTCGGGCGTGCGGGGCGCACCGCTTTGGGGATCGAGCACCTTCTCGATGGCGGCGAGCACGGCGTCATGCGCGTCCTTGCGGCCGAGGAACTCGAGCATCATCGCGCCGCACCAGATCTGGCCGATCGGGTTGGCGATGTTCCTGCCCGCGATGTCAGGGGCCGAGCCATGCACCGGCTCGAACAGCGAGGGCATGGTGCGCGTCGGGTTGAGGTTGGCGCTCGGCGCGATGCCGATGGTGCCGGTGCAGGCCGGACCGAGATCGCTCAGGATGTCGCCGAACAGGTTGCTGGCCACCACCACGTCAAAGAAGTCGGGCCGCTGCACGAAGTGCGCGGTGAGGATGTCGATGTGGAACTTGTCGACGTTGACGCCCGGATAGGCCTTGGCCATCTCGGCGACGCGCTCGTCCCAGTAGGGCATGGTGATGGCGATGCCGTTCGACTTGGTGGCACTGGTCAGGTGCTTCTTGGGGCGCGACTGCGCAAGCTCGAAGGCGAACTTCAGCACGCGGTCCACGCCGATGCGCGACATGACGGTCTCCTGCATGACGATCTCGCGCTCGGTGCCCGGGTACATGCGGCCGCCGATGCTGGAGTACTCGCCTTCGGTGTTCTCGCGCACGATGTACATGTCGATCTCGCCGGGCTGGCGAGGCGTGCCGTCGCGCCGGACGACCGGCGCGATGATGCCGGGCATGAGCCGGGCCGGGCGCAGGTTGATGTACTGGTCGAACTCGCGGCGAAACAGCAGCAGCGAGCCCCAGAGCGACACATGGTCGGCGATCTTGGCCGGCCAGCCCACCGCGCCGAAGTAGATCGCGTCGTGGCCGCCGATCTGGTCCTTCCAGTCATCGGGCAGCATCTTGCCGTGCTTCTCGCAGTAGTCCCAGCTCGAGAAGTCGAAGTGGTCGAACTGCAGGTCGATGCCAAAGCGCGTGGCTGCGGCCTCCATCACGCGCAGGCCTTCGGGCATGACTTCCTTGCCGATGCCGTCGCCGGCGATGACTGCGATGCGTTTCTTGCTCATGGGTGGAACTCCTTGGGAATCAGACGGGGATGGTAGGGTCGGCGCCGCCCTGCGGGCGGAACGCGACCCGCGTGGGTTCACGGGTTGAAAAAATCGAGGGCCTCGGCCAGGAGCAGGTCCGGGGCCTCCTCCGCGATGTAGTGGCCGCACGGCACGGCGCGGCCCGAGAACTGCAGCGCCCGTTCGCGCCAGAGCGCGGGCACGTCAAAGCATCGGCCGACGACGCCGTGCTCGCCCCAGAGCACCCGCAGCGGCTGGGTCAGACGCCGCCCCAGGCGAACGTCGTCGCGGTCCTGCTCAAGGTCGATGGTGGCCGAAGCACGGTAGTCCTCGCAGATGCCACGCGCCGTGCCGGGCCGGCGCGCGCAGCGTTCGTATTCCGCCAGCGCTTCGGGCGCGAACGCGGCCAGGCCCGCATGGCGCTTGCCCATCACGTTGCGGACATAGGCCGCCGGGTCGGCCTCGATCAGCAGTTCGGGCAGCGGCGACGGCTGGATCAGGAAGAACCAGTGCCAGTAGGCGCGTGCAAAGGCATCGTTGGCCCCTTCGTACATGGCCAGGGTCGGCGCGATGTCCAGCAGCATGAGGCGCGCGACGGCCTGCGGATGGTCTGCTGCCAGGCGGTGCGCCACGCGCGCGCCGCGGTCATGCGCCAGCACGGCGAAGCGCTCGTGGCCGTGGGCCTGCATCACGGCGATCGCGTCGAGCGCCATCTCGCGCTTGGAATACGCACGATGCGCGTCATCCGCCGCGGGTCGCCCGGAGTCGCCGTAGCCGCGCAGGTCCATGAGGACGACGTGAAAATGCTGCGCCAGCGCCGGCGCCACGCGATGCCACATGACCTGCGACTGCGGGTGGCCGTGCAGCAGAAGCAATGCCGGCCCCTGCCCCGCCGCACGCGTGTGGATCGAGACGCTGTCTCGCTCGACCGTGCGCGTGGCGAAGCCGTCGAGCAGTCCTTGCGGACCGGTGGGCGGCGGGCTCATGATGCGGTGTCTCCTGGAGCAGGAGCATAGCCGTGGATCGGTGAATAATCGGGCAATCGATTATTTCCCGAAAGGCAACAATGGATCGCGCCGACCTGGAACTCGTCGTTGCAGTGCGGCAGCACGGCAGCATGGCCGCCGCCGCGCGCGCCCTGCGCATCGCGCCTTCGGCCGTGACCAAGCGGCTCATGGCGCTGGAGATCCGGCTCGGCCTGCGGCTGTTCCAGCGCACGACACGCCGGGTCAGCGCCACGGCCGAAGGCGAGACACTGCACGCGCATGCACTCACGCTGCTGCGAGGCTTTCAGGAAGCCGAGGCCGATCTGCGCGAACGGCTGTCCGAGCCCACCGGGCAGATCCGCCTGGCCGCCACCTTCGGCTTTGGCCGGCTCTGGCTCGGGCCGGCCCTTGCGGAGTTTCAGGCGCTCTATCCGCGACTGGAGATCCGGGTGCAGCTGACCGAGCAGCTGCCCGATCTGACGGTCGAAGGCTTCGACGGCGCGATCTGGCTCTGGAATGCGCCGGGCCATCGTGCAGGCGAGTGGGTGGCGCGCCGGCTCGCGCGCAACCAGCGCGTGCTGGTGGCCGCGCCGTCCTACCTCCAGGCGCATGGTGTGCCGGCGACCGTCGAGGACCTCGCCGCACACGCCTGCCTGCGGGTCAGCGAGAACGGCAACGACCCCGCACAACCCGCCGACACCTGGGTGCTGCACAGGGAGCGCGAGCGCCGCCCCCACCGCGTGGCCGTGCGCGGGCCGCTGCAGAGCAACTCCGGCGAACTGGTGCGCGACTGGTGCCTGGCGGGACGGGGCATCATGCTGCGCAGCCTGTGGGACATTGCGCCTCAGCTCGCAAGCGGCGCTCTGGTGCGCGTGCTGCCGGCCTATCAGATGGCCGATGCCGACATCCATTGGCTGGCGCCTTACCGACCGCGCTCGCCGCGTGGCGTCAAGCTGCTGGTCGACCACCTTGCGCGGCAGTTCAGCCGGGAGCCCTGGAAGGCCGAACTCAGGCCGCAGGCCGCGCGCTCCGCACCACCAGGCTCACGCCAAACGCGGTGAGCGCCATGCCGGCGATGCTCGCGGCGGTGACGGGTTCGGCAAACAGGACCCAGGCCATCAGCGCGGTGCATGGAGGCACCAGGTAGAGCAGGCTCGTCACCGTCGTCGCGGCGCCGCGCTGAATCAGCATATACAGCAGCGAGCTGCCCCCGAGCGTGAGCGCAAGAACCGACCAGGCCATGGCGCCGGCCATCTCGCCGGTCCACACCATCGGCTCGGTCTCGAGCAAGGCAAGCGGCAGGGTGACGATGAAGGCGGCCGCCATCTGGATCAGGTTGGCGGTCCGGACGTCGCAAGGCTGGACGAAGCGCTTCTGGTAGAGCGTGCCGGTGGTGATGCACACGAGCGCGAACATCGCCAGCAGGAAGTTCACGAGGTGGACCTCGCCCAGGCCCAGCTTGTGCCACACCACCAGGGCCAGCCCGGCAAAGCCCAGGGCAAGGCCCAGCCACTGCCGAGCCGTGACCCGGCCACCGCGCGACGACACCCAGACGGCGGTGAGCACCGGCTGCAGGCCCACTAGCAGCGCGACCAGCCCCGCGCCCATGCCCAGCTTGATCGCCGACCAGACCCCACCCAGATAGCCCGCATTCATCAGCACACCGGTGACCGCCAGGTGCAGCCACTGCGCGCGGCCCACCGGCAGCGCCACGCGCGCCAGCCAGGCCCACACGATGAAGCAGCCCACCGAGAGGATGTAGCGCATGGCCAGGAATTTCATCGGCGGCGAATGCGGCATGCCGTAGCGCGCCACGATGAAGCCGGTGCTCCAGATCAGCACGAAGACGACGGGCATGGCCCGCAGCCAGGCGTTGCCCTCCCCCTGAGCCGTCATTTGGTGCGGGCCCGGATCTCGGGAATGGCCTTCTGCAGGTAATAGACCATGGACCAGACGGTGAGCACGGCCGAGATCCAGATCAGCCAGGTGCCCCACACGCCGGTGTCGATCAGGCCGAACAGGTTGCCGTCATAGAGCAGGAAGGGAATGGCCACCATCTGCACCGTCGTCTTGACCTTGCCGATCATGTGAACGGCGACGCTGCGCGAAGCGCCGATCTGCGCCATCCACTCGCGCAGGGCCGAAATCGCGATCTCGCGCCCGATGATGATGAGCGCCGCGAACACGTCGGCCCGGTCCAGGTGGACCAGCACGAGCAGTGACGCGCAGACCAGGAACTTGTCGGCCACCGGATCGAGGAAGGCGCCAAAGGACGAGGTCTGGTTGAGCTTGCGGGCGAGGTAGCCGTCGAGCCAGTCCGTGAGCGCGAACACCACGAACATGACCGTCGCCGAAAGATTGCGCGTCGACTCGTGCAGGGGCAGGTAGAACACGCCGACGATCAGTGGAATCGCGATGATGCGCGTCCAGGTGAACAGCGTGGGAATGTTGAAAAACATGCCTGATTCTGGCACGAGGCCGAGCGCTGCGCCGGGACTCAGTGCAATGCGCGGTAAATTTCCTCGGCCAGATCGCGCGCGATGCCCTCGACGGTCGCGATGTCCTCCACGCTGGCCGCCGCCACGCCGCGGATGCCGCCGAAGCGCTGCAGCAGCCGCGCGCGCCGCTTGGGGCCGATGCCCGGAATGTCCTCGAGCTTGCTGCCGCCGGTGCGCACCTTGGCGCGCTGGGCCCGCATGCCCGTGATGGCAAAGCGGTGCGCCTCGTCGCGGATCTGCGCCACCAGCATGAGGGCGGCGGAGTCGCGGCCGAGCCAGATCTTCTCGCGCCCGTCGGCAAACACCAGTTCCTCCAGCCCGACCTTGCGGCCCTCGCCCTTTTCCACGCCGACGATCACCGACAGATCCAGGCCCAGTTCGGCGAACACGTCGCGCGCCATGCTGACCTGGCCCTTGCCGCCGTCCACGAGAACGAGGTCGGGCAGGCGCAGCGTTCCGTCGCGGCCAGCAGCGGCCTTGCCCTCTGCCGGCACCTTGGCATCGTCCGGCGCCCTGCCCTCGTCCGGCGCCCTGCCCTCGTCCGGCGGATTGGCGTCGGACGGGTCGCGCCCGGCCTCGGCGAGCTTGCTGTAGCGGCGCGTGAGCACCTGCCGCATGGCCGCATAGTCGTCGCCCGGCGTGATGCCGGTGATGTTGTAGCGCCGGTACTCGCTGTTCTGCATCTTGTGATGGTGGAACACCACGCAGGATGCCTGGGTCGACTCGCCTGCCGTGTGCGAGATGTCGAAGCACTCGATGCGGAAGTTGTCGAGGTTGTCGGGCGCCAGATCGAGTGCGTCGGCCAGGGCCCGCGTGCGGGCCTGCTGGGAGCCCTCCTCGGCCAGCAGCCGCGCAAGCTGGATCTCGGCGTTCTTGACCGCCATCTCCAGCCAGATCCGCCGCTGCTCGCGCGGGTTGTGGACGGCCGCCACCTTGACGCCGGCCTCGGACGACAGCGCATCCATGAGTGCGCGGCTCACCGGCTCGCTGGTGATCAGCGCCGGCGGCACCGGCACGCCGATGTAGTGCTGCGCGATGAAGGCCTCCAGCACCTGCGATTCGACCGACTGCCGCGCGGGCCGGGCCTTGGCCGGGTCGGCAGCGGCGTCGGCCGCCGGGTCGTCGCCGTCGTCCAGATCGTGCAGGGCCGCAGCATCGTCCACATGCACCGGGAAGTAGGCACGGTCTCCCAGGTGCCGGCCGCCGCGCACCATGGCCAGGTTGACGCAGGCCTTGCCGCCCTGCACCTTGACCGCCAGGATGTCCACGTCCTTGTCCGAGACCGTGTCCATCGACTGCTGGTGCAGCACGCGCGACAGCGCCGACATCTGGTTGCGCAGCTCGGCGGCCTGCTCGAACTCCAGCTTCTCGGCATGGGCCATCATGCGCTGCTCCAGCGCATCGAGCACGGCCTGCGTCTCGCCCTGCAGGAACTCGCCCGCATGGACCACGTCGCGGGCGTAGTCCTGCGGCGTGACCAGGTTGACGCAGGGGCCGCTGCAGCGCTTGATCTGGTAGAGCAGGCAGGGCCGCGTGCGGTTGCTGAACACGGTGTCCTCGCAGGTGCGCAGGCGAAACACCTTCTGCAGCAGCAGGATCGACTCCTTGACCGCCCAGGCGCTCGGATACGGCCCGTAGTACTGATGGCGGCGATCGACCGCGCCCCGGTAGTAGGCCACGCGCGGAAAGGCGCCGGCGCCGCCGGCAGCGCCGTTGTCGGGCGCGGTGATCTTGAGGTACGGGTAGCTCTTGTCGTCGCGGAACAGGATGTTGTACTTCGGATCCAGCCGCTTGATGAGGTTGTTCTCCAGCAGGAGGGCCTCGGCCTCGCTGCGCACGACGGTGGTCTCCATGCGCGCGATCTTGCTGATCATGTGGCCGATGCGCGTGCCGCCATGGTTCTTCTGGAAATAGCTCGCGACGCGCTTCTTGAGATTGCGCGCCTTGCCGACATACAGCACCTGGCCCTGTGCGTCAAAGTACCGGTACACGCCCGGCAAGGCGGGCAAGGCGGCAACTTCACTGAGCAATTGTTCGGAATGCACTTCAGACATGGAAACCCGGCGGGTCGAAAACCGTATTGTGGACAATCCCCGCAGGACGGGTGAAGCAGCATGCTCTGGGACATTTTCTGCAAGGTCATCGACAACTACGGCGACATCGGCGTGTGCTGGCGCCTGGCCGCCGACCTCGCGGGCCGGGGCGAGGCGGTGCGCCTGCACGTGGACGACGCCAGCGCGCTCGCCTGGATGGCGCCGCAGGGCTGCAAGGGCGTGGAGGTACGCACCTGGCGCGGCGCCGAAGGCGTGCCGGAGCCGGGCGAGGTCGTCATCGAGGCCTTCGGCTGCGAACTGGACCCTGCCTGGCAGGCCGCCCTGGCTGCGCGCGCGCGCAGCGCAGCCGGCCCTGCCGCATGGATCAACCTCGAATACCTGAGCGCCGAGGCCTTTGCCGAACGCACGCACGGCCTGCCCTCACCTGTGCTGGGCGGCCCGGCCGCCGGACTGACCAAGCATTTCTTCTACCCCGGATTCACGCCGCGCACCGGCGGCCTGATCCGCGAGCCGGACCTCGCACAGCGGCAGGCGGCGTTCGACCGTGACGCATGGCTTTCAGGCCAGGGCATCGCGCCCGGGCCG
Organism: Burkholderiaceae bacterium; assembly: GCA_044225675.1. Lineage (GTDB taxonomy): Bacteria > Pseudomonadota > Gammaproteobacteria > Burkholderiales > Burkholderiaceae_C > JACMQX01. The sequence continues at coordinate 7,380 of JBGAIH010000022.1, forward strand.
GGCCTGCGGGTGGCGCTGTTCTGCTATGAGCCTCCGGCCATGGGCCCCCTGCTGGACCAACTGGCCTCACGCGCCAGGGGCGCGCACCTGCTCGTCACGCCCGGCCGCGCGACCGCCTGCGTGCGCGCCGCCCTCGCCGCCGGCCATGGCGCGGGCCTGCCCGTCACCTGGCTGCCGCCGCTCACGCAGCAGGGCTTCGACGAACTGCTCTGGGCCTGCGACTTCAACCTCGTGCGGGGCGAAGACTCGCTGGTCCGGGCGCTGTGGGCCGGTCGCCCCTTCGTCTGGCAGATCTATCCGCAGGACGATGGGGCACACCAGGCCAAGCTCGCGGCATGGCTCGACACCCTGGACGCGCCCGCGTCGTGGCGGCAGTTCCATGCCGCCTGGAACGGCATCGATGACAGCGCCCTGCCGGAAATCGACCTGCCCGGCTGGCAAGACGCAGTGCAGGCGGCACGCCAGCGCCTCTGGGATCACGAGCTGACCGGCGAACTGCTTCGCTTCTGCCAAAAAAAGCGTTAAAATTCAAGGCTTTGCTGATGGCGCCGTCATGGCGTGGTCGGCTCCTCGCCGCAAGAGCTTCAGGCCCGCAAGGTGCCTGCCGGGCCTGAAGCGGCAAAAAATCCCTCCTAACACCATGAAAATCGCTCAAGAAATCCGCGCCGGCAACGTCATCATGCACGGCAAGGACCCGATGGTCGTCCTCAAGACCGAATACAGCCGCGGTGGCCGCAACTCCGCCACCGTGCGCATGAAGCTCAAGAGCCTGATCGCCAACTTCAACACCGAAGTGGTTTTCAAGGCCGACGACAAGATGGACCAGATCATCCTGGACAAGAAGGAGTGCACCTACTCCTACTTCGCCGACCCGATGTACGTCTGGATGGACACCGAGTACAACCAGTACGAGGTCGAGGCCGAGAACATGGGCGACGCGCTGAACTACCTCGAAGACGGCATGGGCGCCGAAGTGGTGTTCTATGACGGCAAGGCCATCTCGGTCGAGCTGCCCACCAGCGTCGAGCGCGAGATCACCTGGACCGAACCCGCCGTCAAGGGCGACACCTCGGGCAAGGTGCTCAAGCCCGCGAAGATCGCCACCGGCTTCGAGATCGGCGTGCCGATCTTCGTGGCCCAGGGCGACCGCGTGGAAATCGACACGCGCACCGGCGAATACCGCAAGCGCGTCTGAGCGCCCCTCACCAACGCAGAAGGCTCCCCTCCGGAGCCTTTTTTCTTGGCCCGCCCACCCCGCCATGGACTTCGACCCCGCGCACATTGCGGCCCCATTCCGCATGCAACCGGGCCTGCGGCGGATGGGCCCCGACGAGCCCCATCTCACGCCGCTGACAGAAGGCAGCCGGCTGCATGCCGGCAAGCTGGCCGTGGTGCGCGCTGGCGAGCACCTGCAGGCCGTGCCCGGCTTCGATCCCGCACCCGCGCTGACCGCCCTGGCCCAGCGCGCCGCCCGGCAAGGGCTGGCCGGCACGCCGGCACTCGATGCCAACGCGCTCGCCCTGGCCTTCGAGCAGGACTTCGCGGTGCTCGACGGCGCCACCGGCCGCCTCGCCTGGCTGTGCGTCTGCTCGCCTTCCCACTGGGCGCCCGAGGACAAGATCGGCCTCGACCTTGCCGCCGTCCATGCGCCCGTGGCCGACGGCCGGAACCTGCTTGCCGCATCCGCCCACCTGGTGCAACTGGCGACCGGCGGCGAATGCTGGGAGCGTTTCGTCTGGACGATCTCGCCCTCGACCCGCCACGACCAGCATCCGCGACGCCAGCCGCGCGAGCCGTGGCCGGCCACCGACGATGCCGCTGCCTTCGCCGCCGCCTGCCATCTGCGCGCCGAGCGCCAGACCTTCTTCCCCGTAGGCCAGGGCACGCGCCAGGCGGTGTTCACCATCCGCGTCATGATCGAGCCGTTGACGGCCTTCGTGCGCGATGCGGCCTGCGCGCGGCGCCTGCATGACGCCCTGGCCTCGATGTCCGACGCCGTCCTCGACTACAAGAGCCTCATGCGCGCCCGGGCGCCGCTGCTGCAATGGCTCGCCTCCTATCCTTCCTGCGGAAGCTGACACCCGATGGACCTTCTTGCACGCATTGGCCAGATCATCATTCCGGTGTTCTTCGTCGTGGCGGTGGGCTACTTCTACGGCCGGCGCAGCCGCCCCGATCTGTCGACGTTCAACCGGATCATGCTCGACGTGCTGGCGCCGGTGCTGGTCTACGCGGCCCTGGCCGCCCGCGAGTTCCGCCTGCAGGATCACCTGCTGCTGCTCCTGGGCGGCTCGCTGCTGATCGCCGGCAGCGGGGCGCTGGGCTGGCTGCTGGCGCGCGTCGCTCGCGCACAGCCCCGCACGCTGGTGCCGGTGGTGATGTTCAACAATTGCGGCAACATGGGCCTGCCCCTGGCGCTGCTGGCTTTCGGGCCCGAGCATTTCGGCGCGGCGGTCGCGCTGTTCTCGGTCAGCAACCTGCTGCATTTTTCGGTGGGCACGCGCATCACCAGCGCGCAGGCCAGCACCCGCGAACTGCTGCTGAGCCCCCTGATGGTGGCGACGGCCCTGGGCTTTGCCAGCGCGTGGAGCGGCGTGCGCCCGCCCGACGTGATCCTGGCCGGCATGAAGCTGCTGGGCGAGGCCATGCTGCCGATGATGCTCTTTGCGCTCGGTGTGCGGCTCACGGCGCTGCGGCGCGAATCCGTGCCGCTCGGACTGCTGGGCGCGTTCGCCCGTCCGGTGGCCGGACTGGCCGTGGCCTTGCCACTGGCCTGGGCGCTCGGACTCGACGCCAACGCGCGGGCGCAACTCATCCTCTTCAGCGCCCTGCCGCCGGCGGTGATGCAGTTCATGCTCGCCGAACGCTACCACCAGGAGCCGGAGAAGGTGGCCGCCATGATCCTGCTGGGCAATGCGCTGGCCGTCGTGTTCATTCCACTGGCCCTCGCGCTGGCGCTCTGAGCCAGCGCGACGGCGATCTCGCGCTGGCGCTCTGAGTCAGCGGACGGCGATCTCTCGCTGGCGCTCTGAGCCAGCCCAGCGCGCGGCCCGGTCAGAACACGCGGCGCGTCATCAGGGCGATGGCGACAGCGCCGATCACCAGAACCACGGCGATCAGCCCGCCCCAGGTCAGGAACGCATGGGAAGCCGGGATGGTTGCGGCCTGGGACTGCGCCGCGCCGGGAGGCGGCAAAGGAGGAAGGGACGCCAGCAGTTCACGCGCCGTGTCGGGGCTGAAAAGATCGAGCGACAGGCGTTGCAGGGGCGAGTCGGGCGTCACGACCACCGCCGTCGAATTGCGCAGCCACAGGTCCACGCGCGAGCCCTGGACCTGACCCATCGCAAGCAGCGACAGCGGAATCTTGATGCGGGTGTCGCGTGAGCCGAACAGCTGCCGGCAGCGTCCGGCCAGGCGCAGCACATCGGTCTGCACGCGGACTTCCATCTCGCCGCGGAAATCCGGGATCGACAGGCCGCGCCCCGCGACGCCCGCCAGCGCGGCCGAGTAGGTGCCCTTGACGATGGAAAATGCGCCGCTTTGCGACGGGTTGAATCCCGCCGGTGCGTCGAGCCGGTCGCGCCGGCCCAGCAGGTCCGCGACGGTCAGCTGCGTGCCGTCGCCGCCGATCAGCACATGGTCGCTGCTGAGCGTCTGCTTGATGCGCATGCCCACGATGGTGCGGCGATCGTAGGGCCCCACTCGACGTCCTTCGAGCACTACGTGATATCTCGATGCGTTGTCGACTTCCATTGGTGTTCTCTCTCTCCGCCGGCAAGGATACCGGAGAAAGTTCACAAAAGAAGCAGAAAATAGCCGGATGGATTCCACACCCGACCTTCACGACCAACGCCTGGGCGACGCCTGGACCGCCCTCAAATCCGAAACCCACACCGCCGCGCCACTCGAGCCGGACCCGCGCCGCCTGGCCTTCGCCGACCCGGAGTTCCTGCTGCGCCGCGAGACGCGGGGCATCCGGTTCCAGCTTGAACTCCTCAAGCCGGACCTCGAACAGCAGGCGCACGGCATCGAGAACACGATCGTCGTCTTCGGCAGCGCCCGCTACCGCAGCGAGGAGGCCAGCAGCCAGTTGCTGGCGCAGGCGCGGGCCAGCGGCCAGCCCGAACTGCTGGGCCGCGCCCAGGCCATCGCACGCAACGCGCACTACTACGAGAAGGCGCGCGCCTTCGGCGGCCTGGTGGCGCGCTACAGCGAAGACAAGCGGCCGGAGGACCGGCTTTTCATCTGCACCGGCGGCGGGCCGGGCATCATGGAGGCGGCCAACCGGGGCGCGCACGAGGCCGGCGGCATCAGCGTCGGCCTGTCGATCGTGCTGCCCCGCGAGGAGGAGCCCAACCCTTACGTGACGCCGGCGCTGAGCTTCAAGTTCCACTACTTCGCGCTGCGCAAGATGCACTTCATGATGCGCGCCAAGGCCTTGGTGGCCTTCCCGGGCGGCTTCGGCACGATGGACGAGCTGTTCGAGACGCTGACCCTGGTGCAGTGCCGCAAGGCCCGGCCCCTGCCCATCGTGCTGTTCGGCTCGAACCACTGGAAGCGGCTGCTCAATCTGGAGGTGCTGGTCGAGGAAGGGGCCATCTCGCCCGAGGACCTGCAGCTGTTCAGCTACGCCGATGAGCCGGCCGAGGCGTGGGATCAGGTCAGGGCTTTCTACAAGCTTTGAGGCCCCAGGCAGCGCGTGATCCGGCGGCCACGACCGCGCCAACCGCCCAGAACACGCCGCCCACCCCGATGATCGAGCCGACGGCGCCGAACATCACCGGCACCGCCACGCTCGACGCGTTGATCAGCAGGAGGCGCAGGCCCAGCGCCTCGCCATGGCGATGCTCGGGCGTGATCTGGTGCAGAGTGCTCATGATCATGGGCTGCACCACGCCGAGGGCGAAGCCCAGCAGCACCGAGCACAGGCCCATGGCCAGCGGCGCGTAAAGCAGCGGATAGATCGCGAAGAGCACGGCGGTGGCCAGCATGGCGCCGGTCAGCATCACCGACTCGGTCAGCCGCTCCGCCACCAGCGGCATGACCATGCGGATCGCTGCCGCTGCGATGGCGAAGGCGCCCAGGATGCTGCCGATGGCCGACGCGCTCATGCCGCGTTCGTGGCCCAGCACCGGCACGACGAAGGTGTGCACGTCCCAGCAGGACGAGAGGATCCAGTTGACCAGCATGAGCCGCCTGAACATCGGCTCGCGCAGCAGGTCCCACGCGCTGCGCGGCGCTGCGCCCTGCTCCGGCGCGACGGGCGGCAGCTCGCGCGCCCGCGAGACCCAGTACCAGCTGATCAGCGGAAACACGGCCATGAGCAGGAAAGCCGCCCGGTAGCCGGTGAGATCGCCGGCACGCTCGCCAGCGAAGTCGATCAGGAGACCGGCACAGAAAGGCCCCAGGAAGTTCGAGATGGCGGGCCCGATGGCCAGCAGGCTGAAGACCTGCCGAAGTTGCGTCGTGCCGGCCGCCGCGCGCCCGACGTGACGCTGCAGCGCGATGACCGCCGCCCCCGTGGCCCCACCCGTGAGCAAGGCCGCCAGGCACAGCACCGGAAACACCGGGAAGGCCACCGCCAGCAGCGCTCCGGCCACGCAGGCCACCACCGCCAGCCCGACCGGCCGGCGCAGGCCATGCCGATCAGCATAGCGCCCGGCAGGCAGCGCGAGAAACACCTGCGTCAGCGCAAACAGCGCGAGCAGGAACCCGACCGATGCGGCGCTGTGACCCTGGGTGAGCGCCAGCAGCGGCGCGGCCATGCGCACGCCCGCCATGCAGGCATGGAGGAACACATGCCCCGCGATCAGCCGGCCCAGCTCGGCGTTCATGGCGCCCCCTCCTCGCCGGCGCCCTCACCGCCTGCATCGAGTCCGGGCAGGAGCCCTGCAGCCTGCGGCTCAGGCAAGGCCTCGACCGAACGGAGCGCGCGATGCATCACGTTGCTGCGGGTCTGCGCCTTCTCCAGCGAATTGAGTACGGTCTGCGTCTGGTCCCTGACGCGGGCGAGCACCTCGCCGAACTTGCCGAACTCGGTCTTGACGGCACCCAGTACCTGCCAGACCTCGCTGGAGCGGCGCTCAAGGGCGAGCGTGCGAAAGCCCATCTGCAGCGAGTTGAGCATGGCCAGCAAGGTGGTCGGGCCGGCCAGCGTGACGCGGTGGTCGCGCTGCAGGCCCTCCATCAGGCCGGGGCGCCGCAGTACCTCGGCATAGAGCCCCTCGGTCGGCAGGAACAGGATGGCGAAGTCGGTGGTATGCGGTGGCTCGACGTACTTGTCGGCGATCGACCGGGCTTCGGTCCGGATGCGCATCTCCAGCGCCTTGCCGGCCAGCTCCGCTGCCCCCGCATCGGCGCGCTGCTGGGCATCGAGCAGACGCTCGTAGTCTTCGTTGGGGAATTTCGCGTCGATCGGGAGCCAGACCGGCGCTGCGTCGGATGCACGGCCCGGCAGGCGGATCGCGAAGTCCACCATGTTGCGGCTGCCCGGGCGGGTGGCCACCTGCACCGCATACTGGTCTGGCGCGAATACCTGCTCCAGCAGCGCGCCCAGTTGGGCTTCGCCGAAGACGCCGCGGCTCTTCACGTTGGTGAGCAGATGCTTGAGGTCGCCCACGCCCTGCGCGAGGGCCTGCATCTCGCCCAGACCCTTGTGGACCTGCTCCAGCCGGTCGGCCACCTGCTTGAAGCTCTCGCCCAGTCGCGCCTCGAGCGTGCCCTGCAGCTTCTCGTCGACCGTGCGGCGCATCTCGTCGAGCTTGGCGGCGTTGCCCTGCTGCAGTTGCGTCAGCTGCGCCTCCAGCGTCGATCGCACCTCGGACAGCCGCCGCGCGTTCGACTCGCTGAGGCCCTGCAACTGCAACGTGAGCGTGTCCGACAGGGACTTCTGCAGGAGCGTGAGTTGCTGGGCGAAGCCGTCAATCTGAGCGTTCTGCGTGCGCGTGGCCTCGGCCGCCTGCTGCAGCAGGCTCTGCTGAAACGTGGCCAGCGCCTGGCCCAGCTCCTGTCGCGCGGCACGCGACGATTCGTTCATCTCGCGCCGAAGTTCACGCTCGAGCCGGTCGGCAGCCGCGAGCGCCGCAGCCTGCGACGAATCGGGCGGCCGCCGCAGCACCAGGACGAGCAGCAGGACCAGGCTCAGGGCGGCGAGCGCGACGAGAACCCAGGCCTGCAACTGCGACATGTCGTGACTCGGGCCGCCGTAACTCAGGTCGCGTAGCTCAGGTCGCGTGCCTCAGACCGCCGCCAGCACGGCCGGATTGAGCGGCGTGCGCGGCTGGCCCTCGATCAGATACCCGATCAGGTTGTCAGCGGCCAGTTGAGCCATCGCCAGGCGGGTCGGCAGCGTGGCGCTCGCGATGTGCGGGGTCAGCACCACGTTGGGCACGTCCAGCAGTTCGGGGTGGACCTGCGGCTCGCCCTCGAACACGTCGAGGCCGGCAGCGGCGATGCGGCGCTCGCGCAGGGCCTCGGCCAGCGCGGCGTCGTCCACGATGCCGCCGCGCGCGATGTTCACGAGGTTGGCGGTCGGCTTCATGAGGGCCAGCTCGGCCGCGCCAATGGCGTGATGCGATGCCGGCGTGTAGGGCAGCACCAGCACCAGATGATCCGCCGTCCGAAGCAGCTCGTCCTTGCTCACGTAGCGAGCCCCGCATGCGGCTTCGGTCGCCGCATCGAGGCGCGAACGGTTGTGGTAGATCACCTTCATGCCAAAGCCGTGGGCGCCGCGCCGCGCAATGCCCTGGCCGATGCGGCCCATGCCGAGAATCCCCAGCGTGGAGCCGTGCACGTCGGAGCCGGCGAACATGTCGTAGGACCACTTGTTCCAGCGGCCGGCACGCAGGAAATGCTCGCTCTCGGTCACCCGCCGGGCGGTGGCCATCAGCAGCGCAAAGCCGAAATCGGCCGTCGTCTCGGTCAGCACGTCGGGCGCGTTGGTCCCGAGCACGCGGTGAGCAGTCATGGCGTCGAGGTCCATGTTGTTGAAGCCCACCGCCATGCTGGCGCAGATGCGCAGCTGCGGACAGGCCGCCAGCAGCGCCTTGTCGATCTTCTCGGTGCCGGTGATGAACACGCCCACCTTGCCCTGCAGCCGCGCGATCAGCGCGTCGCGGCTCCAGAGCACGTCGTCCTGGTTGGTCTCGACCTCGAAATGCCGCGCCAGGCGCTCGATGATCTCCGGAAAGATCGCTCTTGATAGAAGAATGGAAGGTTTGCTCATCAGAACCAGATGAAGGTGACAACCAGGAACAGCGGGATCAGGATGGCACCTGACCAGGCCATGTAGCCGAAGAAGCTCGGCATGCGCACGCCCCGTTCCTCGGCGATGGCCTTGACCATGAGGTTGGGTGCATTGCCGATGTAGCTGTTGGCGCCCATGAACACGGCGCCGGCGGAGATCGCGGCAAGGGTGGGTGCGAGCGTGGTCATCAGAACCTTCGGATCGCCGCCTGCGGTATTGAAGAACACGAGGTAGGTCGGTGCATTGTCCAGGAACGAGCTGAGGGCGCCGGTGGCCCAGAAGTACATCGCCGGGTTCGGCGTGCCGTCGGCGTTGGTCACCGCCGCGACCACGCCGCCGAACGCGCCGGCCGTGCCGGCGCGCAGCATGGCGATGACGGGAATGATGGTGAGGAAGATGCCGGCGAAGAGCTTGGCCACTTCCAGCATCGGCCCCCAGGAGAACTGGTTGGCCTCGTGAACCGACTTGGCGGTGATCGCCAGCGACATCAGCGTGACGGCGATCAGGCCGACGTCGCGCACCAGGCCGGGCAGGCCGACCGGTGTGCCCAGCACGTCGAAGGACACGGGCGACTTCCAGAAGCCGCTGAGCAGCACCAGGCCGATGACGGCGGCCAGCAGACCCAGGTTCGCCATGCCTTCAATGCCGACGCGGTGGGTGTCGGGCGTCGGATCCACCGGCAGCACGCCCTCCTGCTTGTAGTACCAGCTGTCGAGCGCGTAGAACAGTCCGAGCAGCACCGCGAGGCAGAACAGCGTCTCGGGGAAGATGTGGCTCACCGTCCAGAAGAAGTCCACGCCCTTGAGGAAGCCCAGGAACAGCGGCGGATCGCCCAGCGGCGTGAGCGAGCCGCCGATGTTGGAGACGATGAAGATGAAGAACACCACGATGTGCGCCGTGTGCTTGCGGTTGTCATTGGCGCGGATCAGCGGACGGATCATGAGCATCGAGGCGCCGGTGGTGCCCATGAAGCTGGCCAGCACCGCGCCGATGAACAGCAGCAGGGCATTGAGTCCGGGGCTGCCATGCAGGTTGCCGCGCACGAAGATGCCGCCGGCCACCGTGAACAGGGCCGTGAGCAGGATGATGAAGGGCAGGTATTCCGCCAGCAGGGCATGAACGAAACTCACGGCCGCCGCAGGCACGCCAAAGATGGCTGCGAACGGGATCAGGAAAGCGAGCGACCACGCGGCCGACACCTTGCCGAAGTGGTGGTGCCAGAAGCTGGGCACGAGCAGCGGCATCAGGGCGATCGACAGCAGCAGGCCTGCGAACGGGACGCCCCACGCTGCCGACAGCTTGCTGCCGTCCAGGTCAGCGGCCATCGCCTGCGAAGGCCACAGAACTGCCAGAGCGGCCAGCAGGCCGGCCAGTCTCCACCACGATTTCATGCATGTCTCCGGTTGGGCCCCGGCGGCAGTCCGGGGATCAGGGGGCGGCGCCTCGAGTCCGACGGCCGCGTCGCAAAGAGTCGAAGTGTAGAGGATCGGTGTAGGCCGCTGACTACGCCGATCCGCCCGATGCGCCGACCCCGGTCAACTGGGTCCGGGGCTAGATTGGAGTCGTGCACGCGTCGCATCGTGCGACCCGGCACGCGAGGCACTCAACCGGAGACTCACCATGAATCAGGATCGCATCGAAGGCAACTGGAAGCAGTTCAAGGGCCGCGTCAAGGAACAATGGGGACGTCTGACCGACGATGACATGGACGTCATCGCCGGACGCCGCGACCAGCTCCTCGGACGCATCCAGGAGCGCCACGGCGTGACGCTCGAGGAGGCCGAGGTCCAGATCCGGGACTGGGAAAAGCGCAACCCCTCGTTCGTGTTCGAGAAATCCTGACCACCGCCGCTCAACGCCGCGCAAGGGGGCGCCCGGGTCAGACCCAGCGCGTGAAGCCTTCGACCGGCTCGCGCGGCGTGTGCAGGCGATTGACCGTCGCAGCTTCGTCCGCATAGCCGAGCGACATCCCGCACACCAGCATCTCCTCGGGCGGCGCCCCGATGTGCGACATGACGATCGACTGGAATTCGTGCCAGGCGGCCTGCGGACAGGTGTGCAGGCCGCGGGCGCGCGCAGCGACCATGATCGCCTCCAGGAACATGCCATAGTCCAGCAGGCTGCCGCGCGCCAGGACACGGTCGATGGTGAACATCAGCCCCACCGGCGCATCGAAGAACCTGTAGTTGCGCTGGTGCTGCGCGTGCATCTTCTCCTTCTCGCCCTTCTGGATGCCCAGCAGCCCGTACAGGCTCCAGCCGTTCTCGCGACGCCGGTCGATGTACGGCGAGGTCCACTTCTGCGGGTAGTAGTCGAACTCCCGCCCGTAATTCGAAGCGAGCGAGGGGTCCTGGTAGACCTCCTCATGCGCCGCGCAGACCTTGTCCACCAGCGCATCCCGTGTCGCGCCCTGCAAAACGTAGACCTTCCAGGGCTGGGTGTTGGTGCCCGACGGCGCGCGGCTGGCCACACGCAGCACGTCGGCAATCAGCTCACGCGGGACTTCGCGAGGCAGAAAGGCGCGGGCAGAAAACCGGGTTTCGATGGCCAGGTCGACGCTGGCCGGATCCGACACCCTCGCCGACACGGCCTCGCCGGGCCCCACGCTGCCCGCACGCTCCATGGGTCCGGCGGCGCTCACGACAGCTTCTCCAGCACTGCGCGCAGTTCGGCGGGCAGCGGCGCAGGTCGGCGCGACTCGCGGTCGACGTAGACGTGCACGAAGTGGCCCTTGGCCGCCGTCAGGGGCTCGCCCTGCACGAACAGACCCACTTCGTAGCGAACGCTCGAGTTGCCCAGCCGCGCGACGCGCAGCCCGCCCTCGACCACCTGCGGGAACTCCACCGGGGAAAAGTAGTTGCACTGGGTCTCGATCACGAGGCCGATGGTGCTCCCGCGATGGATGTCCAGCACGCCCTGCTCGATCAGGTGGGCGTTGACCACCGTGTCGAACCAGCTGTAGTAGACGACGTTGTTGACGTGGCCGTAGGCGTCGTTGTCCATCCAGCGGGTGCTGATGGTGCGGAACACCTTGTAGGCGCTGCGCGGCTCGGCCTCGGGTTTGGTGGCAGGGGCATTGGAAGTCATCGCACCGGATTCTGCCAGCGCCGCCAATAAGCCGTGGCCACCCGGTAGGTGTTGACCTGCGCCTGGACGGTGTCCTCGATGCGCACGCCATAACCGCCGGCCATGGTCAGGGCCAGCGGGATGCGCCGCTGCCAGGCCCAGTCGAAGACCCGGCGGTCACGCGCCTCCAGGCCATCGTGCGTGAGCTTCAGGCGCCCCAGGCGATCCCCCTCGTGCGGGTCGGCGCCGGCCAGGTAGATCACGAGGCCCGGCTCGAAGCGCCGCTCCAGTTCATCCAGCGCCAGTTCCAGGGCGTGCAGGTAGGCGTCGTCGGTGCACCCATCGGGCAGGTCCACGTCGAGGTCGCTCGGCTCCTTGCGAAACGGGAAGTTCCTCGCGCCGTGCAGCGACAGGGTGAAGACACTCGGGTCATTGCGGAAGATGCTGGCGGTCCCGTTGCCCTGATGCACGTCGAGGTCCACCACCGCCACGCGTAGCGCCCGCCCGCGCCGCCCCAGCTCGGCCTGCATGAGACGGGCCGCCACGGCTGCATCATTGAACACGCAAAAGCCTCCGCCCTTGTCGGCATAGGCGTGGTGCGTTCCCCCTGCCAGATTGGCCGCCACACCCTGTGCGGACGCGGTGCCTGACTCATGCAGCCCGAGCGCCACACGGCACGCCGCCAGCGTGGCGCCGACCGAGCGCCGCGCCCGCTCGGCCATCGCCGGGCTCCAGGGAAAGCCGATCTCGCGCTGCGCGGCCGGACTGAGAGTGCCCTCGGCCACCGCGCTGACATAGGCCGGAACATGGGCCAGCGCCAGTTCACCGTCACTGGCGCGCAGCGCCTGCATCAGGCGGACCTCGGGCACCTCGGCCGCCAGGCGATCACGCAGCAGCTGGTATTTGCCCATGGGAAAGCGGTGCCCGGGCGGGAGCGGCAGGACGAACTGATCGGCGTAGAAGGCAAGCACGCCGCCATTGTGGCTTGGCGTGGCCTGGAGCGTCGCTGAAGCCTTGGCAGGGCGTCCCGGCGCCAGTAGGCGCCTGGAGGCGCCAGGATTTAGGGGTCCGCCTCCAGAATGTTGCACCGCAACAAAAACCGCTTGCAAATGCTCGGGATAACCCTATACTTCCTTCCATGCTGCACTGCAACATGAATGGACCAGCGCAGTTATCTTCCTCACACCCTTTTACTGGAGATACGAACATGCTGACCGCCGAACAAATCCTCGCTTCCCACAAAGCCAACGTCGAAACCCTCTTCGGCCTGACCACCAAGGCCTTCGCTGGCGTGGAAAAGCTGGTCGACCTGAACGTCACGGCCTCCAAGGCCGCCCTGGCCGAAGCCGCCGGCACCGCCCAGGCCGTGCTGAGCGTCAAGGACGCGCAGGAACTCCTGGCCCTGCAAGCCAGCCTGTTCCAGCCCCTGGCCGAAAAGACCACCGCCTACAGCCGTCATCTGTATGACATCGCCTCGGGCACCGGCGCCGAATTCGGCAAGGCCTTCGAAGACAAGGCCGCCGAAGCCCAGAAGGCTTTCGTGGGTCTGGTCGACAGCGCTGCCAAGAACGCCCCCGCCGGCTCCGAAACCGCCGTGGCCGTGATGAAGAGCGCCGTGGCCGCCGCCAACAACGCGTTCGAGTCCGTGCAAAAGGCTGTCAAGCAGGCCACCGACGTCGCCGAAGCGAACTTCGCTGCCGTGACCACCAGCGCCGTCAACGCCGCCAAGACGGCTTCCAAGAAGCGCTAAGCCCAAGACTTGAAAAGAGGCCCTTCGCCGCCACTTTTCGTGGCGTGGGGCCCCTACCGTTCACGAGGCCTCTCAACGATACTGGGTGCCATCGATACACCCCGTATCCACCGGTTGTCTCCTCGGGTCCTTTCGCAACCCTCAGGGTTCAGGGATCCCTTCAAGGCCCAGTCCTCCGACTGGGCCTTTTTTTATGCGCGCCTCCCAGCGTCAATGCACGCCGCGTTGCAGCGGCGCTCGGCATCACCGCGTGCGCGCCTCGATGGCACGGCGCAGCTCGGGCAAGGCCTGCTGCATGGCCTGGCGCCCCGCTTCGATGGCGCGGCGTCGTGCGCTGAAGTCGGCGCCGCGCAAGCCCGCCATCGAGGGACGAACCACGACGTCGGCATCGCGCAGTTCATGGCTGTTGATGCTCTTGCCCATGATCGCGAAGGTCTGCAGCAGGATCTGCAAGGTGTCGCCAGCTGGATTGCCTTCCGGCGCGCTCGAAATGTCCACCGCGATCACCAGTTCCGCCCCCATCTGGCGCGCCTGCCGCACCGGCACCGGCGACACCAGGCCGCCGTCCACATAGTCGCGCCCGGCGATCCGCACCGGCACGAACACCGACGGTACCGCGCTCGACGCACGCACCGCACTGCCGGTGTCGCCACGCTGGAACAGCACGCCCTGGCCGCTGCCCAGGTCGGTCGCGAGAATCCCCAGAGGCATCGGCATGTCCTCAATCAGCCGGCCGCCGACCTGCGAATTCACGTAGCGTGCGAGGGCTTCGCCGCGCAGCACGCCCCGGTTGAACAGGGGCAGCGTCCAGTCGGTGAACGCGGCTTCCTCCATCGTGTCGGCCACCTGCTGGAGCTGCGCGCCGTTGCGGCCGCTCGCGTAGAGCGCCGCGACAAGGCTGCCGGCCGACGTGCCGGCGACGAGGTCCGGCCGGATGCCCGCCTCCTCCAGCACCTGGATCACGCCGACGTGAGCAAACCCCCGCGCCGCGCCGCCGCCCAGTGCAAGGCCGATGCGCGGCGCACGGCGGGCCGCAGGCGGATTTGCAGGCGCGTCGACCACGGGCTGCCGGGCCGGCGGCGCGCTGGCACAGCCCATGAGCCCGGCCGCCAGGACCGCCCCAAGAATCCACACGAACAACGACAGGCGACGGGCCACGGCGGGCGGCAACGGGAGGTACTGCATGGCGGGATTATCGGAGCCCCGGATCGGCCATAATTGACGTTTACGTAAACGTCAATCGAGGAGATCCACATGGACATTGCAGGCAAGGTATTCATCGTCACGGGCGGCGCTTCGGGCCTGGGCGAAGGCACGGCGCGGATGCTGGCGCAGCAGGGCGGCAAGGTCGTGATCGCGGACATGCAGGCCGACAAGGGCGAGGCCGTCGCCCGCGAGATCGGCGGCGTGTTCGTCAAGTGCGACGTCAGCAGCGAAGCCGACGGGCAGGCGGTCGTGGCCAAGGCCGTGTCGCTGGGCAAGCTGATGGGGCTGGTCAACTGCGCCGGCATCGCCCCCGCCGAAAAGACCGTCGGCAAGACCGGCCCGCATGCCCTCGCGGTGTACACCAAGACGATCATGGTCAATCTGGTGGGCACCTTCAACATGATCCGCCTGGCGGCCGACGCCATGAGCCGCAACGAACCCGAGTCCACCGGCGAGCGCGGCGTGCTCATCTCCACCGCCTCGGTCGCCGCCTATGACGGCCAGATCGGCCAGGCCGCCTACAGCGCCTCCAAGGGCGGCGTGGTGGGCATGACGCTGCCGATCGCGCGCGACCTGGCGCGCAGCGGCATCCGCAACATGACGATCGCCCCCGGCATCTTCGGCACGCCCATGCTGTTCGGCATGCCCAAGGAAGTGCAGGATGCGCTGGCCGCCAGCGTGCCCTTCCCCTCGCGCCTGGGCACGCCCGAGGACTATGCGCGCCTGGCGCGCCACATCTTCGAGAACGACATGCTCAATGGCGAAGTGATCCGCCTGGACGGCGCCATCCGCCTGGCACCGCGCTGAAGCCAGCCCCGGGTCGGCCACGACGGCGGCCCGGAGCACCTCGACCCCGGGCGCCCGGGTCGCCCGGTCGATCCAGTCGCAACAGCGACAAATCCCGGTGGTTTCCCCGGTTGGCAGCGCGCGGCGGCCGGCTACATTGGTGTGAGGCAAAAATCATTCACACAGCCGCATCCGGTCGCATCCCACGTTTGCTCCAGGAGACATCCAATGACCCGCATTCCTGCCTCCCGCCGCCGCTTCATCGGCTCGGGCCTCGCCGCCGCAGCAGGCATCGCCCTGCCCTCGCTATCGCTTGCGCAGGCCTTTCCGAGCCGCCCGATCAAGCTCATCTGCCCCTGGCCTGCCGGCGGCTCGACCGACGCGGTCATGCGCTCGATCGCCGACAGCGCGGGCAAGGCGCTGGGCGGCTCCATGGTGGTCGAGAACAAGGCCGGCGCCAGCGGCATGCTCGGCCCCAACGAGCTGGTATCGGCCCGGCCCGACGGCTACACGCTGTCGCAACTGACCATCGGCGTGGTGCGCCTGCCCCACATGCAGAAGATGCAGTTCGACCCGCTCAAGGACTTCACCTACATCGCCTGCCTCACGGGCTACACCTTCGGCATCGTCGTCAAGTCCGACTCGCCCATCAAGAGCATCAAGGACCTGGTCGACTACGCCCGGGCCAATCCCGGCAAGTTCGCCTATGGCTCGACCGGCAACGGCACCACGCCGCACCTGGCCGTGGAGGAGTTCGCGTCCAAGGCCAACATCAAGCTCCAGCACATTCCTTTCAAGGGCAGCGCCGACGGCATGCAGGCGCTGCTCGGCGGCCACGTCATGGCGCACAGCGACGCCACCGGCTGGGCGCCGCACGTCGACGCGGGCACCTGCCGGCTGCTCGCCACCTACGGCAGCAAGCGCACCAAGCGCTGGCCCAACGTGCCCACGCTGCAGGAGCTGGGCTATGAAACGGTGTCCGACTCGCCCTTTGGCATCGGCGCGCCCAAGGGCATGGATCCGGCACTCACGCGCACGCTGCACGACGCCTTCCGCAAGACGCTGGACGACCCGGCGGTTCTCGCGACCTTCGACAAGTACGACCAGTCGGTGATCTACATGGATTCGGCGGCCTACGCGAAATTCGCGGCGGAGACCTTCGTCAAGGAAAAGGTATTGATCGAGCGCCTCGGCCTGGCGATGAAGGCGAGCTGAGACCGGGAGCCGCCCCCGGTCCACACCTCAGACGTCGATCGCGGCGGCCGAGCCGGCCTGCTTGCGCAGCTCGAACTTCTGGATCTTTCCGGTCGAAGTCTTGGGCAGCTCCCCGAACACCACGGCGGCCGGCACCTTGAAGCCGGCCAGGTGCTTGCGGCAGTGGGCGACGATGTCCTCCGCGCGCGTCTGGGCGCCCGCCTTGAGCTCCACGAAGGCGCAGGGCCGCTCCCCCCACTTCGGGTCGGGCCGCGCCACCACGGCGGCGGCCAGCACGTCGGGGTGCCGGTAGAGCACGTCCTCCACCTCGATGGACGAAATGTTCTCGCCGCCCGAGATGATGATGTCCTTGCTCCGGTCCTTGATCTTGATGTAGCCGTCGGGGTAGGCCACGGCCAGATCGCCGCTGTGGAACCAGCCGCCGGCAAAGGCTTCCTGCGTGGCCTTGGGGTTCTTGAGGTAGCCCTTCATCGCGATGTTGCCCTTGAACATGATCTCGCCCATGGTCTCGCCGTCCTCGGGCACCGGCTGCATCGTCTCGGGGTCGAGCACCTTGACGTCGCGCTGCAGGTGGTAGCGCACCCCCTGGCGGGCATTCAGCCGCGCCCGCTCGCCGATGTCCAGGGCGTCCCAGGCCTCGTGCTTGGCGCACACCGTCGCAGGCCCGTAGACCTCGGTGAGGCCGTACACATGCGTCAGGTCGAAGCCCATGCGCTCCATGCCCTCGATCATCGAGGCCGGCGGAGCCGCGCCCGCCACCATGGCCTTGACGCCGCGCGGCAGACCGACCTTGAGTTCGTCGGGCGCGTTCACGAGCAGGCCGTGAACGATGGGCGCACCGCAGTAGTGGGTGACGCCATGCTCGCGGATCGCGTCCAGAATGGCACGGGCCTCCACACGGCGCAGGCAGACGTTCACGCCCGCACGGGCCGCCAGCGTCCATGGAAAGCACCAGCCGTTGCAGTGGAACATCGGCAGCGTCCACAGGTAGACCGCGTGCTTGGGCATGTCCCACTCCAGGATGTTGGAGATGGCGTTGATCGCAGCGCCCCGGTGGTGGTAGACGACGCCCTTCGGATTGCCGGTGGTGCCGCTGGTGTAGTTGAGCGCGATCGCGTCCCACTCGTCGCCGGGCAGCTGCCACTCGAAGGTCGCGTCGCCGCCGGCCAGGAAGGCCTCGTACGTCTGGCTGCCGATGCGCTGCACGGTGCCGGTGAACAGCGGGTCCTCGACGTCGATGACACGCAGCGGGCGGCCGGACTGCCGCAGCGCGATGGCCTTGTGCATGACGGGAGCGAACTCGGGATCCACGATCACCGCCTTGGCCTCGCCGTGGTCGAGCATGAAGGCAATGGTCTCCGGGTCGAGACGGGTGTTGAGCGCATTGAGCACCGCACCGGCCATGGGCACGCCGAAGTGCGCCTCGACCATCGGCGGTGTGTTGGGCAACATCACGGCCACGGTGTCGCCCTTTCCCACGCCCGCCCGCACCAGCGCGCTGGCGAGCTGGCGACACCGCGCGTAGACCTCGCCCCAGGTCCGGCGCAGCTCGCCATGCACCACGGCCAGCCGCTGCGGGTAGACCTGGGCGGTGCGCTCCAGGAACGACAGCGGCGTGATCGGCGCGAAATTGGCCTCGTTGCGGGGCAGGTCCTGGTCGAACAGGCGGCTCATGCGTGTCTCCTTTGTGGGTGCGGCAAGATTAGCGGCATTCACCAAGGCGATGCACTACGTAGAACTACCCAAGTCGGCGGGGCGCGCACCAGAGGTGCCGCCCCCGGGCCGCAGCCGCCGCGCGCCGACCCGGCCCATGGGGTTTGCACGACAATGCCGGTGTGGGCCGCACCCCGGTGACCCGCACCGCCCTTCTTTCCGCGAAACGACCCGAGCCCTCACCCGAGCCCTCACCCGCAACACCGCCGTCCCGCCCGTGGCCATTCCCCAGTCATTCCTGCAGGAACTTCTCTCGCGCACCGACGTGGTCGAGGTGGTCGGCCGCTACGTGCAGCTCAAGAAGGCCGGCGCCAACTTCATGGGCCTGTGCCCGTTTCACGGCGAGAAGTCGCCATCGTTCTCGGTCAGTCCCACCAAGCAGTTCTACCACTGCTTCGGCTGCGGCAAGAACGGCAACGCGATCAGCTTCCTCATGGAGCACGCGGGCATGAACTTCGTCGAAGCCGTCAAGGATCTCGCGCAGCAGCACGGCATGCAGGTGCCGGAAGACGACGCCAGCCCGCAGGACCGCGCCCGCGCGGCCGAGCAGCGCCAGAAGCAGGCGACCCTCACCGACGTGCTCGAGAAGGCCGGCGAGGCCTATCGGCGCCACCTGCGCAATTCGCCGCGCGCCATCGACTACTTCAAGGGCCGGGGCGTCTCCGGCGAAGTCGCCAAGCGCTTCGGCCTGGGCTATGCGCCCGAAGGCTGGCGCAGCCTGGCCAGCGTGTTCCCGAACTACGACGATCCGCTGCTGGTCGAAAGCGGTCTGGTCATCCTCAACGCCGAGGACGGTGGCGAGGAAAAGCGCTACGACCGCTTCCGCGACCGGGTCATGTTCCCGATCCTCAACATCAAGGGCGAGTGCATCGGCTTTGGCGGCCGGGTGCTCGGCGAAGGCACGCCCAAGTACCTCAACTCGCCCGAAACGCCCGTCTTCAGCAAGGGGCGCGAGCTGTACGGCCTGTTCGAGGCCCGCAACGCGCTGCGCGAACATGGCTATGTGCTGGTCACCGAGGGCTACATGGACGTCGTCGCACTCGCGCAGCTGGGCTTTCCGAATGCCGTGGCCACGCTCGGCACGGCCTGCACCACCGACCATGTGCAGAAGCTGTTCCGCTTCACCGACGCCGTGGTGTTCAGCTTCGACGGCGACGCCGCCGGCCGGCGGGCCGCGCGCAAGGCGCTCGATGGCGCCCTGCCCTATGCGAGCGACGTGCGCAGCGTGAAGTTCCTTTTCCTTCCGCCCGAGCACGACCCCGACAGCTTCATTCGGGAATTCGGCCGGGACGCGTTCTCGCGCTACGTGAGCGAAGCCACGCCGCTGTCGCGCTTTCTGATCGAGTCCGCCCGTGAGGGCTGCGACCTCACCACGGCGGAAGGCCGCGCCCACATGGCGGCCAATGCCCGGCCGCTGTGGACCCAGCTGCCCGAAGGCGCCCTCAAGCGCCAGCTGCTGACCGAGATCTCCGATCTGGTCCAGCTCACGGGCGCCGAGCTGACCGAGATCTGGGCGCAGGCCTCACGCGGTCGCGCGGAACGGCCCGCCCGCCGCCACCCTGAAAGCGGCAGCGCCCCTGGCGACGGCGGCGACGACGGCTGGCGCGACCCGATGGGCGGCGGCGAACCCCGCCGCAGCGGGCGCGGCGCGTCGCGCACCCGCCCGCAGGGAGGCAGCAGGCCGCCCCGGACCGCGCCGGCCAGCCGGGCGGACCACGCGGCGCGGCTGCTGCTGGGCAACCTGCAAGCCTGGGACAGTCTCTCGAGCGAAGACCACGCCATGCTCTCGGAACTGCCGGCGCCGCATGGGCCGCTCTTCGTCTGGCTCGAAGGCCAGCTCCATGAGCACGGTGCCCAGCCCTGGAGCGCGCTGCGCGAGAGCCTGCGCAGCCTGGAATTCGGCGAACTCGCGCTGCGGCTGATGCAGTTCGCCCCCCCGGAGGAAGACGCCGTGCCTGCGGCCGAAGCCTTCCAGGAGCTGCGCTCGCTGCTCAACCTGATGCTGGTCGACCGCCTCAAGTTGCTCGAAACCGAGGCCCTGATGGCAGGCAAGAGCGATCCGGCCGCCCTGCAGCGCTACCGGGAGCTTCAGGAGCGCCGACGTGCTCTCACGGCGCCCGGATCCAGTGCGGCCCCTTGAAAAGCCCGCACAACGGTATAATGTAGGGTTTGCTACTCGGCAAGAGCGACAGCAGCACCTCCGGACACCGGCCAACCGTGGACAGACAGCGCCCGACCCGCCAACTCCCCGCAAGGACTGCACACCAAATGTTCGCCCAGACATCTTGCCCATGAAGTGACGGAAATCGGCAGCCCCCAAGGCCGCTCCCGTTCCGTGCTCTTCACCACCCGCGCCGGGATGACAGTGGCGCTTTTGTGTTTCTGAGTTCGTCTTTGTCCTGAGGTACCTCCATGCCCGCTCAAAAGTCCAGGAAGCCCGTCAAGCCTGCAGCCAAACCCGCCGCGAAGAAAGCCGCTCCCAAGCCGGCCCCGGCCTCCCCGAAAGCCGCCGCCAAACCGGCGGCGACTGCAACGAAAGTGAAACCAGTGCCCTCGTCCGACAAGTCCGCATCCAAGTCCGCCGCCAAGGAAGATCCCAAGAAAACGGTCAAGGCGACCGCCGCCACCGAAGAAGTCGTGAAGAAAAAGCCCGGCCGCCCGCCCAAGGCGGTTGCTCCCGGTGCGCAAGCGCCGGCCAAGACCGGCGCCAAGCGCGGCCGCAAGCCCAAGGCAGCCGCCCCGGCTGGCGGTGACAGCGTCGACGACACCGACCTGTCCGACATCGAGTCCGATCTCGCCGGCGAGCCGGTGGTCGAGTCCACCGAGAAGGTCAAGCCGCTGCGCATGAAGATCAGCAAGGCGAAGGAACGCGCCTTGATGAAGGAATTCGGCCTGGACGAGACCGTTCTGTCCGAGGAAGACCTGGCCAAGCGCCGCAGCCGCCTCAAGGCCCTGATCAAGCTGGGCAAGACGCGCGGCTACCTGACGCACGGCGAAATCTCCGACCACCTGCCCGACAAGCTGGTCGATGCCGAGACGCTGGAAGTCGTCATCTCCATGCTCAACGACATGGGCGTGGCGGTCTACGAGCAGACGCCCGATGCCGAAACCCTGCTGCTGAACAACACCGGCCCCACGGCCGCGACCGAGGAGGAGGCCGAAGAAGAAGCCGAAGCCGCCCTCTCCACCGTGGACAGCGAGTTCGGCCGCACCACCGACCCGGTGCGCATGTACATGCGCGAGATGGGCACGGTCGAGCTGCTGACGCGCGAAGGCGAAATCGAAATCGCCAAGCGCATCGAAGGCGGCCTCATGCGCATGATGGAGGCGATCAGCGCGAGCCCCGCCACCATCGCCGAAGTCTTCCGCCTGGCCGACGACATCCGCGACGGCAAGGTGGTGATCTCCACCGTGGTCGACGGCTTCTCCAACCCGAACGAGGCCGACGACTATGTGGCGGAGGAAGACTTCGACGAATTCGACGCCGATGACGACGACGACGGCAACGGCGGCTCCAAGGCCCTGACCAAGAAGCTCGAGGAGCTCAAGAAGGAAGCCCTGTCACGCTTCGACCGCCTGCGCGAGCTGTTCGAGAAGGTCCACAAGTCCTATGACAAGGACGGCTACGGCTCCCCGGCCTACGTCAAGGCCCAGCAGGCGCTCAGCGAAGAGCTGATGACGATCCGCTTCACGGCGCGCACCATCGAAAAGCTCTGCGACATGCTGCGCAGCCAGGTCGACGACGTGCGCAAGAAGGAGCGCGAGCTGCGCCGCATCATCGTCGACAAGTGCGGCATGCCGCAGGACGTGTTCATCAAGGAATTCCCGGCCAACCTGCTCAACCTCAAGTGGGTCGAGAAGCAGGCCGCTGCCGGCAAGCCCTGGAGCACGGTGATGGCGCGCAACATCCCGCCCATCCAGGAACTGCAGCAGAAGCTGATCGACATCCAGTCGCGCGTCGTGGTGCCCCTGGCCGAGCTCAAGGACATCAACAAGCGCATGAACGAGGGCGAAGCCTCCTCGCGCGATGCCAAGAAGGAAATGATCGAGGCCAACCTGCGCCTCGTGATCTCCATCGCCAAGAAGTACACCAACCGCGGCCTGCAGTTCCTCGACCTGATCCAGGAAGGCAACATCGGCCTCATGAAGGCGGTCGACAAGTTCGAATACCGCCGGGGCTACAAGTTCTCGACCTACGCGACCTGGTGGATCCGTCAGGCCATCACGCGCTCGATCGCCGATCAGGCCCGCACCATCCGCATTCCGGTGCACATGATCGAGACGATCAACAAGATGAACCGCATCTCGCGCCAGCATCTGCAGGAGTTCGGCTTCGAGCCCGACGCCGGCATCCTGGCGGCCAAGATGGAGATCCCGGAAGACAAGATCCGCAAGATCATGAAGATCGCTAAGGAGCCGATCTCCATGGAAACGCCGATCGGCGACGACGACGATTCGCATCTTGGCGATTTCATCGAGGACACCAACAACACCGCGCCGGTGGAAGCCGCCATGCAGGCTGGTCTGCGCGACGTGGTCAAGGACATCCTCGACAGCCTCACCCCGCGCGAAGCCAAGGTGCTGCGCATGCGTTTCGGCATCGAGATGTCCACCGACCACACGCTCGAAGAGGTCGGCAAGCAGTTCGACGTCACGCGCGAGCGCATCCGTCAGATCGAGGCCAAGGCCCTGCGCAAGCTCAAGCACCCGAGCCGCTCGGACAAGCTGCGCAGCTTCATCGACACGCTGTAAACGGACCGAACTTCCACTGGCATCCCGCCACCCCAAAAAAACGCCCTTCGGGGCGTTTTTTTTTGGACCGGTCACGGGCCGCTTCAGCCGTCGAGCGCCTCCAGCGCCATCATGCCGGCAGCCGTATTGGAAATCGGGATGTGGTAGTTCGTGTGCACCTTGCGCACACGTCCCGGCACGGCGGCCCGCGTGGCGAGCCACATCAGCAGCTCCACGCCCTGCGTGCCCGTCTTCTCCACGAGTTCGCGGATGCTGAACTGCGTCGCCCATTCCGGCTCGTCCACCAGACTGTCCATGAACTGCAGGTCGAAGTCCTTGTTGATGAAACCGGCGCGCTGGCCGTCGAGCTGGTGGCTCAGTCCTCCCGTTCCGATGATGACGACGCGCGCGTCGCTGTCCCACGACGCAATGGCCTCACCCACCGCCTTGCCCAGGGCAGCGCAGCGGCGGGCCGAAGGCAGCGGGAACTGCACGGTGTTGATGCAGATCGGGACGGTGAGGACCGGGCAGACATCCTCCGGCCAGAACAGCTTGAGCGGCAGCGTGAACGCGTGGTCAACCTTCATCTCCTGGCAGGTGGTGATGTCGAACTCACAAGCGACCAGATGCTCGACGATGTGCCACGACAGCTCCGGCGCGCCGAGGAAGGGTGGCAGGGTCGGCAGGCCCCAACCTTCGTCGGCATTGCGGTAGGCCTCCGCAGCCCCGACGGCGAAGGTCGGCATCTTGTCGAGGAAGAAGTTCAGCCCGTGGTCGTTGTAGAACACCACGGCAATATCGGGCCGGACTTCGCCGAGCCAGGCACGCACCGGCAGAAATCCGTCGAAAAACGGCTTCCAGTACGGCTGGGCCTCCAGCCCGCGGGCCATCGCGCCGCCGATGGCCGGCACATGCGACGTGGTCAGGCCGCCAATGATCTTTGCCATGCTGCGCTCCTTCAGGCGAGGGCCGCAGGGGATGCGGCCAGGGGTTCGGCTGCTGGCGCCATGGCTGCAGGCACCGCAGCGGACACGGCCCGGTGCGGGCGCGGCGTGACCGGCTGCGCGTTCTGCGCGACCAGACGCGCCTTGAACTCGTCCTTGCTCAGACCCGTCTGGGCGGCGCCCAGGTCCTGCACGTCCAGACCCCAGATCCCGGCCAGCTTGGCCAGGTAGTAGACGTTGCCACCAGCCTCCAGCATCGCGAGCACGTCCTTGCGCCGGACGGCGTCGCACTGCACGGCGCTGAGCCCGAAGGACGCCATGTACGCCTCCGGGTCCTGGCGGAAGGCGGCGCGGGCGCTCTCGTCATTGAAGGAAAAGCACATCTTGTTGAGTGCATAGCCCTTGCGGGCCTGTACGCCGTCGAACAGGATGGTGCCTGG
Organism: Burkholderiaceae bacterium; assembly: GCA_044225675.1. GTDB lineage: Bacteria > Pseudomonadota > Gammaproteobacteria > Burkholderiales > Burkholderiaceae_C > JACMQX01. Next base: position 31,476 of record JBGAIH010000022.1, read on the forward strand.
TATGCAGGCAGATGGCATGGGATGTCTCCGTCAGTGGTGCCTGCGCAGTATGGAGGGGCGTGCCAGCCGCCGCTCTGATGCAGGTCAAGCCTGCTGCAGGGTCAGCCCGGACGCGCCAGCGGCAGCGTGATGCGGACCTCGAGCCCCGGCGCGGCATTGCGCAACGCAAGCTCGCCGCCATGCGCCAGCACCACCAGCCGGCACAGGTAGAGGCCGAGGCCGACGCCCCCGGTGGCGCGGCCGCGTGAGGCGTCAGGCCGATAGAAGGGCTCGGCCAGATGCGGCAGCACCGACGCATCGACCCCGGCTCCGTGGTCGCGCACGACCACCGCGAGCACATCGCCCTCCACCCGCATCGACAGTCGTACGGCGGGCTGCGCCGGACCGCCGTGGCGCAGCGCGTTGTCCAGCAGGTTGCGCAGCAGCAGGCGCACGCGCGTCGGATCCAGCTGCAGGAGCGGAAGGTCGGGGGCGATGTCGGCCTGCACCAGGGCCGCAGCCCCTCGATCTGCCGGCGCAACGTTGCCGGCCTCATCCGGTCCGCCCTCTTGCCCGCTCTCCTGCCCGCCTTCCTGCCCGCCCTCCGGTGCGTCGCCCGACCCGCCCGCCGCCGGATCGCCCAGCGACGCGATCACCTCGCGCGCCAGCGCACCCGCGTCGACCGTCTCCAGATGCAGCGCGGCGTGGCCCTGCCCGAGCCGCTCGCTCTCCAGCAGGTCGGTCACCAGGTCGCGCATCTCGGCCAGGTCGCGCAGCAGGGCCTGACGCTGTGCCTGAACGTCGGGCGTTTCGGGCAGCAGCTCGGTGTTCAGGCGCGCGCGCGTGAGCGGGCTGCGCAGTTCGTGGCTGATGGCCAGCAGCAGGCCCCGCTTGGCCTCCAGCATCTGGTGCAGGCTGCCGGCCATGGCATTGACGTCGCTGGCCAGCTGGCCGAGTTCGTCGCGCCGGCGCACCGGAATCGGCTCGCCGAACTCGCCGCGGCCGAACCGGCCTGCGCCGTCGCGAATGTCGTCGAGCGGCTTGAGCAGACGGCGCACATACGCATGGGCCAGTGCGGTGAGTGCCAGCAGCACCGCCAGCGTGATCCAGCCCACGCGGCGCGGCTGGTTCTGCCAGACGCGCAGGCTCAGCGCGAACTGCACGCGATGCCCGTCGGCCGTCGTGCGTTCGAGCAGCGGCATCTCGCGCTCCTCGCCGAACCGGCTCTTGCCCCAGTGGCCCGCCGGCTCCTCGTCCGACTGCCAGTTGACGGCCGGCCCGGTGATGCGGATCGCCAGCGGCAGGCGCGCGGCGAGTGCGCGGGCCCGTTCCTCGCTGGGCGGCGAGCCGACATCGGCGGCGAGACGGTCGACATAGTCGGTCAGCAGCGGCCGCGCTGCGTCGCGCCAGCCGATGGACAGCGCCTTCTGCATGCCGAAGAGAAAGGTCCCGGCCAGGCCGACGGCCAGCACCAGAAAAAGCGCGACCAGCCGCCAGCGCAGCGAATGGCGCAAGGAGTGGCGCATCGCATGGTGCGCCCGGTGCCAGCGCTTCAGCCGCTCAGGCACGCGCCACCGCCAGCGAGTAGCCCGCGTTGCGCAGGGTCTTGATGCAGTCGAGCGGCTCCAGCTTGCGGCGCAGCCGGCTCACGACGATGTCCACCGCGCGGGTGTACAGCTCGGCCTCGTGGCCCCGCAGCTGGTTGAGAATGTCGTCCCGGCTGAACACCCGGCCGGGCTCGCGCGCCAGCAGGTGCAGCAGCTCGAACTCGGTGCCGGTGAGCTCGACCGGCGCCCCCTGGCGCTGCACCGAGCGCGTGGCCGGATCGATCACCAGACCCTCGAACACCAGAGCGCCCGCCGCGGCGCGACCCGCGCCCGTGCCACGTCGGCGCAGCACGGTCTGGACCCGTGCCACGAGTTCACGGGGCTCGAAGGGCTTGGGCAGGTAATCGTCGGCGCCGAGCTCCAGGCCAACCACGCGGTCCATCACGTCGCCCCGGGCCGTGAGCATGATGACGGGTACGTCGCTGTCCTTGCGGATCGTGCGGCACAGCTCGAAGCCATCCATCTCGGGCAGCATCACGTCAAGGATGGCGGCATCCCATCCGCCCTGGCGCAGTCGCGCCAGGCCGGCACTGGGCCGAAGCGCCTGCTCCAGCTGCATCTCGAAACGCGCGAAGTACGTGGCCAGCGGCGGGCCGAGCTGCTCGTCGTCGTCAATCAGCAGGATGCGGGTCATGGAGCGGATTGTCCCACCGGCTGCGATGCGCCACGATGGCCGCGCGCAGCCTGCGCTGGCGCGGCGGCGGCAGTCCGTCGTAGGCATCGGCTGCCGCCAGCACGCGCGGCAAGGCCTGCGGCCGCGCGGCCAGCAGGGCCCGGGCATGCTCGCGGTCGAAGCGCGAATCCCAGACCATCGCGAGCAGCTCGGCGTGCGGCCCGTCGCGCGTGGCCAGCAGGGCATCGCCCTGCGCGCGCAGGCCGGCAAACAGCGTGTGGACGCGGTTCATCGCGGCCCCGCGCTCAGCCGCGATGCCAGCCGCCGCGGCGCTGCATGAAGTCGCGCACCTTCTGCTGCTGGGCCGGATTCAGGCTGTCGTAGAAGTCGGCAGCAGCTGCAATGACCTCGGGGCTGCCGCTGGTGATGGCCGCGGTTTTGCCGGTCACCAGGGCCTGCGCGCGGGCCCGGTCGAACTTGTCGCCGGCCACCAGGGCCTGCACCTCGGCTCGCGGGTCGGCCGTGCCGCGCAGCGCGGTGCGCTGAGCCTGCAGCCTGTCGGCCAACACGTTGAGCCGGGCCTTCTGCTCGGCGGTGAGGTCGAGCTTGCTGCTGACGCGCTCGATCATCTTGTTGCGGAACTTGGCTGATTCTTCCGCGCTCATCTGCCAGCCGCCCTCGTGGCGATGCCCGCAGGCGCTCAGCCCGCCGAGAACGATGGTGGCGCCGAAGATGCCGAACAGGGTGCGCTTGATCCAGGGTCGCATGGTGAAGTCCTTGAGGAGTGGTGTTGAACAAGGACTCCATCTTCCCGGCCCGCGCCCGCCGGGTCTTCTCGGCGCGGTTTCGGTTTGTTTCGTTTTATGTCAGTCGAAGCGCTCGGTGTCGACCTCGCGGCTGGACTGCTCGGGGTAACGGTCGCCGGTGACGGTCTGCTGGTTCACCAGCGCTTCGAGCCGCTCCACCAGGCCCGGCGCGAGCTGCACGCCGTCGGCGCCGAGGTCGTCCTGCAGATGCGCCAGCGAGGTCGTCCCCGGAATCGGGATGATGTGCGGGGCCTTGTGCAGCAGCCAGGCCAGGGCCAGCTGGGCCGGACTGCAGCCGGCCTCGCGCGCCAGCGCGTTGTAGCCCGGCAGCAGGCGCAGGTTGGCGGCGAGATTGTCGGGCGCGAAGCGCGGCATCGGGCGGCGGATGTCCTTGGCGTCGAGCGCAGCGGCGTCGGTCACGGCGCCACAGAGGAAGCCGCGAGCCAGCGGACTGAAAGCCACGAAGGCCGCGCCAATGTCGCGGCAGGCCTGCAGTACGGCGATCTCCGGGTTGCGCGTCCACAGCGAGTACTCGGTCTGCAGCGCCGTGATCGGATGCACCGCATGGGCCCGGCGCAGCGTGGTCGCCGACACCTCGCTCAGGCCCAGCGTGCGGACCTTGCCGGCGCGCACCAGGTCGCTCATGGCACCGACGCTGTCCTCGATCGGTACGCTCTTGTCCCACCGGTGCAGGTAGTACAGGTCGATCACGTCGGTCTGCAGGCGCCGCAGGCTGTCCTCGCAGTTGCGGCGGATCGTCTCGGGCCGGCCGTCGATGACGCGGCGCACCACGCCGTCATCCCCCGCGACGCCGGCCATGCCGCCCTTGCTGGCCAGCGTGAAGCGCTGGCGATGGGGCTTGAGCACGCGGCCTACCAGCGTCTCGTTGGCGCCGAAGCCATACAGGGCCGCGGTGTCGAACAGCGTCACGCCTGCGTCCAGCGCCGCCAGCAGCAGCCGCTCGCCCTGATCGGGCGCCGGCGGCGTGCCATAGGCATGGCTGAGGTTCATGCAGCCCAGGCCGATGGAAGACACCTGGAATGGACCGAGTGCGCGCGTCTGCATGGTGGAAATGTTCCTTCTGGGGTAAGGGCGTGGACGGTCTTGCAATGATCGCATGGACGGCGCCGCGCCGGCCGCTCAACCCAGCTGCTGCTCCAGCTGCTGCTCCAGCTGGTGCAGCACGTCGTAGCACGGCAGCACGCCGGCCACGCTGCTGTTGGGCTCGCGCCCTTCGCGGATGGCGGCAAAGAACTCGCGGTCCTGCAGCTCGATGCCGTTCATCGACACGTCGACCTTCGACACGTCGATCTTCTCGTCCTTGCCGTTGAACAGGTCGTCATAGCGCGCAATGTAGGTGGCGCTGTCGCCGATGTAGCGAAAGAAGGTGCCCAGCGGGCCGTCGTTGTTGAACGACAGGCTCAGCGTGCAGATGGCGCCGTTGGCGGCCTTGAGCTGGATGCTCATGTCCATCGCGATGCCCAGCGCCGGATGGATCGGCCCCTGGATGGCGTTGGCCTTCACGATCGGGCTGCCGCACTGGTAGGCGAACAGGTCCACCGTATGGGCCGCGTGGTGCCACAGCAGGTGGTCCGTCCAGCTGCGCGGCTGGCCCAGCGCGTTCATGTTGGTGCGGCGGAAGAAATAGGTCTGCACGTCCATCTGCTGGATGTTGAATTCGCCGGCCTGGATCCTGCGGTGCACGTACTGGTGGCTCGGGTTGAAGCGCCGGGTGTGCCCGCACATCGCCACGAGGCCGGTCGCCTTCTGCGTGGCCACCACCTCCTGCGCGTCCTTCAGGCTGTCGGCCAGCGGAATCTCGACCTGCACATGCTTGCCCGCCTTCATGCAGGCGATCGCCTGCGACGCATGCATCTGCGTCGGCGTGCACAGGATCACGGCGTCCACCTCCTTGAGCGCGAGGCTGTCTTCGAGCTTCGTGCTGACGTGGCCGATGCCGTACTTGGCGGCCACTTCGCGCGTCTTCTCCAGCTCGCGGCTCACGAGCGAGACGACCTCCACGCCGTCGATGTTGCGGATGCCGTCCAGATGCTTGATGCCGAACGCGCCTGCGCCGGCCAGTGCGACTTTGATGGTCATGGCTTGGGTCTTTCTGTCAGTTCTTTTCGGGCAGTTTTTTTCGGGCAGTTCTTCTTGCCGTCAGTTTTCAAGAATCAGGTGGCCGACCGCCGTGTTCGAGGCCGGCACATGGTAGAAGCGATGGCGAACCTTGGGCGCCGGCCCGCCCGCCACGTCGGCCATCGCGCCGCGCGCGATCAACCACATGACGAGCTCGATGCCCTCGCTGCCGGCCTCCCGCACGTACTCGATGTGCGGCACTTTCGCCAGCTCGCCGGGCTCGCTGATCAGCCGGTCCAGGAAGCGGTTGTCCCACTCGCGGTTGATGAGGCCGGCACGCGGTCCCTGCAGCTGGTGGCTCATGCCGCCCGTGCCCCAGATCTGCACGTTCAGGTCTTCGTCGAAGCTCTCCACCGCGCGGCGGATCGCCTGCCCGAGCATGAAGCAGCGCATGCCGCTGGGCACCGGGTACTGCACCACGTTGACCGCGAACGGAATCACCGGGCAGGGCCAGGCCCCCGTCTTCGCATCGGGGTTGCCGGCCATCAGCGACAGCGGCACCGTCAGGCCGTGGTCCACGTCCATGCGGTTGACGATGGTGAGGTCGAAGTCCTGCTGGATCACCGACTGCGCGATGTGCGCCGCCAGGTCCGGATGCCCCATGACCTTGGGGACCGGACGCGGGCCCCAGCCCTCGTCGGCCACCGCGTACTCGGCGGCCGTGCCGATGGCAAAGGTCGGGATCATCTCGAGGCTGAAGGCCGTCGCGTGGTCGTTGAAGACCAGGAAGATGACGTCGGGCCTGTTGTCCCTGAGCCACTGCTTGGAATACTCGTAGCCCTGGAACAGCGGCTGCCAGTAGGGCTCGCCGGTCTTGCCCATGTCGAGTGCCGCGCCGATGGCGGGCACATGGGAGGTGTAGACGGATGCGGTGATTCGTGCCATATATGTGTGTGTCCTTCAGCCCCGGTGTGTGTCCCTCAGCCCAGCAGGCCGCCGCCCTTCTTGCCCGAGCCCTGCGGCTGGCGGTGCGGCTGGGCGTCGCCGTCCTCGCCGACGAAGCGGTTGCCCTCGACCGAGCGGCCTCCCTTGATCATCATGTCGCGATACTCCTCTTCAGTGCGTCCGGTCATCGAGCCGGCCATCTGCTGGAAGCTCTTGCCATGCGTGGCGCCGAGCTTGGCCAGGAAGTAGATGTTGCCGCCGAGCTGGATGCAGCGGTTGAGATCGGCAGCCAGCACCGCCTCCTTCTGCTCTTCGGTCATCGGCCATTCGTCCAGAACCTTGCGCGGATCGGCCTTGAAGCGCTCGCGGTTCTCGGCCTTCATGAGCGACATGCAGAACTGGTTGAGCCAGTAGCCCTTGCGGCTTTGCTCCGCGTCGAAGATCGTCGTGCCCGGCACGTCGAGGTAGGGTTTGTCCAGCGGCATGGCGTTCAGCTCCAGTACAGACGCATCGGGTTGTCGACCAGGAGCTTCTTCTGCAGCTCTGCCGTCGGCGCGATGCGGGGGATGTAGTCGACCAGCAGCCCGTCGTCGGGCATGTGGTTCTTGAGGTTGGGGTGCGGCCAGTCGGTGCCCCAGAGCACGCGGTCGGGGAAGGTCTCCACCAGATGGCGCGCGAATGGCACGACGTCGCTGTAGGCGGCCTGCTCGCCGTTCAGCGCAGGCGGGCCCGACACGCTGAGCCGCTCGGGGCAGCTGACCTTGGACCAGATGTTCGGATGCTCGCGCATCATCTTCACGAAGAGGCCGAACTGCGGGCCGTCGACCGGCAGCGTCACGTCGGGCCGGCCCATGTGGTCGACCACCACGGTGGTGGGCAAGGCGGTGAAGAAGTCATACATCTCGGGCAGATCCTGCGCCTCGAAGTACACCACCACATGCCAGCCCAGCGGCGCAATGCGCTGGGCGATCTCCATCAGCACCTCGCGCGGCGTGAAGTCGGCCAGCCGCTTGACGAAGTTGAAGCGCGTGCCGCGCACGCCCGCCGCATGCATGGCCTCGAGCTCGGCGTCGGTCACGTCGCGCGCCACCGTGGCCACGCCGCGCGCCTTGCCGCCCGAATGCACCAGGGCATCGACCAGCGCCCGGTTGTCGGTGCCGTGGCAGGTGGCCTGCACGATCACGTTGCGGTCGAAGCCGAGATGGTCGCGCAGCGCGAACAGCTGCTCCTTCGATGCGTCGCAGGGCGTGTACTTGCGCTCGGGCGCATAGGGGAACACGTCGCCCGGGCCGAACACATGGCAGTGCGCGTCCACCGCGCCGGGCGGCACCTGAAAGCGCGGCCGGCTCGGGCCGGCGTACCAGTCGAGCCAGCCGGGTGTCTTGTCAAACTTCATGCTGTGCATTCCTCGCTGTCAGTCGATGTAGCGCAGGCCGGCCTTTTCCAGCGGCTCGCGCATCTTGTACATGTCCAGCCCCAGCACACCGGCCGCCAGCCTGGCGCGCTTGTCGCCCTCGTTGGCCTCGCGCGCACGCGCGGCTTCCAGCGTCTTGACCGCGAGCGCCGCAGGCACCACGACGACGCCATCGTCGTCGGCCACCACCACGTCGCCCGGGTTGACGATCATGCCGGCGCACACCACCGGGATGTTGACCGAGCCGACCGTCGCCTTGATCGTGCCCTTGGAACTGATGGCCTTGCTCCAGACCGGAAAGCCCATCTCGGTCAGCGTCCTGACGTCGCGCACGCCCGCGTCGATCACCAGCGCGCGCGCGCCGCGCGCCTTGAAGCTCGTGGCCAGCAGGTCGCCGAAGTAGCCGTCGGTGCATTCGGCCGTGATCGCGGCCACGACGATGTCGCCAGGCTGGATCTGCTCGGCCACCACATGCATCATCCAGTTGTCGCCCGGATGCAGCAGCACGGTGACGGCGGTGCCCGAGACCTGCGCGCCGGCCCAGATCGGCCGCATGTAGGGCTTCATGAGTCCGACGCGGCCCATGGCCTCGTGCACCGTGGCCGAGCCGAGGGCGGCCAGCCCGTCGGCGGCTTCGCGGTCAGCCCGCTTGATGTTGCGGTAAACAACGCCCAGTTCGTACATGGTCAGAGTCCTTTGGCTTGGGTTTTTGCCTTGAGGCGCGCGTCCAGACGCGAGAACACACGCCGCGCGTTGGCTTCATAGATCTGGTGGCGGTCGGCGTCGCTCAGGATCGGCGAAGCCTCGATGTAGCGCCTGGTGTCGTCGTAGTAGTGGCCCGTCTCGGGGTCGATGCCGCGCACCGCGCCGATCATCTCGGAGGCGAACAGCACGTTCTTGACCGGGATCACCGTGTTGAGCAGGTTGATGCCCGGCTGGTGGTACACGCAGGTGTCGAAGAAGATGTTGTTCAGCACGTGCTCGGTCAGCAGGGGCTTCTTCATCTCCTGCGCCAGGCCGCGGAAGCGCCCCCAGTGGTAGGGCACGGCGCCGCCGCCGTGCGGGATCAGGAACTTCAGCGTCGGGAAGTCCTTGAAGAGATCGCCCTGCACGCACTGCATGAAGGCCGTGGTGTCGGCGTTCAGGTAGTGGGCGCCCGTGGTGTGGAAGCACGGATTGCAGCTCGTGCTCACGTGGATCATGGCCGGCAGGTCGTACTCGACCATCTTCTCGTAGATCGGGTACCAGTGGCGGTCGGTCAGCGGCGAGCTGTTCCAGTGCCCGCCCGAGGGGTCGGGGTTGAGGTTGATGCCGACGGCGCCGTACTGCTTGACGCACTTTTCCAGCTCGGGGATGCAGGTGGCCGGATCGACACCCGGGGACTGCGGCAGCATCGCCACGGGCACGAAGTGGTCCGGGAACAGCTGGCTCACGCGGAAGCACAGCTCGTTGCAAATGGCAGCCCAGGTCGACGACACCTGGAAGTCGCCGATGTGATGGGCCATGAAGCTCGCGCGCGGCGAGAACAGCGTGAGGTCGCTGCCGCGCTCTTTCATCAGTCGCAACTGGTTGCTCTCGATGCTTTCGCGCAGGTCGTCGTCGCTGATCTTCAGGTCCGACGCGCGGGGCATGACGGACGGGTCCTGGATGCCGGCGATCTGCTGGTTGCGCCAGGTCTCCAGCGCCTTGGGGGCGGTGGTGTAGTGGCCGTGGCAGTCGATGATGAGGCTCATGCGTTCTCCTGGGATTTTGTCGTGGGGTCAGGCGGGCTCCATGCCCTGGCGCCGCTTGGCGTCGGCTGCGGCCGGCGCGGCCATGAAGGCCAGCAGCGCGCGCGCCGCCTCGGGCTGCCGCGCCGTGGCCGCCACCGCGCCGCTGAAGGTGGTGATGATCTGGATGGCTTCGGGGAGCGCCCCCACGAGCGTGATGCCCTGCAGGTGGATCAGTTCGCTCAGTTGCTGGAAGCCCAGCGCCACGTCGCCGCGCGCCACCAGCGAGCCGACGGGCACGCCAGGCGGCGCCTGCACCATGCGCGGCGCGATCGCCTCGGCAATACCCCAGCGCTCGAACAGCCGCGTGAGCGCCACGCCGCTCGGCCCGGTGGAGTAGCTGATGCTCGGCGCGGCCAGCACGGCCGCGCGGACGGCCTCCTCGCTGGCGATGTCCGGCACCGGAGCACCGGCGCGCACCGCCACCGCCACGCCCGAGCGCACCAGGTCGACCCGGCTGCCCTGCACCGCGTGCCCGGAAGCGATGAGCTTGTCGATGGCGTCGGAGGCGAGCATCACGGCGTCGAACACTTCGCCGGCCTGGACCCGCCGCGCAGCGTCGACACCCCCGACCGATTCGATGGCCACGGCCTGGCCGGTCTGCCCTTCGAACGCGGTCGACAGCTCCGCCAGCACCTGGCGCGTGGCCATCGATGAAATGCAGGAGATCGGAAGTCGGAAATCAGCCATCGGCGGATTCTGGTCGCAATGGAGCTATGCAAAAAGTCGCCAGGGTATCTATCAGGTATATCATTCCAGAATAGGATTGCGGCGGCTCCGGCCCTCCCCCTTCATGGACCTCAAGCAGCTTGAATATTTCGTCCGCGTCGCCGAGATGGGCAGCTTCACCCGCGCGGCCGCCGCCCTCAACGTCGCGCAACCGGCCCTGAGTCGCCAGGTGCGGCTGCTGGAGGTCGAATTGCGCCAGAGCCTGCTGGTGCGCAACGGCCGGGGCGCCTCGCCCACCGAAGCGGGCAAGCTGCTGCTGGACCACGGGCGCGGCATCCTGCACCAGATCGAACGCGCGCGCGAGGACCTCGGGCGCCTGCGCGGCGGCCTCGTTGGCCGGGTGGCGCTCGGCCTGCCGCCGAGCGTGGCACGGGTCATGGCCGTGCCGCTGACACGCGCGCTTCGCGAGCAGTTGCCCGACGCCCGCCTGTCCATCACCGAAGGCCTGTCGGGTGCCATGCAGGAGGGCCTGAGCGCCGGCCGGCTGGACATCGTCATGCTCTACAACGCCCAGCCCTCGCGCGAGCTGGACGTCACCCCGCTGATGCACGAGCAGCTGATGCTGGTGCGCGCCCGCCCGCCGGGCCTGCTGGAAGACCCGCCCGCCGGCCCGGTGGAGCTCCACGAGGTGGCGCAGTTGCCGCTCGTCATCCCCACGCGGCCCAACGCGATCCGCATGCATGTGGAGGCCGAGATGGCGGCCCTCGGCCTGCGGCCCATGGTGGCGCTGGAGATCGACGGAGTGTCGGCCATCCTCGACCTGGTGGCCGATGGCGCGGGCTGCGCCGTGCTGTCGCGCAACGCCGTGCTCACCTCGCTGCGGCCCTGGGCCTATTCCGTCCAGGCCATCGGCACGCCGCCCCTGAGCATCCCGCTGTCGCTGGCCACCAGCCTGCAGCGGCCGGCCACGCCGGTGCAGCAGGCTGCGCTGGCACTCATCCGGCAGACGGCGCCGGGGGTTCTGGCACACGTCTGACGCGTCCAGTCTGACCGCCCTCTGCGGGCTGCCCTGAGCGCCCAGCCCGTCCTGGGCACCCAGCCCATCGCGCCGATGAGCCGGAGCGACTCAGGGCATCACGGGCACGCGGCGCTTGCGCTTGACGATCACGGGCACTTGGGCGGGGGCAGGTGCTGCAGGCGCTGCCGCCTGCGGCTCTTCAGCAGCGCCGCCCTCGGGCAACGGGCTCTGCGGGCTCCTTGCCACCACGGGAGGCTTCCAGCGCGGCCCCATGACCTTGCGCAGCGCCGCCAGCACCTTCGACGCGTTCAGCGGCGTCAGGACGGCGCCATTGACCTGCACGAAACTGCCGTCCGGCGTGAAGGCCAGAGCGCCAAACTCCATGCCGCACTGGACGCGGCCAAAGTACTGGAAACCGGGGTGGTGCACCGCGGTGAACATCGACAGGTTGATGTCGGGATTGATAGTCAGCGATTTGCTCATCGAGCCGCCATTGTGCATGGTTCGAAGCGCCGCAGACTGTTACAAAATGACAGGGCACAATAGGGATCGAATTTCCGCTGTCTGCCCCCCGCCTGTCCATGCCTGCGATCCCTGCCCCGCCCTATGAAGACCGCGACCCGCCGCGCGCCGAGATCGACGCACTGCCGGGCCCGACCCTGCTCGAATTCGGCAGCAACAGCTGCGGCATCTGCAGCGCCACCCAGCCGCGCGTGGCTGAGGCGCTGGCGGCGCATCCCGTGCGGCACCTCAAGATCGAGGACGGCCGGGGGCGTCGCCTGGGCCGCAGCTTTGGCGTGAAGCTCTGGCCGACGCTGGTGTTTCTGGACGGCGGCCGGGAAGTGGCCCGCCTGGTGCGCCCGCACAGCGCCGCCCTCATTCAGGAAAGCCTGGCCGCCCTCCCGGCGCAAGGCTGAAAGCCGTCCCAGAGGAGCCAGCCCGCATGAAGATCCCGCTGGCACTCCTCCTTGCCGCCTCCTGCGGGTGGGCCTGCGCCCAGGACGTCTGGCTCACGGTCACCGGCAACCCGGATGACGTGAGCGTGAACACGATCGAGGTCGACCCGGTACCGCTCGAGGTGCGCGACGAGCAGCGCATCATGCGCATCCGCGTCAGCCGCTCTTCCCAGCGCATGAGCTGGGACGGCACACCGTACCGCTCCTATGTCGCGCGCGTCCAGATCAACTGCACCGACAACTCGGCGCGCTACCAGTCCATCACCTTCCATCCCTTGCCCGTGTGGAAGGGCGAACCGTCCAGGACCACCGACTACACCAGCGGTCCGCCGCGCCTGATGGAGTTTCGCGACGTATCGCCCAACCCCAATCTGCGCATCATCCGCGCGGCCTGCATCGCCATCAGCCGGGGCTCCTGACAGGGTCGCCGCCATGCCCGGCACGGGCTGTCCAAGCGCACCAGCGGGCGGTAACCCGCTGGCGCCTTGCCAGGGAATCCGGATCGGTAAAGCCGCATTCCCAAGCCACAAGTGTGTTCCGGAAGTCCTGAAAAAACTTGCTGAATTTCATCGAATCTCTCTCAGATCAAGAAAAAATCATTGAGAAAGTTATTTTTCAAGGATATTCTTGCTCAATGGATGCGATTGACAAGAAAATTCTCAAAGCGCTGCAGGCCAACGCGCGCGCCAGCCTGCAGGACATCGGGCAGGCCGTGGGGCTGAGCACCTCGCCCTGCTGGGCCCGCATCCGCAAGATGGAAGAGGCTGGCGTGATCGAGGGTTACACCGTGCGGCTCAACGCGCAGGCGCTCGGCTTCCATGACACGGTCATGGTCCAGGTCACGCTCGACAGCCACTCGGACAACACGCTGGAAAAATTCGGCGAGGTGCTGGCCGCGATTCCCGAGGTGATCGAGGCCTATCTCGTCTCGGGCGAGTACGACTACCTGCTTCGCGTGGCGGTGCGCGACACCCGCGACTACGAGCGGCTGCTGCGGGAGCGGCTCTACAAGATCAAGGGGATCCGGCACAGCATGTCGAGCTTCGTGCTGCGCACGCTCAAGAAGGCCGAGCTGCCCCTGATCTGAGCGCCCGCACCGCCCTGCCGGGCCTCGGCCCGCCCGCGCTTCAGGCCTTCGGCAGCCTGTCGATCAGCCGGTCCGCGTAGTCCTGCCAAGGCGCGTCCTTGGGCAAGCCATCGAACACGCCGGCCCGCGCCGCGTCGGCCACCCACTGCTGCTTGTCGGCGATGGCGCGCGCCATGAAGGGCTCGAAGCCGGCTTCGTTCACGGTGTTGGCGGCCTCGCGCATCTCCTCGGCGCGGCGACGGCCGTGCTGCACCACGCGGCTGAAGAAGTACGCGCCCTGACGTGACCAGTCGATGGACGGGAAGGTCTCGACCAGCGTCGGCAGCACATGGTCTTCGACACCGTGGCGGCGCGCGGTGGCGTAGCTCTCGATCACCAGCGCCTCCAGGCCCTTGATCATGACGCTGCGGCACATCTTGATCGCCGAGGCCACACCCAGCCGGTCGCTCACCGCGCGCGTGTCCATGCCCCAGCCCGCCAGCAACGGCGACAGCTCGGCCGCGCGTGCGCCGCCGAGCAGGATGGGAACGCGGATCCCGTAGGGCGGCACCGAGGTCATGACGCCGGCTTCCACATAATGCGCGCCCTGCCCCTCCACCGCCTGAGCGCAATGCTGCTTGGTGCCCGGTGATGCCGAGTTGAGGTCGAGAAACAGCGAACCCGGCCGCAGGAAAGGCGCCGCCTCGCGCGCCACGGCCAGCGTGCTCGAAGCCGTGACGGCCGAGATGACGAGATCGCTGGCCGCGCAGAGGGCCTGCATCGACGGCTGGGCGTGGACGCCGGCCGACGCTGCATGCGCCAGCTCCGCCTCGCGCCGCCCGGGATCGCCGAAGCTGAGGTCCCACGCATGGACGGACTCCACGCCGGGCTTGCCTCGCAAACCAGCGCTGAAGATCTTGCCCACCTCGCCGTAGCCGACGAGCCCGATGCTGCGAATCGTGGTCATGTCTGGCGGTTCCGTCGCGGCTTACTGCTTGGCGATCTTCGCGCGGGTGATCACCTCGTCCCAGCGCTTGATCTCGCTGGCCAGCTGCTGGCCGAGCTGCTCGGGGGTGCTCGCATGCGCCACGAGATTGAGGTCCAGCAGCTTGGCCTTGACGTCCGGCAGGTTCAGGGCGGCCTGCGTCTCGCGCGCCAGCCGCGCGATCACTGCAGGCGGCGTCTTGGCCGGCACGGCCAGGCCGTTCCATGACGACACGTTGAAGCTTGCCAGCGAACCGCCGGCCTCGCGGGCGGCGGGCACCGAAGGCAACTGCGCGGCGCGCTTGTCGCCCAGCACCGCCAGCGGCCGCAGCGCCTTGGCGTTGATCTGCGGCATGAGCGGACCGAGGATGTCGATGGCTGCGTCGAGCTGGCCGCCGCGCAGCGCGGTGAGCACGGGCGGCGTGCCGTTGAAGGGCACGATCTGCGCGTCGATGCCCGCGCTCGACTTGAACAGCTCGGCCGCCAGGTTCTGCGTGGTGCCGATGTTCGGCGTGCCGATGTTGAGCTTGCCCGGGTTGGCGCGGGCGTAGGCCAGCAGTTCGGCCAGCGTCTTGTAGGGCCCGGTTTCGCTCACCACAAGTGCCAGGTCGAAGGTGGCAAGCATCGACACCGGCGCGAAGTCCTTCATCGTGTCGAAGGGCAGCGACTTGAACAGCGCCTGGCTCACGGCCGTGCCGCTGGACACCAGCAGCACGGTGTGCCCGTCGGGGTCGGCCTTGGCCACCATCTCACCGGCGACGACGCCGCCGGCACTGGGCTTGTTGTCGATGACCACGGCCTGGCCGAGGGCGTCGGCCATCTTCTGCCCGACCGTGCGGGCGGTGATGTCGGCCGCGCCACCCGCCGCGTTGGGCACGACGATGCGGATCGGCTTGCTGGGAAAGGCCTGCGCCTGCGCGAGGCGCGGCAGGGTGGCGCCAAGGGCCAGGGCGGCAGCGGCACCGATGAGTTCGCGTCGTTGTTGCATGGGGGGCTCCAGTTGAATGATCTTCTCGGACGGACCGCGCCTGGCTGTCAGCGCGCGACGCCCAGCAGCCGGTCCAGCAGCTCCGGCGACTCGCGCAGGGACTCGGCCGTGCCGCTGTGGACGACGGTGCCATGGTCCAGCACGACAGCCTGGTGCGAGATAGCCAGAATGGCCTGCGGGTGCTGCTCCACGATGATGGCAGAAAGTCCCTCGTCGCGGGTGATGCGGGCGATCGCGCGCAGCAGTTCTTCCACGATGATGGGCGCCAGGCCCTCCAGCGGCTCGTCCAGCAGCAGCAGACGCGGATTGAGCACGAGGGCCCGGCCCACGGCCAGCATCTGCTGCTCGCCGCCCGACAGCTGCGTGCCCAGGTTGCCCTTGCGTTCGGCCAACCGCGGGAACATGCCGTAGACGCGCTGCGGGTCCCACGGCCCGGGCCGGGCCACGGCCGTGAGGTTCTCGTGCACGGTGAGCGACTTGAAGATGTTGCGCTCCTGCGGCACCCAGCCGATGCCGGCGGCCGCGCGCTGGTGCGGCGCCAGCCGGTGCAGCGCCACGTCGCCCAGGCTGATGCTGCCACCATGCTGGCGGGTGGCGCCAGCCAGGGTGTTGATGAGCGTGGTCTTGCCCGTGCCGTTGCGGCCGAGCAGCGCCAGCGTCTCGCCCTGCGCCAGCGCGAGCGACACATCGCTCAGGATCACGGCTTCGCCATAGCCGGCGCTCAAGGCCTCGACGCGCAGCAGTTCAGACATGAGCGGCCCCTTCCCCGTGGCCCAGGTACACGGCCTTGACCTGCGGATCATTGGAAATCTGGTCGGGGTCGCCCTCGGTCAGCACTGCGCCATTGACCAGCACCGTCATGCGGGTCGCGAAGCTGAACACCAGGTCCATGTCGTGCTCGATCAGCAGCACCGACACGTCGGGCGGCAGCGCACCCACGGTCTGCAGCAGCTCCTCGCGTTCGCCGGCGGGCACGCCGGCCACCGGCTCGTCAAGCAGCAGCACGCGCGGCTCGCAGGCCAGCGCGATCGCGATCTCCAGCAGCCGGCGCTTGCCATAGGCCATGAGCCGGGTCTCCTGGTTCATCACGGGGGTGAGGTGGAACTGCTCCAGCAGCTGCTCGCAGCGCTCGGTCACGGCGGTGTCGCGGCCGAGCGCCTGCCACCAGCGGCCGCCCAGCCCGCGGTGCTGCGACACGGTCAGCGCCAGCGTCTGCAGCGGCGTGAGGGTGTCGAACAGCTGGTTGATCTGGAAGGTGCGCACCATGCCACGGCGCACCCGCTGGTGCGGCGCCAGGTTCGTGATGTCCGCGCCTTCGAGCACGATGCGGCCTTCGGTGGGATCGAGCACGCCGGTCAGCAGGTTGATGAGCGTGGTCTTGCCGGCCCCGTTCGGGCCGATCAGCGCATGCCGCGCGCCCCGTCGCAGGTCGAGCGACACGTTGTTCGTCGCGGCGATCCCGCCGAAGCGCTTGACCAGGCCCTGCGCGGCCAGCACCACGGGCGGGGCCTCGCCCGCACCCTCGCGGGTCTGAAGCACGGCGCTCATGACGGCCTCCGCGCCCGGCGCCAGGTCCAGGGCTTGAGCAGCCGGTCGCGCCCCACGAGAACGAGCACCACGAGGAACAGCCCGATCCAGAAGGTCCAGTACTGCGGCGTGATCGCCGACAGCAAGTCCTGCATCAGCTTGAACACGATCGCGCCGGCCACGCCGCCATAGAGCCAGCCCGTGCCGCCGATCACGAGGATCAGCATCACGTCGGCCGAGCGGTGGAACTCGAACAGGTCGAGCGAGGCGAAGCCGCCGGTCTGCGCCAGCAGCGCGCCGGCCGCGCCCGCCATGCCGGCGGCCACGGTGTACACCAGCGCCAGGCGCGAATGCACCGGAATGCCGATGGCCATCGCGCGCAGCCGGTTGTCGCGGATCGCCATGAAGGTGGCGCCCAGCGGCGAATGCACCAGGCGGCGTGCCAGCACGAACAGCACCAGCAGCACCGTCATCGAATACCAGGCGGCCACGCGGCCGGTGAGGTCGAACTCGAAAGTCCCCAGCAGCTTGCCGATGGTCACGCCCTGCAGGCCGTCGGCGCCACCGGTGAGCCAGTCGAGCTTGTTGGCCAGCTCCATCATGATGAGCCCGGCGCCCAGCGTCACCATGAGACGCGTGAGGTCGCTGCCGCGCAGGATGGTCAGCGAGAACAGCGCACCCAGCAGCGTCGCGCAGGCCGTGCCGAACAGCAGGCCCACCGTCGGGTCGGGCATCACGTGCTTGGCGAACAGCGCCGCCGAATACGCGCCCATGCCGAAGAAGGCCGCATGGCCCAGCGACACGATGCCGGTGTAGCCGAGGATCAGATCGAGCGAGATGGCGAACAGCGCGACGATCGCGATCTCGTTGATGATGAGCGCGTGCCCGCCAAGCACCAGGGGTGAGGCGAAGGCCAGCACCCACAGGGCCAGCTCCCAGGGCTTCCAGCGGCTGGCCTCCAGCAGCGAGCGGCGGACGGCGGGCGTCTGCGTTGCAGGAGCGGTCATGCCTTGCCCCCTTTGCGCACGAACAGGCCCTGCGGACGCCAGATCAGAATGACGATCATGAGGCTGTAGACGATGAAGGCCCCGAGCTTGGGGATGTAGTACTTGCCCGCCACGTCGGCGATGCCCAGCAGCAGGGCCGCCAGCAGCGGGCCGGTGATGGACGAGGTGCCGCCCACCGCCACGACGATCAGGAAATAGATCATGAACTTGAGCGGAAAGCTCGGATCGAGCCCGAGCACCTCGGCACCCAGCGCACCCCCGAGGCCCGCCAGACCCGAGCCGAAGGCGAAGGTCGACAGGAACACCATGTTGACGTTGATGCCCAGCCCTGCCGCGACGCGCTGATCGTCCACCGAGGCGCGCAGACGGCTGCCGAAGCGCGTGGCCGACAGGATGTACTGCAGGGCCACCGTCAGTGCCGCGCACACGGCGATGATGAACAGCCGGTAATGCCCCATGCCGAGGATCCAGTCGCCGGAGCCGATCTCGGTGCGGCCCTTGAGCCATTCCGGCAGCTGGATGATCTGCTGTGTCGAGCCGACGAAATAGTCCACGGCGGCCACCGCCATGAACACGAGCCCGATGGAGAACAGCACCTGGTCGAGGTGCGGCTTGTGGTAGAGCGGCCTGTACAGCGTGCGCTCCAGCACGGCTCCGAGCAGGGCCGCGCCGAGGAAGGCGGCCGGCAGGCACAGCAGGAAGGGCACGTCGGCCTTCTGCATGAGCAGCACGGTGATGTAGCCGCCCACCATGGCAAAGGCGCCATGGGCCAGGTTGATGAAATTCATCAGCCCCATGGTCACCGCCAGGCCGACGGCCAGGATGAAGAGCAGCATGCCGTAGGCAATGCCGTCGAACAGGATGGTCAGCATGCTCGGGCCGCGATCGTCTGAATGCGCATACGGGAAAGGCCCGGGCGGCCGTGCCGCCCGGGGCGAAGGGGCAGGCCGCTTACTTGGTCTTGCCCGGGTCCTTGACGTCCTTGATGACGTCGAACTCGACGTTGTAGAGCTGCCCGTCCTTCTTCTCGACCTTGCGCAGATAGATGTTCTGCACCACGTCGCGGGTCTGCGCGTCGATGTACATCGGGCCGCGCGGGCTCTCGAACAGCTGGCCCTTCATGGCTTCGAGCAGCGCGTCGCCGCCGCCCTTGCCGCCGGTCTTCTTCAGCGCCTCGTAGATGACGCGCATGCCGTCATAGCCGCCGACGGCCATGAAGTTCGGGCGCAGGCCCTTGTTGGCCTTCTGGAAGGCCTCGACGAACTTCTTGTTGAGCGCCGAGGGGTGGGCCGCCGAGTAGTGGTGGGAGGTGACCACGCCCAGCGCGCCGTCGCCCATGTCGTTGAGCTGGTCGTCGTCCGTCACGTCGCCGGTGCCGATCAGCTTGATGCCGGCCTTGTCCATGCCGCGCTCGAGGAACTGCTTCATCACGGCCGCGCCCGCGCCCGAGGGCACGAACACGAACAGCGCGTCAGGCTTGCTGTCGCGCACCTTCTGCAGGAAGGGGGCGAAGTCCGGGTTGCGAAGCGGCACGCGCAGCGCCTCGGTCACCTGGCCGCCGTTGAAGGTCAGGCGGTCCTTGAAGAACTTCTCTGCATCGAGGCCCGGACCGTAGTCGGAGACCAGCGTCACCACCTTCTTGATGCCGTTCTTGGGCGCCCAGTCGGCCAGCGCGACCGAGGCCTGCGGCAGCGTGAAGCTCGTGCGCACGACGTAGGGCGAAGCCTGGGTGATGCTGGAGGTGGCAGCGGCCATCACCACCAGCGGCACCTTGGCCTGCGTGGCGATCTGCGCGGTGGCCAGGGCCGAGGGCGTGATGCCCATGCCGGCGAGCACGTTGACCTTGTCGTTGACCACCAGTTCCTGGGCCAGCCGCTTGGTGACGTCGGGGATGCTGGTGTCGTCCTTGACGATCAGTTCCACCTTCTTGCCCGCGACGGTGGCGCCGTTCTGCGCCATCCAAAGGCGCGCAGCCGCCTCGATCTGCCGGCCGGTCGTGGCCTGCTGGCCGGTCATCGGAAGGATGAGGCCGATCTTGAAGGTGTTGTCCTGCGCAAAGGCGCTGCCGGTGAGGGCCAGCACGGCCGCAGCCGTGGCGCTGAGGAAATGGCGTTTGTTCATGATGCGTGTCTCCGGGTTAGAAAACTGGGGCCGAGTGTCTGACCGCTTGCGTTATTCCACAAGAGGGATTTCCGACTTTTAGATATAACAAAATGCGATCACTGCTCCGGCCGGTAGGCTGAATCCAGCACCACCGAGCCGACCACACGCGACACGCAGGCGCAGATGCGCCGTCCTTCGGACTTTTCCTCGTCGCTCAGGAACACGTCGCGGTGATCGATTTCGCCGTCCACCGCGATCACGTCCATGGCGCACAGGCCGCACTCGCCACGCCGGCAGTCGGAGATCGTCATCACGCCGGCCTGGTCGAGCGCGTCGAGCAGGCTGCAGTCGGCCGGCACGGTGATGTCGAGCTGGTGACGCGGGAGCTGGACCCGAAAGCGCTGCGGCGCGAAGCGGCCGCTGCTGCCGAAAGTCTCGTAGCGCAGATCGGCCTCGGGTCGGCCGGCCTCGCGCCAGGCACGCCGGGCGGCATCGAGCATGGACACCGGGCCGCACAGGTACATCTGCCCGCCCGGGGGCAGAGCCGCGATCTCGGCGCCGAAGTCGACCCGCACGCCCTGCCCCGACACGCACGTGCGCACCGCATCGCCGAGGGCCGCGGCAAGTTCATCGGCCAGCGCCAGTTCGTCGGCGGAGCGCGCGGCGTAGACCGCGCGCAGCGATGCGCCGCGCGCAGCCAGCACCCGCGCCATTCCGACCAGCGGCGTCACGCCGATGCCGCCGGCCACCAGCAGGTAGGCCGGCGCGTTCAGGTCCAGCGGGAAGTGGTTGTGGGGGCCGCTCGCACGCAGCCGGTCGCCGGCGGACAGGGTCCACATCGCCAGCGAGCCGCCCTTGCCGTCGTCCAGCCGCTTGACGGCGATGCGCCAGCAGCCGCCCTCGGGTTCGTCGCGGAACTCGCCCACGAGCGAGTAGGAGCGCGTCTGAGGCCGGCCGCCAGCCAGCACCTGAACCTGCAGATGGCTGCCCGGCTCCCAGGGCGCCGCACCGCCATCGGGCCGCAGCCGGATCTCGCGGACGGTGGGCGTGAGGTCGCGGATCGATACGACCGTGGCCTCGGTCCAGGCCTGGGAACTGCGCATGGAATGTCTCCTCGATTTCAGCGTTTGCGGATGAGCCGCACGCCCGGCATCTGGTCGAGCCTCGGACTCGTGACGGCTTCGCGCAGGTTGCGCTGGGCGATGCGCGAGTGCTCGCGCATGATGGCCTCGGCACGCGAGCCCTCGCGCCGCTCGATGGCCTCGAGCACCTGCCAGTGCTGGTCCTGCGCGACGATGAGCATGTCGCGCGCCTGCGGCGAATTGGCCTGCACGACGACGAATCCGGAAGGCGATGCGAACGGCAGGCTGTTGACGCGTTCGATCTCGCGCGCGATCACGCCGCTGCCGGCCATCTCGCTGAGCAAGTCGTGGAAGCGGCCGTTCAGCCGCACGTAGGCTGAGAACGCGTCGTCGTTCAACGCGGGCTGGGCGAGCACGGCGTCGATCTGCGCCAGCGCCTCGCGCGCCTCGCCCAGCACCACGGGCGGAACGCCGCGCTCGGCCGCCAGCCGTGCCGACAGGCCTTCGAGCGTGCCGCGCAGCTCGATCGCCTCGGAGATGTCGCGCTCGGAGAACGTGCGCACCGCATAGCCGCCATTGGGCAGGGCCTCCAGCAGGCCCTCCTGCTCCAGCCGCATCAGCGCCGCGCGGATCGGCGTGCGCGACACGCCCAGCTTCTCGACGATGGAAAGCTCGGCAATGCGCGCGCCGCCGGGCAGCTCGCCCGAGAGAATCATCTCGCGCAGCCGAAGCTGGGCCTTGACGGCTTGCGAGGCACCGGCTTCCGGCGCGTCGACGGACAGGGAGGACAGCGTGGCCATGGCAGTCGGTCCTCGGCGCTCAGGCGGCCTGGCGGATCGGAATCACCGGCGCCTTGGGCCGCTCGCGCGCCACCAGCCCGTCGATCAGGCGGCGCGCCCACATCGAGCCGGCGTCGATGTTGAGGTTGTAGAAGCGGTGGTCCGGGTGCTCGTCCATCGCCACCTGCTGGGCTTCGAGCACGTGCTCGTCCTCGCGAAAGATCGAGGCCACGCCTTCGCGCAGCTGGTGCGTCAGGCGCTGCTCGCCCAGGCAGTAGTTGCGCGCGAAGGCCCAGAAATAATGGCAGCTGCCGTCGGTTTCGGGCGTGATGGTGTTGAGCACGAAGCCGTTGACGCCGCGGCTGCGGTCGCTCTGCGCGGGGTCGCCCTGGTTGCCGCCGGGCGGCACGGCACCCGTGCCCGCCTCGGCCACGCCGACGTCAATGGTCACGGTGCACGGCGCCTCGAAGCGGATGATCTGCCAGCGGTCCACCTTGCCCTCGTAGCCGCGCGCATGACGGATCTGCGCAGCCCAGAACGGCGGCGGGTCGATGTTCTCCATCCAGCGGGTGACCGTGGCCGTGCGGTCGCCGTGCGTGGCCACGAAGGGCGCCTCGGCCACGGCGCGCTGGCCGATGCTGGAGCCGTGCACGAAGGTCTCGTGCGTGAGGTCCATCAGGTTGTCGACCACGAGGCGGTAGTCGCACTTGACGGTGATCAGCTTGCCGTCGCCGGCCCAGGCCGGATCGTCGTTCCAGTGCAGGTCGGGCACCAGCGCCGGGTCGGCCTTGGCCGGGTCGCCAGGCCAGATCCAGACGAAGCGGTGGCGCTCGATGACCGGATAGCTGCGCACGCAGGCCGAAGGATTGAGCGTCTCCTGGCTCGGCATGTGGGTGCAGCGGCCCTGCGCGTTGTAGACGAGGCCGTGGTAGCCGCAGACCACCTCGTCGCCCTCCAGCCGGCCCAGCGACAGAGGCAGCAGCCGGTGCCAGCATGCGTCCTCCAGCGCTGCGACCTGCCCGCCGCTCAGGCGGTACAGCACAAGCTTCTGGTTGCAGATCGTGCGGGCCAGCAGTGAACGCCCGACTTCGACGTCATAGGCGGCGGCGTACCAGGCGTTCAGCGGGAAGGCGGATGAGGACGACGATGCAGGCTTCATGGATACCGATTGTATACATTGATTGATGAAAATCAATCAATTCGGCGATTTCAAGTCGATTCACGGCATTTCTGTATTCAGCGCCGCCATCGAAAGTTGACCTACCATTGCCGCTGGCCCTCTTACCACTTTCCGATCCGGAGACATTCCATGACCGCGACCCTCCCCGCCCGCTATGACCACGTCGGCAGTTTCCTGCGTCCCAAGTACCTGCTGGAAGCGCGCGAGCAGAAGGCGCGCGGCGACATCACGCCCGAGCAGCTGCGCGCCGTCGAGGACAAGGCCATCACCGAGATCGTGAAGTTCCAGGAGGACATCGGCCTCAAGAGCATCACCGACGGGGAGTTCCGCCGCACGTACTTCCACATCGACTTCCTGGAGCAGATCGGGGGCGTGAAGACCGACATCCCGGTCACGATCCGCAAGCCAGACGGCACCGAGGAACTGGCGCCGCCCGTGATGCGCGTCATCGACAAGGTGCGCCACGTCAAGGACATCCAGCTGGCCGACTTCAACTACCTCAAGAGCCAGGTCAGCGCCGGCCGCACGCCCAAGGTCACCATTCCCTCGCCCACCATGCTGCACTTTCGCGGCGGCCGTGCCGGCATCAGCCGGGACGCCTACCCCGAGCTGGACCCGGCCTTCTACGACGACGTGGCCAAGGCCTATGGTGAGGAGCTGCGCTCGCTGGCCGCCGCGGGCTGCACCTACGTGCAGATGGACGACACCAATCTCGCCTACCTGTGCGACGAGAAGATGCGCGAGGCGGCCCGCCAGCGCGGCGACGACCCCAATGAGCTGCCGCACCGCTATGCCGCCTTCATCAACAAGGTGGTCGCGCAAAAGCCCGCCGGCATGCTGCTGGCCATGCACCTGTGCCGTGGCAACTTCAAGAGCACGCATGCGGCCGCAGGCAACTACGAACCGGTGGCCGAAGCCCTGCTCAAGGAGATGGACCTGGACGCCTACTTCCTCGAGTACGACGACGACCGCTCGGGCGACTTCCGGCCGCTGCGCTACCTGCCCAAGGGCAAGACCGTGGTCCTCGGTCTGGTGACGACCAAGTTCGGCGAGATGGAAAGCAAGGACGACCTCAAGCGCCGCATCGACGAGGCCGCGCGCTATGCGCCGCTGGAGCAGCTCGCGCTGTCGCCGCAGTGCGGCTTTTCCAGCACCGTGCACGGCAACAACATCGCGGTGGAAGCGCAGCGCGCCAAGCTGCGGCTGGTGGTGGAAACGGCGCAGGACGTCTGGGGCACGGCCTGAGGCTGCGCGTCACGAGACAAACGCGCGGCCGGGCGTTTGTCGTCGCGTGGCGGCAGGATCGCGCTGATCGCGGCGGGGTCTTCCCGGAGGGTGCCACGGGGCGCCGGTTAAGATGGACGTCCTTTTGTCCTGCGTCCGTTCCAGCGGCTTCTGCCCCATGCGTCTGCCCTCCTCCGTCTCCATCGCCCTGCTGTCCGTGGCACTTGGCCTGCCTGCCGCCGCCCAGGCGCAGGCCGCCTCCTCGCCCGCCAAGAAGGAACTCGTCAACAAGGTGCTGCAACTGCAGCAGCCGGCCATCGAAGCGCTGGCCCGCAACCTGGCCGAACAGCCGGCGGCCGCGATTGCGCAGCAGGCCGGCCAGATCATCCGAACCCGCGTGCCCGCCGACAAGCGCGAAGCCGTCGGCGCGGCCGTGCAGGCCGACGTCAACAAGTACGTCGAGGAGGCGGTGCCGCTGGCGCGCGCCAGTGCCATCAAGCTCGCGCCGTCGACCGTAGGCGCGGTGATGGAAGAAAAGCTCACCGAAGACGAACTCAAGCAGGTCATTGCGATCCTCGAATCGCCGGCTTTCGCCAAGTTCAGACGCCTCGAGCCCGAACTGCAGAGCGCGCTGCTGAACAAGCTGGTGGCCGAGACCCGTCCCGCCGTGGAACCCAAGATCCGCGCACTGGACCTGAGCGTGGCCAGGCGCCTGGGCATCGACACGTCAGGCGCCCCCGCAGGCGCGGCCAGCGGAGCCCGTGCCCCGGCCCGCGCCGCCAGCAACTGATCTCGCCCTCCAATCCCCGGCACGGCGCCGCCTCTCCAGGCCGTCGCAGCTGTGGCCTAATCGGGGGTTGGACTTTTTCTTTTATTTTTGACCGGAGCCATCATGCCCAAGGAAGCCAGAACAGAAGCCGAACGCCAAGCCACCCCCCGCCCGACGCCCGCCAAGGGCCTGACCTTCACTGCGGGCAAGGGCCAGAAGCGCAGCCTGGAGCGCGGCACCGCCACGCGCAGCAAGAAGAACCCCGGCAAGCGCGCCAAGAAGGGCGGCTGATACGGCGGCCTTCACAGGCTTCTCCCAGAAGATCCCGGCCAGGTGCCGGGATTTTTTTTGGAATGCGCAGCGAGCGGACCGAGCGCCCGCCCGCCTTCACTGCGTCCGGCCCGGCACGGTGCCATCGGTCGGCACGACGACGCGCGAGCGTCCGTCGGGCGACAGCACCGTCTCGGCCTCACTCGGCACCTGCGACGCCGAGCCCGCAGCGGCAGGGCCGGTGCTCACGCCAGGGCCGGGTGGCACGTTGGGCACGACGGTGGCGCGACCGTCGGGCGTGGTCGTCATCTCGGGCACCGCGCCGGGGCCAAGGCGCGCACGGTCCAGCGCCAGCCCGGCGTCGCGGATGCAGGCGTCTCGCTGCGGTGCCGGCAGTTGCGCGGCCTGGCAGGCTGCGATCGCGCGCTCATACGCCTGGCGGGCCTGCGCGAGCGGCGCTGGCGTCGGCGCGGTCTGCGCCTGCGCGGCTGCGCCGACGAGCCAGAACGCGGCGGCCAGGCTGGCAATGTGGTGGCGTTGGCAGGTCGGACAGTTGGTCATGCGCATCGGCTCATCGTAGCCCTGACGCAGCCACCCGAGAGGTCACGCAGGCAGGCCCTTTGATGCCCGTCAATTGCGGTCCGGCTTGGGCGCATAGGCCGCTCCGCGAGGACGAAGGGTCGATGCGTCCGCCACGGCAGCCGTGGCGACGACGCTTCGCGTGTTCACGAGCGGGCAGTCCTGCTCGTTGCCGAACACCAGATGCCCTCCCGGGTAGACCTGGGGCAAGACCTCGTGGATCTGAAAGCGCATGTCCACCGGCGGCGTCTGCGCCTGGTAGACGACCCGATCCGCCGCGTCGTAGACGGTGTAGCAGGCCAGCGCAGGTGTTGCCAGCAGCGCGGCCACCGCCGCCAGCCCCGCGAGGCGCAGAGCGTTGAACAGGCCCGGCGGGTGCGGGCGATCGGCAGGGTGCAGAGAACTCGGCATGTCGGGCTCCAGTGTCGGTAGGCGGGTCGCGGGTGCTGCGGATGTTGTCATCCATGCATGAAAGATCCGGGAATCGGTGGGGACATTCACAGGGAACATGCCACGTCTGCATCGTGCGGCGCGCAGGCCACAGGGCCTGTCAGCCGGCTCCGACAATCCCTGTCAGGCAATGCGGACTCGTGGCTGAACGGCGCATCTCGGGTCGCATAGCCGCTTAGGATGAACGCATGTTCGACCGGATGAGACATTCGCTGCGGGACTTCGCGCGGCATCGGCCAGGCACGCGTTTCGTGAGCCGCTACGAGCGCGCGCGCCGTGACGAGCGCGGGACCGTGCATCGCACGGTGATCGCCACCATGGGCTTCTTTCTCGTGCTGCTGGGCATCGTCCTCGTTCCCGCACCGGGGCCGGGCTTTCTCGTGATCCTCGCGGGCGCCAGCCTGATCGCTCAGGAGATGCTGCCGGTCGCCCGGCGCCTGGACGCCATCGAACTCTGGCTGCGCGTGCGGCTGCGCCGTCTGCGCGGCTTCTGGCGCGCACGCCTTGGCCCGGGCGGTCGCGCCGCGTGCGTCGGCGCGGCAGTGTGTATGCTTGCGTTCCTGGTGTCCGGCGCTCTCGTGATTCTGCTTTGAGCCGGCCGGGTGCCGCATCCCACTCCGTCACATGCAGTCTCCCACTTCTGCGCCCCGCGAGGGCGCTTGCGCCGCCGTGTCGTCCCAGCACCCGGCACCGGCGCCCGACCTCCTTTCGGCGTCCTTGCCGCCCGACCTTGAGGCCGCGCGGCGCACCGCCAATCGGCGCGGCATCCTCGCGATGATGGCCGCCATGGCCAGCTTCGTGGCCAATGATGCGCTCGTCAAATACGCCAGCGAAACCCTGCCGATGACGCAGCTGATCTTCGTGCGAGGCGTCATGAGCAGCCTGCTGGTCCTGGCCGTGGCTCATGCGATGGGCGCCACCGCGCGCATCCGCGAAATCGTGCGCGGCCGCATTGCCGTGCGGGCCGGCTTCGACGCGCTCGCCACGATGTTCTACCTGAGCTCGCTCGCGCATCTGCCGCTGGGCAATGCCACGGCCATCAACCTGGCGGCGCCGCTGCTCATGATCGTCTTCGCCGTGCTCTTCCTGCATGAACGGGTGGGCCTGCGCCGCTGGTTCGCGATCTTCGCGGGCTTTGCAGGCGTGCTGCTCGTGATCCAGCCGCGCGCCGAAGGCTTCAACGCCTGGGCCTGGGTGTGCCTGGCCGGCACGCTCTTTCATGCGACGCGCGACCTGCTCACGCGCTACATCCCGCAGACCGTGCCGGCCATCCTGATCACGCTGGCCACGGCCGTGTCCGTCACGCTCGTGGCGGGCCTGGCGACGCTCACGCAAGGCTGGCAGGCCGTGACGCTGCGCGAGGCCGCGTTGCTGGGCGCCGCTGCCGTGCTGCTCTCGATGGGTTACTACTTCATCATTCATGCGCTGCGCCAGGGCGAGATGTCGTTGATCGCGCCGTTCCGCTACAGCGGGCTGCTCTATGCGCTGGTGCTGGGCTACGCGGTCTGGGGCGACGTGCCCAATGCGATCGCGTGGTGCGGGATCGCCCTGCTGGTGGGCTCGGGCCTGTACGTGCTGCATGGTGAGCGCTCCAGGCAGAGATCGGCCGCGCTCGACGCGGCCGAGTGAGCGCGTACCGGTCGTCACCAACGTTCACGCAAGCGGCACATGCCGGACACGGCGGGTTGACACCGGCCCGCTGAAATGGAGCCATTCCATCCGCGAAAGGCCCTCCGATGAAACGACTCGCCCTGCTTCTTGCCGCCGTCGGCGCACTCTCCGGCGTGCTGGCCGGCTGCGTGGCCTATGTGCCCGGCCCGGCCCCGCATCCGCACTACCGCGGCGACCGCGACCGTGATGGCGACGGCGTCCCCAACCGCTGGGACCGCAGGCCCGCCAACCCATACCGCTACTGAGCCTGGGGCCGGGGCCGCTTTCAGTAAGATGCGGTCATGGCACGTGTCCTGGTCATCGAAGACGATTCCACCCAGCGCCTCCTCACCAGCTCGATGCTCAAGAGCGCGGGTCACGAGGTGCTGGAGGCCACCGACGGCGCCGAAGGCCTGCAGCTGGTCAAATCCGGCCGGCCCGAGGTGATCGTCTGTGACGTGATGATGCCCGGCATCAACGGCTACCAGTTCGTCACCGCCATCAAGGACAACCGCGAGACCGCAACCATTCCGGTGATCCTGCTGTCGGCCATGAAGGAGCGGGCCCACATCCGCGTCGGCATGACCGCCGGGGCCGACGACTATCTGCCCAAGCCTTTCAGCGCCGCCGAACTCAAGCAGTCGGTCGCGTCCATGCTCAACAAGCGGCGGCTGCAGCTGGACAAGGCCGAGGAAGTGGCCGAGGCCAAGGTGGCTGCGGCCCTGCAGGACCAGCGCCAGGCCCTGAGCGGCAAGTACGAGATGCAGTTGCTCAAGGAGCTCAACCAGCGCTGGGAGCGCGAGATCGACTCCGAGTTCGGCCTGCACTACCCCGACGCGCCCGTGCTGGCGGTGGAGCTGCTGGGGCATCTCCTGGAACTGCTGCCGACCGGCGACGCGCAGGCGCAGGCCCTCAAGCGCCTGTATGAGGCCACCAGTGACGCGCTGCACCTGTTCGGCGCCCGGCACGTGCAGTCGTTCGGGCCTTACTTCATCGCGATCTTCGCCAATGACGTGCGGCCTGACGTCACCCGCCTGAAGTTTCAGGCCGTGCGGGCCGCCTTTGCCGTGCGCAAGGCGGTGCGCACCACGGTCGACGCGGCGCGCAGCCTGTCCGAGGTCGAGCTTCGCGCCCTCGCACCCGTGTCCCTGCACTGCGGACCGGTGCGGCTGCTGCGCGTGGGCGATCCGCTGCATGGCACCGAAGGCGTCACGCTGCTCACCGGCGAGGCGGTGTCGGCGGCGGTCGCGATCAATCAGGTGGCGCGGGCACGGCAATGGCCCGTCTGCTGTTCCACACGCTTTGCAAGTGACATGGCCGATTTGATCGACACCGCCGGCACGACGCAGGCTGCGGCGGGTGACAACCACGCGGCCGTGGAACTGACCGAACTGATCGCCCCGGCCGCGGGCATTTGAGCTTCAGCCCGCGAACAGCAGAGGCACCGAGCGCATGGTGCTGCGGATGTGCCGCCGCATGGCGGACTCGGCGCGCTCGCCGTCGCCATCCAGCAAGGCGGCGAAGATGGCGCGGTGCTCGGCCATGGACCGCTCGACCGAGTCGTGCTCCATCAGCTTCTCATGAAGAATGCGCACGATGGCCGGTGGCCGGATGTGGCTCGTGAGACCCAGCAGCTGCTCGCTGCCGGCCACCTGCAGGATCATGTCGTGGAACTCCCGGTTGAGCCGCGTGTACTCGGCGCCGGTGCCCCGGGCGCCGGCCGCACGCTCCATCGCCTCCTGCATCGCCACGACTTCCGCCCGGTAGGGCGGCCGCGCGAGATGGGGCGCCGCGCGCCGCGCGGCCAGACCTTCGAGCAGCTCCCGGATCTCGAACAGCTCCGTCAGCTCCTGCCCGTCGAGCCGACGCACCGACGCGCCCTTGTAGCGCTCGGTGCGGACCAGGCCCTCGACCTCCAGCGTGCGAAAGGCCTCGCGCAGCGAGGCGCGGCTCACGCCCAGCTGAGCAGCCAGGTCCGGCTCCACCAGGCGCTGGCCCGGCACCAGCCGGCCCGCTGCGACGAGGTCGCGAATGCGCTGCGCGGCGTGGCTCACCGCCCCGCCGGCCTGCCCGGTACGTGTCTTCGTCATGGCTTGATTCTGCCTCGAAATGCAGTACCATCGTCAAATCAGATCGTCTGACGATTTGAACAGACGAACCCATTCATGCTCGGGACAACCCGACCTGCCCGGAGACAACACCCATGCAATTCGCCGATTCGGCCACCCTGCCCTTTCGCGACCCCGGAACCCGGCACCGCGAAGGAGACATCCGCTTCAAGTACCTTCTGCGGGGCGAAGCAGGATCGCCGCAGAACTACGAGCTGTCCGTGGTCCGGACACAGGACCGCTTCTACGGGCCGCCGCACCGCCACAACTTCGACCAGATCCGTTATGTGATCCGCGGCAGCTTCGGCCAGCCAGGAAAGCTGGAGCTGCATGAAGGCGAAGTCGGCTACTACCCTGAAGGCACCCCCTACCAGATCGACTCCGGCGACACCGAAATCCTCATCCTGCAGTTCGGCGGCGCGTCGGGCAACGGCTTCACCCACTACGAACAGCTGCGCAGCCATTACCCGATCCTGGCGCAGAAGGGGGAATTCAAGGACGGCATCTTCCGCTGGCACGAGCCGCCGGCCGGCACCGCGCACCAGCAGGACGGCTACGAGGCGCTGTGGGAGCTGATCCATGGCCGGCCCCTTGTGTATCCCAAGCCGCGTCTGCGTCAGCCCGTGCTTATGAATCCGCAGGCCTTCGACTGGCTGCCCACGGGCGAACCCGGCGTCATGCACCGCGAGCTGGGGCGCTTCAACGAACGCGGCACCGGCGTGAGCCAGACGCGGGTCGCGCCGGGCGCGAACGCAGTGCTGGACCCGCAGGGCACGATCCGGCTGGCCTACGTGCTCGAAGGCGAGGGCCGCATCGGCGATCACACTCTGGCCCCAGGCTGCGCGTTCGAAGTCACGCCGGCGCAGCGGCCGGCCGTCGAGGCAACACGGCAGCTCTTGCTGCTGGACCTGTGGCTGCCGCGCTTCAAGCCGGCCACCGCGCCGCAGGCCGCCCGCTCCGAGGAGGCCGTGGCATGAGCACGCGACGCCTTCTCCACCGCCTGGCGCTGGCTGCCGGCCTCGTGACCGGCACCCTGGCCGCAGGTACCGCGTCTGCGCAGGACTATCCACGGCAGACCATCCGCATCGTCGCCGGCGCGACGCCGGGCGGCACGGTCGACACCGTAGCGCGCCTGCTGGCCGAAGGCCTGTCGGCGCAGCTGCGCCAGCCGGTCATCGTCGACAACAAGCCCGGCGCCAACGGCGCGATCGCGGCGGACTTCGTGGCCAAGGCCCGGCCCGACGGCTACACGCTGCTGCTGGGCACCAGCGGACTCACCACGCTGCCCCTGCTGCAGAAGAACCTGCCCTACCAGCTGCAGCGCGACCTGATGCCGGTGGCCATCACCTGCTTCACGCCCTTTCTGCTGTTCTCGGGCCCGCAGTCGCCGGCCAGCTCGGTGGCCCAGCTGATCGCCCATGCCAAGGCGAATCCGCAGAAGCTCTCGGCCGCCAGCGGCGACGGCACCACGCTCATGGCGAGCGAGCTGTTCAAGGCCGCCGCCGGCATTTCGGTGATCTCCGCCAACTACCGGGGCGGCCCGCAGATGATCACCGACATCGCGGGCGGCTCGGTGGACTACGGCTTTCTCGGAGCGACCGCCGTCATGCCGCTGGCCAAGGCCGGCAAGCTGCGCGTGCTGGCCGTCGCGTCGGCACGCCGGCTCGAGATCGCGCCCGACGTGGCCACCCTGCCCGAGCTGGGCGTCAAGGGCGTGTTCATGGAGCCGTGGACGGGCATCATGGCACCCGCCGGAACCGACCGCGCGATCGTGCAGGCGCTGGAGCGGGCCCTGTCCGCCACGGCGCAGTCCGAGCCCTATCGCAAGAAGATCAACGAGATCGGTTCGGTGCCGCGCTTCCTCGGCACCGAGGCGATGGCGGGCTTCATCCAGTCGGAACAGAAGACCCTCGAACAGGTCGCGACCCAGGCCGGCATCAAGCCGGCCGACTGATCCCGCCTGCCGCAAAACTGTCAGCAGCGCGCGGGGCCGGCGTGCGCACGCCGCCCTGCGCTGCTACGCTCGGGCGATGACCCTGCCCCCGCTGACCCTCTATTCCGGCCCCCTGAGCATGTTCGGCGCCAAGGTCGAGATCGCCTTGCGCGAGAAAGGCCTGCCTTTCGATCTCGTCATGGTGCCCTTCGACTTCCATGCGCTCTACACGCCCCGGCATCCCGAGGTACTGCGCATCAACCCCAAGCGGCAGGTGCCGGTGCTGGTGGCCGGCGAGCTGGAACTGTTCGATTCGACGCAGATCTTCGAGTACCTCGAAGACCTCACATCCCACCCACCTCACCCACCCCACGCGCCCCTCTGGCCGCAGGACGTCGCCGGCCGCGCGCGCGCTCGCCAGCTCGAACACCTGTCGGACGAGGTGTACTTCCCGCATGTCGTGCGGCTCATGGGGCTGCAGGAGAGGCTCGACTCCGACGAGGCCCGCGCGGCGATCGAAGCCGCAGCCGAATTCGCGCTGACGCTCGACGCGCGGCTGTCGCGCAGCGGCGCCGCCTGGCTCGCAGACACCTACTCGTTCGCGGACATCGCGTTCTACATGGCCCAGCTGTTCGCCGAGCGCCAGGGCGCGCCCCTGCCGCCGCAGGCGCACCGCCTGCTGGCGTGGCGGGACCGCATGAGCCAGCGTCCTGCGGTACGCACGGTGGCCGGTGCGATGGCGCGCTGGCTCGTCGCCAACGGCCGCCCACTGCCGCCCTTCCTGCAGCCGCTGGCCGCCGCCTGACGAGGCAGCCCCGGCGCGCGGCGCCGTCAGCCGGCCGGCGCCACCTCGTGCGCGGCCATGAGTTCGAGGGCCCGCACCAGGGCCGAGTGGTCCAGATCCTGCAGGCCGTTGGCGGCACACACCTGCATCAGCTGCGCGGCGCCCGCCGTCTGCGGCAGCGCGACGCCCAGCGTGCGCGCACCGCCGAGCGCGAGGCTCAGGTCCTTCTGATGCAGGCCGATGCGAAAGCCCGGATTGAAGGTGCGCTTGATCATGCGTTCGCCATGCACTTCCAGGATACGCGAGGACGCGAAGCCGCCCATCAGCGCCTGCCGCACCTTGGCCGGGTCGGCACCGGCCTTGCTGGCGAACACCAGCGCCTCGCCAACGGCCGCGATGTTGAGCGCCACGATGATCTGGTTGGCGACCTTGCAGGTCTGCCCGTCGCCATTGGCGCCCACGTGGGTGATGTTCTTGCCCATCAGCTCGAACAGCGGCTTCACGCGCGCAAAGCCCGCCTCGCTGGCGCCCACCATGATGGTCAGGCTCGCGGCCTTGGCGCCGACCTCGCCACCCGACACCGGCGCGTCGAGATAGTCGCAGCCAAGGGCATTGACTTTCGCGGCGAAGTCCTTGGTGTCCATGGGCGAGATGGAGCTCATGTCCACCACGGCCTTGCCGGCCGACAGGCCCTCGGCCACGCCATCGGGGCCGAACAGCACCTTGGCCACATCCGGCGTGTCGGGCAGCATCAGGAACACGATGTCGGCGCGCTGGGCCACTTCGCGCGGGCTGGCGCACGTGACGGCGCCGGCGTCGCTCAGCTCCTGCGCCACCTTGCTGCGCGTGTTGACGAACAGGCGGTGGCCTGCCTTGAGCAGATGCCCGGCCATGGGCGCGCCCATGATGCCCAGGCCGATGAAGCCAAGCTGGAGTTGAGTCATGATCGGATAGCCTTTCTTTCTGTTTGCATGAATGGAACGGCGCCGGAGGACGCCAGCCCGCCCGCCCCGCAGCCCCTGCACGGGCCGACCCGGCAGCGCGAAGCGGCCCGGCCCTGCGCGCTCAGGCGGCGTACTTGTCGCGCAGCGCCTGCGTGGCCGAGCGGAACACGCCCAGGTCGCTGCCCACGGCCACGAAGGTCGCGCCCATGGCCATGTAGCGGCGAGCATCCTCCTCCTTGGGCGCGAGAATCCCCGAGGGCTTGCCGGCGGCCCGGGCAGCGGCAAAGACGGTGGTGATGGCCGCCTGCACGTCCGGGTGGCCGGCGTTGCCCAGATGGCCCATGCCGGCTGCGAGGTCCGACGGGCCGACGAAGATGCAGTCGACACCGTCGACCGCCGCGATCTCGGCGACCTGCGAGACGGCCTTGGCGCTTTCGATCTGCACCGCGATGCAGATCTGCTCGTTGATGCCCTCGAAATAGCCGGGCACCGTCGCATAGCGGTTGCTGCGCTGGGACACCGAGACGCCGCGCACACCCTGCGGCGGATAGCGCGTGGCGGCCACGGCGCGGCGCGCCTCGTCGGCGTTCTCCACGAAGGGAATCAGGAAGTTGTAGAAACCGGCGTCGAGCAGGCGCTTGAGCTCGACCGTGTTGTTCGACGAAGGGCGCACCACGGGCGCGCTCGGGCTGTCCTTGAGCGCCATGAGCTGCGGGATGAAGGTGCCGACGTCATTGGGCGAATGCTCGCCGTCCAGCAGGATCCAGTCGAAGCCGGCCACGCCCAGCACCTCGGTGGTGATGGCGTTGGACAGCGAGGACCAGCAGCCGATGAGCGTCCTGCCGGCAAGCAGGTCGCGGCGGAAGCTGTTGGGAAACGGCTGATAGGGTGTCGTGGAGGTCATGGAGTGTCCCTTGTTGTTCGTGGCAGAAGGCCGCAGGCGGCGCGAGATGGCGTCAGGTGATCGGCGCCGGATTGAACAGGACCAGGGCGTTGTGCAGCTTCCACCGCTCGGCCCAGGTCTTCTTGCGGCCGCTGGCCACGTCGAGCATGAAGCGGAACAGTTCCCAGCCCACCTCCTCGATCGTGGCGTCGCCGTCGGCGATGCGCCCGGCATTGATGTCCATGAGGTCGTGCCAGCGCCGTGCCAGGTCGGTCCGCGTGGCGACCTTGATCACCGGCACCTGGGCCAGGCCGTAAGGCGTGCCGCGG
Organism: Burkholderiaceae bacterium; assembly: GCA_044225675.1. Lineage (GTDB taxonomy): Bacteria > Pseudomonadota > Gammaproteobacteria > Burkholderiales > Burkholderiaceae_C > JACMQX01. Next base: position 65,970 of record JBGAIH010000022.1, read on the forward strand.
CCGGTGGTGAAGACGTGCAGGTTCATGCCGGCGGCCAGCTGCAGCGTGCCGCAGATGAAGTCGCTGGCCGGCGTCGCGGCATAGGTCAGGCCCTTGGCGCGCAGCTTTTCGCCAGGCGCGAGCACGTTGGAGATCGGCGCCGAGCCCGACTTGACGATCGAGCCCATGGCCTTCTCGACGATGTTCGACAGGCCGCCCTTCTTGTTGCCGGGCGTGGTGTTGGCGCTGCGATCGACCGAGCCGCGCTTCAGGTAGGCGTCGTACCAGGCCATCTCGCGGATCATGGCCTCGGCCACCTCGGGCGTGCTGGCGCGCGAGGTGAGCTGGTCGATGCCGTCGCGCACCTCGGTGTTCTCGGAGAACATCACGCTCGCTCCGGCCCGCACCAGCAGGTCGGTGGCAAAGCCGACGGCCGGGTTGGCGGTCACGCCCGAGAACGCATCGCTGCCGCCGCACTGCACGCCGACCACGAGTTCGCTGGCCGGCACCGTCTCGCGCCGGCGCGCGTTGAGGCGCTCGAGGTGCCGCGTGGCCGTGGCCAGAATGGAGTCGATCATCGACATGAAGCCGACATGGTTCTCGGACTGCAGGCACACGACGTCGAGCGCGGACGCCCCATCCGCCCCACCGGCGGGGCCGGCAGCCCCGAATGCCGGCCCGCGCTCATCGACGATCGGAAAGCTGCCAGGCGGCAGCAGCCGCTCGGGCTGGAGTTTTTCGCAACCGAGGCTGACCACCATCACCTCGCCGCCGAAGTTCGGATTGAGGCTGATGTTGCGTAGCGTGCGGATGGGGATGATCGCGTCGGGTGCGTCGATGGCGACGCCGCAGCCATAGGTGTGTTCGAGACCCACCACGTCGTCCACGTTCGGGTAGCGCGGCAGCAGTTCCTGGCGGATGCGCTGCACCGCGAAGTCCACGACGCCTGCGACGCATTGCACCGTCGTGGTCACGGCCAGAATGTTGCGCGTACCCACCGAGCCGTCGGCATTGCGGTAGCCCTCGAAGGTATAGCCTTCCAGCGGCGGCGCGGCAGGCGGCCGCACGGTGGCGATCGGCAGGCCCTCGAGTTCGCGCGCCGGCGGCATGTCCAGCAGGCGCTCGTGCACCCAGCTGCCTGCGGCAATGGGCTTGCTGGCATGGCCGATGACGACGTTGTAGCGACGCACGGCCTCGCCCTGGCCGATGTCCACGAGCGCGACCTTGTGCCCCTGGGGCACGCGGTCGAGCAGTCGCAGGCCATCCGCGAAGACGGCGCCAGCGTCCAGCCCGCCGTCATTGGCGACGATGGCCACGTTGTCGGCGGCGTGCATGCGGATGTACAGAGGATCGCGGCTCATGCGTGCCTCCTAGAAGCGCGGCTTCACGGCCGTCCAGCCGGGGCGCAGGCGCGCCATCTGCGCGACGTCGTTGCGCGTGCGCACGCGGCAGCGCTGGAAGGCTTCGTGCAGCTCGGCCAGCCGCGTGCGGTCGAGCATCACGCCCAGGCCCGGCGCGTCCGTCAGGTGCACGCAGCCGCCGGTGATCGGCACCTTGCCGCCCAGCAACACCTCTTCGTCCTGCCACGGGTAGTGGGTGTCGCAGGCATAGGTGAGGTTGTGCACCGATGCGGCCACATGCGTCATGGCCATCAGGCTGATGCCCAGGTGCGAGTTCGAATGCATCGACAGCCCCAGACCGAAGGCGCCACAGGTGCGCGCCAGCGCCTGCGTGGCGCGCAGGCCGCCCCAGTAGTGATGGTCCGACAGCACGATCTGCACCGAGCCCAGCGCCACGCTGCGGCGCAGCTCGTCCCAGTTGGTCACGACCATGTTGGTCGCCAGCGGCAGGCCCGTGGCCTTGTGCAGCGCCGCCATGCCTTCGAGGCCGGGGGTCGGATCCTCGTAGTACTGCAGGTCGCCTTCGAGCTTCTTCGCGATGCGGATGCTCGTGTCCATCGACCAGTTGCCGTTGGGGTCGATGCGCAGGTGAAAGCCCGGGAACGCCGCCTTGAGCGCCTTGATCGTGTCGGCCTCCAGGTCGGGATCGAACACGCCGGCCTTGAGCTTGATGCTGCGAAAGCCATGCAGGTCGATCATGCGCTGCGCCTGAGCGACGATCTGCGCTGGCGTCACCGCCTCGCCCCAGGGATCGGGTGCGTACTCAGGGTCGACAGCCGCATCGAACTTGTAGAACAGATAGGCCGAATACTCGACCGAGCGGCGCACCGCACCGCCGAGCAGTTCCACCAGCGGAATGCCCAGACTGCGCGCCTGCAGGTCGAGAAAGGCCACCTCGAACGCCGAGAACGCGCTGTTGACGAGGTTGCCGCCCAGCGAGCCGGGTGCCAGCTCCATCTCCACCGTGCCGGCCGGCCGCGCGGACGGCGCCTTCGCCAGCACCCGCGCCCACAGGCCGTTCAGGTCGAACGGGCTCATGCCCACAAGGCTGTCCTTGACGGCCTGAAGCAGTGCCAGCACTGGCGCGTCGCCATAGGTCTCCCCCAGACCGACCTGGCCGTCGGCGCCCTCGACCTCGATGATCGAGCGCAACCCGAAAGGCTCGTGCACGCCCTGGGCATTGAGCAGCGGCGGATCGTGGATGGCGATCGGTGTGACGCGGACGGCGACGATCTTCACGGACCCGCCCCTCACTTGAGCATCACGCCCGGCAGCCACAGCGACAGCGCGGGGATGTAGGTCACGGCAAACAGCACCAGCAGCAGCGCGCCAAAGAACGGATAGAGCGCACGCACCACCCTTTCAATGGGCAGCTTGGCCACTGCCGCGCCGACGAACAGCACCCCGCCAACGGGCGGCGTGATCAGGCCCATGCCCAGATTGACCATCATGATCATGCCGAAGTGCACCGGGTCCACACCGAGCTGCTTGACCACCGGCAGCAGAATAGGCGTCATGATCAGGATCAGGGGCGCCATGTCCATCATCGTGCCCAGGATCAGCAGCAGGATGTTGATGAGCAGCAGCACCACGTACTTGTTGCTGGACACGCTGGTGAACAGCGCGGTGATCTGCTGCGGGATCTGCATCAGCGTCATGATGTAGCCGAACGCTGCCGCGAAGGCGATGAGGATCATGACGATCGACAGCGTCTTCACCGTGCGGTGGACCAGCTTGGGCAGCTCGCGCCACTTGTAGTCGCGGTAGATGAACATCGTCACGAAGAAAGCCCAGATCACCGCGATGGCCGCCGACTCCGTGGCGGTGAAGACGCCCGAGAGAATGCCGCCCAGGATGATGACCATGGTCATCAGGCCCCACAGTGCGTCAGCCGCGATGCGCAGCGCCTCGCCGATCGGCACGCGGCGGCCTTTGGGAAAGTCGCGCTTCTTCGCGATGAACAGGCACATGATGGCCAGGGTCAGGCCGAGCAGCAGGCCGGGCAGCACGCCCGCGAGGAACAGCGCCGCGATGGAGACGCCGCCTCCGGCTGCGAGCGAGTAGATGACCGCGTTGTGGCTAGGCGGGATCAGGATGGCCTGGACCGAACCGCTGACCGTCACCGCCGTGGCGAAGTCGCGCGGGTAGCCTTTTTTCTCCATCTCGGGAATGAGCACCGTGCCGATCGAGGCGGTATCGGCCATCGACGAGCCCGAGATCGCGCCGAAGAAAGTCGAGGCCAGGATGTTGACCAGCGAGAGGCCGCCGCGCACGAAGCCGACCAGCACGCCAGCGAAGGCGACCAGGCGCCGCGACATGCCGCCTTCGGCCATGATGGCGCCGGCCAGCACGAAGAACGGAATCGCCAGCAGCGAGAACTTGTTGACGCCGCTGGCGATGGCGATCATCAGCGCGTCAAACGGAATGTCGATCCACCAGGCGCCGATGAGCGCCGACAGGCCCAGGGCGTAGGCCACGGGCAGGCCCAGGATCATCAGGCCCAGGAACGAGCCCAGCAAGACGAATGCATCCATGTCAGAGGGCCTCCGGTTCGACCGCTTTTTCGTGGTCGTAGGTGACGACGTCGCGGCCGTGCTGATGGCCCAGGGCCAGCCGCTCCAGCACGAAGATCGCGGTGATGGCGCCGCCCAGCGGCACCGGCAGATAGGTGGCGCCGACAGGCATCCAGGGGATCTCGCCGATGTTCTGGCCCCAGGTCTCCATGCACAGTTTGGTGCCGTACCAGGCCATGAAGATCGCCACGAGCAGCATCAGCACGTCCATGAGCGCCGCGAGCACGGGGCGCACCGCCGCCGGCAGGCGCTCGGTGACCATGGCAACGGCGATGTGCGCATTGGCACGGTAGCCTGCCGCCGCGCCGAAGAAGGTGAAGACCACCATCAGCAGGATGGAGATCGGCTCGGGCCACTGCGAGCCCGTGCCCAGCACGTAGCGAGTGAAGATGCCCCAGGGAATGATGAGCGACATCACGAAGATCGAGATGCCCGAGATCCAGATGCACGCGAGGTACAGCCAGTCGTTGAAGCGCAGGGTGTGGTGTTTCATGAAATGGGCCCGGCCGGAAAACGGGGGCGCCGCAGCCTGCGGCGCCCCGGGGGAAGCGAACGCGTGCCCGCTTACTTGACGTCGGAGATGCGCTTCATCAGGTCGGCGAACTTGACGCCGTACTTGGCGCGCACCGGCGCGGTGGCGTCATAGAAGAGCTTCTGGTCGACCTGCACGAACTCCACGCCGGCGGACTTGAGCTTGGCCGAGTACTCCTCGACGCTCTTGTCCCACAGGCCGCGCTGCTCCAGCTGCGCCTCGCGGCCGAGCTTCTTGACCAGGGCCTGGTCGGCCGGCGTGAGCTTGTCCCACGCCACCTTCGACATCACCAGCAGTTCCGGGATGATCAGGTGGTTGGTCTGGGCGTAGTACTTGGTGCCGGTCGTGTAGTGGTTGGAGGTGAACATGCTCGGCGGGTTGTTCTCCGCGCCGTCGATCACACCGGTCTGCAGCGCGCTGAACACTTCGCCATAGGCCATCGAGATGCCGTTGCCGCCCATGGCGTTCATGGTGTCGACGAACAGCGGGTTGCCCATCATGCGGACCTTCACGCCCTTGAGGTCGGCCGGCGTCTTGACCAGCTTCTTGGTGTAGAGGCTGCGGGCGCCGCCGTCCATCCAGCCCAGGGCCACGAGGCGGGCCGGGCTGGCCGTGACCTTGGCCAGCAGTTCGTCACCGATCGGGCCGTCGATCACCTTGCGCATGTGCGGGATGTCGCGGAACACGAAGGGCATGTTGAACACGTCGACGTCGGGCACGACCGGGCCGATCACGCCCAGCGAGATGCGGTTGATCTGGATCGCGCCGATCTGCGTCTGCTCGACGGTTTCCTTTTCCTGGCCGAGCACGGCGCCGGCGAACATCTGCATCTTGATGCGGCCATTGGTCTGGGCTTCGAGCTTCTTGCCCATGTTCTCGACGGCGACCACGGTCGGGTAGCCCGCCGGGTGCGTGTCGGAGGCCTTGAGCACAGTCTGTGCGGAGGCGTGCAGGCTGGCCGTGACGGCCAGGACGGCCACGGCGGTGGCGATGAAGTTGCGGCGGAAGGTCATGGGTTGTCTCCTTGAGTGACCAGGGGGTTGAAAACAGTGGAACGGGAACATCGACGCATCAGGCCTCGGGATCGAAGGCGGGTTCGGGCAGACCGCGCACGCCGGGCCGCAGCGCGAAGACACCGCCGGCCAACGGCTGGTCCGACAGGTCCACGCCGTCGGGACGGATCGAGGTGACGAACAGGGTGTCCAGGCCCGCGCCGCCGAAGGCGCACATGGCCGGCTTCTTCACCGGCACGGTGAGCGAGCGGTCGAGCCGGCCGTCGGGGGTGAAGCGGTGCACCTGGCCTGCATCGTTGCCGCAGATCCAGTAGCAGCCGTCGGCGTCGACGGCCGCGCCGTCGGGGCGGCCGGGCAAGGGCTTCATGTCGACGAAAAGGCGACGGTTCGAGGGCGTGCCGGTGGCGGTGTCGTAGTCGAAGGCCCAGATCGCCTGCACCTGCGGATGCGAGTCCGACAGGTACATCGTGCGGCCGTCGGGGCTGAAGCCCAGACCATTGGGCGTGATGAAGCCGTCCAGCACCTGCTGCAGGCCGGCCGCAGCGGTGTAGCGGTAGAGCACGCCCGCGTTCGACGCCAGGCCCATGTTCATGACCATGGTGCCGGCCCAGAAGCGGCCCTGCCGGTCGCAGCGGCCGTCATTGAAGCGCATGCCGGGGGCGGCGTGGGCCACGGGCGCGAGGCGCCGTGCCGCCAGCCGGCCACCGGGCTCGCGGTCGAGCTCAAAGATGCCGCTTTCCATGCCGGCAATCCAGCGCGCCGTGCCGGACACAGGCGCCGCGCAGGCCAGCATCTCGTCGCCCTGCCACTGGGCCAGACCCTCGCTCGCATGCCAGCGGTGCAGCCGGCGCGCGGGAATGTCCACCCAGTACAGCGCCTGCTCGCCCGCGCGCCACACCGGGCTCTCGCCCGTGCCGTTGCGCGCGTCGACGATGAGTTCAGCGTTCATGGCCTTGCCGCTCAGAAGCCGAAGGGTCCGGCCTTGACGAAGCCGCCGCCCTGGAACTGCACGGCCGGGTCGTCCAGGTCCGGCGCGGGGGTGCGGGCGTAGACCGCCTCGCGGAAGATGTCCGAGCTGTCCTGCGGGCGGTAGCCGATGTGGTTCGCGCGCGCGTTGTCCCACCAGGTGACGGCGTTGTCGGACATGCCGAAGATGATGCTGTGCCCGAGCACCGGCGTGGTGAGGCAGGCGGTGATGAGCCGGTGCAGGTCGTCGTAGCTCAGCCAGGTGGCGAGCATGCGGCGGTCCCTGGGTTCGGGAAAGGACGAGCCGATGCGCACGCAGGCCGTCTCGATGCCCCAGCGGTCGAAGTAGAAGCGCGACAGGTCCTCGCCGAAGGCCTTGGACAGGCCGTACATGCCGTCGGGGCGCGCCGGATGGTCGGCCGTGATCGTCTCCGACTGGCGGTAGTAGCCGGTCACGTGATTGGAGCTGGCAAAGACGATGCGCTTGACGCCATGCCGGCGCGCCGCCTCGTAGAGGTGGTAGAGGCCCAGGATGTTGGCCTGCAGGATCGGGCCGAACGGCCCTTCGACCGAGACGCCGCCCAGGTGCACGATCGCATCCACGCCCTCGACCATGGCATCGACCGCTGCGGCATCGGCCAGGTCGGCGAGCATCACCTCCTCGCCCTCGGCCGCGTCACCGAAGGCCGCGCGGTCGGACAGGCGCAGCACCTCGCAGTTGGCCTTGAGGCGCTCGCGCAGCGCCTTGCCGAGGCCGCCAGCGGCGCCCGTGAGCAGCAGACGGTGATGGTTCTTGATCGTCATGTGGAAAGACTCGCCTCGCTTGGGTTAAGGCCCTGCGCAGGCCACGCTATTTCTCTGGACTTCGCAGGCTTCCTTGGATAAAGTCGCCTGCAACATGTCGGATATATGTTGTCAGACAACTAGAAATTTAGCGAGAATCGCTTCATCCTGTCAAGACGAATTTGATGGAACCAAGGCAAACCCCTATGTCAGCTGATGCCGGCGCCGCCGTCCTGGCGTTCGAAGAGCCGGCGCGCCCGCGCCGCCAGCGCGGGCTGGTCGGCGAGATCGTCGACAGCCTGGCGGCCAGCATCCGCGAAGGCCAGATCCAGCTGGGCGAGAAGCTGCCGACGGAGGCCGAAATCATGTCGCGCTTCGACGTGAGCCGCACCGTGGTGCGCGAGGCGCTTTCCCGGCTGCAGGCCTCCGGGCTGGTCGAGACGCGCCATGGCATCGGCACCTTCGTCATCCAGCAGCGCGAACCCGGCAACTTCAAGATCGCCGACGCGGACTTTGCCACCGTGGCCGACGTCATCTCCGTGCTGGAGCTGCGCATCAGCCTGGAGACCGAGGCGGCCGGCTTGGCCGCACAGCGGCGCACCGAGGCCAACCTGCAGACCCTGGCGGCGGCCCTGGCCACCTTCCGCGACGCGATCGGTCAGGACTCCGACGCGGTGCCTTCGGACTTCCAGTTCCACATGGAGGTCGCGCGCGCCACCGGCAACCGCCACTTCGCCGACCTCATGACCTACCTGGGCACGATGATCATTCCGCGCACGCGGGTGAACACGCCCCAGCAGGCGCCCGAAGGCCGCATCAGCTACCTGCAGCGCGTGCACGAGGAGCACGAGAACATCTTCAACGCGATCCGCAACCAGGACGCCGATGCCGCGCGCGCCGCCATGCGGACCCACCTGTCCAACAGCCGCGAACGGCTTCGCCGCGCGCAGGCACCGGGGCTGGCCTGAGACGGCTGCACCGCTGCTTTTTTGCATTCAAGTTGTAGGATGACTGATGATAAACCCTGATGCTCCGCGCATAACCGCCCTGCGCGTCATCCCCGTGGCCGGCCATGACGGCATGCTCATGAACCTGAGCGGCGCCCACGGCCCCTTCTTCACGCGCAACCTCGTGCTGCTGACCGACAGCGCCGGCCGCACCGGCGTCGGCGAAGTGCCCGGCGGCGAAAAGATCCGCAAGACCCTGGAGGACGCGGCGCCCCTGGTCGTCGGCCAGCCGCTCGGACAATGGAACGCGATCCTCAACGCCATGCGCACGGCGTTTGCCGAGCGCGACAGCGCGGGTCGCGGCAACCAGACCTTCGATCTGCGCGTGGCCATCCACGCCGTCACCGCGGTCGAAAGCGCGCTGCTGGACCTGCTCGGCCAGTTCCTGGGCGTGCCCGTTGCGGCGCTGCTCGGCGAAGGCCAGCAGCGCACGCAGGTCGCGATGCTCGGCTACCTGTTCTACGTCGGCGACCGCAAGAAGACCGACCTGCCCTACCGCGCGCCCGGCGACGAGCCGGCCGACGCCGATGACTGGCAGCGGCTGCGCCACGAGACGGCGATGGATGCGCGCGGCATCGTGCGCCTGGCCGAGGCAGCCTATGCGCGCTATGGCTTCAAGGACTTCAAGCTCAAGGGCGGCGTGCTGCGCGGCGAGGAGGAGATGGAGGCCATCACCGCGCTGGCCGAGCGCTTCCCGGATGCCCGCATCACCCTCGACCCCAATGGCGGCTGGCTGCTGAAGGATGCGATTCGCATCTGCCAGGGCCGGGGCGACGTGCTGGCCTATGCCGAAGACCCCTGCGGCGCCGAAGGCGTGTTCTCCGGCCGCGAGGTGATGGCCGAGTTCCGCCGCGCCACCGGCCTGCCGACGGCCACCAACATGATCGCCACCGACTGGCGCGAGCTGCAGCATGCGATCTCGCTGCAGTCGGTCGACATTCCGCTGGCCGACCCGCATTTCTGGACGATGCAGGGCAGCGTGCGCGTGGCGCAGATGTGCCAGACCTGGGGGCTGACCTGGGGCTCGCACTCGAACAATCACTTCGACGTGTCGCTCGCGATGTTCACCCACGTCGCCGCCGCCGCGCCGGGCCGCGTCACCGCCATCGACACCCACTGGATCTGGCAGGACGGCCAGCGCCTCACCCGGGAGCCCCTGCGCATCGAAGGCGGCCTGGTGACCGTGCCGGCCAGGCCGGGCCTGGGCATCGAACTGGACATGGCCGCCGTCGAGCAGGCGCATCAGCTGTACCTGCAGAAGGGCCTGGGCGCGCGCGACGATGCCCTGGCCATGCAGTACCTCATTCCGGGCTGGAAATTCAACAACAAGATGCCCTGCATGGTGCGCTGAGCGCGCACCCCGAGGACCGCCCGGAAAGCCGCCGCGCCCTTTTCTTCCACCATCGCAACGTTCAGAGGAGACAAGCCATGAAACGCCGCACACTCATCCAGTCCGCCCTGGTCTCCACGGCCGCCGCCGCGGGCGCCCTCGCGCTGCCCGCCTGGGCGCAGGACAAATGGCCGTCCAAGGCCATCACCTACATCGTGCCCTTTCCGGCCGGCGGCACGACCGACATCCTGGCGCGGCTGATCTCGCAGAAGCTCGGCCCGGTGCTGGGGCAGACCCTGGTGATCGACAACAAGGGCGGTGCCGGCGGCAGCGTCGGCAGCGAGATCGCCTCGCGCGCACCGGCCGACGGCTACACCATCGTCGGCGGCACCATCAGCTCGCATGCGATCAACGTGAGCCTGTACCCGAAGCTCGGCTACGACCCGATCAAGTCGTTCACGCCGATCGCACTGATCGGCTCGAACCCGGTGATGCTCGTCGTGGGCGAGAAGAGCCCCTACAAGACGCTGCAGGACGTGCTCAATGCCGCCAAGGCCAAGCCCGGCGTGCTGACGGCGGCGTCGGCCGGCAGTGGCACGTCGCAGCACATGGCGCTCGAACTGATGGCCTTCAGGTCGGGCACCAAGTTCATCCACGTGCCCTACAAGGGCAGCGGCCCGGCCATCCAGGACGTGATCGGCGGCCAGGTCGACATGATGTTCGACACCTCGGTCGTGGCGGGCCAGCACATCAACAGTGGCAAGCTGCGCGCCCTCGCGGTGAGTTCGGCCAAGCGGCTCGAAGCCTTCCCCAACGTCCCGACGGTGGCCGAGGCTGGCGTGCCGGGCTTCGAGGTGGTGAGCTGGCAGGGCATCTTCGTGCCCGCCGGCACGCCCCGGCCCATCGTCGACCGCCTCCATGACGAGGTGCTCAAGATCCTGCAGACCCCCGAGATGCAGGACCGGCTGAAGACCCTGGGCATGCAGGGCTCGACGATGACGGTGGCCCAGGTCAGCGAATTCCAGAAGAACGAGGTGGACAAATGGGCACAGGTCGTCAAGGCCGCGAACATCAAGGTCGATTGATCCGGCCGGAAAAGAGCCGGCGTGCAAGGGCTCAGGAGCCGGGCAGGCTGGGCGCCCATGCCGACACAGGCGCCGTGAAAGGAAGCGAATGCAAGTCGCGGTGATCGGCGCCGGCTTTGCTGCGCGTCCCCACCTGCTGAGCCTGGCCGATCTGGCCGGCGAAGTGCAGGTGGCCTGGCTCCATGGGCGAACGCCCGAGCGCCTGCAGGCGGCCGCGCGCACGCTGCCGGTGCCCGCAGGCACGCGCCTGACCTCGCGCCTCGATGACATTCTTGACGATCCGCAGGTCACGGCGGTGATCGTGCTCACGCCGCCCAATGCGCACCTTGACGTGGTGCGCCGCGCTGCCGAGGCCGGCAAGCATGTGCTGGTCGAAAAGCCGCTGGAGGTAAACCTGCAGCGTGCCGAAGAGGTGGTCGCGGTGTGCGCGCGCCACGGTGTTCGCCTGGCCGTGATGCTGCAGCACCGCATGCGCGAGGCGGCCGTCGCGCTGCGCCAGCGCATGGCCAGCGGCGAGCTGGGCACGCTGGTGAGCGCATCGGCCACGGCCCGCTGGTGGCGGCCGCAAAGCTACTACGACGAGCCGGGGCGCGGCACGCTGGCTCGCGACGGCGGCGGCGTGCTGATGACGCAAGCCATCCATACGCTCGACCTGCTGCTGAGCTTCACCGGCATGCCGGTGCAGGTCATGGGGCTGGCCACCACCAGTCCGGTGCACCGCATGGAAGCCGAAGACACCGCCGCTGCGCTGCTGCGCTTTGCAGGCGGCGCCATCGGCACCATCGAGGCGACCACCGCCGCCTACCCGGGCTTTGCCGAGCGCATTGCACTGAACTTCACCTGCGGCACGGCCACACTCGAAGGCGGCGTGCTCACCGGCGAACTGATGGACGGCACGCGCTTTTCGGCAGGCCAGGCCCAGGGCAGCGGCGCCGGCGCGAACATCATGGCCTTCGACCATGATGCGCATCGCTTCGTGATCGCCGATTTCGTGGCAGCCATCCGCGAGGGCCGCGAGCCGCTGGTCTCGGGCCGCTCGGGCCTCGATGCACAGCGCCTGATCGACCGGATCATGGCCTCGGCCCGGCAGGCCGGCTGAGGCCTCCCCGGCTCAGTCCCGGCGCAGGACCCCGAAGGCGAAGCTGCGGCCGTAGCCCTGGCGAAAGGCCAGGTGGATCCAGGTCATGGCGAACGCCTCGAGGTAGCGCGCGGCCAGCAGCGGGCCCATGTCCACGGCGTCGAATCCGATCAGGGTGGCCAGCGCCATCACCCGTTGCCGTGCCTGGGCGTCGTCGCCGCACACCGGCATGAAAGGGACGCCGCCGGGGTAGCTCGCGTCGGCCATGTTTTCGGCACCCGTGGTGTTGAAGGCCTTGACCACCCGCGCGCCTTTTGCCAGCCGCGCCAGTTCCTCGGCGCCCGAGGTCGTGGTGCCCAGTGACAGCCCGGCCAGGCCGGGCAGCAGCGGATTGGTCGCATCGACCAGGATGCGTCCCTGCCAGTCAGGCACGCTGCCGGCGACCGCTGCGACCGCAGCATGCGGGACCGCCAGGATGACCGTGTCGCTTGCTTCGATGGCCTCGACGGTGGTGACGCCGCGCGCCGCCGGTCCCAACCGGCCGACCGCCTCGGCGTACTTCGCGGGATCAGGCACGCCCAGCATGACGCGTTCGCCACGGCGCACGAAGGCGCCGGCCAGGGCCATGCCGACGTTGCCGGCACCGATGATGGAAATGCTCATGGGAATCTCCTTGGATGTCGAAATGAGGCCGCCCCTCAGCGCCGCGCCGCGTCGGCGATCAGTCGCGCCAGCTCGACCGGCCGCGTCAGCATCGGACTGTGCGAGGTGTCGAGCACATGCGCCTGCTGCACCCCGCCGGCTGCCGACACCATGGCCTGCTGAAGGCCGTGGGAGACCGCGAGGTCCTGGCGCGTGTGCACATAGATGCGCGCCACGCTGCCGAAGTTGGCGGCTGTCAGCGTGACGGGCGTGGCCATCGGCGGCACCGCCTCGGCCTTGTGCGTCTGCCGCAGCAGTTGCTGGTCGGCGGCGGAGCAGTCGGCGCAAAACACCTCGGCAATCCCCTCCTCCCGGATCCAGGCCGGGCTGTAGGCCTTCGGGTCGGCCTGCGTCCAGTACTTGCCGACGCGGCTGTCCTTGTCGGTCATGGCCAGCTTGTACAGGCTGTCGCCACTTTGCGGCAGGTACGCGGCCACGTAGACCAGGTTGGCAATGCGGGCCGGCTCGCGTTCGGCCAGTGCCGAAATCACAATCCCCGCCATGCTGTGCCCGACGACCGTGGCCTGCCCCTGAGCCGGCAAGGCCGCCTGCACGGCCTTGACATAGGCGTCGAGGCTGAGCTGCCCCGCTGGCGTGGTGTCCCGTCCATGGCCGGGAAGCTCCACCGCCGTCACGGCAAGGCCCTGGGCCCGAAGTTCGACGGTGACACGGTCCCACGCAGCGGCGCCCATCCAGGCGCCATGCACGAGGATCACGGGCCGTCCTGCGCCGACTTGGGCCGTCGGGTTGGCCTGCATGGGCTGAGAGGGGGAGCTGGCGCAGCCTGCCAGCGTCAGCGCGACAGCGAGCGCCGCTGTGGCCTGGAGCAAGTTTCGGAGTTTCATGGAAGTTCCTGGGAGTTGAATGGATTGAAGGATCGAGCCGGCCGCTCAGCGGCCGAGCGCCTCGACCACGAGACGGGCCGTTTCCTCGCCCGAGAAGTTCTGCTGGCCGGTCACGAGGTTGCCGTCGCGGACCGCAAAGCCCCGCCACAGACCGGCCTGCACATAGTTGGCGCCGATCGCCTTGAGGCGGTCCTCGATCCGCCACGGCATGACGTGCCGGTCGCGCGGGATGAGGCCCAGGCTCCAGACCGCGTTATCGGCGAAATCCTCTTCGCAATTGGCAAAGCCAGTGACGGTCCGACCCTTGGCGATCAGTTCGCCGTCCGCGCCGCGCGCCCAAGCCAGCACGGCCACCCCGTGGCACAGCGCCGCAGCCACCTTGCCGGCCGCATGGAATGCGGCGAACTTGCTGTGCAGGTCGGTCGCCTGCTCGAAGCTGAACATGGGCGACTGGCCGCCGGCCACGACGATGGCGTCAAAGGCCGCCACATCGAGGTCAGCCACCCTGCCGGTGGCGTCCACCAGCGCGCGCAACTCGGGCGTATGGATGAAGCCCTGGCTGATCAGGTCGCTGCGGCTGTAGCCGCTCGCGTCGTTGGGGTCGCTCATCGCATCGGCCTGGCAGGCGCCGCCGTCCGGGCTGAACAAGGCCAGCTCATACCCGGCCTCGGTGAACACGTGGTACGGGTGGGTCAGCTCGCTCCACCAGAAGCCCACGGGCCAGCCGGTGGTGGTGGAGATGGCGGGGTTGGCCAGCACGATGGCGATGCGCTTCTTCGCCGCAGGGCGCAGCACGTTGGGGTCCTTGAGACTCATGGAGTGACTTTCGAAAAGGAGAAAGGGTTGACGACGGACCGGAGTGTGATACTTTTCGGCTAGCTAAAAAATCCACGTCAAAGCGACTGTCTGTTGCCGCAACCATCAACAATGGACCTCTCCTCTCTCCAGGCCTTCGTCAAGGTGGTGCAGACCGGCAGCTTCACGCGGGCGGCCGACGCGCTGGCCACGCAGAAGGCGCATCTGTCGCGCGTGGTCAGCCAACTCGAGAAGGAACTGGGCGTGCGACTGCTGGAGCGCACCACCCGGGCGCTGTCGCTCACCGAGATCGGCCGCGAATTCTTCGAACGGGCGGTGGGCATCCTCGCCTCGGTCGAGGACGCTCAGCGCGCGGTGCAGAAGGCCCAGGGCGAGCCGCGCGGCACGCTGAGGCTCACCTGCGGCGTGGAGTTCGGCATGATCGCCGTGAGCGGCTGGATCGACCGGTATCTGGAACACCACGCCGACGTCCGGGTGGACGCCGACTTCACCAGCCGCGTGGTGGACATCGTGCACGAGGGTTTCGATCTGGCCATTCGCGTGGGAGCGCTGGCCGATTCCACGCTCACGGCAAGGCGGCTGGGCGAGTTGCGCTATGCCCTGTTCGCTGCCCCTTCCTACCTTGCCCGTCGCGGCGTCCCGGATCATCCCGACGAACTGAGCCGGCATGACCTTCTGGCGTTTTCCGGCGGTGCGTCGGCCGACGCCTGGGATCTCTCGCGCGAAGGGCAGGCAGCGCGGGTTCCCTTGCAGCCCCGGCTCAAGGCGAACAATGTGTTCGCGATCCGCGACGCTGCGGTGCGCGGGCGCGGCATCGCGCTGCTGCCCTGGATCGTCGCGTCACCGCCGGTGCGCGACGGCCAACTGACCGAAGTGCTGCATGGCTGGTCGCGCGCCGCCGTGCCGGTCTACGCGGTGTTCGCGAGCGCCCGCTACCTCACCCCCAAGGTCCGCGCGTTCATCGACCTCGCAGCCTCCGCCATGGCCGATGGCGAAGGCGACGCGCCGCCCACCGGCGTCTCACGCACAGCTTGATCCGCAGCGACGCGGCGGGGGCCTTGGGTGCCGGCAAGCCCACTGCGGCCCGATGGGGCCTGACGGGGCCTTGCCTCCGCAGTGAGGCATGTCTCGAACTGACAATCAGTTTTTCTCGAAACTTCCATATTCAATATTCAGGAAAAATACGCCCTATGCGCAGGGACTTGCCTGCGCCCCCTCTTGAAAGGCCGTCATGCAGACCGTTGCTCCCCTGTGGCTCTGGGCCACCTTTGCCGCCATCGTGGTGGTGTCGCTGTTCATCGACTTCGTCGTCCTCAAGAAGCAGGGCGCGCATGAGGTCGGTGTCCGTGAAGCGCTGAACTGGTCCATCCTGTGGGTCGCGCTGAGCTTCGTGTTCAACGGCCTGTTCTGGTGGGCGGTGAAGGACACCACGGGGTCGTCCGAGATCGCGACCACCAAGTCGCTCGAATTCCTCACAGGCTACCTGATCGAGAAGTCGCTCGCGGTCGACAACATCTTCGTGTTCCTGATGATCTTCACCTACTTCGCGGTGCCGCCCTCCTTCCAGAAGCGGGTGCTGATGATCGGCATCATCGGCGCCATCGTCCTGCGCACGGTGATGATCCTCGTCGGCGGCTGGCTGCTCGCCGAGTTCCACTGGGTGCTGTACGTGTTCGGCGCGTTCCTCATCCTCACGGGCCTGAAGATGTGGTGGGCCGCCGGCAAGGAGCCCAGCCTCGACGACAACCCGGCGCTCAAGCTGCTGCGCCGCGTGATGCCGGTCAGCAAGGGCTTCGACGGCGAGAAGTTCTTCACCGTGGAGAACGGCAAGCGCCTGGCCACGCCGCTCTTCATGGTGATCTGCCTGGTGGCGCTGACCGACGTGATCTTTGCGGTCGACTCCATCCCGGCGATCTTCGCGATCACCTCCGACCCGTTCATCGTGCTCACCAGCAATGTGTTCGCGATCCTGGGCCTGCGCGCCATGTACTTCCTGCTGGCGGCCGTGGCGGCCAAGTTCCACCTGCTCAACTACGGGCTGGCGGTGATCCTGGTGTTCATCGGCACCAAGATGTGCCTGATCGACGTCTTCAAGATCCCGGTCGGCGTGTCGCTGGGTGTGGTGGTGGGCATCCTGGCCGTGACGATGTGGCTGAGCGTGCGCTCCGCACGGCCCGAGGCGCCCGGGCAGATCAAGGGCTGACGCGGCCGGGGCGACGGGCCTGCGCGGCCGACCCGGCCCCGCCGCAAACTCAGTCCGCAGCCTCAGGCTGCGGAGGCCAGCAGGCGCTGCACCAGCGGGTGATGGACCTTGCGCTCGGTGCCTATCGCGAAGAAGTGCTCCAGCACACCCTCGCAAGGTCCGAGACGATGCACCGCATAACGCGTGGAAAGGTCGTCATGCACCCAGTCCGCCGCCGGGAAAATGCCCATGCCACTGGCGCCGAAGGTCTTGAGCAGCGCGCTGTCCTCGAACTCGCCCACGATGCGCGGCCGGATGCCACGCTGCTCGAACCAGTGATCGAGCCGGGCCCGCACGGCGGTGTGCTCGGTGGGCAGCAGCAGGGGTGCGTCGGCCAGGCTCGCGGGAAAGCCCTTCTTCAGCGCCTTGACGCGCGGCGCCGTGCCCCACCAGGAGAGCGGCGAGGAGCCCAGCGGATGGTTGTACAGACGCAGATTGGGATTGGACGGCGCCGGCCGGTCCGACAGCACGACGTCGAGACGGTGCAGGGCCAGGTCGCCCAGCAGGTCGTCGAACTCCCCCTCGTGGCAGAGCAGGCGCAGATGCGGCTCGCCCATGGCCGGCTGCAGCAGCCGGCGCACGACGAGCTTGGGCAGGCCGTCGGAGATGCCCACGGCCAGCCGCACGGTCGGCGCGCTCGCCGCCTCGCGCACGATCGCGGGCAGCCCCTCGCCGAGCTGGAAGATCTGGTCGGCCTGACGCATGGCCGCACGGCCGGCGTCGGTGAGCTCAAGCCCGCGGCCTGCGGGCTTGAGCAGCGCGTAGCCCAGGGAGCGCTCCAGCTCGCGCACCTGGGCGCTGACGGTCTGCGCCGTCATGTCGAGCCGGTCGGCCGCGCGCGACACGCCGCCCTCCTTGGCGACGACCCAGAAGTAGTAGAGGTGCTTGTAGTTGAAAGGGGTGGGCATGATGGCCGGGGCGGACGCTCGGCGCCGCCCGTTCCGGCATCATAGGCGCCCGCCCGGCAGCCCGGCCACGCCCGCCGTGCGAACCCGCCCCCGGCCGGCTTGGCCGAGGGCAGCCCCGCTCAAGTCAGCCCCAGGAGCCGCACCGCGTTGTCCTTGAGGATGCCGGGCATCACGTCCGGCTTGAAGCCCGCTTCCTCGAAGTCCTTCATCCACCGCTCGGGCGTGATGAGCGGGTAGTCGGAGCCGAACAGGACGCGGTCCTTGAGCAGGGTGTTGGCGTACTGCACGAGCTGCTTCGGAAAGTACTTGGGGCTCCAGCCCGACAGGTCGATCCAGACGTTGGGCTTGTGCGTGGCCACCGACAGCGCCTCGTCCTGCCAGGGAAAGCTCGGGTGCGCCATGACGATCTGCATGTCGGGGAAATCGATGGCCACGTCGTCCAGGTGCATCGGGTTGCTGTACTCCAGGCGCAGGCCGCCGCCGCAGCGCATGCCGCTGCCGATGCCGCTGTGGCCGGTGTGGAAGATGGCCGGCAGCTTGTGGGCGTTGATGACCTCGTAGATCGGCCAGGCCATCTTGTCGTAGGGGTGGTAGCCCTGCACCGTGGGGTGGAACTTGAAGCCCTTGACGTTGTGCTCGCGGATGAGCCGCTCGGCCTCGCGCGCGCCCATCCTGCCCTTGTGCGGGTCGATGCTCGCAAAGCACATCATCATGTCGCTGTTCTGCTGCGCGGCCTCGGCGATTTCCTCGTTGGGAATGCGGCGGCGGCCGAGCTGCGACTCGCTGTCGACGGTGAACATCACCAGCCCGATCCGGCGCTCGCGGTAGTAGGCGATGGTCTCGGCAATGGTCGGGCGGCGGCTGTTGCGGAAGTACTTGTCGGCAGCGCGGTCGTATTCCTCGCCATAGTTGTCGAACGGGTTCCAGCAGCTGACTTCGGCATGGGTGTGGATGTCGATGGCGATCAGGTTGCGGTGGTCCATGGGTCGTGTCTCCGGTCGGTCGGTGTGGCCCGCCCGGCTGGATCACTAGGGTATGTCCCTAGTCTTCGGGCCCGCGGTGCCGCTTGAATTGGTTATTGTTTATAACAATAATCCGCTCCACTGGCAACCTGAACCATGACACAAACCAACCTCCGACTCGACATGGACGGCGCCGTCGCCGTCATCCGCCTCACCCGTGCCGCCAAGCGCAACGCGCTGAACGACGCGCTGATCCTGGGCCTGCGCGACCTGTTCGAGCACCTGCCCGAGGAGGCGCGCGCCGCCGTCATCACCGGTGAGGGCGAGCACTTCTGCGCCGGGCTCGACCTGTCCGAGCTGCAGGACCGCGACACCGGTCAGGGCCTGCACCATTCACGCATGTGGCACGCCGCGCTCGAACGCGTTCAGTACGGCCCGGTGCCGGTGGTCGCGGCGCTGCAGGGCGCAGTGGTCGGCGGCGGGCTGGAGCTTGCCAGCGCCTGCCATGTGCGGGTGGCGGACGACACGACCTTCTACGCCCTGCCCGAAGGCTCGCGCGGCATCTTCGTGGGCGGCGGCGGCTCGGTGCGGATCCCCAAGCTGATCGGCGTGGCCCGCATGACCGACATGATGCTCACCGGCCGCGTGTACAACGCGGTCGACGGTGAGCGTCTGGGCTTCGCGCAGTACCTCGTGCCCGCGGGCCAGGCCTTCGACAAGGCCCTGACGCTCGCGCGGCAGATCGCCACCAACGCCCCGCTGACCAACTACGCCCTCACCCAGGTGCTGCCGCGCATCGCCGAGCAGCCCGGTGACCACGGCTATGTGAGCGAAGCCATGATGGCCGCCATCGCCCAGAGCGGGCCCGAGGCCAAGGCCCGGGTCCGGGCCTTCCTCGAAGGCAAGGCCAACAAGGTCAGGAAGACGGACTGACGCGGCCGCGTCCCTGCGCCAGCGCAACCTCAGAGAACAAGAACATGAGCGAGACACTCCCCCAGCAGGCCGGGCGCTACCGGCCCCTCACCTTCGGCGTGACGCGTGTCGCCCTGCGCCAAGGCCCTGCCGGCACGCGTTACCTGCGTGCCGACCAGCCCCTGGCGCCGCACGCCGCCCGCATGACCGATCGCCTGCTGCACTGGGCCGAGGTCGCACCCGACCGCACATTCATGGCACGTCGCGCACGGCAGGCCGACGGCAGCCTGGGTGAATGGCGGCACGTGAGCTACGCGCGGGCGCTCGACGCCGCCCGGCGCATCGGCCAGGCCCTGCTCGACCGGGGCCTGAGCGCCGAGCGCCCCGTCGCCATCCTCGGCGAGAACAGCCTGGAACATGCCCTGCTCGCACTGGGCTGCCTCTACGCGGGCGTGCCGCACTGCCCGGTGTCGCCCGCCTACTCGCTGATCAGTCAGGACTTCGACAAGCTGCGCCACGTGCTGACCACGCTCACGCCCGGCCTGGTGTTCGCGCCCGACGCACGCTATGCGCGCGCCATCGCGGCCACCGTGGGTCCCGATGTCGAGGTGGTGCTGGCCGAGGGCGAACTCGCCAGCCACCGCGCCACGCCGCTCGGCGCGCTGTTCGACACCCAGCCGACGCGGGCGGTCGACGCCGCGATGCATGCGACCGGGCCCGACACCATCACCAAGTTCCTGTTCACCTCGGGCTCGACCAAGCTGCCCAAGGCGGTGATCAATACCCATGGAATGTGGTGCGCGAACCAGCAGCAGATGCGTCAGTCCATGCCCGTGCTGGCCGAGCAGATCGACGGAACGGGGCCGGTGCTGGTGGACTGGCTGCCCTGGAACCACACCTTCGGCGGCAACCACAACGTCGGCCTGACGCTCTACAACGGCGGCACGCTCTACATCGACGACGGCAAGCCGACGCCGGCCCTGATGCACGAGACCCTGCGCAACCTGCGCGAGATCGCCCCCACGGTGTACTTCAACGTGCCCACCGGTTTCGAGGCCATTGCCCATGCCATGGAGGCCGACGGCCAGCTGCGGCGCAAGCTGCTGTCGCGGGTGCGCATGTTCTTCTATGCGGGTGCGGCGCTGGCCCAGCCGGTGTGGGACAAGCTGCACGCCACGCAGGAGGCCGAGGTGGGCGAGCGCATCGTCATGGGCACGGGACTGGGCATGACCGAGTCGTCGCCCTTCGCGGTGTTCGTGACGAGCCCCCGGGTCAAGGCCGGCGACATCGGCGTGCCCACGCCGGGCCTGGAACTCAAGCTGGTGGACGTCAATGGCAAGACCGAGGTGCGATACCGCGGCCCGAACATCACGCCGGGCTACTGGCGCGCGCCGGACGCCACGGCCGAGGCCTTCGACGACGAAGGCTTCTTCTGCACCGGCGACGCCGTGCAGTGGATCGACCCCGACGACATCCACCAGGGCCTGAAGTTCGACGGCCGCATCGCGGAGGATTTCAAGCTCGCCACCGGCACCTTCGTGAGCGTCGGGCCGCTGCGCGCGAAGATCATCGCCGCAGGCGCGCCCTATGTGCAGGACGCGGTGCTCACCGGCCTCAATCTCAAGGAGGTGGGCGCCATGATCTTTCCGACGCCGGCCGTGCGCTCGCTGGCCGGCCTGGGCGCCGACGCGCCCCTCAAGGACGTACTGTCCAGCGCGCCAGTCCTCGCGCATTTCCAGTCGGTGGTCAACACGCTGGCGCGCACGGCCACGGGCAGTTCCACGCGCATCGCCCGGCTCATCCTTCTGGACGAGCCCCCGTCCATCGACCGGGGCGAGGTCACCGACAAAGGCTCGATCAACCAGCGCGCGGTGCTCAAGCACCGCGACGCGCTCGTCACCGCGCTGC
>JBGAIH010000001.1:0-267211 GCA_044225675.1 Burkholderiaceae bacterium
CACACTGCGCGAGGCACGTTGTAGCTCCCTCTCTCACCCCGGATAGCTACACTCAGCGCACCCACCACAAAGGACTGACATGAGTTGTAGCTCCCTCTCTCACCCCGGATAGCTACACTAATCCTGCTTCGACCAGCCGCCCGAGCCGAGTTGTAGCTCCCTCTCTCACCCCGTATAGCTACACTAGAAAGACCTGCGAATACCGCGCCGGCACCGTTGTAGCTCCCTCTCTCACCCCGGATAGCTACACTGGGGCGCTAGGCAACATCATTGCAGGTCCTGTTGTAGCTCCCTCTCTCACCCCGGATAGCTACACTCTTGAACGATCGAACCCCAAACATCATCAGGTTGTAGCTCCCTCTCTCACCCCGGATAGCTACACTACCGGCACTGCAACAGGTGGTGAAGACGATGTTGTAGCTCCCTCTCTCACCCCGGATAGCTACACTTGATGTGCATGAGCCGCCCGTCGGGCAACCGTTGTAGCTCCCTCTCTCACCCCGGATAGCTACACTCTGAACCATTGCGTCTTGGCCTCTCCGTCCCGTTGTAGCTCCCTCTCTCACCCCGGATAGCTACACTGTCACCATGTCGGCAACGGACAGAATCCGGGTTGTAGCTCCCTCTCTCACCCCGGATAGCTACACTACGGAGATGGGCGAATGAAGTTCATCGACTGTTGTAGCTCCCTCTCTCACCCCGGATAGCTACACTAGCCCTGAGGGCCTACCTGCGTCAACCGGGGTTGTAGCTCCCTCTCTCACCCCGGATAGCTACACTCGCGAGGCCGGCTTCGCCCTGCAGGTGCTGGTTGTAGCTCCCTCTCTCACCCCGGATAGCTACACTTACGCCGTCGAGAACGTGCGCAACGGTTACGTTGTAGCTCCCTCTCTCACCCCGGATAGCTACACTAAATCCGAGGCGAGGCAGGCCGACAACCCGGTTGTAGCTCCCTCTCTCACCCCGGATAGCTACACTCCTCGATCTCCTGGGCATCGAGAGTGATGCGTTGTAGCTCCCTCTCTCACCCCGGATAGCTACACTTGCAAGACCTGCGCATTCCGCGCCGGCACCGTTGTAGCTCCCTCTCTCACCCCGGATAGCTACACTGCGCGGCCCATTTTCCAGCAGGCGAGAGGCGTTGTAGCTCCCTCTCTCACCCCGGATAGCTACACTACTGCGCATGAAGCTGACTGCCTGTGGAGAGTTGTAGCTCCCTCTCTCACCCCGGATAGCTACACTACATCGCGCCGCTGTTCGGACATCCCACCGGTTGTAGCTCCCTCTCTCACCCCGGATAGCTACACTTGGCCCCGCAGAAACCCGCTCCAGGCCTCGCCTGGAGCGGGATTTCTTTCTGGAAATCCCGGTCAGAACAGCACGATCTGAGCGGCGTTGACCTTTTTTTCCTGAAAAAGCGGCATGCCCACCAGCAATTTCATGGCTGCATACTGCTTTTCGGTGACCGTCAGCACGCGGATCGAGCCTTCCTCAGGCAGGTTGGCGAGAAGTCGCTTCATGTGCTTCTCTTCAGCATCGCCACCGTTGAGAATGCGGCCATAGACTGAGAACTGAATCATGTCGTAGCCATCATTCAGGAGAAATCTCCTGAACTGAGCGTAAGCCCGTCTTTCGGCTTTGGTGACCACCGGCAGGTCGAAGAAGACCATCATTCGCATGAATCGCCTCGTGCTTCTGCTCATGGCGGCAGGGAACTACATCTCGTGACGATGCTGATTCAGCCCTATCAAGCGGGGCATTTCGAGCGCTTTCTCGCTGCCGCCGTCGTACATGCGCGCCAAGGACTCGGCAGCCTGCTCGACGGATGCGAGCACATTCATCACGCCGCGAGGCATGCTCACATCCACATTGAGCAGACCGACCAATGCCACTTTGTCTGCAGGGCTCAGGTCAAGTTCATCCGTCGACTTGCGGCTTGCCGCCACGTGCAGATCGACGATCGGTCGGTAAGGCTCGATCAGGTCATCGGCAAGATTGAACGCGTTCTGCTCACTAGCATGGAAGATTCCGATCGTCGGCAGAAGTCCGTGTGCGACGAGCGCACGGGCACAGGCGCCTCGCATGACGGCATAGCCATAGTCCAGTGCCGCATTGGTCCAGCCCTTCTGCGCGCGGGTGAAGCGCTGGCCCAGGATCTGCCGAAAATAATAGGCACTGGCTTGCGCTTCCATGTTGCCTGTGTCGCCTGAGCGGACTCGACGGGCGTACGACTCCAGCCGTTCGTGATCTCCCGTGTTCAGGGTCTTCATGCAGAAGACCTGATTGCTGATCTTGGCCTGAACGATCAGAGCCCAGGCGCGTTTGCCAGTGGGTTTGTCGAGGTCCAGCTGCAGCCTCAACATTCGCGTTGTACGGCTGTGGCTCTGGAAGGGCAGGAAGACGCCGCTGGGCTGATGATTGTCGCCGGTGGCATATAGCCCGATGCCGTACTCTGCACATGCCGATAACACAGGATGGGTGAGGGTGATTTCGCGATTGTTCAGGACGATGACGGCGATGTCCTCGAATGGAACCCGTGCAGCCTGCTCCTGCTCGACGAGCAGCGCGAAGTGCTCTCGCTTGAGCCGCGCCGGCTGGCTGATGACAACGCTACGCCAGACCACGGCGCGACTCCTGAGGGGCGGCGTAAACGTTGCCGAGCACATCTACGTTCAGCTTTCGAACTGTGAGGGCAGTTTTCACACCGATGCCACGGATCAGCCCATCCTTTCCCAAGGATTGATTCCTATCGTGCACCCACAAACTGATCGCTCCGGTAGAACGGTCACATCCAGCGTAGTAGCCAAGGAAAGTCTCCTTCTTGAGACCGATCTGCAGCAGGTCGTTCGAGTAGGCCGAAAAGAGGAATGTCGAGCCTTCGGTGATGTCAGTCCAATCGCACTCATCCTTGTAAGCCACGATTGCCCGAAATGGCAATCCGGTTATCCGATGATGTACGTAGACCGGGACAATGTGGAACTTCCCGTCTTTAGAAAACACATCGACGCGGACCATGCTGTCATTCTTTGCAATTCCTCCGCGAATCGAAATGCCGGTCAACTTCTCGATCGAAAGTTTTACCGTACGAACAATCGGTCCTTGAGGCGCGCCTTCCTTTCCCGGCTTGCGCAGCGGGTTATCAGCAGGGAATGCTTTGTCAGCCTTGCCCCCATGCTCTTCCAGTCGTGTCCGGATCGCAGCATACAGACGTTGATTGCGATGCGGCTCAACCAAACGATCAAGATCCTTGAGGGTCAGGTTGGACAGCGCCACCTTTTCTGTCACCCCGCCTTGCTTCATCAGGCTGTGAGGTTGCGCATAGATGGTTTCCTTGTGCGCCGCGCCGCCATTGCGCCTCTGGGGGGCGCGAGAAACGAAAAGCGGCCTCAGGTGTGCCAAGGCTGCCGCCGAGTACGTGCCCAGCCTGGATGCCTCCGCTTGCAACAATGCCGCATCGTCCGTTCTTAGGCGCAACGTCAGTTCGTGGCGGAAATGCGGCCACGGGTCTGGGAAGTGTTCCGCAAGCCGCTGGTGGGCCTTTGGATCATGAATGACGCCGGTTTCGGGGTCGGCGAAGCCCTCACGCAGATGCTCGAGCTCCTTGTTTCGGGAATAGTCTGCGAGGCGCTTGACCATGGAGTGGCTGCAAGCCGCCACCACCGCAGCATCCAGCGCGTGGTGGCGGTCGCTTTCTTCTCGAATCTTGATCAATCCCCAGCGTGCCCGCAAGAAGCTCGTCAGTTGACCGTTCACCACGACGCAGCGCCTGTTCTCGCTTCCGTCAGCCGGTTGTAAAAACTGTTCTATGTAATTCTTGAAGAACCGGCAGATATGGCGGGTGTCATTGAGGTTTCTATCCTTGAAGGCGCTTGCTTCCTCTGTGCCGAAGTTCTTGCGCAAAAGGCGGCTTCGCTTGGCCTGCCGGTACGCCTTGTTTCCCTCTACCCAGGCGACAAAGTTCCGCCAGCGCTCAGAATTGCCAGCGCCGTCCAGAAACTCGTAGGGGGTTCGATTGCCCTTGTCCTGATTGACTTTGGTCAGTACCAGCACCCGGTTGTTCTTGCTGTCATCGTAACTTCGAGAGTAGGGCAGGGCATGATCGACCTGTGCATAGCTATGATCGTGAATGACCCTATCCAGGTCGAGTGCTTCGAGCGAATAGCCGCATTTGCCCTGTTGCTCTCGATACAAGACCCACTTCTCAAACTCTGCGCCAGTAGGGCGCCGCCCGAAGTCCTCGGCGAACTGTTCCCGATTGCGCTCGTTTCTGTCTCTGTAGTCTTTTTGAAGCTTCTCGATGTCCCTTCTCTCATCCAGCGGACGCGATAGATCCCTGGCCATTTCGATGTGGACGGCATCGGGCGCGCCATACTCACGAACGAGAGCGTTGACGACTTTACGAGCCTGGTTGAGCGCCCGCAGGACCACCGGGTTGCGTGGAATATCCATGTCGTCCCGGAACACCATCCGCCCAGCCTTGTCACGTCCGGAGTAGAGCGGAGGCAGATACTTGTGCGTTCCCGCCGCAACCACAAAGCGCTGGCTGTGATGTCCATAGTCTTCGATCGATGCAACGGCCTCATCGTATCTTGCCCCGTTCTCCATCTGCGACACGATGCGGCGAAGCGCCTTGAGCGAAAGCGCGTGAAACTTGTCAAACCGGACACCCAGCAGGCATTCGATGGTTCGATGATCCCCCGGCAGGTCCAAGGCATTGAGTTCGCGCTCCACTTCGGCATCGTCTTTGTAGACGGTCAGGACCCAGGCCACTGAATCGAGCTGCTCCGGACGTCCGTCCAAAGCGGCCGTCGATATTTGCTCCCATTCAGACTTGAGCCCTTCACGGGACATGGCGAGGCGCAGGTCGTGCCAACCAGTAAGTTTTACGAGAACCTGCTCTTCGGGGTCTTTGACTTTTCCTTCTTCCTTCTGCTGTCCGCTTGGATAGGCCAAGCCGCCGAAACGAAACCCGTCTGGTAGGAGGCCGGCTTTGGTCAAGCCTTTTCTCAGCATCTTGTAGGTGAATTTTTCACCGCTCTGGTAGGGGAGTGGCAGGGCAAACCGACGTTGCGACTCATTCAGCGGCAGTGACTCACCATCGATCACCACGCGCAGGTTGTTGAGCCGTGTCAGCCATACATGGCGCTCGGCAGTGAAGCTTGCCTTGGGGGCACGGAACTCCTTTTTCTCAAAGGTGCAATGACCCAGCATCTTGAGTAGGTCGCTACCTGCCAACGCTGGCTTTTGCGACCAGAACAGGCCGCCGCGTTCTCCCGCCTTGCCCCGTATCGCTGCCTCCAGCGCAGGCGAAGCATGAGGGTTGCCCATGGATCGCTGGGCTTCGAAGAGCTTTTGGAGTTCGAGGTCCAGAAGAGTGCGGGAGAGCGCTTTTCCGTAGTCACCGCGCTTGTTCCGCTGGGCCTCCGGGAACTCGGCAAGAACCATTTCAGCCGCTGTCCTATAGCCCTTTTCCTCCATTCGCCGCTTCGAGTCGGCCAGCCCTGCCTTGACTCTGCCGCCTTCGCCTTTGGCATCCTCATCTGCCTTGCGCTCCTCGGCACGGCTGATCCAGTGAAAGCCACGGTGCTTGCAAAGGTGATAGATGACACGCGCCCATTCGAGGGGCGTCAGAAGACGGTCCATTGCCTGAACTCGCAAGGTCCAGGTTGAATCAGTGAAGGATGGAGCTGATTTCAGCGTCTCTGCCGACTCCACCAAACCGAACTGCTTCAGCAGCCGGCCGACTTTGGTTAGGCGCCAGGCGCGGCGCCACAGGCGTCTGCGGAGCAGCCGAGCGGTTCGACGCTGCAGATTCAAGGACTCGCCTTTGTCCGAAGTCTCGGCCTTGTCGAATGCGCGAACACCCAGGTCAATGATGCGTTTGCGCGACAGCACAGCCCAGCCGACCGACGCAATGCCGATGTCCAAGCCCAAGGTGAAAGGTCCCTCGATGGCAACGGGGCTTCGACCTGTGTTTTGGTTGTGTTCCACTCGATCCTCCTCTAGAATTCGGCTCGTTGTAGTTATCCGGGGTGAGAGCCGTTGCTGCAATAAGGATCAACCGCAAGGTTGAGTCCGTATCCAGAAGCCCGGTGGGAAACCACCGGGCTTTTCCTTTTTTATCAGCTATTTCCGGTTTTATCCAGAGGTCGGAGCAAAGTCTGTTTGGAATGGGACGCCCGTCCCTACACCCCCGCCATCAGCTTGTGCACCAGATCCGCCGTCGTGCTCGCGCTGTACTTGCGCATGAGGCGCGCGCGGTAGATCTCCACCGTGCGGTGGCTGATATCTAGCGTCTTGCCGATTTCCTTGCTGGTCATGCCGTCGAGCAGGCGGGCGGCGACCTCGCGTTCGCGGGCGGTGAGTTCGGCCTTGACGGGGCGCTGGGCGCTCAGGTCCTCGAAGCTCCAGATGCCGGCTTCGTGCGGTGCGGCCCGGTTGAGCGCGCGGCCCGTCACGTGGCACCAGAAGACCTCACCATTGGCGCGCTTCATGATGCGGTCGTCGGCATAGTGGCCGCGGGCATTGAGAATGGGCGCCATGCGCGCGCCCAGGCGCTCGTACTCGTCGGCGCTCGGGTAGAGCACCTGGAAGGACTGGCCGATGAGCACTTCGCGCGAAGCGCCGAACATCTCGCAGACGTGGCGGTTGCAGTCGACGATGCTGCGGTTGCGCGAAATGACCAGCCCCACGGGCGCCAGGTCGAAGGCGACGCGGTAATCAACGTCCATGGGGCTTACCTTTACGGGATACTACGTAACGCATTAAGTAGTATCGTAACGGCAAGCCGGGGCATGAGGCCTCCGGGTTTTTCATCAGGAGACGCAATCCCGTGAACAAGATCTACCCCTCAGCCGGCGACGCCTTGAAGGGCCTCGTCCAGGACGGCCAGCTGCTGGCCGTCGGCGGCTTCGGCCTGTGCGGCATCCCCGAGGCGCTCATCGACGCGCTCGTGGCCACCGGCGTGAAAGACCTCACCATCATCTCCAACAACGCGGGCGTCGACGGCTTCGGCCTGGGCAAGCTGCTCGAGACGCGCCAGACGAAGAAGATGATCTCCAGCTACGTCGGCGAGAACAAGGAGTTCGAACGCCAGTACCTGGCGGGTGAGCTGGAGCTGGAGTTCACGCCGCAGGGCACGCTGGCCGAGAAGCTGCGCGCCGGCGGCGCCGGCATCCCGGCCTTCTTCACCAAGACCGGCGTGGGCACCATCGTGGCCGACGGCAAGGAAATCCGCGAGTTCGACGGCGAGCAGTACGTGATGGAGCGCTCGCTGGTGCCCGACGTGTCGCTGGTCAAGGCCGACGTGGCCGACAAGGCCGGCAATCTGCGCTTTCGCTACACCGCGCGCAACTTCAATCCGGCGGTGGCCATGGCCGGCAAGGTCTGCGTGGTCGAGGTCGAGAAGATCGTCGAGGTCGGCGAGCTTGCGCCCGACGACATCCACCTGCCCGGCATCTACGTGCACCGGCTGGTGCTCAATGCCACCCCCGAAAAGCGCATCGAAAAGCGCACCGTGACCCCCGCCACCGCAGGAGCCTGACCATGCCTTGGACCCAAGACCAGATGGCGCAACGCGCCGCGCAAGAACTCGAAGACGGCTTCTACGTCAACCTGGGCATCGGCATCCCGACGCTCGTGGCCAACTTCACCGGCGACAAGGAAGTCTGGCTGCAGAGCGAGAACGGCATGCTGGGCATCGGCCCCTTCCCGACCGAGGACAGCGTGGACGCCGACCTCATCAACGCTGGAAAGCAGACGGTGACCACGATCAAGGGCTCGTCGATCTTCGGCAGCCACGACTCGTTCGCGATGATTCGCGGCGGCAAGATCAACCTGTCCATCCTCGGCGCGATGCAGGTGAGCGAGCACGGCGACCTGGCCAACTGGATGATCCCGGGCAAGATGGTCAAGGGCATGGGCGGCGCGATGGACCTGGTGGCCGGCGTCAAGCGCGTGATCGTGCTCATGGAGCATGTGGCGCGCAAGAAGGACGGCACCGAGGACCTCAAGATCCTGCCCAAGTGCACGCTGCCGCTGACGGGCGTGGGCGTGGTCGACCGCATCATCACCGACCTGGCCGTGATGGACGTGACGCCCGAAGGCCTCAAGGTCATCGAGCTGGCTCCCGGCGTGACGATGGAAGCGCTGCAGGCCAAGACGGGCGTGAAGCTCCACTGACGGGCCGCGCGCCGGCATGCAAGCCTCGCAGGCGCTCGCATCGATCTGGCAGCACACGGGGCTGCCGCGGGAGGCGCTGGCCCAAGCCGACCTGACCGGGGCCGAGCCAGCGCTGCCTTCTTCCTTTCGCGTGAACACGGCGGCGCAGGCCACCGTAGCCGCATCCGCGCTGGCTGCCTGCGAACTCGCGCACCTGCGCGGCGCACCGCGCCAGCGGGTGGCGGTCGACATGACGCATGCCGCGCTCGACTGCACGGCCTGGTTTGCCATCGACGGCCGCGCGCCCGACCTCTGGGACAAGTTCTCCGGGCTCTACCAGGCCAGCGATGGCTGGGTTCGCGTCCATGCGAATTTCGCCCATCACCGTGAAGGCGCGCTGCGCCTGCTGGGGCTTGAACCGGCCACGGCCACCCGCGCCGACGCCGAGTCCGCGATGCGCAGCTGGAGGGCGCTGGAATTCGAGGAGGCCGCTGCGACGCGCGGTCTCGTCGTTGCGGCACTGCGCAGCTTTGCCGAGTGGGACGCCACGCCGCAGGCCCAGGCCGTTGCAGCCCAGCCGCTCATGAGCCTCGAGCGCATCGGCGACGCGCCGCCCCGGGCGCTTGCGCCGCTGGCGCCGGGCGCGCGGCCGCTCGACGGCCTCAAGGTGCTCGAGCTCACGCGCATCCTGGCCGGTCCGGTCGGCGGGCGGGCGCTGGCTGCTTACGGGGCCGACGTGATGCTCATCAACTCGCCGCACCTGCCCAACATCGAGGCGGTGGCCGACACGAGCCGCGGCAAGCGATCGGCCCATGTGGACCTCAAGACGCCCGAAGGGCAGGCCTGCTTTCGCGAGTTGCTGGGCCCGGCCCACGTGATGATCCAGGGCTACCGGCCGGGCGGCCTGGCCGCGTTGGGCTTCGGGCCCGACGCCGCGGCGGCGCTGCGGCCGGGGCTGGTGTACGTGTCGCTGTCGGCCTATGGGCCGCAGGGGCCGTGGTCGGGGCGGCGTGGCTTCGACTCGCTGCTGCAGACGGCCATGGGCTTCAACCATGCCGAGGGCGAAGCGGCGGGCGACGGCAAGCCGCGCGCCTTTCCGATGCAGATACTCGACGAGGCGGCTGGCTACCTGATCGCCATGGGCACGAGCGCCGCGCTGTGGCGCCAGCAGCGCGAAGGCGGCAGCTGGCATGTGCAGGTGTCGCTGGCCCAGACGGCGCACTGGCTGCGCGGCCTCGGGCGTGTGCCACAGGGCCTGGCGGCGCCCAAGCCGGACATCGCCCCGTACCTGGAAACATCGCCTTCGGGCTTCGGCATGCTGACCTCGCCGCGTCCGAGCGCGCAGCTGTCGCTCACGCCGGCAGGCTTTGTACGGCCTTCAGTGCCGCCGGGCACGTCGCCGGCGCGCTGGGGCTGAAAGACAAAAGGCTCCACCCAGCGCCGGCCCTGGGCGTCGATGCTTACTTGCCCGGCACCTGCAGCCCGAAGGCTGCCGCGAGTTCGGCTGTCGGCAGCGAACCTTCCTTGACGGTCACGCCGCCGCCCGGTGCGGCCGCGACGAGGGTCGGGACCGAGCTGAACTGGAAGCGGTCGAGCAGCTTGGTGTTGCCCTCCACGGCGGCCTTCTGCGCGTCGAGGTCGCCCATCGGACGGATGCCGCCAGTGGAGTTGCGCATCGAGGCCTCATGGCCGTCCATCGCGGCCACCGGGTCGGTGGCGGCCAGCAGGGCGGCACCTTGCGGCGTGCTGTTGCCATTGAGCAGGCCCACGGGGATCCAGACCCAGCGCGCCTGCGGCCGCAGCGGCCGGG
This sequence comes from Burkholderiaceae bacterium, assembly GCA_044225675.1. Taxonomy (GTDB): domain Bacteria; phylum Pseudomonadota; class Gammaproteobacteria; order Burkholderiales; family Burkholderiaceae_C; genus JACMQX01. The sequence goes on from JBGAIH010000001.1 coordinate 9,971, forward strand.
AGGCGTCCCACAGGGCTGCGCAATGCGGGCACTGCGGATCGAAGAAGACATAGATCGTGCGCGCGCTCATCGCCTGGCCGACGGTGAAGCCACGGGCTTCGGCCGCGATGGTGTCGACCGACACCGGCGTGGTGCGCGCGGGTGGCGGCGTGCTGCCGGCGGGCAGGTCGGCCTTGTTGTCCTTGCAGCCGGCCAAGGCAAGCAAGCAGGCCACGAGGGCGGGGGCGAGGATTCGGAATTTCATGGCGCCACGATATCAAACTGCGGCCAGGTCCCGCGCTTGCGGGTCTTTGGCCTCGTCTCCGGCCTCGGGGTCGGGATCGGTGAGGAAGCCGCCGCTCTGATGCGCCCACAGGCGAGCATAGAGGCCGCCGGCGTCGAGCAGTTCGCGGTGCGTGCCTTCCTCGACGATGCGGCCGTGGTCGAGCACGATGAGCCGGTCCATCGCCGCGATGGTCGACAGGCGGTGCGCGATGGCGATCACCGTCTTGCCCTGCATCAGGGTGTCCAGGCTCGCCTGGATCGCGGCCTCGACCTCGGAGTCGAGCGCGCTGGTGGCTTCGTCGAGCAGCAGGATGGGCGCGTCCTTGAGCATGACGCGCGCGATCGCGATGCGCTGGCGCTGGCCGCCCGAGAGCTTGACGCCGCGCTCGCCGACGTGGGCGTCGTAGCCGGTGCGGCCCTGCGGATCGGACAGCTGGTCGATGAATTCGACGGCCTGTGCCCGCTGCGCGGCCCGATGCAGGTCCTGCTCGCTCGCGTCGGGCCGGCCGTAGAGGATGTTGTCGCGCAGCGAGCGGTGCAGCAGCGAGGTGTCCTGCGTGACCATGCCGATGTGGCTGCGCAGGCTGTCCTGCGTGACCTGGGCGATGTCCTGCCCGTCGATGCGGATGGTGCCCGACTCGACGTCGTGGAAGCGCAGCAGCAGGTTGACCAATGTGGACTTGCCCGCGCCCGAGCGGCCGATCAGGCCGATCTTCTCGCCCGGCCGTACCGTGAGCGAGAAGTCGTCGATCACGCGCGGGCCCTTGCCATAGCGGAAGCTCACATGATCGAAGGCGACCTCGCCGCGCGTGACCGCCAGCGGCCGGGCCTGCGGCGCGTCCACCACCGCGCGCGGCCGCGTGAGGGTGTTGATGCCGTCCTGCACGGTGCCGATGTTCTCGAACAGCGAGGTCATCTCCCACATGATCCAGTGCGACATGCCGCTGATGCGCAGCGCCATGGCCGTCACGGCAGCGACCGCGCCGACGCCGGCCTGGCCGATCGACCACAGCCACAGGCTGGTGCCGCACACCCCGAGAATGAGCAGCACCACCAGCGTGTGGTTGACGATCTCGAAGGCGCTGACCAGCCGCATCTGCGCATAGCCCGTGGCCTTGAAGTCCTGCATGGCCTGGCGTGCGAACGCCGCTTCGCGGTGGGTGTGCGAGAACAGCTTGACGGTGGAGATGTTGGTGTAGGCGTCGGTCACGCGGCCGACCATGACCGAGCGTGCGTCGGCCTGCCGCTTGCCGATGTGGCCCAGGCGCGGCACGAAGTACACGATGGCCGCCAGGTAGCCGGCCAGCCAGACGGCAAACGGTAGCACCAGCCAGCCATCGAAGGCGCCGGCCAGGGCCACGATGCTCACGAAGTACACCGCCATGCCTACCAGCACCTCGGTGCTGGTGAAGATCATGTCGCGCACGCCCAGCGCCGTCTGCATGACCTTGGTGGTGATGCGCCCGGCGAACTCGTCGGCATAGAAGGCCATGCTCTGGCCCAGCATCAGGCGGTGGAAGTTCCAGCGCAGGCGCAGCGGGAAGTTGATGGCCAGCGCCTGGTGCTTGAGGATGGTCTGCAGCGCGATGACGGCAATGCTGCCCAGCAGCACCGCGCCGAACCAGCCGAGCGTGCCGCCATGCTGCGTCCACAGCAGCTCTGGCGTGGTGTGGCCGAGCCAGTCGACCAGCCGGCCCAGCATGGCGAACAGCAGCGCCTCGTAGGCCGAGATCGCGCCCGACAGCAGCGCCATCAGCGCGATGTAGCCGCGCAGGCCGGGCGTGCAGGCCCACAGGAAGGCAAGGAAGCCCTTGGGCGGCAGGGGCGGCTCGGCGTCGGGATAGGGATGGAGGAGTTTCTCGAAGAAGCGGAACAAGGTGGAGGCTTTGCGGTAGGACGGGGCGGCCCGGCGACGGGACGCGATGGAGGAAAGGCGGCGGTGGAGCGCGGCCAGGCGCGGTGGAGTTTAGTGCGGGCGTGCCGGCCGGCCGGTTTCAGGGGATTGCCCCGGTGAAGCAGTGGGTCAATGATTACTGTATAAAAAAACAGTTATTCTATGGTTTCGCTACCGTCTTTCCGGTGCCCCTTCGCAGTACCCCCATGAGCAGTCCCCGCCTCGCAGAGGCTTTGTCTTCCCCGGCGTCCTTGCCCTCGTCGGCCCTGGCCCATGTCTGGCAGGGCGACGAGGTGGGGCGCGAGTCGGCCTGCCTGGCTTCGGGGCATGCGGCGCTCGACCTGCATCTGCCGGGCGGCGGCTGGCCCGAGGGGGGCCTGGTGGAGGTGCTGCAGGCGCGGCCCGAGGCCCATGCCTGGCGTCTGGTGCTGCCGGCCCTGGCGCAGGCCGTGAAGGCCCACGACGGCCCGGTCGTGCTGGTGGCGCCGCCGCGCGAGCCCTTCGGGCCAAGTCTGGCGGCCCAGGGCCTGCCGCAGCAGCGGCTGCTGTGGGTGCGCGCCGGCCAGCCGGCGGCCCGGCTGTGGGCGGTGGAGCAGGCCCTGCGCTGCGTCGATGTGGCGGCCACCCTGGCCTGGCTGCCGCAGGCGCGCCAGGCCGAACTGCGCCGGCTGCATCTGCTGTCGCAGCAGCAGGGGCGGCTGTTCTTTGCCTTCCGCGCGCTGCGGGCGCAGCAGGAGTCCTCGCCCGCCCGGCTGCGTCTGCTGCTGGAGAGCGATGGCGAGAGCGACGTGCTGCGCGTGCACCTGCTCAAGCGCCGCGGGCCGCCGCTCGTTTCGCCGGTTCTGCTGGCGGCGCAGGAGGGGCGGCTGGCGGAACTGCTGCGGGCGCGGCGCGGCAGGGCCGCCCAGGTCCTGTCGGCGCCGCCGCCGGCGCCGGCCGCGATGACGCCTCCTCAGGAGAGTCCGCATGCACTGGCTGGCCTTGCTGTGTCCGTCTGAAGACCTGGCGGCCTGGGGCTGGTGGGGCCTGCAGTTCACGCCGCGCGTGGCGCAGCAGGACGAGGCCCTGGTGCTGGAGATCTCGTCATGCGAGCGGTTGTTCGGCGGGCCGGCCGCGCTGGTGCGGCGCATCCTGCAGGACAGCCCGCTGGCAGGGCCGCTGCCCTGGGCGCGCGGGCCGACGGCACGGGTTGCGCTGGCCTGTCTGCGGCTCAAGGCGCAGGGCCTTCCCCGGCCGGCAGACCCCGGTGAGCTGCCGCTTGAGACGCTCACCTGCGCGCGCGAGCACGCACCCATGCTCGCGCGTGCCGGCTGCCTTACCTGGGGCCAGTTGCGCGCGCTGCCGCGTGGCGGGGTGGCCCGGCGCTTCGGCGCGTTGTTGCTCGATGAACTGGACGCGGCCTTCGGCGACCGGCCCGAGAGCCATGTCTGGCTGACTCTGCCGGACGTGTTCGATGCACGGTTCGAGCTGCCCGCGCTGGCGACCGCCGCCCCCGAGCTGATGTGGAGCGCCCAGCGCCTTCTGACGCAGCTGCAGCTGTGGCTGCGGGCACGCCAGCGCGGCGTGCTCGCGCTGGAGCTGACTTGGACGCTCGACCTCAGGCGCCTGGACGGCCGGGCCTTGCCGTCCGAGGAATCGCTGGTGGTGCGCACGGCGCGTCCGGTGCAGGACACGGCGCATCTGCGGCGCCTGGTGCATGAGCATCTGGCCCGTGCCAGCCTGTCGGCGCCCGCCAGCCAATTGCGGCTGCGGTCGCTGGAGACCGCCGCGTGGACCGGCGCCAGCACCAGCCTGCTGCCCGAGGACAGCCGCCAGGGCGAGCGCCTGCACGAACTGGTCGAGCGCCTGAGCGTGCGGCTGGGTGCGGAGCAGGTCTGCATGCCCCTGCCGCAGGCCGACTGGCGGCCCGAGCGCATGCAGCAGTGGCAGCCGGCGCGCGACGTGCTGCCCCGGGTCGCCGCGCCCGACGTGGTGCAGGGTCTGGCGCGTGCTGCGGCGCCCGCTGCGCCGGCCCGCGCGAGCCGCTCCCACCCGGTCGCCCGCACCGCCCGCAACGCTCGCACCGGTGCTTCCGACCGCGTCCGTGAGCCCGCCCAGGCCCTCGACCCGCTGTACCCCGCCTGGCTGCTGCCCGAGCCGCTGCCGCTGGAGGTGCAGCGCAACCGCCCGCAGTACGGCGGGCCGCTCAAGCGCCTGGTGCGCCTGTACCGCGTGGAGACCGGCTGGTGGGAGGCGGGCCGCTCGGTACGGCGTGACTATTACATCGCCCGCAGCCCCGAGGCGGGGCTGGTGTGGGTCTACCAGGAGCATGCCGCGCCGGCCAGTGACGATGCGCCGCCGCGTCCGGCGCGCTGGTTCCTGCAGGGTCTGTATGCCTGACGCCCGCGACAAGCCGCGCGTCGGGCGCGGAGAGCCACGCGAGGGCTTTGACGCCGACCTGGACGCGCCGCTGCTGCCCCCGGTGCTGTCGGAGGCGGCCCATCGGCTGCCGGGCTATGCGGAGCTGCACTGCCTGAGCAATTTCAGCTTCCAGCGCGGCGCCTCGCATCCCCAGGAGCTGGTACAGCAGGCCTACAACCTGGGCTATGCGGCGCTGGCGATCACCGATGAATGCTCGGTGGCCGGCGTGGTGCGCGCCTGGTCGGGCCTGCGCGACCACGAAGAGCGCATCGAGCGGCTGGAGGTGCGCTTTCCGCACGAGCCGCGAAGGCGGCCGTTTGCCCTGCTGTACGGCAGCGAGTTCGACCTGCCCGATGGCCGGGTGGTGGCGATCGCGCGCGACCTGGCGGGCTGGGGCGGGCTGTGCGAGTTCATCACCGCCGCGCGCCGCGCCGCCGACAAGGGGTCTTACCAGGTGGGCTGGGAGATCAGCGACTGGCAGCTTCTGCAGGGTTGCGAGATCCTCTTCGCGCCCCGGCGCCCCGGCGGCGAGGGGCGGGCGGGCGAGGAGGACCCCGGGGATGCGGCCATGTCGAACGACGCCACCGAGCTGCACCTGCCGCTGCATCATCGCCTGCAAGCCCTCAAGTCCCTCTACGGCGACAGCCTGTGGCTGGCCGTGGAGCTGTCCAGCCTGATCGACGACGACTTGTGGCTCGCCACGCTCAGCGAGGCGGGGGCCGCCTGCGGCGTGCCCCTCGTGGCGGCGGGCGACGTGCACATGCACAAGCGCTCGCGCAAGCCGCTGCATGACGTGATCACCGCCGTGCGGCTGGGCCGTCCGGTGGCACAGTGCGGCTTTGCCTTGCAGGCCAACGCCGAGCGCCACCTGCGCTCGCGCGTGCGCCTGGCCGAGGTGTTCGCGGGCCAGCCGCAACTGCTGGAGCGCACGCTGGAAGTGGCCCGGCGCTGCCAGGGCTTTGACCTGCGCTCGGTGCGCTACAACTATCCGCAGGAGACCGTGCCCGAGGGGCTCACGCCGACCGAGGCGCTGCGGCAGCTGACCTTCCGCTGTGCCCGGTCGCTGTACCCGCAGGGCATACCGCCGCGCATCGAAGCCTGGCTGGACAAGGAACTGGCGCTGATCGCCGAATGCCGCTACGAGATGTACTTCCTCACGGTGCACGACATCGTGCGCTTTGCGCGCGAAGCGCGCATCCTGTGCCAGGGGCGCGGCTCGGCCGCCAACTCGGTCGTGTGCTATTGCCTGGGCATCACGGCGGCCGACCCCGAGCATTCGCACCCGCTGCTCGAGCGCTTCATCAGCCGCGAACGCCAGGGCGAGCCGCCCGACATCGACGTGGACTTCGAGCACGAGCGGCGCGAGGAGGTGATCCAGTACATCTACCGCAAGTACGGCCGCGAGCGCGCCGCCATTGCCGCCGTGGTCATCTGCTACCGCACGCGCAGCGCCATCCGCGACACCGGCAAGGCGCTGGGCCTGCCCGAGGTGCTGGTCGACGCCTTCGCCCGCGAGCACCACTGGTTCGACGACGAACTGGCCGCCCACAAGCTGCAGGACATGGCCGCCGCCTGCGGCGTGGCGCTGGACGAGCGCCAGGCCCGTCTCTGGCTCGGCCTCACGCAGCAGCTCATGGGTTTTCCGCGTCACCTGAGCCAGCACGTCGGCGGCTTCGTGCTGACGCAGACCCGCCTGTCGAGCCTGGTGCCGATCGAGAACGCCTCCATGGTCGACCGCTCCGTCATCCAGTGGGACAAGGACGACCTGGAGGACATGGGGCTGATGAAGGTCGACGTGCTCGCGCTGGGCATGCTCACCGCCATCCGGCGTTGCCTGGACTTCGTGGCCGAGCGCCGCCAGGTGCCTTTCGGCGTGCTGGACATTCCCGACGACGATCCGCCCACGTACGAGATGGTCTGCCGCGCCGACACGGTGGGCGTGTTCCAGATCGAGAGCCGTGCGCAGATGTCGATGCTGCCGCGCCTGAAGCCGCGCAAGTTCTACGACCTGGTGGTGGAGGTTGCCATCGTGCGGCCGGGGCCGATCGTGGGCGGCATGGTGCATCCGTACCTCAAGGCCCGTGAGCGGGTGGCGCAGGGGGGCAAGATCGAATACGAAACCTCCGCGCAGGATCGCGCGCGGGGCGGACCTCCCGCACTGCAGGCCGCTCTGGAGCGCACGCTCGGCATCCCGATCTTCCAGGAGCAGGTCATGGAGATCTCCATGATCGCGGCCGGCTTCACCGGCAGCCAGGCCGACGGCCTGCGCCGCTCGATGGCGGCGTGGAAACGCAAGGGTGGCGTGGGCAAGTACGAACGCATGCTGGTCGACGGCATGACCGAGCGCGGCTACAGCCCGGATTTCGCGCGGCGCATCTTCGATCAGATCCGCGGCTTCGGCGAGTACGGCTTTCCCGAAAGCCATGCCTACAGCTTCGCGCTGCTCGCCTACAAGAGCAGCTGGCTCAAGTGCCATGAGCCCGAATGCTTCCTGGCCGCGATGCTCAATTCGCAGCCCATGGGTTTCTACAACCCGTCGCAGCTGATCCAGGACGCGCGCCGCCATGGGGTGGGCGTGCTGCCGGCCGACGTGTCGCACAGCGGCTGGGACTGCGCCCTGGCCTTCGAGCCGGGCCAGGGCCGCGAGCGGCCCCAGGTGCGGCTGGGCCTGCGCATGGTCGGCAGCCTGGCCCGCGAGGCGGGCGAGCGCATTGCGCTTGCGCGGGCCCAGGGCCCGTTTGCCAGCACCGAGGACATGGCACTGCGCGCGCAGCTCGACATGAAGGCCCTGAACGCATTGGCCGCGGCCGATGCGCTGCGCTCGCTGTCGGGCCACCGCCGCCAGCAGGTCTGGGACGCCACGGCCCTGCACCGCGCGCCCGCGCTGCTGCGCCAGGCGCCCGTCAACGAGGCGCCCCTGGCCTTGCCCGAGGCCGGCGAGGGGGAGGAGATCGTCTTCGACTACGCCGCCATGGGCCTGACCCTGCGCCGCCATCCGCTGGCCCTGCTGCGGCCGCGTCTGGCGCAGCTGCGCCTGCAGACGGCGCAGGACCTGCAGCGGCTGCCCCACGGGCGCCTGGCGCGGGCCTGCGGGCTGGTCACCGTGCGGCAGCAGCCCGGCACGGCCGGCGGCACCGTGTTCGTCACGCTGGAGGACGAGACGGGCAACGTCAACGTCATCGTCTGGCCGGCGCTGCGCGAGCGTCAGCGCCCGGAACTGCTCAACGCGCGCCTGCTGGCCGTCTACGGCAACTGGCAGCGCGACGGGGACGGCCAGGTCTGCCATCTGGTGGCCGGGCATTTGCGCGACCTCACCCCGCTGCTGGGCCGCCTCGGGCAGCAGACCAATCGCAGCCGCGATTTCCACTGAGCGCAGCCGCGACTTTCATTGAATTTGTCACATCCGGCCTGGCAGATGTCCGGGGAGAACAGGCAATCAGATACACAATGTCACGAAAATGTTGTTGGGACTGTTTGTATAAATGGAATCCAGGTCGATCGCGTCGCAAGCCGCGCGCATGAAGGACGCTGCGCGACATCGTCCCGCCCGGGCTGCGCTCGCGATCGCAGCCCTCCTGGTGCTGGCGGCATGCAGCGGGGATCCGGCGGCCAGCGTCGATGAGGCGGCGGCGCCGGCAACGCCGCCTTCGATGCCGTCGATGCCTCCCGCCGCACCTGACGTTCCGGCCCCGTTCCAGTGCGCGGACGGCGCGTTCATGTCCGACACGTTCGCCTCCGGCTCGATCAACGGCCAGAACGGCTGGTTCGTCGATCCGGCCGCCAGCTTCGACGAAGCCGTGGTGGACCTGGGCGCTGGTGCCTACCGCGGCAAGGGCGTGTGGAAGCTCTCCAACGCCGTGGTCAGCGGCGGCTTCGGCAACCAGCCGCAGTCGCCCGTGCTCACGCCGACGGCGGGCGAGTCCACCGTGCGCGGCGCAGGCGGCGGCGACACGGTGTGCACGAGTTTCTGGATCCGGCCCGTGAGCGCGGTGGCCGACGGTTCGGCCTTCACCTTCAGCCACTCCCCGGCGAGTGCCGACCGGCATGACTGGATCCGCTTCGAGAACGACAGCGACAGCCGCAAGGGCCTGAGCATCCTGGGGCTCGACACGCTCGACTCGACGTCTGCCTTCGACTCGCGCAACTTCGACGTGGCCACGAACCTGCCTCGCAGCAACTGGACCCAGGTCGTGATCCTGACCACCAGCCCGGACGGCCCGCACAACGACGTGGTGAAGGTCTACGTGAACGGCACGCTCAGGACGACGATGTCGACTTGGGAGGACTGGCGCTTTGCGAGCGGCTACGCCACACTCGACGTGGCACGTGCCCTGTTCCGTATCTCCAGCCTGGGCACGGCGCTTGATCCGGCCTTCACCAGCCCGCAGGGGTGGTACATTGACGACTTCATCCAGGTGACGTACGACGCCGCCGTGCCGGCCGCAGTCAAGAGTCAGTACAAAACAGGGTTCGAGTTGCCCTGAGCCGAGGTGACAATGGGGGTATCCCATGCGTCGCCTCCGCAATCCGATCTTCATGGCCTTCACCTGTGTGAGGTGGTGCCGCGCCTTGCCCTGGCTGGCGATGCTCTGCCTGCTGGCAGGGGGGGTGCAGGCGCGCCACGCCACGGAAGGGCCCTTGACGCTGCAGCTCAAGTGGCGCCATCAGTTCCAGTTCGCGGGCTACTATGCCGCGCAGGCCCGGGGTTTCTACCGCGACGAAGGGCTGCAGGTGAACATCCGCGAGGGCGGGCCCGACCGCCCGCCCGTGGCCACGGTGCTCGGTGGCACCGCGCAGTTCGCGATCGGCGACTCCGACCTGCTCGTGCAGCGCATCAAGGGTCAGCCCCTCGTGGCGCTGGCGGCCATCTTCCAGCACTCGCCCTACATCCTGCTCAGCCGCGCCGACCGGGGGATCCGCGTTCCCAGCGACCTGGCCGGCGCGCGCGTCATGCTGTCCGACGACCAGGGCAGCATCCAGCTGCGCAGCATGCTGTGGAGCGAGGGCGTGGACCCCCGGCTGGTGCAGGTCGTGCCGCAGTCCTGGCGGCTGGAGGACCTGATCGAGGGCCGCGTCGATGCGATCTCGGCCTACTCGACGGTCGAGCCGGCCAAGCTGCGGGCGGCGGGCGTCATCCCCTCCATCATGCGCAGCCTCGACTACGGGGTCGACTTCTACGGCGACATCCTGTTCACCAGCGAGTCGCAGGCCCGGCGCGACCCCGAGCGGACCGCGGCCTTCGTGCGCGCCTCCCGCAAGGGCTGGGACTATGCGATGAAGAACCCGCAGGAGATCGCCGGGCTCATCCTCGCCATGGACGGTGTGGCCGCGCGCGGCGTCACCCGCGAGGAACTGCTCCAGGAAGCCGAGGCGATGCGTCCGCTGGTGCTGCCGGACGTCGTGGAGGCGGGCCACATGAATCCGGGCCGGTTCGACAGCATCGCACGCCAGCTCGCAGGCCTGGGCCTGGTGCCCGCAAACTATTCGCTGGAGGGCTGGATCTTCAATCCATCGCAGGGCGTCGATCCGCGGACCCTGCGCTGGGCGATGGCGGGCGGCGCTGCGATCCTCGGCGCGGCCTTTCTCGTGCTGGTGTGGAACCTGCAGATGCGGCGCAGCGTGAAGCTGCGCACCGAGCAGCTGCAGGCCGAGATCGAGCGGCGCAACGAAATCCAGAAGCGTCTGAAGGCCAGCCAGGTCATGCTGGTGCGGCTCAATGCCGATCTGGAGGAACGCGTGCGCCGGCGCACGGCCGAGCTCGAAGCCTCCAACAAGGAACTGGAGGCGTTTTCGTACTCGGTGTCGCATGACCTGCGTTCACCGCTGAGCACCATCAACGGCTTCAGCATGCTGCTGCAGAAGCTCAACGCCGGCAGCAAGCTGGGCGAAAAGGGCGACCACTACCTGCAGCGCATCCGCGAAGGCACGCGCCACATGGCCGAACTGATCGAGGGGCTGCTGGCGCTGGCGCGGCTGTCGCGCGATGTCCTGCACGTCGGGCCGGTCGACCTGTCGGCGCTGGCTCGCCAGGTGGAGCGGGAGTGCCGCGAACGCGAACCCGACCGCCGGGTCGAGGTGCTTGTCCAGGACGGCCTGGTTGTCACGGGCGACCCGGTGCTGCTGCTGCAGCTGATGCAGAACCTCCTGGGCAACGCATGGAAATTCACCTCGCGGCTCGAACAGGCCCGCATCGAGTTCGGCGCGCGGCCGGCAGATGTCGAAGGTGCGGAGACTGCAGGCGGCCAGGATGGCGAGGTCGAGCCCGGTGGCCGGGGTGGCGACACCGTGTACTTCGTGCGTGACAACGGCGCCGGCTTCGACATGGCCCATTCGGACCGCCTGTTCGGCACCTTCCAGCGCCTGCACCGGCCCGATGATTTCGCCGGCACCGGCATCGGCCTGGCCATTGTGCGGCGCATCGTGGCGCGCCATGGCGGCCGCGTCTGGGCCGAAGGCGCGCCCGACCAGGGGGCCACGTTCAGTTTCACGCTGGGGGTGCGGGAGGAAGCGGTGGCGGCTCCGGCGCCGCAGTGAGAGGCGGCCGGGCTGCGTCGAGCGCCTGGCCCAGACTCTTGCAGTACAGCATCAGCGCGTCGAGATCGGTGGACTTGTCGAAGAAGCGGTCGGCGCCCGCAGCTCTGGCAAACGCTTCGGCGTCGTCGCGCCCGTAGTTCGACAGCATCACCGCATGCTGCCGGCCGGCTGTCCGGCGGCAGCGTCGCAACACCTCGAAGCCATGGCCCTCATTGAGGAACATGTCGATGATGGCGAGATCCCAGTCATGCGGATGCTCATCGAACCACTGAATCGCGGATCGGGCCGTCTCCCAGGTGGCGACGACTTCGCCGCCGCCCAGCGCCTGCACCATGCGCGTGAGCTCGCGCTGCATGTTCCGGTCGTTCTCCACCAGCACCACTTTCATCGGCTTGTCTCCATCCGCTGAGGATAGATGCCGTCGCCTCGGCCGCGCGTCGGTGCGGCTGGATGCAGCGTGTAGGAATACGGCTCGCCCGCGCCCGACAGCGCGCTAGATGATGCCGCCCACGATGTCGAGTTCGAGCGCTTCGTCGGCGGTGAGATACCAGTCCTTGTTCATCACGCGTGCCTGCACCTCGTCCACCGTCAGGCGGCTGCCCTGCACCAGACGCGCGAAGCCGGCGCGCTCGAGCCGTTGGCCCGAGTCGATCTCGGCCAGCACGTCATGGACGGCCGCGCGGCAGCCCCGCAGGGCGCCTTCGAGGCGGATCACCTTCTTCATCTTGCGTTCGTGGATCAGGATCTCGCAATCGCGCGTGACGAAGCGTCGCTCGCGGGCGATCGCCGACATGATCGTCACGCCGGCCGAGAACACGCAGGTCTTGCCCAGGAACCAGATCTCCCGGCCCTGCAGCTCCTGCCACAGGCGCAGCTCCTCCGCGATGCGGCGCCCCATGTCGGCGTCGCCGCCGAGCGAGCTCAGTTCCAGGACGACCGGCCCGTCCTCGGGCGCCTCCTCCTGCTGGCGCAGAAACTCGGAAAGCATGTGGTCGTCGACCGGGCCGAACAGGCGCAGGTCCGGCGCCAGCCTGGGGATCTGGAAAGCTTGAGGCATGTCAGGTCAGGAAAGGGGCGCGGTCCTTCCGCGCCGGATGGCAGGTCGAAGCAAGGTCGGGGGTGCCGGGTCGGCTCGCTTCAGCGCGGCTTCGCGTCGTCTGAAAGCTGCTGCTGGCGCTCACGCAACTGATCGCCGAGTGCGGCCAGATCCAGGTCCGGCGCGGCATGCGCCTTGGGAAAGAGCTGGTCCCGCTCTTCCTTGACGTGGTGTTCCACCACCCCGGTCAGCTCGGCCACGAGTGCGTCCATGGCGGCGTTGGCCTGGCCGATGGCGCGGATGTCCGCGATCAGCTGCTTGGCCTGGGCGTGTTCGTCGGCGGCTTCATCCACCGCGGCCTGAGCATCGGGCAGCAGCTCGCGCAAGGCGGGGTAGAAGATCTCCTCCTCGATCTGCGCATGCACGGTCAGCTCGTCGCAGATCTTCAGGGCGATGCGGGTCCGCTCAGGTGCATTCGCGTCGGCATCGGCGGCTGTGGCCAGCCGCGCATAGTCGACGAACAGGTGCTTGACTGCGATGTGGTCGGCATCGAGCAGTTCGCAGGCATCGGCTGGCGCGGGGCTCTGCCGGTCGGGGGCGGGCCTGACGATGCGCGGCGGGTCCATCTCCTGGCCGAAATGGCGGTGCAGGCGCATCGCAGCGATGAAGGCCTCAAGGGCGGGCTCGGCTTCGCCCGCGTTTCCAAGCACCAGGCCTGTGGCGCCGAGCGCGAGGCTTTTGTCCATCCCTGTCAGAAGCCCGGCCTGGGCCAGCAGCCGGCGCGCGCTTCCCATGGCCAGAATCGGCTTGCAGTGGTTGAAGGCGTCCTGCACGAAATGCATCGTGTGGCCGTCATGCGCCATGGCGGCGACCGATGCCTCGCCATCGGCAAGGATCAGCGCATCGAACAGGAAGCCGGGCTCGTTTTCCATCGATGCATCGGCATCGAGGAGGTCGCCCGATGCGGTGGTTACGGGACCGATGCGCGGACCGACGATCCGCGCCACCACGCCCTGATCCAGCAGCGCCGTCTGGGCCGCCAGGACGAAGTCGCCGTCGACCCCGGGAGCCACCAGGATCGCGACCTTGCGGCCTGCAAGACGACCGTCCCCCGGGCGGTGCATCAATGAGAGCGAGCGGGACTTCAGGATCTCGGGCGTCGCCACGGTGGCCGCCGCACGAGGCATGAGCTCGGGTAGCGCGGCCATGCCCAGGCCGTTGGCCACCTTGGCGGCCAGTGCTTCCGAGACATTGCGCAGCGACGAGACCATGCGGTCCCGGATCGCCGGCACGGTCAGCTTCGACAGCTCGAAGCGGAAGGCGTTGGCGATATGGTCCTGCTCCACCGGAGTCTGGCTTTCGTAGAACAGCGTCGCCTGCGTGTAGTGGTCGGCAAACTTCTCGGGCTTGGCGCGCACCTTGGACTGCTCATCGCGGGAGGACATTCCCTGGGCGACGGAGACGAAGCCCTGTGCGGCTCCGGCCTGGAACGGACAGCCGCCCGCCAGCGAGTTGGGCTCATAGGCGACACGTCCACGCGGGATGGCCTGCCGGTGCATGCCGTCGCGCTGGTTGTTGTGCACAGGCGCAATCGGCGCGTTGATCGGGATCTCATGGAAGTTGGGTCCGCCCAGGCGCGAGATCTGCGTGTCGACGTAGGAGTGGATGCGGCCCGCGAGCAGGGGGTCGTTGGAGAAGTCCAGCCCGGGAATGATGTGGGCCGTGCAGTAGGCGACCTGCTCGGTTTCAGCGAAGAAGTTGTCGGGATTGCGGTTGAGCACCATGCGGCCCAGCGGGCGGATCGGCACCAGCTCCTCGGGCACGAGCTTGGTGGCGTCGAGCACGTCGAAGCTGAAGCTGTCGGCCTGCTCTTCCGTGAAGACCTGCACGCCGAGTTCGTACTCCGGATAGGCGCCGGACTCGATGCGTTCCCAGAGATCACGGCGGTGGTAGTCGGGGTCAGCGCCCGAGATTTTCACCGCTTCGTCCCAGACGAGCGACTGCGTGCCCGCCATGGGCGTCCAGTGGAACTTCACGAACACCGAAACACCTTCGGCGTTGACCATGCGAAAGGTGTGCACCCCGAAGCCCTGCATGGTGGCGTAGCTGCGCGGAATCGCGCGGTCGGACATGACCCACATCAGCATGTGGGTCGACTCCGGCATGAGCGACACAAAATCCCAGAAGGTGTCGTGCGCGCTGGCCGCCTGGGGCATCTGGTGATGGGGCTCCGGCTTGACGGCATGGACCAGATCCGGAAACTTCATCGCATCCTGAATGAAGAACACCGGCATGTTGTTGCCGACCAGGTCCCAGTTGCCTTCGTCGGTGTAGAACTTCACCGCGAAGCCGCGAACGTCGCGCGCCGTGTCCTTGGAGCCGCGCTCGCCCTGCACCGTCGAGAAGCGCACGAAGACGGGCGTGCGTTTGCCGCTTTCCTGGAAGGGCGCGGCCCGGGTCAGATCCGTGGCGGCTTCGTAGCACTCGAAGAAGCCGTGCGCGGCTGAACCCCGTGCATGGACGATCCGCTCGGGAATGCGCTCGTGGTCGAAGTGGGTCAGCTTTTCCCGGAGGATGAAGTCTTCCAGCAGTGCCGGGCCGCGGGTGCCCATCTTGAGAGAGTTCTGGTTGTCGGCGATCTTCACGCCCTGGTTGGTCGTCAGGGCCTGGCCTCCGGAGTCCACGCGCACCCGGTCCAGCGGCTCGATGGTGGCGTTTACCCCATCGAGGGCGAAGCTGCCGGCCTTCTCGGACAGGTTCTCTTCCGAGAGGGTGCTGCCGGTGGGCAGACGCGATCGCGGGGCCATGGTGGCGCCGGGCTGCGGGCTCATGCCATTGGCGAAGCCATGTTCGCCAGCCTTGTTGGGATTGAAAGGCATGCCCGCCGCCATCTCCTGTGTCTGGGCTGCCTTGGCGACGGCGGGGTCTGCCGCAAGCGCATCAGCGCCGCGTGCGGGACCGCTGTCGGTGTTGCGCGCGGCGGCCCGCGCGGTTCTGGAAGGTGTGGCTGCGGGGGCGGCGCTGCGGGCGGACGGCTTGGGGCTCTTCGGCATGAATTCCTCGGTGATCTGCGGCGACGCGCCGCATAGCGAAGAGTAGTCAGGCCGGGGAGGGAGAGATGTCAGGTACGGGGCCGACTCCCGTACGCGTTGTTCCTACAACGCGGGCGGGCAGCAGCGGCGGGCGTAGGGCGCGCAGCAGGGGAGGGGGTAACGGGATCGGACGACTGGAGCGGGTGAAGGGAATCGAACCCTCGTATGAAGCTTGGGAAGCTGCCGTTCTACCATTGAACTACACCCGCGCTGGTGTGGCGCGATTATAGGTCGCGGCGGCTCCGCCCCAGCCGGCACGCTGCCGCGCTGGCGCCTCAGGGCCGCAGGTAGGCCCAGCCTTCCTGCTGCTTCTTCATGATCTCGGTCACGCCGGCCGGCACATAGCCGATGCCGGGCGCCATGTCGTCCTTGATGAGCTTCTGCCCGCGCATGGTGTTCTCGCAGGCCAGGACCTGGACGCCGGCCTTCATCGCATCGGCCACGCGCGCGGCCACCGGCGATTCGAGCTTGAGCATGCTGATGCCTGGCCCGTAGGCCACGATCTCGAGGTCGACGTTGGCGGCGCCGACGTCTTCCTGGAGGTTGCGGGCGTTGTTGAGCGCGAGGTTCCACTTGGCCGGGTCGTTGTCGCTCATCTGGATGACGATGCGGTTTCGGCGCGCCGCCTGGGCGAGGGCGCCCGGAACGAGCGCTGCGGCGGCCGCCAGGGCGGCTGCCTGGGCAAAGAGTCTGCGGTTCATCATGGGACGTCTCCTTGAAGGGCGTCGGCCTGCGGAACTCCGCCCGCCTCGACTGCGGACGATTCTGCCAGAGGCGCCTGTCGCCCGTGCGGGCGCATCCGGGGCCAAAACACCGCAAGGCGCTGGCCGCCACCTCGAAACCTATAATCGAATGTTCAAATAAATCAAGCATTTACACGCCGTCGGCCGCGCTGGGCGCCAAGGTTTGCAGCCAGCGTCCGCCGGGCGGGTTCCCAAAGATGAGCAACACCAAATTCTCCGTCGCCGACATCCGCAAGAGCTTTCTGGATTTCTTCGCGTCCAAGGGGCACACCGTCGTTGCGTCCAGCCCGCTCGTGCCGGGCAACGACCCGACGCTGATGTTCACCAACTCGGGCATGGTGCAGTTCAAGGACGTGTTCCTCGGCACCGACAAGCGCCCCTACGTGCGCGCCGCTTCGGTCCAGGCCTGCCTGCGCGCCGGCGGCAAGCACAACGACCTGGAGAACGTGGGCTACACCGCGCGCCATCACACCTTCTTCGAGATGCTGGGCAACTGGAGCTTTGGCGACTACTTCAAGCGCGAGTCGCTCAAGTGGGGCTGGGAGCTGCTCACCGAGGTCTACAAGCTGCCGCCCGAGCGGCTGCTCGCCACGGTCTACCACGAGGACGACGAGGCCTTCGACATCTGGACGAAGGAGATCGGCCTGCCCCCCGAGCGGGTGATCCGCATCGGCGACAACAAGGGCGGCAAGTACAAGTCCGACAACTTCTGGATGATGGCCGACACCGGCCCCTGCGGCCCGTGCAGCGAGATCTTCTACGACCACGGCGACCACATCCCCGGCGGCCCGCCCGGCAGCCCCGGCGAGGATGGCGACCGCTTCATCGAGATCTGGAACCACGTGTTCATGCAGTTCGACATGCAGCCCGACGGCAGCGTGGTGAGCCTGCCGGCGCCCTGCGTCGACACCGGCATGGGCCTCGAGCGGCTGGCCGCCATCCTGCAGCACGTGCACAGCAACTACGAGATCGACCTGTTCGACACGCTCATCAAGTCGGCCTCGCGCGAGACCGGCTGCACCGACCTGGCGAACAACTCGCTCAAGGTCATCGCCGACCACATCCGCGCCACCGCCTTCCTGGTGAGCGACGGCGTGATCCCGTCCAACGAAGGGCGTGGCTACGTGCAGCGCCGCATCGTGCGCCGGGCGATCCGCCATGGCTACAAGCTCGGCAAGAAGACGCCGTTCTTCCACCGGCTCGTGGCCGACCTCGTGCGCCTGATGGGCGACGCCTATCCGCGCCTGCGCGCCGAGGAAAAGCGCATCACCGAGGTGCTCAAGGCCGAGGAAGAGCGCTTTTTCGAGACGCTTGAGAATGGCATGGAGATCCTCGACGCCGCGCTCGCGGGCGGGCAGAAGACGCTGCCGGGCGACGTCGCCTTCAAGCTGCATGACACCTACGGCTTTCCGCTCGACCTGACGAATGACGTCTGCCGCGAACGCGACGTGGCCGTGGACGAAGCCGGCTTCCAGGCCGCCATGGATCGGCAGAAGGCCCAGGGCCGTGCCGCAGGCAAGTTCCGCATGGACCGCGCGCTCGAATACACCGGCGCCGGCAACCGGTTCAGCGGCTACGAGCTGCTGGAGGAGCCCGCGCGCGTCGTGGCCCTGTACCGCGACGGCACGCCCGTGGAGCAGCTCGCCGAAGGCGAGCCCGGCGTGGTGGTGCTCGACACCACCCCCTTCTATGCCGAGAGCGGTGGCCAGGTGGGCGACTGCGGTGTCATCACGGCCGAGGGCGTGCAGTTCGGCGTGGACGACACGCAGAAGATCAAGTCCGACGTGTTCGGCCACCACGGCACGCAGACCCAGGGCACGCTCAAGGTGGGCGACGCCGTGCTGGCGCGCGTGGACGTCGCGCGCCGCCAGTCGACCATGCGCAATCACAGCGTGACGCACCTGATGCACAAGGCGCTGCGTGAGGTGCTTGGCGGCCATGTGCAGCAAAAGGGCTCGCTGGTCGATGCCGACAAGACGCGCTTTGACTTCACCCACAACCAGCCGGTGAGCGACGAGGAGATCCGCGAGATCGAAAAGCGCGTCAACGCCGAGATCCTGGCCAATGCCCAGACCCAGGCCCGCGTGATGGACATCGAGTCCGCGCAGAAGACGGGTGCGGTCATGCTGTTCGGCGAGAAGTACGGCGACACCGTGCGCGTGCTCGACATCGGCACCAGCCGCGAACTGTGCGGCGGCACCCATGTGAGCCGCACTGGCGACATCGGCCTGTTCAAGGTCGTGTCCGAGGGCGGCGTGGCCGCCGGCATCCGCCGCATCGAGGCGGTGACCGGCAGCAACGCGCTGGCCTATCTGCAGCAGCTGGAGTCGGCAGTCAACCGCGCGGCCGGCTCGCTCAAGGCGCCGGCTGGCGAGCTGCAGGGCCGCATCGCCCAGGTGCTCGACCAGGTCCGTGCGCTTGAAAAGGAAGTCGCCCAGCTCAAGGGCAAGCTGGCGTCGTCGCAGGGTGACGAGCTGGTGAGCCAGGCGGTGGACGTCAAGGGCATCAAGGTCCTGGCGGCCCGGCTGGAGGGCGCCGATGCACGCACCCTTCGGGAGACCATGGACAAGCTCAAGGACAAGCTCAAGAGCGCGGCCATCGTGCTGGCGGCAGTCGACGGCGGAAAGGTGCAGATTGCGGCCGGCGCCACGGCCGACGTGATGGGACGCGTGAAGGCGGGCGAGCTGGCGAACTTCGTGGCCCAGCAGGTGGGCGGCAAGGGCGGCGGCAAGCCCGACATGGCCATGGCCGGCGGCACCGATGCCGGCAAACTGCCTGCGGCGCTTCAGTCGGTCCAGGCCTGGGTGGCCGAGCGCGCCTGACCTTGCGGCGGGCGCTGCTGGCTCGCCGGCTGTGACGGGTGCGTGGGTGCTGCGGGTGCAGCCGGAGCCTGCGGGTGCGCCGGTATCGCCCGGCGCCTTCCCGCGCTAGCGGATGACCTTGCCGTCGCCGGTGATGGTCACGAGGTCGACCGCGCGGACGGAGTCGTGCACGCCGGCGCGCAGGTTCACACGAAAGCCGCCGACGTCGTAGTCGCTCATCGATGACAGCGTCTTTTGCAGCGCGGCCCGGTCGCCCACGCGGCCCGAGCGGCGCGCCGCTTCGGTCAGCGTCTTGGCCGCGATGAAGCCCTCCAGGCTTTCATACGACGGTGTCTGATCGGACGTGTCGACCGCAGCCAGGTATTCCTTGACGATGGGGATGCCGGTGCTTCGTGGCGAGGGTACGACCTGCGAGACGACGATGCCGCTGATCTCCTTGCCGAGCGCCGTGAACAGCGGGTCGATGCCGACCACCGAGAAGCTCATGAACGAGCCGCCATAGCCGGCCTTGCGCATCTTGCGGATGAAGGCCGCCGTGCTGTTGAACAGGGCGACCTGGATGATCGCCTGCGGCTGGGCCTTGCCGAGCGCGGCCACGGCAGCGTCCACCTTGTCGCTGTTGACCGGTACCAGCGCCGAGCCGACGAGCGGCGGCAGCTTCATCTCCGCGATGGCCTGGTTGACCGCTGCCAGGCCGGCACGGCCCATGGCATCGTCCTCGGCCAGCACGGCGATCCGGTTCTGGTTGAGCGTGGCGCAGTGGCGCACCATCTTGAAGGCTTCGTCCGACATGCTGGGCCGCACGTGGAACACATAGGACTGGGACGGATCGCGCAAGGCGTCCGAGGCGGCGAAGGGTGCAAAGAAGACGGCCCCTTCCTGCCGCGCCACGGCAGCACCGGCCTCGCTGCTGGCGGTGCCGGCAAAGCCGAACAGCACATCGGCGCCCTCCGCGAGCAGCTTCTTGGCGTTGGCGCCGGCCTTGGCCGCGTCGTAGCCGTCGTCGAGCTGGCGCAGCTCGATCGTGAAGCCGGCCGGATTGTTCTTGCGTCCGTTGAAGGCGTCGGCATAGAGCTTGGCGCCGGCGGCGTAGGCCAGGCCGATCTCGCTGGCCGCGCCCGTCAGCGGCACCGATTGCCCGAGGATGAGCTTGCGGCCGGCCGCCGGTTTGGCCTGCGCCCATGCCATGCCCGGCAGCGCTGCCGCCGACATGACGCCCGACAGGCTTGCGCCCGCTCCCACCAGCCAGTTCCTGCGAGTTGTGACCATTGCCATACTCCTCAACGGTTCATCATCCATGGATCATGGCCGGGCAGCAATGTTCATGCCACGCGCGGCTCCTCAATCCTCCACCTGGGGACTGTATGCCAAAGATGACGGGAGCAGAAGCTGGAAGACGATGCCTATTGGTGCCGTTTGTGCACCCGTTCATGCCTCTTTGGCATAGGCTTTCAGCTCGCGTGCGATGGTCTTGATCACGGGCTTCCACTCGCCGGGCTTGGCCTGCCGGAACAGCCGCACGTCCCGATACCAGTAGCTCGTGTCGTCGTTTTCGCCCCAGCGCCAGTCGGCGTCCCAGCACAGCGGCATCCAGACCTTCAGGCCCAGCGCGCCGGCCAGATGGGCCAGCGAGGTGTCGATGGTGATGATGAGGTCGAGGTTCTTCATCAGAGCGGCGGTTTCGGCCAGGTCGATCAGGTCTTCGCTGTAGTCGATGAGGTCGAGCGCGTTGAGACTGCCGGCCTGCGAGCCGTGCACGCTGTTGGCCAGGCTGACCAGCTGGACACCCTTGAGGCCCGCCAGCGGCTCCAGCTCATGCAGGGGCACGCTCTTGCGCAGCGCCCGGCGCGAAGCGTCGTAGTGGAAGGCCGCAGGATTGGCGCCCCACATCACGCCGACCTTCTTCTTGCCGGCCACGTTGGGAATGGCGTCGACCTTGGCCTTCCATTCGGCGGTCAGCTCGTCCGTCACGCGCATGTAGGGCCGCGGCGTGCCGAAGCTCTCGAGCGTGGGACGGAACAGGTGAGCCAGCCGGCCGATCGCGATCTGGTAGTCGAACCGGTAGTCGCCATACCAGGCGGGCAGGCCGGGCTGGTCCCAGCCCGGCGGCAGCGCACCCCAGTACGGGTAGACGTGCACCTTGGACGGCAGGCTGGCCTGCCACAGCCGCACCATCTCGGGCGCTGCGACGAGCACCACGCGCTCGGCGTCGCGCACCGCCTCTTCGAGGATGGAGCCGAACATGATCTCGTCGCCCAGGCCCTGCTCGCGATGGATCAGCAGGGTCTTGCCCTTGAGCGATTCGCCGTTCCACTTGGGTTGCGGATGCGGGAAGTGGTAGACGCTGTTGAACTTGGAGCACTCGGCGCGCCATTCGTAGCTGGCCCAGCCCTCGGCAAAGCGCTTCTTGAGCAGCAGGTAGTGCGCGTATTCCCAGTGAACCACGGCGGGTTCCTTGGGCTCCTTGAGCGATTCGACGAACCACTTGTCGGCCAGCTCGTATTCCTTGAGGCCGAAATAGGTCAGCGCCAGCTTGAGCGGCAGGCCCTTGGCGTCAGGCTCCAGGCGCAGCAGGCGCTCCAGATGTTCGCGTGCGGCTTCGAGCTGGTCATGTCGGCGCAGCAGGTCGCCGTAGTTCGACAGTGCGGCATTGTGTTCGGGCGCCAGGCGCAGCGCCTGGTGGTAGCTGCGCATCGCCTGCGGAAACCTGTTGAGCTCGTGGTGAATGACGCCCAGGTTGTAGTGGAACTGCGCCATGTGCGGCGCGAGCTTCACGGCACGCTCGAAGAAGGGCAACGAGAACGCGCGCTCTTCGCGCGCCGCGTAGATCGCGCCCAGCAGCTCGAGGCTGTCGGCGTGGTCGGGGTCCTGGAGCAGGGCCTGGCGGGCCAGTGTCTCGGCGTCGGCGGAACGCTGGGCCTGGAAGGCGGCGAGCGCCTGCTGATAGAACTCGGCGGCCTTGGCCGGATTGGGCTTGTTGTCGTTCATGGGCCCGATTCTAGTGAGCGGCCGGCCAGGCTCTGCGCGGCCGGACCGTGCTTTGCGGGCGTGCCGCCCAGGCGGCCGGGCGGCGCCGCACAAGGCCGCTGCAGCGGCCGGGAGGCCGGTTCAGGCGCGGCGGAACACCACGTCCCACACGCCGTGGCCGAGCCGCAGGCCCCGGTTCTCGAACTTGGTCAGCGGCCGGTAGTCGGGGCGGGGCGCAAAGCCGCCCGGTGCCTGCGAGGTGTTGACCAGCAGCGGTTCAGCCGACAGCACCTCCACCATCTGGAGCGCATAGGGCTCCCAGTCCGTGGCGCAGTGCAGGTAGCCGCCCGGTGCCAGCCGTGCGGCCAGGCGGGCGACCAGCGGCGGCTGGAGCAGCCGCCGCTTGTTGTGCTTCTTCTTGTGCCAGGGGTCGGGAAAGAACACATGGATGCCGGCGAGCGTTCCGGGCTCGATCATGTGATCGACCACCTCCACGGCGTCATGGGCCACGATGCGGATGTTGGCGAGGCCCTGCTCGCCGATGCGCTTGAGCAGTGCGCCGACGCCGGGCTCATGCACTTCGCAGCACAGGAAGTTGTCCTGCGGCCGCAGCGCGGCGATATGGGCGGTGGCTTCGCCCATGCCGAACCCGATTTCAAGAATGGTGGGCGCGGCGCGGCCGAAGGCCGCAGCCGGATCGAGACGGGATCGCGAGAACGGCAGCAGGAAGGCCTCGCCGTACCGGGCGAAGGCGCGCTGCTGGCCGGTGGTGACCCGCCCGGCCCGGCGCACGAAGCTGCGGATCACGCGGGGATGCGGCACGGCCGCGTCGGGGGAGGGGGCCTCGTCGGGCGCCTGCATCGTGTCGGACATCTCGCTCATCGCCGCCATTGTCTCAGGTCGCCACGGCCGGTGACGCTACTGGCCGCTGGCGGTGACGGTGCAACTGATGTTGAACGATATGCTGCTGGCGGCCGGAAAAGTCGCCAGGGTGAGGCCACCCGTGAGCAGGTTCGGCCACTGCCCAGCAACCGGGCAAACCGCGCCGCCGCTGGCCGAACATCCGGCCACGGAGCAAATCAGCCCGACGCCTGGTGTATCGCTCACGCCGCTGCCATGGGCGGCGGCGGGTCCAAGATTCGAGAACGTGGTCGTGTAACTGGTGCTGCCGCCTGCGGTGACGGTGGTGGCATTGTTGGTCTTGGTCACCGAAAGCTCCGTGCTGCAGCCGATGGCCGTGCTTGCGGTGGCGGTGTTGTTGGCGGTGGAGGCTTCGCCGGCAGCGGCCGTCGTGAACGTCGCGGTGTTCACGCGCGGGCCGGGGCACGCGTCCGCCGAGACCGCGACGGTTGCGGTGACGGTCACGATGTTGCTGGCCGCAGCCAGCGGATAGACGCCGGCGCCGGCCGAGCAGGTGAAGGTGGTGCTCGTCCCGTTGGGCGTGCAGGTCCACAGGACGGCGTTGCTGTTGGCCACCGCCGTCAGCGTCATGCCGGCAGGCAGCGTGTCGGTGACCGCCAGGGAACTCGAGACGATCGCCGTCGCCGACTGCCCCGTCGCCTGGGTCGTCGCATAGATCTGGTCGGCCACGGGGCGCCCGTTGTTGCGGCCGGTGAGGATGTACTGCAGCCCGCTGGCGCCGAGCGTGAAGGTCGGGGTGCTGCTGCTCTTGGACACCGACAGATCGGGCAGCAGCGTGACGTCCTCACTGGCCGGGCCGGCCGCCAGACCACTGTAGCTGCTGCCGGCGACGTTGGCCGTGGCGCCGGTCTGATAGGCGGTGTTGGCGCTGTAGCTGACGGCGGCGCGGTTGGCGTTCACGCCCGTGAGGGGGCTCACCATGCGCGCGGCACCTGCGCTTGTGCGGGTCGGGTCCAGAAAGATCGCACCGGCCGGATTGTGGTATGTGCCGGCGGTGGCCGTGTCGGGGATGGTGACGGCATAGGTGATGGTGATGCTTGCGTTCTGCGGCAGGTAGAAGCTGCCGAAGGTGAGCGAATTGCTGCCGGCCGAGGGCACCACGCCCGGCGCGGCGCCGCTGGCACGCAGGGATACCGCCGTGGCCGCGTTCACCGTGAGCGCGGTGTTGACCGGCAGGCCTGCGGGCAGCGTCGCCGAGGTGGTATCCGCCCCGGCCGCATTGGCGCCTGGCACCGGGGGAGGCGCGGGACTGTAGCTGTAGGTGCTGGCAGGGCTGCTCGCGTAAGCCCAGCCGGGTGGCAGGTTCGCGTCGAACACGAACAGGTTGGTCGCAGCGCCTCCGGTGTTCGACAGGTTGATGCGCCAGGTGGCGGTGGCGCCGGTCGCAGCCGTGACCACAGGTGTCGGGGTGCTCTTGGTCACGACGACCACGGGCAGGCACGATGCGCCCGCGCCGACACCTGCGGGTGTGCCGTCGGTCGTGGCGGTCACGCCGGCACTGCCTGCGGTCGCGTTGTAGGCCTTGGGACTGCCATTGGCATTGGTGCCCCCGCAGCAGCCGTCTGTGCCGTTGGTGCCGCCCGCCACATTGATCGTGGCGCCAGTGAAGCTGGTGAGCACGTAGCCGCCACCGCCGCCGCCTCCGGGCCCGTGGTTGTAGTAGTTCGACGAGCCGCCCGCGCCGCCCGATGCGTCGATGGACAGCGAGGTGATCGCCGCTGCGCCGGCGCGGATCGACACCGAGCCGCCGCCTCCCCCGCCGCCCGCCGAATCGGTGTCTCCGGTCGGCGCCTTGTTGTAGGCCCGGTAGCCGCTCGCATCGACGGCGCCGCCGGTCGCGCTGAGGCTGCCGGCGCGGATCAGCACGATGCCGCCGCCGGGAGCACCGCTCGACGTGATGCTGCCCGCACCGCCGTTGGCGGCGGTGCCGCTGGCGCCGGGGGGCCAGGTCGTGATGCTGGAGGCTGAGCCGTTGTTGGCGGTGCCCGCGCCACCACCGCCGCCCATCACCAGGCGCGTCGCTGAATGGGCCTGGGCGGTGCCGCCCAGGCCTCCCGCGATGTTGCCGGTATTGCCGCCGGCCGTCTGGTTGAGGATGCCACCCGAAGTGTTCTGGTTCCAGGCATTGCCGCCGCGCCCGCCTGCGCCCCCGCCTGCGCCACCCCCGCCGCCCGAGTTGAGCTGGTTGCCGGCACTGCCCGACACGCCCGCCGGATCGCCGTCGTTGCCCGCGCCGCCGGCATTGCTTCGCGCATTGCGGCCCGCCGATCCGGCCGCGTAGCCCTGGCCGACGAGGCTGAGATAGTTGACGGGCGTGGCCGTTCCGTCGAACACCGTGATGGGCGTGCCCTCGATGCCTTCGCCCTTGACCGCGCCGTTCATGCTCGCCACCGTCGTGGTGAATGCGTAGTCGCCGTCGGTATAGGTGCCGCCGGCGCGCGTGCCGGTGCCGTTGAGGCCCGCACCGCCGCGAAAGCCTGCGCCGGCCACGGTGATCGTGCTGTTGATCGCGAGGCTGCCCGCCACGTCCAGCGCAACCACCCCGCCGGTGCCGTCGCCGCTGGCGGTCCCGAGGGTCCAGCGGTCGGCCGACACAGGTGCGCTGACGGTGGCCGATGCGTACTGGGGCACCCAGACGACCTGCCAGCTGCGTACCGTGCCCACCCCGATGCTGCGGTTGTAGGAGTGCGTGAGCGACCGGTTGAGCGCCAGCGTTGCGCCGCTCACGGCGGTGATTTGCGCGTACTCATGGAGGCCGGCATTGGCCGGCGTGCTGGAATCCTGCATCTGGATGATCAGGATCAGGTCGCCGGCCTGCAGCGATCGCGCGTTGGTTCGCTGCCCCGAGACAGACGCGACGTTGATGCTGGTCGCTCCCGACGCCGGGCTGCCGCTGCCCGCGTGATACGAGTTGACCACGCCGGACGGCGTGGCCGGGCCATCCCAGCCCGGCGCCGCGCAGGTCTGGGACCGCGCAGCGGCGCTTGCGCAGAGCAGCAGGCACAGAAGAACGGCGCGAAGGGACAACGGCGTCACCCGCGCGAAGCCCGGGCGGCGAAAGCAGAAAGGCAGCAGGTGCAACAGAAGTCCCAACTTGATTTGACGTTTGGTTGCATTGTTGCCCATGCGGGCGGGCGCCTCGACGGGCGTGACCCTTGGTGCCGACGGGTTATGCGGGCTGCGGCACTGGCATCGGCAAGGAGCGTCGCCGTTGATCGAATGCGACGCCGGAATGCCCCAGTGCTGTCAGCCCATGAATCGGGCCCAGGCCGCCGTCGCGCCAAGCAGCCAGTCGGACACCTGAGACGCCTCCAGCGGCGGCAGGCCGAGCGTCCGGCCGGCGGCCTGCAGACAGGCCAACGGTGCGGAGGTGTCGAGCGGCATGGCGCCGTTCTGCTTCGACAGCTTCTCGCCATTCGGGCCGAGCACGAGCGGCGTGTGCAGATAGACGGGTTGCGGCAGGCCCAGCGCGTGCTGCAGCAGGATCTGGCGCGGCGTGTTGTCGGCGAGGTCCTCGCCACGAACGATGTGGGTGACGTCCTGCGCTGCATCGTCGACCACCACGGCCAGCTGGTAGGCCCACAGTCCGTCGGCCCGCCTCAGCACGAAATCGCCGACCTCGGCGCCCACGTCCTGGGTCTGCGCGCCGAGCCGCCGGTCCCGCCACAGGACGGGCGGCTGGCCATCGGTGCGCAGCCGCCAGGCCCGCGCGGGTCTTCCATGCAGGCCGGCCCGGCAGGTGCCCGGATAGACGAGTTCGCCGTGCCGCGGCCGGGCCACGTCACGGGCCGCCCAGGCGGCCTCGATGTCGCGCCGCGAGCAGCTGCAGGGGTAGGCCTGGCCGGCGGCCACCAGCGTGTCGAGCGCCGTCTGATACAGATCGCCGCGCTGCGACTGGTACACGGGCGCGTCATCCGGCAGCAGTGCGCAGGCCGCCAGTTGCGAGAGGATCACGGCATCCGCCCCGGGCACGCAACGTGGCGTGTCGACGTCTTCGATGCGCACCAGCCAGCGCCCGCCGTGGGCTCTGGCGTCGAGCCAGCTCGCGAGCGCGGCCACCAGCGAGCCCGCGTGCAGCGGGCCGGTGGGCGAGGGCGCGAATCGCCCCGTGTACGGCCGAGGAGGCATGGGCCCGCCCCAGGCGCTCACGCCATGGCAAGCGCCAGTTCCAGGCCGGAGACGAAGGCGTCCTCGACCCGGTGGCCGATGCACCAGTCGCCGGCGGCGCCGACGCCCAGCGAAGCGTCCCACAGATGCGTCTTGCCCAGCGGCGTCGCCGTCTGCGCGTAGCGCCAGCGATGCACCTGGGCGTGCGCCGGCTCGGCGCGGATGCCGGTGATTTCGGAGAAGGCCTTGAGCAGCTTGGCCTGCACCCGCGCCGGATCGTCCTCCAGGTGTTCGAGCGACCAGGCCGCGCTCGCCTGCACCGTCCAGCGCTCCACCGGATCGCGGCCGGGCTTGGACGACTCGCGTGCCAGCCAGGCGATGCGGTGATGCGTGCTGCGCGCCGCGTTCCACTGCGGGCCGAGGTGGGTGATGCCCGGCTGCGAGGCCTGCGGGAAGGCGATCATCAGCGTCCAGCAGGGGGCGACCTGGACCTTGGCGATCTGCGCTGCCAGTCGCGGCGCGAGCGCCGAGTCCTGCAGCAGCGCAAGCGCCTGCGGGTTGGGCAGCGCCAGCGCCACCTGGTCGAAGCCGGAGTAGACGTGGCGCGCGCCTTCGGCGCCTTCGGTGCGCAGCTGCCAGCGCCGCGGAGCCAGCGCATCGCGCTCGATCTGCGTCACCCGGGTCTGCCATTCGGCGCGGCCCGCATCGGCCAGCGGGGCGGCCCAATGCCGCACCAGCGCATTCATGCCCGGCACCGGCACCCAGTGCGGCTCGCGCGCCGGCAGTCCGGCGGCGGCGACGAGGCCGAAGGTGTCGAGCACGCGCACGGTGCTGGCGCTCCAGGCGCGGCACAGGCCCGGCGCGGTCTCGAGCGCGCGGGCAAAGCGCGGATCGCGCACGGTGAAATACTGGGCGCCATGGTCGAAGGTGCCGAACGGCGAGCGCCGTGTGGCCATGCGGCCGCCTGCGCCGGGGGACTTGTCGAAAACGGTGACCTGATGCCCGGCCTGCGCCAGCGTCCGTGCGCAGGCGATGCCGGTCATGCCGGCGCCGACGACGGCGATGTTGCGCGGGGCGCGGGTGGCGGTTCTGGATGGCATGTGGTGTGTCCCGGCGGGTTGTTCTTGGGTGCTCCTACTCTACACGCTGGCGGGCCCTACACGCTGGCGAGCTGCCGGCCTTCAGCGGTGGTGCTGCTCCAGCAGCGCATCGCGGGTTCGCGCGTCCTCCAGCTGCTGCAGCCACCACTGCAGCGCACGGCCCTGCACGCTGCGGCCGGTCTGCCGCCAGGCGTAGCCCACGCGCACCAGGCGCGGGGGCCGGTCGACCTGGCGCACCACCAGATGGCCGGCCTCGATGTAGGGCCGGGCCATGCAGTCGGGCACGAAGCCGGCGCCCAGGCCGCGCAGCTGGGCTTCGAGCTTGGCCTGCATGCTGGGCACGGTGAGCACGTCCTGTCCACCCAGGATGCCGACCGTCACGCCGCGTCCGCGCAGCGACGAGTCCGCCACGGCCACCACGCGGTGCTGGCGCAGCACCTCGTCGCGCAGCGGCTCGGGCGCCGAGGCCAGCGGATGGTGCGGGGCCACCGCGAACACGAAGTCCACCGATCCGAGCAGCCGCGACTGCACGCCGGCGAGCGCGGCCGCTTCCAGCGAGCCGCCGATGGCCAGGTCGGCCTGGCCGGTCGTCAGCGATTCGATCGTGCCCGACAGCACCTCCTCGCGCAGCTTCAGGCGGGTGGGCGGGTTCAGCGCGAAGAACTTGCCGCACAGCTCCTGCAGCGTCGTGCGCGAGACGATGGTGTCGGCCGCGATGGTGAACTGCGCCTCCCAGCCCGTGGCGACGCGCTTGACGCGGCGCGCCATCGCGTCGATCTCGTCGAGCAGCCGGCTGCCTTCGTCGAGCAGGGCCCGGCCCGCTTCGGTCAGGCGTGCCTGGCGCGAACTGCGGTCGAACAGCAGCACGTCCAGCGCGTCCTCGATCTGGCGCACCCGGTAGGTGAGCGCGCTGGGCACCACGCCCAGCGTGCGGGCCGCGGCGGCAAAGCTGCCGGCTTCGTGGATCGCCTGCAGCATGGCGAGCGAGTCAGGCGTCAGAACGTGGCGAATGCTTTGCATGATCCGGTTCATCAAGTTCAATATTTTTGAATGATGCCATCAAAGCCGGTGGACTGCGGAGGCCGGGTCGGCGCCTACAGTTCACCCATCGACAACGCAAGGGCAACAAGGAGTACCGATCATGCTGACGCTTCGCAAATCCGGTGACCGCGGCTATGCCGACCACGGCTGGCTCAAGTCCTTCCACAGCTTCTCGTTCGCGGGCTACTACGACCCGGCCCACATGGGCTTTGGCAACCTGCGCGTCATCAACGAAGACCGCATCGCGCCGGGCACGGGCTTTGGCACCCATGGCCACCGCGATATGGAGATCATCAGCTACGTCCTGTCGGGCGAACTGGCGCACAAGGACACGCTGGGCAACGTCAAGGGCATTCCGCCAGGCGACGTGCAGCGCATGAGCGCGGGCCGCGGCGTGCAGCACAGCGAGTTCAACCACGCGCCCGACCAGACGACGCACTTCCTGCAGATCTGGATCGAGCCCAATGTGACGGGCATTCCGGCCAGCTACGAGCAGAAGACCTTTGCCGAGGCCAGCAAGCGCGGCACGCTGCGGCTGGTCGCGTCGCCGGACGGTGCGAACGGCTCGGTCACGATCCACGCCGACGCGCGGGTCTATGCCGGCCTGTTCGACGGCGTGGAGGAGGCCACGCTCGTGATCGACCCGGCCCGCAAGGCCTATGTCCACCTGGTGCGCGGCAGCCTGCAGGTCAATGGCCGGGCGCTGGCGGCCGGCGATGCGGCCATGATCGAAGGCGAGAAGGTGTTGAACCTGTCTGACGGACAGTCGGCCGAAGTGCTGGTGTTCGACCTGGCGCCCTGACCGCAAGCTTTGCATTCCAACGATTTTTCCCAGCAGTTTTTTTGACTCGACCCTTTGAAGGAGCTCCCATGAACCTCGCCGCATTCCAGAAC
This sequence comes from Burkholderiaceae bacterium, assembly GCA_044225675.1. Taxonomy (GTDB): domain Bacteria; phylum Pseudomonadota; class Gammaproteobacteria; order Burkholderiales; family Burkholderiaceae_C; genus JACMQX01. The sequence continues at coordinate 39,786 of JBGAIH010000001.1, forward strand.
CCCCTCGCCCTGCTCGGCCGCGCGCTGATCGCCCTGCTGTTCATCCCCGGCGGGCTGAACAAGATCAGCGGCTTTTCCGGCACCGTGGGCTACATCGCCTCCAAGGGTGTGCCCCTGCCCGAGGTGTGTGCGGCGATCGCGATCGTGGTGGAGCTGGGCCTGGGCCTGGCGCTGCTGCTGGGCTGGCAGACGCGCTGGTCGGCGCTGATCATTGCCGGCTTCACGGTCGTGATCACCTTCATCTTCCACGCCTTCTGGGCCGTCCCGGCCGAGCAGGTGATGATGCAGCAACTGATGTTCTTCAAGAACATTGCAGTGGTCGGCGGCCTGCTGGGCTTCGCGGCCTTCGGTGCCGGCGCCTGGAGCGTGGACGCTCGCCGAGGCGCCTGAAGCGCCGCACCCGCCGCAGCGCCTGAAGCGCTGCACCCGCCGCAGCGCCTGAAGCGCTGCACCCGCCGCAGCGCCTGAAGCGCTGCGTACGCGGCGCCCGGCCCCATCCCCGGTGAGGGCGTCAGCCCTCACCGTTTTCCCGTTGATCCCTTCCCTCACTGAAACTCAAGGAAATCCATCATGGCAAAAGTCGTTGTTGTCTATCACTCGGGCTACGGCCACACCCAGCGCATGGCGCAAGCCGTGGCCGATGGCGCAGGCGCCACGCTGCTGGCGGTCGATGCCGACGGCAACCTGCCCGAAGGCGGCTGGGAGACGCTGGCTGCGGCCGACGCGATCATCTTCGGCTCGCCGACCTACATGGGCACGGTGAGCTGGCAGTTCAAGAAATTCGCCGACGCCTCCTCCAAGGTCTGGTTCGCCCAGGGCTGGAAGGACAAGCTGGCGGCCGGCTTCACCAACAGCGCCGGCCTCAATGGCGACAAGCACTCCACGCTGACCTACCTGTTCACGCTGGCAATGCAGCATGGCATGCTCTGGGTCAGTCAGGGCCTGATGCCGGCCAACACCAAGGCCGCGACCCGCAACGACGTGAACAACCTCGTGTCGTATTCGGGCGCGATCGCCCAGTCGCCGTCCGACGCCGGTGCGGCCGACATGGAGCCGGGTGATCTGGAAACTGCCAGAATCTTCGGCAAGCGCGTGGCGGACCAGGCCGCCCGCCTGAAGGCCTGAGAGGCGACTTGTTTCCGCCGTGAGGCGTTGCCTCTTCGCGGCCTTGAGGCGGCAGGGGCTGGCGGCCTTTGCCATGCGGGCGGCCCGGTCGGGCCGCCCGTTTCACTTTTCTGAAAGGACTGCACGATGCCGGTGGATTTCCAGTTGACGGGCCATGCCAAGGATCTGGGCGGTGGCTTCACGGTGCGCCGTTTCCTGCCTGCCGCGCGGCGCCAGTCGGTCGGCCCCTTTCTCTTCTTCGATCACTTCGGCCCGGTCACGGTGCGGCCGGGCGACAGCCACGACGTGCGGCCGCATCCGCACATCGGGCTGGCGACGGTCACCTATCTGTTCAGCGGCGCCATCACCCACCGCGACAGCCTCGGCTACGTGCAGGACATCGAGCCCGGGGCGATCAACTGGATGACGGCCGGGCGCGGCATCGTCCATTCGGAGCGGCGCCCCGAGCGCCGGCGCACGCAGGACTACGTCAACCACGGCCTGCAGCTGTGGGCGGCCCTGCCGACAGCGCAGGAGGAGGTCGCCCCGAGTTTCACGCACACGCCTGCGGATGCGATCCCCGCGACGCAGGTGAGCGGGACACAGGTGCGCGTGCTGATCGGCAGCGCCTTCGGGCTGAGCTCGCCCGTCGCCACGTACTCGCCCACGCTCTACCTCGACATCCACCTTCCGGCCGGCGGCGAGCTTGTGCTGCCTGCGCTCGCGCCCGAGGCTGCGGTCTATGCCGTCGAGGGGGCGCTGGCGATCGACGGCCAGGCCGTCGCGGCGCACACGCTGGCGGTGCTGGCGGCCGGCCCGGCGCGGCTTCAGGCCGGGCCGGAAGCGGTGCGCCTGATGGTGATCGGCGGCGAGCCGCTCGGCCACCGCCACATGGGGTGGAACTTCGTGTCCAGCCGCAAGGAGCGCATCGCGCAGGCCGCCAATGACTGGGCCGAGGGGCGGTTCGAAGCGGTGCCGGGCGAGACCGAGTTCATTCCGCTGCCCGAGGCGAAGTTCAACTGAGCCCGGCGCACGGCGTTCTGGCGCCGTCCCTTGGAGAAGCGTGGGGCGGGACCGCTGCGCCTCAGGCGCGTGTCGCCGACAGGTCGGGCGCCAGCGCCTCCCGCTCGTCGAACACGAAGCAGTTGCCTCGGAAATGCGCGCCGCCGGCCTCCTCGAAGTATTTCAGGATGCCGCCTTCGAGCTGGTAGACATGGTCCAGTCCCTGGCCGCGCATGTAGATCGCGGCCTTTTCGCAGCGGATGCCGCCGGTGCAGAAGCTCACCACCGTCTTGCCCTGCAGCTCGTCGCGATGGGCATCGAAGGCGGCGGGGAACTCGGTGAACTTGCCGATGCGCCAGTCGATGGCGTCTTCGAAGGTGCCGTGGTCCACCTCAAAGGCGTTGCGCGTGTCGAGCGTCACCACCGGGCGGCCTTCGTCATCGTGGCCCTGGTCGAGCCAGCGCCGCACCGTCGCGGCTGCGACTGACGGCGCCCGGCCGTCAGCGCGGCTGAAGTCGGGGCGGATCGTCGGGTGGTCCATCCGGATGATCTCGCGCTTGACCTTGACCCGGAGCCTGCCGAAGGGCTGGGTGCGGGACCAGCTTTCCTTGACTTCCAGGTCGGCCAGCCGTGCGTCGGCCCGCAGCAGGCGCAGGAACTCGCGCACCGGCTCCGGCGGGCCGGCCAGAAACAGGTTGATGCCTTCTTCGGCCAGCAGCACCGTGCCTTTGAGCTGCAGCGCTAGCGCCGCTTCGCGCAGGCGCTCCTGCAGGGCGGCGGTGTCGGCCAGGCGCACGAAGCGGTAGGCGGCGATGTTCAGGACGGGCAGCGGATCGGGAGCATTCACGGGCTCGATTATCCCGCCATGCAAGCACGTTTTCTCAGAGCCCGGCGTGCGTCGGCCCGACGCTTTCGCAGCCCGCCCGCCCCGTAGAATGAACCGATGTTCGTACACCTGCGCCTGCACACGGAATTCTCGGTTGTCGACGGTACCAACCGCATCGACGACATCGTCAAGGCGGCCGCGGCCGATGCCCAGCCGGCCCTGGCCATCACCGACCTCAACAGCCTGTTCGGCGCCATCAAGTTCTACAAAGGCGCGCGGGGCGCCGGCGTCAAGCCGGTGCTCGGCGCCGAGCTGATGATCGAAGGCTTCGGCAAGGACGCCGCGGTGCTCTCGCGCGTCATCGTGCTCGTGCAAAGCCGCCAGGGCTACCTGAACCTGTGCGAGCTGCTGGCGCGCGGCTGGACGCGCAACGTCGTCAAGGCGCAGGCGGTCTGCCGCATCGACTGGCTGCGTGAGCTGGGCGAGGGCCTGATCCTGCTGTCGGGCGCGCAGGCCGGCCCGCTCGGTCAGGCCCTGGTGCAGGGCGACAACGAGCGAGCCTCCGACATCGCGCTGCAGCTGGCGGGGCTGTTTCCGCATCGCTTCTTCATTGAACTGCAGCGTGCCGGACGCGCGGACGACGAGGCCCACGTGGCCGCCGCCGTCCAGCTGGCCGCGCGTTTGCGCCTGCCGGTGGTGGCGACGCATCCGGTGCAGTTCACCACCGAGGACGACTACGAGGCCCACGAGGCCCGCGTCTGCATTGCCGAGGGCGAGATCCTGGGCAACCAGCGCCGGGTGCGCAAGTTCACCCGCGAGCAGTATTTCAAGTCCGCTCAGCAGATGGAGGCCTTGTTCGCGGACGTGCCGTCGGCCATCGCCAACACGGTGGAGATCGCGCGGCGCTGCAATCTCACGCTCGACCTGGGCAAGCCGCGCCTGCCGGACTTCCCGATTCCCGAGGTGGACGGCCGGCGCATGTCGGTGGAGGAGTACTTCCGCCACGTGTCGCACGAAGGGCTCAAGGAGCGGCTCGTCCATCTCTATCCCGACGAGACCGAGCGCGAGAAGCAGCGCCAGCGCTATGTGGACCGGCTCGAGTTCGAGATCGGCACCATCCTCAAGATGGGATTCCCCGGTTACTTCCTGATCGTGGGCGACTTCATCAACTGGGCCAAGCAGAACGGCTGCCCGGTGGGGCCGGGCCGAGGCTCCGGCGCCGGTTCGCTGGTGGCCTATTCGCTGAAGATCACCGACCTCGACCCGCTGCAGTACAACCTGCTGTTCGAGCGCTTCCTGAACCCCGAGCGGGTGTCGATGCCCGACTTCGACATCGACTTCTGCCAGGCCAACCGCGACCGCGTCATCGACTACGTCAAGGAGAAATACGGCAAGGATGCCGTGAGCCAGATCGCCACCTTCGGCACGATGGCGGCGCGCGCCGCCATCCGCGACGTCGGGCGCGTGCTCGACATGAGCTACACCTTCTGCGACGGCATCTCCAAGCTCATTCCGAACAAGCCGGGCCAGCACATCACCATCGACGGCGCGATCAAGGCCGAGCCCATCCTGGCCGAGCGGCTGGAGCGCGAGGAGGACGTCAAGACCCTGCTTGCGCTCGCGCAGAAGCTCGAGGGCATGACGCGCAACGTGGGCATGCATGCCGGCGGCGTGCTGATCGCGCCGGGCAAGCTCACCGACTTCACGCCGCTGTACCAGCAGCCCGGCAGCGACTCGGCCGTGAGCCAGTACGACAAGGACGACGTGGAGGCGGCCGGCCTCGTGAAGTTCGACTTTCTGGGCCTGGCCACGCTCACCATCCTGGAGATCGCCAAGGAGTTCATCGTCGGCCGCCACAAGGGCCAGGAGAACTTCGCCTACGAGAACATCCCGCTGGACGACGCCCCGACCTACAAGCTGTTTGCCGACGGCAAGACCGAAGCCGTGTTCCAGTTTGAAAGCCGCGGCATGCAGGGCATGCTGCGCGACGCGCGGCCGACGCGGCTGGAAGACCTGATCGCGCTCAACGCCCTGTACCGGCCCGGTCCGATGGACCTGATCCCCAGCTTCGTCGCGCGCAAGCATGGCCGCGAGGAGGTGGAGTACCCGCATCCGCTCGTGGCCGGCATGCTGTCGGAGACCTACGGCATCATGGTCTACCAGGAGCAGGTGATGCAGACCGCGCAGATCCTGGGCGGCTACTCGCTCGGCGGCGCCGACCTGCTGCGCCGCGCCATGGGCAAGAAGAAGGCCGAGGAGATGGCCCAGCACCGCGAGATCTTCCGCGCGGGCGCGGCGAAGAACGGCATCGGCCAGGACAAGGCCGACGAGATCTTCGACCTGATGGAGAAGTTCGCGGGCTACGGCTTCAACAAGTCGCACGCGGCCGCCTACTCGCTGCTGGCCTACCACACCGGCTGGCTCAAGGTCCACTACACCGCCGAGTTCTACTGCGCCAACATGACGGTGGAAATGGACAACACCGACAAGCTCAAGGTGCTGTTCGAGGACGCCTGCAAGAACTTCGGCATGAGCTTCGAGCCGCCGGACGTCAACCGCGGCAACTACCGCTTCGAGCCGGTGACCGACAAGGTCATCCGCTATGGCCTGGGCGCCGTCAAGGGCACGGGCCAGCAGGCCATCGAGTCCATCATCGCGGCGCGGCAGGAGGGCGGCCCCTTCAGGAGCCTGTATGACTTCTGCGCGCGGGTCGACCGCACCCGTCTGAACAAACGCACGGTCGAGGCGCTGATCAAGGCCGGCGCCTTCGACGCGATCCAGCGCAACCGCGCGGCCCTGGTCGCGTCCATCGACCGGGCCTTCGATTTCGCCAACGCCCAGGAGGCCAATGCGAATCAGGGCGGGCTGTTCGACATGGAGGACTCGCATGCGGCCAGCACGCAGGAGCCCGATCTGGTGGACGCCGTGCCCTGGGGGGTGAAGGAGCGGCTCACGCACGAGAAGACGGCGGTCGGCTTCTACCTCTCGGGCCACCTGTTCGACGAAGTGGAGCTGGAGGTCCGCCGCTTCGCGCGGCGGCCGATCGGCGACCTGATCGACTCGCGGGAGCCGCAGCTGCTTGCCGGCATCGTGAGCGACCTGCGCGTGATCAACGGCCAGCGCGGCAAGCTCGCGCTGTTCAAGCTCGACGACAAGTCCGGCACCATCGACGCGCGCGCCGACGAGGCCCTGATCAATGCCAATCGCAACCTGCTCAAGGACGACGAGCTGGTCATCGTCATGGGCAAGCTGCAGCCCGACCGCTTCTCGGGCGGGCTGCAGCTCACGGTCAATCAGGTCTGGGAACTGCCGACGGCGCGCTGCCGCTTCGGCAAGTTCCTGCGCGTGGCCTTCGACCTGCGCGCCGCGGCCCGGCCCGACGCGGGCCGCTTGCTCAAGGACTTCCCGGCGCGACGAGAAATATCCGAGCAAGGGGAACTCGTGCGTGGACTTCCCATCAGATTTGTAATAACTTGTGACGGTGTGACGCGCGATCTCGTGCTCCCAGGCGACGAGGCGAAGTTCTTTCCCAGCGATGCGGCCCTGGCGGGCTGGATGGCCCAGGCGGGGCAGGGGGGCGCGCAGATCGTCTACGAGTAGTCTTTCCATTTCACTTTGTCCAGGAGGTGTCGGGTAGTGAGTCGAAAAGTTCTGTTTCTCCTGGGTCTGGTGGCAAGTCTGCTGGCGCTTCCCGGCGCCCATGCGCAGTCGGCAAGCTGCGCAACCAACGAAATCACCACCACCTTCGCCTTTGGCGGCGCCAACACCTGGCCGGCCGGGAGCACCAGCCGGACCTTCACCGTCGGCACGGCGCCTGCCAGCACGGTCATGGGCATCGTGCTCACGCCCAATGTGGGCTTCGACGGCAACTATCCCCAGCTTGATCAGCTCAGCACCACGCCCAACTCGCTGGAGATCGACCACAACGGCAACGCGCAGAACAGTCTGCTGTCCACCATGGTCATCAACTTCTCGCGACCGGTGACCAAGCTGCGCTTCACGGCAATGGACATCGACTCGGTGACCACCGGCGGCAGCCGCTTTCGCGATCAGCTGGTCTTTACCGCCAACAATGCCGGGGCGCCGCAGCCTGTGACGCTGACGGCCTTCAATGCCGGCAACGTGGCGGTGGCGTCCAATGCCACGGGCGCCACCGCCACCGCGACGCTGGGTGGCGGCAACTGCACGACGGCTAGTGCCGCCTGCAATGTGTTCGCCAATGTCGCGCAGACGGTGACGCAGGTGATCGTGGCCTTCCGCGCCGGCCCCGGAACGGGCAACGGCACGACCTTGCAGGCCGTGGCCTACAACACCTTCGGTTTCTGCATGCCGGTGCCCGACTACCAGCTCGTCAAGGACGGGCCGGCGTCGGCGACGCGCGGTACCACCGAGACCTATGTGTTCCGTGTCGCCAACACCGGTTTGAGCGCGCTGACGGCGGGTCAGCTCATCACCGTCAAGGACGTTCTGGACCCGGGCGGCAGTTTCGTGACGCCGGCCAGTCCGGGCGGCGCCCAGGGCGCCAACTGGAGCTGCGTTGCCGGCACGACCACGGCTGCGGCGGACACGGTCACCTGCACCAGCGCGACGCCGATTGCCGTCGGCACGACCAGCACCTTCTCGCTGCCGGTGGCCGTTGCACCCGGTGCGCCCACGGTCATCGTCAACCGCGCCAAGGTGTTCGGCGGGGGCGATCCTGACAAACTGAATGAGACCGACACCGGCGCCCTGGCGGCGTGCAACCAGGCTGCGGAAGGCAGCAACGGTCCGGGTGCCAATGCGGGCTGCGGCTTCGAGCAGACGCCCGTGGACAGCGAGGCCCTGCTGGCGATCAGCAAGAGCAATGGGGGCAACACCTTGCAGGCCGGTGGCACCACCAGCTACACCATCACCGCGACCAACGGCGGGCCGAGTCCGGCCGATGCCGCCGTGATCGCCGACCCGCAGGCCGCCGGGCTGGACTGCTCGCAGGTGCAATGCACGGCACAGGGCGGCGCCGGCTGTCCGGGCGGGTTGACTGTCGATGACGTGGAAAGCGGCTTTGCCGTTCCCTCGTTCCCGGCCAACTCCACGTTGACGCTCACGCTGACCTGCGGCGTTCGTGCGACGGGGCTGTGAACCCGCAAGCGGGGCGGTGCATGTGATGCCCGGCCCCTGACGCCGCTTGCGGGCAGGGCGCCCTGCGCGGGCGGCCGGGAGCGGGTGCTTCAGTCCTTCGGCCGGAAGCTGATGATCATCGGCGAGGGCACGCGGCCGTCGACGTCACGCGGCAGGACCTCGGTGCGGTCGAGCGCGCGCAGCACGGCCTCATCCCAGGCCTTGACGCCGCTGGGCTTGATCAGGCGGCGGCCGACGATCGTGCCATCGGGCGCGCAGCGCACCTCCACTTCGGCGGCGGGATTGCCGTCGATGTCTTCCGTGAAGACGATGTTGGGCTTGACGCGAGCGCGGATGCGGCCTGCATAGCCTGCCGAGGGGCCGGAGGACTGGAGCGCGCCGCCGGTCGCCGAGGGAGCACCGGATGCCCCCGCCAGGCCGGCGATCCGTTTGAGGTTTTCCTGGCGCTGGGCTTCGAGCTTTTTCGCCTCGTCTTCGGCCTTGCGCCGGGCTTCGAGTTCCTGCTTCTTGCGGTCCTCGGGCGGCTTTTTGGCCGGCTCCGGTTTCGGCTGAGGCTTGGGCGGATCCTTCTTCTCGGGCTCGGGCTTTTTCTTGTCGCGCTCGACATTGATGTCAGCCGGCCGGGCCACGGGCGGCGCCGGGCGCGGCGGCTCCGTCACCTTGGGCGGCGGCGCTTCCACCGGCTTGGGTGCGGCCTGCTGCGGCACGCTGGACCACAGCTCGGCTTCGACGGCGCGGTTGTCGGCATCGCGCTTCCAGCCGATGCCCCAGGTCAGCGCCACCAGCAGCAGCGCGTGGGCGATGAGCGCGAGGCCCCAGGCGCGCAGCAGGCCGGGCGGCTCCGGCGGAGCGAATTCCAGACGGTCAGTGGCGCTCGGCATGGCGGCGGGCGCTAGTTGGCCAGTTGCACCGACAGGCCCACGCGCTGCGCGCCCGCGCGCTGCAACGTGTCCATGACCTTGACCACCGTTTCGTACTTCACGTTGCGGTCGGCGCTGATGACCACCGCCGTGCTGGTCTGGCCCTGCTGGGCCTGGCGCACGGCCGCCGCAATGCCGGCCAGCTGCAGGCGCGTCGTGGTGTCGCCGACCTTCATTTCGAGCGATTCGTCCTTGGCGATGGTGATCTGCACGAACTGGTCCGGCTGGCGCGCAGCCTTGCCGACGCTTGGCAGGTCGATCAGGCTCGGCGTGATCAGCGGCGCGGTGACCATGAAGATGATGAGCAGCACCAGCATGACGTCAATGAACGGGACCATGTTGATCTCGTTGATCGTGCGGCGGCCGCGGCCACGGCTGCGGGATGCGACGGAGGGCATGCGCTCGGGCTCCGCGCGCTCAATGGCCCGAGGGCGAGCCCGCGCCCGCGCCCAGGTTGCGTTGCAGGATGTTGGAGAACTCCTCGATGAAGGTCTCCAGGCGGATCGCGATGCGGTCGATGTCGTGCGCGAAACGGTTGTAGGCCACCACGGCGGGGATCGCAGCGAACAGGCCGATGGCGGTTGCCACCAGGGCCTCGGCGATGCCGGGCGCCACCGTGGCCAGCGTCACCTGCTGCAGGCTCGACAGGCCGATGAACGCATGCATGATGCCCCAGACCGTGCCGAACAGGCCCACATAGGGCGACACCGAGCCGACCGAGGCCAGGAAGGACAGGTTGGACTCGGCCGCGTCCATCTCGCGCTGGAAGCTCGCGCGCATCGCGCGCCGCGCGCCGTCCATGAGCGTGCCGGCGTCGCTGATGCGGCGCTCGCGCAGCTTCTGGTACTCACGCATGCCGCTGGCGAAGATGCGCTCCATCGGCCCGGAGAGCTTGGCGTTCTGGGTGGCCGCCGAGAACAGGTCATTCAGGCTGGTGCCCGACCAGAACTCGCGCTCGAAGACCTCGTTGAGCGACTTGACGCGCCGCAGCGCGAACACCTTGCGAAAGATCGCCGCCCAGCTGGCCACCGACACCAGCACCAGCAGAAGCATCACGAGCTGGACCACCCAGCTGGCGCCCAGCACGAGGTTCAGCATCGACATCTCTTGGTTCATTGCAGGACTTCCAGTACGTGTTGCGGGATTCTCGCAGGCCGGAGCGTGCCCGCATCGACCCATCCGATGCGGATGCTGCCTTCGCACAGCAGCTCATCGGCGCCGGGGCGGCGGCGCAGCGCCCGCTGGCCGATTGTCAGCGAGGCGCGGCCCATCTGATGGACCGTGGCGGTAACAAGAAGTTCATCGTCGAGCCTGGCGGGCAGGTGGTAGCGCACCGCGGTTTCGCCGACCACGAACATGCCGCCAGTCTGCTCGCGCAGCACGCTCTGGCTCACGCCGAGCGAGCGCAGCCATTCCGTGCGCGCCCGCTCGAAGAACTTCAGGTAGTTGGCGTAGAAGACGATGCCGCCTGCGTCGGTGTCTTCCCAGTACACACGCACCGGCCAGACGAACTCGGCAGGGGCGGGCCTGCTCATGCGCGCAGCAGGCCCGCCAGGCGCGCTGCCGATTCCTGCAGCTGGGCCATGGAGCTGGCGGTGGAAAAGCGCACATAGCGAGCGGTGTCGGCAGTACCGAAATCGCGACCCGGCGTGATGGCCACATGAGCCCGGCGCATCACCTCGAAGCTGAAGTCCCAGCTGCCGTCCACGCCCAGGGTGCGGCAGGCGTCGCTGCAGTCGGCCCAGGCGTAGAACGCGCCATCGGGCATGACCGGCACCTTCAGCCCCATCGCGTTGAGCGCGGGGATGAACCAGTCGCGGCGCGCCTTGAACTCGGCGCGGCGCCGCTCGTACTCGGCGATGCTGTCCGGCTCGAAACAGGCGAGCGCCGCATGCTGCGACACGGTGCTCGGACAGATGAACAGGTTCTGCGCCAGCCGCTCCACCACCGGCACCAGCGCCTCGGGCAGGACCAGCCAGCCCAGCCGCCAGCCGGTCATGTTGAAGTACTTGGAGAAGCTGTTGATGCTGATGATGTTCTCGTCCAGGCCCAGGGCGCTCTGGCCGAACGCCGCATCGTGGCTCAGTCCGAGGTAGATCTCGTCGACCAGCGTGATGCCGCCGCGGCTGCTCACCACCTCGTGGATGCGCGCGAGCTCCTGCGGATGGATGGAGGTGCCCGTCGGATTGGACGGCGAGGCCAGCAGCACGCCGCGCGTGCGCTCGCCCCAGGCCGCCGCGACCTTGTCGGCGCTGAGCTGGAAGCGCTCGGCCGCCGTCGTGGGCACCAGGACGGCCCGGCCGTCGGCTGCGCTCACGAAATGCCGGTTGCACGGGTAGCTCGGGTCGGGCATGAGGATTTCATCACCGGCGTCGATCAGCGCCAGGCAGGCAAGCTGCAGCGCGGCCGAGGCGCCGGCCGTGACGACGATGCGGCGCGCCGGCACCTGGATGCCGAAGCGGCTGGCGTACCAGCCGCTGATGCGTTCCCGCAGCGCGTCCAGACCGAGCGCCTGGGTGTACTGGGTGACGCCGTCGCGCACCGCGCGGGCTGCTGCCTCCTGCACGAGTGGCGGAGCGGTGAAGTCGGGCTCGCCGATGTTCAGGAAGATCATCGGGCGGTCGGTGTGTGCCACGTCGCGTGCCAGGGCCGAGGCGGCCTTGGCGACTTCCATGACGTAGAAGGGCTCGATCCGCGCGGCGCGGCTGGCGATTTTCATGAGCAGGCTTTCTGTGATCCAGGCGCGGGCACTCAGGGCCGCGCCTTGCCGCTGGCACGGTCGGCCTCGACCTCGGCGGCGCGAAGGCCGGGCGCGAGGCCGTTGAGCACCGCGTTGACGTACTTGTGGCCGTCGGTGCCGCCGAATTCCTTGGCCAGCTCGATGCATTCGTTGATGACGACGCGCCAGGGCACGTCCGCGCAATGCCGGAACTCGTAGACGCCGATCCACATGACGCCGTGCTCGATCGGCGAGATCTCGGCCAGCTTGCGATCGAGCAGCGGCGTGATCAGGGCGTCGAGTTCGGCCGCCTCGGCGATGCAGCCGTGCAGCAGTGCGTCGTAGTGCGCGGCGTCGGCCTTGTGAAAGCCCGAGAGATCGCGGGTGAAGGTGTCGATCGCCTCGGGCGCGTTGCGACCCACAAGGTGCTGGTAGAGCGCCTGCAGGGCGAACTCGCGGGCGCGGCTGCGGCCGGACTTGGCCGAGGCCTTGCGCACGCCGGTGCTGGTCAGGCCGGTGCGGCTCTGGCGTTTGCCTGCCGGTTGGGGGGTGACGTCGTCGCTCATGTCAGGTCGTCCAGCAGGTTGGCCATTTCCACGGCCACACGCGCGGCATCGCGGCCCTTGTCGGTCTGACGCGCGACGGCCTGCTCGACGTTCTCGGTGGTGAGGATGGCGTTGGCAATCGGCAATTGATAGTCCAGGCCGACGCGGGTGACCCCGGCGCCGGATTCGTTGGCGACGAGCTCGAAGTGGTAGGTCTCGCCGCGGATGATGCAGCCGAGCGCGATGAGCGCGTCGTACTGCTGCTTCTCGGCCATCGCCTGCAGGGCCAGGGGCACTTCGAGCGCGCCGGGCACCAGCACGTGGTCGATGCGCTTGTCCTCCACGCCCAGGGTCTTGAGCTCGGCCTTGCAGGCGGCCGCGAGCGCATCGGTGATGCTTTCGTTGAAACGGGCCTGCACGATGCCGATGTAGAGCTTGCGCCCGTCGAGGTGGCTGGCCTTGCCGCTGCCTTTTTCTGCGCCAAACATGCTTCTTAGTCCTTGGTGATGTAGCCGGCGATTTCGAGACCGTAGCCTGCCATGCTGGGCATGCGGCGCGGATTGCCCATGAGGTTCATGCGGTGGACGCCGCATTCGCGCAGGATCTGCGCGCCGACGCCGTAGGTGCGCAGGTCCATGCGGCCGCGCTCGGGCGCATGGGACGGCCGCGCCGTGCCCTGGAACTGTTCGAGCAGCTGCTGCGCGCTCTCGCCGCCATTGAGCAGGACGACGACGCCGCGTCCGTCGGCGGCGATGCGCTTGAGGCTTGCGTCCAGACTCCACGAGTGCATCGGCCGCGCCACCTCGAGCGCGTCCAGAACCGACAGGGGCTCATGCACGCGGGCGGTGACCACGTCGTCCGGTCCCCATTCGCCCTTGACGAGCGCCAGATGCACGCTCTGGCCCGGCAGGTCGCGGAAGGCATGGGCGGTGAACTCGCCATAGGCGGTCTGTAGCGGGCGCGAACCCACTTTCTGTACCAGTGATTCGGTGCGGCTGCGGTAGTGGATGAGGTCGGCAATCGTGCCGATCTTCAGGCCATGCTCGGCCGCAAAGAGCTGCAGGTCGGGCAGGCGCGCCATCGTGCCGTCGTCCTTCATGATCTCGCAGATCACCGCAGCCGGCGTGCAGCCGGCCATCTGGGCGAGGTCGCAGCCGGCCTCGGTGTGGCCGGCACGCATGAGCACGCCGCCGTCCACGGCCTGCAGCGGAAAGATGTGGCCGGGTTGCACCAGGTCCTCGGCCTGCGCGTTGCGGGCGACGGCGGCCTGCACCGTGCGGGCGCGGTCGGCGGCGGAGATGCCGGTGGTCACGCCTTCGGCGGCCTCGATCGAGACGGTGAAGGCCGTGGCGTGCTTGGTGCCGTTGCGCACGGCCATGGGCGGCAGGCGCAGGCGCTCGCAACGCTCGCGCGTGAGGGTCAGGCAGATCAGGCCGCGGCCGTAGCGGGCCATGAAGTTGATCGCCTCGGCCGACACGTGGTCGGCCGCCAGCACGAGATCGCCTTCGTTCTCGCGGTCTTCCTCGTCCACGAGGATCACGATGCGGCCGGCGCGCATGTCGGCGACGATGTCCTCGACCGGGGAGATCGCGACGGGGGAGGGGGAGGTCATACGGTGTCTTTCGGGGTTCCCGTGGCGGGGGCGGTGAGCATGCGCTCGACGTAGCGGGCGATCAGATCGATCTCCAGATTGACGGTGGAGCCCTTGGCCAGGGCGCCGAGCGCGGTGTTCTGCACGGTGTGGGGGATGAGGTTGATGCTGACTTCGGTGCCTTCGGGCAGATCGGCCGCGCGGTTGACGGTCAGGCTGACGCCGTTGACCGTGATCGAGCCCTTGTATGCGAAGTACTTGCCCAGGGCGGCGGGCGTGAGCACGCGCAGTTCCCAGCTCTCGCCCACGGGGGCGAAGTGCGAAACGGTGCCGATGCCATCGACATGGCCGGAGACGATGTGGCCGCCGAGCCGGTCGGTCGGGCGAATGGCTTTTTCGAGGTTGATGACCCCGGGCTGGTCGAGGCCGGTCGTCTTGTCCAGCGACTCGGCCGAGATGTCGATGGTGAACTGCCGGGCCGGGGCGTCGAGCGTGGTGACGGTCATGCAGGCACCGTTCAGGGCGATGCTGTCGCCCAGGCCCACGTCATCGAGGTAGCCGGCAGGCGCCTCGATGGTCAGGCGCTTGCCATGCTGCAAAGAGCTTCCCAGGTCGTGGAGGGCGACGATGCGCCCCACGCCGGTGATGATTCCGGTGAACATGCCCGCATTTTCGCAGGTAATGGGGCGCGGGCCGGCGGCGGTCTGCAAAACCTGTCCGCAGGCGGGTCGTGCGGGGGGCTGGCGCGAGCCCGGACGCTTCAGAACCGGTCGCGCCCTTCGCCCCGGGCGACGATGCGCAGGTCGGTGCCGACCTGCTGTACGTCGGTGAATCGCAGAGGCATCGCATCCTGCAGCCGTGCCAGCGCGGGCAGGGCCGCCATCTCGCGGCCGGGCCCGATCAGCCGGGGTGCGAGGTAGACCAGCAGTTCATCGACGAGCGACTCCCGCAGCAGGGAGCCGTTGAGCTTGTGCCCGGCTTCCACATGCAGCTCGTTGATCTCGCGCGCGGCCAGGTCGCGGAGCATGGCGGCGAGGTCGACCTTTCCGCCGGCGCCGGGCAGGCGTACCACCGTGGCGCCGCGGGCCTGCAGGCTGGCGGTCCGCGACACGTCGTCGCTGGCGGTATAGATGAACAGCTTGCGGCCCGGGATGAACAGCCGGGCGCCTGGCGGCGTCTCGAGCCGGCTGTCAACCACAACCAGGTGGGGCTGGCGCACCGCCCCGGCAAGGCGAACGTCGAGCCGCGGATCGTCTTCGAGCACGGTGCCGATGCCCGTCAGCACGGCACAGGCGCGCGCCCGCCAGGCGTGGCCGTCGGCGCGCGCCGGCTCGCCCGTGATCCACTGGCTCTCGCCACTGTCGAGCGCGGTGCGACCGTCCAGCGACGCCGCCACCTTGAGCCGGACCCAGGGCGTGCGGCGGATCATGCGGCTGAAGAAGCCGATGTTGAGTTCGCGCGACGCTTGCGCTCCCGGGCCGAGCTCCACCTCGACGCCCGCCGCGCGCAGCCGCTCGAAGCCGCGGCCGGCGACCAGCGGATTCGGGTCCGGCAGCGAAGCCACCACCCGCGCAATTCCGGCGGCCACGAGCGCGTCGCAACAGGGGCCGGTGCGGCCGTGGTGGGAACAGGGCTCTAGTGTCACCCAGGCCGTGGCGCCTGCGGTCGGGTGGCCTTGCGCGGCCGCATCCCGCAGCGCCATGACTTCGGCGTGCGGGCCGCCGGCCTGCTGGGTGCGTCCCTGGCCGATGACTGTGCCGTCCGGCGCCGTGAGCACGCAGCCCACGCGCGGGTTCGGGGACGTGTGCCACAGCGCGTCACGCGCCAGGTCCAGCGCGGTGTCGATGGGCGAGGCAGTGAGGTCGGACATGATGGAGGCGGTTGGCGTGGTCGCGGGTGCAGCCGGTCGAATTTAATCAGATAGTTCGCACAATGGCTTTGCGGGCCTGCTGCCGGTAACCGTTCGTGACGCGGGAGCGGACGTTCATCGGCTGCGCATAGGCAGGCGCCAGGTGCGTGCCTAGCATACAGCCATGCAGTACAAGACCCGGTCCCGCGGCTTCACGCTGGTCGAACTCCTCGTGACGGTGTCCATCGTCGCCTTGTTGACGGTGCTGGGCCTGCCGTCGCTGCGCGACACCTTCGAGCGCAACGCGGTCACAGGGCATGTGAACACCTTCCTCGGCGCGGTGCAGTTCGCCCGTGGAGAAGCGATCAAGCGCGGCACCACCGTGAAGATGTGCCGCAGCGTCGGCGCCGAGTCTGCCGTCGCACCGGCCTGTGCGGTGGGCAGCGGCAATGCTTCGCCGGGCTGGGCCACGGGCTGGATCATCTTTGTGGACCGCAATGACAACGGCACGGTGGATGCCGCAGACATTCTGCTCAAGGTGCAGGAAGCGTTGAGCAGCAGTGGCGGCGTTCAGGCCGATGCCGCGACCTTGGTGCTGCTGTTCCGGCCCACGGGCATGCTGGCCGGGACGGCCGGCCAGTTCACCTTCAAATCCGCCTCGGGCGCGGCCACGCAGGACCGGCGGGTCTGCCTGTCCCTGCAAGGGCGTGCGCGAATCGCAACCGATGCCACAACGGCCTGCTCGGCCAACGACGTATGAAACCCCTTGTCCGTCAACCCGACCGGCGCCCGGCCCTGGCCGGCGCGCGCTTGCGCCAGGGCGGCGCCTCGCTGCTGGAAGTGCTGATCGCCGTGCTGATCATGTCCTTCGGCCTTCTGGCGCTGGGCGGTCTCGCCGCCGCCTCGGTGCAGTACAGCAAGATGGCGCAGTACCAGACGATCGGCACGCAGCTGGCCGGTGACTACGGCGACCGCATGCGCGGCAATGTCGACGGATTTGCGGCGGCCGCCTACGACAAGAAAGACGTTTATTCCGCATCGGCCACGCTGGTGACGGTGCCGACCTGCGCGGTGTCTACCGCCTGCACGCCGGCCGAGATCGCGAGCATCGACAGGGCCGAGTGGATCAACTCGCTCAAGCAGCGCCTGCCGGGCGGGGACGCCTACATCGAGCGGGACACGGTCAATCTGCTGACGGCCAACATGTGGATCATGTGGACCGAGCCCAGCGTGTCCTACGGCACGGACAACAGCCTGTCGACCAGCAATGACGCCGACTGTCCCACGGCGGCCGTGACAGGGCTGGCGACGCGGCCCCGCTGCATGTTCTTTCGGGTGACACTATGAACAGGATGCTGCGCCAGGGAGGGCGGACGCTGATCGAGGTGATGATCTCGATCACCATCGGCCTGGCGGTGATGGGTGCCATCATCGCGGTCTACACCGGGACGACCTCGACCAGCCGCCAGGCTGACTCGTCGCAGCGGATGAGCCAGGACGCGGCCATCGCGATGAACTTCATGAGCTCGTACATCCGCATGGCGGGCTTCAGCTTCCCGCAGGCCAACATGGCGACGTCGACCGCCGCCGTCGGCAGTGCCACGGTGGAAGTGACCGACCGCAACTTTGCCGGCGCGCCGGTGCGTGGCTGCGACAACGGGTTCAGCAACCCCACGGTGAGTGCCACCACCTCGCTGACCTGCGGCGGCTCGGCCGGGCCGGATGCGATCGTGGTGCGCTTCGAGGCCGACACCGTCAACACCTTTCCGACAGGCGCGCCAGCCAAGCCCACCGACTGCCTGAGCCAGGCACTGAACCCGAATACCGCGTCGGACTACGACCCGACGATCACCTACACCCTGTCCGAGGCGCGGTTCTACCTGCGTACGGGCACGGCCAGCGGCACGCGCGACCTCTACTGCGGCGGCAACGGCACGTCGACCTTCGTCGCGCAGCCCATCGTCCAGTACGTGGACGACCTGGTGTTCACCTATGGCATCGCCTCGGACGTCTCCAACCATGACGTGGTCCAGTACGTCAGCAGTGCGACGATCGACGCCCTGGGCGGCGCGATGAACGACAACTGGAAGCGGGTGGTCAGCGTGAAGATCTGCATGGTGATGCGCAGCGAGTCGGCCGACCAGGCCGGCTCCGGCTCCTATGTGAACTGCGCGGGCAGCGTGGTTGCCTCACCCGACAACTACCTCAGACGGGCCTTCACCACCGTGGTGACGCTGCGCAACCGGGGAGGGATCCTGCTATGAAGCCCGTCATCGGACGCCGCCCGCGCGGCCAGCGCGGAGTCGTGCTCGCGCTGTCGCTGATTCTGCTCGTCATCATCTCGCTGGTGTCGGTGATGGCGGTGCGCGGTTCGCTCACCAGCGAGCAGATGGCCAAGAACCTGCGCACCAATGCCATTGCCATGCAGGCGGCCGAGATGGCCCTGCGCTTCTGCGAGAACCAGGTGATGAGCGGCGCGAGCATCTATCCGATCAACGAGATGCCGCTGACGTCCACCGCCACCTTCCCCACGCTGTGGCAGACCCGCACCAACTGGTCGGACGCGACGATTGCAGGAACGCTTTCCGACGAAGTCACCAACTCCGCCAACACGGCCGCTCGCGCGCTGGACACCAGGCCGCAATGCATGATCGAGCGGTATCCGCTGGTCACGGCCACCGGCGGCGTGCCACGGGAGTCCTATCTGATCACCGCCGTGGGCTACAGCCCCGACTACCGCGTTTCAGCCGGACAGATAACGTCCGGGGGCGAGGTCTGGTTGCAGTCCATATTGCGATATTGAGGTTCCCATGAAAAAAACTCTCTGGGTCTGGTGCATGGCCTTCGTCGCCATGATCGGCAGCATCACGCATGCCGAGATGTCACAGGTCCCGCTGGTGCAGGCCGGCTCCTCGGTGCCGCCCAACCTCATGTTCACGATCGACGATTCGGGCTCGATGAACTTCGAGTGCATTCCCGACTCGCTGTGCTACGACGGCAGCAATGACGAGGTCGACGTCATGCCCTGGGGCCTGGGCGGCAAGAGCGGCGCGGCCACGGTGGACGAGAACCATATCTACAACCGCCAGATGCGCTCGCCCCAGGTCAATGGCATCTACTACGATCCGACCGTGCGCTACCAGCCCTGGCTCAAGGAAGACGGCACGCGCTACCCGACGTATCCCGTCACGGCCGCCCCCACGGTGCCCGGGGGCGGCACCACGGTGAACCTGGCCATTACCCAGACGCTGAACATCAGCTGGTGCACGGACAACAACAGTTGCGGCACCAGTTCCAAGAGCTACTACCCCGCGAAGTACTACACGCTGTCGGGCGCCTCGAACGTCACGTCGAACTTCACCGTCACCGTCATCCGGGGAACCGGCACGACCTACACCAAGGCGATCGATGGCGAGCGCTCGGACTGCGCTGCCACCACCTATTGCACGCTGGCCGAGGAACTGCAGAACTTCGCCAACTGGTTCACCTACTCCAGCCACCGGATGCTGGCTGCCAAAGGCGGCACGGCCGAGGCGTTCTACAACATTCCGACGTTCTATCGCGTCGGCTACGGGCGCATCAACGACACCACGACCTCGTCGATCGACGGCGTCAATACCAAGACCATCGTGCGCGGCCTGAGACCTTTCGACGGAACCGACCGGGAGAGTTTCTATACCTGGTTGTTCGGCGTCACTGGCAGCGGCGGCACGCCCTTGCGACGAGCGATGGACGACGTCGGGCAGTACTTCTCGCGCAGCGACAACCGGGGCCCCTGGGGCGCGGTGCCCGGAACCAACGACACCACGGCGCATCTGCCCTGTCGCAAGTCCTTCCACATCCTGATGACCGACGGCGGCTGGAACGGCGATGCGGCAAGCACGTCAGGCGCCGCTGGCAACGTGGATAACACCAACGGGCCGACGATCACCGGCCCCAACGCGCAGAGCTACCAGTACATCCGGGCCTATCCGTACCGCGACAGCACTTCCGGCACCTTGGCCGACGTGGCGATGTACTACTGGAATCGCGACCTGCGCTCCGACCTGTCCAACGAGGTCAAGCCGACGACCGGCAATCCGGCATTCTGGCAGCACCTGGTCAACTACACCATCGCCTTCGGACAACGGGGCAACCTGTCCAATCCGGCCGACCTGCCGGCGCTCACCTCCAACAGCAAGAACTGGGGCTCGCCGAGCACCGCTGCCAACAACCTGGCCAACATCGACGACCTCTGGCACGCGGCGCTCAACAGCCGGGGCCTGAACCTGAGCGCGCAGAACGCCACCGAGTACGCCAACGCGCTGCGTGCGATCATCAACGACATCGACGACCGCACAGGCAGCGAGGCCGGTGTGGCCGTGTCGGGGCGCTTCCTGTCTGTGGGCTCGCGCAAGTACGTTCCTGAATACCGCACCGGCAACTGGACGGGGCAGTTGAGCGCCGTCACGCTGGACGATCAGGCCAACGACGACCAGGTGGCGTGGCGGGCGGCCGACCGGCTGCCGCCGCATGGCAGCCGCAACATCTTCACCTTCAAGGACACCACGTCCAAGGGCATCACCTTCACCTGGTCGACGCTAGCGGCCAACAACATGACCACCAACTTCCTGGTCACGTCGGCCGATGGCACGGGTCTGATCAACTACCTGCGCGGCGATGCCACGCTGGAGGGCACCAAGTACCGCAAGCGCGGTGTCGAGAACCGTGTCAACACGACCACGCTCCCGACGCTGGGCGACATCGTGAACTCGTCGCCGGTCTGGGTGAAGGACCTGGTGGACCTGCAGTACGACTTCCTGCCCAGCTCCGTGGCCGCGCGCACGACCTACCGCGAGTTCCTGCGCAACAAGAAATTCCGGGTGCCGCACATCGTGGTCGGCGCCAACGACGGCATGGTCCATGCCTTCAGCGACGCGAGCGGCACCGAAACCTTTGCCTACTTTCCGAAGGCGGTTCTGCCCGAGCTCAAGCATCTGGGTGACATGCCCTATCTCCACCAGTACTTCGTCGACGGACCGATGATGGAGACCGACGTGCATGACGGCACCAACTGGCGCAACCTCGTCGTGGGGACGACCGGTGCCGGCGCCAAGGCCGTGTTCGCCATCAACATGCCGGTGCCGTCGAGCCCGAGCGGCACCGGCACCCTGACCACCACATTGATGGCGCCGGGAGCGGGCGACATTCTCTGGGAAGTCAGCGACAGCGGTGACTTCGCCGAACTCGGCTACGTCCTGCAGACCGCCGAAGCCGGCATGACGCGCGACGGCAGCTGGGTGGTGATCACGGGCAACGGCTACGAAAGTGCCTCGGGCAAGGCCCAGCTGTTCATCATCAATGCATTGACGGGCGCGCTCATCAAGCGGATCGACACCGGCGTCGGCTCCGGCAACGGACTGGGCGGCGTGCGCGTGGTACGCGACACCCGCCAGCAGATCGTCGCGGTGTTCGCGGGCGACCTCAAGGGCAATATGTGGAAGTTCGACCTGTCGAGCACGTCGACTTCCTCCTGGGGCGTGGCGTTTGGTGGCAACCCGTTCTTCACGGCCACCAACCGCAGCGGCAATGCGGAGCCCTTCACCTCGGCGCCGACCTATGTGCTGCACCCCTCGGGTGGGGTGTTGCTGCTTGCAGGCACGGGCAAGCTGTATGAGACCGCCGATCCGTCGAATGTGGAGGAGCGCACGCTGTACGGCCTGTGGGACAAGGCCAAGGTCGGTAGTCCTTCGGCGACCGCCAGCTTCGCCATCTCGGGCACGGCCACGCTGGTGATGCAGGCGGTGTCGAGCACCTTGATCGTCACCACGACGGCAGGGGAGACGGCGACCTACTACACCTCGACCAGCAATCCCGTCAATTACTCCACCAAGCGCGGCTGGTACATGCCGCTGACCATCCAGGCCGGCCAGCGTGTCGTCTACGATCCGCAGATCGCAGTCGGGCGGGTGTTCTTCGAAACGGTGGTGCCGGGGGCGGCCGTGACCACCTGCGCGGCCACCAATGGCATCGGCTACAACTTCGTGCTGGATCCGCTCACTGGGGCGGCGGGGGGCGACGGACCCACCTTCGACACCAACGGCGACGGTCTCATCAACTCCGATGATGCCTCCGGCGCCGTGGCCTACAAGACCAATGCCGACGGCGGGGACGGTATCCTGCTCAAGCGCGGTACCTCACCCACAGGCAACAACGGCACGCGCGAGGGCGACAGTTGCACGACCAGCAACGCCACCTGCAACTGCGTGGCAGGTACTTGCCAGAAGGTGGCCTGTACCGAGAGCACGAGCACCTGCAAGTGCGTCGGCGGATTCTGCGAGCCGCCCAAGGACACCTGCGGATCGGCCGCGTACACTGTGGCTCCGGGTTCCAGCAAGCAGGTGTGCGGCGACAAGAACGTGATCCGGCGCAACTGGCGTCAGCTGATCAATCCGCCGAGTTAAGAAGTTGAAGGAGCAGTCATGCGAGTGCGGGGCTTTACGCTGATCGAACTGATGATCGTGGTGGTGGTGGTCGCCATCCTGGCTGCGGTCGCCCTGCCGAGCTACCGAAGCTCGGTGCAGAAGGCCCAGCGCGCCGAGGCCCGCGGCGCACTGCTGGAGGCGTCGCAGTTCATGCAGCGCTTCTATTCGCAGAACGACCGCTTCGACCAGGACCGTGCCGGCACGGCCGTGGCCCTGCCGGGGCCCTTGCTGACGGTGCCGCGTGGATCGACCGGAACGGCTGCCAACTACCAGCTGTCGTTCTCGGGCACGCCGACGATCTCGGCGTTCACCATCCAGGCGGTGCCGGTCAATACGATGAGCAGCGACAAGTGCGGGACCCTGGGTCTCGACAACGTCGGGCGGCGCACGGCGTCCGGAGCAGGCGCGTCGGTCTCGGACTGCTGGAAGTAACGCCCACGCCACGCATCGGCGCGTGCGGAAGGAGGGCACGGCCGCTTCCGCGTGCCTTGCCAGGCACCGGCGCGGCACTTCAGCGCCGGACTTCGTCGACGAGGGTCTTGAACTCGTCGATGTCCTCGAAGCTGCGGTAGACGCTGGCGAAGCGCACGTAGGCGACCTTGTCCAGTTTCTTGAGCTCGCGCATCACGAGTTCCCCGATCCGCGTCGACGCCAGTTCCCGCACGCCGAGCGCGAGCAGCTTCTCTTCGATCCGCTCGATCGCCGCATCGATCTGCTCGACACTCACCGGCCGCTTGCGCAGTGCGAGGTTCATCGAGGCGCGCAGCTTCTGCCGGTCGAATTCGATACGCCGGCCGTCCTTCTTGACGACGACCGGGAAGTTGACGTCAGGCCGCTCGTAGGTGGTGAAGCGCTTTTCGCAGGCGCCGCACTGACGCCTGCGGCGGATGAAGTCCCCGTCTTCGGACACGCGGGTCTCGACCACCTGGGTCTCGGCGTGTCCGCAGAAGGGGCACTTCATGCGCGTGCTCAGCGATAGACCGGAAAGCGCGCGGTCAGGGCGTTGACCTTGGCCCGGACGGCGGCAATATTGGCCTCGTCACGCGGGTTGTCGAGCACGTCGGCGATCAGGTTGGCGGTGGCCCGGGCTTCGTCGTCCTTGAAGCCGCGCGTGGTCATGGCGGGCGTGCCGATGCGCACGCCGCTCGTGACCATCGGCTTTTCCGGATCGTTCGGAATGGCGTTCTTGTTGATCGTCATATGGGCGCTGCCCAGCACCGCCTCGGCTTCCTTGCCGGTGATGCCCTTGGCCCGCAGGTCCACGAGCATGACGTGGCTTTCGGTGCGGCCGCTGACGATGCGCAGGCCCCGCTGGGTGAGCGTCTCGGCCACGATCTGCGCATTGCGCACCACCTGCTGCTGGTAGGTCCTGAACTCGGGGGCCAGCGCCTCCTTGAAGGCCACGGCCTTGGCCGCGATCACATGCATCAGCGGGCCGCCCTGCAGGCCGGGGAAGATGGCGCTGTTGATGGCTTTCTCGTGCTGGGCCTTCATCAGGATGATGCCGCCGCGCGGGCCGCGCAGGCTCTTGTGGGTGGTGGAGGTCACCACGTCGGCATGAGGCACCGGGTTCGGGTAGACACCGGCCGCGATCAGGCCGGCGTAGTGCGCCATGTCGACCATGAAGATCGCGCCCACGTCACGTGCCACCTTGGCGAAGCGTTCGAAGTCGATGCGCAGGGAATAGGCCGAGGCTCCAGCGATGATCAGCTTGGGGCGCGTTTCATGGGCCTTGCGCTCCATCGCGTCGTAGTCGATCTCTTCCTTGTCGTTCAGGCCATAGCTGACCACGTTGAACCACTTGCCGCTCATGTTGAGCGCCATGCCGTGGGTCAGGTGGCCACCTTCGGCCAGGCTCATGCCCATGATGGTGTCGCCGGGCTTGAGGAAGGCGAGGAAGACCGCTTCGTTGGCCGAGGCGCCGCAATGCGCCTGCACGTTGGCCGCTTCGGCGCCGAAGATCTGCTTGACGCGATCGAGGGCCAGCTGTTCGGCCACGTCCACGTGCTCACAGCCGCCGTAGTAGCGCTTGCCGGGATAGCCCTCGGCATACTTGTTGGTCAGTTGCGTGCCTTGCGCGGCCATGACGGCGGGCGAGGCATAGTTTTCGCTGGCGATCAGCTCGATGTGGTGTTCCTGGCGCGCGTTTTCGGCCTGGATGGCGGCCCAGAGTTCGGGGTCGGTCTGTTCAACGAGAATGGAGCGGTTGTACATGGCAGTCCTGCAAGACGGTGGTCCCTGTGTGAAACAAGGGCTGCCCAGGCGAACGGCGGAACGCCGCAGCCCAGGGCCCGGCGGCACGCTTCCCAGTGGTGTCCCACGTCAGCGCCATGAGCTGCCTCGCCAGGGAGGAGCTGCGCCTATCGCCAGTCGCGTACCGGAAGGAGTGTATCCGACCGGACGGCCGGCGACAAAAATCAGGACGAAGCCAGTGCGGCGACCTTGTCTTCGACCGGCAGGTCCTTGGGCGGGGCAATCACCGGAATGGGCTGGGCCGGCGGCAGGATCGGCATGGCCTTGCCCGTTGCCACGGCCCGCAGCCGGGCGTGCTCGGCCATGACCTTGCCGGCATAGCCGCCGTCGTCCTCCATGTTGGCTGCGCCCACATAGAACTTGAGCCCCGCTTCCATGGAGCCGGCCCGCGCGATGCACTCCTGCAGAACCTTGACACCGACGCGCAGGTTGGTGACGGGGTCGAAGGCGGCCAGCTTGCCGCCGAAGCTGGCGTATTTGTCGCTGTGCACGCCGGTCATGACCTGCATCAGGCCCTGGGCGCCCACGGGGCTCTGGGCAAACGGGTTGAAGCCCGACTCGACCGCCATGATGGCCAGAATGAGCGTCGGATCCAGCTTGGTCTTGGCGCCCAGTTCGTAGGCTTCGGCAACCAGCGAGGCGAGGGGCTCGGGGGCGACCTTGTACTTCTTGCTCAGCCAGTAGGCAACGGCGGCCTGCTGCTTGGGCAACTCCTTGGGGTTCAGGGCCGTGGCGCGTTCGACCGCGTCGGGCTCCACCGTCATGCCGACCGCCACCATGTGGCGGTCCTGAAGCCAGCTCATCAGCCGGGCTTCACCAGCCTGGCGCAGGTCGGGGCGGGCGCTCAGCGCGATCACCCCGAACAGCACGGCCAGACCCAGCAGGGCGGCTCCGTTGTGCGTAATCTCGAAAAATCCCTCGGCGATGTCGGATGCGAAGGTTCGCAGGCCGCGGGCAGTTTTTCCTGACGCTGTCATAGCACTTCCTTTCTACGCGCGGTCACGTCTCGGACGAAGCGTCTGGCGCTGCGTCCCCCGACAATTCCCTCGTTTGGATTGGTCGCCATCAAGGCCGTGCCGTTGCGTCCCACCTGGACTGGCATCTGACCTGACTTAGCCTTATCGGCAGCGGTTTCGGTTGATTCCCGAGATCTGAAGCTCAGGACCGGGCGAATTCTGGAGGAATCCAAATATCGAGTCAAGAATATCAATTCAATTCATTATGCTCAATAAGGTCGATCGATCCGACGCAGCAGCAGGCGGTTTCGGCGATTTGCAGGCGATGGAAGCGGGCTGAAATCGCGGCGGGCCTGCAATCCCCTGTCAAGACAAGATGTCCAATCGGGGGGCCTGCGCCATTGGAAAAGGCAACTTGCAAAGGGCGCTTGTGGCGACTAATCTGAAGGTGCTTGCAATCAAGCGAGCATCCACGCCGAAAGGCACCGGGAGCCCCCATTCGTGGCGCGGCATCCGGCAGCCCCGGCAAATCATGGAAGCAATCTCTTGCTTCCGACGCGGCAGGGGACGTCAATCTCCCCTCCGCGGACCCAGACGGCATGGACCTTCGGTCAGCCGTCGAGCCCGGCGGCGAGGCTTCAGGCCACACCGACCGGGCTTTCTTCATGGTCCCTCGTTCAGGCTTTGCACCCCGTCATTCATGGATTGACCTTTTTCGGTCATGGCTCAACACTCGGGCCATGACGTTGGCGGCATTTCGACAGAACAAGTGGGTCAGGCGGTGCGGGTGGGCGGCGGCGGGCCTGCTGGTTTTCTGGGCGGTTGCCTGGCTGGCCGTTCCGCCCCTGGTGAAGAGCCAGGCCATGAAGGCGGCGTCGGCACAGCTCGGGCGCGAGGTGTCGATCGGTGCCGTGGACTTCCGGCCCTGGACGCTGGAGCTGACGGTGCAGGATGTGTCGGTCGCAGCACGCGACGGCGGTCCACCCCAGCTGGCGATCCGGCGCATCTATATGGATGCGGAGTTGCAGTCGCTGCTGCGGCTGGCGCCCGTGATTGACGCGGTCACGGTCGAGGGCCCTGTCGCGCGGCTCACCCATCTGGGGGCCGGCCACTACGACATCGACGACATCCTGCAGAAGCTTCTCGCTCCCGGGGCCTCGCCTGGCGGCGAGCCGGCCCGGTTTGCTGTCTACAACCTGGCGCTTTCGGGCGGCGCATTCGACTTCACGGACCAGACCGTGGGGAGGACCCAGCAGGTTCGCGACCTGCAGCTGAGCGTTCCCTTTCTCAGCAACATCGGCTCGCAGCGCGACGTCAAGGTCGAGCCGCGCCTGGCCTTCGATCTCAATGGGAGCCACTTCGATTCGGCCGCCGCCGCCACGCCTTTTGCCCAGAGCCGCAAGACCGACGCCAGCCTGAAGTTCAGCGACCTGGATCTGCGGCCCTGGCTCGGCTACCTGCCCGCCGGCTTTCCCGTCAAGCCGCGCACGGCCTTGCTGGACGCCGACCTGCGGGTGGACTTCGAGCAGTCCCCCCGGCTGGCCGTCAAGCTCAGCGGCTGGGTGGGCGCCAAGGGCGTGCAGATTGCCGACGCACAGGGCCAGGACCTTCTGGCCTTCGACCAGTTGCGGGTCGGGCTGGAGGACGTGCGGCCGCTCGAGCGCCTGGTGCGCCTGTCGACGGTGGAGCTGAACCAGCCGCGCCTGGAGCTTGCAAGGGCGGCGGACGGGCAACTGAACGTGGCCTTGCTTGCCGCAGGGCCGGTCCGGCCGGCAGCGGCCCCCGCCTCGCCCGCGCGTGCAGCGGCATCGGCTGGCCCCGCCGTCGCGGCTTCCGCTGCTCCCGGCGCCTCCAGTGCCTCCGGCCCCCGCGTCACCCCGGCGCCTGCGGCCGGCTCCGGCGGCTGGACGCTGACACTGGCCAGCCTCGCGGTGCGCGGCGGCAAAGCCCATTGG
This sequence comes from Burkholderiaceae bacterium, assembly GCA_044225675.1. Lineage (GTDB taxonomy): Bacteria > Pseudomonadota > Gammaproteobacteria > Burkholderiales > Burkholderiaceae_C > JACMQX01. The sequence continues at coordinate 67,088 of JBGAIH010000001.1, forward strand.
GTCGACGCGACGACGGCGCCGCGGGCCGACCTGCTGCTGCGCGACGTTTCGGCGGATGTATCGGGCGTGGCCTGGCCGGCGACCCAGCCGGCCACATTCAGCGGCGCAGCGACCCTCGACGGCAAGCAGCCTGCGGAGCTTCGCTTCAGCGGGGCCGCCACGGACCTTGCGGGCAGCGCCAGCGTCACGCTCAGCGCCTTGCCTCTTGCCGCCGGTGCGCCTTACCTGGCCACGGTGATCGAGCCCACGCTGAGCGGCGGACTGAATGCGGATGCCGGGCTCTCCTGGAAAAGCGCTGCAGGCGCGGCCCAGCTCATGGTGGACCTGCGCCAGCTGTCGCTGGACAAGCTGGCCTTGAACCAGGGGCGTGTCGTGCTCGCCTCGGTGCAGAAGATCGAACTGGCGGGCGGGCGCATCGATCTCGCGGCCCGGAGCGCCGACATCGGCAGGCTCCAGGTGGTGCAGCCGCGCCTGACGGCGGAGCGGGGCGAGGACGGCCGCTGGATGTTCGAGCGCTGGATCAAGGCGGGAGCTGCCGCCCCCGGTAGCGCACATGCCGGCGCGCGCGCCGAAGGGGCGGCCAGCACGCCGCCGGCTTCGGGTTCCGGGGGCTGGAAGCTGCAGTTGGCGGATGCATCGCTCACGGGCGGCGCGGTCGGACTTCGCGATCAGCTGCGCGGCAAGCGCGTGAGCCTGGACCTGTCGGGCCTGAACGTGCAGGCTCGCAATTTCTCGCCGCAGGGCACGCGGCCCCAGCCCTTGAACGTGTCGGCACGCGTCAGCGCCGGCCAGGCGGAAGCGGGCCGCGTCGAGTTCCGCGGCGCGGTCGGCCTGCAGCCGCTCATGGCGCAGGGCCAGGTGGAGGCGGTGGATTTCCCGCTCCATGCGCTTGAGCCGTACTTCGGTGACGCGCTGAATGTGGAACTGCTGCGCGCCGATGCAGGCTTCAAGGGCCGCGTGCGTTTTGCGCAGGCGCGCGACGGCACGGCGCTTCGGCTGAGTGGGGACGCGGTGCTGGAGGAGTTTCGCGCCAACAGCGTGCCGGTGACATCCACCGCGAGCACCGGCGTCCAGGCGGCCGAGGAACTGCTGGCCTGGCGCGCGCTCAGCCTCAAGGGCCTGGACGTGTCGCTGGCGCCGGGAACGGCGACGCTGGTGGATGTCCGCGAGACGGTGCTGAGCGACTTCTTCGCGCGCATCGTCATCAACGAGACGGGCCGCATCAACCTGCAGGACATCGTCAAGGCGTCGGTGCCGGCCGGCACGACCAGCACGCTCGCCGCAACGGCCACCATCGCCAGCGCCGCCGTCTCCACGGCGACGGCCTCCGCCACGCCCCCGGTGATCCGGTTCGGCCCGGTGAGCCTGCTCAACGGCAAGGTGCGTTTCGCCGACCGCTTCGTCAAGCCCAACTACGCGGCCGACCTCAGCGAACTCAATGGCAAGCTCAGCGCCTTCGCGTCCACCACGGAGGCGGGCTCGCCGCAGCTGGCCGATCTCGAATTGCGGGGCCGAGCCGAAGGCACGGCCTCGCTCGAAGTGCTGGGCAAGATCAATCCGCTGGCCAAGCCGCTGGCGCTGGACATCAAGGGCAAGGTGCGCGACCTGGAGCTGCCGCCACTGTCGCCGTATTCCGTCAAATATGCCGGGCATGGCATAGAGCGCGGCAAGCTCAGCGTGGACGTTTCCTACCTCGTGCGGCCCGACGGCCAGCTCACGGCCAGCAACCGGCTGATTCTCAACCAGCTCAGCTTTGGAGAGCCGGTGCCCAATGCGCCGGCCAGCCTGCCGGTGAAGCTGGCGGTGGCGCTTCTGGCCGACCGCAACGGCATGATCGACATCGACCTGCCGATCAGCGGTTCGCTCAACGACCCGCAGTTCAGCCTCGGACCGGTGATCTTCAAGATCATCATCAACATCATCGGCAAGGCGCTCACCGCTCCGTTCAGCCTGCTGGCCAGCGCATTCGGGGGGGGCGGCGACGAGTTGAGCATGGTGAGCTTTTCCCCGGGCAGCGCGGTGCTCGAACCCGAAGCGCAGAAGGGCCTGGACCGCGTGGCCAAGGCGCTGGCGGAGCGGCCTTCGCTCAAGATGACCGTGGTCGGCACGGCGAGCCTGGACGTCGAGCGCGAGGCCTGGAAGCGCGAGCGGCTCAACCAGCTGGTGCGTGCGGAAAAGCGCCGCGAAGCCGTCGTGGCGGGGGCAACGGCCACGGCCGCCGTCACCGTGTCGGCCGCCGAGTATCCGGCGCTGCTCAAGGAGGTCTACCGGCGGGCCGACATCAAGAAGCCGCGCAACGTGATCGGCATGGCCAAGGACATTCCGCAGGCCGAGATGGAAGAACTGCTGCTGGCCAACATCAGCGCCACCGAGGACGCCATGCGCGAGCTGGCGGTGCAGCGGGGCGTGGCCGTGCGGGACTATCTGGCGTCGAGGCAGCTGCCGGCCGAGCGGCTGTTCCTCGGGGCGGCCAAGGCGGTGGCGCCCGAAGCGCGCTACAGCCCGCGCGCCGAGCTGAACCTCGCGGCTCCCTGAGCCGCCGCCCGGCCCGGCGCGAACTTGCTGCGCCCGGGGGCGCGCCTCAGTTCTGCCGCAGGTCCAGCGTGAACGGGAACTCGCGGCTGCCCGGTACGTTGATGGTGGCCGGCGGCACGTTCATCACGCCCGGGGTGTGGCCCATGCGGAAGAAGCGGGCCAGGCGCCGGCTTTCGGCCTCGTAGGAGTTCACCGGGAAGGTGTCGTAGTTGCGGCCGCCCGGGTGGGCCACGTGGTATTGGCAGCCGCCGAGCGAGCGCTTCATCCAGGTGTCGACGATGTCGAAGGTCAATGGCGCATGCACGCCGATGCTCGGGTGCAGCGACGAGGGCGGGTTCCAGGCCTTGTAGCGCACACCGGCAACGTATTCGCCGGCCACGCCGGTCGGCTGCATCGGCATGGCCTGGCCGTTGACGGTGACCACATAACGGCTCTGGTTGAATCCGGTCACGCGGACCTCGATGCGCTCGAGCGACGAGTCCACATAGCGGACGGTGCCGCCGGCCATGCCTTCCTCGCCCATCACGTGCCAGGGCTCCAGCGCATTGCGCAGGGTCAGCTCCATGCCCATGGTGCGAACCTCGCCCACCAGCGGGAAGCGGAACTCCAGGTGCGGCGCGAACCAGCTCGGATCGAAGGGGTAACCCGCCTGGTTCATCTCGGCGATCACGTCCTCGAAATCCATCTTCACGAAGGTCGGCAGCAGGAAGCGGTCATGCAGTTCGGTGCCCCAGCGGGTGGCGGGCATCGTGTAGGGCTTGTTCCAGAAGCGGGCGATCAGCGCGCGCAGCAGCAGCTGCTGCGCGATGACTCGCTGCGGTGGGTGTTGCCCGTCACGTCGATCAGGATGTTGCGCAGCGTGCGGTCGAGCAGCCAGGGCGGCATGGCGTCGCCATATTTCTCGCGGTTGCGCACGATCTCGCGCAGCGCGATTTCCAGTTCGTAGAGCTGGTCGTTGCGGGCCTCGTCCACCCTCGGCGCCTGGCTCGTGGGCCCGATGAACATGCCGCTGAACAGGTAGCTGAGCGACGGATGGTTGTGCCAGTACAGGATCAGGCTGGCCAGCAGCTCGGGCCGGCGCAGGAACGGGCTGTCGGCCGGCGTCGCGCCGCCGAGCACGAAATGGTTGCCGCCGCCGGTGCCGGTGTGGCGGCCGTCGGTCATGAACTTCTCGGCCGACAGGCGCGTGAGGAAGGCCGCGTCGTAGAGGAATTCGGTGTGCTGGACCAGTTCCTTCCAGCTGTGGGCCGGGTGGATGTTCACCTCGATCACGCCCGGGTCGGGCGTGACCTGCAGCAGCTTCAGGCGCGGGTCGCGCGGCGGCGGATAGCCTTCGAGCACGATCTTCAGGCCCAGCTCCTGGGCCGTGGTTTCCACGGCGGCCAGCAGGTCGAGGTAGTCTTCCAGGCGCGCGAGCGGCGGCATGAAGACGTAGAGCATCCGGCCGCCCAGGCCCTGCGTTTCGGCCTTCGGTCCGTTGGCGCGGCGCGGATCGCGCACCTCCACGCACAGCGCGGTGCGCGTGATGTCACCCGCCGACTCGAAGCGTGCCGGCGGCCGCTCGCGTCGGCTGGCGTCGGCGTCGAGGCCGTCGGGGCCCATGCCCCGGGTCTGCAGCACCTGGCGCGCCTGCGCGCCCGGCCCGCGCCCGGTGGCCTGCGTGAAGTCCACCGCCTGGTAGGGCGAGGCCGGATTCAAGGCGCCCGCACCGCCAGCCATCGCGCCGCCGCTGCCGTGCAGGCCCGGTGCGTAGCGCGCTGCCAGCGCAGCGCGGGGCGGCAGCGCATTGCGCGGATCGAACGGATCGCGCTCGATCATGTAGGGGTAGTCGCCCTTGGTGACCCAGGGCAGCGAGTCGAGCGGCAGGCGGTAGCCCATCGGCGAGTCACCCGGGATCAGGTACATGCGCTCGTCGCGGAAGAACCAGGGGCCGGTGCTCCAGACCGGGCCCGCCATCGCAGGCGAGGACGCCTCCTGGGCCTGCAGCGGCAGCACGTAGCCGACGACCGAATCGAGCTTCTGGTCGAACACGCGGCGCAGGCGTGCGCGCTCCAACTCGTCGTCCAGGCGCGAGTCGAACGGGTCCACGTTCACCGGCAGGCGCCGCTCGCGCCAGAGGTAGTACCACACGTCCTCGTAGCCCGGCGAGATGTACTTGTCGCTGATGTTGAGCTTGGACGTGAGCGTGCGGATGAAGCGTTCGGCGTCCTGCGTGGTGTAGTGCGTCGGGAAGCGCTCGTCGCCGAACAGGTCGGGGTTGCGCCAGGACGGCTGGCCATCGGCGCGCCAGTAGATGCTGAGCGCCCAGCGCGGCAGCTGCTCGCCCGGGTACCACTTGCCCTGCCCGAAGTGCAGGAAGCCGCCCTGGCCGTACTCGTCGCGCAGCCGCTGGACCAGCTCCGTGGCGTAGCCGCGCTTCGTCGGGCCGAGCGCATCGGTGTTCCACTCGGCGGCATCGCGGTCGCTCACCGCCACGTAGGTCGGCTCGCCGCCCATGGTGAGGCGCACATCGCCTGCGGCCAGCTGCTGGTCCACCGTCTCGCCGAGCGCAAGCACCGCGGCCCACTGTTCCTCGGTATAGGGCTTGGTCACGCGCGGCGATTCGTAGATGCGGGTGACCCTCATGTCGTGGCCGAACGTGACCTCCGACTTGTCGACACCGCCTTCGATCGGCGCCGCGCTCGACGGCCGTGGCGTGCAGGCCAGCGGGATGTGGCCTTCGCCGGCGAGCAGGCCGGACGTCGCGTCCAGGCCGATCCAGCCGGCCCCCGGCAGGTAGACCTCGCACCAGGCGTGCAGGTCGGTGAAGTCATAGGTCGTGCCGCTCGGACCGTCGAGCGCCTTGACGTCGGGGGTCAGCTGGATCAGGTAGCCCGACACGAAGCGCGCGGCCAGGCCGCAATGGCGCAGCAGCTGGACCAGCAGCCAGCCCGAGTCGCGGCAGGAGCCGGAGGCGAGCCGCAGGGTTTCCTCCGGCGTCTGCACGCCGGGCTCCATGCGGATGAGGTACTTGATGTCCTGCTGGACCTGCTGGTTCAGTGCGATCAGAAAGTCGATCGTGCGGCGCTGCTTGCGGTCGATCCGGTCGAGATAGGCCTGCACCATTGGCGTCGCGGGCTCGGCCACGAGGTACGGGGCCAGCTCGGCCGCCTGTTCGGCGGTGTAGGTGAAGGGGAAATTCTCGGCCTGCGGCTCCAGGAAGAAGTCGAAGGGGTTGTAGACCGACATCTCGACCACGAGGTCGACCGTGACCTTGAACTCGGTCGTCTTTTCGGGAAACACCAGCCGGGCGAGGTAGTTGGAGAATGGGTCCTGCTGCCAGTTGATGAAGTGATTCGCCGGCTCGACCTTCAGCGAGTAGGAGATCACGTTGCTGCGGCAGTGGGGCGCGGGCCGCAGGCGCACGACTTGCGGCCCGAGATGGACCGGCCGGTCGTATTTGTAGTGCGTGACGTGATGAAGGGCTGCGTGGATCGACATGCTCGTGATTTCTCGTAGTGGCCAAGGCAATACTAGCAAGTCCCGAGCCATGTCGGCGCAGATATCTTGCGAAACGTTATGCGCTGACACATGCGTTCGCAACCCCTGCAGGAGGCGCGCCAGTACGGGCTGCTGACCCCGGTTTGGACCGGAATCATCGCGGGCACGGCGCTGCAACTGCAGCAGCCGCAGCTTATCGAGCCCTGGGCCTATGGCCTGTGCGCGCTGGCGGGGCTCGCTCTGCTGATGCCCCTGGCGATCCGGGCCCTGGCCGGCCGGGCGCGGCAGGCGGCGGTCTGGGCTGCAGTGGCTGTGCTCGCGTTCAGCGTCTGCGGCCTGCGCGCGGCAGCATTCGCCGACGCGGCGCTCAAGGCGGAACTGCAGGGCCGTGACATCGTCGTGACAGGCGTGGTCGCCGCGATGCCGCAACTGTCGGAAGAAGGGGCGCGGTTCGTGCTGGCGGTGGAGGGCGCCCAGCTCGACGGCGAGCCGGTGACCGTGCCGGCGCGCGTGCTGCTCGGCTGGTACAGCGCGCAGGTGGGCCAGATTGCAGAGGCGGTCCGAACTGCAGAGGCAGGCCAAATGGCCCAGCGGGCCGACGCGCCGCGCGCCGGCGAGCGCTGGCGGCTGACGGTGCGGCTGCGGCAGCCGCACGGCGGGCGCAATCCCCACGGCTTCGACTACGAGCTGTGGCTCTGGGAACAGGGCCTGCAGGCAACGGGCTACGTGCGACTCGACGCGCCCGGCCCGCAGCGCCTGGCGACCACCTGGCGCCATCCGGTCGAGCGGGCCCGCCAGGCCGTGCGTGACGCCGTCCTCGCGCGCGTGGCCGACCGCCGCATGGCGGGCATCATCGCCGCGCTGCTGGTGGGCGATCAGGCTGCCATCGACCGGGCCGACTGGGACGTGTTCCGGGCCACCGGAGTTGCCCACCTCATGAGCATCTCGGGCCTGCACGTGACTCTGTTCGCCTGGGTCATGGCCGCAGTCGTGGGCTGGCTGTGGCGACGCAGCGACCTCGTGGGCAGCAGCCTGTGCCTGCGCTGGCCGGCACCGTCCGCAGGCCTGGCGGGCGGCCTCGTCCTGGCAACGGCCTATGCGGTGTTCAGCGGCTGGGGCGTGCCGGCGCAGCGCACCGTCTGGATGCTCGGCACCGTGACCCTGCTGCGCCTCTCGGGCCGCCGCTGGCCCTGGCCGCAGGTCTGGCTTCTGGCCTGCGCGGTGGTGGTGGTGATCGACCCGTGGGCGCTGCTGCAGGCGGGCTTCTGGCTGAGCTTCGTGGCGGTCGGTGTGCTGTTCGCCTCCGCACAGGCGGCCGATCCGGCCGAGCTGGATACGCGCACTTCGCCGGCCTCAGGGCCCGAGCAGGGCGCGAGGCTGTCACGCATCCGCCTGGGTGCGCGGCTGCGGGCCGCCGCGCGTGAGCAGGGCGTCATCACGCTGGCGCTTTCGCCGCTGTCCCTGCTGCTGTTCGGGCAGGTCTCGCTGGTGGGCCTGCTGGCCAATGCGCTGGCCATCCCCTGCATCACCTGGCTGGTCACGCCGCTCGTGATGGCGGGCGTTGCGCTGCCCGTGCTCTGGGATGTGGCGGCCGCGGTGCTGCAGGCCCTGGCAGCCGTGTTGGGTGTCATGGCCGCATGGCCGGGGGCGGCGGTGTTCCTGCCGGTGCCGCCCACCGCGCTGGGCGTGGCGGCCGTGGCGGGGGGCCTGCTCCTGGTTCTGCGCCTGCCGCCGGCATGGCGGCTGCTGGGCTTGCCGCTGATGCTGCCGGCGCTGCTGTGGCTGCCGCCGCGGCCGGCGCCCGGCCAGTTCGAACTGCTGGCCGCTGATATTGGCCAGGGCAATGCGGTGATCGTGCGCACCGCCGGCCACACGCTCGTCTACGATGCCGGCCCGCGACTGGGCCGCGAAAGCGACGCCGGCCACCGCGTGCTGGTTCCTTTGCTGCGGGCGCTGGACGAGCGGGTCGATCTGCTCATGCTCAGCCACCGCGACGCCGACCACACGGGCGGCGCCGCCGCCGTGCTGGCGCAGCAGCCGGCCGCGCAACTGTCGAGCTCGCTGGAGGACGGCCATCCACTGCTGGCCGAGCGGCCCGGCACGCGCTGCATCGCCGGTCAGCGCTGGCAATGGGATGGCGTGAGCTTCGAGGTGCTGCACCCTCAGCCGGGTGACTACGGCGCCGGCCTGCGGCCCAATGGTCTGTCCTGCGTGCTGCGCATCGCCACATCCGCCCCCGCGCCCGTCCCCGTGCCTTCGCCCGCGTCTGCGGGCGGACCTGGCGATGCGCCCGTCGTCGCGCTGCTCACGGGCGACATCGAGGCCGCGCAGGAGGCGCGCCTGGTTCGCGATGGCGCCGACCTGCGTGCCGATCTGCTGCTCGTGCCGCACCACGGCAGCCGCACCTCGTCGACGCCGGCCTTCATCGACGCGGTGCAGCCCCGGCTTGCGCTCGTGCAGGCGGGCTACCGCAACCGCTTCAGCCATCCGGCGCCGCAGGTGGCGCAGCGCTATGCCGAGCGCGGCATCGTGCTCATCGAGTCGCCCCGCTGCGGCGCAGCGCGCTGGCAGTCCGCGCAACCCGCGCACGTGACATGCCAGCGCGAACTCGACCGCCGCTACTGGCATCACCGCTTTCCTTGAACTGCGTAAGCAAGAAGAGGCCCAGAACTTGCTATGCTGGAGGCAGGAGAGACGCCTTCATGCAGAAATTCGACGAGATGTACACGGCCCAGCCCTATGAGTTCTTCTCCCAGGGCAAGGCGGTGCGGGATCACTACAAAACCTACGATGCATGGCTGGCACGTCAGCCCGGCGACATGATGCGAAAGCGCCGCGAAGAGGCCGAGATGATCTTCCGCCGCGTCGGCATCACCTTTGCCGTCTATGGTGCCAAGGACGAGGACGGCCACGGCACCGAGCGCCTCATCCCGTTCGACCTGATCCCCCGCATCATTCCGGCCCATGAGTGGGCCAGCATGGAAAAGGGCCTGGTGCAGCGCGTGACCGCGCTCAACAAGTTCATCCACGACGTCTACCACGGCCAGGAGATCATCAAGGCGGGCGTCGTGCCGCGCGAGCAGATTCTCAACAACGCGCAGTTCCGGCCCGAGATGCTCGGCGTCGAAGTGCCCAACGGCATCTACTCGCACATCGCGGGCATCGACATCGTGCGCGCGCCCGATGCCTCGGGCCAGGGCCAGTACTACGTGCTCGAAGACAACCTGCGCGTGCCCAGCGGCGTGAGCTACATGCTCGAGGACCGCAAGATGATGATGCGGCTCTTCCCGGACCTGTTCAACATGCACCGCGTGGCGCCGGTCGCGCACTACCCCGACCTGCTGCTGGAGACGCTGCGGGCTTCGGCCCCCGCGGCCACGGCCGACCCGACGGTGGTCGTGCTCACGCCCGGCATGTACAACAGCGCCTATTTCGAGCATGCCTTCCTGGCCCAGCAGATGGGCGTGGAACTGGTCGAGGGCCAGGATCTGGTCGTCAAGGACAACTTCGTCTACATGCGCACCACGCGCGGCCCCAAGCGCGTGGACGTGATCTACCGGCGCGTCGACGACGACTTCCTCGACCCGAAGGTGTTCCGTCCGACCTCCACGCTCGGCTGCGCCGGGCTGATGGACGCCTACCGCGCCGGCAACGTCAACATCTGCAATGCCGTGGGCACGGGCGTGGCCGACGACAAGTCGATCTATCCCTACGTTCCCAAGATGATCGAGTTCTACCTCGGCGAAAAGCCCATCCTCAACAACGTGCCGACCTACATGTGCCGCAATGACGAGGACCTGAAGTACACCCTGGCCAACCTCAAGGACCTGGTCGTCAAGGAGGTCCATGGCGCGGGTGGCTACGGCATGCTCGTCGGCCCGGCCGCGACGACGGCCGAGATCGAGGACTTCCGCAAGGCCGTGCTGGCCAACCCGAGCGGCTACATCGCCCAGCCCACGCTCAGCCTGTCGAGCTGCCCGACCTTCGTGGAGTCGGGCATCGCGCCGCGCCACATCGACCTGCGGCCCTTCGTGCTGTCGGGCAAGGAGGTGCAGATGGTGCCCGGCGGCCTCACGCGCGTGGCGCTCAAGGAGGGCTCGCTCGTCGTCAACTCGTCGCAGGGCGGCGGAACCAAGGACACCTGGATCCTGGAAGATGCCTCCACGCCGGCACCGGCTTCGTCCACCCAATCGCAGTCGCAAGCCTGAACGGGGACCCACTCATGCTATCCCGCACCGCAGATCACCTCTTCTGGATGTCGCGCTACACCGAGCGCGCCGAAAACACCGCCCGCATGCTCGACGTCAACTACCAGACCTCGCTGCTGCCCCAGTCAACGGCCGTCGCGCAGGTCGGCTGGCAGGGTCTGCTGAGCATCAGCGAACTGCTGCCCTCGTACAGGGCCAAGTACGCCGAGATCACGCCGCGCAGCGTCATGGAGTTCATGGTCAAGGACGAGAGCAATCCTTCGTCCATCATCTCGTGCCTGAAGGCCGCCCGCGAGAACGCGCGCGCCGTGCGCGGCACGCTCACCACCGAGACCTGGGAGACGCAGAACCAGACCTGGCTGGAGCTCAACCGGATGATCCGCGCGGGCGAGTTCGAGCGCGACCCGGGGCAGTTCTTCGAATGGGTCAAGTTCCGCTCGCACCTCTCGCGCGGCGTCACCGTCGGCACCATGCTCATGGACGAGGCGCTGTACTTCATGCGCATGGGCACGTTCCTGGAACGCGCCGACAACACCGCGCGGCTGGTCGACGTGAAGTTCCACGCGCTGCAGAGCGACTTCTTCGGCACGGCCAGCGAGAAGGACCAGGAGTACGACTTCTACCACTGGAGCGCGATCCTGCGCAGCGTCTCGGGCTTCGAGATCTACCGCAAGGTCTACCGCGACGTCATCAAGCCCGAGCGCGTGGCCGAGCTGCTGATCCTGCGGCCCGACATGCCGCGCTCGCTGCACGCGAGCATGAACGAGGTGGTGAGCAATCTCGCCATGGTGGCCAATGACGCCTCCAGCGAGACCCACCGCCGGGCCGGCAAGCTGCGCGCCGACCTGCAGTACGGCCGCATCGACGAGATCCTGGCCACCGGCCTGCACGCCTTCCTCACCCAGTTCCTCGACCGGGTGAACGAGCTGGGCATGCACATCAGCCGCGACTTCCTCGTGCCGAACTCGGCCTGAGGTCCACACCCTCGGTCAGCCCGGGTTCCGCCCCGGTCGCCATCGCGGGCTCGCAGCCCGGGCGGCCGGCGCCGCATGCAAGCTGCGGCGCTGCGCGCCTTCGGCACGGCGGGCAGGGCACAGGGGCGGGGGAGGGACCGAGACCTGGCCCGCGCCTGCCTATACTGTCGAGCCAACACGGAGTTCACATGTCATTCGTCGTCGCATCCCTGGAAGACAGGATCGATCAGGCCCTGGCGCTGGGCGCGCTGGAGCAGGCGCTGCAGCTGGTCGTCAGCGCGGAGCAGCAGCAGCCGGGCCATGCCGCCATCCAGCACCGCTATGGGCTGGTCCTCATGCGGATGAACCGCGCGCATGAGGCCTTCGCGAAGTTCAGCCAGGCCCTGCGGCTGAATCCCAGCTCGGTGGAAATCCGCATGTCGCTCGCCCAGGCCTACCTCACGATGAACGACGGCTGGAGTGCCGCCGCCTGGGTCAGCGACGCCTGCCGTGTGGCGCCGTCCAATCCGCTGGTCTGGATCCAGCTCGCGCAGCTGCTGACGGCTCACAAGCGCGAGTCCGAGATCGAGCCGGCCCTGCGCGCCGGTGTCGGCGCCAACCCCGGCTCCAAGGCCCTGGTCGAGGCGCTGGCCGAGTTCTACCTCAATCGCAAGCGCTATGCCGAAGGCCTGCCCGTCTACGACGACCTCATTGCACTCGACCCGCGAGACACCAAGAACCTGCTGCACCACGGCTTCTGCCTGGAGCACACCCACAAGCTCGAAGCGTCGGTGGCGCAGTACCGCAAGGCCATCGAACTGCGGCCGGACTTCCTGGAGGCGCACGTCGACCTGGCCGGCGTGCTCTGGCGTCTGGCCGACTATGAGGGCTCGCTGCATCACGCGCGGCGCGCGGTGGAGATCGAGCCGAACCACCCCTATGCCGTGCGCATCCTGGGCACGGCGCTGCTGCACCTGAACCGCCTGGACGAGGCCGAGGTGCAACTGCGACGCGCGCTCGAACTCAAGCCGGACTTTCCCATTGCCATCGTCGACCTCGCCCTGCTGCTGCTGCTGGCGGGCAAGTTCGAGGAAGGCTGGCAGGTCTATGAGCGCCGCTGGACCGACACCGACCGCATGAACCGCCCGGCCTTCTTCCGGCCCGAGCTGGAGTGGAAGGGGCCGGTCAAGCAGCCGGTCAAGGGCAAGCGCATCGTCATCTATGCCGAGCAGGGCCTGGGCGACGTGATCAATTTCATCCGCTATGCCAAGGTGCTGCAGGACGACGGCGCCACCGTGTACTGCGTGATCCAGCCCGAGCTGGTGCCGCTGGTCGAGAGCATGCCGGGCGTGGTCGGGCTCAAGCCCAACCTCAACATCGAGGCCGACTACCACGTCGCGCTGCTCGAACTGCCGCTGCACTACCGCACGAACGCCGAGAACGCGCCGCGCGAAACCCCCTACCTGCACGCGCCGGCCGACAAGGTCGCGCACTGGCGCGAGCGCATGAAGAAGTGGGACGGCCAGCTCAAGATCGGCATCGCCTGGGCGGGGCACTACATCCACGCCAACCACCACAACCGCTGCATGCCGCTGTCGGAGTTCAAGCCCATCATCGAAATGCCGGGCGTGCAGTGCTTCAGCCTGCAGAAGTCCGACGGCGAGCGCTACACCGACATGGCGGTGGACGAGGATCAGCTGGTGGACTTCACCGGCGACTGGAAGGACTTCACCGACAGCTCGGCGATGATCGCCAATCTCGACCTCGTCATCAGCATCGACTCTGCCGTCATCCACCTAGCGGCCGCCATGGGCAAACCGACCTGGGTGGTGCTGCCGCCCAATCCGGACTGGCGCTGGCTCCTGGAGCGCGAGGACTCGCCCTGGTACCCGACGATGAAGCTGTTCCGTCGTGGCCACACCGAGCCGCGCACGGCCCAGATGGCACGCGTCATCAAGGAGCTGAAGGCCCAGAAGAAGGCGCTGCTGCCCCAGCTTCAGCCCAGCCTGGTCTGAGGTCTGCGGCCTTCACACTGCGGCCGGCGGCAGAAAGCGCGCGGGGATCGCCTCGTGGAACGGATAGAACTGCAGGTAGGGCTGGGCTTCCCTGAGGACGCGGGCGACCGAAGGCCGCGCCAGCAGGCGCTCGAACCAGGCGGCCAGCAGCGGATGCGTCGGCGGCAGCGGCACGAGCGTGAAGGCGTAGAAGAGGGCCGGCGCGGCCCCGCAGTCGGCCATGCTGAAGTCCGCGCCGGATGCCCACACGCGGCCCGCCAGCCGCTGCTCCAGCAGACCGTAGGCCATCGCCAGCGTGTCGCGCGCCTTGCTCACGGCCAGCGGGTCGCGGTCGGCTTCGGCCCGCAGCCGGTCGGCCACGATCGCCTGCATCGGCATCATCACGTACAGGTCGAGCAGCCGCTCCATCAGGCGCGTCTCGAGCGCGGCAGCGGGCGCGGCCGGCAGCAGGGTCTGCGCGGCCGGGGCGTGGTGCTGCACCAGGTGTTCGATGATGATGGTGGTCTCGGGCACGACCTGCCCCTTGTCGATCAGCAGCGGCATCTTGCCGGTGGGCCACAGCGCCAGAAAGCGCGCGCGTTCGTCGGGATCGCCCAGGTTCAGGAGGCAGGGCTCGAAGGGGACGCCCAGCTCGTACAGCGCGATCAGCACCTTGTGGCAGGAGGACGACAGGGGATGGTAGTGAAGCTGCAGGGTCATAGTGGATCTGGAAGGATGCGTGAAGGGGCGTTGAAGCGGGGGCGGTGGCCGCTGGATCAGACCGTTGCGTGGCGGGAGATCAGGCCGTCGCGTGGCGCGGGATCAGACCGTCGCGTGGCGCCGGAGCAGCCCTTCGATGCCGTCTTCCACCAGGTCGATGACGCGCTCGAAATCCTCGCGGCCGCCGTAGTAAGGGTCGGGCACCACGGTCTCGGTGCGGGTGAGGAAGAACTCCGCCAGCCGCCGCACCTTGTGGCGGTGCTGCGCCGGGCTCATCTCTTCGGCCAGCGCCTGGTTGTCCCAGTCCATGGTGAGAATCAGGTCGAAGCGTTCGTAGTCCTCTTCGCGGATCTGTCGCGCCCGCAGGGCCGACAGGTCGTAGCCACGCGACCGGGCGTGCCGCTGGGTGCGCTCGTCCGGTGGTGAGCCGGGGTGGTAGTTGTGGGTGCCGGCCGAGTCGATGTGGAAGCGACTGGCCAGACCCAGCGCTTCCACCCGGTGGCGCATGACACCCTCGGCCGTGGGGCTGCGGCAGATGTTGCCCATGCAGACGAAAAGGATGCGGACGGGCTGGCTCATGTCGGCTCGGTGCGTGAAGGTCTGCCGCGCCGGGGCGGCGCAGTCTGGCGTCGATTATGGCGTCGGCGCCCCCAGGGCCGCAGCGCTGCCCGCCTCAGGCGTCAGGCGTAAGGCCTCAGGCCTCAGGCCTCAGGCCAGTTCCACCGTCTCGGTGTAGTAGGGCATGTGGCAGTTCCAGTGCAGCGCGCGCTCGATGCGCTGGCGCAGGGCGTCGGCCGAGGCCGGCTCGCCATGGGTGATGAAGGTCGTGCGGGGCTGAACCTTGAAGCCGCGCAGCCAGGCCTCGATCTCGGCGGCGTCGGCATGCGCGGACAGCGGCCCGAGCGAGGCCACTTCGGCGCGGATCCGCACGTCCTCGCCATGGATGCGCACGGTGCGCGCTCCGCCCACGATCGACGCGCCGCGCGTGCCGCCCGCCTGGTAGCCGGCAAACAGCAGCGTGTTGCGATGGTCGGGTGCGAACGCCTTGATGTGATGCACCACCCGACCGCCCGTGGCCATGCCGCTGGCCGAGATGATGATCATCGGGCCGTGCCGGCTGTTGAGCCGCTGCGACTCGGCCACGCTCTCGACGATATGGGCCGCATGCGTCATGGCCTTGCATTCGGCGGCCGACAGGCGCAGCTCGTCGCGATGCCGTTCGTAGGCCTGCGTGGCCGCGCTGGCCATCGGGCTGTTGAGGTAGATCGGCAGGTGCGGAATCTCGCCCTTGCTGGCCAGCAGGTGCAGCGCATACAGCAGGCTCTGCGTGCGGCCCACCGCAAAGGCCGGGATCAGCACCACGCCGCCACGCGCGCTGGTGCGGCGGATCACGTCGCCCAGCTGGGCGAGCGCATCGGTGCTCTCGTGCAGGCGGTCGCCGTAGGTCGACTCCACCACCAGGTAGTCGGCGCCATCCATCTGTGCCGGGGGCTTGAGCACGAGGTCGTGCGGCCGGCCGATGTCGCCCGAGAACAGGATGCTGCGCCGGCCGTTGTCGATCGTCACGAACGACGATCCCGGCATGTGGCCCGAGGGCCGCAGCGATGCGGTGAGCCCCGCCGCCGGCGACCACTCCTTGCCGTAGGGCATGGGCGAGAACAGCCGCAGGCAGCGCTCGGCGTCGGCCTGCGTGAACAGCGGCCGCGCCGGCGCGTGGCGGGAGAAGCCGTGGCGGTTGGCGTACTCGGCCTCCTCCTCCATCAGCCAGCCGCAGTCCGGCAGCAGGATGCGGCACAGGTCGTAGGTGGCCTGCGTGCAGTACACCTTGCCGGCAAAGCCTTCCCGGGCCAGCAGCGGCAGGTAGCCGGAATGGTCGATGTGCGCGTGGGTGAGGATGACGGCACCCACCGAGGCCGGTGCCACCGGCGGCGGCTCCCAGTTGCGAAGCCTGAGCTGCTTGTAGCCCTGGAACAGCCCGCAATCGACGAGCACCGACGCGTCGCCCTCGCGCACGAGGTACTTGGAGCCGGTGACGGTGTCGGTTGCGCCGAGAAACTGGATCTTCATGGTGGGTTGGCCTTTTTCCTGATCTGAGCCGAGTCTGCAGCGCGCGCGGTCTCGCGCGCTTGACCTGGGTCAACCGGCGCCTGGCGGCATGCCCCGACCCGTCGGGGGCGTGGCCTCCCTGGCGATCTGCACGGCCGGTGCCTGCCGGTCCGCGTCGTCCAGTGCGCTCGCCAGTTCACCGGGCGAGTCGGCATGCACGGTGAACAAAGGCTGGCCCGCCTCGACCGCGTCGCCCGCACCCACATGGAGAAGAAGCCCCGCCAAGGGGGTGAGGGGCGCACCCGCCAGACGCGCGATGCGCGCAATGGCGCGGTTGTCGAAGCCGGTGACCTGCCCGGCATAGGGTGCCGTCACTGGGGCCTGCCAGCGCGCGACCGGCGGCTCGCGCGGGCCGCCCGGTGCACCCTGCGCCTCGCAGATGTCCTGGAACTTGCGCCAGGCGCGGCCGTCGTCCAGCACGGTCTCGGCCATCGCCCGGCCCGTGCCGCGAGGCGCCGCGCCGGCCAGCTCCAGCAACTCGCCCGCCAGATGCAGGCTGCGCGCACGCAGATCGGCCGGCGCCTGCGGGTCGCAGCGCAGCACGGCCAGCACGTCTCGTGCTTCCAGCGCAGGCCCGATGCCCCGGCCCACCGGCGCCAGACCGTTGCTGCGCACCACGCGCAGGACCAGACCGAGGGCCGTCGCCGCCGCTTCGAGCAGACCCTGCAGCGTGTCGGCCGCGAGCGCATCGCGTACCTTGGCCGTCGGCCCGAGCGGCATGTCGATCAGCACATGGGTCGCGCCTGCGGCCGCCTTTTTCGAGAGGATGGACGCCACCATCTGGCCTCGGCTGTCCAGCGCCAGCGGCCGCGCCACGCGGATCAGGACGTCATCGGCCGGGCTCAGCCGCACGGCACCGCCCCAGGCGATGCAGGCGCCGGTGCGTTCGACCGCGCGTCGCAAGGCGGGCAGGCTCAGGTCCACCGGCGCGAGCGTCTCCATCGCGTCGGCGGTGCCGGCCGGCGAGGTGATCGCGCGCGACGAGGTCTTGGGAATGCGCAGCCCGCATGCCGCGATGATGGGCACGACGATCAGCGTCGTGCGATTGCCCGGCAGCCCGCCTACGCAGTGCTTGTCCATGACGAGGCCGCCGCCCCAGTCGAGCCGGTCGCCGACGTTCGCCATCGCGCGCGCCAGGCCGACGGTCTCTGCGGTGTCGAGGTGATCGCCAGCGCAGGCCGTCACGAACGACGCCAGCTCCAGCGGCGAGTAGCGGCCCGCCGCCACGTCGGCCACGATGGCCTGCAGCGCGGCCGGCTCGTAGCGCTGGCCGTGGAGCTTGGCGCGCGTGTGCGCCGTGGAGCTGAGTGCAGCGGCGTGGCGCACCGTGGCTTCGATGGGAGCTTCGCCAGCGCCTGCGGACGTGCCGGGGTCTGCGCTCGCCAGCGCCACCGGTGACGACGCCGCTGCGGCAGCAGGCATCGGCATCGGCGCCTGCATCGGCATCGAGGTCAGCGTCGAAGCCTGCATCGAAGTCTCCAGGCCCGACGGCTCCAAGGCCGTGAGGGACAGCCACGCCGCTTCCGATACGGCGGGCTCCAGGCCCGGCGACACGCCAGCCTCCACGATGCTCAGCGTCGCGCGGACGGTGCGTCCGTTCGCCGCCAGCTCGACCCGCTGGCCCGCGTGAAAGCCTTGAGCGGCCAGCACAGGACTGCGTCGTGGCAGGTAGAGCACCGGCTCCGGGCCGCTGTCGATGCCCGCGCGCTGAAGGCGCAAAGGTGTCGCCACGCCAGGTGGGGCCTGCCGATGTGGCGTGGAGGAGGGGGGCTGGCCGGTCATGAGGTCTCTTCGCTGCTCTGCATTCTGACAGTCGCGCGAGCCTGTTTATTCATTACCATGGGTACGGTGCATGCCGATGCTTTTGAGGCCGGGCCGCGTTGCCGCCCGGCATGTGTTCTTTCTTCAGGTGGTGCTCGCGTGTTGCTGTCCAAATCCAAGCTCATGGCCTGGCGCCAGTGCCCCAAGCGGCTCTGGCTGGAGGTGCATCGGCCGGCGCTGCGCGAGGACTCGGCAATGGCCCGTGCCGCATTCGAGGCTGGCCATGCGGTGGGCGCGGTGGCGCGCCGGCTCTACGATCCGCAGGGGCGGGGCCGCACCGTGGACGTCAGCGCGCTGGGCGTGCCTGCTGCGCTTGAGGCCACCCCGCTGCTGCTGCACGAGGCCCGGCCCGTCTTCGAGGCAGGCTTTGCGGCGGAGGGCTCGCTGGTGTTCGCGGACGTGCTGCTGCCGGTGGAGGAGGGGCAGACGTTCAGACGAGGAACAGCGGACAGTCAATCAGCTGACGTACAGCAGGCGGAAGTACAGCAAGCGGAAGTTCAGCAGACGGGCGGGCGCGCAAGGGACCCGCATGGCAAGACCGAGCCTCGCGCCTGGCGCCTGGTGGAGGTGAAGTCATCGACCACGGTGCAGGACCATCAGCGGGATGACGTCGCCGTGCAGGCCATGGTGCTGTGCCGCGCGGGCCTGCCTCTGGCCTCGGTCGCCCTGGCCCGGATCGACGGCGCCTGGGTGTACCCGGGCGGCGGCGATTACCGGGGCCTGCTGGTCGAGGAGGACGTGAGCGGCGAAGCCTTCGCGCGGCATGACGAGGCGCTCGACTGGGTGCGCCAGGCGCAGGCCGTGGCGGCGCTGCCTGACGCCCCCGCACGCCGCACCGGCCGCCACTGCAGCGAGCCCCATGCGTGTGGCTTCATGGCGCATTGCGCGGCGCAGGAGCCGCAGACGGAGTTTCCGCTGGCCTGGCTGCCGCGCGTGCAGTCCGCTGAACTGCGCGCCTGGATGGAGCAGCGGTCGGCCGAGGCCGCAGAAGGCACGCCGGCTGCGGACCTGCGCGACGTGCCCGATGCACTGCTCAACGATCTGCAGCTGCGGGTCAAGCGCCACACCGTTGCAGGCACGGCGTACTTCGACGCACCGGCGGCACGCGCGGCCCTGGCGGCTCACCCGCTGCCTGCGCTCTTCCTCGACTTCGAGACCGTGCAGTTTGCCGTG
This sequence comes from Burkholderiaceae bacterium, assembly GCA_044225675.1. Classification (GTDB taxonomy): domain Bacteria; phylum Pseudomonadota; class Gammaproteobacteria; order Burkholderiales; family Burkholderiaceae_C; genus JACMQX01. The sequence goes on from JBGAIH010000001.1 coordinate 86,078, forward strand.
CCGGTGTGGCCGGGCACGCGCCCGTATCAGCAGATCCCGTTCCAGTTCAGCCTCCACCATCTGGCGCAGAACGGCACGCTCGTGCATGAGGACTTCCTGGACCTCGGCGGCGACGATCCGTCGCGCGCGTTCGCGCTGGCGCTGGTGCGTGCCTGCAGCGGCGACGGCTCGCCCGCCGTGCCCGAGCGGGCGACCGGCCCGGTCTTCGTCTACAACGCCGCCTTCGAGCGCGGCCGCATCCGCGAGCTGGCGCAGCGCTGGGCCGACCTGGCGGCGCCGCTCGATGCGCTCGCCGCGCGCCTGGTCGACCTGCTGCCCGTGGTGCGGCAGCACTACTACCACCCGTCCCAGCAGGGCAGCTGGAGCATCAAGAAGGTGCTGCCAGCCATTTGCCCTGATCTCGACTATGCGCGGCTGGACGGCGTGCAGGATGGCAGCATGGCCATGGACGCCTTCAAGGAAGCGATCGCACCCGGCACAACTCCCGCCCGGCGCGCCGAGATCGCGCAGCAGCTCACGGCCTACTGCAGGCTGGACACACTGGCCATGGTGCGTCTGTGGGCGTTTCTCTCCGGCCGGCAGGAGGGCGCATGAGCGCTGCAATGTCCACGCATTCACTGCTGACCACGCTGCTGGTCGGCGCTTTGGTGGCCTGGCGCATCCACGCCCGCTTTCGGCGGATGATCGGCGTGCAGAAGCTCTCGCCCTGGCGCCTGCGCATCACGCTCACGCTGTTTCCGGCCTTGCTGCTCCTGCTGGCGTGGACCTCGCGCGGCCATCCCTGGCGCATCGCGGGGCTGGCCTGCGCGGTGGCTGCGGGCCTGGCGCTGGCGGTCTGGGGCCTGCGCCGCACCACGTTCGAGGTGACGCCGGGTCGCCTTCAGTACACGCCGCATGGGCGCCTCGGCCTGCTGCTGTCGCTGCTGTTCGTGGCGCGCATCGTCTGGCGCGGTGTCGAGGTGTACTGGCTGTCGCCAGGTCTGCCGCATGGCCTCGATGATTTCGGCCGCAGTCCGCTCACCCTCGCGGTGTTTGGCCTGCTCGCGGGCTACCAGATCGGCTATGCGCTCGGTCTGGCACGATGGCGCCGGCGCGTGCTGCGGCGCCGGCAGGCCCAAGCGCAGGAGACGGGCGAGGGCGGCGTGGCGGGAGCAGAGCGCAGCCAGGGCGGTGGCGAAGGCCAGGGTGAAAAGGGTGACAGCATGAAGGGCGACACCGGCAATGCCGAGCGTGGTGGAGGTGGGGGAGGTGAGGGAGGTGAGGGAGGTGGCGATGCGCCTTCGTCACATTGAGGTATTCAACGCGATCATGCTCACGGGCAGCGTCAGTGCGGCGGCGCGCCTGATCAACGTGACCCAGCCGGCGGTCAGCCGCGTTCTGCAGCATGCGGAGATCCAGCTCGGCTTCGCGCTGTTCCAGCGCGTCAAGGGGCGCCTGGAGCCCACCGAGGAGGCACAGACGCTGTATCCGTACATCGAGCGCCTGTTCGCGCAGCTGGACGAAGTGCAGCGCCTGGCGGCCAGCCTGCGCGCCGATGCCGGGCGCCACAAGGGCCTGCACGTGCTCACCGTGCTGGCGTTCAGCCATGAGGTTCTGCCGCGCGCGCTGCGCCTGTTCCGCGAACGGCATCCCCAGGTGCCGGTGACGGTGCAGGCGCTGCATTCGCCGCAGATCGTCAGCGCGCTGGCGCTGCAGGAGGCCGACATCGGCTACCTTTTCAGCGCGATGAGCCACACCGCGCTGGTCCAGGAGCATCTGGCCGACCGGCGCATGATGTGCGTCGCGCCCAAGGGGCTGCTCAAGCCGCGCCAGTTGCGCGACGGGAGCATCGGCCTGGCGGAGCTGGCGCGGCTGCCGCTGATCGGCCTGGACGTGAGCGATCCGCTGGGCACGACCTTGAGCCAGGTGTTCCGCGAAGCCGGCATCGGCCTGGCGCCTCTGGTGACGGTGCAGACCTACCACGCGGCGCTGGCGATGGCCCACCATGGCCTGGGTGCAGCGCTGCTCGACAGCTGCACCACGGCGTCGGCCGATCAGGCGCGGGTTGACGTGCTCGCGCTGGAGCCCGTGATTCCGGTACGCGTCACGGCCATCCGGCCCGCGCGGCGGCCCCATTCGCAGATCACCCGCGCCATGACGCGCTGCGTGCAGGCGGCGCTGGCGGAAATTGCCTGAGCATGACGGCCATGACGGCCATCACGGCCATCACGGCCATCACGGCCATCACGGCCATCACGGCCATCACGGCCATCACGGGCCGCGCTACTTCACGGCCTCTGCGATCTTCTTCCAGAGTTCGAGGTCCTTGTTCATGAAGGCCTGGAACTCGGCGGGCGTCATCTTCATCGGCTCGTTGCCCATCTCCAGCAGCTTGGGCGTGATGGCGCTGATCGCGCCCGTGATGGCCTCGTTGAGCTTGCGGATGACTGCCGGCGGCGTGCCCGCCGGCGCCACAAAGCCGTACCAGGGCACGACCTCGTAGCCCGGGAAGGTCTCGGCAACGGTGGGAATGCCTGGCGAGATCATGCTGCGCGTGGCGCCCGTGGTTGCGATCACCTTGGCCTTGCCCGATTGCATCACCGGCGCCGCCGCTGCCGGCCCGCCGAGGAGCACGTGCAGATCGCCCCCCATGATGCCCTGAAGCTGGCCGGCCCCGCCGTAGGTCACCGCCGTGAGGTCGGCCCCGCTCAGCCGGCGCAGCCATTCGGTCGCCATGCCCTGGAAGGTGGTCGGCCCGCCCGAGCCGTAGTTGAATTTGCCGGGCTGCGCCTTGGATGCGGCCGCCAGTTGCCGAAGGTCGTTCACGCCCAGGTCGGTGCGGACCATGACGATCATCGGGATGCGGACCATGGGCGCGATCGGCACGAAGGCCTTCTGCGGGTCGTAGGGCAGCTTCGGGCCCACCGGCGTCTGGTTGATCGAGAAGGTGCTGCTGATGACGCCGATGGTGTAGCCGTCCGGCGGCGCCTTGGCCACGATGTCGGGCCCGATGGTCTCGTTGCCGCCCGGCTTGTTCTCGATCACGAAGGGCTGGCCCAGGCGCTGCTGGATCTCGGTGGCCATGGCACGCGCCACGAGGTCGGAGCCGCCGGCCGTGCCCTGCGGAATGACGAGCTTGATCGGGCGCACCGGGTAGTCCTGGGCGAGGGCGGGCTGGGCGCCCACCAGGGCCGCGCAGGCCGCGGCAGCCAGCATCTTCATCGGGGGCTTCATGGTGTCTCCTGCTGTTGTGACGTGGCACGTTCCGCAACGATGGTACGCAGCGCGCGCCCGCGCCGGCCTGCGGTTTTCCCGGGGCGCAAATCGCGCCATGCCGCTAGGTATTTCGGTTTAGCTGGTCATGCCATGAGTTTTTGTTATGGGGTGCCGGTAAATCGGCATCGGGTCTTTGCAAGCGGGCTGCTTAAACTTCGCCGATCCTGGCGGACAGTCCGCGGGTGTCGAGGAGCAGAGTTACAAGACCATGAGCAGCCCAGCCGCCAGCAGCGTTTTCCACCGGCATCTCCATGTCCAGCCGCCGGTCGCCGTGCGGGGCGAAGGCGTGTACCTCATCGACAGCGCGGGCAAGCGCTACATCGACGCTTCGGGCGGTGCCGCCGTCTCGTGCCTGGGTCATGGGCATCCCGACGTGATCGCGGCCATGCATGCGCAGATCGACCAGCTGGCCTTTGCCCACACGAGTTTCTTCACGACCGAGGTGGCCGAGGAACTGGCCGAGCGCCTCGTTCGCACCGGCCCTGCCGGAACCGGCAAGGTGTACTTCGTCAGCGGCGGCTCCGAAGCCGTCGAGGCCGCGCTCAAGATGGCCCGCCAGTACTTCGTGGAGATCGGCCAGCCTCAGCGCAGGCACTTCATCGCGCGGCAGCAGAGTTATCACGGCAACACGCTCGGTGCGCTGGCCGTGGGCGGCAACAAGTGGCGCCGCGAGCAGTTCGCACCGCTGCTGATCGACGTGACGCACGTGTCGCCCTGCTACCCCTACCGTCAACAGCGTGACGGCGAGACGGCCGAGCAGTACGGCCAGCGTCTGGCGCGCGAACTCGAGGACGCGATCTTGCGCCTCGGTCCCGACAGCGTCATGGCCTTCGTGGCCGAGACCGTCGGCGGTGCGACGGCCGGCGTGCTGGTGCCGGTGCCCGGTTACCTCAAGGCGGTGCGCGAGGTCTGCGACCGCCATGGCGTGCTGCTGATCCTCGACGAAGTCATGTGCGGCATGGGCCGCACCGGCACGCTGCATGCCTGCGAGCAGGACGGCGTCGTGCCCGACCTCATGGCGATCGCCAAGGGCCTGGGCGGCGGCTACCAGCCGATCGGCGCGGTGCTCGCCCAGCAGAAGATCGTGGACGCGATGTCGGCGGGCAGCGGCTTCTTCCAGCATGGTCACACCTATCTGGGGCACGCGGTCGCCTGCGCCGCGTCGCTCGCGGTGCAGAAGGTCATCGAGCGCGACGGCCTGCTCGCACAGGCCCGCGCGCGCGGCGCCTTTCTTGAATCGAAACTGCAGCAGGCTTTCGGTGCGCATGCCCACGTGGGCGACGTGCGCGGACGCGGCCTGTTCTGGGGCATCGAGCTGGTGCAGGACAAGGCCGGCAAGACACCGTTCGATCCGGCACGCAAACTGCATGCGCGCGTCAAGAAGGAAGCCATGGCGCGCGGCTTGATGGTTTACCCGATGGGCGGGACGGTGGACGGCCGTTATGGTGACCACATCCTGCTGGCGCCACCGTTCATCGCCAGCGAGGCGGAGCTGGTGACCATCGTGGAGCGCCTGGATTCCGCCATCGACGCGGCCATCACCGCATCGTGACCCTCAACGTTTTTTTATGGAGAAGTGATATGACCCGCAAGTTCGTGTTGAATGCCATCGGTTGCAGCGTCGCTCTGGCCGCCGGCCTGGTTTCCGTGCCCGCCGCCGCGCAGCAGAAGTTCGTGACCATCGGCACCGGTGGCGTGACCGGCGTGTACTACGCAGCCGGCGGCGCGATCTGCCGCCTCGTCAACAAGGACCGCGCCAAGCACAACATCCGCTGCTCGGTGGAGTCCACCGGCGGCTCGGTGTTCAACGTGAACACCATCAAGGCCGGCGAGCTCGACCTGGGCTTCACCCAGTCCGACGTGCAGTACAACGCCGTCAAGGGCGTGGGCCAGTTCAAGGATGCCGGCGCCTTCGGCGACCTGCGTGCGGTGTTCGCGGTGCATCCCGAGCCCTTCACCGTGGTGGCCCGCAAGGAAGCGAACATCACGAAGTTCGAGGACTTCAAGGGCAAGCGCTTCAACGTCGGCAACCCCGGCTCGGGCACGCGCGCCTCGATGGAAGAAATGCTCGGCGCGATGGGCTGGAAGCTGTCGGACTTCTCGCTGGCTTCCGAGCTGAAGGCCGACGAGCACGGCCCGGCTCTGTGCGACGGCAAGATCGACGGCTTCTACTACGCCGTGGGCCACCCGTCCGCCAACATCCAGGACCCCACCACCTCCTGCGGCGCCAAGCTGGTCTCGCTGACCGGCCCGGCCATCGACAAGCTCGTGGCTGAAAAGCCGTACTACGCCAAGGTCTCGCTGCCCGGCGGTCTCTACCCCAACAACCCGCAGCCCACCAACACCTACGGTGTGCTGGCCACGGTCGTGGTGTCGGCCAAGACGCCGGCCGAGACGGTGTACCAGGTCACCAAGGCGGTGTTCGACAACTTCGACGAGTTCAAGAAGCTGCACCCGGCCCTGGCCAACCTGAACCCGCAGAACATGGTCAAGGACGGCCTGTCGGCGCCGCTGCATGAAGGCGCCGTGCGCTACTACAAGGAAAAGGGCTGGGTGAAGTAATCACCCCAGGACCCTCCGGCCTGGACCGGACAGGAAAGGACTCCCCTCAGGGCGAAGCGAGCTTCGCCCTTTTTTTTGAAGCAGAACCATGACAACAGACATCGAGAAAGCCCCCGAGGCCCTGCAGCAGCTCGTGGCGGACACCGACACCGGCGGCCGCAAGCCGACGGGCCTCACGGCCAAGCTCGTCTTCGCGGTGGCGCTGGCGTGGGCGCTGTTCCAGTTCTGGTACGCGTCCCCGCTGCCTTTCACGCTGGGCTTCGGCATCCTCAACGACACCGAAGCGCGCTCCATCCACCTGGCCTTCGCGCTGTTCCTCGCCTTTCTCGCCTGGCCGGCGTTCAAGGGCTCGCCGCGCAACCGCGTGCCCGTGATCGACTGGATCCTGGCGGCTGCGGGTGCGTTCGCGGCCGCGTACATCATGCTGTTCTATGCGCAGCTGGCCACCCGGCCCGGCCAGCCCACGACGATGGACATCGCGGTTGCGACGGTCGGCATCGTGCTGCTGCTGGAGGCCACGCGCCGCGCGGTCGGCTGGCCGATGGCGGCATTGGCCGCGATCTTCATCGCCTACTCGATGCTCGGCCCCTGGCTGCCTGAAGTGCTGTCGCACAAGGGCGCCTCGCTCAACCGCATGCTCTCGCACATGTGGCTGACCACCGAAGGCGTGTACGGCATCGCCCTGGGCGTGTCGGCCGGCACCATCTTCGTGTACGTGCTGTTCGGCGCGCTGCTGGACCGCGCTGGCGGCGGCAACTACATGATGCAGGTGAGCTTCGCGGCCCTCGGGCACCTGCGCGGCGGACCCGCCAAGGTGGCGGTGGTGTCCTCGGCGCTCAACGGCATGATCTCGGGCTCGTCGGTGTCCAACGTGGTCTCCGGCGGCATCTTCACCATCCCGCTCATGAAGAAGGCGGGGTATGGCGGCGTCAAGGCCGGTGCCATCGAAACGATGTCGTCGGTCGACGGCCAGATCATGCCGCCGGTCATGGGCGCGGCGGCCTTCCTGATGGTGGAGTACGTGGGCATTCCTTATTCCGACATCGTCAAGCACGCCTTCCTGCCGGCCATCCTGTCGTACCTGGGTCTGTTCTACATCGTGCACCTGGAGGCGCTCAAGCTTGGCATGCAGCCGATCATCCAGCGCGAGCCGACGCCGCTGCGCGACCGGCTCATCCGCAACGGCCTGGGGATCTCGGGCAGCATCGTCGTGATCGGCATCCTCTACTTCCTGTTCGAGGGCATGAAGGCCTGGCTCGGCGCGGCCGCGCCGTGGGCGATCGGCATTTCGGTGCTGGCGCTCTACGGCTACTGCCTGCACCAGGCCGCGATCTGCGACGACCTGCCGCAGGACATCGACATCGACAATCCCAAGCCGCTGGCGACCTGGCCGACGGTGCGCGCGGGCCTGCACTTCCTGATCCCGATCGGCACGCTGATCTGGTGCCTCATGGTGGAGGAGATGTCGCCCGCGCTGGCCGCCTTCTGGGCCGTGACGGTGCTGGTGGCGCTGATGGCCACCCAGTGGCCGATCATCCATCTGCTGCGCGGCACCAAGGAGCCGGGCGGCTGGGCCGCTGGCATGCGCCAGGTGGTCGAGGGCTTCAATGACGGCTCGCGCAACATGATCGGCATCGGCGTGGCCACGGCCACGGCGGGCATCATCGTCGGCGGCATCACGCTCACCGGCCTGGGCCTGCGGATGACGGAGTTCGTCGAGTTCGTCTCGCAGGGCAATGTCATGCTGATGCTGCTGTTCATCGCGTTCTCGTGCCTGGTGCTGGGCCTGGGCGTGCCGACCACGGCCAACTACGTGTTGGTGGCGACGCTGATGGCGCCGGTGGTGGTGGAACTGGGCGCGCAGTCGGGCCTCATCATTCCGCTGATCGCGGTGCACCTGTTCGTGTTCTATTACGGGATCATGGGCGACATCACGCCACCGGTGGGGCTGGCGACCTTCGCGGCCGCAGCCATCTCGGGTGAAGACGCCATCGAGACCGGCATCCAGGGCTCGATCTATGCGCTGCGTACCGTCATCCTGCCGTTCATCTGGATCTTCAATCCGCAGCTGCTGCTGATCGATGTGGGCGGCTGGTTCTCGTTCGCCACGGTCATTGGCGCCAGCATCCTGGCGACCCTGCTGTTCGCGGCCGTCACGATGAACTGGTTCCGCGTCAGGAGCCGCCTGTGGGAGACGGCGCTGCTGCTGTGCGCGGTGATCCTGCTGTTCCGCCCCGACTTCTTCATGGACATGATCGCGCCCGAATACAGGGACGCCAAGCCCGCCGAGGTGTATGAGATCGCGCGCAACACCGAAAGCGACGGCCGGGTCATCATGGTGATCAAAGGCTCGACCATCGAAGGCAAGGACATCGTCAAGACGGTGGCCGTGCAGCTGGGCGACAAGGGCCCCGACGGCCGCAAGCGCCTGTCGGATGCCGGCCTGCAGCTCGTCACGCTCGGCGGCAACGTGCAGATCGGCCAGGCCAAGTTCGGTTCGCGCGCGGCCAAGTCCGGCTTCGAGCAGGGCTGGGATGTGGCGGCCGTCAAGGTGCCCACGGACCGGCCGTCTGCCCACTGGTTCTACCTGCCGGCGCTGCTGCTGGCCGGCTTCGTGTTCTGGAATCAGGGTCGCCGCATGAACGGCGCAACAGGCGCGCGCGGGGCTCGCCCGCAGGCCGCGTGAGGGCAGGGCCCATGCCGCGCATCGCCCTGATCCATGCGCTGGCGCATTCGGTGGCGCCCATCAATGCCGCGATGGCGCGCGACTGGCCCGGCGCCACGCGCATGAACCTGCTCGACGACAGCCTGTCGGCCGACCTGGCCGCCAGCGGCCGCGGCCTTGATGCGGCCATGCACGCGCGCTTCGAGCGCCTGGCGCAATATGCCGTCGACTGCGGCAGCGACGGCATCCTGTTCACCTGCTCGGCCTTCGGGCCGTGCATTGATGCGGTGGCGCGCATCCACTCGCCGCTGCCGGTGCTCAAGCCCAACGAGGCCATGATCGACGAGGCCGTGGCCACGGGCCTGCGCATCGGTCTGGTGTCGAGCTTCGCGCCGACGCTGCAGTCGATGCCTCCCGAGTTTCCCGTGCGCGCGCAGCCCGTGTGCGCGCTGGCTGCCGGTGCGATGGAAGCGCTCAATGCGGGCGAGGGCGAACTTCATGACGAACTCGTCGCGCAGGCGGCCGAAGCGTTGGCGAAGCAGGGTTGCGCCGTGATCGCGCTGGCGCAGTTCAGCATGGCTCGCGCGCGCGATCGGGTGGCGCAGCGCACGGGCCTGCCTGTGCTCACGACGGTGGACAGCGCAGTGCGGGCGCTGAAGGGGCGGCTGGGTAGCTGAGGTCCGGCTGCGTTCAGGCCGTGCAGCGGTTGTGGTCAGGCCGTGCCTTGGCCGCAGCGCGCTGGCGTGGATGGGTCCATCGCAGGCTCAATGCCCGTTCGGTACAGCTTGTCCACGACAGGCAGCTCAGTCGTCGATCGACGCGCTCCAGCGCGCGTCCCACCCCGGGGCGCCGTCGCGGGAGGTCCCCCGGGCCTCGTCCATGTCGCGGCGTTCGCGCTTGGTCGGGCGGCCGTGGGACAGGCTGAGTGCCGGTTCGGGCGCGAGGCGGTGCATCTCGGCGGCGGCCTGGCGCCGTGCCACGGACTCGGGCGTTTCGTCGTAGAGCAGAGCGGCCTGGGGTGCGCCACCGCGGATGTTGCTCAGCGCCCGGACCACGACCTCGCGCGTCACGGCGCCGATCCGCACTTCCACCCGGTCGCCGGCCTTGAGTTCGCGCGCCGGCTTGACCGCCACGCCGTTGACGTGGACGCGGCCCCGGTCGATTTCTTCGCTGGCCAGGCTTCGCGTCTTGTAGAAGCGCGCGGCCCACAGCCATTTGTCGATTCGCAATCTGTCCATCTGCCCCGCCATTGTGGCGCAAGGCCGGTCAGCAGGCGGTCAGGCTCGAGCAAAGTTCTTATCGCTTTCCCCAATGTCCGGGGCGGCGGTTCGGCCCGCGATTGACGGATGATCGGGTGTCCCCGAAAAATCAACGATCACAGCCCTGCAAGGAGACACCATGCGCCGCGATCAATTCCTTCACGCCCTGGCCGCCGCTGCGGCCGCCGGCCTGCTGCCCCTGTCGGCCCGCGCCGGCGCCAACCTCAAGATGATGATCCCCGCCAACCCCGGCGGCGGCTGGGACACGACCGGCCGCGCGCTCGGCAAGGCTCTGCTGGAGGCCAAGGCGGCCGACAGCGTGTCCTACGACAACAAGGGCGGCGCGGCCGGCGCGCTGGGCCTCGCGCAGTTCCTCAACCAGAAGGGCGATCCGAACGCGATGATGGTGATGGGCGCCGTGATGCTCGGCGGCATCATCACCGGGCGCCAGCCGGTCACCCTGACCCAGTGCACCCCGCTGGCCCGACTGACCAGCGAATACAACGTCTTCGTGCTGCCGGCGAACTCGCCGTTCAAGAGCATGGCCGAGGTGGTGGCGCAGCTCAGGAAGGACCCGGGCAGCGTCAAATGGGGCGGTGGCTCGCGCGGCTCGACCGAGCACATCGCGGCGGCCATGATCGCGCGCGAGGTCGGGGTCGACCCGGCCAAGATCAATTACGTGGCCTTTCGCGGCGGCGGCGAGGCGACGGCAGCCATCCTGGGCGGCAATGTCACGGTCGGCGGCAGCGGCTACAGCGAGTTCTCCGAGTACATCGAGACCGGCAAGATGAAGCCGATCGCCGTCACGTCCGCCGCGCGCCTGAAGGGCGTGAACGTGCCCACGCTCAAGGAGCAGGGCATCAACGTCGAGATCGGCAACTGGCGCGGCGTGTATGGCGCGCCCGGCATCACCGCGCCGCAGCGCAAGGCCCTGATCGACATGATTCTGGCCGCGCTCAAGACGAAGTCGTGGTCGGAATCGCTCGACAAGAACGCCTGGACGCCGGCAGTGCTGACCGGCGACGCCTTCGGCAAGTTCGTGGACGACGATTTCGCCAGCCTGCGGGCGACGATGGTCAAGTCGGGCATGATCTGACGCGCTCGGAGCTTCTGCCATGCATGCGAACGAGCCGGTGGCGCCTGCCACCTGGCCGCAGACGCTGGTCGGCGTCTGTGTGCTGCTGACCGGTCTGGCGCTGGGCGCCGGTGCGGTGTCGATTCCTTCGGAGGCCGGTTACGGCGGCGTGGGGCCGAACTTCCTGCCCTGGGTGGTGGCCGCCGTGCTGGCGGTGTGCGGCGCCTGGATGACCTGGGAGGCGCGCACCGGCGGCTTTCGCGACATGCAGGATGCGCCCGGCGGCACGGCCCACTGGGCGGCCTTTGCCTGGGTGTCGGCCGGGCTGCTGGCCAACGCGGCGCTGATCACCACCATCGGTTTCATCGCGGGCTGCACGCTGTGCTACCTGCTGGGGGTGCAGGGCCTGCGCCGCGCCGAAGGCCAGCCGCGACCGGGGCCGCGCGTCTGGCTGACGGATGGGATCACGGGCGTGGCGATCTCCGCGCCGGTGTACTGGATGTTCACCAAGTTCCTGGCGATCAACCTGCCCGGGCTCACGCAGACAGGATGGCTCTGACATGGACATCCTCAACGCGCTTCTGGCCGGCTTCGCCTCGGCCATCACCGTCAGCAACCTGCTGTGGTGCTTCGTCGGATGCGTGCTGGGCACGGCCGTGGGCGTGCTGCCGGGCATTGGCCCCGCAGTGGCGGTGGCCATGCTGCTGCCGATCACGGCCAAGGTCGACATCACCGCCTCGATGATCTTCTTCGCGGGCATCTACTACGGTGCGATGTATGGCGGCTCGACCACCTCGATCCTGCTGAACACCCCGGGCGAGACGGCCAGCATGGTCACTGCCATGGAGGGCAACCGGATGGCGCGCAGCGGCCGCGCCGGTGCGGCGCTCGCCACTGCCGCCATCGGCTCCTTCGTCGCGGGCACGATCGCCACCGTGATCGTGACGCTGTTTGCTCCGTATGTGGCCGAGTTCGCGGTCAAGCTGGGCCCGCCCGAGTACTTCATGCTCATGCTGCTGGCCTTCACCACGGTGAGCGCCGTGCTCGGCCAGAGCACGCTGCGCGGCATCACCGCGCTGTTCGTGGGCCTGGCGATCGGGCTGATCGGTCTCGATCAGATTTCCGGGCAGCCGCGCTACACCGGCGGCGTGGCCGAGCTGATGGACGGCGTGGAGATCGTGCTGGTGGCGGTCGGTCTGTTCGCGGTGGCCGAGGTGCTGCATGCGGCGCTGTTCGAGGGCCGCGTCGCGGAGACGCAGAACCGCATGAGCCGCGTCCACATGACGGGCCGCGACTGGCGCCGCTCGGTGCCGGCCTGGCTGCGCGGCACGGCCATCGGCGTGCCCTTCGGCTGCATCCCGGCGGGTGGCACCGAGATTCCGACCTTCCTCAGTTACGCGGCCGAGCGCAAGCTGGCGCGCGACCCGCAGGCGGCCGCCGAGTTCGGCCGGGAAGGCGCGATCGAAGGCGTGGCCGGGCCCGAGGCGGCCAACAACGCGAGCGTGACCGCTGCGCTCATCCCGCTGCTCACGCTCGGCATTCCCACCTCCAACACCACGGCGATCCTGCTGGGCGCGTTCCAGAACTATGGCATCCAGCCCGGACCGCAGCTCTTCACCAACTCGGCGGCCCTGGTCTGGGCGCTGATCGCGTCGCTCTACATCGGCAACGTGATGCTGCTGGTGCTGAACCTGCCGATGGTCGGCCTGTGGGTCAAGCTGCTGAAGATTCCGCGGCCTCAGCTTTTCGCCGGCATCCTGATCTTCGCGACCGTCGGCGCCTATGGCATGCGCCAGAGTGCGTTCGACCTGTTCCTGCTCTATGCGATCGGCCTGCTGGGGTTGGTGATGCGGCGCTTCGACTTTCCGACGGCGCCGGTGGTGGTGGGCATGATCCTCGGGCCCCTGGCCGAAGCACAGATGCGCAACGCGCTGTCGATCGGCGAGGGCAAGTGGACGGTCTTCCTGGAGCGGCCCATGTCGGCCGCATTGCTCGCGGTCGTCGTGGCCGTGCTGCTGGTGCCGCGCGTGGCCAAGGCGCTGCGCCAGCGGCGCGCTGCGTCCCTCTGAGCGCGCCCGGCTGCTCGCTTGCCCCCTGTCGAAGGCCTGCGGCAGGCGCTACCATGCCCGCATGACCGAGACCGACACCCTGCCGCGCCACCTGCCTCGGGATGCCCAGAGCATCCTGGAGCTGGCCGCGCGCTCGATGTTCCACCTGTTTTCCACCATCAGCCAGGGCATGTTCCTGGTCGACCGCACCGGCCGCATCGTGTGGGTCAATGAAGGTTACAAGCGCTTCCTGCCGGACCTCGGCTTCAGCTCGGTCGACCAGTTCGTCGGCCACATGGTCGAGGAGGTGATCCCCAACACCCAGATGCGCCGCGTGCTGGAGACCGGCGAGCCCTACCTGATCGACCTGCTGACCAACAAGGCCGGCACCTTCGTGGTCAGCCGCATTCCGCTGCGCGAGGAAGGCAGCGGCGAGATCATCGGGGCCATCGGCATCGTGCTGTTCGACCACCCCGAGACGACGCTGCAGCCGCTGATCAGCAAGTTCGCGCTGCTGCAGCGCGACCTCGACGACGCCCGGCGCGAACTGGCCAGCCGGCGTCGCACCAAGTACACGTTTGCGAGCTTCGTGGGCGCCAGCCCGGCAGCGGTGGAGGTCAAGCGCCAGGCGCGCCGCGCGGCCCAGTCGTCGAGTCCGGTGCTGCTGCTGGGCGAGACGGGCACCGGCAAGGAGTTGCTGGCCCACGCGATCCACGCGGCTTCCGGGCGCGCTGCGGGGCCGCTCATCAGCGTCAACATCGCAGCCGTGCCCGACACGCTGCTGGAGGCGGAGTTCTTCGGTGTGGCGCCCGGCGCGTTCACCGGCGCCGACCGCAAGGGCCGGGACGGCAAATTCAAGCTCGCCGATGGCGGCACGCTGTTCCTCGACGAAATCGGCGACATGCCGCTGGCCCTGCAGGCCAAGCTGCTGCGCGCGCTGCAGGAAGGCGAGATCGAACCGCTCGGCTCCAACCGCCTCGTGCCCTTCGACGCCCGCGTGATCGCCGCGACCTCGCGCGACCTGGCGGCGTTGGTGCGCGAGGGGCAGTTCCGCGAGGACCTGTTCTACCGCCTCAACGTGCTGCCCATCCGCGTGCCGCCGCTGCGCGAGCGGCGCGCCGACATCGCCTCGCTCGTCGAGGTGCTCGGCGAGGACATCGCCCACCGCAATGGCACGGCCCAGCCCGAGCTCAGTGCGCAGGCGCTGGACCTGCTGGCCGCGCAGAGCTGGCGCGGCAACATCCGCGAACTGCGCAACGTGCTGGAGCAGGTGCTGATGCGCAGCGACTCGCGCTACATCGAGACCGAGCAGGTCGAGGCCGTGCTGCGCGAGACGGGCGTCGAGAGCATCGTCAAGCCGGCGCTGCCGGCTCCGCCGGCCCTGGCGCCGTCTGGCGCGGGCGCGATGCGGCCGCTGGCCGAACAGGTCGCCGCAGTGGAGCGGCAGGCCATCGCGGCGGCCATGGAGGCCACCGGCGGCAACAAGGTGGCTGCGGCGCGCATGCTGGGCATTTCCCGTGCGAAGCTGTATGAACGTCTGGAAAACCCTGCATGAAAATCAGTCATGTGTCTGACAATCAGGCAAACCAACTTGTCTGAAAATCAGGCAAATTGAGTCGAGCTGGATAAAAAACCGTTTCAAATCAATGCACTGCAATCTGGCACACTGTGTGCAATAGTGGTGCGAGTTCCGTCATTCACAAGGAGACATTCCCATGCTTCGTCGCACATGGTTCGCGCTGGGCGCAGCCCTCACGCTGGGTGCCAGCCTCGCCACTTCCGCGCTGGCCCAATCCAAGGAAATCCGCATCGCCCACGTGTACGGCAAGACCGGTCCGCTGGAGGCCTATGGCAAGCAGACCGCCGTCGGTCTGATGATGGGCCTGGACTACGCCACCGGCGGCACGATGATGATCAACGGCAAGAAGATCGTCGTGATCGAGAAGGACGATCAGGGCAAGCCCGATCTGGGCAAGTCGCTGCTGGCGGCCGCCTACAGCGACGACAAGGCCGACATCGCCGTCGGCACCACCGGCTCGGGCGTGGCGCTGGCCATGCTGCCGGTCGCCGAGGAGTACAAGAAGATCCTGCTGGTCGAGCCCGCCGTGGCCGACGCGATCACCGGCGAGAAATGGAACAAGTACATCTTCCGCACCGGCCGCAACAGCTCGCAGGACGCGATCTCCAACGCGGTCGCCCTCGACAAGGCGGGCGTGTCCATCGCCACCTTCGCGCAGGACTGGGCCTTCGGCCGCGACGGCGTCAAGGCGTTCAAGGAGTCGGTCAAGACGGCCAAGGTCGTGCACGAGGAGTACCTGCCGGCCAACACCACCGACTTCACCGCAGGCATCCAGCGCGTGGTCGACGCAATGAAGGACAAGCCCGGCCGCAAGATCGTCTGGATCATCTGGGCCGGCGCGACGACGCCGTTTGCCAAGTTCGCCGATCTGCAGATCAAGGAGCGTTACGGCATCGAGGTCGCCAGCGGCGGCAACATCCTGCCGGCCATGGCCGACTACAAGCGCTTCCCCGGCATGGAGGGCGCGGCGTACTACTACTTCGGGATGCCCAAGAATCCGGTCAACGAGGCCATGGTCTCGCGCCACTACAACCAGTTCAAGTCGCCGCCCGACTTCTTCACCGCCGGCGGCTTCTCGGCCGCGATGGCCCTGGTGACCGCGCTCAAGAAGACCAATGGCGACACCGACACCAACAAGCTCATCGCCACGATGGAGGGCATGAGCTTCGACACGCCCAAGGGCAAGATGACCTTCCGCAAGGAAGACCATCAGGCCATGCAGAGCATGTTCCACTTCAAGATCAAGGCCGACCCCGCATTCGCCTGGGGCGTGCCTGAACTCGTCCGGGAAATCAAGCCGGAAGAGATGAACGTTCCGATCCGCAACAAGCGGTAAGCGGGCGTCGAGCACGCGGGGCCCACCGCCCCGCCCTTCATGACGGTTGATGAGAGAACCCCCGTTGCACGGGGGCGAGGAGGGCGCTTTTGCCCGAAACACCACATCAGGAGACAAACCCCATGAGATTCCCCATGCTTTCCAGTTTCAGCGGCCGTGACCGGCTGCGCGCCGCGCTGCGCGGCTTGGCCGCCGCCTGCGCCGCGCTGGCCCTGGGCACGGCCACGGCGGCGGTGCCGCTGCCGGCCTACAACGTGGACACCAGCAAGACCAGCGTGTCGGGCCTGTCGTCCGGCGGCTTCATGGCCAACCAGCTCGGCTACGCCTACTCGTCCAAGTTCATGGGCGTGGGCGTGTTCGCCGCCGGGCCGTACATGTGCGCGGGCCACAGCAACTACACCGCCTGCATGTACAACGCCACCATCAGCAGCAGCATGCTGACCACCATGCAGAACGACCTGAATGCCTGGAGCGGCAACCAGATCGACAACAAGGCGAACGTGGCCAACCAGAAGGTCTACATGTTCGTGGGCACGAGCGACTCCACCGTCGGCCCCAACCCCATGGCCGGTGCCAAGACCCAGTACACCAACAACGGCGTGACCGCCGCCAACCTGGAGTACGTGCAGCGCGCCAGCACGGCCCACGTGTTCCCCACCGACTTCGACAGCACCGGCAACAACAGCTGCAGCACGAGCGCCTCGCCCTACATCAGCAATTGCGGGTACGACGGCGCCAAGGCGGTGCTGACCAAGTTCTACGGCACGCTCAATGCGCGCAACAACGCGCCGGCCGCGAGCAACTACATCGAGTTCAACCAGTCGGCCTTCACCAGCAATCCGGGCATGGCCTCCACCGGCTGGGTCTATGTGCCGGCGAGCTGCCAGGCGGGCACGCAGTGCAAGGTCCATGTGGCGCTGCACGGCTGCCAGCAGGGCTACGCCACCATCGGTGACAAGTTCATCAAGAACACCGGCTACACCCGCTGGGCCGACACCAACAACATCATCGTGCTGTTTCCGCAGGCCAAGGTGGACAACACCAGCCGCGCCACGGCCGCCAGCGGCTCGCTGGCCAACCCGAACGGCTGCTGGGACTGGATCGGCTGGTACGGCAGCAACTTCGCGCAGAAGGCCGGCACGCAGCAGGCGGCCATCATGGCGATGGTGGCCCAGCTGTCGTCGGGCGCAGGCTCGGGCGGCGGTGGCGGCGGTGGCGGCACGACCACGCTCGCCGCGCCCACCGGCGTGGTGACGTCCAACGCGACCACCAGCAGCATGAAGATCAGCTGGAACGCGGTCAGTGGCGCGGCCGGCTACAACGTCTACCGCAATGGCAACAAGGTCAACGCGCTGTCCGTGACCGCGACCAACTACACCGACACCGGTCTTGCTGCCGCCACCACCTACGGCTGGACGGTGCGCGCGACCGACTCGGGCGGTGTCGAGGGCGCGACCTCCGCGTCGGCCAGCGGCACCACCAGCGGCACGGCAGCGACCTGCTACACCTCGTCGAACTACGCCCACACCACGGCGGGCCGCGCCTACCAGTCGGGTGGCTACACCTACGCCAACGGCTCGGCCCAGAACATGGGGCTGTGGAACACCTTCACCACGACCACGCTGAAAATGACGGGTGCCAACTACTACGTGATTGGAACCTGTCCCTGAACGGACGCACCGTCCGCCGCGCGCGGCGGACGGTGCGCCACCCCTGCCGGAGATCCTGCCCTTGCTTGCGACCAAAGACCTGACCATCCGCTTCGGCGGCCACGTGGCCGTGAACGCGGTGACCTGCTCGTTCGAGCCGGGCACCCTCACGGCCATCGTCGGGCCCAACGGGGCGGGCAAGACGACGTATTTCAACCTGATCTCGGGTCAGCTCAAGGCCACGAGCGGCACGGTGTCGCTCAACGGCCGCGATCTGTCGACGGCGAGCGTGTCGGCCCGCACCCATGCGGGGCTGGGCCGCGCCTTCCAGCTGACCAACCTGTTCCCGAACCTGTCGGTGCTCGAGAACGTGCGCCTGGCCGTGCAGGCCACGCAGTCCGGCGCGCATCGCAAGGGCCTGAACCTGTGGAGCATCTGGAGCGACCATCAGGCGCTCACTGCCCGCGCCCACGAGATCCTCGTGTCGGTCGCCATGGCCGACAAGCAGGACGCCCCGGTGGCGAGCCTTCCGCACGGCGACCAGCGCAAGCTCGAGGTGGCGCTCCTGATGGCGCTGGAGCCGCAGGTGTTCATGTTCGACGAGCCAACGGCCGGCATGAGCGCCGACGAGGCGCCCGTCATCCTCAACCTCATCCGCAAGCTCAAGGAAGACGAAACCAAGACCATTCTTCTGGTCGAGCACAAGATGGACGTGGTGCGTGAGCTGGCCGACCGCATCATCGTGCTGCACAACGGCACGCTGGTGGCCGATGGCGAGCCGTCGGAGGTGATCTCCTCGGCCGTCGTGCAGGAAGCCTATCTGGGGGTCAAGCCATGAACGCGTCAGGGCACACCATGAACGCAGCCTCTGCCGCAGGCGCCGACAATCTTCTGGTCCTGGAAGGCGTGCACACGCATATCGGCGCGTACCACATCCTGCACGGCGTGGACCTTGTCGTACCGCGCGGCCAGCTGACCATGCTGCTGGGCCGCAACGGCGCGGGCAAGACCACGACGCTGCGCACGATCATGGGCCTGTGGCGCGGCGCGCCAGGGCGCATCACCTTCGGCGGGCGCGAGATCACCCAGCTTTCCACCCCCGAGATCGCCGGCCTGGGCATCGCCTACGTGCCCGAGGCCATGGGCATCTTCTCGGACCTCACGGTCAAGGAGAACATGCTGCTGGCCGCCCGCAGCGCACGGCGCGCCGACCAGATGGACGGCGAGCGCCTGAAGTGGATCTTCTCGCTGTTCCCGGCCGTCGAGAAATTCTGGAACCATCCGGCCGGCAAGCTCTCGGGCGGGCAGAAGCAGATGCTGGCCGTGGCCCGCGCCATCGTCGAGCCGCGCGAGCTGCTGATCGTGGACGAGCCGAGCAAGGGCCTCGCGCCCGCCATCATCAACAACATGATCGACGCCTTCGCGCAGCTCAAGCAAAGCGGCGTGACGGTGCTGCTGGTGGAGCAGAACATCAATTTCGCCAAGCGGCTGGGCGACAGCGTGGCGGTGATGGACAACGGCCGCGTGGTGCATGCCGGCGCCATGAAGGCGTTGGCCGAGGACGAGGAACTGCAGCGCTCGCTGCTGGGGCTGGCGCTATGAACAAGACATCCGACTTCGACTGGAAGCCCCTGGCGCTTGTGCCGGCGCTGGCGCTGCTGGTGTTTCCGCTGATCGGCTCGGGCTCGACCTGGCTGACGCTCACGGTGGCGGGTCTGGCCATGGGCATGATCATCTTCATCATCGCCTCGGGCCTGACGCTGGTGTTCGGCCTCATGGACGTGCTCAACTTCGGCCACGGCGTGTTCATCGCGCTCGGCGCTTTCGTTGCCACCAGCGTGCTGGGGGCCATGGGGGACTGGACGGGCTCCGACCAGCTCTGGCGCAATCTGGTCGCGGTGTTCCCGGCCATGCTGGTGGCGATGCTGGTGGCCGGGGCGGTGGGGCTGGCCTTCGAGCGCTTCATCGTGCGGCCGGTCTATGGCCAGCATCTCAAGCAGATTCTCATCACCATGGGCGGCATGATCATCGGCGAGGAACTGATCAAGGTGATCTGGGGACCGCTGCAGATTCCGCTGCCGTTGCCGCAGGCCATGCGCGGCTCGCTGCTGGTGGGCGATGCCGCCATCGAGAAGTACCGGCTGATCGCGGTGGCCGTTGGCGTGGTGGTGTTCGGCGTGCTGGCCTGGACACTCGGCCGCACCAAGATCGGCCTGCTGATCCGCGCCGGCGTGCAGGACCGCGAGATGGTCGAGTCGCTCGGCTACCGCATCCGGATGCTGTTCGTCGGCGTGTTCGTCGTGGGCAGCGCGCTGGCCGGCCTCGGCGGCGTGATGTGGGGGCTGTTCCAGCAGAACGTGATCCCGCAGATGGGCGCGCAGGTCAACGTGCTGATCTTCATCGTGATCATCATCGGCGGGCTGGGCTCGACCGGGGGGGCGCTGATCGGCGCTCTGCTGGTGGGCCTGATGGCTAACTACACCGGCTTCCTGGCACCGAAGGCGGCGCTGTTCTCGAACATCGCGCTGATGGTCGCCATCCTGCTGTGGCGCCCGAGCGGCGTGTACCCGGTCACCAGCCGCTGAAGGAGCCCGATCCCATGCTCAACCGCATTCTCTCCGGCGACTATCCGCGCAGCCGCGTGCTGGCCGTGCTGCTCGTGGCCCTGCTGGCGGCACTGGCCCTGGCCCCGTTCCTGTTTCCCGGCGTCAAGGCGCTCAACGTGGCCGCCAAGATCCTCGTGTTCGTGGTGCTGGTCGCGAGCTTCGACCTGCTGCTCGGCTACACCGGCATCGTGAGCTTTGCGCACACCATGTTCTTTGGCATCGGCGCCTACGGCATCGCGATCGCCTCGACGCGCCTCGGCGCCACCTGGACGGCACTCGCGGCCGGCGTGGGCGGCGCGTTGGTGCTGTCGTTCCTGCTCTCGCTGGCCGTGGGCCTGTTCTCGCTGCGGGTGCGGGCGATCTTCTTCGCCATGATCACTCTGGCCGTGGCCTCGGCCTTCCAGACGCTGGCCTCGCAGCTGTCGGACATCACGGGCGGCGAGGACGGCCTGACCTTCAAGGTGCCGGCGCTGCTGTCGCCCTCGACCGAGTTCCTCGACTCGCCCTTCCTCGGTGTGAGCATCGACGGCCGGCTGCTGTGCTACTACCTGCTGTTTGCGGCCGCGCTCGTGCTCCTGCTGGTGATGCTGCGCATCGTCAATTCCCCGTTCGGCCGCGTGCTGCAGGCGATCCGCGAGAACGAGTTCCGCGCCGAGGCGATCGGCTACCGGGTGGTGGTGTACCGCACCACGTCGAGCATCCTGTCGGCGCTGTTCGCCACCCTGGCCGGCGCGATGCTGGCGCTCTGGCTGCGCTACAACGGGCCGGACACGTCGCTGTCGTTCGAGATCATGATCGACGTGCTGCTGATCGTGGTGATCGGCGGCATGGGCACAGTCTACGGCGCGGCCATCGGCTCGGCGATGTTCGTGGTGGCGCAGAGCTACCTGCAGGACCTGCTCAAGCTCGGTCATGACGCCGCCTCGGGCCTGCCCTGGCTTGCGGCGCTGCTGTCGCCCGACCGCTGGCTGCTCTGGCTCGGGCTGCTGTTCGTGCTGTCGGTGTATTACTTCCCCACGGGGGTGGTGGGCCGGCTGCGTGCTGCGCGCCGGGCCTGAGGGGCGAGCCGTTCCTCGCTCCTGCCCGGCGCCGTTTCGATCTGACGTTTTTCGTGTGTGCATCAGAAACAGAACCAGGAGACAGCTCATGAAGACGTGGAAGTCGTTGGAGACGTGGTGGCGCTTGGGTGCCGCAGCCGTTCTTGCGGTGGCAGGGCAGGGTGCGATGGCGGGGCCGCCGTCGGTGTCCGCCGGGGCGGCCGACATCGTGATCGGCCAGGTCGCACCGCTGTCGGGCGTGCTGGCGAGCACCGGCCAGCAGATGGTGCTCGGCGGCAAGATCTACTTTGATGCCATCAACGAAAAGGGCGGCATCCACGGTGCGAAGATCCGCACCGCCGTGGTGGACGATGCCTACAAGGTGGACGAGACCGTGCGCCTGACCAAGGAGCTGCTCGCGCGCAACGACGTGGTGGCCCTGTTCGGCTTTGCCGGCACGGCCAACGTCGGCAAGCTGCTGTCCGATGGCATCCTGGAGGAGGCCGGCGTCGCGCTGGTGGCGCCCTACACCGGCGGCGAGCCGCTGCGCAGCCCGTTCAACGCCTGGATCTTCCACGTGCGCGCCGGCTACGCGGACGAGGCCGAACACATGGTCCAGCAGGTCACCACGCTCGGCATGAAGCGCATCGGCGTGATGTACCAGGACGACGCCTTCGGCAAGGCCGGCCTCTTGGGCGTGGAGGCGGCGCTTGCCAAGCGCGGCCTGGCCGTCGCCGTGGCCGCCGGCTACGAGCGCAACACCGACAACGTCGACGAGGCGGTGAAGAAGATCAAGGTGTCCGACGCGCAGGCCGTGATCATGATCTCGGTCAACAAGCCGACGGCGGCCTTCGTCAAGCGCTACCGCGAGGCCGGCGGCGGCGCGCAGCTCTACAACATCTCGGTGGTCGATCCGGCCGAGCTGGTCAAGCTCGCGGGCCTGAAGAACGCGCACGGCCTGGGCATCAGCCAGGTGGTGCCGTACCCGTTCATGCCCAACCTGCCGGTGATCCGCGAGTACCAGACGCTGCTGGCGCGCCATGCGCCGGGCCAGCAGGTCAACTACACCAGTTTCGAACAGTTCCTCGGCGCCAAGGTGCTGGTCGAGGCGCTGCGTCGCGCCGGCCCGCGGCCGACGCGCGAGAAGGTGATCCGCTCGCTCGAGACCCTGGGGGCCTGGGATCTGGGCGGCATCACGGTCAATTACTCGCCGACCAACCGGGTGGGCTCGCGCTACGTCGAGGTCACGGTGATCGGCAGCAACGGCAAGCTGCTCAAGTAGGGCGGCGGGGCAGCAGGCGGAATCAGAAGGGGCTCTCACGGCAATGCAGTTCACATCGCACTACGAGGTCTGCGCGGGGCGCGAGATCCATTACACCCAATGGGGCGAGGGGCCGGGCACCGTGATCGCCTGGCATGGCCTGGCGCGCACCGGCCGCGACATGGACGAGCTGGCCGCACATCTGGCGCCGCGCTGGCGCGTGATCTGCCCCGACGCGCCGGGGCGCGGCATGAGCCAGTGGAGCCCCGATCCGAAGAACGAATACCAGCTGTCGTTCTACGCCCGCGTGGCGGCCGACCTGTTCGACCGGCTGGGCATCCGCGAGGCCCATTGGGTGGGCACCTCCATGGGCGGGGCCATTGGGACGGTCTGCGCTTCAGGCCTGTTCGAGCCGCGCATGAAGGGCCGCATCAAGAGCCTGGTGCTCAACGACAACGCCCCGCGCCTGGCCGACGAGGCCATCGGCCGCATCCGCGCCTATGCCGGCAATCCACCGGTGTTCAGCAGCATGCTCGAGATCGAGGCTTTCTTCCGCCAGGTCTACAAGCCCTATGGCTGGCTCAGCGACGCGCAGTGGCGGCGCCTGGCCGAGACATCGACCCGCCGGCTGCCCGACGGGCGGCTCACGCCGCACTATGACCCGGCGATGGTGGGGCAGTTCATCCACCACCCGGACGACTACCTGATCTGGGACCACTACGACGCGCTCGACATCCCGGTGCTGTGCCTGCGCGGCGCCGAGTCCGATCTGGTTCTGCGCGAGACCACCGACGAGATGATGACGCGCGGACCGGGCAAGGCGGGACGCACGCGGGTGGTGGAGATCGCCGGCTGCGGTCATGCCCCGGCGCTCAATGTGCCGGAGCAGCTGGATCTGGTGTCGTCGTTCTTCGCTGCGCACGACTGAGGCACGGGCCTTCAGGCCGCCCGTGCCTCGCGCCGGGCTCCCGGCGTGATCCAGCCGGCCATGTTGGCCTGGGCGATGGCGCTGAGCGCGCCGATCCATTCGCGGCTGTCGTTGAGGCAGGGGATGTAGTTGAACTCCTTGCCGCCGGCCTCCAGGAAGGCTTCGCGCGCCTCCATGTTGATTTCTTCGAGGGTCTCCAGGCAATCGCCGGTGAAGCCGGGGCAGATCACGTCCACCCGCCCGACGCCTTCGGCCGCCATCGCCTGGAGCGTCGGCTCGGTATAGGGCTCGAGCCACTTGGCCTTGCCGAAGCGGGACTGGAAGGTGAGCTTGTACTGGGCGTCCGTGAGGCCGAGCCGTCCGGCGAGCAGCTGCGCGGTCGTGATGCACTCGGACTGGTAGGGGTCGCCCAGGCGCGCGGTGCGCTCGGGCACGCCATGGAAGCTCATCACCAGCCGGTCCGGCCGGCCATGGGTCTGCCAGAAGGCGCGGACCCGTGTGACCAGCGCCTCGATGTAGGCCGGATCGTCGTGGTAGCGGTTGACGAAGCGCAGCTCGGGAATGCTGCGCTGTCGCCCGGCCCACTCGTAGACCGCGTCGAACACGCTGGCCGTGGTGGTGCCCGAGTACTGGGGGTAGGCCGGCAGCAGCAGCACCCGCGTCACGCCTTCGGCCACCAGGGCGTCCAGGCGCGCCGCGATCGACGGGTTGCCGTAGCGCATCGCCCAGTCCACGCGCACCGTCAGGCCCGCTTCGCCGAGCCAGCCGCGCAGCATCGTCGCCTGCTTTTCGGTCCAGACCTTCAGCGGCGAGCCTTCGGGCGTCCAGATGCTGGCGTACTTCGCGGCGGACTTGGCCGGCCGGGTGACGAGGATGATGCCGTAGAGGATGGGCAGCCAGATCGCCCGCGGAATCTCGACGACGCGCGGGTCGCTGAGGAACTGTGCGAGGTAGCGCCGCACCGCCGCAGCCGTGGGCTCGTCGGGTGTGCCCAGGTTGCACAGGAGCACGGCGGCCTTGCCGTGCGGCGACTCAGTCGCTGGGGCGACGGCAGAGGTCAGAGGGGTCGATGGCATGCGTTATTCTCCCCCACCTATGCTGGACATCACAAAAATCAGGGCAATCTCGTTGGACCTGGACGATACGCTGTGGCCGATCTGGCCGACCATCGACAAGGCCGAACATGCCCTGCACGAGTGGCTGACCCGGCACTCGCCGATGACGGCGGCCCTGTATTCGAGCCCCGTGGCTCTGCGCGAGATCCGCGACCATGTGGCGGCCAACCGGCCTGAACTCAAGCACGACCTGTCGGCCGTGCGCCGCGAGTCGATCCGCCTGGCCATGTACCGCGCCCGCGAGAACCCGCTGCTGGCCGACAAGGCGTTCGAGGTGTTCTTCGAGGCGCGCCAGCAGGTGCAGCTGTTCGAGGATGCGCAGGACGCGCTGGAATTCCTCGCGGCGCGCTTTCCCATGGTGAGCCTGTCCAACGGCAATGCCGACGTGAACCGCGTGGGACTGGGCAAGTACTTCAAGGCCGCCATCACGGCGCGGGAGTTCGGCGTCGGCAAGCCCGATCCGCGGATCTTCCATGCCGCTGCGGGGGCGCTGGACGTGCTGCCCGACGCGGTGCTTCACGTCGGCGACGATGCCACGCTCGACGTGCTGGGCGCCGTCAATGCCGGCATGCAGGCGGCCTGGGTCAACCGGGCCGACCATCTCTGGCCGCACGACGTCGCGCCCCACGTGACGCTGGGCAATCTCACGGAATTGTGCGAGCTGTTCAGGCAGGCCGAGGTGGCACGCTGAGCCGCGCCACCGCATCCGCTGCCGACCGCACCGCACCTTCGAGCGTGGCCGGGTAGGGCCCTTCGACATAGTCGCCGCAGGCCAGCAGGCCGGGCGCGATGTCCGCAGGGGGCCGTTGCAGGCCGGGCGTGCAGGCGAAGGTCGCGCGCTTTTCCACCACGGTCTGAAGCGGCCGAAGATCCCTGAAGCCGAGTCGCTCGCCCTGTGCGAGCACGCGGGCCTGCAGTTCGTCCCGCTCGCCCTGGCTGGCGCTGATCACGAAAGCGAGCAGGCCTCGGGGCCCGCCCAACTGGCTGCGGTCGAACACGAATTGCGCCGGCTCGCTGCGGCTGGCGCGCAGGCTGAGCAGCGGCTCGGCCAGCCGGGTCTTGCTGGTGGCGTAGACGGTGGTGATGGCCTCGTGGGTCAGTGCGCGCGCCCGGTGCAGCCAGCCGTGGCCACCGGCGCCGCTGGTCTCCACCAGACGGATGGCCTCCCACACCGGGCAGGCCAGCACGACGGCGTCGAAGGTCGCGTCATGCACCTGCCAGCGCGGTGCCTGGAACCCCGATGCCGATTCGGCCGGGCCGGGCGCCGGACCGCCGTCTGCCGGGGTGTCCTGCACGGCACGCACGGGGCGGATCGACTGGACGCGCACCCCCGTCTCGACGCGGCCGCCACGCTGCGTCAGCCACTGCGCGGCCGGCGCCGGGAACAGGCTGCTCAGATCGGTTCGGGGCAGCAGCAGGTTGGAGCCGCCGCGTCCCGCAAACAGCGAGTCGCGGATGACGCGCAGGAACACCTGTCCGCTGGCACGGGCCGCCGGGATGTTGAGGGCCGAGACGCACAGGGGTTCGATCAGCTCCTCCATCACGCGCGCAGTGAGTCCGTCGCACAGCGCCAGCACGGGCGTCGACGCGCTGCAGCGAAATCCGGCGAACTGCCAGCGTGCAGCCACGCGCAGCAGCGACAGGCGGTCGCGCCAGGTCCAGCCTTCGGCCTGCAGGATGCCCAGCAGTGCATCGAGCGGCGCAGGCAGGCCGTGCGGCAGGCGCAGGCCACTGCCGTCGGGAAACACCAGGGCGAGCGGCAGGCGCAGCAGCGCGGCCGCCGGGTCCACGCCCACTTCGCGCATGAGCGCCAGCGATTCGGTGTAGGCGCCGATCAGGATGTGCTGGCCATTGTCGAGCTGCACGGGTGTGCCGTCGGGCAGGGTGTCGCGCATGGCGCGGGCGCGGCCGCCGAGTGTGCGGGCCACCTCGAACACCGTCACGCGGTATCCGGCCTGCGTGGCCCGCACGGCGGCCGCCATGCCGGCCCAGCCGCCGCCGACGATGGCGACGTCGCGGGGCTGCATACCCGATGCCGTCATGCCCTGCGGCGTCATCCCACCCGGCCCAGCGCCTGCACCTTCCAGGCCAGCCAGAGCTTGCGCAGCGGCGTGAGGCTGATGCGCTGGTGCAGGACGCGGAAGTTCTCATGCTCGATTTCGCGCAGCAAGGTGCGGTAGATCGCCGCCATCATGAGCCCGGCCTTCTGGTTGCGGCGGTCTTCGGCCGGCAGCAGCGCAAACGCCTCGTCATAGAGGCGATGGGCCCGTTCGGCCTGGAAGCGCATCAGCGCGGTGAAGCGGTCGGAGTAGACGCGGTTGAGGATCTCGTGGGCCTTCACGTCGAAGCGCTGCAGTTCGTCGATGGGCAGGTAGATGCGGCCGCGCATCGCGTCCTCGCCGACGTCGCGGATGATGTTGGTCAGCTGGAACGCCAGGCCCAGCGTGTGCGCATAGCGCGTGGTCTGCGCCTGCGTCTGGCCGAAGATGCGCGCGGCGACTTCGCCGACCACGCCGGCGACCAGATGGCAGTAGCGCTGCAGGTTGGGAAAGTCGAGGTAGCGGGTCTGCTCCAGGTCCATCAGGCAGCCTTCGATGACCGCCTGCAGGTGGCGCTCCTCGATGCCATGCTCGGCTGCAAGCGGCATCAGCGCCTGCATCACCGGGTGGGTCGGCCGGCCGGCGAAAGCCGAGTGAACCTCGCCCTGCCACCAAGCCAGCTTGGTCCGCGCCACGCCGGGATCGACCATGTCGTCCACCACGTCGTCGACCTCCCGGCAGAAGGCATAGAACGCGGTGATGGCGGCGCGCCGCGGCCGGGGCAGGAACAGGAAGGCGTAGTAGAAGCTGCTGCCCGAGGCGGCGGCTTTCTCCTGGACATATTGCTCGGGCGTCATGCGGCGATTGTCACATCCACAGCGCCTTCCACGCGATGGCCGGAAAGTCCCGCCGGCGCAGCTTGGGTCGCACCGACAGGCTGGCAAAGCCGGCCGCCTCGATCCGGTCGAGGATGCGCAGGCCGCCCTGCACGACGAAGCGCAGTTCCCAGCCGGCGCGGCCCGGCAGCCGGTGCACCAGGGGCGCGCCGTCGGCCATCAGCGCGCGGGCCCACTGCACCTCGGCCGCCACCAGGCGCGTGGCCTGCGGCGTCTGGCGCAGCGCGAGCAGGTCGTGCCAGGCTGCATCGTGCGCGGCGCAGTCGCTGGCAGGCAGGTAGTAGCGGCCGCGCGGAATGTCCTGGCTCAGGTCCTGCCAGAAGTTGATCAGCTGCAGCGCGCTGCAGATCGCGTCGCTCTGGGCCAGCGCTGCGGCGTCATTCACGCCATAGATGTGGAGCAGCAGGCGGCCGATCGGGTTGGCCGAGCGGCGGCAGTAGTCGAGCAGTTCGGCACGGTCCGCATAGCCCGCGCCGTCGCGCGAACGCGCCACGTCCTGCGAGAACGCGCTCAGCAGGTCCGCCAGCAGGTGTTCGGGCAACTGGAAGGCGGTCATCGCGGCTGCCAGCGGCGTGAACACGGCTGGCCAGCGCGGCGAGGCCGGCTGCCCGCGTGCGATGGCGGCGAGGTCGTCCCGGAACGCCGCGAGCTCGGCCAGGCGCGCCTCGGCCGACGCGTCGCCTTCGTCGGCGATGTCGTCCGCCGTGCGCGCAAAACCGTAGATCGCCATCACCGCAGGCCGCAGCCGGGGTGGGCACAGCAGCGATGCAACGGGGAAATTCTCGTAGTGCGAAGAGGGCGCGGACACGTCCCGATTGTCGCTTGACACCGATTCGTATTTACCCTAGATTACTAACCGGTCAGTCATTAATCCGACTCCAGTCTGACTCCGGTCAGCGGTCCAGCCGCGTTTTTCCTGTGCCCGCTGCGTACTTATCCATCAGGTTCGCCATGCCACAACCGCTTTTGACCTCACTTTGCCGTACCGCACCCGCGTGGCTTGCCGCCATCGCGCTCGCCGCCTGCACCCGCGCGGAGCCGCCCCAGGAGCCGATCCGGGCCGTCAAGGTCCTGACGGTGGGCGTCAGTCCCTTCCAGTCCGGGCACGAGTTCGCCGGCGAGGTGCGCGCGCGGGTGGAATCGCGCCTCGGGTTTCGCGTGCCGGGCAAGATCGTTCAGCGGCAGGCCGAACTCGGCCAGCGCGTCAAGGCGGGGCAGGTGCTGGCCCAGCTTGATGCGCAGGACCTGCGGCTGGCGGCCGATGCCGCCCGGGCCCAGGTTGCGGCGGCGCAGACCAACCGCGACCTCGCGGCGGCGGACTTCAAGCGCTTTGCTGCCCTCAAGGACCAGAACTTCATCAGTGGTGCCGAACTCGAGCGGCGCGAGACCACGCTCAAGGCCGCCCAGGCCCAGCTCGATCAGGCTCAGGCGCAGCTGTCGTCCCAGGGCAACCAGGCGCGCTATGCGACGCTGGTGGCTGACGTGGCCGGCGTCGTGACCGCTGTCGAGGCCGAGCCGGGTCAGGTGGTCGCTGCCGGTGCGCCCGTCGTGCGCATCGCCCAGGACGGCGCGCGCGACGTGGTGTTCTCGGTGCCGGAAGACAAGATCGCCGCGATCCGGCCCGGCTCCGATGTGAGCGTGCGGGTCTGGGCCGAGAGCCGAACCCTCTCCGGCAAGGTCCGCGAGGTCGCGGCCAGCGCCGACCCGGTCACGCGCACGTTCCCGGTCAAGGTGTCGATCGACGTGAAGGAGGCGCCGCCCCTTGGCGCCACCGTGTACGTGTCGCCCGCTTCGCTGTCGGCGGCGGGCACGCCGGTCATCAAGCTGCCCACCAGCGCGCTGCGCCAGGACGGCCGCGCGAGCGCCGTCTGGGTGCTCGACAAGGCCAGCATGACGGTGCGCTCGCAGCCGGTGCAGATCGCCACGGCGGACGGCAACGAGGCCGTCATCGCCGGTGGGCTCACGCCCGGCATGCTGGTTGTCTCGGCCGGCGTGCACGTGCTGTCGCCCGGGCAGAAGGTGACGATCTACCAGTCGCCCACGGTCGTGTCCGCCGCCGCTGCGGTCGAGGCATCGGCCGCCACGCGGGCGGCCAGCCAGGCGCCGGTGGCTGCTTCCGCGCCCGCTGCGGCCTCTGTTGCCAAGTGAGGCGGGCATGACGCAGATCCAACCGAAGGAGGGGTTCAATCTCTCCAAGTGGGCGCTCGACCATCCGGCGCTCACCCGCTACCTGCTCGTCGTGCTGATGCTGCTGGGCTTTGCCGCGTATTTCCAGCTCGGCCAGGACGAGGACCCGCCTTTCACCTTCCGCGCCATGGTCGTGCGCACCTACTGGCCCGGCGCCACGGCGCAGCAGGTGGCCGAGCAGGTGACCGACAAGATCGAGCGCACGTTGCAGGAGGTGCCTTACGCCGACAAGATCCGCAGCTACTCCAAGCCCGGCGAGTCGCAGATCATTTTCCAGATCAAGGACTCATCGAAGGCGTCCGAGGTGCCCAACGTCTGGTACACCGTGCGCAAGAAGGTCGGGGACATGCGCTTTCAGCTGCCGGCGGGCGTGCAGGGGCCGTTCTTCAACGACGACTTCGGCGACGTGTATGGCGTGATCTATGCGCTGGAGACCGACGGCTTCAGCTATGCCGAACTCAAGGTGTTTGCCGACGACGTGCGCCAGCAGCTGCTGCGCGTGCCGGACGTTGCCAAGGTCGACCTGTTCGGCGCGCAGGACGAGAAGCTCTTCATCGAGATCTCGCAGAAGCGCCTGGCCCAGCTCGGGCTCGACATGAACCAGGTGATCGCCCAGCTCGGCCAGCAGAACGCGGTGGAGAGTGCCGGCGCCGTGCAGACGCCGCTGGACGTCGTGCAGGTGCGGGTGGCGGGCCAGTTCGAGGCGGTGGAGCAGCTGCGGGCGATGCCGATCCGGGGCAGCTCGGGCGCCCAGCTGCGCCTCGGCGACATCGCCGAGATCACGCGCGGCTACGTCGACCCGCCGTCCGTCAAGGTCCGGCATCAGGGCAAGGAAGTCATCGCGCTCGGTGTGTCGATGACCAAGGGTGGCGACATCATCCGGCTCGGTGAGTCGCTCGGCGCGGCGTCCGAGCGCATCGGCCGCTCGCTGCCGGCCGGCGTCAAGCTGGTGCAGGTGCAGGACCAGCCCAAGGCGGTGACGACCTCCGTCAACGAGTTCGTGCGGGTGCTGATCGAGGCGGTGGTCATCGTGCTGGCGGTCAGCTTCGTCTCGCTCGGCTTTCACCGCCGGCCCGGCGAGCATCCGCTGTGGAAGCGCTACTACGTCGACATGCGACCGGGCCTGGTGGTGGGCATCACCATTCCGCTGGTGCTGGCCGTGACCTTCCTGGCCATGTGGTACTGGAACATCGGCCTGCACAAGATATCGCTGGGCTCGCTGATCATCGCTCTGGGTCTGCTGGTGGACGACGCGATCATCGCGGTGGAGATGATGGTGCGCAAGATGGAGGAGGGCTACGACAAGGTCCGCGCGGCCACCTTCGCCTACGAGATCACCGCCATGCCCATGCTGACGGGCACGCTCATCACCGCCGCCGGCTTCCTGCCGATCGGCATCGCCAAGTCGGTGACGGGCGAATACACCTTTGCCATCTTCGCGGTCACGGTGATCGCGCTGGTGCTCAGCTGGTTCGTCTCGGTGTATTTCGTGCCGTATCTGGGCACGCTGCTGCTCAGGGTGCCGCCCCACGTCGAGGCGGCCGGCGCGGGCCATGACGGGCCCCATGAAATGTTCGATTCGGCGTTCTACAACGCCTTCCGCCGCACGGTGAACTGGTGCGTGCAGCACCGCTGGCTCACCATCGGCGCGACGGTGCTCACCTTTGCGCTCGGCATCGTCGGCATGGGCAAGGTCCAGCAGCAGTTCTTCCCCGACTCCAGCCGGCCCGAGATCCTGGTGGACATCTGGTTCCCGGAGGGCACGTCCTATGCGGCCAACGAATCGGTCGCCCGCCGGGTGGAGCAGCGCCTCCTCAAGGAGGAGGGCGTCAACACCGTGAGCACCTGGGTCGGCTCGGGCGTGCCGCGCTTTTACCTGCCGCTTGACCAGGTGTTTCCGCAGACCAACGTGTCGCAGTTCATCATCGTGCCGCGCGACCTCAAGGTCCGCGAGTCGCTGCGCGTCAAGCTGCCGGCTTTGCTGGCGCAGGAGTTCCCGGAGGTGCGGGGTCGCGTCAAGCTGCTGCCCAATGGCCCGCCCGTGCCGTACCCGGTGCAGTTCCGCGTGGTGGGGATCGATCCGCTGGTGCTGCGCGAGCGCGCCGACGAGGTCAAGGCCGCCATGCGCGAGAGCCCGAACACCCGGGGCGTCAACGACAACTGGAACGAGTCGGTCAAGGTCCTGCGCCTCGAAGTGGACCAGTCCAAGGCCCGCGCCCTGGGCGTGACCAGCCAGTCGATCGCGCAGGCCTCGCGCACCATCCTCGCAGGCGCGGTCATCGGCCAGTTCCGCGAGGGGGACAAGCTGATCGAGATCCTGCTGCGCCAGCCGCTCGATGAGCGCAATGCGATCACCGACATCGGCAACGCCTACCTGCCGACCGCCTCGGGCCGCTCGATCCCGCTCACCCAGATCGCCAAGCCGGTGTTCACCTGGGAGCCGGGCGTGATGTGGCGCGAGAACCGCGACTATGCGATCACGGTGCAAAGCGACATCGTCGAAGGGCTGCAGGGTGCGACCGTTACCGCCGAACTGCTGCCCCGGCTCAAGGCGCTGGAGGCGCGCTGGGTCCAGGCGGGTCTCGGCGGCTACCGGATCGAGGTCGCCGGGGCAGTCGAGGAAAGCTCCAAGGGCTCGGCGTCGATCGCGGCCGGCGTGCCCATCATGCTCTTCATCACCTTCACGCTGCTCATGCTGCAGCTGCAAAGCTTCAGCCGCGCCCTGCTGGTGTTCATCACCGGCCCGCTGGGCATCGCTGGCGTGGCCGGCGCACTGCTTCTGCTCAACCGGCCCTTCGGCTTCGTGGCGCTGCTGGGCGTCATTGCGCTCATGGGGATGATCCAGCGCAACTCGGTGATCCTGATCGACCAGATCGAGCAGGACCGGGCGCGCGGCGTGCCGGCCTGGGATGCGATCGTCGAGTCGGCCGTGCGGCGGCTGCGCCCGATCGTGCTGACGGCGGCGGCGGCGGTGCTGGCCATGATCCCGCTGTCGCGCTCGGTCTTCTGGGGGCCGATGGCGGTGGCCATCATGGGCGGTCTGATCGTGGCCACGGTGCTCACGCTGCTGGCGCTTCCCGCCATGTATGCCGCCTGGTTCCGCGTCCGGCGCGAGCCCGGCCCGACCGGCGGCGGCATGTCCGGGACAGGGACATCCGGAACGGCCCCCGTTACACAGTAAAATCTAAGGTTGACCGATTTCATGCGGGCGGTCTCGCCAAGAGACCGCCCGCTTCGTTATGGAGCCGCGCGGGTGGCGAAATTGGTAGACGCACCAGGTTTAGGTCCTGACGCCAGCAATGGTGTGGGGGTTCGAGTCCCCCCCCGCGCACCAGAGACAACCCACTTTTTGACCACTGAGAGAACATCATGGCCGTGAACGTTGAAACCCTCGACAAGCTGGAACGCAAGATGACGCTGACGCTGCCCGTCAACGTGATCCAGTCCGAAGTTGATGCCCGCCTCAAGAAGATCGCGCGCACCGTCAAGATGGACGGCTTCCGTCCCGGCAAGGTGCCGATGAACGTCGTGGCCCAGCGCTACGGCTATTCGGTGCACTACGAGGTCATGAACGACAAGGTTGGCGAGGCCTTTGCCGCAGCCGCCAACGAGGCCAACCTGCGCGTGGCCGGCACCCCCCGCATCAGCGAGAAGGAAGGCGCGCCCGAGGGCGAGCTGGCCTTCGACGCCGTGTTCGAGGTGTTCCCCGACGTCAAGATCGCCGACCTGGCCGATGCCGAGATCGACCGTCTGAGCGCCGACGTCTCCGACGCCGCCATCGACAAGACGCTCGACATCCTGCGCAAGCAGCGCCGCAGCTTCGCCCAGCGCGCCCAGGACGCCGCAGCGCAGGACGGCGACCGCGTCACCGTCGACTTCGAAGGCAAGATCGACGGCGAAGCCTTCCAGGGCGGCAAGGCCGAGGACTTCCAGTTCCTGGTCGGCGAAGGCCAGATGCTCAAGGAGTTCGAAGACGCCGTGCGCGGCATGAAGTCGGGCGAGAGCAAGACCTTCCCGCTGGCCTTCCCGGCCGACTACCACGGCAAGGACGTGGCCGGCAAGCAGGCCGACTTCCTCGTCACGGTCAAGAAGATCGAGGCGGCCCATCTGCCCGAGGTCAACGAAGCCCTGGCCAAGTCGCTGGGCATCGCCGACGGCACCGTCGAGGGCCTGCGCGCCGACATCCGCAAGAACCTCGAGCGCGAAGTCAAGTTCCGCCTGCTGGCGCGCAACAAGCAGGCCGTGATGGACGCCCTGGTGGCCAAGGCCGAGCTGGACCTGCCCAAGTCGAGCGTGCAGGCCGAGGTCGACCGCATGATCGAAGGTGCCCGCGCCGACCTCAAGCAGCGCGGCATCAAGGACGCCGACAAGGCGCCGATCCCCGACGAAGTGTTCCGTCCGCAGGCCGAGCGCCGCGTGCGCCTGGGCCTGGTCGTCGCCGAGCTGGTGCGCGCCAACGAACTGCAGGCCAAGCCCGAGCAGATCAAGGCCCACATCGACGAGCTGGCCGCCAGCTACGAGAAGCCGGCCGACGTGGTCCGCTGGTACTTCAGCGACAACCGCCGCCTGGCCGAAGTCGAGGCCATCGTCATCGAGAACAACGTCACCGAGTTCGTCCTGGGCAAGGCCAAGGTCAATGACAAGGCGATCTCCTTCGACGACCTGATGGGGCAGCAAGGCTGATCGCCTGCCGCAGCAGTCCTGCCGCCTGAGCGGAAATCGGGGCCTGGTCCGGACTTGCAGTCCGGCTCCCAGGCCCCATCTGTTTTTTCGGTACAGTACCCCCATCTTTCGGAGAAAACATGAGCTCACTGGAAACACAAGCCCTCGGGATGATCCCGATGGTCATCGAGCAGTCGGGTCGCGGCGAGCGGTCCTATGACATCTATTCGCGCCTGCTCAAGGAGCGGGTGATCTTCCTGGTGGGAGAGGTCAACGACCAGACCGCCAACCTCGTGGTGGCCCAGCTGCTGTTCCTCGAAAGCGAGAACCCCGACAAGGACATTTCGTTCTACATCAACTCCCCGGGCGGCAGCGTCACGGCCGGCATGGCGATCTATGACACCATGCAGTTCATCAAGCCCGACGTGTCCACGCTGTGCTGCGGCTTTGCCGCCAGCATGGGCGCCTTCCTGCTGGCAGCGGGCGCCAAGGGCAAGCGGTTCTCGCTGCCCAACTCCAAGATCATGATTCACCAGGTGCTCGGCGGCGCACGCGGCCAGGCCACCGACATCGAGATCCATGCCCGCGACATCCTGCGCACCAAGGAACAGATGAACCGCATCCTGGCCGAGCGCACCGGCCAGCCGCTGGAAAAGATCCGCGCGGATACCGAGCGCGACTATTTCCTCACGGCCGACGAGGCCAAGGACTACGGCCTGGTCGACCAGGTGATCGCCAAGCGCCCCTGAGAGGGCTTCCCGCGGCGGTCCGGGTCAAGTTGCCCGGGAGCAACGGCGTTTTCTGTCACGGGAAACGCCGTTTTTTTATTCGCTATCATTCAGAAACCGTCGTTACAAGGCTTTCCCCCATGGCCGAGAAAAAAGGCTCTTCCAGCGAAAAGACTCTCTACTGCTCCTTTTGCGGCAAAAGCCAGCACGAGGTGAAGAAGCTGATCGCCGGCCCGTCGGTCTTCATCTGCGACGAATGCATCGACCTGTGCAACGAAATCATCCGTGACGAGCTGCCGGCCAGCGAAGAGGGCCGCGAGGCCCGTGGCGATCTGCCGACGCCGTCGGAGATCAAGGCCAATCTCGACAACTACGTGATCGGCCAGGAGGTCGCCAAGCGCACGCTGTCGGTCGCGGTCTACAACCACTACAAGCGCCTGCGCCACAAGGAGAAGGCCAAGAAGGATGACGTCGAGCTCACCAAGAGCAACATCCTGCTGATCGGGCCCACCGGCTCGGGCAAGACGCTGCTGGCGCAGACGCTCGCGCGCATGCTGGACGTGCCCTTCGTCATGGCAGACGCCACCACGTTGACCGAAGCCGGCTACGTGGGCGAGGACGTCGAGAACATCATCCAGAAGCTGCTGCAAAGCTGCAACTACGAGATCGAGCGGGCCCAGCGCGGCATCGTCTACATCGACGAGATCGACAAGATCTCGCGCAAGTCCGACAACCCGTCCATCACCCGCGACGTCTCGGGCGAGGGCGTCCAGCAGGCGCTGCTCAAGCTGATCGAAGGCACGATGGCCAGCGTGCCGCCCCAGGGCGGGCGCAAGCACCCCAATCAGGACTTCCTGCAGATTGACACGACCAACATCCTGTTCATCTGCGGGGGCGCCTTCGCAGGCCTTGAGAAGGTGATCGAGAACCGCACCGAGCAATCGGGCATCGGCTTCGGGGCCGCCGTGCGCAGCAAGCAGCAGCGCGCGCTGACCGAGGTGTTCAAGGAAGTCGAGCCCGAGGACCTGATCAAGTTCGGCCTGATCCCCGAACTCGTCGGCCGCATGCCGGTCGTCGCCACGCTGGCCGAACTGTCGGAAGATGCGCTCGTCCAGATCCTGACCGAGCCCAAGAACGCGCTGGTCAAGCAGTACGGCAAACTGCTGCAGATGGAAGGCGTCGACCTCGAGATCCGGCCGTCGGCGCTCAAGGCCATCGCCCGCAAGGCCCTGGCGCGCAAGACCGGTGCCCGCGGTCTGCGTTCGATCCTGGAGGCGTCGCTCATCGACACGATGTACGAGCTGCCCAATACCTCCAATGTCGACAAGGTCGTGGTGGACGAATCCACCATCGACGAGAACAAGCCCCCCCTGCTCGTCTATCGCGAGGCGGCCAAGAAGGCCTGAAGCCCCGCGTCGCATCCAGTGGACGATCCGCCCATTTCAACCCTTCAGGCGGCATTGCGATGCCGCCGGGTTGAAAATCCGTTTTTGCCGACCATATTCACCAGGTAACCCTACAAGGAATTGCATGTCCGGCCACACCCCCTTGCCCGCTACCGCCATCGACCTGCCACTGCTGCCGCTGCGCGACGTCGTGGTGTTTCCCCACATGGTGATCCCGCTGTTCGTCGGCCGGCCCAAGAGCATCAAGGCGCTGGAGTCGGCCATGGAAGCCGAGCGCCGCATCATGCTGGTCGCCCAGAAGACGGCTGCGAAGGACGAGCCCTCGGTCGCCGACATGTTCGACGTCGGCTGCGTCTCGACCATCCTCCAGATGCTCAAGCTGCCTGACGGCACCGTCAAGGTGCTGGTCGAAGGCCAGCAGCGCGCCCGCGTCAACCGCATCGTGGACGGTGAGTCGCACTTCAGCGCCAACGTGACGCCTGTGGAGGCGGCCGATCCGGCGAGCAAGACCAGCGAGATCGAAGCGCTGCGCCGCGCGGTGATGCAGCAGTTCGACCAGTACGTCAAGCTCAACAAGAAGATCCCGCCCGAGATCCTCACCTCGATCTCGAGCATCGACGATGCCGGCCGCCTGGCCGACACCATCGCCGCCCATCTGCCGCTCAAGCTTGACAACAAGCAGATCGTGCTCGATCTGGCCGACATCAAGCTGCGCCTGGAAAACCTGTTCGAGCAGCTCGAGCGCGAGGTCGACATCCTCAACGTCGACAAGAAGATCCGCGGCCGCGTCAAGCGCCAGATGGAGAAGAACCAGCGCGACTTCTACCTCAACGAGCAGGTCAAGGCCATCCAGAAGGAACTCGGCGAGGGCGAAGAGGGCGCCGACATCGAGGAGATCGAGAAGAAGATCAAGCTCGCCAAGATGCCCAAGGAGGCCCTCAAGAAGGCCGAGGCCGAGCTCAAGAAGCTCAAGCTCATGTCGCCCATGTCGGCCGAGGCCACCGTGGTGCGCAACTACATCGACGTCCTGGTGGGCCTGCCCTGGTCCAAGCGCACGAAGATCAAGCACGACCTGGGCAATGCCGAGGACGTGCTCAACGCCGACCACTACGGGCTCGACAAGGTCAAGGACCGCATCCTCGAATACCTCGCGGTGCAGCAGCGCGTCGACAAGGTCAAGGCGCCCATCCTGTGCCTGGTCGGCCCGCCCGGCGTCGGCAAGACCTCGCTCGGCCAGTCCATCGCCAAGGCGACGGGGCGCAAGTACGTGCGCATGGCCCTGGGCGGCATGCGCGACGAGGCCGAGATCCGCGGCCACCGCCGCACCTACATCGGCGCCATGCCCGGCAAGGTGCTGCAGAGCCTCAACAAGGTGGGCACGCGCAATCCGCTGTTCCTGCTCGACGAAATCGACAAGCTGGGCACCGACTTCCGGGGCGACCCGTCCAGCGCGCTGCTCGAAGTGCTTGACCCGGAGCAGAACAACAAGTTCGCCGACCACTACGTCGAGGTCGACTTCGACCTGTCGGACGTGATGTTCGTCGCCACGTCGAACTCGATGAACATCCCGCCGGCGCTGCTGGACCGGATGGAAGTGATCCGGCTGGCCGGCTACACCGAGGATGAGAAGGTCAACATCGCCACGCGCTACCTGCTGCCCAAGCAGATGGAGAACAACGGCGTGAAGTCCGAGGAACTCGCGGTGACCGAGGCGGCGGTGCGCGACATCGTTCGCTACTACACCCGCGAAGCTGGCGTGCGTTCGCTCGAACGCGAGCTGTCCAAGATCTGCCGCAAGGTCGTCAAGGGCCTGCTGCTCAAGAAGTACACGCCGCAGGTCACGGTCGACACCGAGAACCTCAACGACTTCCTGGGCGTGCGCAAGTACAACTACGGACGCGCAGAGCAGCAGAACCAGATCGGCCAGGTCGTCGGCCTGGCCTGGACGGAGGTCGGCGGCGACCTGCTGACCATCGAGGCAGCGCTCATGCCCGGCAAGGGCACGATCACCCGCACCGGCTCGCTGGGCGACGTGATGAAGGAGTCGGTCGAAGCCGCACGCACGGTGGTGCGCAGCCGCTCGCGGCGCCTGGGCATCAAGGACGAGCTGTTCGAGAAGAAGGACATCCACATCCACGTGCCCGACGGCGCGACGCCCAAGGACGGCCCGAGCGCCGGCGCTGCCATGACGACGGCCTTTGTCTCGGCGCTCACCGGCATCCCGGTTCGCGGCGACGTGGCCATGACGGGCGAGATCACGCTGCGCGGCGAGGTGACGGCCATTGGCGGGCTCAAGGAGAAGCTGCTGGCGGCACTGCGCGGCGGCATCAAGACGGTGCTCATCCCGCAGGAGAACGCCAAGGACTTGCAGGACATCCCGGACAACGTCAAGAGCAACCTCGAGATCGTCGCGGTCAAGTGGATCGACGAGGTGCTGGAAGTGGCGCTCGAG
Organism: Burkholderiaceae bacterium; assembly: GCA_044225675.1. GTDB lineage: Bacteria > Pseudomonadota > Gammaproteobacteria > Burkholderiales > Burkholderiaceae_C > JACMQX01. The sequence goes on from JBGAIH010000001.1 coordinate 124,823, forward strand.
CGTCAGCCGACGCCGCTGCCTGAAGACGAGCCGGCGGCGGCTGCCGTGGCCCATGCGGCAGAGCATGCTGCTGCACCGGCCGTGGAAGCGCCGACGGGCGTCACTGGAACGGGTACGCAGATCAAGCATTGAAAATCGTTTGATCTGCTTGCGACGAGCCGAAAAATTGCGCTATAATTTGAGGCTTGAAACGCGGGAATAGCTCAGTTGGTAGAGCGCAACCTTGCCAAGGTTGAGGTCGAGAGTTCGAGACTCTTTTCCCGCTCCAAATTCAAAGAGAAGCCAGTTCTTCTCTTTCAAGAAGGGAAGCCCTCCAGCTTCCCTTTTTTGTTGAAGAGACAGCCAAGAGACAATCGGCGCGATAGCAAAGCGGTTATGCACCGGATTGCAAATCCGATTAGCCCAGTTCGACTCTGGGTCGCGCCTCCAAGCCAAGCTTCAAGCCCCGCCAACCCGAGTTGCGGGGCTTTTTTGTTTCACAATAGGTCGGCCCGCCCGGATGGTGAAATTGGTAGACACAGCGGACTTAAAATCTGATTTGTCAAGACTTTTCAGCTTGATCCTTCGGGGCGAAAAGCCAATGGTGACAATGGCTTGCGAGCTTGTGAAATCGAGGTTCGCAGCCCAGATTGATGGCTAGGGGCCAAGTAGGAGCCAGTAGAAAGTGGTGTAGGCTCCAGAGCGTCAAGTGCTGCCCGAGTGGTGAAATCGGTAGACACAAGGGACTTAAACAATTTGAGCCTTCGGGGGGAAACGCCCGAAGTGAAGCCCGTCAAAGTCGGCGAAAGCCCTGGATGCCCCGGCATCTGAGCCAACGCCGAGCCAAGCCCAGGTATCAACGCCGGGGAAGGTGTAGAGAGCAGACGGCGGGCACCTACGGCTACAAGGCTATGGTGAAGGCGTGCTCCAGACCACGAACAGTGCAGGCGCTGGCGGCGAAAGCCGAAGTGGTAAGAAAATCCCTCGACTTCGCGGTCGTGCCGGTTCGATTCCGGCCTCGGGCACCAACTCAGAGCACTTCTTTCGGAGAGTCTCTTTCGGCGTTTGTCGGCTGTTTGTGAGCTTGCATCAGGGCGACGGATTTCTTGAAGCCGCGGTCCCGCGCCATGAAGGCCTCCAGCATGTGTGGGATCAACGTCGCCGCATCGACCGTCTCGCCATAGGTCTGAGCGTGCAGCGCGGCATAGCGATCCAGTTCAGCCTTCAGGGTGACAGAGCACGAGAAGGTGAGCTTGACGCTTTCGGTCTTGGGCAGTGGCCCCAAGCGAAGTTGACGGTTTGTGCTCATCGCGGCGCTCCTCGGACGAAAAACAACGGCTGGTAAGGACGCAGGACCAGGTCGCGGTTGACGATGACGCGCATGGGCAGTCCTGGCCGCGCTGTCAGCGTCGGTTGGATGTTCAGGTTGCGGCGGGTCACTTCCTGACCGATCTGGTTCACGCTGTCTTGCAGGCTGTCGCGCCCGGCGATCACGATGCGGTTGCCGTCCTGCCGGTTCTCGGGCGCAGCGAGTTCAGCGCCAATGCCCAGCAGCGAAGTCAGCGCGGCTCCTGCGAACACCCGATCCCAGTGCCAGTCCACGCCGTCTTCGAGGCCGGCTCTGCCAGCAGGGTCAGAGCCCACCAGGTTGTCCAGCGTCAGCGAGGATGTGTCGGGCAGGATGACACGGTTCCATACCACTTGGACACGGCTCTGACCAAAGCTCACCTGGCTGTTGTAGCGGCCAAGGATGCGCGAGCCCTGGGGAATCAGCAGGTGTTTGCCGCTGGCAGTGTCGTACACCGGTTCGGTGACCGTGGCGATCACGTCGCCGGGCAGGTCCGACTGAATGCCGGTGACCAAGGCCCCGGCGATCACTGTGCCTGCCATGACCTGGTACGGCGAGGCGGGCATTTGCAGAGATCCTGAATTGCGTGTTTCCGTGGAGCCGGATTTCTGGAAAGCCTCTTTCTGGTCTTGCCGGTTTTGTGCAGTCGTAGCGTCGGCACCGCCTGCCTGCGCTGGTGTGGACGTCGGGCCAGCCGCCATCGGGTCGAAGCCCGCCAGGTTGCTCGGTGTCGCGCCGACAGCACCGGGCGCTGCAGTGGTTGGGGAAGCAGCGGCAGAGCGCTGCCCCCCACTGCGAAAGAACACCGACGCCGCAGCGGCCTGCTCGGCTTCCTTGCGCCGGGCATCGCGTTCCGATGCAGCCGGGTCGTGTCCCGCTGGCGAATAGCTCGGCACCACCGGCTGTTGCGACTTGACGATGGCCGGCCCCAGGTCGCCAGGCAAGGGTGGCCCGAGTTCGGGTATGGCCGCAGGTAGCGGTGGTGGCAGTTTCGAATAGTCGGCGGGCAACTTCCCAAGTCCTTCGGAGCGCGACACTCGATCCACGTTGAACAGTTCGGCGGGATCGTTCGCCTCGCGGCGAGCCTTCGGTTGCAGCGACCACACCGTCGCTCCCAGCACACCCAAGGCCAGCAAGCCCGCCATCAGCGCGAGGCTGCGACGATTCAGACGGGTCACCGGTTGCGGCTGCGCCCGCAATGCAACCGACTCGGGAGACACCTTGGCCGCTGTGGGGCGGCCGCTGGCACCCGATGGGGTGGAGTCGTTCGCAGGCATTCTCAGTCCCTCCGAGTGGTGGGCGGCACACCGTCCGTGCGCTCGATACGGACCACGTCACCCTTGTCGGCGCCCAGCCGCAACTCGGCCGCGCCGAACAGTCGATCGATGATGTAGTAAGGCGAGCGGAAGCGGTAGTTCACCAACTGCCCATCACCCTGTGCACCGATGACGAACAGCGGTGGCAACTCGCCCTGCGCGATGCCGGTCGGGAACTGGATGTAGACCTTCTCGCCATCGTCGAAGGCCCGCAGCGGCTTCCATGGAGGCGTGCTGCCGCTGATCGCGTAGCGGAAACGGATGCGCTCCAGCGACAGTCCTGCGTCCACCGGCGCTGCGGTCTGGGCTGCATGGGCCTGCCGCTGCAAAGCCAGCATGCGGTCCTTGGGGTAGTCCCAGGACACCGACGCCATCCAAGCTCTTTCAGTAGAGGTCAGCTCGATCAGGTAGGTGCGGCGGTTGGTGGTGACGACCAGGTTGGTCTTCAGACCCGTGCGCACCGGCTTGACCAGCACGTTCACACGCAGCGCATCGCCTGAGCCGCTGGAGGTGTCGCCCACGACCCAGCGTACCGTGTCGCCCGCTGCCACGGTCACCAGCTCTTCTCCGGCCTGCAGCGAGATCACCGTCACGCGGCCGGGTGCGGCATAGACTTGGTACAGCGCTCCGTCGGTGTAGGGCCAGACTTGGATGGCGTTGACGTAGCCTTCGCGCGTGGGCGCCACCCGGGCTTCTGCGTTGGCGCGCGACACGCGAAGTCGCTCGTCGGTGGGCTCGGGTGCTGTCGGCTTGTCCAGCGCCTCCGGCAGCGGCTTCATCTGGGCGGGCATCGGCAGCACCTGCGGCACGGCGACCACTTCCACGGGCTTGGGTGGCTCGGGCAGCGGCTGAGCCATCACCGGCTCGTCCAGCGGGATCACGGGCGGCGGCACGCCCTGCGATGCGCACCCTGCCAGGGTGGCCGCAAGGGCAAACAAGACGACAACATGGCCCGGGGTGAGGTTATGGGTTTTCATGGCTTGGTTCCTTCGTTCGCATCCAGCTCGCGGCTCCAGGACAGGCCGTTGACGTAAATGCCCAGGGGGTTCTTGCGTAGGCGCTGCTCGGTGCGCGGCGTCTGCAGCACGGTGGAGACCACGGCTGTCCAGCGCTCGGTGCCGGCCGGCGCGCCGTTCACGTAACGCTGTTCGGTCCAGCGTACATTGAACGAGGCGTCACTGGCGCGGACCACACTGGTGATCTGCACCGTGACCGACTCCTTGCCCACCCGCACGAACGGATCGTTGGTGCGGGCGTATTCGTTAAGCACGGCGGCCCCGCGGTCGGTCGTGTAGTCGTAGGCGTCCAGCCAGTTCTGCCGCACCACGATCGGGTCGATGGACAACGAACGCACCAGCGTCACGAAGCGGGCCAGGTGGTGCGCGATTTGCGCATCGCCGGGGCGGTAGGGGGAGGCGGCTTCGCCCACGGTTCGCACCTGGCCGGCCTGGTCCACCTCCACCACGTAGGGCGTCACGATGGATTGCGCCGAGCGCCAGACCAAGCCACCGGCCATCAGCAGGGCCAGCGACAGGCAGCCAAAGGCCATGAAGCGCCAGTTCCGCGCCTGCACGCGGGCCGAGCCGATGCGCTCGTCCCAGGCCTGTGCGGCCGATTGGTAGGGGGTGGCAGGCTGCGGCGTGTCGGCGTAGCGCACCTGCGGTCGTTTGAAACGCATGCTGGGTTCTCCTCAGGAATCCGAATCACGTAGGCTGGGACCACTGCCCGAGCCACCGCCATCGCCACCGCGCAGGGTGTGTGCGGCCGTCGTGGCGGCATGGCCGATGTGCTGGCGCCGGCGCATGCGCTGCGCCCAGGCGGGCTCTTTGGTAGGTGCTGGGGTGGTTGCGCTCGACATGGCCGATTCGGCGCCCGGTGCCGCAGCAGGAGCGGCGGCCTCCGCCACGAAGCCCGACACCTTGTCTTTCACGGCCTTGGCGCCGTCGGCCAGCTTCTGACCCACGGCGCTGGCACCTGTGCGAGCCACGTTGGCCATGCCCGCGCCAGCGGCGCGCAGCGACCCGCCCGAGGTCGCGGCAGCGCCTGCCTCGTAGGCCGACCTCGCACCTGCCGCGAGGCCGCTCGCCGAACGGGCCGCCGATGCGCCACCACCAATCGCAGTGCGTGCAGCGCCCGGCGCCATGCGTGCACCGGCGGACACGGCCGCACCAGCACCGGCCACGGCAGCGCCTCCTGCAACCGCAAGGCCGGTGGCACCCTGCGCCGTGCCAGCCGCCGCACCCGCCCCCAGTTGCGGCGCGCCGGACACCAGGCCGGTCGCGATGCCAGGCCCGAAGATGCCCAGCCCGAGCAGGGACAGCGAGGCCAACATCACCACCAGCGCGTGGTCGATGGAGGGCTCGGCCGTTGCAGTCTGGAACTGCGAAAACAGACCCGTGCCGATGCCCACGATCACCGCGAGCACCAGCACCTTGATGCCCGAGGACACCACGTTGCCCAGCACCTTCTCGGCCAGGAAGGTGGTCTTGTTCCACAAGGCAAAGGGCACCAGCACGAAGCCCGCCAGCGTGGTGAGCTTGAATTCGATCAGCGTCACGAAGAGCTGCACGGACAGCACGAAGAAGCTCACGATGACCGTGAGCCAGGCCAGGAACAGCACCACGATGGGCGCGAAGTTGATGAACACCTCCGGAAACCCGGAGAGGTCGCTGATCTGCTGCAGGATGGGCGCCGCCGCATCGATGCCCGCCTTGGCCAGGTGGCCGGGCTGCAGGAAGGTGGCCAGGCTCATGCCCGATCCACTGGCCTGTAGGCCCAGACCGGCAAGCGAGCGGAACACGATGCCCGACAGGCTGTTGAAGTTGCCGATGATGTAGGCGAAGGCACCCACGTAGAGCACCTTGCGCAGCAACCGGGCCAACACGTCTTCGCCCTGGCCAGTGGCGTGGCCCATGGCCCAGAACAGGCCTGCCAGCGTCATGTCGATGGCCACCAGCGTGGCGGTGAGGAAGGCGACTTCGCCGTTCAGCAACCCGAAACCCGAGTCGATGTAAGTGGAGAAGGTGTTCAGGAAACGGTCGATGACGGCGACGTCGTCCATGGCAGGGCCTCCGGTGGTTCAGTGGCCGTAGAAGCTCACGCCCTGTGGCGTGTAGCCCGTGCCGCTGCCGATGAAGCGGCGCGTCACCTCACGGCCGCGCTCGATGGCTGCGGCCTGCCGGGCCAGCTCCAGGGAGGCGGCGCGGTCCTGCGTCAGCATCAGCTGCTGCGACTGGATGGACTGCTTGGCCTGCAAGGCCAGCAACTGGTTGGTCGCCTGCATGGCCTGCAGCGCGCCGGTGGCCGACTGGCTCTGGCTCACCAGGTCGGCCAGCACGCCTTCGTCCAGGCTCAGGTTCTGCGACACCTGGGCCTGCATCTGCATGGCGGTCTGCAGGCCGCTCAGCGTGTTCTTCCAACGCTGGTGCGCGTCCTGGAACATCTGATTGCCGCTCACGGTGGCGGCGTACTGCTCAGGGTAGAGGCGGGCGAACTCGGTGTTGAGGTGCGACACCTGATAGGCCAAACCCTGGGCCTGAGCGATCAGTTGCCGGGTCGTGTCCAGCGTCGAACGCAGGCGGTTGACCACGTTGAACGGCAGGCTGGCCAGGTTGCGTGCCTGGTTGATCAGCATCTGCGCCTCGTTTTGCAACTGGCGGATCTGGTTGTTGATCTGCTCCAGCGTGCGCGCGGCCGTCATGGTGTTCTGCACCAGGTTGACGGGGTCCAGCACGATGTCACCCACGCCGAACAGCGCGTGCGCGGGTTGGGTGGCACCCAGCGTCAAAGCGGCAGCGGTGGCCAGCGCGACGAGGCGGGGTTTGAACGAGCGAAGCGGTGCACGAAGGCTCATGGCGTTTCTCCTGAAGGTCGGGCATGCCCGGGGTGGTGATTGGGGTGTTGGTGGAAAAGATCGGCGGCCCAGTCCAGACCACGGCGGCGCAGCCAGGCGGGGGCGAAGCCCTCGGGCGGGCAGGTGGCCAGCACCTCGTCGATCAGCCGCTGGTCTTGAGGCGAGGAGGCTCCGGCAAAGGCCAGGGCCACGGCGCGCAGGTCCAGATCGAACAGGCGATTGCCCAGTCGGGATTGGTAGTAGTAGTCGCGCTTGGGCACGGCAGTGGCCACGATCTCGATCTGCCGCCGATTCAGGCCGAAGGCCTCGTAGATCGAATACACCTGCGGCTCAGTGGCCTGCGGGTTGGGCAGGAAGATGCGGCTCGCGCAGCTTTCGACGATGGCCGGCGCGATGCTCGACCCCTGGATGTCGGCCAGGCTTTGCGTGGCGAACAGCACCGATACGTTCTTCTTGCGCAGTGTCTTGAGCCACTGGCGGATGCGAGCAGAGAACACCGGGTCGTCCAGGAACAGCCAGGATTCGTCCAGCATCAGCAAGGTGGGCGCACCGTCGAAACGGGCCTCGAAGCGTGCGAACAGGTAACCCAGCACGGCCATCACCGCCGCGCGGCTGCCCATCAGCTCTTCCATCTCGAAACACTGCACGTCGGCCGCACCCAGCCGGTCGTGGTCGGCGTCCAGCAGCTTGCCGTGGACGCCACCCAGCACGTAAGGGGCCAATGCCTGCCGCAGCGCGTTGGATTGCAGCAGCACCGACAGACCGGTGAGCGTGCGCTGCTCGCGCGGCGCGCCGGCCAGGCTGCCCAGCGCAGACCAGATCGCCGCCTTCTCGTCCGGCCCGACGGCCACACCCTCGTGCGCCAGCCGGCCTTCGACCCACTCGGCGGCCCAGCTGCGGTAGCCCTCCTGGTCGATACCCGCCAGCGGCTGGAAGGCGATGTCGCCGTCGTGGCCCAGGTCGTAGTGCTCGCCGCCCAGGCCCAGCACGGTGGCGCGCATCGATCGGCCCATGTCGAACGCGAAGATGCGCGAGCCGGGGTAGCGCCGGAACTGCAGGGCCAACAAGGCCAGCAGCACCGACTTGCCCATGCCCGTCGGGCCCACCACCAGCGTGTGGCCGACGTCGCCCACGTGGGTCACCAGCCTGAAGGGCGTCGAGCCTTCGGTGCGGGTGACGACCAGCGGCGGGCCGTCCAGGTGTCGGTTGCGTTCTGGCCCGGCCCACACGGCCGAGACCGGCATCAGGTGCGCCAGGTTCAGCGTCGAGACGATGGGCTGGCGCACGTTGGCGTAGGCGTTACCCGGGATCGACGACAGCCAGGCTTCTACGGCGTTCAGCGTCTCGGGAATGGTGACGAAGCCGCGGCCCTGGATCACGCGCTCGGCCATGCGCAGCTTTTCGTCGGCGGCGGTGGTGTCGGTGTCGAGCACCGTCAGCGTGGCGGTCACGTAGCCGAAGGCCACCTGGTCGCTGCCCAGTTCCTGCAGGGCCGCATCGGCATCGGCGGCCTTGTTGCCCGCGTCGGTGTCCACCAGCGGCGACTCCTGCTGGAACAGCGTCTCGCGCAGCAGGGCGATCACGTTCTTGCGCTTGGCGAACCACTGGCGGCGCAAGCGCGCCAGCTCCTTCTCAGCCTCGGCCTTGTCCATGCACAGAAAGCGTGTGGACCAGCGGTAGGCAAAGCCGAGTCGGTTCAGGTCGTCCAGCACGCCGGGCCAGGTGGACGTCGGAAACCCCCGCACCGTGGTCACGCGCAGGTGCGCATCCCCCAGCATCGGCGCCAGGCCGCCCAGCAGCGGGGCATCGGCCAGCAGCGCATCGAGGTGGAAGGGCACCTCGGGCACGGCCACCGGGTAGGCGCGCGGCGACACCGTGGCGTGCAGGTAGCTCAGCGTGTCGGCGTCCTGCAGCCAGGCGATCTCGGGCATCACACCGTCGAGCAGGTCGAACACCCGGTCGGTCTCGGCGATGAAGGCACTCAGCCGCTCGTGCCAGTCCACACCGGTGCTGGCTCGGTTTTCGTAGAGCAGGTTGGCGGCACGCGCGCGCGACTCTTCGGGCGGCAGGTACTGCAGCGTGAAGTGGTAGCGGCTCTCGAAATGGCTGGCCGATTCCTCGAAGGCGGCGCGCCGCTCTTCGTCCACCAGCCACGACAGGGCCTCCGGGAACTCCGAACGCGGGTAGTCGGCGGCCGGTCGGCGCTCAGCGTCCACGTACAGCGCCCAGCCCGAACCCAGACGGCGCAGCGCGTTGTTCAGGCGCGCGGTGGTGGCCACCAGCTCGCCCTGCGTGGCGCTGTCCAGGTCCGGCCCCCGAAAGCGCGCGGTGCGCTGGAACGAGCCGTCCTTGTTCAGCACCACACCGGGTGCCACCAGTCCAGCCCATGGGAGCCAATCGGCCAGCAGGGCAGGGCGTTGTCGGTACTCGCTGAGGTTGAGCATGGTGCCTTCCTCACACGTCCAGCAGCGGCTTGTGCTTGATGTGCCGGGCAAACACCGCCATGAACTGCGGATCGAGCCGTGCACCCCAGACTGCCAGCGAGTGGCCCACAATCCAAAACACGATGCCCGGAATCCACAGCTGCAGGCCCAGACCCACGGCGGCGGCCAGCGTGCCGTTGGCAATGGCCACGGTGCGCGGCGCACCGCCCATCAGGATGGGCTCGGTCAGCGAGCGGTGCAGCGGGATCTCGAAGCCGCTGGCGAGGCTGGCGTGCTCGGCAGCGCCGCTCATACCAGGGCCCCGCCCGAGAAGCTGAAGAAGCTCAGGAAGAAGGACGATGCCGCGAAGGCGATCGACAGGCCGAACACGATCTGGATCAGCTTGCGAAAGCCGCCCGAGGTGTCGCCAAAGGCCAGTGCCAGGCCGGTGGCAATGATGATGATCACCGCCACGATACGGGCCACCGGGCCCTGGATCGAGTCCAGGATGGATTGCAGCGGCCCCTCCCAAGGCATGCTGGAACCGGCCGCCTTGGCCGTGCCGGCGAGGCTCAGCATCACGGCAGCAGCGAACAGACCCTGCCGGACGGGCTGGATCAGCCGGTGGATGCGCTGCAGGCCAGCCATGCCGGCGGACGAGAGCCGTCGAGAGATGGATTGGGTCAGCAGATCGGCCAAGACGCGCAGGGGAAGCGAAGGGTTCATGGAAGTTCTCCAGGCAGGGTTGAGGAAGGGAAGTCCGCCGCAGGAGGCGGGGAGGGGGAGGGCGCAAGTGGCGGTGACGCTGGCAGTTCCGGGAAGGGCGCATCGAGCGCACCATTCATCGCCACCAGGTGGTAGCCCGTGCTGTCGTGTCCGGTGACGTGGGCGATCGTTTCGATGTGGCGTTTGCGGCCGCGACCGGCGATGTAGATCACCACGTTGACCGCTTCGGCGATCAGCGCACGCGGCGGGTTCACCGCCACCTCCAGGATCAGCTGTTCCAGCCGCAGCAACGCACCGAGTGCCGACCCGGCATGGATGGTGGCGATGCCACCGGGATGGCCCGTGCCCCAGACCTTGACCAAGTCCAGCGCTTCACCGCCGCGCACCTCGCCCACCACCACGCGGTCAGGCCGCAGCCGCATCGTGGCGCGCACCAGCTCGGTCATCGAGACGGCACCGGCGCGTGTGCGCAGCGGCACGTGGTCGCGCGCAGCACATTGCAGTTCGATGGTGTCTTCGAGCACGAGTACGCGGTCGCCCGTGGTGGCTATCTCCGCCAGCAGCGCGTTGGCCAGCGTGGTCTTACCGGTGCTGGTGCCTCCAGCGATCAGGATGTTCTGACGCTCGTGCACGGTCTGGCGAAGGAAGCTCGCCTGCTCCGCCGTCATCATCCCGTCGGCCACGTAGCGGTCGAGTGGGATCACGCCCACGGCGCGCTTGCGCAGTGCAAAGGCCGGGCCGGGTGCAGCCGGCGGCAGAACACCCTCGAAGCGCTCGCCCGTTTCGGGCAGCTCGGCCGTGAGCAGTGGCTGGCCCCGGTGTACCTCGGCACCCACATGGGCCGCCACCAGACGGATGATGCGTTCCCCATCAGCGGCCGACAGCGTGACGCCCGTCGGCGCACGCCCGGTGGAGAGGCGGTCCAGCCAAAGCGAACCATCGGGGTTGAGCAGCACCTCGACCACGTCCGGGTCTTCCAGCGCGGCTGCGATCATCGGTCCCATGGCCGTGCGCAGCATGCGGACACGGCGGTCGAGCGTGGTCCTTTCGGGGCTGGGTGGTGCGGCCGTCATGCCGTCGGCCCTTCGTCGACTTGCCCGGAATCCACCGGGTCCACGGCCATGCCTGCTGCATCGTCCAGCTGCCGGTTCAGGCCGTTCTCCTGCGGATGCAGTTCTTCGATCACATCGCGCACCAAGCTGCGGCCTCGCAGCAGGTGGCGGCCCAGTTGCTCGACGAATTGCTCAAAGCGGACCTTGCCCTGCGCACGGGCCGCCTCCTGGTGTCCCTCGGGAACCGGTGTGCTCACGGTGAGGTAGTAGCGGATGAACAGCGCCAGCGTCTCGATCTCGATGTTCTGGTCTCGCTCCAGCCGCTCGAACTGGCGCGAGAGTCGGTCCAGCCGCTTGGCAATGGCTGCCTCGCGTTGATCACCCGAATCCGGCGACAGCCACGAGGACAGCGCTGCTGCGACGATGGACGACTTGGACACACCCTTCTTGGCGGCCACCTCTTCGAGGCGGCGCGCGTGCTCGGGCGGAATGAACAGGTTCAGGCGGTACTGGCTCATAGTGCGATGCCGTCATCGGGGTCGAGTGCGGCCAAACGCGCAGCACGCTGCATGGCCGGATCGAGCTGGCTGGGAAGAGGCAAGGGCGCGTCGTCGTCATCGAGCAGCGCCAGGTCATTGGTCAGTGAGTCGATCGCGGGGTTGTGCGTCGCAATCTCCGTCAGTTCCGGCTGTAGGCGGGGACCACCTTCGTCGGCATCCATGCCGACCATGAAGGTTGGGTTGGATGCAGTGGGCGAAGTCGGTACAGCCAACTCGCTCCAGTCGTCCGCCCGCACCGGTGGCGCATCGGGGTAGGGGCCAGCAATAAGGAAGGGTGGCGGCAACACGCGGCGCTTGAAGTTCGCGTCGGCGTAGTAACGCAGCTTGCGGGCCTTGACCGGCGGCACGCTGGAGACCATCACCACCGCTTCGTCGGGCGGCAGCTGCATCACCTCGCCAGGCGTCAGCAGCGGGCGAGCCGTCTCCTGCCGCGAGACCATCAGGTGCCCCAGCCACGGCGCCAACCGGTGGCCGGCGTAGTTGCGCTGGGCACGCAGCTCGGTGGCAGTGCCCAGCGTCTCGCTGATGCGTTTGGCCGTGCGTTCGTCGTTGGTGGCAAAGGTCACCCGCACGTGACAGTTGTCCAGGATCGAATGGTTCTGGCCGTAGGCTTTGTCGATCTGGTTCAGGCTCTGCGCGATCAGGAAGCTGCGGATGCCATAGCCCGCCATGAAGGCCAGTGCCGTCTCGAAGAAGTCCAGCCGGCCCAGCGCCGGGAACTCGTCGAGCATCAGCAGCAGCTTGTGCCGTCGTGCGATGCCGTCCGAGCCATCGAGCGACTCGGTCAGGCGCCGCCCCACCTGATTCAGGATCAGCCGGATCAGCGGCTTGGTGCGGCTGATGTCCGACGGCGGCACCACCAGGTACAGCGACACCGCATGCTCGGTCGAGATCAGGTCGGCGATGCGCCAGTCGCAACGTGAGGTCACCTCGGCCACCGTCGGATCGCGGTACAGCCCCAGGAAGCTCATGGCCGTGGACAGCACGCCCGAGCGTTCGTTCTCGCTCTTGTTGAGCACCTCGCGCGCGGCCGAGGCGACGACGGGGTGTGGACCCCCGCCGTGCTCGCGCGCCAGATGCGGTGTCGTCATCATTCGGTGCAGCGTCACCTCGAAGGGGCAGGCCGGATCGGACAGGAAGTTGGCCACCCCGCGCAGCGTCTTGTCCTCGCCCGCATAGAGCACGTGCAGGATGGCGCCGACCAACAGAGCGTGCGAGGTCTTTTCCCAATGGTTGCGCCGCTCCAGTGCGCCTTCAGGGTCCACCAGGATGTCGGCGATGTTCTGCACGTCGCGCACCTCGTGCACCCCGCGCCGCACCTCCAGCAGCGGGTTGTACGCGGCCGAGCGCGCATCGGTGGGGTTGAACAGCAGGCAGTGTGAGAAGCGCGCGCGCCAGCCGGCCGTCAACTGCCAGTTTTCGCCTTTGATGTCGTGGATGACGGCTGAACCGGGCCACGACAACAGCGTGGGAACCACCAGGCCCACGCCCTTGCCCGAGCGGGTGGGCGCAAACGCCAGCACATGCTCGGGGCCGTCATGGCGCAGGTACTGCTGGCCGTACCGGCCCAGGAACACGCCGGCAGGCCGATTCAGACCCGCTTGGCGAACGTCATCAGCTGTGGCCCAGCGTGCCGTGCCGTAGGTGGTGACCAGACGCGACTGCCGAGAACGCCATACCGACATTCCCACCGCCACGCCCACCGAGGCGAGGCCGCTACCACCCGCAATCGCACCGCCCACGTCGAAGACATCCGGCGCGTAGGCATCGAAGACGAACCACCACTCGAACAGGCGCCAGGGGTGGTACACCGGCGAGCCGAGGGCTTCGAACCACGGCGCGCCCAGGCGCGCCTGGTGACCCAGCGCAGCGGCTGTCCACTGGGTCGCGCCCCACACGCCGACCACGACGACGCCGAGCACCGCCGCGATCTGCCCGTAGAGAATCCCCTGGTGGCTTGCGCCCTGAGCCTGCACCTTGACCTCCGATCCAGTGGCCCGTCACGCGGGGGCCGTGCGTGCGGCACGAAGGTGTGTCGCACGCATGAGGATCAAGGCTGGCTATCGGTGGGTCAAAGTCCGAAATCGGCAGGCTCGCAGCTCGGCCTGCAAGAATGCAAGTGATAGCGTGCTAGCGCGTGTCATGGCACCTTGCAGCGCTGTAAGTAGTACAGCGCCCATGTAGAAAATAGGCGTCACCTAGTGTGGCGACGAGCGCACGTTCAGAATTTGGGTGATTCTTTGGGTGGGTTGTACGGTACCTTGCCGTCCCCGAAAAATCGCCGCTTTGTGGCCTCGGCCATGCGGTCACAAAGTTCGTCGCCCAGCTTGGCGCGGTCGGTCTTGCACTGCTCTCGCAAGTGTTTCAACCGTCCAGGATCGGCCATCAGCGATTCCACAGTTTCAGCTGACTGTGGTTTGCCGCAGGACGACAGCAGCAAGGCTGCGGAGGTGACCGCCAACGCCGCAGCCAAGTTTTGAAGCTTTCTCATGTGCTACTCCCTGGTGATGTGTCCAACGTTTCGTCAGTTGCTCGATTTGGCGCAGCGACAAGGGCTCTTTTCATGAATCGTTGCAAGGTTTCCGACGGGTCACCGATGCGGCGGATCAGGTAGGTGGTCAGCACCGGCGTGAGGCCAGCCAGCGGCCTTGTGACGATCTCGGGATGGCCGCAGGTCGAAACGTGTGCCTCTGTTGAGAAGCCCAGACCGTAGCCCGCTGCAACCAATGTCACCATCAGATCTTGGCTGGCCACCTGTTCGGCCACGATAGGTTCGCGATCCGTTGAGCGCAGTACGCGCGCCACCTGGCGGCTGCATCCCTCGCACATCTCGGGGTCGGAAAGCACCAAGGGATAGCGCAGCACTTCATCCAGTGGCAGCTTTTTGTGGGCCAACAACGGGTGGCGCGATGGCACGGCAACGACCATCGGGTCGTTCCACGCTGATACGGCTAGCAGCGTTTCACCAACTTCCGATGAGTGGGAGAACCCAGCGTCGTACAAATCGGCTTCGAGGCCTCTGATCTGCTGTGACAGTGGAACCTCGTAAAGCCGGATTTCCGTATCTGGTTCTTCCACACGGCAACACGATAGCAATGCCGTGAGCCGGGCCTGCGAGATACCTTCGGACAATGCGATCCGCAACTGCCCCTGAAACCCGGCCGACACGGCCCGAACACTGTCACGCGCCTTGGTCAGAGCGGCGAACACGCGTGGCACGTGATCCATGAAGACCTGACCCGCACGGGTTAGACGCGTGCTGCGCGTGTTGCGGTCGAAGAGGCGGACCCCCAGCTCTCCTTCCAGTTCCTTTATCGCCCTCGAAAGTGGCGACTGCTCAATGTGAAGCTTCTCAGCGGCTCTAGCGAAGTGCAGTTCCTGAGCGACCGCCAAAAAGCACCGAAGGTGCCTCAATTCCATGGTTTTCCCTGATTGTTTTCATTTTTTCTCAAATTTCAGTTGCACCGACAGTGATGTGGCCAACCAAAGCACTACACCAAACACCTCAGGTTTGAGTACGCAGTAGCCTCGCGGAAGACCGCGATCTTGGAGTCCTTTGGCCAAGCTGAGCGCACTACAACAGCACTGAACGCGCAGTCATCGCAGTTGCCGGCTGTACCTTCTGATGGTGACTGCGTCTGAATTTGGCTGTGTTCAGATGATGTCCGAGTCCTATCAGATGTCACCTGTTTTCGTGGCCACGGTCTTTGATACGAGATAGAGGACAAGCGGACGTACCAAGATGACGCATGCGAAGGCCACTGGCATTGCTATCACATAGGTACCCAGTACCCGTTGAATGAACCGAGCGTCGATTCCGGTGTTGATGGCCGTTAGGAGCAGACACATCATGAAGGCGATGATGGTTGCCATGTAGAACGCAAATGCGAGAGAACTAAATTTGTATGGAAGCTTTCTCATGCTGTAGAGGGCCTTCACCCTAGGTGGTTGGCGAGACGAAGAGACAGTGCAGAGGAGGTGGCAAGGGATAACCCTTAAAAAAATACTTAGATATCGAAGTATACTGCGGCGCAGTGCCTTCTTGCACTTACCCATCCCTACAGGAGAGTTCCATGATTACGCATGAAGAAAACGATCTGCTGTGCCGCGTTGAAAACGGTGCCCCGATGGGGCATCTGATGCGTCGACACTGGGTTCCGATCTGTCTGATCGAAGAGGTGTCGGAGCCTGACGGAACCCCTGTCAAAGCACGGATCCTCGGCGAAGACCTCGTGGTGTTCCGAAACACCGACGGGCAAGTCGGCGTGATGGACGAGTACTGTCCCCATCGCAGGGCATCCTTGGTGTTCGGCCGGAACGAGGAGGGTGGCTTGCGCTGCCTATATCACGGCTGGAAGATGGACGTGGCGGGCAATGTCACCGAGATGTCCTCCGAGCCGGAAGCCAGTGGCATGCTGGAAAAAGTCAAACACAAGGCATACCCCACCAAGGAATGGGGCGGCTTTGTCTGGGCCTACATGGGTGCGGCCGAAACCATGCCGGAGTTTGAGCCACCCCGCTGGGCGCCCACTGCGGAAACACGGGTGAGCGTCGCCAAGGTGATCATCCCCGTGAACTGGGCACAGATTCTGGAAGGTGCGATCGATTCGGCGCACAGCTCGAGCCTGCACAGTTCGGACATGGTTCCTGCACGTGTCGATGGTGCGAAAGCCACCGACAAGAACTGGCTGCGTCCGTCCACCGACAAGGCGCCGCGGATGCAGGTGCAGCGCGCGAAGTTCGGCTTCCGGTATGCCGCAGTGCGGCGCCCCATCTTCAATGCCCAGACGCACGACTACGTGCGCACGACGGTGTTCGTTGCGCCTTGGACGGTGCTGATTCCACCGAACAACCTGTACAACGTGGCGAACGTGAATGTGCCAGTGGACGATACCAACACCTGCTTCTACTTCATCGGCTGGGGCCATCCTTCGCAGACCCCTGAGACGGCCACTTGGCGCAAATTCCTGGGCCAGACGGTCGGCGTCGATCTGGATGAGCAGTACCGTCCGCTGCGCAACTACGAGAACAGGTACTGGCAGGACCGCCAAGCGATGAAGAGTGGCAACTTCACCGGCATTTCCGGCATTCCGAATCAGGACATGGCCATGTGGATCACCATGGGCAAGATCGCCGACAGAAGTCACGACCGCCTTGGAGCCAGCGACATGGCCATCGTCGAGTTCCGCAAGCAGATGGTCGAGGCGGTTCAGGCGTTCCAGAAGAGTGGCGAAGTCATCGGTGGTGGTGAGAACCGCATTCCGAATGAAGTGTGCTCGTTCCAGGGAGTCATTCCAAAGACCGTGGACTGGCGCGCTTACGAGACGAGCTATGTCTGGCTTGAGGGTCAGGATAATCCAGAGATGGACCGTTCTTATGTTGTCACTGCCTGAGCTGACTTGATGACCAAGCTACGACTATCAGTCGCCATGGGTGACTACGACCGCAATCGGGCCTTGTACGACGGGCGTGTTCAAATTGATGGATGCGACCCGGTGTACATGCTGCTGAACCCGGAGGAGATGTTCTTTCGGGCCATGCGGAGCCGAGACTTCGATATCACCGAGCTGTCTTTCTCCAGCTATCTGGTGAAGCACGCCAAGGGCGAGAGCCCTTACATCGGGGTTCCGGTGTTCCTGTCACGTGCCTTTCGCCACACGTCCATCTACGTGCGGAAGGACCGCATCCGCAAGCCGGAGGACCTCAAGGGTTGCCGAATCGGGGTGCCGGAGTACCAGCTGACGGCGATCGTGTGGGCGCGCTCGATCCTGCAGGATGACTACGGGATACGACCGGAGGATGTGACCTGGGTCAGGGGCGGGATTGACACGCCCGGGCGCCCGGAGAAGATCAAGCTGGAGTTGCCTGCAGGTGTGAAGGTTGAAGCGGCCCCGGAGATGCGGACCATCTCGGACATGCTGAACACGGGCGAAATTGACGCATTCATTGCGCCAAGGCCACCCAGTGGTGCCGCGCTGACCAACCCGGATGTGGCCTGGCTTTTCGACGACCCGACGGCGGTGGCCAAGGACTACTACAAGCGAACGGGCATCTTTCCGATCATGCACGTGGTGGGCATCCGCAAGGAGTTGGCAGAACAGAACCGCTGGCTGCCGGGCGCTGTGTTCAAGGCATTCAGCGAATCCAAGGCGAAAGCCCTGGAACTGCTGGCGGACACCTCGGCCACCAAGGTGACCCTGCCGTTTGTGGAGGAACAGCTCAAGGCAGCGCGTGAAACGCTGGGACAGGACTTCTGGTCCTATGGCGTAGGGCCGAATCGAAAGACTCTCGAGGCGTTCCTGCATCACCATCATGCGCAGGGGCTGTCATGCCGGAGGGTGGGGTTAGACGAGCTCTTCGACCCGTCGACCTACGAAAGCTACAGTATTTGAGGCTGCTTTCCTCCGGCAACCCCTGCCGGAGATCGGTTTGGAAGGCGCCTGCTAGCAGCCCGCGTTGATGCTCGCATCGACGCGGGCTTCTTCTTGGGCCAGATTCTCGATCATCTGGACGAGTGCATTTCTAACAACTGAAATCGTGCGATCCGGTAGTCCCTTCGCGCTGATGTGGTTGACTTCCTCGGCCAAAGGAACAAGTACCCTTTCCAATGAGCGGCCCGACTCCGTCAGGTACACATGCATGTTCTTCTTGTTGCCAGGCAAATGCCTTCGCTCAATGAAGCCCATCTTCTCCATGGCCTTGACCGCAGTGAACGTCGTGGGTTCCATCACGCCAGCCAGATCACTCAGTTCCTTTTGGGTCAGTCCGTCACGGCTCCACAGAATCCTCAGAAACGACCAGTGACCGAATGAGACGCCAAACGGGGTCAATCGATGCTGGAGCGCTCGCATCTGCGCACGTGCGACGTCTCGCACCAAATGGGCAAGGCGATCATTGGGGACGGATTCTCGCCAGTGGCTAAGCAGGTTCCGGGTGTCTATGGATTTTTCGCTCATTGGAGGCGTCAAAGCCGAAGCGGCGGGACTGGGACTTGATGTTCCAGAATGATAGCTTCTCCTTTCTTGCCCGATTCGAGAATCGCCAGACAGACCTCCATCGTTGCTGCGGACCACGCCCCTGAGTGGACTGGAGGGCTCCCATCTCGGGCCACCGACCACAACTCGTCCACAACCTCAAAGCGAGGCACCGGTCCGCGCTGCGGGGCCTCCAGGCACACGCCATGGGTGTCGTGAATCTCCACGCCGTAAGGAGTCAAACGCAGATCGGCATGCTCGCAGCTGACGATGACCGGGCCGAAGTGTTGAAAGGCGGCGGGCGATGGCCGAACGTCCGGCGCATAGTCCTGGCCACCAAAGTTCCGACTGGCCTTCCGGCGGGCCTCGGCCGCCTCGTCCTTCGTCGCCAGGTGCTTTTCCCGAGTTAGCCGATGGGTGTTGACGTCTTTGGGCCAGCCCATTTCCCCGATGCCCGCCATCCACGGGTCACTGTCAAAGAAGCCATAGCCGTTGTAGGTCACGTTGGCAAACGCGCCTGAGCGGAAGTTCAGTATCGCGGTGTACGCACCTTCGGTGGGCCGTGTCGGGTCCCATGATCCGGTTCTTGCATAAACGGAACTGACGTCACCGCCCGCCAGCAGCCGGACAATATCGACTTGGTGCGCGGCCTGACTGAAGACGACGCCACCGCCCTTCGCTGTATCCAATTCTTCCGGACGCCTGGGACGGTAGAGAAAATCTGTGAAGTTCATGGCGTGAATCATGCAGACACGGCCCCATTGACCTGACTCGATGAGTGCCTTGGCATGCGATACGGGCGCGTTGAAGCTGTGGCTGTGGCCAACAATCATCTGCGTGCCCGCCTGTTCGCAAGCGGCCTGCATGCGGGCGCATGCTGCAAGCGACAAAGCCATGGGTTTCTCGACCAGGACGTGCTTGCCTTGGCTCGCCGCGAGTCGCACATGCTCCTCATGCAGCTGATGCGGTGTGGCGACGTAGATCCATTCAACGTTCGGATCGGCGCAAAGCGCTTCGGCCGATGTGTGCGCCACCCCGCCAAACGCTTTGGCAAAGGCTGCGGTGGCACCAGCATTCGGATCGAAGCAGGCGGCCAGCGCGACGCGCGGATCCCTGCTGAGCGTCGGAATCATCAGGGTGAATGCGCGGCCAAGACCCAGGACACCGAGCCTGATGGGCTGCTTGTGGGGATTCACTGAGGGGCTCACAGGTCAAGCACCAAGGTGTCCGACTTCGCTCTGGAGACGCACACCATGATGTGGTCCTCCTGCTCCTCAGGGAGAAGGGCCAGGTCCCGATGGTCAGCTTCGCCTTTGAGCAGCCGCACCTTGCAAGAGCCGCACGTTCCACTCTCACAAGAACTGGGCACTCGAATGGAATGCTCGCGCAGGGTATCCAGGATGCTTCGGTTCGCTGGCACGAGGATCTTCATGCCCGTTCTGGCCAATTCGACTTCGAAGCGCTTGTCGTCGGGGTGCGGTTTCGTATCAGCTCCGAAGCTCTCGAAGTGCACGGCACTGCTGGCCCAATGACCCGTCATATCCTTGACTTCATCCATCAGTCGCTTGGAGCCGCAGCAATAGACATGCGTGCCAGCGACAGGTTTCTCGAAGACAGACCAGAGATCGAAGGTTTTTGACGGGTCGCCGTAAGTGTGGTGGATGGCGACCTTCCCCTTCAGTTCGGGGGCACTCAGTTCGTCCAGGAAGGCGGCCGATTCTGGCGTGCGTGCAAGGTAGTAGAGCTTGAAGCTCCTTATGCCTTCGGCTTCGAGGGTGTGAATCATCGCTCGCATGGGTGTGATGCCGATGCCACCGGCCACGAGGATGAAGCTCTTGGCCTTTTCGCTGAGCTCGAACAGATTGCTGGGGGTGCCGGTCAGAAGCGTGTCGCCGACGTTCGCCTCGTCGATCAAGCTCTTGGAGCCCCCCCTGCCGTCATCTTCGCGTTTGACCGCGAGTTGATAAAGGTCTGTTCGGCCAGGGTCGCTGCACAGCGAGTAGTGGCGCATAGAGCCATTGGGCACCTGGACCGCGATGTGAGCCCCGGCCGTGAAGCTGGGCAGCGGTGACGCGTCCGGAGACTTCAACTCGAAGAGAAAGACGTCCTTGGCGATGACCTCTTTTCGAGTGATGAGGAGGGGGTGCATTGTCTCGTTTGCAGTCATGGTGTAAGTGTTTCTACGCAGCGAAGTTGATGGGTACCTACTCTTGACAAAGATCAAGCAAGTGGGAAAAATCAATTATCTTAGATTTCTAAGAAAAAACAAGCAGTCGCGCATCTCCCCTAAAAAGGGGTGCACAGATGCTGTTCTGCTTTCTTCATCTCATCAACCTCACTTACGGAGACAAACCATGAAACGACGAATCCTTGCAGCACTTGCCATGAGCGCGCTCCTTGCATCTGGTGCCGTGCTGGCACAGGCTGGCGATTACCCCAACCGTCCAGTCAAGTTCATCGTGCCTTATGCACCGGGCGGCCTGCCAGACACGGTGGCGCGTGTCATTGCCCAAAAGCTTTCCGAGCGCATGAAGCAGGGC
Organism: Burkholderiaceae bacterium; assembly: GCA_044225675.1. Taxonomy (GTDB): domain Bacteria; phylum Pseudomonadota; class Gammaproteobacteria; order Burkholderiales; family Burkholderiaceae_C; genus JACMQX01. Next base: position 145,594 of record JBGAIH010000001.1, read on the forward strand.
TTCGTGGTCGAGAACAAGCCGGGGGGCAACGGTATCGTCTCGGTTCAGACCCTGAACGCGTTGCCTGCCGATGGTTACAGCTTCATCGTCTCCGATGGCTCCATGCTCTCGATCACGCCGCAGATCAACAAGGCCGCCAAGTACGCGGTCGGCCAAGACCTTCAGGCCGTGTCGCTGATCGCACGCTCGCCCTTGTTCCTGGTGGCGCACCCTAAGACCGGCGTCAAGACTTTCCAGGAGTTTGTCGCGCGCGCTAAAAAGGAGCCTGGTGCCTTCACCTATGGGTCGTCGGGGATCGGAAGCACGCACCACCTCACGATGGAAGCTATGAAGGCGGATCTCGGTTTGTCTCTGGTTCACGTCCCCTTCCGCGGTTCGAGTCAGTCTGTGCCGGCATTGGTCGGTGGACAGGTGGACGTCTTGTTTGCCGCGTTGCCGTCCATGCAGGGTTTTGTGAAAAGCGGTCAAGTTGTTTTGCTGGCCAGCAACGCGGCCAAGCGCTCGGCGTCCGTGCCCGATGTGCCATCGATCACTGAAACGATCCCAGGCTTTGACTTTTCTGTCAGCGTAGGGGTGCTTGCCCGCACCGGCACGCCGTCAGAGATTTCCAAGAGGATCTCCGATGAAATCGCTCAGATCGTGAAATTGCCGGACGTCGTCGAGAAGTTCCAGACTGCCGGTATCGAGTCCGTCGGTGCCAATGGCGACGCCTACCGCAAAGTCATTGAGCAGGAGAACCAAGCCATGGCAAAGGCGGGCAAACACGCGGAACTCAAAGCCGAGTGATGTTTCAAGATGCCATGCCTTCTATGGCACTTTGGATCGCTTGCTTTGGCGCCGTGGTGCTCGGGGGCGTGGTCAAGGGAACCCTTGGCGTGGGTTTACCGCTCGTCGTGGTTCCCTTGCTGTCGCTTCTTCTGCCAGCGCCCAAAGCGATGGGGCTGCTCGTCATGCCGGTTCTGCTCTCCAACCTATGGCAGTCCATAGAGGGACAGAAACTGCGTGAGGGATTTCAGCGCTTCGGTGGGTTGCTGGTTGGTCAGTTTGTCGCGACGATTGCTGCGATCCACTTCACCAGGAACCTCTCTGTGCAGGGGTTCAACATGTTGCTGGCGCTGGTCGTGATGGCGGCGGTGGGAATGATGCTGCTTGGGACATCATTCAACATTGATCGTCAGAAGGAGCGCTGGATGGGGCCGTTGGTGGGTGTGATTGCGGGCGCGATGGCCGGCGTTTCCTCCCTCACCGGTCCGATACTGATCACTTATCTCCTGGCTCTCAGGCTTCGTCGGGAAGAGTTTGTTGGTTCCATCAGCATCATCTACCTGATTGGTGCAGTACCAATGTATGGCGCCATGCTGTTGTATGGGCGGTTCGGTTTTTCGGAGGTCGGACTGTCTTGTCTTGCGTTGATCCCCATGTTTGTCGGTTTGCAAATTGGTAGGACGATCCGTCATCGACTGAGCGACAAAGTATTTCGGCATTTATTGCTGAGTTTGTTGGTGGCGCTGTCTTTGCTGCTTTTGATGAAATAAGCCGCAATGTGTGCGGCAGTACCACGTAAGGCTGAAGAAAAACCAGGCGACAGGAGAGCTCAATGAATGCGTCAATCAGTTGGAATGATGGCTATCTTCTCGGATTCAATCCGATGGACCAAGTACACCAAGAGTTTGTTGAATTTGTGGCCGCTTTGCAGCAAGCTGCAGATTCTGACTTGGATAGAGTGTTGGGGGTTTTGCTTCAACACTGCCAGGCGCACTTTGAACAGGAAGATCGCTGGATGCTTGAAAGCGATTTTCCTGCCAGTGAGTGCCATATTAACGAACATGCAGCCGTCCTGAAGTCCATTCATGAGGTCAAGCAGCAGTTGGTCATCGGCAATGTGGCCGTTTGTCGGCAATTGGGGAATGAGCTTGCTGCATGGTTTCCAGGGCACGCAAATTACCTTGACTCTGCCTTGGCGCATTGGATGTGCAAGCGAACCTTGGGTGGAAAACCCGTCATCTTGCGGCGCAACATCAAAAGCACCGAGCTTCCCATCGATTCTGTTTAAGTTAACTGGATTTATTTTCTGATGAATACCTTTGAAGAACAAGTTCGCGAAGATGTCGAGCGCGCACTGAGAGAAGACGTGGGTACGGGTGACCTGACGGCCGCTTTGGTGCCCGCAGATCGCCACGCCCAAGCCACCATCATTTGCCGAGAGTCCGCTGTGATCTGCGGGCGCCCTTGGGTTACCGAGGTCTTGAGACAGATTGCGCCAGATTCACGGGCGACGTGGTTCCTGAGCGACGGTGATCGCTGTGAGCCTGGCCAGAAAATTGTCGAAATCGAAGGTAAGGCGCGCGAGTTGCTGACGGCTGAGCGCACATGCCTCAACTGGATGCAAACACTCAGCGCTGTGGCGACGAAGACAGCGGCCTATGTCAAGGCGGTCGAGGGAACTGCAGCGTGCGTTCTGGATACGAGGAAAACCATTCCTGGTCTGCGTGCCGCGGAAAAGTACGCCGTGCGCTGTGGCGGAGGAAAAAACCACAGGATGGGCCTCTTTGATGCGATCTTGATCAAGGAAAACCATATTGCAGCAGCAGGAAGCCTGACCGCTGCCTTCAAGGCCGCACAGGAAACAAAGTCCCCTGTCGCATTCATCCAGGTCGAGGTGGAGACCATCCGTCAATTGGAGGAGGCTCTGGCCGCAGGAGTGACGATGGTGTTGTTGGACAACATGTCCCTGCCTGATATCAGGGCGGCGGTGAAGGTGGCCGGAGGTCGTTGCAGCCTTGAAGTTTCAGGAGGGGTCACGTATGAAAATTTGCGTGATTATGCTGAAACAGGCGTGGACCGGATTTCTGTTGGAGCATTGATTAAGGATGTTAAGGCCGTTGATTTTTCAATGAGATTTCAAGAGAGGCCTGTCGAGTGATTTTATTGTGGTTCCATTTTTGATTTTCTATTGGCATGTTTGGCGGCTTTTCGTGATTGACGGATTTTGAGTGCTGAAAAAGACCATTTGGTAATTAATTTAATTGTAGTCGCGTCTTCTTCGTAAGAGCTTCCATCGATATGGCTGGAATGAAAACTGTTTTGGTGTTCGATGATCTTCGGGTTTTTGTTGTGGCAGCAAAACTTGGCAGCCTTTCCAAGGCGGCCGAGTACCTTGAGATTGCACAACCGGCTTTGAGCAGACGTCTTAAGAGATTGGAGCTTCGAATCGGGGCTGAGCTTATGACGCGTAGCGCGAGGGGGGTTTTTCTGACCAATCATGGAAGCAGGCTTTTCTCTCAGGTTCATAGGTTGGTCGATGGCGTCACAGAGGTTGAGCGGAATTTTGCGCTGCAAGTGGGTTTGCAGGCAAGTGATCATAGGTCTTGATTTCATCTTCGATCTCTTTACCCGTAGGCTGCCTTTTTCTGAAATGGTCGGGTGAGTTAGGGAAGGTCTTACATGGACGTCTCCAGAAGAGCAAGATTCGGCGGCGTGAAGGTCTGAAGGGTTTGCAGTCTTACATTCGGCCTGTTGGTGCAGGGTGTTCGTCCTGCTGGCCCTGATGGCATTCGCGGGTGAGGCTCCTGTCTGCATATCGGGCTTGCTGCCCTGCTTCCCTATCGGATTGCCCCCACCCCGGTTTGACCTGTTGACCCATCACATCGCTTCCTGCGAGCTCTCCTTCAAAACGGTTTCTTGGCGCTTGTTGTGTTCAGTTCATCGTGGTGGCCTCAGGCTGCGGCGAGGTCAACTGGATTCCATCTGACCTGGTCAAAGGCTTTGCCTTTGACCAGGACGGCCCACACTGTTCGGGCCAGCTTGTTGGCCAGCGCCGACACCACCACGCTGTATGGGCGACGCAGTAACAGCCTCTCGATCCAGCCGCTGCGCTGGCTCCTGGCAATCACTGCGCGGGCGCCGTGCATCAACATGGTCCTCACATAGGGGTCACCGCGTTTGGAGATCCCCAACTGCCGAGTCTTCCCGCCGGTGCCAGTTTGTCGAGGCGTCAGTCCCAACCAGGCGGCAAACTGCCTGCCAGACTCAAAGCTGGACAGATCTGTCGCGGTAGACACCAAGGCTGTCGCCGTCAACGGACCGATGCCCGGTATGGCTTGCAGTGCCTGCATGTGCTGGTTCTGCTTGACCATCGAGGCCAGCCGCTTGTCCAGTTGGTCAATATCGTCCTGCAGACTGTCGATGCGACGCAGTTGATCCTGAACGCTGGCGACCACCACCTCAGGCAGTCGAGCTTGCTCCTGCGCCTTGGCCAGTTCATCCTGAATGCGCTTGAGCAACACACGATGCCCTTCCGGCAGCACGATGCCGAACTCGTAGAGCAAGCCACGCAACGCGTTGGTTTGCATGATCCGCACCTTCATGAGCTGAGCGCGCATGCGGTGCAGGGTCAGACAGGCTTGCTGCTGCTCGCTCTTGGCCGGCACGGCCTTGATGTGAAGTTGCTGGGCAGCGACCCAGATGGCCTGGGCATCACGGGCATCGGTCTTGTCACGCAGCACGAAGGGGCGGACATGCTTGGCGGGCAGCAGCTTCACCTCATGCCCCAACGCCTGCAGCGTTCTGGCCCAGTGGTGTGCCCCGCCACAGGCCTCCAGCGCGACGAGCGACCTCTGACGATTGGCAAAGAAGGTAGTCACCCGGTCACGCCTGAGTTTGTGCCGCGTGACTTCGCCGGTCTCGGCATCCACGACGTGCAGCTGAAACACGCTCTTGGCAATATCCATTCCGATGACTGGCAGCGTTGCGGTAGATTGCATGGCGGGGCCTCCGGTTCTCAAGTGGTTGCGACGAACTTCCACTTTGGCACTTTGATGCCGTTGCCGCGAGGCCCCACCTCATATCGGGTCATGGGCCGCGCCATCAACGGCGGTGTAGTTGGAGACGTCCATGCCATCTGCACAACTCCGGTACTCCTGGCTCGATGTGAGACAGTGACGGTATGAAGCAAATGAGCTTGGGCGAGAGCGGATTCGAGCGCAAGACCAAGCGAACGCGCAAGCGCGAGTTCCTGGACGAGATGAACCTCGTCGTCCCCTGGGCCGAGCTGGTGTCGCTGATCGCGCCGCATGCACCGGCGCCCGGCGCCAAGGGCGGACGCCCGCCGTTTGCCGTCGAGACCATGCTGCGCATTCACTTCATCCAGCAGTGGTTCAACCTCTCGGACCCGGCGATGGAAGAGGCGCTGTACGACATGGCGCTGTTCCGCGAGTTTGTGGGGCTGGACGCCGGTGAAGACAACCTGCCCGACGAGAGCACGATTCTTCGGTTCCGCCACCTGCTCGAAGCTCACAACTTGAGCTTGCAGATCCTGGCCACCGTCAACGCCACGCTGGCGGTCAAAGGCCTGCTCCTCAAGAGCGGAACGGTGGTCGATGCCACGCTGATCGCAGCACCGAGTTCGACCAAGAACAGCAGCGGCGAGCGTGACCTCGAGATGCACCAGACCAAGAAGGGCAATCAATGGCACTTCGGAATGAAAGCCCACATAGGTGTGGACGCGGACTCGGGCCTGGTGCACACGGTGGTGGGCACGGCGGCCAACGTCAACGATGTGACGCAGGCGCACGCGCTGGTGCACGGAGCAGAAACCGATGTGTTCGCCGACGCGGGCTACCAGGGTGTCGGCAAGCGCGATGAAACGCAGGACATCGAGGTCAACTGGCACGTAGCGATGCGACCGGGCAAGCGCAAGGTGCTGGACAAGAGCACGCTGATGGGAGCGATCCTGGACCAGCTCGAACAGGTCAAGGCGCGCATCCGGGCCAAGGTTGAACACCCGTTTAGGGTGATCAAACGCCAGTTCGGGCACGTGAAGGTTCGCTACCGGGGTCTGGCCAAGAACACGGCGCAGCTGCACACGCTGTTCGCGCTGTCCAACCTGTGGATGGTGCGGCGCACGTTGCTGCGGGAGATGCGGGGATGAGTGCGTCTGCAGGCGGCCAGAGGGCCGCGAATCGGGGCGAAATCGGCCGTCAAACCGACCTGGTGAGCCGGAAACTGGCGCCATCCGAAATCGAGTGCATCAACTCACGCTGCGGCGGGTGTTGTGCAGACCTTCCCTAGCCTATTGTCCCAGCAAGGCCTTATCGTGACAGAGCCTCCTTCCCTCTGAATCGATTGAGTCAGATGTCTTGGCCCGGGCGCGATCAAATCTTGGGCGCGAGAACGGTGCCGGCACATTCCCCAAACCCGATGCGCCGTGCTTCGTTGCGTTCGCACCAAGCGCGAAAGACGACAGTGTCCCCGTCTTCCAAGTAGGTTCGCTTCTCGTCAGATGGCAGTGAGATCGGGTCACGCCCGCCAAAGGTGCGCTCGATGAGCGACCCTGCCTGGGTGATCGCTGGGCCGGACAGTGTGCCGGAACCGAGAAGGTCGCCCGGGGCCAGATTGCAGCCTCCGATGGTGTGGTGGGCGACGAGTTGGGCCGGGGTCCAGTACGCAGCCTCCACAAAGCTGGAGCGCGACAGGCGTTCGGGCCCCAAACCGGAGTAGGCCATTTTTTTTGTCTGTAGCAAGACTTCCAGCTGGATGTCGATCAATCCGTTGGCGCTGTTTTCTGCGGCGTCCAGGTAGGGCAGGGGATCAACATCGCCCGCAGGGCGTCGGTATGGGGAACGAAACGGTGCGAGTGCTTCCAGCGTCACAACCCAGGGGGCCAGGGTGCTGCCGAAGTTCTTGGACAGGAAGGGCCCCAGCGGTTGATACTCCCAGGGCTGGATGTCGCGTGCCGACCAGTCGTTGAAGAGCGCCACCCCGAACAGATGGCTTTCGGCGTTTTCGATGGGGATGCCTTCGCCGCGAGGATTCCCCGTCCCGACCAGGAAGCCGAGTTCCAGTTCGTAGTCCACCCGCTCGCTTGGGCCGAAGTCGGGTACTTCGGCGAGCCCTTTGCGTTGTCCGAGCGGGCGGAAAATGGGTTCTCCGCTGACGACTACGGAGGAACTGCGGCCGTGGTATCCGATCGGTACCCATTTGTAGTTGGGTAGCAATGGTGCGTCAGGCCGAAAGAGCCGTCCCACGGCGGTGGCGTGGTGGATGCCGATGTAGAAATCGGTGTAGTCGCCAATGGCGGCGGGCAGTGCATGCTCCGCTGCGTGTTGCCCGACCAGACATCCTTCCACACGTCCGCGCTCGGCGGCGCCATCGCGCAAGATGCGCGACAAGGCCAGGCGCAGCGCCGACCAGGCAGATGGGCCCATGGCCATGAACTCGTTGAGCCGTTCACTGGATGCCGCGAAGGCGGCCTCTCCGGCCATGCCGTCGAGGACGCCGCTGGCCACCGTTGCGGCCAAGTCAAGGATCTGGTCGCCGATCGCCACACCACCGCGGAAACGCTCGTCGGAACCGCGCCGACGAAAGACCCCGAACGGCAGGTTCTGGATGGGGAAGTCCGTGTGCTCGTCGTTGGCGGAGGCTACCCAGCTGCGCAGGCCCGGCGCGTGGGTTTCATTTACTGCGGTCATGCCTGTGCCGGGTTGAAGTGCTTCTTCAAACCTTGCCAGCAGTGGAAATAGTCGTGCTGCAGTTGGGCTGTTTCCATGGCGAAGGGGGTCGGCCTGAACGCCTGGTTCGACTCGAACATGAACGCCATGGTCTCGGTCAGGTAGTCGGGGCGCGTGGTGTCCGCGGCGCTGGCTTTGGCAAAGGTTTCAGCGTCCGGGCCGTGCGCGCTCATGCAGTTGTGCAAGGATGCGCCGCCTGGCACGAAGCCGTCGGCCTTGGCATCGTAGGCACCGTGGATCAGCCCCATGAACTCACTGGCGATGTTGCGGTGGTACCAGGGCGGCCTGAAGGTGTCCTGGGCCACGAGGACGCGTGGCGGGAAGATCACGAAGTCGATGGTGTCAACGCCGGGTGTGTCGCTGATGGACTGCAGTACGAGGAAGATGGACGGGTCCGGGTGGTCGTAGCTGATCGATCCGATGGTGTTGAAGCGTCGCAGATCGTATTTGTAAGGGGCATGGTTGCCGTGCCAGGCGACCACGTCCAGCGGGCTGTGCCCGATGCGCGCGCTCCACAGGCTGTCCTGGAAGCGGGTGACCAGCTCGAAGTCGCCCTCCCGGTCCTCGTAGGCGGCAACGGGGGTGGAGAAATCTCTCGGGTTGGCCAAGCCGTTGGAGCCGATGACTCCCAGGTCAGGCAGTTTCAACGCGGCGCCAAAGTTCTCGCAAACATAGCCGCGGGCCTGGGGGTCCATGAGCCGGACCTGGAACCGCACGCCCCGGGGGATCACAGCGATCTCCTGCGGTTCGATTTGCAGGCGCCCCATTTCCGTCGCCAGTTCGAGGCGTCCCTGCTGGGGCACGATGAGCAACTCCGCGTCGGCATCGGAGAAGAACCGCGTTTCCATCGACCGGTTGACGGCGTATACGTGGACGGCACAGGCCGAATTCACGGCCATGGTGGTCATGCCATCGATGAAATCCGTCGGCTGCGTGGGCAAGGGCAGCGGGTCCCAGCGCAGTTGATTGGGCGTTGCCGGCTCTGCCTCGGAGCGGTTGATCCATCTGCCGGAGCTGATGGGGGCGAAAGGCTGGTGCAGCGTCGACGGCCGGATGCGGTACAGCCAGGCGCGGCGGTTGGCATGGCGTGGCGCCGTGAACGCCGTGCCTGAGAGCTGCTCGGCGTAAAGACCGTATGGAGCCTTCTGCGGCGAGTTGCGACCTTTCGGCAGGGCGCCGGGGAGGGCCTCGGTCGCGAATTCGTTGCACATACCCGTTTGGTATGCCAGTGACGAGTCAAGCATGTTGATCCCTTGTGAATGCAAAAGGGCCGGTATCTGACGAGCAGCAACCGGCCCAGGTGGGCGTTATTCCGCGCGCGTTCCAGTCTCTTTGATGATCTTTGACCACTTCGCCATGTCTTCGTTCATCAGTGCTTTCAACGCAGCGGGCGTGGACGGGGTGGGTTCGAGGCCCTGGGCGTCCAGCGAGGCTTTGACCCCTGGATCGCGCAAGGCGCGGCGAGCCGCTTCCTCGATCTTCGCTACCACGTCACTCGGGGTGCCTGCCGGTGCGACCAGGCCAATCCAGACTTCGCTCTTGAAGTCTTTGAACCCTGAGCTCGCCATGGTAGGTACGTCTGGCAGGTAGGGTGCCGGGCGATCCCCGGTAACGGCCAGCGCGCGCAGCGACCCGGATTTGATGTGGGGAAGTACCGAGTTGGCAACGCCGAAGAGCGCTTGAATTTGCCCTCCGATCAGATCCGTCACCACCGGCAGTGCGCCTTTGTACGGTACGTGAACCATGTCGATGCCTGCCGTGCTCTTGAACAGTTCGCCCGTCAAGTGATGCGGTGTGCCGACGCCTGCGGAGCCATAGGACAGTTTGCCGGGCTGGGCTTTGGCCAAGGCGACGAGTTCCTGGGGGGACTTGGCGGCTACGCCGGGATTGACCACCAGGACGAAGGGCACACGACCCAATTGGGTGACCGGGACAAATTCCTTGACGGGGTCATAGCCCGCGCGCCCATCCGGATAGAGGTGTGGATTGGTGACGAAGTTGTTGGCGACGACGAGCAGCGTGTAGCCGTCAGGCGCCGCCTTCGCGGCCAGTTTCGTGCCGAGGTTGCCGCCGGCGCCTGGTCGGTTTTCGACGATGACGGGTTGCTTCCAGTACTCGCTGAGCTTCTGGCCCACCGTTCGAGCCAGAACGTCGTTGCTCCCGCCCGCGGTGAACGATCGTGACGGTCTTGTTGGGATACCCGTCGGCGTGAGCAGGCAGAGTGAAGTTCAAGCCCAGGAGGGCGAGCGTGGCGACCTGGGTGCCACGGGAAAGCGATCTGAGAATGTTCATGCTGATGTCTCCATGTGTACTTGTTGACGGGAAAGGGGGCGTCGAACTATCCAGCGCCGCGAACGGTGTCTACCAGTTGACCTGGAGAGGTCACTTGGTTGCCTCGCCATGCGACGTGGCCATCTGGCCGGACCAGAACCAGGGGCATTTCATAGGCCGCAGCCACACTGGGCTCGTCAATGCATTCAATCTGGAAGGGCACCTTCCTGGCCGCGAAGGCCTGGGCGAGAGTGTCCGCATCGCCTTGCAGGCGCTGGTCGGAGCACACGAGCACGAAGGCGTGCCCGAAGAGATCGAGCGTCGAGCGGCCATCGCCGAGCCAGACGTGCGGCGCGCGCGAGCCAGGCCGCGTCGTCGGGATGTACGTCGAGTACTCATCCGGTGTCGGCTGCGTGTCGTCCGGGACGCAGATGGGGGAATCCTCGTAGCGGTGGCCAAGCTGCAGGCCCAGGGACTCCCATTCGACGCGTGTCGATTCGCGCAGGCGGCGGCCCAGGTCCTGTCGCACCTTTTCCCCCTCGGGCGTCAGATCGCAAACCGCGGCCGGGCTGGGCGTGTCCTGCCACGCCCTGAAGTTCTGTGTGGAGAAGCCGATGTTGCGCCGCGCGACCGGCCGGCGCTCCGCGTCGTAGCTGCGCAGCAGGGCCGGGCCGCCCCAGCCCTTGATGAGCCCTTCGAGCTTCCAACCAAGGTCCAGCACCTCCTGCGCGCCGGTGTTCATGCCCATGCCGCCTGTGGGCGACATCGTGTGCGCGGAGTCGCCGACGAGCACCACGCGCCCCCGGTAGTAGTGGTCGGCGAGCATCTCGCTGCGCCGCCATGGGATGGTGGAGTCCACCTTGAACGCCACGTCGTCGCGGCCGATCGCGCGCCGGACCCAGAAAGCGGGATCGAAATTTTTGAGATCCATCTTCTCTTCCGAACCCAGCACCGTCAGGCGCCAGATTTCGTTTCCGTCGACGACCGTCAGGTTGCCCCACGTCCCCTCGGGGCCGACGAAGAGATAGCGCTCGGCGGGCCCCATCTTGTGTTGGTCCACCAGGTCAGGGGCGTGGATCAGGACATTGACGGAGTAGCTGAGCAGCTTGCCTTCCATCTTGATGCCGACCTGTTCGCGTACGCTGCTGGTGGCACCGTCGCAACCCAGCAGATAGTCCGCGCGGATGGTTACTTTCTCACCGGTACCCATGTTGGTGACGACCGCGGTGACGCCTTGGTCATCCTGCTGCAGTGACTCGAAGCAATGCTTGAACAGCAGCGTGGCCTTCGATTCCGCGCGAGCAGCGTCGGTGAGGATGGGCTGCAACCACAACTGGGGGCAGCGCTGCTTTTTCTCGGGTGTCTCGGGCGGCGTCGGCGCGTCCCGCATGCTCGGGTACTTTTCCTGGTCGAGCAGGAGTCCGTTAAGCGACGTGCAGAAGACCATAGATAGTTCATAGTCGTCCGGGAAGCCGCAGTCGCGCACACGTTGAGCCAAGCCCCAGCGTCGGAACAACTCCATCGTGCGCATCGCGATGAGGCCGGTGCGCGGGTGCTCGATCGTCCCGTCGCCCTCATCCACGAGGATCGATTCGATCCCCCGCCAGCCCAGCTCGATGGCCATGGAAAGGCCCACCGGGCCTCCACCCACGATCAGCACGGGCGTCTTGATCACTGTCTCCATGAGTTCTCTACCTTTCTGTGTTTGACCTTGTTCAGTCCGGAGATGATCACTTGGTGTGGAATCTCTGTCCAATCGATATTGGAGAGAACTAGAATTCAAATCATGAATATCAAAACCTTCGACCTGAACCTGCTTCGGGTCTTCGCCGCCATCTACGCCGAGCGCAATGTGTCGAAGGCCGCCTATGCGATCGGCCTTTCACAGCCGGCCATGAGCAATGCGCTGATGCGACTGCGCAAGGCCTGTTCCGATACGCTGTTCATCCGGACCACGGGGGGCATGGAGCCGACTGCGCTCGCCGAAGAACTGATCGGACCGGTCCGTCAGGCGCTGTCCATCCTCCAGGCGTCGCTGGAGCATCCGTACGGCTTCGACCCGCGCGAGTCCGAGCGTACGTTCAGGATCCTCATGTCCGATGCGGGCGAAGGCATCGTCCTGCCGCGGCTGATACCGGCCGTGCTCAGGGACGCGCCTAACGTGCGCATCGAAACGCTGCGGCGCCCGAATGAGCTGTACGCGCAGTTGCTCCAGAGCGGGGAGGCGGACCTGGCCATTGGCAACCTGACGTTCCTGAAATCGGGGTTCTACCAGCAACGCCTGTTCGGCGATCCCTACTGCTGCCTGGCGAGAAGGAAGCACCCCTGCATTTGCGGCGACTTCACGCTCAACCAGTTCCTGGAGGCGCAGCACGTCTCGGTTGCCACGGGCAATGCGGACGAACGGGTGGAGCGCGCGCTCGCGAAGATGCGGGCCAAGCGCAAGGTCATCCTGAGCGTGACCCACTACCACGTCGCGACAGAAGTCGTGGCGCGGTCCAATCTGGTCGTGACCGTTCCGCGCAACGCGGCACGCAGCGCCCCGGGCGTGCAGGTGTTGCCGGTGCCGTTGAAGATTTCCGTGGCGGACGTGCGTCAGTTCTGGCACAGGCGTGCACACAAGAACCCCGCGAACCAGTGGCTGCGTGCCATGCTGGCGAAACAGGTGTTCGAGTAGACGCAGCGCGTCGGTTTTCCGCTTCAGCCCGGGGCGCGCTGGCCCATGTACCGGGCCCGTGGCCGCAGCATGGCGCCGGTCAGGCGCTGCTCCAAGGCATGGGCTATCCAGCCTGTGGTGCGCGCCAGGGTATGCAGCATGGCGCCGCTGCCGTTGGGTAGTCCCATCGCCTTGCAAAGTATCACGAGCGATGCAAACACGTTCGGATTCTGACCGGCCTGGCGAGCGCCGGTCACCAGTGCGCGCATTTTCGGTGTGTCTGGGCTCTGTGCGGACAAACGGTCCACGATGTCCAGCAGCACCACCGAGCGGGGATCTTCTCCCTCGTACAACGGGTGGTTGAAGCAAGGCAGTTCGTTGCTCATGAAGCCCGAGGCCGCTGCCCGCTTAAGGGCATCTTCGGGCTCCAGTCGCGACGGCAGGGCGTCGATGAGAGCCTCAACCTCCACGGCGCCGCCGACCTGCATCGCTCCTGACTGGGTCAGCATGGCCGTGGCGACACAAGCGTGCAGGTCCGCCCCCGTCGAGGCGCAGATCCGCGCGGCGAACGTCGGCGCGGAGAGTTCGTGCTCGGCGGACATGACGAGCGCCGCATCAATGGCTTGCACGGCATCCGGCATTTTCTTCAGACCGAGACCCCGTGCGATGCACTGCGCCAGGAACTCGCCTTCATGAGGTGCCGAATACCGCGATCCGGGCCCAAAAACGCCGGCGGTGCCGGCCAATGTCTGCAGCAGGCGCCGGCACGTTGCCGGGCCGGCGGTCTGCATGTCTTCTGCCTGTTCGAATGCCGACAGCGAGGTGGTCAGCATCGACAGGAGCCTGAGCGGCGTGATGTGTTCGGCCGAGCGCAGCGCGAGCCTGACCAGGGATTCGGGCTGCCGGGTGTCCTGCGGGACGGGCCAGGGTACATCCCGCGTGCGTGGCAGGCCCGTCCAGATGAGCTCGCTGGCGAACTCAAACGACCTTCCATCGCGCACCAGGTCGCGCGCGAGCACGCCCCGGTAGCGCGGTCCATGAGGGGTGATCTCGCTGATCCACGTTTGCGCGATCGGTTCCCCGTAGCGCAGGGCGTGTGACACCTTCGGCCCGCCCGAGCGCGCAACGGACCGGCTCCTGAGCTTCTCGACATCGGCCTTGCGATAGAGCTTGGCTTTCACGCCGGCTCGCTGCATCGTCTTGATCAGCCCGCGGCTGACGTAGGTGTAGAGCGTTTCCCGGCGCACGCCGAGGATCGACATCGCTTCGGCGCTGTCGACGTAGCCGACGTCGTTGATCTGGCGCTGGGGGCGTGCGCCATCGTGGAGTTTTTGCTCTGACATAGGGTTCTCCCGGGAAGATATATCGATTATCACATCGATCTATACATCGATCAATGTATTGCCTAACATCATGGCACGCATTCAGCGCAATCTTCAATGCAGTCTTGAAAGGATCACCACGATGGAAGTCGCCGAGCAACAACTCTTGGACCTGCGCCCCAAGTTCAAGGAAACCCGCAAGAAGCTGCTCAGCGCCCGGCACCTGCCGGGCGAGGTGTACAGCTCGCCCGAGATCTACGACATGGAAAAGCAGCAAATCTTCATGAAGTACTGGCTCTCCGTGGGGCGTGTCGAAGAGATACCCAATGTCGGCGACTACTACACCTTCCAGGTGATGAAGGAATCGATCGTGGTATCCCGTCCGGCGCCCGATCAGGTCGTCGCCTACATGAACCAGTGCCTGCACCGAGGCGTCGAGGTGGCCGTCGGCCGCGGCAATGCCAAGGAGTTCAGCTGCCCCTACCACGCCTGGCTGTACGACGTGAGCGGCAAACTGACGGTCGCGCCCGGCATGAAGGCCTCGGAGGTCGACCTGAAGAACTGCAGCCTGCGGCAGTTGCATGTCAAGATCTGGCGCGGCTGGATCTTCGTCAACTTCAGCGACGAGCCGATGTCGTTCGACGACTACATCAAGCCTTTCGAAGAGCCGCTCTGGTGGTTCCAGACCGACCGGTGCCAGCTGGCGCAGAAGGTCGAGATCGACGTCAAGTGCAACTGGAAATTCCTAGTCGAAAACCTGATCGATATCTACCATGTCGGCGTCATCCACAAGGGGACCTTCGGCGGTTTCGTCAAGGGCGAACAGGTCCGCTTCAACCTCCTTGAGAACGGCGGCTGGCATACCCAGTACGAAGCGCGGCCGCACTCGAAGTCCGGCGAACAGGTGTTCCCGACGCTGCCCTGGGCGCAGGACAAGCCCAGCGGCATTGCCTGCAAGGCGGGTATCTACCCCAACCTGAACCTGTCGATGCGCGCCGACAGCGTGCGCATGTGGCACATCTGGCCCATCTCGCCCACCGAGACCCGGGTCATCTGCTACCTGTTGTTCCCCGAGGGCGCCTTCTCGATTCCGAACTACGACGAGGAGATGGAGAAGTATGTGGGCTTCGTGCGCCAGATCATCGCCGAGGACGCGGTGATGGTGGAGGGCATGCAAAACACCGCGGGTTCGAAGTTCTTCAAGCCCGGGCCCATGTCACCGCTGGAGGAGGCGCTCTACCACATGGAGAACCACTACATCGACGTGATGACGTCCGATGCTGCATGAGCACAGGAAAGTCTGGGGAGACCATGGAAGACGAATGGATCAAGGTCGGCAACCTCGCCGATATCGACGAAGACGACACGCATACGGTCGAGATCGACGGCAAGCAGGTGTGTCTTTACAACCTCGGCGGGGACATCTTCGCCACGGATGGAACCTGCACGCACGGAGACGCTGACCTCTCGCTGGGCATGGTGGTCGATTCCTGCCTCATCGAGTGCCCTTTGCACGAGGGGACGTTCGACATCCGCAGCGGCCGTGCGGTGGACGCACCCTGCACGGAGCCGCTGCATTGCTATCCGGTCAAGGTCGAGCAGGGGGTCATCTTCCTGCGGCCCGTCCGCTGAGCATGGGCACGGAGAACACAGCGATGGATGTCGTCATCGTGGGAGCCGGCCAGGCCGGCGCTTGGGTCGCGCGGTCGCTGCGGCAGGAGGGGCATGAAGGGCGCATCATGCTCCTGGGCCGGGAGCCACACGCGCCGTACGAGCGGCCCCCCTTGTCCAAGGGGGTGCTCAGCGGGGAGGAGGCGCACCCGCCGGTGCTGCTGACCCCGCAGCAATGCGAAGCGCTGCGCGTGGACTTCCGGCCCGGTGTCGAGGTGACGGGCATCGACCGCGCCGGCCGCCAGGTCCGGTGCGCGGATGGCTCGGTGGCTGCCTACGGCAAGCTCGTGCTGGCCACGGGCGGGCGCCCGCGGATGCTGTCGTGCCCCGGCGTGGACCTGCCCGGCGTCCATGTCTTGCGCACGATCGAAGATTCCCGGGCCATTGCCAGCAAGCTGGTGCCCGGCCATCGGCTGCTGGTCATCGGGGGCGGCTGGATCGGGCTGGAGATCGCGGCGACGGCGAGGAAGCAGCAAGTAGATGTCACCGTGCTCGAGGCAGGGCCGCGCCTGTGCGCGCGGTCGGTGCCGCCGCAGCTGTCGGATTTCCTCCTCGCGAAACACCGCAAGGAGGGCGTAGACGTGCGGCTCTCGACGACCGTGACCTCGATTGGTGCGGGCCGCGAGCGCGCGCTGGCCGTGCAACTGTCCGGCGTGGCGCAGGAGTTCGATGCGGTGGTGGTCGGGATCGGGCTGGTGCTCGATACCGGCCTGGCCGAGGCTTGCGGACTGGAGGTCCGTGACGGCATCGTCGTGGACCCGAGCGGCCGGAGCTCCGACCCCGACATCTACGCGGTCGGCGACGTGGCCAACCAGCCCAATTCCTGGGCGGGGGGGCGTCTGCGCTTCGAGTCGTGGGCCAACGCCCAGAACCAAGCCATCGCCGTGGGTAAGGCGATCGCCAGCGGGGAGGTGGTCTACGACGAGATCCCCTGGTTCTGGTCTGACCAGTACGACCTCAACCTGCAGGTGCTGGGCATTCCCTCCAACGACCTCGCGGGCATCGTGCGCGGTTCGGTAGACCAGGGAGCGTTTTCTGTGTTCCAGGTGGCCGAGGACGGCCTGCGCAGCGTCATCGCCGTGAATGCGCCCCGGGACATCAAGGTCGCCAAGCGCTGGCTGAAGCAAGGCACCTGCCCGCCGCCGTCTGTCTTGGCCGACGTCTCGGTGCGCCTAGATAAACTTTGATGCGTCTGCAGACGGAGGCTGACGTGAATCACCAGCGGCTGGAGCAGGCCAAGCGTCTGGGTGCAGACATTATGTTTTCGCCTACTGATATAGATCCCGTGGAGGCCATCCTGGAGCTCACTGCCGGAGTTGGTGTGGACTGCTGCCTTGAGACTTCGGGAGCTGCCTCTGCGCGTAGCGCTGCCATTCGCGCCACAAAGACCTGGGGTACTGCCTGTTTCGTTGGCGAGGGCGGCGAGGTGAAGATCAACGTCAGCCCGGAGCTGCTGCGCAAGCGGATGACCGTCATTGGCTCCTGGACCTTCTCGATCACGGGGCAATCAGAGTGTGCCTGTTTTGTTGCTTCCAAAGAGATTGACGTCGGTCAGGTCTATACGCATCGGTGGTCGCCTGACCAAGCCGAAGAGGCATATCGGTTGTTCGACCAAGGCGTAGGAGGCAAGGGCGTATTCCTCCTCTAGGGAACCTTACATGGTCGCCCCTGACTTATTCAGAACCGAGCGCCGACAGGGCGCTGGACTGAGCCGGCGAGTGCGCGAGTGAGCAAAGTACCCAACGCGTTTTGCCAGTTCGGCGACACGCCCGCCACCATGCACAGGCGCAAATAAAGCTGAAGCAAAGACCAAAGTCATTGGTCAGGCCAAGCTCACGGACCAGGCATTGCTGTGCTTTGCAACCTACAACCCGATGCGCATGGGCAGCATAGACGGCTGGTGGGACGCGCATCATGCATAAGCCGTGGGGTACATGCGCCCGGAATGGGCGAAACAGGCTGCAATAGGCATCGAAATCGCTTCGCTGAATTATCCGAGCTACAGGTTTGTTCGAGCTCGGCGGCTTCGAAAATAGTTATACGAAAAGGTAATGAAACCGGCGCAGCAGAGCTTACGGCAATAGCCACGGACAATTAGAGTGGAGCTTGAAGTCCCCTTGAATTCCCGAGTCAATCAGAAGTAGAGGTTGGGGGACTGAGGGAATTCTCTACCTCCGGGTGGTTCAGGTTTTCAAGGGGACTTCACATGCTTGTTGCATTTTCCATCCTCGTGGTTTTTGGGTCTCGTCATTCTGCATTCAGGAGCCCCGTAAGCCGCGACGAGCTGCACGAATGACGTGGCGTGTGTGTAGAGCGAGTCCAAGCGTCGCCAATTCGGGATCTTTCCGACCAAGGATCTTTTCTGCTAGAGGTAAGAATTCGCGCTCTTCCAGTCTAGCATGTGCCGTGTATTGAGTCACGAGCCGTTGAACAGCCGTGTCATCGATTTCGATGAGGTGCCCTTTGGCAAGTTTCACAAGCTTCGGTTCTATACGACTCCACTGGGATTCGATCTCGCGGTGCTCTGCTATAAGTCCGTCGATCATCATCTGCACGACGGACTGCTCCTCGCCAGGCTTTGCATTGGCAAGGACTGCAGGAAATAGATCTCTTTCTTCTTCTGCGTGATGATCAAATACAGCGACTCTGAAAAATGTGACGGTATCGTCGGCAATCTTGCGAGCACTTGTTGCGGCTTTAATAAGGTCAGTGATTTGTCCAAATTCATTAAGATGTGAAATAATTCCTTCATGACAGTTGGAAAAATTGTCAAGGGGCGAATCGTTGCTCGATTTTATGATTTCGGTCATATTGATAGCCTCATGTAGTCATTGCGGGAAACGCAAATATTGCCTCTAGTACTACGGCACTTTCAGTCCTCAACAAAAGCCTCTTCGCGCTTTTTCTTGACCGAGGGCATCAGCACCACCGCCAACAAGATCGCCGCGACGACCAGCAGGCTGGCGGACAGCGGACGGGTGACGAACACTGACCAGTCGCCACGCGAGATCAACAGTGCACGGCGCAGATACTCCTCCATCATCGGACCCAGGATCAGGCCCAGCAACAAGGGGGCGGGCTCGCAGCCGAGCTTGATGAAGCCGTAACCGATCAGGCCGAACAGCGCCACCATCCAGATGTCGAAACTGTTGTTGTTGGTCGAGTACACGCCGATCGCACAGAACAGCACGATGGCCGGGAACAGCCACTTGTAGGGCACGGTCAGCAGCTTGATCCAGATGCCGATCAGCGGCAGGTTCAGCACCACCAGCATCAGGTTGCCGATCCACATCGAGGCGATCAGGCCCCAGAACAGTTCGGGGTTGCTGGTCATGACCTGCGGACCCGGCTGGATGTTGTGGATGGTCATGGCTCCGACCATCAGCGCCATCACGGCGTTGGGCGGGATGCCCAGCGTCAGCAGCGGGATGAAGGAGGTTTGCGAACCAGCGTTGTTGGCCGACTCGGGGGCCGCCACACCGCGGATGTTGCCCTGGCCGAAGGGCACTTCGCCCGGCTTGAGTTTGGTCTTTTTCTCGATGGTGTAGGCCGTGAAGGCCGACAGCAGCGCACCGCCGCCGGGCAGGATGCCCAGCGCCGAACCCAGCGCGGTGCCGCGCAGCACGGCGGGAATCATGTTCTTGAAGTCTTCAGCGGTGGGCATGATGCCGTTGACCTTGCCGGTGAACACTTCGCGTTTTTCGTCCGGGTGCGACAGGTTCTGGATGATTTCACCGTAGCCGAACACGCCCATGGCGATGGCCAGGAAGCTGATGCCGTCGGTGAGTTCCGGGATGTCGAAGCTGTAGCGCGCGACGCCGGAGTTCACGTCGGTGCCGACCAGGCCGAGCAGCAGGCCCAGCACGATCATGGCCAGGGCCTTGAGCAGGGAGCCGGAAGCCAGCACCACGGCGCCGATCAGGCCCACGATCATCAGCGAGAAGTATTCGGCGGGGCCGAACTCGAGCGCCAGTTCGGTCAGCGGCGCCGCGAAGCCCGCCAGGATCAGCGTGCCGACGCAACCAGCGAAGAAAGAACCCAGGCCGGCCGCAGCCAGTGCCGGGCCTGCCCTGCCCTTGCGGGCCATCTGGTAACCGTCGATCACCGTCACGACCGAGGACGATTCACCCGGCAGGTTGACCAGGATGGCGGTGGTGGAGCCGCCGTACTGGGCACCGTAGTAAATGCCAGCCAGCATGATGAGCGCGGCCACCGGCGGCAGGCCGTAGGTGGCGGGCAGCAGCATGGCGATGGTGGCCAGCGGGCCGATGCCGGGCAGCACGCCGATCAGCGTGCCCAGCAGGCAGCCGATGAAGGCGTAGACGAGGTTCTGCAGGGTGAAGGCAACGCCAAAGCCCAGCGCGAGGTTGTTGATCAGATCCATGTGCGTGTCTCCTCGGGTTCAGTTCGCGAGGAACCAGGGCAGGACCGGGAACTGCAGGTTCAGCAGTTTCACGAAAGCGAGGTAGCTGCCGGCGGCCAGGATGGCGGCCAGGATCACCGACTCTTTGAGCTGGGCGCCTTCGCGGGCGTAGCCGGCCATGATCACCAGGCCGAAGATCGCCACGATCAGGCCGAAAGCCGGCAGGCCGAAGGCGGGAATGCCCACCAGCAGTGCACCGAACAGCAGGTTGGCACCCAGGATGAACACCAGCGGACGCCAGGCGAGTGCGCCGATCTTGTCGCCACCGGGCGGGCCGGATTTGAACGCGTTGAAGGTGACCAGAACCCCGAGCAAGACCAGGATGAGGCCGAGCATGAAGGGAAAGTAGCCGGGGCCCATGCGGGCGGCATTGCCGATTTCATAGTCCACAGCACCCCAGGCGAACGAGCCGCCGACGGCCATGAACATGAGTCCGGACACAAAATCTTTCTGGCTGGCGAACGCCACAGTACGTCTCCAATTATAGTTAGATTACTAATAATATTGTTTTGGGAGTGACTTGTCGAGTTGAATTTCCAGTAAAGACCTCCGTGGAGTGGCTTGCAAAGTCACCAGATGGAAAGGCGTGGTTGAGCCTCACGCGAGCGACATTGCGTCACCAGCTGAAGACTGAGAAATTGCTGTGAACGAGGTGCTGGACTTCAGGCGTCAAGTACCAGGCAGCCCGAGCGGCAAGATGAGACACAGATCATCATGGACTTGTTGGCCGCGCGTTCCTGTTTGGACAACAGTTGGTCGCGGTGATCGACATCACCAGAGATAACCCTGGTTTCGCACGCTCCGCACACGCCTTCGCGGCAACTGTGGTCGGGGTTGAGTCCGGCCTCGATGAGCGCGTCGAGCAGAGGTATGCCGGGTGGCACCTGGACAGTGCGGCCACTCCTGCGCAGTTCTACCGTGTAGCCACTTGCAGGTGTCGCTGGGGGGGCCGTCGTGGTAGCAGCAAAGCGCTCTAGGTGGACGTTGTGCTGTCCCAAACGCTCGCAAGCGCGTTCGTAGGCATCGAGCATGGGCCCGGGGCCGCAGCAATAAAAGTGTGCGTCCGGTGGATGGCCGGCGAGCAAGCGTTCAAGGTCTGGCGGTCCGCCTTGCTCGCCGTCGAAATGGCATCGCAGCGAAAGCCGGGTGTCACTTGCACTGGCAATTGCCTCGATTTCGGCCAGAAAGGCCGCCTCGGAACGGCTTCGCGCGCAATAGACGAGGTGCGCCTTGCGCCCTAGCGCCGCGAGGCGTTGCAGCATGGCGTAGATCGGTGTAATGCCAATGCCACCGGCCAGTAGCACGCTGTGTCGCGCGTCCTCGTCCAGTCGGAAGTGGTTGCGCGGCCCGCCGAGGGTGATCACCTGCCCAACGCGAAGCTGTTCGTGCACGAAGCGTGACCCGCCCCGGCTGCGTCTGTCGTTGAGCACCGCCACAACGTAGCGATGTGTGTCCCCCGGGTTGATTAAGGAATAGCTGCGAACCAGACTGTTGCCTAGGTGCAGGTCCACGTGCGCGCCGGCGGCGGCAACGGGAAATGCAGATGCTGGCGTGGTGGGTCGTAGTTCGACACTGATAATGCCCGAGGCTTCGTGGCGCATCTGGAAGACGAGCGCCTGCAGAGTAGTTGTGGCCATGACTTACATGATGTGCAGGCCGCCATCCACCATCAGCGTGGTGCCGGTGATGAACGAGGCCTCGCCGGACGCGAGCCAGAGGATGGGCCAAGCGATCTCGGCGGGGTCGGCCCAGCGGCCGACCAGTGATGTGTCTTTGCGCTCGGTCCTGAGCTGATCGGCACTCTTGCCGGCACTGCTCGCTCGGCCAAGGTGGAAGTCAGTCAACGTCGAACCGGGGCAGATGGCATTGGCGCGGACTCCGCACGGTGCCTCTTCGAAGGCCAGCGTGCGCGTATAGGCCAACTGCGCTGCCTTGGTCGCGTCGTACAGCGCCATGCCCTTGCGGCCAGTGACTGCATAGCACGAGGAGACGTTGACGATGCTGCCGATGCCGGAGTGTCGCAGCGCTGGCAACGCAGCGCGGCAGTAGTTGGACATACCCACCAAGTTGACATTGACCATGGCCTGCCATTCGGCGGGAGTGGCATCTGCGGCTGCGCTGTAATTGCGCATAGCGGCGTTGTTGACCAGGATGTCCAGCCCGCCCCAGAGCGCGATGCACTGAGCTACCGCCGCGAGGGCTGCGGCCTCGTCTGCCACATCGGCCGCCACGCACGCTAGTCGTGCGTCGGGCTGCGTTTTTTCGATCAATGCGCGCGTGCTCTCCAGCGCTTGCGTGTTCGCATCCACCATCAGTACAGCCGCACCTTCGCGGCTGAAAATCGCGGCGGCGGCCGCACCGATGCCAGCGCCAGCACCGGTGATCAGTGCGGTGCGCCCCGCCAGTCGGGAAGTGTTCATCTCAGCTCACTCCGCTTTGGCGCCTGTGCTCTTGATGATTTTGCCCCAGCGCCCAATCTCAGTGCCAATCCAGTCACTGAACTCCTTGGGGCTGCTGGCGACGATCTCGAACTCCATCTCATGCAACCGCTTCTGTGTTTCGGGTGACTTCAGGATGCGAACTATCTCTTCGTTGTAACGGTTGATGATTCCCGGTGGCGTGGCCGGCGGCGCGAGGAAGCCGATCCATGAAGTGGCCTCGAAGTCCTTGAGTCCCGACTCGGCGAGCGTTGGAACATCCGGCGTGCTCGGGAATCGCTTTTGGCCAGTGGAGGCCAGCAGCTTGAGACGGCCTTCCTTCACGAACCCCTGCACGTTGCCGGGTACGAAAAAGCCCGCCTGTACGTTGCCTGCGATCAGATCGGTGACAGCAGGACCAGCGCCGCGATAGGGAATGTGCGTCATGTGGAAGCCGGCCGCAGACTTCATCATCTCCATGGTCAGGTGCGAAGCACTGCCCATGGCCACGGAGCCGTAGGAAAACCGGGCAGGTTCAGCCTTGACCTTGGCGATGAAGTCTTTCACGTTGGTGAAGCCTGCCGCAGGATTTGCCACCAGGTACTGAGGCGATTTGACTGCCAGCGTGATAGGTGCCAAGTCCTTGGTCGGGTCGTAAGGCATCTTGTCAAACAGCGTCACGTTGATCGCCAGTGGTCCGTTGTAGCCCACCAGCAGCGTATGGCCATCTGGAGCAGCGCGCGAGACTTCAAGGGCACCGATGTTGCCGCCCGCGCCGGGTTTGTTCTCCACCACGAAGGGTTGACCGAAAGCCTTCTGCAACTCCGGGGCGATCAGACGGGCCAACACGTCGTTGGTGCTACCGACTATGGGTACGACGATGCGTACAGGCTTGCTGGGACGCCAGTTTGGCGTGCCCTGAGCCCAGGCGGAAGAGGTCGTCGCAGTGGCGATCAGTGTTGCGGCGAGCATCCTGCGGATGAATGTCATGGGTTGTCTCCTTGTTGTCGTAGGGATGGCAATAGATGTCTTCAAAGGCTGAAGACCGGCTTGCTAGTGGCATCGGCTAGGTTCTGGCGAGCCCATTCGACGGGGTCCTGGTTTCGGGGCAGGAGCACGCCGGCAGGACGCACGTGTTGCTCGCTGGCGTTCAGCGCTGGCGGTGTGTCGCCTTGCTCTAAGCCCAATGCGGCTTCGTGCAGCATGCGCCGCGCCATCACGATGGCCTTGTCGGTTGGCAACAGCATTTCCGCTTCATGGTCCTGGATGGGGCCCATGCTTTCTTGTAACGAGTAGTCCTGGGCCGCGAAGCCGAAGATGCCGCTATAGGAACGTTTGTCCTTTTGGGCCTGGCGATCCATGCCGTAGTCGTTGTCGCGGCTGAATTTCGGGATATAGCTGCCCGGTGCCTCGTATTCGACGTGGATGCCTTTGCCGGCCTCCATCGCGGTGCGCTCCTCGGCCGTGAGCGGTCGATCAGGCTGCCAGTTGATGCTCCAGGCCCAGCAGTTGTGGTCGTCGATCGGCACCCAAACATGGCCTCCCAGCGCGTGGTTGCCAAATGGCGCGATCAGTGTGAACCAGGGGAACAACCACTGCGTGATGCGCCAGTAGTAGGAGTCGGGCTCGCCCAGCCGACGGCCGAACAGGCTCAGTCCGAAGGGCTGCTTTTCGATCTCGAAGCTCACATTGCCGTCGGCCTTGATGTAGTCCAGCGCCTTGACGCCCTGGTGCATGGGGTCGCCGTCCACCTCGAAGCTGTGCACATATGACACGTGCGCGGTGTCGATGCCGCCTTCCATAGCTTGGAGATAGTTCGAATACTGCAGCCGTTTGGACACAAACACATGCTCGGGTGGCAACGTGCACCACTCAAGTTCAGGCGCTGCAGGCTGTTGGTCTGCCGGACCCATGTAGGTCCAAACGATGCCGCCGCGCTCAATGCAGGGGTAGCCCTTGATGTGCATCCGGGCGCAAGCCTGGGGCGATGACGGCACGTCCACGCACTGGCCCATGCCATCGAACTTGACACCGTGATAGGCGCAGCGAATGCCGTTTTCCTCGTTGCGGCCGAAGTACAGCGACACACCGCGGTGGGAGCAGAACTCGCTGATCAAGCAGGCCTTGCCGTCGGAGTTGCGGAACGCGAGCAGCTTTTCGCCCAGCAGTTGCACGCGTACCTGCGGGCCATCCGACTCGGCGATCTCGTTCGACATCAGCGCTGGCACCCAGTAGCGGCGCAGCAGGTTGCCCATGCGCGTGCTGGGACCGACGCGGGTGAGCGTTTCAGACATTTCCTTGTTCATTTGGGGTCTCCTATTGGTGTACGTCAGATGAGACGCATGTCCATTATCTGGATCATTTGATTCACGTCAAAGAAAACGGACATGATGTCCGCCTGATGGACGTATTTCGTACAATCACCACCTACCAGCACAAAGTAGTCGGGACGATCATGAGTAACGAAAGCACCGTCAGTTGGGCTCCAGCAGAGAAATCGGGGGAGGGGGTGCGCTCGGTGGATCGCGCGCTTGACATCCTGCTGGCCTTTCGGGCGGGCGACCGGCAACTGAGCGCAAGCGAACTTTTGCGGCGTATCGACTTGAGCCGGCCCACCCTTTATCGTCTGCTGAAGACCCTGGAGTTGCGTGGCTTCATAGTGGCTGCGGGCGAGCCGCAGCGCTTCCAACTCGGACCCTCGGTGGCACACCTAGCCCACGTCTGGACCTCAGGCTTAGACTTGGCGGAGTTGTCGCAGCCCATGATGCGCCGCCTGTGGGAGCAGACTGGCGAGACCGTTGCGCTGCTGGTTCACCATGGCCGGGAGCGGGTCTGCGTGGCGGAAATTCCCAGTCCGCAGCCGCTAAGCTTCAAGCGGGGAGTGGGACACAGTGAGAGTGTGATCCTGGGTGCGAGCGGGCGAGCGATCCTAGCCTTTGTAAAGGACGCGGCCAGCTACCTCGACGGTAAAGTGCCGCCCGATCAGCAGCCGGCATACCTTGAAGGACTGGTTCGTATCCGAGAGGCTGGCTACGCCATCAGTCGAGACGAGCTTATCAAGGGCGCGGTGGCCATGGCAGTTCCGTTCAGTACCGCCGCAGGCAAGGTGATTGGGTCCCTTGCTGTCTATGGCCCGAGCGCGCGCTTGGATGACGTGCGCGTGCGGCAGATCGTGGCGTTGTTGCTTGATGCTTCACGCGAACTCTCGGCGAAAGCTGGTGCGGTGACCCGTTGAATTTGCCATGGTGGCGCCGGTTCGGGTGGTGGATAACTGGGTTTCGATGCGAAAGCACGATGCTCAATGGGGCCGTAACCGCCAATCAACCTTGATCAATACCGCTGTCCCCAACTGACGGTCCAATTCCAGGAAGACCTGACTGCCGCGCGCCGATGCTGCGAGCTTCTTCCCTAGCCAAGGCTCGACTAACGAGTTCCATGGAGTGCCTGGCTGACGAAGGCGTCACTGAAAAATCGTTCTTCCGGCAAGCCCCGCTGCTCGATACAGGCGCGCCGTAGTGCTGCCACCATGGCCGGCGCACCGCAGGCGTAGACGTCATGACCGCTCAGATCGGCCTGATCCGCGAGTACGGCTTCGTGAACGAGGCCGGTACGGCCTCGCCACGATATGTCATCGCCGACATCGCTGACGACAGGCACGTAGCGCAGATCGGGTAACTGGCCCTGCTGCCACCGGGCGATAACCTCCTGCGCATAGAGGCCTTCGGGCAGGCGCGACCCCCAGTACAGCGTCAGTGGGCGGCCGATCTTGCGGCGCACCATGTGGTCGATGATCGATTTGAGCGGGGCAAATCCGGTACCGCCCGCCACCATGACCAAGGGGCGCTCGCTGTCCTCGCGCAGCCAGAAATCGCCATGTGGCAATTCGAGCTGCAAGAAGTCGCCAGGTTTGAGGCCGGGCAAGACGTCCATGCTAAAGTGACCACCGGGCACATGACGGATATGCAACTGCACGCCATCGCTCTCATGCGGCGCATTGGCCATGGAGTAAGAGCGGCGCTGGCCATCGGGCAGGACTACCTGCAGGTACTGACCGGCCAGGAACTTCGCACGCGTGCCGGCGGCAAAGCGCAGTTGCAGCACGGTCACGTCGCTGGCCGCCTGCGTCACGCGGAACACCTTGGCTTGCAGGGTCTTGCGCGCGTCAGGGTCGATGCGCTGCCAACTACGAGGCCGGATCAGCAAGTCGCTGGCAGCCTGTGCATGGCAGAACAGATGCTCGTTGGGCGCGTGAATGCCGGCCTCGGCGCTTCCACCGGCGGTGCTTGGCACCAGTTGGCCTTCGAGCACCAAACCGCGGCAATTGCCGCATACGCCCTTGCGACACGAATAAGGCAGTTCAATACCGTTGCGTGTGGCGGCATCTAGAACAGTCTCGCCGTGCTCGCAGGAGAAGGCGACTTCGCTGCCTTCGATCTTGATCTGATTCGTCATTGAATGGTTCAGGTTGGGACCGGCACAGCAGCAAGCCGAGCGACGGTATTGATCATGGCCCTGGCATCGGCAATGCACCGGCCAGCGATATCCATAGCGCTGCCGTGACCCACGCTGGACAGAATCACGTCGGCACCGATTGACAAGGCGCTGGCCTGTTTGGGACTCAACAGCTTGATCGGGATATGGCCCTGGTCATGCAGCATGGCGACATACAAGTCGTGGCGGCGCTCCGCCAGCAGAGTGTCTGCCCCAATAGGGCCGTCTACCTGTAGGCCGACGGCGCGCAGGCGTTCGGCGGCCGGCTTGGTGATGCGCTCGTCCGCATCTCCGAACAGGCCGTTTTCACCCGCATGCGGATTGATGCCGAACAGACCGATGGTCGGCGCGTTCATGCCCAGGCGCTGCATGGCGCGCATGCCGGCAAGAGCAGCCTGCACGAACAGTTCAGACGTCAGGCGGTCGAGAGCGTGCTGCACGCTCTCGTGCAGCGTCGCATGCACGATATGCAGGCCGCCGCCTACCAGCAACAAAAATACGCTGTCCTCGGGCTGGCCGCAGACACTTGCCACCAGCGAGGGGTAGCCCGAAAAAAGGATGCCTGCCAGATGCACGGCGGTTTCGTGGTGCGGGCCGGCCACCACCGCATCGAAATCGCCACGCCGGGTGGCGGTGATGGCAGAGCTGGCAGCCGAGATCATGGCCGATCCAGCCTCTGCGCACACCCGTCCAGGCTGAAAGGTCCCGGTCGGCATGTCCGCTGTGAATACCACTGGCGTGGCGGCCAACAGGTCAGTCAGCCCAAGGCACTGCGCCGTCTGCTGAAGTACAACCTGTGGCCCGAACAGCGTCAGGCAAACGTCGGGGCGTCCCGCATAGGCTGCGGCTGTCTTGAGCGCAATTTCCGGTCCGATGCCGTTGGGGTCACCCAGCGGCAATGCAATTCGAACAGCCTGTGAAATCACAGCGGGACGGCCAGCAGGGTATCGACGCGGCTGCTGTCGCACACCACAACACGGCTGCGAAGGAGCAGGGCATCGCCCGAAGCGTCGAACTCGTCGAGATAGACGCCGGTGAAGTAGAGGTCGGTGTGCCCATCGTGCATGATGCGGGCCACCATGAAGGGCGTTTCGCAACTGGCTGTCGCAGGCTGCTCGCCAGTGATGAAGGGCAGGCCGACGAGGTGGCGGTAGCTGTGCCGTTCGTAGACGTTGGCGTTGCGCAGTGCCGAAATTCTGTCCTGCAACATGGCGCGGTTGTTGGCCCAGATCAGGCCGGCGGCCAAGCCGTCGCGCTGGTTGTCGGCCGTGGTCACGGTGTATTGGCATTGAGGCAGAAAGAACTCTGGCCAGCTTTCCAGTTGGTTGGTGTCGATGCAGCGGATGTAGGCCGCCTGAAATGCCGCGATCCGCTCGCGCAGTGAAAGAGTGTTGTTCATGTCAGATGCTCCTAGATATCCATGAGGCGGCGATACAGCTTCCAAAAGCCGCGCACCGAGGCCTCGGTCACCCGCGACGGGCTCGAAGAGGTGCTGTCACCGCCCATCTCGAGAACAGCTTCGTCGTCGCCAGCGGTCGCTATGCCGCGTTGAACGAAGCCGCCGACGGCACCGTCTTCCATCGAGACAAAACCGGCTGGCCCGATCAGATTGGCCTGCTTGAGGCGCACTTCACGCTGAGCGGGTGTGTCGTCGGCATAACCGAGGTAGGTCCAGTTCAGGTCGGTTTCTTCAACCCCGCGCGGGAGGACCTGGCGGATGGCAAGGCAGTTCTGGATCTGCTGCAGCACAAAGCCTGGGAAAACCGAGAGGATCTGAAGCGTGATGCCATCCTCGAATTCCTTGAAGCCGGCCAGCAAGGTCGGGTCGGCGAGCTTGTAACCCTCTTGGTCGGAGCGCAGACCCTGCTCCTGGTATTGCTTGCCTGCTTCGGCCTGCGGCGCGTCCACCATCGAATAGCTCACGTGATGGCCACCCGATTCGCTCACGATCACCGCGCCGCGTTGCGACAGGCGGTTGAGGCGGAAGGTGGTGAAGAAAAGATGCAGCAGGCTGGCGTGGTAGCTGTCCTTGACGTTCTCAAAGTAGAGCTTCCAGTTGTTTGGCAGCGCCTGCGTGAAGCGACCGATAACCTCCACCGGCTTGTTCAGCACACGTTCAATGCGCGCGCAGATTTCTGGGCCTAGGTAGTCCTCAATGCTGTCCACCTCGTCGCTGAAGCTGCCAAACACGAGGCCGCAAAAAACAGCAATACGCAGTTTGCGTGGTGAGTGTTTGTCCTTGCAGAAGGAGGGCGGCATGCCGCCAGCACCGTCGAGGCCCGCTTCGAAGGCTACCCCCTTAAGGGTGCCCTGCAGGTTGTAGGTCCAAGCGTGATAGACGCATTGGAAGTCCTTGGCCGTCCCGGATTTCTCTAGACAGATCAACGCGCCGCGGTGGGAGCAACGGTTTTCGAAGGCGTAGATGTCGCCGTCCGTGTCGCGTGCCACGACAATGGGTGTTTGGCCGACAAAGGTCGTGCGATAGCTGCCCGGCTTGGGAATCTCAGCTTCCAGGCAGAGGTAGTTCCAAGCAGGACCTTCGTAGACGCGTTTCTGTTCCTGTTCAAGAACGTCTTGGCGTTGGTAGACGGCGTACGGCACGCGGGTTTGTAGCCCCCGCTCCCATGTAATGGGGTGAGTCTGTTTCATGGTCGCTTCCTTGAGTTTGCTGGTTGATGTGTCACCTGTCAGTCAACCGTGACGTTGGCATCCTTGATAACCTTGGCCCAGCGTGCAGCTTCTCCGCGAACGAATTGGCCCATCTGTTCTGAGGTGTTGCCCACGGCTTCGGCGCCTTGCTCGGCAAAGCGTTGCTGCACTTCAGGCTGCTTGAGAATGTCGACCAGTGCGCTGTTGAGTTTCGCGACGACGACAGCCGGGGTGCCGGGTGGTGCGACAACGGCGAACCAAGTCACCGCTTGCATGCCGGTGACGCCGACTTCAGCAAAGGTTGGTACTTCTTTGACAATAGATGCGCGCTTGCTGTCCGCGACGGCCAGGATGCGAATCTTGCCGGCTTTGTACAGCGTGCTTGCGGAGCCGAGGTTGTCAAAGAAGACATCCACCTGGCCACCAGCGAGATCGGTCAGTGCGGGTGCCGTGCCTTTGTAGGGAACATGGACCATCTGTGTTCCGGTTAGGGACTGGAACAAGTTGGCGGTCAGGTGCGAGGTTGAGCCATTGCCCTGCGATGCATAGGAAACAGTGCCGGGATTGGCCTTGAGGTAGGTGATGAGCTCGGCCACATTTTTGACCGGTAGCCGGTTGCTGACCGCCAAGACGTTGGGCACGGCTGCCAGTACCGTGACAGGAACCCACTGGCTCGCATCGTAGGTCAGCTTTGCGTACAGGCTGCGATTGATGGCGATGGGTCCCGGTGGAGACACCAGCAATGTGTGCCCATCTGGCTCGGAGCGGGCCACAAACTCGGCACCGATGTTGCCGCCTGCACCAGGTTTGTTCTCCACAATCACGCCAGCCGGGAAACGGGTGCGCAGCTTTTCACTCAGGATGCGCGGCAGAACATCGGCCGTGCCACCTGCCGGGAACGGAACAACCAGACGTAGCAACTTGCTGGGGAATTCGTTGGCTTGCGCGCAGGTCCAAGTGAGAAAGGCGGCTAGCGAGCAGATCCAGATCGTGAGTTTTTTCAAAAGTTTTCTCCTCGGGTGGTGGAAGTCCGGCCAAGCCAGACATGTCGTCAAAGCGGGGCGTAGTGTGCGTTTGTCGCCCGAGGTTGATATAGTCAAAATTGCGCATATCGCAAAAGCGTCAAAATATCTTTGACGCTTGTCAAAGTGATGCCGGTCCCATGGATCTAACTTCTTGCCCTCCGCCGACCCAAGAGAAAGACCTGATCGCTGGCCTCGCCAAGGGGCTGAGCCTGATCGAAGCTTTCGACGATGAGCATGCGCGGCTGACCTCGTCTGAGGCGGCTCGTCGGGTCGGTATCAGCCCGGCGGCCGCGCGACGTTGTCTGCTGACACTGTGTCAAGGGGGTTACGCGCGGACCGATGGCAAACGCTTCTGGCTTGATCACGGGGTTCTGCGCTTGGCCTATGCGTATTCGACTTCGACCCGATTGCCTCGCTTGTTGCAGCCCACGCTGGATGCCTTGAGCGAGCGGACCCGAGAATCGGCTTCGGTGGTCGTGCTCCATGGAATGGAAGCAATGGTCGCGGCCCGCTCCACCGCACGCAAGAGTTTGACGGTGGGTCTGGGTGTTGGCTCACGATTGCCGCTGCACTGCTCAGCGACTGGACGTGTGCTATTGAGTTCAAAGTCGGGTGCCGACTTTGAATCACTTTTCAATGCCATGCCTCTGGGTCGGCTGACGCCACACACGCTCACGGATCCTGTGCGCCTTCGTAAGCTCTTGGTGTCCTGCGCTGATAACGGCTACGCGTTGAGCAACGAAGAGATTGAAGTAGGTGTCCGGTCTATTGCTGTGCCACTCTATAACTTCGGGGGCTCGGTGGTCGGTGCGCTGAGCCTTTCAAGCCGCGCTGACCGCATGACCGCAAGTGAAATGATTGAGCAATTGCTGCCGGCCATGCTTCGTAGTCAGAACTGGGTGCGCTCACGTCTGACTTGACAAACGCAGCCTGGTCTGCTACTGGTTTCAAAGACACCTTGTATAGGTGGAAGATGAAACCGGAGGTGGTTCATGGAGAGAAGAAGGACATTCAGCCGAGAGTTCAAGCTCGAGGCGGTCAAACTGGTCGCCGAGCGTGGCGTGACTGTGGCCCAGGCGGCCAAGGATCTGGTCGTCCACGAGCCTTTGCGTTCAAACGCGATACGTCAGCCAGCGGAGATGTACTTGATGGACACCAAATTAGCGACCACCACGCCGTATAGCTCACCCTTATATCTGTTCGAGAAATTCGAGGTTGGCGTGATCCACCTCGACGTTGGACGCAACGTCGTGGCCATGAACGATTTCGCCCGCAAGGTGCTGCCGGTGGGCGAGAAGCAGCCCTTCGACAAGCTGGTGACCTCGTTCCACCCCGATCGCTCCCGCCCGAAGGTGAACTTCCTGCTCGACCAGGCCTCGGGCTGCCCGGTGGCCAGCTCCACGCCTATGGCCATGATCATCAACATCCCCGAACAGGTGCTGCTGATCAAGGTGACCCGCCTGGGTGACCACTTGGGAGAGACCACGGGCTTCGTGCTGGTGTTCTACGACGTGACCCAGGTGGTCAGCCAGGAGCGGCCGGTGAGTGAGGCGTCGGCGACCAACCTGCGCCTGAACCGCATCCCCATGGTGGCCAACCACAGGGTGGCCTTCGTCGACACGCAGGACGTACTGAGCCTGGAGTCGCAGGCGCACTACACCCGGGTGCTCACGCGCGACGGCTTCCACTTCTGCAACCTCAGCATCGGGGACTTGCAGGCCCGGCTGGACCCGGCGCAGTTCATGCGCGTGCACCGCTGTTTCATCGTCAACCTGCACGCGGTGGCCGAGCTGGGGCGTGAGGGCAGCAAGACCTACGTGGTGCTCAAAGGCAAGCACCGGGAGCCGGTGCCGGTGGCGCGCGGCGACGTGGTGCGGCTGCGCGAAGCCCTAGGTTTGCTCGCCAAACACTGATTTTCCGGCAAATTCATGGCTAGGGACATTCCCTTATTGTCAGGTGGCGCGCGCCTGATCTGAACGTTTCGTGCGGTGGAACGCGCAGTTCGTGCAAAAAGTTGCCCGTTTTGTGAACTCATAACCTCAAGACCCGACGGTGGCGTCGGAAACGGGATCTCCCAGAGACTGGGTTGTCTTTGACAAAAGTCAATCGCGACACCCACAAAAGGAGACAACACGATGATCCCACCGCGTTTCGAGTACCACGCGCCCAAGTCGGTCGGCGAGGCCGTGGCCCTGCTGGGCCAGCTCGGGTCCGATGCCAAGCTGCTGGCCGGCGGCCACAGCCTGCTGCCGATGATGAAGCTGCGCTTTGCTCAGCCGTCCCACCTGATCGACATCAACCGCATCCCCGAGCTGCGCGGCATCCGCGAGGAAGGCGGGACGGTGGTGATCGGCGCGATGACGGTGGAAAACGACCTGATCAGCTCGCCCATCGTGCAGACCAAGCTGCCGCTGCTGGCAGAGGCCGCCAAGCTGATTGCCGACCCGCAGGTGCGCAACCGCGGCACCATCGGCGGCGACATCGCCCACGGCGACCCGGGCAACGACCACCCGGCCCTGTCCATCGCCATCGAGGCGTCCTTCGTGCTCGAAGGCCCGAACGGCCGCCGCACCGTGGCGGCCGACGGCTTCTTCCTGGGCACCTACATGACCTTGCTGGAAGAGAACGAGGTGATGGTCGAGATCCACGCCCCCGCGTTCGCGCAGGGCACCGGATACGCCTACGAAAAGCTCAAGCGCAAGACCGGTGACTGGGCCACGGCCGGCTGCGCGGTGGTGCTGCGCAAGAGCGGCAACACCGTGAGCCACGTGCGCATCGCGCTGACCAACGTGGCACCCACCGCGCTGCGCGCCGAAGCCGCCGAGGCCGCGCTGCTGGGCCAGGCCTTCACGCCCGCCGCCGTGCAGGCCGCCGCAGACGCCGCCACCGCCATCTGCGAGCCAGCGGAAGACCTGCGCGGCGACGCCGAATACAAGACCGCGATGGCCGGCGAAATGGTCAAGCGCGCCCTGGCCAAGGCCTGGGCCCGTTGCGCCTGAACACAAGGAGACACCCCATGGCCAAGAAACTGATCACTGTCCACGTCAACGGCAAGGCGCAAGAGAAGGCGGTCGAGCCGCGCACCTTGCTGATCCATTTCCTGCGCGAGGAACTCAACCTCACCGGCGCCCACATCGGCTGCGAGACCAGCCACTGCGGCGCCTGCACCGTCGACATCGACGGCCGCTCGGTCAAGAGCTGCACCCACCTCGCCGTGCAGTGCGACGGCTCGGAAGTGCTCACCGTCGAAGGCCTCGCCAACAAGGGCGTGCTGCACGCGGTGCAGGAAGGCTTCTACAAGGAGCACGGCCTGCAGTGCGGCTTCTGCACCCCCGGCATGCTGATGCGCGCCTACCGCTTCCTGCAGGAGAACCCGAACCCGACCGAGGCCGAGATCCGCATGGGCATGAGCGGCAACCTCTGCCGCTGCACCGGCTACCAGAACATCGTCAAGGCGGTGCAGTACGCCGCCAAGAAGCTGCAAGAACCCGCCACGGCCTGAACCCCTTCCCGGAGAACACCTCATGAACGCACCCGTACAAGACGCCGAGGCACGAGAACTGGCCCTGGCCGGCATGGGCGCCTCGCGCCTGCGCAAGGAAGACGCCCGCTTCATCCAGGGCAAAGGCAACTATGTCGACGACATCAAGATGCCCGGCATGCTGCACATGGACATCGTGCGCTCGCCGATCGCCCACGGCCGCATCAGGAAGATCAACAAAGAAGCGGCCCTGGCCATCCCCGGCGTGCACGCCGTGCTGACGGCCGACGACCTCAAGCCGCTCAAGCTGCACTGGATGCCGACGCTGGCCGGCGACGTGGCCGCGGTCCTGGCCGACGAGAAGGTGCACTTCCAGATGCAGGAGGTGGCCATCGTCATCGCCGACGACCGCTACATCGCGGCCGACGCGGTGGAGGCCGTCGAGGTGGAGTACGACGAGCTGCCGGTGGTGATCGACCCGATCGACGCCTTGAAGCCCGACGCGCCGGTGTTGCGCGAAGACCTGGCCGGCAAGACCAGCGGCGCCCACGGCCCACGCGAGCACCACAACCACATCTTCACCTGGACCGCCGGCGACAAGGCCGCGGCCGACGCCGCCTTCGACGCCGCGCCGGTGAAGGTGAGCCAGCACATGTACTACCCGCGCGTGCACCCGTGCCCGCTGGAGACCTGCGGCTGCGTGGCCAGCTTCGACCCGGTGCGCGGCGACCTCACGACCTACATCACCAGCCAGGCACCGCACGTGGTGCGCACCGTGGTGTCGCTGCTCTCGGGCATCCCCGAATCCAAGGTCCGCATCGTCAGCCCCGACATCGGCGGCGGCTTCGGCAACAAGGTCGGCGTCTACCCCGGCTACGTCTGCGCCATCGTCGCTTCCATCGTGCTGGGCCGCCCGGTCAAGTGGGTCGAAGACCGGGTGGAAAACATCTCCACCACCGCCTTTGCGCGGGACTACCACATGGACGGTGAGCTCGCCGCCACGCCCGACGGCAAGATCACCGCGCTGCGCGTGAACGTGGTGGCCGACCACGGCGCCTTCGACGCCTGCGCCGATCCGACCAAGTTCCCGGCCGGCATGTTCCACATCGTCTCGGGCAGCTACGACATCCCGGCCGCGCACTGCTCGGTCAAGGGCGTCTACACCAACAAGGCGCCCGGCGGCGTGGCCTACCGCTGCAGCTTCCGCGTGACCGAAGCGGTCTACCTGGTCGAGCGCATGGTCGACGTGCTGGCGCAGAAACTGGGCATGGACAAGGCCGAGATCCGCGCCAAGAACTTCATCCGCAAGGAACAGTTCCCCTACACCAGCGCCTTCGGCTTCGAGTACGACAGCGGCGACTACCACACGGCCTTGAAGAAGGTGCTGGACGCCGTGGACTACCCGGCGCTGCGCGCCGAGCAGGCGGCCAAGCGCGCCGACCCGAACAGCCCGACACTGATGGGCATCGGCCTGGTGACCTTCACCGAGGTGGTGGGCGCCGGCCCCAGCAAGATGTGCGACATCCTGGGCGTGGGCATGTTCGACAGCTGCGAGATCCGCATCCACCCGACCGGCAGCGCCATCGCCCGCATGGGCACCATCACGCAGGGCCAGGGCCACCAGACCACCTACGCGCAGATCATCGCCACCGAGCTGGGCATCCCGTCGGAGGTGATCCAGGTCGAGGAAGGCGACACGTCCACCGCGCCCTATGGCCTGGGCACCTACGGCTCGCGCTCCACGCCGGTGGCCGGTGCGGCCATCGCGCTGGCGGCGCGCAAGATCCACGCGAAGGCGCGCAAGATCGCGGCCCACATGCTCGAAGTCAACGAGAACGACCTCGACTGGGAAGTGGACCGCTTCAAGGTCAAGGGCGACGAGAGCAAGTTCAAGACCATGGCCGACGTGGCCTGGCAGGCCTACCACCAGCCGCCCGCCGGCCTGGAGCCCGGCCTGGAAGCGGTGCACTACTACGACCCGCCGAACTTCACCTTCCCCTTCGGCATCTACCTCTGCGTGGTCGACATCGACCGCGCCACCGGCGAGACCAAGGTCCGCCGCTTCTACGCCCTGGACGACTGCGGCACCCGCATCAACCCGATGATCATCGAGGGCCAGATCCATGGCGGCCTGACCGAGGGCTTCGCGGTGGCCATGGGCCAGCAGATGCCGTTCGACGCGCAGGGCAACCTGCTGGGCAACACGCTGATGGACTACTTCCTGCCCACCGCCGTGGAAACACCGAAGTGGGAGACCGACCACACCGTCACGCCCAGCCCGCACCACCCCATCGGCGCCAAGGGCGTGGCCGAGTCGCCGCACGTGGGGAGCATTCCCACCTTCACCTCGGCCGTGGTCGACGCCTTCGCCCACCTGGGCGTGACGCACATGGACATGCCGCACAACGCGTTCCGCGTCTGGAAACAACTCAAGGCCTCGGGCCAGAACCTCTGATCGGAAGCAGAAGATGGAAGTCAAACTCGACAAACGCTACCCGCTCGACGTGGACCCGGCCCGGGCCTGGGCCATCCTCGCCGACCTCAAGGCCGTGGCCGGCTGCATGCCCGGCGCGGAGCTGACCGAACAGCTGTCCGACACGTCCTACAAGGGCGGGGTCAAGGTCAAGGTCGGCCCGGCCGTGGCCCAGTTCGGCGGCCAGGTGGACGTGCTGGAGAAAGACGAAGCGGCGCGCAAGATGGTGCTGCGCGGCAAGGGCGCGGACAAGGGCGGTTCGTCCGCGTCCATGGACCTGGCCGCGACCATCGAGGCCGACCCCGCCAACCCGGCGGCCAGCGTGCTGCACGGCGACGCGGCCGTCATCGTCAACGGCAAGTTCGCCCAGTTCGGCGGCCGCATGATGGTGCAGGTGTCCGACATGATCCTGGTGCAGTTCGTCGAGAACTTCCGCCAGGCCGCGCTGGCGCTGCCGGAGGCGCCGGGCACGGCTGAAACGTTTGTGCCGGTAGCGCCCCGCGCCGCGCCGCCTGTGGCACAAGAGATCAACGGTCTGGCCATCGCCTGGGCGCTGATCAAGAACTGGTGGCTCGGCCTGTTCGGGAAGAAAGCCTGAGCATGAACGCTCCCGCCACACCCGGCGACCGCCAGCTGCTCGAATCGCTGCAGGGGGTGGGTTACCTCGCCGACGCCGACCTTGCCACGACGGTGTGGCTGGCCGGCGAGCTGCAGAGGCCGCTGCTGCTGGAGGGCGATGCGGGGGTGGGCAAGACGGCGCTGGCCACCGCACTGGCGCAGGCGCAAGGCGCGGTGCTGGTGCGGCTGCAATGTTTCGAAGGCCTGGACCTGGCACAGTCGGCCTACGAATGGAACTACGGCCGCCAGCTGATGGCGATCCGCCTGCACGACGGTCAGCCCGGCGCAGTGAGGGAATCCGACCTGTTCAGCCGCGGCTTCCTGCTGGAGCGGCCGCTGCTCAAGGCCATCAGCCAGGACGGCCCCTGCGTGCTGCTGATCGACGAGATCGACCGCGCCGACGAAGCCTTTGAAGCCTTCCTGCTCGAAGTGCTGGCCGACTACCAGATCACCGTGCCCGAGATCGGCACGCTGCGCGCGCGCCACATTCCGCGCGTGATCCTGACCAGCAACGGCACGCGCGAGCTGTCGGACGCGCTGCGCCGCCGCTGCCTGTACCACCACCTGGACTACCCGACGTTGGCGCGCGAGATCGCTATCGTCAAGACCGCCCTGCCAGAGGCCAACACGCGCCTGGTGGAAGAGGCGGTGCAGTTCGTGCAGCGCCTGCGCGGCGAAGACCTGAGCAAGATCCCCGGCGTCGCCGAGACGCTGGACTGGGTCAACGCCCTGCACCGTTTGCACCACCACACCCTGCCCGAAGACATGGCGGTGCTGCTGACCACGCTGGGTTGCCTGCTCAAGACGCGCGAAGACCGCTTCGCACTCGGCGCCGACCGCGCACGGCAATTGATCGAAGGCCGGCGCACCGTGGGCGTGGCCGAGAAAGCCCCGGCCAACGCCGCCGCTTCATGAACCACACACCCGCGCTCGCGCCCAGCGAAAGTCTCGCCGGTTTCGCGGTCTTGCTGCGCGACCACGGGCTGACGGTGGGGGTGGCCGAGCAGCAGGCCATGCTGCAGGCCACGCTCGCGCTGGGCGCGCTGAATGGCTCTCGACTGAACGCGGCCTGGCGCGCCATCGCTTGCCACAGCGCGCGCGAATGGAAGCTCTGGCCCGATCTCTTTGACCGCTACTGGCACCCCGAGCGCCTGCGCGGCACGGTGCGGGTGAGCGGGCAGACGCGGCCCTCGCGCGACCTGCGCCAGTCGGTGCAGCAGATGCGCGAACAGATGGACGCGGCCGAGCAGCCGCCCACCCCGGCCAAGTCGGCACCCCAGACCGCGGCCGACGCAGCACACGCCGGCGCGGGCGACAGCGAGGCCGGCAGCCCGCGCGCCATGGGCGGCGCCAGCTGCAGCGCCCCACAACTGGAAGCCCTGCACCAGCGCGACGGCCAGATGTGGCTGCCGCAGGAGCTGGGCACGCTGCAGCGCCTGGCGCGCCAGATCACCGGGCAGCTGCGCCCGCTGCCCACGCGGCGCTGGCGCGGCGTGCAGCGTGGCCAACGGCTGGACCTGCGCCAGACCCTGCGCCGTAGCGTGGCCTGGGGCGGCGAGCCGCTGAACCCCGCCTGGCAGGTGCGGCGCGAGGAGCCCCAGCGCCTGTTCATCCTGGCCGACGTGAGCCGCTCGATGGAGGCGCACGCTGCGCTGTTCCTGCGCGTGGCGCGGGCCTTTGCGATGGAAGCGCAGGCCCGCGTGTTCGTGTTCCACACCCGCCTGGCCGAGGTCACGCCGCTGATGCAGCGCGACTCGGCCACGGTGCAGGAAAAGATCAACGCGGTGACCGCCGGCTTCGGCGCCGGCACCCGCATCGCCGCCAGCCTGCAGGACTTCGCCCGCAGCCACGCCCGCGCCCAGCTGCGGCGTGGCGCGCATGTCTGGGTCATGTCCGACGGCTTCGACACCGACGAACCCGAACAGCTCGCCGACGCGCTGCGCGCCCTGCGCGGCCACGGTGCGCGCATCACCTGGTTCCATCCCACGCGCGGCGTGCCCTCGGCCGCCGCCGTGCAGGGCGCGCGCGACCACATCCACCGCTTCGTGCCGCTGGCCAGCCTGGCCGATCTGGCGGCGGCGCGGCCTCTGCTGCACTAGATACACACATCCTCACAGGAGACAAGCCATGAACTGCAATGACTGGATCGCGGATGCCACCCGGCTGCAGGCCGAAGACCGCGCGTTCGCGCTGGTGACCGTGCTGCGCGCACAGGCGCCCACCTCGGCCAAGGCCGGCGACAAGGCCCTGGTCACCGCCGACGGCCAGATCCACGGCTGGATCGGCGGCGGCTGCGCGCAGCC
Organism: Burkholderiaceae bacterium; assembly: GCA_044225675.1. Classification (GTDB taxonomy): domain Bacteria; phylum Pseudomonadota; class Gammaproteobacteria; order Burkholderiales; family Burkholderiaceae_C; genus JACMQX01. The sequence goes on from JBGAIH010000001.1 coordinate 184,902, forward strand.
GGCGGTGGTCAAGACCGTGCGCCAGGCGCTGGCCAGCGGCCAGCCGCAGAGCATCCGCATCGCACCCACCGCCGAGACCGCCGAGCGCACCCTGGGCGACGTGCTGGAGTTCGGCATGGCCTGCCACTCTGGCGGCATGCTCGAACTGTTCATCGACCCGGTGCTGCCCGCGCCGCAGCTGGTGGTGTTTGGCGACACGCCGGTGGCGCGCGCGCTGACCGGGCTGGCGCCGCGCATCGGCTTACAGACGGTGCTGGTGGCCGAGGGCGCGCAGTCGAGCGACTTCCCCGACGCGGCGCGCGTGGTCGGCAGCGACCGCAGCGAGGCCGTCACCCAGGGCTTGCCGGCCGGTGGCCTGGTCGTCGTCGCCACGCAGGGCCGGCGCGACCTGCAGGCGCTGCGCGCCGCGCTGGCGCTGCAGCCGCAGACCCTGTGGTTCGTGGCCAGCGAGCGCAAGGCCGGCGTGCTGCGCGAGAGCCTGATCGGCGCGGGCGAAGACCCGGCGCGGGTGGCCGCCATCGTGGCGCCGGCCGGGGAACCGATCAGCGCGCAGACACCAGAAGAGATTGCGCTGGCGGTGCTGGCCACCGTGGTCGCGGCGCGGCGCGGCCGACCCGCGAGGGCCACTGCGCCTGCGCCCGCGGAGAAGCCGGCGCCCAAGTTCAAGCTCGATCTTCCGCCGATGGAAATGGGCAGTTGCTGTGGCGGTGGCGCTGCCAGGCCCGCCGACGCAGAATCGGTCGGCGAATTGAGCGTGGCCCCGCCGGTGGTGGCTGCCAAGTCCTGTTGCGGGAGCTGAACACGATGGGTTGCATTCTCAAAGGCGGGGGCGGGCTCTACAGCCGCCTCGTGGTCGGCGCGGTGCTGCTGGCGGCGGGCTCGGGCTCGCGCATGGGCCACAAGCCCAAGTGCCTGCTGGAGCTGGGCGGCGTGTCGCTGATCCGGCGCCAGCTGATTGCGCTCTCGGGCGCGGGCGTGGACGAGCTGGTGGTGGTGCTGGGCCACCACGCGGACCGCATCGAGCCCGAGGTTCGCGACTTCCCGGTCACGCTGGTGCGCAACCCCGACCCGGACGCGGGCCAGGTCTCGTCGTTGCGGCTGGGCCTGCAGGCGCTGAGCGGGAAGATCGACACCGTGCTGGTGGCGCTGGCCGACCAGCCGCTGATCAACGGGCAGGACATCAACGACCTGATCGGCGCCTACAAGAAGCGGCCCGCCGGAACCGAGGTCGTGCAGCCCACGGTGGACGGCCTGCCTGGCAACCCGGTGATGTTCAGCCAGAGCGTGCGCGAGCAGCTCCTGGCCAGCGAGGCGCGCGTGGGCTGCAAGCAGTGGCAATCGGTCAACCCGCAGGCGGTCCACCCCTGGGCGACCACCAACACGCGCTACCGCACCGACGTGGACAGCCCCGAGGACATCGAGGCGCTGGCCGCCCGCACCGGCCACTTTCTGTGCTGGCCGGCTGATCTGCTGACCGAAGCCTGAGCCATCCATGCACATGGCGCCCGATCCACTGCTCCCGCTCTGGTCCACCCCGCTAGGCGTGTACCGATGGTCGCGTGCGGAGGCGGTCAAACCCTTGCTGGTGCGCGTATTCAAGACCCTGCACGCCAACGACCCTGGCGCCGACCCGGCCGCCGCCTTCTACGCCAGTCGCGACGACCTGCTGCAGCGGGTCAGCCTGCCCGAGTGGGACGCACTGCTGCGCTTCATCGTCGATGGCCTGCGCCAGACCGTGGCCCTGGCCAACCAGGGCGCCTGGCCCGAAGCCACACCCGGCCTGCAGATCGCGCTGCGCGGCGTCTGGTTCCAGATCGCCAACCGCGGCAGCCGCCACGACGTGCACACGCACGGCAACTGTTCCTGGTCGGGCGTGTACTGCCTGCAGGTGGACGAGGAAGAGGCACGCACCGCCCACCCGCTGCTGGGTGCCACCAACGGCGTGACACGCTTCTACGGTCCGCACTTCAACCACCTGGGCGGCGCCCACATGGACTTCGGCAACGCCTACCTGCAGTCGGCGCACCTCGACATCGCGCCGCTGCCGGGCCAACTGATCGTGTTCCCGTCCTGGCTGCCGCACCAGGCCATGCCCTACGACGGTGAGTCCGACCGGGTCATTGTCTCGTTCAACGCCAGCGTGCACGCGGCCACAGGCAGCGACCAGCTGTACGGCTACAGCCATGTCTGAATGCTTGCGCCTCACGTCGCTGTCAGCGCTGCGCCAGGGCGACGCGCTGCTGGCCTGGGTACTGCTGGGCTGGTTGGGCCAGCGCCTGGGCTGGTCGGCGGCCAGCGGGGTTTTGCCGGTGGTGGTCTGGTGGGCGGTGCGCTCCGGCGCCACTGCGCTGGGCATGCACGGCGCATGGCCCGGAGTCTGGCTATGGGCCTGGGGTGCTGGCGTTCTGGGGCTGCTGGCCTTGCCAACGCTGCTGCCCGCCGGCCCTGCGGCGCTGGGGGTCCTGCTGCTCAGCGCCGCCGCGTGGGGCGCCTGGAGCGCATCGCTCGCCCGCGTAGCCGGCGACACCTCCCCGACCCTGCCTGGACAGGCCATGGGGCTCATGATGGGCAGCCTGTGGCTGAGCAGCCAGTGGTGCCTGGGGCCGGGCTGGACCGACACGCAGGCCGTGACCCTGCACATCGGGCTCATGGCGGGAATGCCCCTGCTCGTGGCCGTGTCGTGGAGGCGCGCACCGGTTTGCCTGCACGCGTCTCCGCGCCAGGCGACGGTCCTGCTGGCGGCCGGTGCGCTTCTGATGGCCTGGCCGGAAACCCGGGATTGGCGGCTGGCGGGCATGGTGCTCTTGGTGCTGGCTTGGTCGTTGGCAGCGCAGGGCCTGCGTCAGGGGCACAGCACGCTCATGACTGTGCCGACCGGCGTTGGACCTGCCCTGCTGCTGGGTGCCGGCCTGCTGGCCCCCACCCAAGGGCCGGCTGCGCTGCAGTGGGCCTGGTGGGTGGTAGCTGCGCTAGCCCTAGCGTCAATGTGTACCCGTCGACCCAACCGGCCACAGATTCCCGTCAACACCCAACGCTGGAGCGATGCCTCATGAACAGCCTCGACATCGACGTCATCCGCACCGCCCTGGACTGGCAGTCGCGCGGCCAGCGCGTGGTCATGGGCACGGTGGTGCGCACCTGGGGTTCGGCCCCGCGCCCGCCGGGCTCGCTGATGGTGATCCGCGAGGACGGCCAGGTGGCGGGCTCGGTGTCGGGCGGCTGCATCGAGGACGACCTGATCGGCCGCGTGGCGCGCGGCGAACTGGCGCTGAGAAAACCCGAGACCACGACCTACGGTGAGACCGCAGAAGAATCGCGGCGCTTCGGCCTGCCCTGTGGCGGCACGGTGCAGCTGGTGCTGGAGCCGCTCTCGCCCGCTTCGCAGCTGCGCGAGTTGCTCGCGACGATCGAGGGTCATCAGCGGGTGCAGCGGCGGCTGGACATGGCGACCGGCATGGTGCAGCTAGCACCGACCGAAGCGGGCGACCGCGTGCAGTTTGACGGACAGACGCTGACCACTGCGCACGGCCCGCGGCTGCGCATGCTCATCATCGGTGGCGGCCAGCTCTCGCGCTACTTGGCGACCATGGCGGTGATGCTGGACTATCAGGTGACGGTGTGCGAGCCGCGTGATGAGTACCACGAGGGCTGGGAGCGACTAGAGGGCGTGACGCTGTCGACCACCATGCCCGACGACCTGGTGCTGGCGATGCGGCTGGACGAACACAGCGCGGTGGTGGCCGTGACGCACGACCCCAAGCTCGATGACCTGGCTCTGATGGAGGCGCTGTGCACGCCGGCGTTTTATGTGGGCGCGCTTGGTTCGCTGCAGAACAACGCGAAACGGCGCACACGGTTGCTCGAATTCGACGTGAGCGAGGAAGAGGCCGCGCGGTTGCACGGCCCGGTGGGCCTGAACCTGGGCGCCCTCACGCCGCCCGAGATTGCGATGAGCATCGTGGCCGAAATGACCGCCATCCGTCGGGGCATGGACCTCTCGGGTCCGCTAAGCAACTGGTCGGGGTCCAAGACGGTCTGTCGAACTCACTAGGAGTTGTGTACTGTCATGCACCATATCAGGGTGCGCGTCAAAATGTTTGTGCAAACGGTTCGGACTTCAGTTGATGGAGATACGGTCTGCGAACTGAATGGAGACGTGAGTTAGTTAAATCGCCCGCACAGGCGAGCGATTTTTTTCGAGGCTCAAATTCCCAGACCATGCTGCTGTCCGAATTGCCAAGTCACTGTCTGACCACGTACGACGGCCGAGATCTGCTGACCCCGGCGCTGCTCCACTGCCGGTCGCCATGGAATAAAGCTGAAACCCACGCCGTCTTCAAGCACCACAAAGCGACCGCTTGTGAGCTGGATGGAGCGGCGATAGATGCCGCTTGCGCGCTGACCGTCTTGGATAGGTCGGTAAGGCTGACCCGTCAGCTCCTGCAAAGACTGCCCCACTGAAGCCAACTCGCGGCCTCGAAGTGTCGCCAAAAGATCTCTTGCAAGAACAACACGCTGACCACGTCGTTCCGCCAGCCCCTGTTCGGCCAGAAAATCAACCCGTTGCTGCAGCGCAGCCTTGACCTCGGCACCAAAGCCCAGGTCACCCAGCCCCCTGCCACTGCTGATCAACCGCTGATCAAGCCAGGTGGAGCCGATCACTCGGGCCTGCCGCTCAATCGTAAGGTGTGATTTCAGATCCACCGCCACACCACCGCCAAGACGTTGCGCGTCGTACTGACGGCCTCGCTCAGCAAGGTCGCCCGGCACGCGCCAGACGCCTTCAGCCTCGCGCTCCACGAGGCCGGCACGGCGCAGGGCTTCGAGCCGGCGCACATGCGCCGCCACCACCTTACGCGGATCACGGTTGGGCGTGGCCTGACCTTGCGCGACGGCCAGATGGTGATCGGTGCGGTATACGCCATCAACGGCCAGCGCTGTGATGTTCCGGTCGGCGACTCGCACGTCGACCGAGCCTTTCACCTCCACCACGGCGCCGGTTGGATATTGCTCCAGCTCCGAGCGCGACGGCAGCGCGACGTAGTGCGCCTTGCCGTCGATCCCGTCGACGATCAGGTAGCCCTTGTCATGCAGCTCGTCGGCCAGTCCCTTACCGACGACGCGGCCGACGATGGCGCGGCCATCCTCGCCGGGTTGGAACACGGCCAGCTCGCGCTGCTGGCCGCTCATGGCGCGATGCATGGTGCGGATGATGTCGCCACGCTCGCCCATGGCTCGCAACGTGGACTCGGCGATGGCGTGAATGGCCCACATGCCGGGCTGCTTTTCGGTTGCCAGGCCCATGCGCTGCAAGTGCTGCAGGCGGCCGATCAGCATCTGTCGCTGGCGTAGCAGCCGGGGTGCGGCCAGTGTCTCCGGCAGCACCAGGCCGTCCTTGACCTCGCGCTGCAAGGTGCGGTCCAACCCCGTCCATCGCTCCTGGTCGACTTCGCGCTGCATGGCGCGCTGGATCTCCAGCTCGGTGCGCGGCCCCAGCCACTCGGTTGCCAGATCAGCGGCCCGACGGCGCATCCCCTCGGCGATGTAGTCGCGGGAAATGATGAGGTCATTGCCGTTATCGTCCTTGCCGCGCAGGACGACGTGCGTGTGCGGGTTGTCGGTGTTCCAGTGATCCACCGCCACCCAGTCCAGCCGCGAGCCCAGGTCGGCCTCCATGCGTGCCATCAGGTGCCGGGTATAGGTGCGCAGATCATCGAGCTGTTCGGCGTCCTCCGGTGAAACGATGAAGCGGAACTGGTGCCGGTCCTCGCGCCCGCGCTCCTCGAAAGCAGTGGCGTCCGCTGCGTCGGTCGTCGGGCCATAGGCATCGCCCGGACCACCCTGGCGATCAACCCCTTCGCGTTCGATGTAGCGCAGATGCGTGGTGGTTGAACGCGGCCCGGCTTTGGCCAGATTGACCAGTCGCACCTTGACCGTTGCGCGCCGGGCATTGGGCGTGAGCGAGGCCCCAGCGAAGCGCGCCGCGACATGACCACGCCCCAGCCGGGAACCGGGCCGCTGACCGGCTTTGCCGACCGTCTTGCCGAGTTTGGTACCGGCCTTGTTGGTCTGGCGCAGCACCTTGTTGATGAAGGCTTCGCCCCGCTGTTTCGGCGCGCCAGGCCGGATGCGAAAACGGTCTTCGTCACGGCTGCTCATGGGGCGGCTCCATCCAAAGCCATCGCAATACGGCGAGCGAAGCACACGGTTTCGCCAATGCTGCTGCGGCATTGCACACTCTCGCGGCACGCTGCCGTCTCTTGGCGCGTGCCGCGCCACCCCCACGTGCAGACTGGTTTTCCGAGCGGCCAGGTGCCGCGACCTTTTATCTTGCCCTGCATCGTTCCCCGTGCACCTGTGCCGTTCACCGGGCCGGCGGGCACGGTGAGGCGATGCTCCGGCGGCTGCGGCGACTGCCGTAGCGTGGCCGTCATGGCTGGGCCTCCAACCACAGCGGGTGCGCGGTGCCGATCACATCGACGCTGCGCACCGGCCCAAAATAGCGACTGTCGAACGAGGCCGGATTTGTTGCGCTGAGCAGGAAGACTTCGCCAGCCCGCAAGCGGCGGCACTGCGGCCAGCCGTGCAGCGGGCGACCCAAGCGGTCCGCGCGCAAGGTGGTGGCCACTGCGTTGCCGTCGATGTGCAAGGTCTGGCCAATGATGCACACGCGTTGTGGTGCCACGGCGCCCACGCGTTTGAGCAGCGGCACCTCCAGCGGCAGGTAGCAGCGCTGCGCGGCAAGTGCGGCAGCGTGGGCAGGTAGGCGGACAAGCACGATGCTGCCGACCTGCAGCGGTGCGGGCTTCGGTGTGGTGCCCGGCGTAGGCTGTTGCACCATCGGATCGACGCTATACCAGCCTACTGGAACGCTGTCAGACGGGTTGTAGACCAGGCGTGGCATGGGATTGGCGAACGATGCCCAGGCGAGTGCAGCCAATGCGACGGTCGCTGCGCTGCCGAGTGCAAGGATGGAAGCACGCGAGCGGCTCATGGCAAGTCCCTCGCAGCCAGTGCTGCGGCGTGGCGGTCGACGCTGTATGCAGGCAGTTGCAGCGGAGCGACCGACGACCCGGAGGTCCAGGCTGCGAGGCGGTTGCCCAGCGTTCCCCAGTATGCGGCGGCGACGGTGCAGGCGTCGATGCCTTGAGCCTCGATGGCGTCGATCTGCTGCAGTACTGCGTGTACCTTGAGTTCGCCTTCGGCGTTCAGCAACAGGCGTGCCCCGGGGCGAACACCGGGTAAGCGCTGCATGGTGTCCAGTGGGGTGCCGGCCTGCAGCACCATCAATTGCCACAGCGTCGTGCCATGGTCGTTGGCCTGCCAGCGCACGCGGCAGAAGATGGCAGACGGATTGAAGATCGCACAGCGACGCCAGTGGTCGAGTTGCAAGGTGCGTTCGGGCTGCCCGAAGCGCAGATAGAGGTTGAACCGCTGGTGGACATAGGCCAGCGAGACGCGTGTCAGCGGCGGGCTTCCTGCCGGGCTGTGTTGCAGAGGAAAAGGGCGCGGCAGCGGCGGCTGCATTGCGCTGGGAGCAACCGTGCCATCGGGCGTGGTGTTCATGTTCATGGGGATGTCTCCGAACGGGATTCCGGGAATTCGCGCTCCAGAAGGGCGCGCAGCAGCTCGGCCACGGTGGTGCCCTGGGTGAACGCCGAGACCTTGATGCGCGCGCGCATGGTGGGTGTGATGTCCAGCGTCAGGCGGGCGGTGAACAGATCGCCTTTCTGCAGTGCCTCGCCATCACCCTGGCGCACCCAGGCATCGGCCTGCGGGTCGGCGGGCGGGCGCACGCCGATGGCGATGCGTTTGCCGCGCAGTGGGCGTTCTGCCGTCATGATGGCCACCGCAGCAGTTCATCGACCAGGGCGGCCACCTCGCGTGCGGCTGCGCTGTCGGGTGCGGTTTCGCAGGCCAGCCGGCCGGCGGCCACGCTGTCGGCGAACACGATGCGCTGGTGCACCTCCGAGCGCAGCGCGGGCAGCGGCTGCTCGGCCAGCGCTTGGCGCGCTTCTCGACCGATGACGGTGGTGCTGACGCGCCGATTGATGACGAACGCCGCGCGCAGCGCCGGGCGGAACACCTGGGCCTCCCGGATCAGCGCCACCATTTCGGCGCTGGCCCACAGGTCGTAGGGGCTGGGTTGCACCGGTATGACCACGCGGTCGGCCGCCAGCAACGCGGAGCGCGCCAGCGCTGCGATGCGGGGTGGGCCGTCGATGACGACGTGATCGACCCGCCGGGCGAGCTCGGGGGCTTCCTGGTGCAGGGTCTCGCGGGCCAGGCCCACGGCGCTGAACAGCCGGGGCAGGCCCTGCTGGCTGCGGCGTTGGGTCCAGTCGAGGGCAGAGCCCTGAGGGTCCGCATCGAGCAGCACGACCTGATGACCGCGCAACGCGAGTTCGCCCGCGATGTGGGTGGCCAGCGTGGTCTTTCCCACGCCGCCTTTCTGGTTGAGCAGGGCCAGGATCACGGCGTGGCTCCTTCTGCTCGAAGCGTGGCGGCAGCAGCGTGCCGGTCGGCACTTGTCCACCGAAACGGAGCGCTCTCACCACCAGTTAGATGAATTGGGTTAGGTACGTTACGGCCGACGACAACCCGCGCCGCCATTGGGCTGGCGGCCGATTGGCACGCCTGATGGCACGATGGATGCCCGCCGGATAGCACGAGGCGGGACACGCCCGATGGCACGAGCCCGTCCACAGGCCATGAACCGCTTATCCCCGTGCCGTGGGTGGCACTGGCCGAAAGGTCAACACCTCTGCCCCAGTCTCCGGCATGCGCACGATGCCCAGGCGGTAGCCGGGCATGGACTGCCGCGCCACCAGGGCGCGCAGGTCGCAGGCGAAGTCGTGTGGCTTGGCGGTGCTGCCGGATTTGCGGTGCAGGTGCTTGAAGTCGAACTGCCAGCCGCCGGGCTGATACCCGCCGTGCTTGCGCACCAGGCGGTAGAGCCAGCGCTCGATGCCGCCGGTGAGGTCGAAGTAGGCCGGGTCGATGGTGAGCACCAGGGCGGCGTCCAGCACGCCCGCATAGAACCAGTCCGGCAAGATCAGCTCGATGCCCAGCGGTGTGCCGCGGGCGTCGGCCAGTTCCTTCCACTCGTTGATCCATGAGAAGCGGTGCAGGCGCCGACCAGTGGTCTCGCGGATGGACGTGGCCACGGTGGTGGACTGCAGACGATCCAGCGCGGCCTTGAGGCGCTGGTAGTCGCGCAGCGACACGCCGCGCCCGATGAAGCGCAGGATCTCGTAGGGCCGCGCGCGCATCAGCCGCGAGGTCGTGATGCCCGCATCGCGCGCCTCCACGATCTGGCTGGCGGCCCAGATGAGGATGTCGGCGTCCCAGATGGTGGCGATGCCGTGTTCCTGCGTGCCTTCCACCCGGATGGCGACGTTGCCGCTGCGAAAGTCGATGGGCTTGGTGCGCCGCGATTTGGCCAGCGAGAAGAAGGGGTAGGCCATCAGGTCCTGGCTGTCGCGCGGCGCCATGTCGCCCGGCAGGGCTCGGAACAGGTCGAGCTGTTCCGCCGTGTGCTGTGGCGTGGGCAGGGACATCGGCAACAGGCGGCTGAGCGGGCGCGCAGCGCCCATCAGCGCGCACGGCTGTCGGCCGAGTGGTGCTCGGCGTACTCGGGGTCGGACGTGGCCTCGAAGCTGCGCTGGTCGGCCCAGGTGTCGAGGTCGGTGACGGCGTACATGACGCGCCGGCCGAATTTCCGGAAGCGCGGGCCGCCGCCGATGACGCGCTGCTTTTCCAGGGTGCGCGGGGACAGGCGCAGGTAGTGAGCGGCTTCGTCGTTGGTGAGGTAGCGCGGTGGTTGCGGCTTCGCAGCCGCCTGCATGGTGCCTTGCGGCGGGTGAGCGGGTGCGGCAGCAGGCCGCAGGGGAGCGGGTCGCATGAGAGGCGCCTCCATCGGTCAGGAAGGCCCGGCTGCGGGGTTGCAGCCGGGTGGAGGCAGTCTCAGGAAATGCGGGCGTTCTGCTCAGGGACGATCTGGGGTGGGGCGGTTTCGTCCCTGCCGGGTTTCCGGCAGCGGATCGAGTCCGGCCAGCTCGCGGTAGCCACCGTTCACCAGCGTGCGGCCACGCTGCACCAGGCGGCGCACGCGGGCGCGCAAGGCGCTGTCAGCGTGCCAGTCGGCCGCGACCTCCGTCGCGCCGAACAGGCTCTCGGCGATCTCGCGCAGCGAGGCGCCATCCTGGCTGGCATCAAGCGCCTGCAAGGTGTGTAGCGTTTGTAGCGCGGCAGGACAGGGGCGCGGCTGCGTCGTGGCCAGCGGTTCAGCCTGGCAGGCGGCAGTCAGTTGGTCGAGTTTGACTGCCATGTCGCGATAGCGCGCACGGCGTTCTCTGCAGGCGCGCACGGCATAAGCGTGCGGCATGCCGTCTTGCAGCTCGGCCGCCAACACGAGTCGTGCACAGGAACCCGGCCAGCGCGCGGTGAGCACGAGGCCTTGGCCATCGTGCTGCAAGGCCTTGCGGCCAGGCAGGCGCCAGAACTCGAAGGAGCAGTCATTGGATTCAGCGTCTTCGTCGGGCACCACGCGGATGGCGCGAGACCGGGTGTTGAGCCAGTGGGGTAGCGCTTCACGCGCGTCCAGCGCCGGGTCTTCCAGCATGCGCAGACCCCAGGGCCGCGCTGCGCCGGCGTCAGTTGCCGGCATGCGCCAGGCCAAACGGTAGCCGGGGTGGCGTCGCAGGTACTCCCAGGCCAGTGCCGGCCCGTCGAGGTGCAGCGCGTAGAGGTAAGCCGCGCTGGCGTGCCAGGGCGGCGGTTGGGCGGCCTGTGGCTGGCCATCGGCAAGGTCTGCCATGGTGCGAACCCCCTGTTCTTGTGCGGGAACGTCGCATCGGTCGGCAGCGGCTACCAGGTCATCGGTCGGGAATTCGGTTGGGAGGAGCAGAGCGATGACGTGGCGTCCGAAGGTGGCCGAACCTGCCGTGAGTCGGCTTGAGGCGACGGCCACGAGGCAGCAAAGCCATCGTGGCGAGGCCGACCATGGCGTGGTACAGCGCGTTCGTCATGACCGTTTGGGTCTGAATGGTGACGGCGAACGCGTGTTGGTGACATTCAGACCGTCCGGGTCTGACGTGTGGCGGCGCGGAGTGCTCAGTCCGTGATCGAGCCGTTGTCCTGTGCCAGCCGCAGGTACTCCGACATCGGTCGCATGGCGTGAAAGTGCAGGTCGCGCCGCACCGGTAGCTGGTCGGGACCGACGATGGCTGCGAGGTCCGACAGCCTGATGGTGCCCAGCTCGGGCATGCCGATGCCCACGTCGCACAGACCCCAGGCGGTGTCGCCGTCTGCAGGATTCAGGGCGGCGAGCAGCCAGGTCGCGTGCGCGTCCGGTGTGAACAGGCGCACCACGGGCCACAGGTCGGCCTGCACGTCAGCGGCGCGCGCATGGCCGTTGGCCAGCAGCTGCGCACGCTGTTCGTCGGTGATGAGGGGTTCAGCTGGCATGGTCAAAGCGCGTGGCGCAGGGCAAAAACACGCGTTGCATCAGAAGCACCGAATCGCAAAACCGCTTTCGTGCCTCGCAGCAAAAGTGCAGAGTCGCTTTTGCAGAAAAACACCCTTGCACGAAGGCTGAAAGTCGGCATGGCGTGAATGCTCGAATGAGCCAATGTGGCTTCGGGGTTTTACGTGGATACACGAGTGTTACGCAAAAGCACGAAAACTCCCACGAGGGGATTTACCAAATCGGCCGCGCAGATTGCACATGAGTTAAAGATAACGTGGTTTTAATTGTCTCTCGACAGGACGCTTCTGTCCATGCAGAAGCGTCCTGTCCAGGCCGGCCGTCCGTCCGGCGCCACCACCTTCGATGCCGAGCTGGCGCAAGCCTTCGGCGCGGCGGTGCGTGCGCTGCGCTCGGGGCAGGGCATGGCCCAGGAGGCGCTGGCGCACCGGGCAGGCATTGAGCGTTCGCACATGGGCAAGATCGAGCGCGGGGAGCACATTCCCTCGCTGCCGCTGATCTTCAAGATCGCGTCAGCGCTGGAGTGCGGTGCGACCGATCTGATGGCCGCGACCGAAGCCCAACTGGGATCGACCGCGGCCTGAGACTGCAGGCCTTGCCTGCAGCATCGATCCCGCCGGGGCGGCGGGATCGGCGTGGCCGTCAGGCCGTGGGCTTGCTGCGCGACCAGATCAGGTTGTGCGAGCCGTCCTCTTCCTCTATCAGACGGGCGTAGATGGTCGCGGGGAACGAGGGGTCGTCCAGTGTTACCGAGAGGTAGGGGCGTTCGGATTGGCTGACCTTCTTCCAGGCGGCGCCGATGTCGTAGCCGGTGCCGGCCTGGATGCGGTAGTCGGGGGCGTTCTCGCTGCCCTTGTCGTTGCGCACGAACTTGACCTTGACGTTGAGCGTGAGGGTTCGAACGGTGCCGATGAAGCCGTCGTTCTGAGCGGTGAAGGTGCCGATGTTGGCCATGATGATTTCCTTTCGGGTTGCCAAGGTCGCGCCCATCGCGTCCTTGTTGTGATCCGTCAGGCGGGGAACGGGCGGGCCGCACCCCACAGCGCAGCGAAGGGGCCGCAACAGCGTGGAGGACCGGCAGGCACGGGAAATTTGCCTCGCGAGGAATCCGCGCAGCGGAGGGGAAATTTCTTGGGCCGTACGGTTGCGGCCATCAAGCCCGAGGCGCAGCCGCGACCCCGCAAGGATTCACGACAAGACAAGGACGCCTGGGATGCACCTGTCCCGGAGGGCCCCATGGCCGAGTACGTTCACCGCGCCTGCATTGAGACCTCGGCGGTCACCACCCTTGCGCCATCGGTCAGAGTCGCAACAACGCGAGAAGCCCCTGCGGCATCCACCCGGCGCCTCGCACCGCACGCCGCCTGACAGGTCCACCAGGACAGGGCCAGCACCTTGCGGTCTTCGACACCACCCGCCGATCTGCCCGCCAGCGTGGGGGAAGAGGGCAAACCAGGCAACCCAGCGCAGCGAGCACGGGCGTAGCACCCGGCTCGCACGGCGGGGTGATGCAGGGCCGGAGTCGAAGCACGAACGCATCCGGCCCGCTCAGGCAAGCGCAGCGCGCAGGCGTGAAGGATCGAAGCCGAAGGGCCGTGACGGCTATGACGGCACGGGGCGCAGCCCGAGAGCCTGGTGGCGCAGGGCGCCGACACGCCCACACAGACGCACCACAGCCTAGGTCACATGAAGAAGCTACCCCGGTCGGAATAGCCCATAGGGTCGATCTTCAGTTGAGCCAGCCAGGGCTGGACCGCTCGCTTGCAGGAAAAGTCCTCGCCGCCGTCCTGGATCCAGGCGCCGAGGCGTCGCTCCACCCACGCGTGAGCATGGGCGTGACCATCGCGCAGACCGTTGAATCGGTCGGGCTCAATGCCCTCATGCCGCGGATCGAGCACCACGTTGATCGACAGCTCATCGCCGCTGATGGCATCCACACTGGCCACGGCCGCATGGCCACCCTCAAGGTCGAATCGGTAAATGTGCCGCTTGCAAAGCTGGCTGTGTGGATTGCCGCCGGGCCACCAGTTGTCGCTGGGCTCCAGGCCGAACAGTCGCTGCTCCAGCCCTGCATTGATGGCCGCGACCATCAGGTTGCGCCAGCCCGTCCAGCGTGCACTGCGCTTCTTGTTCAGAGGAAAGTTGTGGAATGGCGAGTACGAGTGCTCGAACTCGGGGACCAGACGCAGATCCCCTGTGGCGTTGTAGCCCAGCTCCTGGAGTCGACGCACCATGCGCGCGTTGCTGGGCTTGGGCACCTCGACGGTCGTTCGACCGGCGAGAGCAGCGCGCAGCGCCGCATGCGTCTTGAAGCCGAGCGCCGACGCGAGGGCTTCACTGAGATGAGAGGACGAGACACCGCTGACGCGGTTCTGGGCACTGTGCTTGAGATTGCGCACGGCCGCAGCGGAGACGAAGAATGTCGAATCAGACATGCCAAATTCCTTTGTGCATGGTCGATGACTGCCGATTACGCACCGACCGGAGGAATGGACACGGTCTGCGATCAGGGAAGGGAAGCAAGAAACGTCGTTTAACCCGGCAGCAGGTTCAGCGCGACGCGGCTGTATTGGCATTCTATGCGCTGATGCCAACCGCGTTGGCAGGAAGCGCCCGCGCAAGCCCTTGCGCACCGCCACGCCGCCGCCTGATCGAAGGCGGCGGCGTGGCGATTTTCTGAGGCCACGTTCAACCCATGCTGCGCGCGCCCAAGCCAAAACAACAAGGCCCCGGGCAGTGAGCGCCGGGGCCTTGCAGTGCTTTGCCGACTGCACGCGTCAATCGTCGGACGTTTCCGCGTCGGTGCGCTCCACTGCTGCTGCTGGCGCCTCACGACAGAATACGGAGGGCATCCAGTCGCAGCCCTCGGCCAGTCGCTCGGCCTCCTGCACAATCTCGGCCTTCTTGAGCCTGGACAGGCGGGACACTTCATTCGGCGCGAACTGCGCCACCGCGTTCAGGATGGTGACCTTGGGCACGTGCCGGAAATAGCTCTCGGCCGTGGGCTTCCACCAAGCGGCCATGTCCAGGCCCAGCGCCTGCGCCAGTTCAGCACCGGGCTGTCTGGCGGTGGCGCGGGGCGTTACCACATTCACTGCTGGGGCGGCGCACAGCGCCAGCAGTTGCACCAGTTCATCCCGGGACTTGTCCAGCAGCACGGCAAACAGCTCGCCCGGATCCTGCGGCAGACGGTCGGCCCAGGCCTGCCGCAGCTCGCGCAGCGCGAGCGCGGCGGGTGATTCGGGCCAGTCGGGTGCCAGGTCTTCCAGGCGATCGCGCAGGCTCAGGCGCAAGCCCAGTGGCAGGGCGTTGCGATAGCTACCTTGCAGGGCCTGCTGCACCAGGGCGTGCACCAGCGCAGCCAGCGCCACCTGCGGCTGGCGCGCGAGCTCGATCTGCAGGGCGGCGGTGCGGTGGGCGCTCAGGCGCTGTGCCAGCAGGTCGGACAGGTGTTCCGCGCCGTGCGGCGCATCGCCCGTGCTTGATCCGTCCGAATCGCTGCCGTCGTCGCCAGGGGGCTGGCCGTTGCCGGCGCGTTGGCGCGCCGCGTCCAGCGCGCGCAGCGCCTTGGCTTCGGCTTCGCGCAACAGCCCCCGGTGAATCAGGGGTCGCCCCTCGCGGTCCAGCGTGACGATGGCCCCGGCCATGGCCCGGACCTCGGGCGCGTGGCCGCTCAGCTGGGACTGCACGGCTTCCAGTTCGGCCGTCAGGGCCTCGCGGCGCTGGTGCAGGGTTTCGGCCTTGTCCTCGTCGTCCGCGTCGTAGGCTTCTTCGAGCGCGGCATCGGTGCGAGCGATGCGGCCTTGCAGTACCTCTATGCGCCGCACCTCGCGCGCCGTGGGTTCGCGGCGCGTGCGCGGCGCGTTCTGGAACGCCTGCCGCTCGGCGGGGCTCAGGTGCGGCACAGCCTCCATCCAGCCCCAGCCCTCGGCGCGGACAGGCTCGGCCAGCGCCTCCAGCTTCTCGCGCACCAGCCGCTCCAGCAGCGCGGCATCGGTCAGGGTGGCACTCGTGTCCTCGTCTTCGGCGAACAGGTCGCGGCGGATGCCACCCCCGGCGGCGGTGTAGGCGTCCAGGCCGACAAAGCGCACCAGCGCATGGTCGGCGCCGATTTCCCGCTCGGTCAGGCGCTGGCGCAGTGCAGCGGGCGAGCGCTGCCATTCGGGCGCGTCGTAGAACGCAGCTTCCTGGGCGGCATGGTCGTCGGTGACAGCCAGCGCCATCAACTGGTCCAGGCTGACCGTGTCGGCGCGGTAGTCGGCCATCAGGCGGGGCGAGACATTGGCGAGCCTGAGGCGGCGTTGCACCACCAGCGGCGTGACGCCGAAGTCGGCCGCTATGTCTTCCACCGCGCGCCCCTCGGCCACCAGGGCGGCAAAGGCCTCGAACTGGTCGGCCGGGTGCATGGCCTCGCGCTGCACGTTCTCGGTCAGGCTGGCGGTGCGCGCGCTGGCGTCGGCGACCAGCAGGCAGGGCACGTCCCAATCCTTGGCGATGCGGTGCTTCTTGGCCAGCAGCTTGAGGGCCGCGAAGCGGCGGCCTCCGGCCACCACTTCGTAGTGCGCGCCGTCCGCCGCCAGGGTGACGGTGAGGTTCTGCAGCAGGCCCACGCGCTCGATGCTGGCCGCCAGCGCTTCGATGGATAGGCCCGCCGTCTTGCGCACGTTGCGGCGCGACGGGCGCAGCCGCGACAGCGGCACGAGCAGCATTTGCTGCGAGGGCTGGGCGGGCACCTGCGGTGCGGGGGTGGCGTGCAGGGCCTGGACTTCGGGATGGGTGAGTGCGTTCATGGTGAAACTCCTGTGGGTGCATGAGGAAAGCGAGACGGTGCGCGGCGGTAGGGCCAAGCCCCGCGCGCCGCGCGGGGGATGGAAGGGGGATCAGCCCTTGAGCTGGCGCAGGCCATCGGCCAGCAGCCACAGGGCGCGGTTCAGTCGCAGGTTCTGGTCGATGCCCTGCACGGGGCGGGTGCTCTGTCGGCGCCCGTTGGCGCTGCGGCCGGTCAGCCCGCCTTTGATCAGGTTCTCCTGGGTGCGGTTGAACACGCTCCACAGGTCGCGCCGGTCGTCGTCGTGGCGGCGCGGCATTAGGATTTGCGATTCGGTGACGGGTGGCGCCTTCTCGGTGTCGTCGTACTTGATGGCCAGTGCCGCCCGCGCGAACACCTCGGATTCGCCCGTGTCCAGTGCCACGGCCTGCATGGCCTCGCGCGACTCCTGCGCCTGCCCGAAGCCCTGCAGCACCGTGTAGGCGCCTTCGATCACCTGCGCAGCCACGTCGCCCTTGTGCGGCACCCGCACGTCGGCCACGGTGTCGCCGCACACCAGCCCGTTCTGGCAGACGAAGCGGAACATGCCGGCCAGCATCTGGTAGCTGCTGGTGCCGTCGTGCGAGTTGAGCAGGATGATTTCGTTGGCCTCGCGGCCGTTGATCTGGCTGGCGTGGCGAAGCCGGATGAGGTGCTTGGTGAACTCGCGCCGGTCGTCTTGGCGCACGCGGGTCTGGCACACCATGAAGGGTTGAAAGCCCTCGCCGCGCAATTCCTGCAGCACGGTGGCGGTGGGGATGTAGCTGTAGCGCTCGGAGCGGCTGCCGTGTGGCGCCTCGGCAAAGATGGACGGGGCCACGGCGCGGATCTGGTCATCCGACAGCGGGGACTCGGAACGCAGCACCGGCGAACGCGGTGCGAAACGGGAGGCAAGTTGCATGGTCATTTCTCCAAATGAAGCTGGCTGTTGAAAACCCCCACCGGATTCCTAGATTCGGAGCCCTCTTAGGGTCTTCCGGTGGGGTCGGCGCAGAGACCTGGGCCGGCCCCTTCGCCACCGTCTTTCCTGAGTTCATCGCCCGCGACCAAAGGAGCGCGCCGCCCGGTGCCGTCAAGGAAGCAAGCGCCAGGGCTGGTGCGGCCCGCAGGCGCAGCCGAGGACACGGCCTGGCGCGCCTTGACGGCACCGGGCGGCGGGCTACGGTCGCGCAAGTGGTGATGGACGAGGGAAGAGGGCACCAGTGGCCCTTGGCCGCTGATGGCGCCGACCCCACGCAAGCGCAGCGCGCAGGACCGGACGTGAGGCCGGGCCGAAGGCGTCAGCCGACCGGAGGGAAGGGAACGATGGAAGCCCGCCAGGGACGAGACCGTGGGGCTGCAGGCACCGGGGGCTCGGTGCGCAGCACGACAGCGCGGCCGGCCAGACTCACATGGCCGGAGACGCCCGGGTACCGGGATGGATCTACGATGACGGCATGCCTGAGAAAGACACCGCCCACTCCGACGACCCACTGGATCAGATGCTCACCCGCTCCGATGCGCTGATGGAGCGACTGGCCGAGCTGCTCGACGACGCCGAGTTCGATGGTTCTCCGCGAGGCGAAGCAGCCCTGGGCATGTGCGTGGTGGCCATGGAGCACGCGACAGCGCTGCGCGCCCTGATGGCCCTGGGCTTACCGACCTCGGCGGTCAGCCTGATGCGCCTGCAGTTCGAGGCCCTGACCCGTGCCATGTGGCTGATCTATGCCGCCAGCGATGCCGCCATCGAGAAGCTGTCGGCCCCGCTCACGCTCGAAGCCGAACAGGCCGCCAAGAACCTGCCCAGCGCAAAGGAGATGATTGAGCAGATCGGCAAGCGGGTCGGGCAGGGCGTGCCTGCTGCAGCCCACGGGATGCTGACCCAGTTCAAGGACGTGTCCTGGAACGCCATGAACTCCTTCGTGCACGGCGGCATCCACCCGCTGCGACGCAGCGCCGATGGTTTCCCCGTGCACCTGGCCCTGCAGGTGCTGCGCAACTCCAATGGTCTGAGCACCATGACCGGCATGACGATGGCCGTGCTCACCGGCGACGAATCCATCGCCCACCCGATGAGCAAGATCCAGCCGGCGTTCGCCGACTGCCTGCCGGATCTGCTGAAACCCTGAAAACCAGGGTGTCCGCGACGCCCTGGTGGCTGGTCAGACGACGATGCGTCCGGCCAGCCGAGCGTCCCGCGCGTAGGCGCTCAGACGCTTCTCTGCACGGAAGTGCATGTCGCGCTCCACCGGCAACCCGAGCCGACCGCGCACTGTCGCCAGTTCCCGCAGACTGACCCAGCCCAGCTCGGGCGCCCCCAGGCCGAGGTCACAGAGACCGAAAGCATGGTCATGATCGTCCGGGTCGATCTCGGAAAGCAGCCAGGTGGCACCGGCGTCGGGTGTGAACAGCTTGACCATGGGTGCGGGGTCGAAGTCAGGGTTTCGCAGAGTCTCGCGGCCGTTGGCCAGCAGCAGCACGCGCTGTTCGTCGGTGATGAGTGCGTTCATGGTGAACTCCAGAAGGAATGCCGGGCGGGATTGCCCGCAGCCTCCGGGTCACGGCGCAGCGCAGCGGTCAAGGTTCGAAGACGGCCGCCAGGCCGCCAGCGCATCGCAGATGCGCGCCGACCTTGACGGCCAGAACGGCGTGGAACGCTGGGTGCAACAGCAAGCCAGCCCAGTCCCACTTCCCTGATTCCCCGGAGGGGCAGGGCGGGTTCAGGGAATCTGGGGTTCCAGGCGGCTCACCGAATCCAGCGAGGCACTCCTGCCATGCACGTCCTCAACAAGGACTCCATCGGACTTCGTTCCGAGCGCCACCACTTTTTCGGCGATGCGCGATTCCATCGAGGTTCGCGGCGCCACCACCAGAATGACGCAGCCGTCGCAAACCAGCTCGTGGTCGTCGGATGCCTGCACGCGGAATTTCGCGCTCCGCTCTCCCAGCCGCTCCACCCATCCCCGCAGCTTCAGGGTTGATCCTGGCGGGATCGGCCCCTTGTGCTCAAGTTCGACGGTCCGACCCACCACGACCTCCGAGTCGGCATCCACATGCCGCTGCATCTCTCGGATGCAGATGGACTCCACGACGGCGACCAGATACCCGGTCGCCAGGCATTCGATCAGCTTCTGCGCATAGTCGCTCCCATGCGGGAGCCTGGAAAAGAGCGCCCGGGCCGTCTGTTCGGGCGGCACGCTGTAGGTTTCTTCAAAGGAGATTTCGCTGATGCCTTGGTGGTTCATGGAAATGGGAGGTGGGTTGACGACGTGCGTTCGCTCTCCGGAACCCCGCGTCAAAGCGCAAGGACGGGAACAGCGTTCGATCCTCGTTCGGACGCATCGCGTCTTCAACCCAGTCAAGCGTACTCAGTCGTGGTCGGCTTGATGCAAGCGACTGGACTGTCAATCCCAAGAAGCCATCTGCCAGCAAAGACTCACCGCAGTTTTGTCGGGTAGTAGATTCGGGGAGCCGGCATCGGCTTGAAGTCCCCTTGAAAACCTGAACCACCCGGAAGTAGAGAATTCCCAGCAACGGAGTCTCTACATGAAGAAATCCAGATTCAGCGAAGCGCAGATAGTCGGCATCCTCAAGGAAGTCGAGCTGGGTGCGAAGGTCGGCGAGACGTGCAGGAAGCACGGCGTGAGCGAGCCGACGTATTACAAGTGGAAGAGCCAGTTCTCGGGCATGACGGTCTCGCACCTGGCGCAGCTTCGACAACTGCAGGACGAGAACGCCAAGCTCAAACGCATGTACGCCGACCTGGCGCTCATGCACCACGCGCTCAAGGACGTCGTTGACCGAAAGCTCTGACCCCGGAGCGTCGCGAGATGGTCGTTCAAGCCCTCATTGCCGAGCACGGCATGAGCGAGCGCCGAGCCTGCCAGGCCAGCGGCATCGCCCGCTCCACACTGCGCTACCGGCCCGTTGCACGCGACGACTCCGGGGTCATCGCCTTCATCCAGGCCTACATGGCAGTGAACCCGCGCCACGGCTTCGGGCTGCTGTACGACAGCGCCCGCCACCAAGGCAAGCCCTGGGGCAAGACGGTGCTTTGGCGCGTCTACTGCGAGCTGCGGTTGAACCTGCCACGGCGGGGCAAGAAGCGGTTGCCAGCTCGTATCAAACAGCCCCTGGAAGCTGCCGGTCAGCCCAACCACGGCTGGAGCTGCGACTTCATGGCCGATGCGTTGTGGTCCGGCAGGCGGTTCAGGACCTTCAACGTCATCGACGAATTCAACCGCGAAGGGCTGCGCATCGAGGTCGATACCAGCCTACCGGCTGCGCGCGTCATCCGCGCGCTCAACGAGCTGGTTGAAGTGCGAGGAGCGCCACTATCGATTCGCCTGGACAACGTACTAAATGCAAGAGGTGTTCCGACAAGCGGCAACAGCATCGCACGCCGGTCTTGCTGGGCAGATCGGCAGATGACAAAGAGCAATGAGCAGAATCGGCGACGCGGTTCCGCCGCACAGGGACGCCTCGGTTAACCATAGTGGAAACAAGATTCACGAAGCCTTCGTCGTGATCTTCACCGTACCTAAAACAGCGTAGGCAGCCCAGCGGAAGGTCCGAGCATTATCTAGGGGGTCCCCGACCTACGTCGGCGCCCCGACGGCCCTGTTGAGAGGGATCGATCCGCTGGGCAAACTCTGCTCGAAGAACCGCCTGTACGGCTGGTTCTTCTTGATGATTCCGTACGCCACGCGTGCCATCTTGGCTGCCACGGCCGTGAGCGCCTTGCGCTTTAGGTCGGGGTCCTTGGGGTTGCTGCTGACGTATCGGTCGTACTTCTCCCGAAATGAGTTCTCGCGAGCCCGAATCGCGACGACGGCGGCCAGCCAGAACGCCAGACGCAAACGGGCGTTGCCTCGTTTGGACAGCTGTTCTCGGCCGCGCTGGACACCCGACTGGCTCTTGGCCAGGTCAAAACCGCAGTACTTCAGAAACTGCCGGTGATGACCAAACCGGCGCAGGTTGCCGGCCTCTGCGAGGATGGTCAGCGCGTTGATGGGTCCCACACCCGGCAGAGACATCAGGTTGATGTAGTCCGCATCGCTGGCCAGCAGGTTCTGCGCCTGTTCTTCGAGCTGGCGGCGCATGTCATTGAGGTGCTGATAGTGGTGCAGCGTGAACAGAAAGGTCTGCACGGCGACGCTTTGCGGATCGTGCGGCAGCGCCCCGGAGTCTGCGCAGCACTCCCAGATCTCGGTGAGCTTGGCCACGCGATGGACGCGGCGACCGACCACTGGCGAGGCCAGTTCGATGAACTCCTGACAGGTGTGTTGGCGCACATGGGCCGGGGTGGGGAACTCGATCATGAACTTCACCCACCATTCGTTGCGCGTGCTGGTCCAGTACTTGTGCATCTCGGGGAAATACAGAGGCACATGGTGGTTGATGATGGCGTGCTGGACCTTGGTTCTGGCGCGGCTGATCTGGTAGTAGGTCTTGGACAGCTCCTGGATGTCGTGGTGTCCGGCCAGCATCGGGTCGACATAGCGCTGTGTGCGTTCTTGCTTGAGCATCTCCAGGATGACCGCGGCATCCTTGGGATCGTTCTTGTCCCATGAGTTGAACATCGCTTCGCGGAACCGGGACTGGGCCACCGATGAGATCGAGACGACTTCGAACCCAGCCCGAAGCAATCGATGGGCAATCGGGCGGTGGTAGTCACCAGTTGGCTCCAGGGCCACCCGACATCGACCACCGAGGCCAAGCAAGAAGTCGATCAGGCGCTGCATGTCAGCAGCGCTGTTGGCCATGCGAAATCGGTGTCGTTGACCTGATGCGGTCTCGACAAGGACAGCATTCCAGTAGCGGGCTACGTCTATTGCAACCCAGTGCAGCGCGGCGATAGGATGGTTCGTGTCAGCCATTGGGGTGGTCTCCTTCGGAAGTCAGCGATCCAAAGGATGCTTGCTGCCGGCAGTGGCTGACAACCACTATGCATTTACTACGGCCCGGAATTCATCGCTCACGCCCTGTCCGAATGGGCGAAATCCAAGGGAATCGCCCTCAATCACATCCAGCCGGGAAAGCCGACGCAGAACGCCTATGTCGAACGATTCAACAAGACCTACCGCACCGAGGTGCTGGACTGCTACGTCTTCGATTCACTGCAGGAAGTGCGCGACATGACGGCCGATTGGCTGCACCGATACAACCACCACCGTCCCCATGAAGCTCTCGGCCGAATCCCGCCGGTCGAGTACCGTGTCAAACTGTTCCCCAACCTCTACTTCTGACTGGCTCAGGAATTCGAGGGGACTTCAGGCTGTCTCAACGCTATCGCTGATGTCTAGCAATACTTGTGTTTTTCAACCCCACCAATTCTCTGGCTGCGATACCCCAAAGACACGCAGATCACTTGGTCACCGCTCGGCAAAGTCAATGAAGATTTGTTGATGCGGGACGAGGTCCTTTCAATCGCCTATAAAGGCAGACATGCTTAGCGAATCTTCTTCCGACAGTGAACTCATTGGCTATCTGGGCTACGTAGCGGAAAAGCTCCCAAGAGACGCGGCAGAGGCCTCAACCCTTGCTCGTCTGCTAGCGGCTTCCGGAGTTGCACTTACTTTCTCTGGAGTACGAACTGCCGACGTTGCGTCGACCGGTGGACCTTCTTCGCTGAGTACTTTGCTTTGCCCTTTGTTCCTTCGTGTTGCTGGTTTCAATGTTCCCAAGCTAGGCGTCCCAGGTCGCCCGGCAGGGGGAATCGACTGCCTGGCACAAGTGCCGGGGTACAAGAGCTCGCTGACGGAGCAAGAATTGCAGCAGGTAATGAAGAACTGCGGTTATGCCCACTTCACAGCTGCTGGCCGATATGCGCCGCTGGATGCAAGGCTGTTTCGCCTGCGCCAACAAAATGGGTTTCAGGAAGTCCCGACCCTGGTGGCAGCGAGCTTGCTTTCGAAGAAGCTTGCGGTCGGAGTCGCAACAGCAGGACTGGATATTCGTGTTGCACCGCACGGCAACTTCGGGCGCAGTTTCGACGAGGCAGGGCGCAATGCACGAATGTACGAAGAGGCTGCTTCCAGCTTGGGTATTTCAGGTAGGCCGGTCCTGACGGATGGAAGCGTGCCGTACCAAGCCTACATCGGGAGGTCAGAGGCGCTCATCGCGATGAAGATCATCTTTGACGGCGCAGCGGACTCATGGCTGCAAGAGCACGTCGACTTGTGCCGTCAGTTGAGTGCTGCAGCTGCACCCGTCGAAAGAGAAACCATCGCTGACACGACGACTGCAAGCCTCCGGCAAGCCTTTGTCGCGAATTTGGTCGCCCAAGGGGCCACTGAATCGGGGTTCCTCCGCGTCGCGGAGCTTGCTGCAGATCGGCATGACAGGGCCATAGTCGCTGAGAATGACGGAGCGGTAGTGATATCGCTCGAGGGTGTCCGTAAGACGCTGACAGCAGCTCAGACCGCAGCCACCGGGAACAAGGACTATGCGGACCCGGTCGGTGTGATTCTGCGGCAGCGTCCGGGCGACATGGTGCAGCGTGGTCAGGTGCTCGCGACAGTGCGAGTTGAGGACGCTGGGGCGCGAGTCACGGTGCTCGATCACCTGAAGATTGCGATTCGGGTCGATGCATCGTCAGAAAGGAAATAAGAAGATGAAAATGGGAAAGTATTGTTGTTTCTTCTGTCCGGCAAAGGACTACTCAGAAAAGTCTTTAGATCAAGAGTGCCCCTTTTGTGGTCGCACCTACGGATTCGTACTGAGCGAGAAGCCGAGCGCCATCGGACAGTACAGGATCGTCAGGGAGTTAGGACGGGGCTTCTACGGAGCGGCCTACGTCGCCGAGCGAGGGGCCTTTCGGAAGTCTTTCGTTCTGAAGATTTCCCCGGTGGTCTTCTATTCGTTCTTCGGGAAGGCCTCGTTTGAGGAGGAGACGCAGAAGCACGCGACCCTTTCCAAGAGCGCTGAGCATGTAGTCGGCATCGACGATGCTTTCGACGAGGACATTGTGTTTGGAGATGGTGTCACGACGCTTAGATGCCATGTGACAGTTCTTGACTTTGTGGACGGCGACTTGCTGCAAGACTACCTGGAAGGCACGTTAGCCGCCAATGCAGGGAACGTCTGTCAGATTGCTATCGACCTGCTCAGGATCCGCGGGGAGTTCGAGGCACACCAGCTAAATCACAATGACTTGCACTCGGAGAACCTCATCGTCGAGCGGTTGGCGCCGCAGGCGCGGCGTATGGACGCAATCGACGGGACCATTCGAGTCAAGGCAATCGACCTCGGGAGCATTTCGGACGGAAGCAAAAGCACTGAACAGCGTCTGGGAGACATGTATTCCATCGCGTTGCATGTCGACAAGCTGCTTGATCGGTTGCTTGCAAAGCAGGCGGATTTGGATGATCGGGACTGTCGGACTGCACTTGCGCTGCAGAGCATCGTGCACGGACTTCTCTCGGACGGTCACAAGGTACGGCACCCGAACTTCGAGGACCTGGAGGCGCAAATCCGAGAGGCGTACTACCGCGCGTCGCAGCCATGGCGGCCCTGGACCAATCCGCTCAATCTCAAAGGGTTCGGAGATCATTACAACGCACAAACGCTAGTCTCCTGGGATGTGCCTCGGCTACTAGTCGATCCGCAAAATCGATGGCTGGCGGAGGTCACCAAGCCGGGCGCACAGATCATCACTGGCATGCGAGGTTGCGGCAAGACGATGTTGCTTCGCGCACTCGACATCCATGCTCGTGCGGCTCGCCTGGGCGATGCGGGCAAGCTTGAGACCTCTGACGAGGTTGTCGAACGAATCCGCAACGACAAGTTCGTCGGGCTTTTTGTCTCTGCGATGCGGCTGCTGGAACTGCGGCACTCGACATCCAAGATTGAATATAGGCTGACCCGCCTGTTCGTCTATTACGCGCTGCAGGCCGCGCGTGCGCTTATGCACTTGCGGGACCTCGATGAAAAGGTCATCGCGCCAGCGGCTCATACCCGGCTTGCAGAGGCCGTTTCTGCGTACCTGGAGGGCGCAGAGGACGTGTTGCAGTCGTCGTCTCTCGAAGATCTGGAGCGGCGTTTGGAGCGATATGCAGTGCTGGCAACGCGAGGATCTTCGCCCATTGAGGTTAGGCAGGCTCCGACGGAAGTGTTTCAGCGCCTAGCTGAGTCGCTACGCGGTTGCTCCTCGGTCTTTGCGGATTCGACGGTCTTATTCCTGCTGGATGACGTATCTACACGCTACCTTGAGATCGAGCGAGTTGAGGAACTGTTGTCTGCGCTGCTGTTCCAGGCACCCAACTGCGCATTCAAGTGCACCTCCGAGTGGCAGACCATCGAACTCGGTTTGCGTTCACCCGGCCGCATTCATCCAAGTCGAATCGACCGTGACTTGGCTGTCTTCGACTTGGGCGCTGATGTATTCGAAACCGTCAACGGTACCGGCAAGGACAAGGGGACTGACTTCGTCGAGCAGGTCCTAAAACAGAGGGCGCGCTACTACGCAGCCCATCCGAGCATTGGTCCTCGAAAGCTGCTAGGCGATGTTCCGCTCGAGACAGTGGCCCGAGAAATTGCGGCGTCCAGTAACACTTCGCGGGACAGAAAGCAGGTGTACAGGGGGATTTCTTGTTTGACCAATGTGTGCGTTGGCGATATCGGCGATGTCATCAAGCTCTACGAGGAAATTCTTAAGCAAGCAACGACTAGCAAGGGGGAGTTGCCGGTGCCTATCCCACCGGCTGTCCAGTCTGAGTGCTTCCAGACGCTGAGCTCACGACGGATTTACGACCTTAACCGGCGCGGCGGCTACTTCATGAACCATGCCGAGGCGTTTTCTCAGGCAGCGCATCAGCTACTGGTTGTGTTCTCAAAGAAGGGCGGCAAGAAGTCTGGCTCGGTGTCTCGCCTGCGCCAGTTCACTTCCATCTACGTTCGCGTGTCGGCGGACAGTCCTGAGGGCCTGAACCTTCAGATTGACAAACTGCGGGAACTAATCGACGCAGGTGTCTTTGTTTACTCCGACAGTTCGCCGCGCTCGAAGACCAAGGACTCAAATCCTATCCAGCAATTCAAGCTGAGCTTCCGCAAGATTTACGGCGTGGCTGCATACATCGGCTTGTCCGATCGCGACCGCTTTGAGCTTTCCGGTCAGAACTTGCTGGACTGGCTGACTGCGCCAAACAAGGATGCAATGCGGGACATTTTGCTTCGCAATCAGATCGGCGAAGAGGCTGGCTTGGCAAGTGAAGAGGACGCCATGGAAAGCGTGCAGGCCTTGTCTAATGAGGGGTCTGCGTCGGCTGAATCTCGTTCTGAACAGACACAGCCGGGGCTATTCGAAGAACCGCAAACCGTTCAGGTCATTGACCGAATGAAACCCTTGAGCGAGGCCTTGGCCAAGCCGCTTGGCGTGCAAATCAGAGAGCTTCAACCCGGGGACCTGGGGTCGCTTGGCATTGAGTCCGTGTTAACAGGTCTTGGATTCGAGGAACGGACGCTGCAGTCCAACGACGTACTCTCGGCGGCGCTGAGTGGAGCTTCCGTCCATGCAGTCCGTTACGACGTCCACGGCCACGGTACCGCAATTGAGGCGTTTTGGCGCGACCGGGGGCACTCGCTAACGGTTGTCCCGTATGAGAAGGCGGTCGGCGGCGTTTATGAATTGGGCGGACTGTCGCTCATCGATGTCTCTGGTCTCTCCAAGCCAATCATCTTTACTTCCATTCGCCGAGAGCTTCAAAGGAAAGGGCGCGTCGTCGTGTTTCACATGTCGGCTGAAATGCACTATCCGCTTGAGCAGGATCTCAATAAGCTGTTCGCTGCACAGCAGGCTGCCGATCCCATCGCATTCCTTGATTCCCTCGGGCAAGTGCTGAAAGGTGAGAGCGGCCCGTATTCCGAGAAAAAGCTACTTGAAGAAGAGGAAGTGGACATTTCGCGAAACCGAGCGCTCATTGCCTTTGCATCAGCCAAACACGAGAGGCTGTTTTCGTTGCTTGATCGGCGCGAGTTCGACTTCGTGGATGTAGTCGTGCCGAACGACGATACACCGCGCGCACGCGTCGCCCAAGTCGCTGCTGATTTCGTTTGCCAAAACTACCAAAACGCTGAGGTCACGCCAGTGTCTGTGGCGCCGCTGCTGAGCGTTGTTAACGCTCTGGATGAGCAATATTTGGAGCTTTACGGCGCCCGCGGCGCAAATGTGGAGCTTGGGTTGACCGGCTCGAAGGTTCAGGCAATTGCTGCGGCTGTGCTGGCCGCTGGCCGCAGGATTGCTCAGGCTTGGTACGTCAGCCCGACGGCATTCGATGAGAGTCGGTTTACTCAGGGTGTGCGTGAGGCCCACATCTACGACATTTCAATCGGGATGCCTTGAGGGTTTGCCTCCTCGCTCCTTTTTCACGCGCATAGGCGAGGGGGCTTCGTACGAACGGAGTCTTGGTGCGCGTGGCTTTAGGCGAAGTGGCTCCTGTACGAGCAGGGGTGCTTTAACTCGCGTTCGAAGGTCTGGGCATGTAGGGCTCTATCGTTTCTAGGTTGGCAATCACGACTTGCCGATGTCCTGATCTCGGCTGACCGTTCTTTTCCAAGCCTAGCTTGTATAGCGTGTAGTACAGCATCGCTTGCCTGCAGGGCATCTCTACTTTGCCCTTGCACATTGCGTAGTCGAGCTCGATACCTCGTTTCTGTGCGGGGGTTAAATCAGGGTGCGGCACAAGGACTAGTGTGAGTTCACGATTCCATGCCGTGTCCTGGCGCCCGGTCACGTTGGAAGGGGAGAGGTCCCCCGCCCGCAGTATTCGTCCGACCACGAAATCACGGAACTCGCGGTTCAGATAGCAGTAAGCGCGCACGTGCCACCGCATCCCGTCATGCCCGAAGGCGTGAGGGCTGATCCGACGCGTCGCCGGCTCTTGACGCGTCGCCGACTGGTACTCGACCTCCAGTGCCAAACTTTCGTTGATGGCTCGCACAAGCTTCTTCAGCGTTTGCTCTTCGACGGTGCGAGTTGGTACCGGGGCCGAAGAGATGGGGGGCGCGCTTTTGATAAACGCGTTCTGAGGCGGCAAAACGCCTTGTTCGAGAGCCAAGAGCTGAGCAAGGTACTGGCCCTGGCCCGAGGTCGCAAACCCGCGCTGGAAATTCTCCTCCGCCACGTAGAACTTCTCGGTCGCGCTGTAACGCGTGTTCCCCGGGAAGCTCTCCTGGTAGCGCTTCAAGTCGGCTGAGGCCTGTGGCACCGAGATACCGAAGAAGTCGGTGAGGTCGGCGCGGTTGATTCGGCCATCCCATTGGAGGCGGAAGTCTATGAACTGCAGTCGACGCTCCTGCCCCCACCGGGGGCCCTTGCCATCCTCGACGGCTTTCGGCTCGATCGTGTTGTCGGTTTTCATGCTGCAAGTATAAAAACTTGACTAGTTAAAAAAGTATCCGTATACTTTGTGTACGCATCTGAGGGTGCGTCCGGGCGGCGCGGTGTTGCTCGAGCTGGTCGGGCAAACCCCGACGGAAAGGTCATATGGAACATGAAGTCCTTCACGAGCCGGGCGCAGCCGGCAAGGGCCACGCCCACATCATCACCATCGAGGTCGACGGCACGCCGCGGACGATCGAGCAGGGCAAGTACTTGGTGAGCGCGCTCAAGGCGATGTTCGGCATCCCGCCGGACTACGAGCTCGACCGCGTGGTCGGCGGCAAGTTCATCGCGTTGGCGGACAACGAGACGATCCAGTTGCACCCCCACGAGCAGTTCGTCAGCCACGTGCGCCACGGGGGCTCGTCGTGAAAGCCTCGGAGGAAGAAGTTAACGCCCTGAAGGCGTTGAGCCCAGGCGCTGTCGCGATGAGCGAGGGCGGAGGCCACTTCGTGTACCTGCCGGGGTTGCAACTGCCGGCCGCCGGCCAGGTCCGGGTAGTCGATGCGCTCCTCGGCCTCTCGTCCATGAGCGGATACACGACTCGTCTGTTTCTGTCTCAGGCAGTTCCTGAGCGCGCTTCCAACTGGACTCAGCAAATGCTCTTCGGCCGCGCCTGGCATACGTGGTCGTGGCAGGGCGTGCCCCGTGCGCAGGCTGCTATTCAGATTCTGCGCGAGCATATGGAGGCGCTCAAATGAAGACGGCCTTCCGCATAGAGCAAGGTCTGCTCGACGCCATTCACCGTGACCTTGACCGTCAGCACGCCTTCGCTCATGAGCGCGTCGGCTTCATTGCCTGCGCGACATCCGACCTGCCGGACGGCATGCTCCTCCTGGCCGACGAGTATCTGCCCGTGGCGGATGACGATTACGTCAATGTCTCCACGGTCGGCGCCATGATGGGGCCGGGTGCAGTTCGCAAAGCGCTGGAGTATGCGTACGGCCGCAGCAAGGTGGTGATGCTCCATGTGCATCGCCATGAGCACCGTGGCAAACCTGGCTTCAGCAAGGTGGACCTGTCGGAGAGCGCCAAGTTTGTTCCCGACTTCTGGAAAGTGCGCCCCGGTTTGCCGCATGGAATCATCGTGCTGAGCCGCGACTCGATGTCGGGTTTGGCATGGGACCCCAAGATGCGTCAGCCTCTGCCGATCGGCCAGATGGCGGTCATCGGGCGACCGCTTACCATCTTCGGAAAGTGGTGGCGCTCATGAGGGAACATCTACAGCGCCAGGGATTTCTGGGCCCGAACAGCGATGAGCGCATCGCCTCTGCGCGGGGCGGTATCGTCGGTTTGTGCGGTGGCGGCTCTCATGTTGCCCAGCAGCTTGCCCACATTGGTCTAGGACGTTTCGAATTGATGGATTTCGACCGCGCGGACGACACCAACCGTAATCGCATGGTCGGCCTGACGGCCCGTGCGGCCCGGCTGCAGCGACCGAAAACCGACGTCATGCGCAAACTGGTCAAGGCTGTGAACCCGTCGGCGAAGGTCAACGCGTTCACCGGCCGGTGGCAGGACAACGTTACCGCATTGCGCAGCTGTGACGTCATTTTCGGCTGTGTGGACTCCTACGAGCAGCGTCGGCAGCTCGAGCTCTTTGCTCGCCGCTATCTCATTCCCTATATCGATGTCGGCATGGACGTTACCGGGGACGAGGGACGCTTCGTTATCTCGGGCCAGGTCATCCTGTCGATGCCGGGCTGCCCTTGCATGCGGTGCATGGGCTTTCTTACCGAAGAGCTGCTGGCCGCAGAAGCCAATCGGTACGGCGCCGCTGGCGGACGGCCTCAGGTGGTGTGGCCCAACGGCGTCCTGGCTTCCACGGCGGTGGGCCTCTTCATGAACTTGCTCACGCCGTGGAACGGCGCGGCTCCGCCGCCCCTGTACAGTGAATACGATGGCAACCGAATGACCATCACACCCAGCCGTCGCTTGATGTACCTGAACGGCATGAGGTGCCCGCACTTTTCGCTGGAGCCGGGTGGGTTGGGTGATGTTAATTGGGGGCCGGGCTGAGCCCGGTGCCTGCAGTACGACTCTTGGAATATGAAGCATTGCCCGGTCATCCGGGCTAAGGGAGATAAGAAATGACGGAACTGGCGAGCGAGGCCAATCTGCAGGCTGAGGGGCTGACCAAGGAGCAGGCGGCCGCGGCTGCGGATGACGCGTCGGCGATTTTGTGTATCGCATGCGCGGGCTCAGGCAAGTCCCAAACGCTGGCATACCGTATCGCCAGGTTGATGTCCCAGGGCGTGCCGGCATCGAGCATCGTGGCCATCACTTTCACAGAAAAGGCGGCCGACTCGATCAAGCGTCGCGTGGCAAAGGTCCTTGCGCAGACCGGCCAGAGCGTGAACCTCATCGGCCAGATGTATATCGGCACCATTCACGCGTTCTGCCGCAACGTGCTTGGCGACGCCGATGCCGTATTCCGCCAATTCGACGTCCTCGATGCCAATCGGTTCATGCTGTACCTGATGTCCAGGTATTACGAATTGGGTGTCGCCGAGTTGCGGGACCGTTTCAAGGACAAGTACTTCGCCACACTCAAGGAGGTGCGCAACGCCTGGAACATCTACCGAGACGAAGGCCTTAGCTTGGAGGAAATTGAGGCGCGCGACAGTGAAATCGGCTTTACCTTGCGCTCCATCGAGACCTGCCTGAACCGCGACCAGTTCATCGATTTCTCGTCGATGGTCCGCTTGACGGCCGACAGGGCCAAGAGCGATGAACGTGTTCGGCGCCGTCTGGCAGCCATCTCGCATTTGCTCATCGACGAGTACCAAGACGTCTCCGGAGCCCAGGAGGAACTCATCTCCGCCATTCATGGCTTGGGCGCCAAGATCTTTGTTGTCGGCGATGACGACCAGTCCATCTACGGCTGGCGTGGGGCGCATGTCTCCAACATCCTCGAGTTCTCGCAGCGCTATTCGGGGGCCTCAGAACACGTTCTTGCGACGAACTTCCGCAGTACTAGGGCCATCGTGGCCGCATCCAACGCGTTCATCGGCGCACAGCTCGGCCCGCAGCGCTTGTACAAGGAGCCTCGCGAGCACCAAGACCTGACACCAAGCCATCTAGGGGTCCACTACTTCGAATATCGCGAGGAGGAAGCGCAATGGGTTGCCGAGCGCATTGCGGCCCTCCTGGGTACGACCTACGACCGTGACGGCGAGGTCCGAGGCCTGACGCTCGGTGACTTTGCCAT
Source organism: Burkholderiaceae bacterium (assembly GCA_044225675.1). Taxonomy (GTDB): domain Bacteria; phylum Pseudomonadota; class Gammaproteobacteria; order Burkholderiales; family Burkholderiaceae_C; genus JACMQX01. The sequence goes on from JBGAIH010000001.1 coordinate 216,766, forward strand.
CCTCATGCGCTCCACCAAGGAGCCAGAACAAGACGGCCACCCTCGGCATGCTGCGTTTACGCGAGAGCTGGAGGCCAGAGGGATTCGCTACACGTTGAACGCTGGCGGCAGCGTGTTTGACCGGCCTGCAGTTGCCGCACTGCGCCAGACTTTCATCGCTCTCCAGGAAAGCTCGCTGACTCGGCTTCAGGCGCTGCAGTTGATCGACAATTTCATTCGACCTGCATTTCCGCGAGTTGATGTTAATACGACGTACAGGGTCCTCTCGGATTGGGGCCGCCGTATACACGCTCCCACCGGGGCCGGGACCGTCCGGCAGCGCCTGTTTCCGCAGGAGTTGTTGGGTGATCTGCTTGAGGCTTTCAATGTGGCAGGCAGTGCACTCTCCGACGACGTCATGCGCGACATCGGGCTGTTCAGCCGGATGCTTCAGGATGTAGAGGGTGTCTACCTTAGCATCGATTCGGGGAACCGCTTCACTTCCGTCGTGCGCTTCCTCGAAAGGGTTGCGCCCGAGGGTTATGACGTTACTACCGAGGATATCGTCAGCCGACCGGATGCCGTCATGGTCTCGACTGTGCACCAGGTCAAGGGGCTCGAGTTTCCGGTCGTGTTTGTGGTCGACGTCGTCCCTGGCCGTTTCCCCGGCAAGCGCTCCAGCTACCGCGGCGCCTTGCCCGACGACCTTATCCAGCCCGCGGTGCGTCGCGGCGCCTATGCCAACACCAGGGAGGCGGAAGCCCGGTTGTTCTATACCGCGCTTACCCGTGCCGAACGCTACCTCTACGTCACCGGGGCGAAGACGCTCCCGCAGGGCAGGCGTGCCAACAAGCAGTCTGAGTTCGCCGTGGCGTTGCGCGACGATGAGCTGGTGGCAGATTTCCATATGGCACCGGTAGGCCTGACAAAGTCTCCGCCGCGCCAACGCGGCGATGAAGCGACGATGCCGACGTCCTTCAGCGACGTGAAGTACTACCTTCACTGTCCGATGGACTATCGCTTCCGTAAGGGCTTTGGCTTCAGCCCGCCGGTACCGGAGCTGTTCGGCTATGGGCGGGTGGTTCATGTGGCGATCGAGAAGCTGCACGAGCGCTTCGCATCGAATGCGCCAACCGCGGAGCAAGCTGAGGCGGTGGCTGAAGACAACTTCCACCTTAAGCATGTCGCGCCCAGCCGGGAGCCTGAAACTCGTCCCGGAGCCTATGAGCGTGCGAAAGCCAAGGCCAAGCAGATTGCGGTTGCTTACGTCCAGGAATTCGCCGATGACTTTGTCCACCAGCGACAAGTGGAGGTGAGGTTCGAGATTCCCGCGCAGGGATGCCTCATCACCGGTTCGATCGACTTGCTGATGCGCTATGACGAGCACGGTGAAATCGTCGAGGCACATGTCATCGACTTCAAGACGATGGAGGGGGGTGACAATCCGGTGCTCAATGCCAAACTGGATTGGCGTGAGCTTTCGCTGCAGGTGCAGCTCTATGCGAAAGCAGCGCGCGAGGTGCTCGGGGAGAACGCCGCAACCGGCTCGATTCACCTGCTGAAGGACCACCAACGGGTAGATGTGCCGATTGATGAGGCTGCCGTCGACGCGGCCATCCGCAATGTCGAATGGGCGGTCCAGGGCATTCTGGAGAAGGACTATCCGATGCGGCCGTCCGAGGCGAAATGCGCCGATTGCGACTTCAAACGCCTGTGCCCCAAGGTGATGCAGCCGTTCCGATCGGGGGCCGGTGTGCCGCCGGCGATTCACACGCCCGCGGGGCCCTTGAATGCTGCAGCGGTGTAGTGCTGCAAGGGGGCAACCCAAGCACGAGCAGGGGGCAGACTGGCCTGCGAACCCTCGCGAGTGCTGAACTAGCGTGCATCTTCGTGAAATTGCCGAGATGAGGGGGAAGATCCTGCGAAAATGTTATGTTGCTTGGTTTATTACTGATGGGTAGGAGCTTTTGAGAACAGCTCCTGCAATGGGGCACAACAGAGAGTTTGCAGACCGCTATGGGACAGCGCGATACAAAGTCCGGATGGACGAAGCAATCAATGACAGCAGTCGACCTGTTCAGCGGGTGCGGCGGGCTGAGCGTTGGTCTTCGAGATGCCGGGTTTCAAGTTGCTGCTGCGGTGGAAATCGACGAGAGGGCACGAACCACTTACCAGCTCAATCATCCGGAAGTCGAGTTGTACGGAGACATTCGCACCCTTGACCCTGCCGAGGTCATGAAGAACGCCGGGCTGGAATACGGCGACCTGGACCTGCTGGCCGGATGTCCTCCGTGTCAGGGTTTTTCGCGCCTTCGAACTAGGAACCAGAAGACCTACGTTCAGGACGATAGAAACAACTTGGTATCGGATTTTCTGCGCTTCGTGAAGGCAATGAATCCGAAGGCGGTGATGCTTGAGAACGTTCCTGCTCTTGGTCGGGATGGCCGCTTCACCAAGATGAGGAATCAGCTCATCAAGTTGGGTTACAAGGTCATTGTTCATGTGCTTGATGCGGCCGACTATGGCGTGCCGCAGCGGCGCAAGCGGCTCATCATGCTCGCATCACGTGTGCATGCTCCCATCCTGACACCAGCAGCCCAGCAGCGTGTTACCGTACGCCAGGCGTTGCACGGCCTGACCCCTCCGTCGCGCACGAAAGACAAGCTTCACGCTATTTCGGAGAATCGGTCGCAGGCAGTTCAAGACCTTATCAAGCTCATCCCCAAGAACGGCGGCAGTCGCTCTGACCTTGGGCGCGAGCACCAACTTGCCTGCCATTTGCGTACCGACGGCTTTAAGGACGTGTACGGGCGGATGGCATGGGATGATGTGTCGCCGACTATTACCAGCGGGTGCCACAACCCGTCCAAGGGACGGTTCCTTCATCCGTCGCAAAACAGAACTATCACGTTGCGTGAAGCAGCGTTGCTCCAAGGTTTTCCACCCGACTACCAGTTTGATGTCTCCCATGGGAAGGAGGCAATCGCCTTGATGATTGGTAACGCTCTTCCTCCTCCCTTCATTGCTGCTCATGCCGGCTCGCTTCGCGAAGGGTTGCTCTCTGTAGCTGTTTCGGATGGGCGTGAAGCCGCTTTGGAATCGCCTCGACGTGGAATTTGACTTGTCGATACGGAGGGGTTTTGGGTAACCCATATTCACTTAGCGCAGGAAGTCGCTCTATGGGTTCCGTGGGGACTACACAAGTCTCCCCTTCCCTCGTAAAAAAAGGGGGCGGAGCCCCCGGGGTTCATAGCCGTCCACATTCGGCCATCGACAGAACCCGGTCGCCCGCCACGATCATGTGATCCAGTACCCGCACCTCCACCAGCGACAGAGCCGACTTCAGCGTCTGCGTCAGGTGCTCATCGGCCCGGGACATCTCGGCCACCCCCGAGGGGTGGTTGTGCACTAGAACAAGGGCGGCCGCATTGCGGGCCAAACACTCTTTGACCACCTCCCGCGGATAGACCGAGGTCTGGCTCACAGAGCCCCGGAACAGTTCGAGGTACTCGATCAGGCGGTTCTGCGAATCCAGCATCAGCACTGCGAACACCTCGTGCTCCAGCGCTCCCAACTTCACCTTTAGGAACTCCCGCACCGCCAACGGTGAGTCGAACAGTGCCCGTTCGCCCAGTTGTCGCCGCAGGATGCGTTGCGCCGCCCGCAGCACCTCGTCGGCCTGCGCCGGGCGGTAGTCGCCCGCGGTGTCGCGAACCAGAAGAACAGAAGGATCGAAGGAGAAGAGATCGTGTGCCATGGCCGGCTCCGTGAATCGGGCGGGATTGCCCGAGACCGGCACCTGCACGGCGCAGCACAGGGGGTCAAGGTTCGAAGACGGCCGCAGGACGCCAGCGCACCACCTCAGGGCAGGGCGCGCCGACCTTGACGCCGAGAACGGCGTGCTACGGTGAAGGGAACAGCAAGACGCCCCCAACTCACACACCTCACGCGCACAAGGGCAAGCACAGCGCGCAGGCAGCGCAGCTTGCCGGAGGCGTCAGGGATTCCCGCCGAATGGCCGAGACGGGGGCCGCTTGGCTCGGGGCAACGCCCGGGTAGCCCGACGGTGCCAGCCGGGACGCGCGAATCCCCGGACCGACAACCGTCCTTCAGCTCAAAAAACAGGATTTGCCAGAAATGCTGTATAAAAACACAGAATCAATCAGGAGAAGCTCATGCACCACGAATTCCGCCAGCTCTACCAACCTCGCTTCCAACGCCGTTTGGATTGGTTGCGTCGTGCCTGGCGTTGGTTCTGAACATCCGATGTCTGTGAGCCCTACGAGGTGCTACATGAATGCCCCCGCGCTCCAAGGAGTGCTGCGGCGGATTGATGACTCCGACCCCGATTCCGGCGGCGAGCTGCCCCTGGTTCCCGCCGGGGTCTCCAGATATCAAACAATCGCGTCAGGTAATGGCCTGCAAACCTTTGTCGGCAATGACATTGAGGAGTTTGAGTGCCGGCCCTGTGGGATGGGTTTCACCTTGCTCCCATTTGCGTATGGTCGAAGCCGACGTGTGCAGAAGAAGTGCAAACACCGGCTGACTGAACTTCAAGGTTTCGCGCAGGCGTTTGATGTCCGCTGCACCAAATTCCCTGACCGGCGGCGGGCAGATCGCGTCGAACTTGCGCATCGTCACCTTGCTGATCGCTCCCGCTTCGTGGAGCGCAGCCAGATCGCCACGCAGGGATTCAATGATCTTGCTCACAATGCACCTCCAATAACACCCCCGACTGCAGTGCCTTCGACAAGGCCTCGGCGGAAAGTTCAAGAAACACCTTGCCGGCGAACTGCAATGCCTTCTTCTCGTCCTGCGTGATGTTCGCCTTGTCGCTTTTGGGGAACCCATGCAGGAACACGTAGCGGTTACCGATCCTCGCCGACATCAGCGTTCGGTACCCGCCGCTCTTGCCGCCGCCGGGGCGAGCAACCCGCTTCTTGTAGAGGAAGCCGCCCAAGTCCGCGTCAATCAGACCGTCTTCCATCTCCTGAACCGCTTTGCACAAGGCGGCGTCAGGCAGCTTTTCGTTGGCTTGCCACCGCACAAAGTCCTTCCGCTTGAGGACACGCGTCATTTTGACCTCCAAACTATACCCGATACGGGTAGTTTTTTCCACGCCCAAGCACGATACACATGTGGGGCAGGGCGTTGTGCCCGTTGGTAGAACGCAGACATGACGAGCAGGACCAACGGGGCGAATTGCTGGCCACTGATCATGTGGCCACCTGATTCGGTTCTTGGCGAGTGCTGACGACTGACTTGCGTCGGGTCGCCACCAGATCGGCTGCTTTGCGCACCGGATCGTCCTCGGTGTGGACGTAACGCATGAACATCGCCACCGTCTTGTGTGCGGTCAGAGCCATGCCGACCTTGACCGGGATGCCGGAGTTGGCGATGTCCGTCGCTGAACGGTGGCGGATGCCGTGGGTTCCCACCCGCGGCACGCCGGCGCGATCAAGGATGCGCCGCCATGCGTTGTAGTAGGCGTGAGGGCTGAGTGGCTTGTCGTGGTTGAGAATGGCTGGACAAACGAAAGGCGAACTGCCATAGCGCGGCGCGCCCTCCAATAGGCGGCGTGCCTCGACGCTCAACGGCTTGGACATATCGCCGGTCTTGCTGTCGGGCCAGACGACCCGGCCATTGGGCAAGTCGAGCCAATCCCACTGCAACAGCAGGATCTCCGACATACGGGCTGCGAACTCAAACTGCAAGCGAATGGCCAGAAGGTAGATGGGATGCTCCAGTCCCTTGACCTCAGCTTTGTCCAGGTACGCAAACAGTTTGACCATTTGTTCATCGGTGATGAGGCGGGTCGAGCCTTTCTCCGGGAACTTGGGCACATGGCGGCAGGGATTGGATCCGTCTGATCGGTAGCCCCAGAACTCGGCCAGGTTGAACATCTTGCGCAGGCAGGCCAACACACGATTGGCCTGAGTCGGGGATTTCTCCATGCGCTTCATCAGGGCGATCATGTCCAGTCGCGTGACTTCATGGGCCTTCTTGCTACCTAAGGCGGGAAGGATATGGCTGTCGATCTGGTACTGGTAGCTTTGCTGGGTGCTCGGCTTGTTGCGTACTTTGGAGTGATCCTCCATGAAACGCACACAAAGCTCCTTGACCGTCGGCGCCCTGCGGGCCTCCGTCTTGTCATGCCCGGGATCACCCCCGTGCCGAACGTCGGCTAGCCAGTCCTGTGCCAAGGACCGGGCCTGATCGACGGTCAGCTCGCCGAATTGACCGAGCGCCGGTTTGCGGCGAACGCCCGAGTTCGTGCGGTACTGAAGCATGAACACCTTGCGCCCAGCAGGTGTAATCTTGCACAAGAAGCCGGGAACAAGCGTATCCCGGAGTTCAACATCGCAGGTTTTGGCCTGCGCAGCGTCAATGAGGCTCTTTGTCAGCTTGATCTTTGCCATAAGGTGCTCCTGAAAGGCTCCGATTCCAGGAGCCAGCTAGGAGCCAGGCGAAAGGGAACCGGGGCGGTTTGCATCGCACACCGGGATATGATCTAGACCTTTAGCCCTGCGGAAAACCTGCTGCGGCAAGCTGTATCCAGGCCGGGAGTACACCCGATGCGGACCGTATGCTGTTGCTTAAAATCCGCCGCTTCCAGCAATGGGGCGTACCGGTTCGACGCCGGTTCCGGGCACCAGCGGTGCTGCCGCTGGCCGACTGTATGACCAGGAACGTGGAGATGTGCCATGCCGCGCTACAACGCACCCTTTGAAATCCATGTCCATGGTGAAGTCCCGCTGCGTTCCGACGTGACGTATGCGCAGATCCAGGATGCCCTCAAGCCCTTGTGGAAGTACGCCGGCGCCAAGTCGCTGGCCGACGGCGCGGGCAGTTCCTACGAAGAGGAGCCGGGCATCGAGTTCGAGCCCAAGGAGCATGTGCTGAGCATGTGCTGGACCGTGCCGGGCGACGAGGACTTCCGCCAGGCCCTCGACGAAATGTGCATGAGCCTCAACGATCTCGCTGCCCAGGGCGCCGCGCTGGAAGTGACCTTCTATGACGCCGACTTCGACGAGGAAGAAGGCGAGCCCGACGAGGAAGCGCGCGACGACTTCCTCATGCTCTTCGTCGGCCCGACGCCGGCGGCCATCATGCAGGTGCAGCGCGACCTGCTGGTCGAAGACGTGGTCCACCTGATGGAGCGCCACTTCGACGGGGCGGAGCTCGGCGGTGTGGTCGGCGAGATCGACAAGCTCTTCAGCCAGCGCTACGACGCGCTCGCCAACTCGCTCGAACTGGGCAAGCCGCCGCGCGGCTCGGGCGGGCAGGGCGGACCGGGCCACGGCGGCGGTCGCCGGCCGCGTCACCTGCACTGAGTCCCCGCACCGAGGCGGCCCCGCCACCCGGCCTCCGTCATGGAGACCGAACCGTCACGGAGGCCGGGTAACATCGTCCGGCATGGGGCGACGCAGTCGCAGAGAACCCCGACACTCTGCCGTGCCCCGCAGGAGACGCCATGGCCCTTTTCCCGAGCGAAGCCCTGAACCCCGGTGTACGCAAGCGCGAGGTCTTCGGGTGGGCGATGTACGACTTCGCCAACTCCGGCTACACCACGGTCGTCATCACGGCAGTGTTCGCAGCCTACTTCGTCGGCGGCATCGCGCAGAAGGCCGAATGGGCCACGTTCGCGTGGACGGCCGCGCTCAGCGCCTCCTACTTCATCGTGATGCTCACCATGCCGAGCATCGGCGCCTACGCCGACCTGCGCGCCGCCAAGAAGCGCCTGCTCGCGCTGACCACGGCCGGCTGCGTGCTGGCCACAGCGGCTCTCGCGTTTGCCGGGCCGGGCAGCGTGGCGCTCGCGGTGGTGCTCATCATCATCTCCAACACCTTCTACAGCTGGGGCGAGTCCTTGACCGCAGCCTTTCTGCCGGAGCTGGCGCGGCCGGAGTCTCTCGGCAAGGTCAGTGGCTGGGGCTGGGGCTTCGGCTACATCGGCGGCATGCTGGCGTTGGGCCTGTGCCTCGGCTACGTGATCTGGGCCCAGGGCCGGGGCATTCCGGCTTCGCAGTTCGTGCCCGTCACGATGCTGATCACCGCAGTGATCTATGGCGCGGCCTCGCTGGCGACCTTTGCGCTGCTCAGGGAGCGCGCCGTGCCGCACCCCCAGGCGCAGCGCCAGGACGGCTTCAAGGCTTCTCTCGTCCGGCTGCAGACGACCTTCCGCGAGGCGCGACGCTACCGGGACTTCATGTGGCTGCTGGCCTGCGCGGTGTTTTATCAGGGCGGCGTGGCCGTCGCCATTGCGCTGGCCGCCATCTACGCCGAGCACGTGATCGGCTTTCAGCAGCAGGAGACCATGGTGCTGATCTTCGTGCTCAACATCGCGGCTGCGCTCGGCGCATTCGTGTTCGGCTACGGGCAGGACCGGATCGGCCACAAGCTCGCGCTGGGCCTCACGCTCGTCGGCTGGATCGCCACCTGTGTCATCGCGGCGGTCACCACGACGAAGGGCGGCTTCTGGTACGCCGCCGCGATCGCGGGCATCTGCATGGGCTCCAGCCAGTCGGCGGGCCGCGCCATGGCCGGCATGTTCGCGCCGCGCCGGCAACTCGCGGAGTTCTACGGCCTGTGGACCTTCGCCATCCGCCTGGCCAGCATCATCGGGCCGCTGAGCTATGGCGCCATCACCTGGATGACCGGCGGCAACCAGCGCATCGCGATCCTGTCGACCGCGGGCCTGTTCGTCATCGGTCTGGTGCTGCTGCTGCGGGTCGACGTGCAGCGGGGCCGCGCTGCGGCACTGGAGGCCGATGCTGCCGCTGAGGCCCAGGGCGCGCCGGCTGATGCGGCCTTGCCCACGCCGACACCCTGACCGAGGCCTTGGGCCAAAAGAGGAGGGGGCTGAGGTGCGAGAGGTGCGGAGGGCGGCTCCGCCAGCCTTCAGGCCCAGCCCAGCCAGCGCGCTGCGGCGGCGCTCACGCCCGCCACGTCACCCGAGCTTTGCAGGTCGATGCGGCCCCCGCCTTCCGGCGCGTGAAGCTGCCCGATGCCGGCCAGAAGCTGGCGCGTGCGGCGTGCGACGGGAGCGCCGGTCTCGATCATCGTCACGCCCGGGCCGACAAGCCGCGCCAGATGCGGCGCCGCGAACGGATAGTGCGTGCAGCCCAGCACCAGCGTGTCGATCTCGTCCGGCCCGTTGCCGAAGCGGCCCATGCGCGCGGCATGCGACTCGCACAGCGCGGCCACCGCGGCATCGCTGCCGCCAGCCACCTGCCGCTCGATCGCATCGGCCAGGCCGTCGCAGGGCTGCAGCACGAAGGTGGCCTGCCCGTCCAGGCTGGCGAGCAGCGAACGGAACTTGGCGCTTGCCAGTGTGCCCCGCGTGGCCATGACGCCGACCCGGCGCGTGCGGCTGAGCGCGAGCGCCGGCTTGATCGCCGGCTCCACGCCGATGATCGGCAAGTTCGGATGCGCCTCGCGCAACAGGTGGATCGCCGCCGCCGTGGCCGTGTTGCAGGCTACCACCAGTGCCTTGGCGCCCTGGTCCAGCAGCGACCGGGCGATCGCGCGAGACCGTTCCACCACGTAGGCGTCGTCCCGCTCGCCGTAGGGCGCGTGCGCGCTGTCGGCGAAATAGATCAGGTTCTCGTGCGGCAGCTCCGCGCGCAGCGCCCGCAGGATGCTCAGGCCGCCGATGCCGCTGTCGAAGATGCCGATCGGGCGGTCGTCTTGCAGGCCGCCGTCCGTCGCGCTCAAACCGCCGCGACCGGGATGTTCTTGAACTCGCCGGTCGCGATCCGCTTTTGCCACTCGGCCGGGCCGGTGATGTGGGCGCTCGTACCGCCCGCGTCCACCGCCACCGTCACCGGCATGTCGACGACGTCGAACTCGTAGATCGCTTCCATGCCGAGGTCTTCGAAGCCGACCACCTTCGCGCTCTTGATCGCCTTGGACACGAGGTAGGCGGCGCCGCCGACGGCCATCAGGTAGGCGCTCTTGTGCTTCTGGATCGCCTCGATCGCCGTGGGGCCGCGCTCGGCCTTGCCCACCATGGCGATCAGGCCGGTCTGGGACAGCATCATGTCGGTGAACTTGTCCATGCGCGTGGCCGTCGTGGGGCCGGCCGGGCCGACGGCCTCGCCCTTGACCGGGTCGACCGGGCCGACGTAGTAGATGACGCGGTTGGTGAAGTCCACCGGCAGCTTCTCGCCCTTGGCGAGCATGTCCTGGATGCGCTTGTGCGCGGCGTCGCGGCCGGTGAGCATCTTGCCGTTGAGCAGCAGCGTGTCGCCCGGCTTCCAGCTGGCGACTTCCTCGCGCGTGAGCGTGTCAAGGTTGACCTTGCGGCTCTTCTTCTCGTCAGGCGCCCATTGCACGTCGGGCCACAGGTCGAGCGAGGGCGCGGGCAGGTAGACCGGGCCGGAGCCGTCCATCACAAAGTGGGCATGCCGCGTGGCAGCGCAGTTGGGAATCATCGCGATCGGCTTGCTGGCTGCGTGCGTCGGGTACATCTTGATCTTCACGTCGAGCACGGTGGTCAGGCCGCCCAGGCCCTGCGCGCCGATGCCCAGCGCGTTGACCTTCTCGTACAGCTCCAGGCGCAGTTCCTCGACCTGCGTGAGCTTGTCGCCGCGCGAGGACCTGGCCTGCAGCTCGTACATGTCGAGGTCGTCCATCAGGCTTTCCTTGGCCATCAGCACCGCCTTCTCGGCCGTGCCGCCGATGCCGATGCCCAGCATGCCGGGCGGGCACCAGCCGGCGCCCATCGTGGGCACGGTCTTGAGCACCCAGTCGACCACCGAGTCGCTCGGGTTGAGCATGTACATCTTGCTCTTGTTCTCGCTGCCGCCGCCCTTGGCGGCCACCGTCACGTCCAGTGTGTTGCCGGGCACGATCTCGGTGAAGATCACCGCCGGCGTGTTGTCCCGGGTGTTCTTGCGGGCGAACTGCGGGTCGGCCACGACCGAGGCGCGCAGCGTGTTGTCGGGATGGTTGTAGCCGCGGCGCACGCCTTCGTTGATCGCGTCGTCCAGGCTGCCGGTGAAGCCCTCGAAGCGCACGTCCATGCCGACCTTGAGGAACACGTTGACGATGCCGGTGTCCTGGCAGATTGGCCGGTGCCCGGTCGCGCTCATCTTGCTGTTGGTGAGGATCTGCGCGATCGCGTCCTTGGCGGCCGGCGACTGCTCGCGCTCATAGGCGCGCGCCAGGTGGGCGATGTAGTCGGCCGGGTGGTAGTAGCTGATGAACTGCAGCGCGGCTGCGATGGATTCGATCAGGTCGGCTTGGCGGATGCTCGTGGTCATGATGGGCGTAGGGTGGGGATGCGAAACAGGTGCGGCCGCGCCGCAGGTCTGGTACGGTTGGGCAACCCCTTATTTTGACAGGTCACCTGACACCATGCCGACACGCATCGAACGCGACACCTTCGGGCCCATCGAGGTTCCGGCCGCGCGCCTGTGGGGCGCGCAGACGCAGCGCTCGCTGCAGAACTTCGACATCTCCGGCGAGCGCCAGCCGGCCGAGATCATCCGCGCGCTGGCGCAGGTCAAGCGGGCGTCGGCGACCGTCAACCACGCGCTCGGGCTGCTGGCCGCCGACAAGGCGCAGGCCATCGTCGCGGCAGCCGACGAGGTGATCGGCGGGCAGCACGCGGCCGAGTTCCCGCTCGTCGTCTGGCAGACCGGCTCGGGCACCCAGACCAACATGAACGTCAACGAGGTGTTGGCCAACCGGGCGAGCGAACTGCTGGGTGGGGCGCGCGGCGAGGGCCGGCTCGTCCACCCCAACGACGAAGTCAACCGCAGCCAGTCGTCCAACGACGTGTTTCCCACCGCCATGCATGTGGCTGCGGTGGTCGCCATCACCCACCGCCTGCTGCCCGCGCTCGAAGCGTTGCGGGCGACGCTGGCCGCCAAGGCGTCGGAGTTCGGCGGCATCGTCAAGATCGGTCGCACGCACCTGCAGGACGCCACACCCCTGACGCTCGGCCAGGAGTTCTCGGGCTACGTCGCGCAGCTCGACCAGAACGAGCGGCATCTGCGCGCGGCGCTGCCGCACCTGTGCGAGCTGGCGCTCGGCGGCACGGCAGTGGGCACCGGGCTCAACGCGCCGGCCGGCTATGCCGAGGCGGTGGCGGCCGAACTCGCACGGCTCACGGGCCTGCCGCTGGTGACGGCGCCCAACAAGTTCGAGGTGATGGCGGCGGCCGATGCGCTGGTGCATGCCCACGGCGCGCTCAAGACGCTGGCGGCCAGCCTCATGAAGATCGCCAACGACGTGCGCTGGCTGGCCAGCGGCCCGCGCAGCGGCATCGGCGAGCTGTCGATCCCCGAGAACGAGCCGGGCTCGTCCATCATGCCTGGCAAGGTCAACCCGACGCAGAGCGAGGCGCTGACCATGCTGTGCTGCCAGGTCTTCGGCAACGACGTGGCGGTGAACGTCGGTGGCGCGTCGGGCAATTTCGAGCTGAACGTGTTCCGCCCGATGATCGCGCACAACCTGCTGCAAAGCGTGCGCCTGCTGGCCGACGGCATGCGCAGCTTCAACGACCACTGCGCCGTGGGCATCGAGCCCAACCGCAGCCGCATCGCCGAGCTGGTGGACCGTTCACTGATGCTGGTGACGGCGCTCAACCCGCACATCGGCTACGACAAGGCCGCGCAGATCGCCAAGAAGGCGCACCGCGAGGGCACGAGCCTGCGCGAGGCGGCGCTGGCCACGGGCTTCGTCACCGCCGAGGACTTCGACCGCTGGGTGCGGCCGCAGGACATGGTCTAGGCGCCGCGCGCGGGACGAGTGCGCGGCACTAATGCGCTGGACGAGTGCGCGCGACTGGTTGATGCGCGCGGCTAGTGCTTGGCCGGCGCGCTGCCCGACATCAGCTTGTCGGTGTAGGCGATGGCCATGGCCGACAGCAGGAAGGCGATGTGGATCGCGGTCTGGGCGATCAGCACGCGGTCCGAGTAGTTGTCGGCGTTGATGAAGGTCTTGAGCAGGTGGATCGAGCTGATGCCGATGATGGCGGTCGCCAGCTTGACCTTGAGCACCGACGCATTCACGTGGCTCAGCCACTCGGGCTGGTCGCGGTGGCCTTCGAGGTTCATGCGGCTCACGAAAGTCTCGTAGCCGCCCACGATCACCATGATCAGCAGGTTGGAGATCATGACCACGTCGATCAGCGCCAGCACCACCAGCATGATGACCGTCTCGTTGAGCGAGGTCAGCGGCGCCGTGGCCTTGTAGCCGATGCTCGTGACCAGGGCCTGCAGGGCGGCCTCGCTGCCGAACGCGGCGGCGATCAGATGCTCCAGCTCCACCAGGAAGTGCACCACGTAGACCGCCTGTGCCGCGATCAGGCCCAGGTACAGCGGCAACTGCAGCCAGCGGCTGGCGAAGATCAGGTTGGGCAGGGGCCGCAGGGGCGAGGTGCGCGCGGGCTTGGGATCGGTCGGTGCTGACATGGACGAGGGCCTGGAGTGAAACTGCCTGAAATTGTAGGTTGCTTGCCCTGCGGCCCTTGAAAGGCGTTAAATTTGTAAGGTTCGCGCCAGTCAGTAGCCTGTAAGAGGGCGCGCCGACATTACGCCCCGAGCACAACCATCCGAGGAGACAAATCCCATGAGCGCCATCGAGTCCGTCCTGGTCGAAAACCGCGTCTTCCCCCCGGCCGATGCCGTCGTCAAGGCGGCCCGCATCTCCGGAATGCAGGGTTACGAGGCCCTGTGCGCCGAGGCGGACAAGGACTTCGAGGGCTTCTGGGCGCGTCTGGCCCGCGAGAACGTGGTCTGGAAGAAGCCGTTCACCCGCACCCTCGACGAGTCCAACGCCCCGTTCTACAAGTGGTTCGACGACGGCGAACTCAACGCCTCGGCCAACTGCCTGGACAAGCACATGGGCACGGCCACCGAGAACAAGACGGCCATCGTCTTCGAGGCCGATGACGGCGCGGTGACGCAGGTCACTTACAGGCAACTGCTCGGGCGCGTCGCGCAGTTTGCCAACGCGCTCAAGGCCCAGGGCATCAAAAAGGGCGACCGCGTCATCATCTACATGCCCATGACCGTGGAGGGCGTCATCGCGATGCAGGCCTGCGCCCGCATCGGCGCGACGCACAGCGTGGTCTTCGGCGGCTTCTCGGCCAAGGCGCTGAACGAGCGCATCATCGACGCGGGCGCGGTGGCCGTCATCACCGCCAACTTCCAGATGCGTGGCGGCAAGGAGCTGCCGCTCAAGGCCATCGTGGACGACGGCATCGCCATGGGCGGCTGCGACACCCTCAAGTCGGTGATGGTCTACATGCGCACGCCGACCGCCTGCAACATGGTGGCCGGTCGCGACAAAACCTTCGACGAGATCCTGCAGGGCCAGAGCAGCGAATGCGCCCCGGAGTACGTGGGGGCCGAGCATCCGCTGTTCATCCTCTACACCTCAGGCTCCACCGGCAAGCCCAAGGGCGTGCAGCACTCCACCGGCGGCTACCTGCTGTGGGCCAAGCTCACCATGGACTGGACCTTCGACCTGCGCCCGGACGACGTGTTCTGGTGCACGGCCGACATCGGCTGGATCACCGGCCACAGCTACGTGGCCTACGGACCGCTGGCCGCCGGCGCGACGCAGGTGATCTTCGAGGGCATCCCGACCTACCCGAACGCCGGCCGCTTCTGGCAGATGATCGAGAAGCACAAGGTCACGATCTTCTACACGGCGCCCACCGCGATCCGCTCGCTCATCAAGGCGGCCGAGACCGACGAGAAGGTGCATCCGAAGAACTGGAACCTGTCGAGCCTGCGCATCCTCGGCTCCGTCGGCGAGCCGATCAACCCCGAAGCCTGGATGTGGTATCACCGCCATGTGGGCGGCGAGCGCTGCCCGATCGTGGACACCTTCTGGCAGACCGAAACCGGCGGCCACATGATCACGCCGCTGCCGGGCGCCACGCCGCTGGTGCCGGGCTCGTGCACGCTGCCGCTGCCGGGCATCATGGCGGCCATCGTCGACGAGACCGGCAAGGACATTCCCAACGGCTCGGGCGGCATGCTGGTGGTCAAGCGGCCCTGGCCGTCGATGATCCGCACCATCTGGGGCGATCCGGAGCGTTTCAAGAAGAGCTATTTCCCCGAGGAGATGGGCGGCACGCTCTACCTGGCCGGCGACGGTGCGGTGCGCTCGGCCGACCGGGGCTACTTCCGCATCACCGGCCGCATCGACGACGTGCTCAACGTCTCGGGCCACCGCCTGGGCACCATGGAGATCGAGTCGGCGCTCGTGGCCAAGACCGACCTCGTGGCCGAAGCCGCCGTGGTGGGCCGCCCCGACGACCTCACGGGCGAAGCGGTGTGCGCGTTCGTCGTGCTCAAGCGTTCGCGTCCGACCGGCGAAGAGGCCAAGCAGATCGCCAACGAGTTGCGCAACTGGGTGGCCAAGGAGATCGGCCCGATCGCCAAGCCCAAGGACATCCGCTTCGGTGACAACCTTCCCAAGACGCGCAGCGGCAAGATCATGCGCCGCCTGCTGCGCTCCATCGCCAAGGGCGAAGCCATCACGCAGGACACGTCCACGCTGGAGAACCCGGCGATCCTGGAGCAGCTGGCCGAGAAGCTCTGACGCGGCAGCTCGTCGTCCAGACGCAAAAAAGCCACCGCATGCGGTGGCTTTTTTGCTGAAGGGCGCAAGCCGCTTACTTGATGCTCAGCACCCAGGCGGCGAGCTTCTTGGCTTCGGCTTCGTTGACCTGCGCGTTGGCGGGCATCGGCACCGGGCCCCATACGCCCGAGCCACCCTTGATGATCTTGGCGGCCAGCTTGTCCACGGCGTCCTTCTGGCCGGCGTACTTGGCGGCGACGTCCTTGTAGGCGGGGCCGACGAGCTTCTTGTCGGTGGCGTGGCAGGCCATGCAGTTCTTGGCAGTGGCCAGTGCCTGGTCGGCGAAGGCAGGTGCTGCAAAAGCAGCGGTCGACGCGGCAATCAGGGCAAACAGGGCACGTTTCATCTTGTTTCCTCGTGGGTTGAAGTACATTTCCTCAACGCGATTGTAATGAACCCCGTTGACTGTCCGGTAATGCCGGCGTAAAGCTTCAGTTAACAGAACACCCTCCGGAGGCCTCATGTATTTCCTGATTGCGGGCGTCGTCCTGCTGCTCCTCAAGTACCTGGAGATCGGCGCCGTGGCCGAATGGAGCTGGTACGTGGTTCTGGCGCCCTTCGCCCTGGCCGTCGTCTGGTGGACCTGGGCTGACTGGTCGGGCTACACCAAGAAGAAGGCCATGGAGAAGATGGACAAGCGCAAGCAGGACCGCATCAACAAGGCCCGCGAGAACATCGGCCTGGCGCCGACCAAGAAGCGCAAGTAGGAACTTTGCGCTTCATTTCCCCTGCGGGTTGAAGGGGCTGGCCAGGTTGCGTGCCGGCCTTTCCGCAGCCCGGGGCAGGCGGCAGACAGGGCAGAGAAGCGGGCTCTGACGGTCCGCTCCCGTTCGCCTCACAAGCCCACGCCTTCGATCCGCCGGGCCTTCGAGCCACTGGGCTCTCGAGCCACCGGGCCTTCGATCCGCCGGGCGTTCGATCCGCCCGGCCTTCGATCAATAGTCGTCGAGCACCGCGCCGCGGCTGGCACTGGCGGCATTGAACGCGAACTTGGCCTGCACGCCTCGGGTGTAGCGCGGCTTCGGCGGCGTCCAGCCTTCGCGGCGCTTGGCCAGCTCGGCATCGGACACGTTGAGTTCGAGCTTGAGCTGGTGCGCGTCGATGGTGATCGAGTCCCCCTCGCGGATGAATGCGATGTTGCCACCGGCCGCCGCCTCGGGCGCCACGTGGCCTACCACCATGCCCCAGGTGCCGCCGGAGAAGCGGCCGTCGGTGATCAGGCCCACGCTCTCGCCCAGGCCCGCGCCGATCAGTGCGCCGGTGGGGGCGAGCATCTCGGGCATGCCGGGGCCGCCCTTGGGTCCGAGGTAACGCAGCACCATCACGTCGCCCGCGACGATCTTGCCGTCGAGGATGGCCTGCAGCGCAGACTGCTCGTCGTCGAACACGCGGGCCGGGCCGGTGATGACGGGGTTCTTGAGGCCCGTGATCTTGGCGACCGCGCCCTCGGGCGAGAGATTGCCCTTGAGGATGGCCAGGTGACCTTCCTTGTAGATGGCCTTGTCGATCGGGCGGATCACGTCCTGGTCGGCGCGGGGCTGGTCGGGCACGTCCTTGAGCACTTCGGCAATCGTCTTGCCGGTGATGGTCATGCAGTCGCCATGCAGCAGGCCGGCGTTCAGCAGCACCTTCATGACCTGCGGGATGCCGCCTGCGCGGTGCAGGTCCACGGCCAGGTACTTGCCCGAGGGCTTGAGGTCGCAGATCACCGGGATCTTGCGGCGCATGCGCTCGAAGTCGTCGATCGTCCACTCCACCTCGGCCGCGTGTGCGATCGCCAGGAAGTGCAGCACCGCATTGGTCGAGCCGCCGGTGGCCATGATCACGGCCACCGCGTTCTCGATCGCCTTGCGCGTGACGATGTCGCGCGGCTTGAGGTCGTTGCGGATCGCCTCGATCAGCACCTTGGCCGACTCGCGCGCCGAGTTCTGCTTCTCGTCGTGCGGATTGGCCATGGTGGACGAGTAGGGCAGCGACATGCCCAAAGCCTCGAAGGCCGAGCTCATGGTGTTGGCGGTGTACATGCCGCCGCAGGAGCCGGTGCCGGGAATGGCGCGCTTTTCGATCTCGTGCAGGTCGTGGTCGCTCAGATTGCCGGCCGCATTCTGGCCGACGGCCTCGAACACGCTCACGATGTTCAGGTCCTGGCCCTTGTAGTGGCCCGGCAGGATGGTGCCGCCGTAGACGTAGATGGCCGGCACGTTGGCGCGCAGCATGCCCATCATGCCGCCGGGCATGTTCTTGTCGCAGCCGCCCACGACCAGCACGCCGTCCATCCACTGGCCCTGCACGCAGGTCTCGATGCAGTCGGAGATCACCTCGCGGCTGACCAGCGAGTACTTCATGCCCTCGGTGCCCATGGCCATGCCGTCCGAGATGGTCGGCGTGCCGAACACCTGGGCGTTGCCGCCGGCTTCCTCGATGCCGGCGATCGCGGCGTCCGCGAGCTTTTGCAGGCCGGAGTTGCACGGCGTGATGGTGCTGTGCCCGTTGGCTACGCCCACCATGGGCTTCTTGAAGTCGCTTTCCTCGTAGCCCATGCCGTAGAACATGGAGCGGTTGGGTGCGCGGGACTTGCCCTCGACGATGTTCTTGCTGCGGCGGTTGATCTGGATGACTTTTGTCTCTGCCATGGTGTGATGTCTCTCGTGGGGTTGGAGCCGGAAAAGCCAAGAGTATGCGCCGACGCTCACATGCTTTCCAATATATTTGTCGGCCTGTATTAATATGCTGCGCATATGAGCGAATCCCTCATCGAGCTGCGTCTGTGGCGCCAGTTCATCGCGGTGGCCGAGGAGCTGCATTTCGGCCGCGCGGCAGTGCGCCTGCACATGACCCAGCCACCGCTGACGCAGGCCATCGCGCTGCTGGAGCGCCGGCTCGACCTGCGCCTGTTCGACCGCACCCGGCGCAGCGTCGCCCTGACCCCGGCCGGGCGGGCCCTGCTGCCCGAGGCGCGCGAACTGCTGGCGCGGGCCGAGACGCTGCCCGCTCATGCACGCGCTGCGGCGGCCGGCGAGGTCGGGCGCCTGCGGCTGGCCTTCGTCTCCACCGCCGGCTACGAGCTGCTGCCGTTGTGGGTGCGGGCCTTTCGCGAGCGCCATCCCCGCGTCGAGCTCGACCTGCTCGAAGCCACCGGTGACGTGCAGCTGCAGGGCCTGGCGCGCGGCGACATCGACGCCGGACTCATGCTGCATTCCCCCGGCTTTGCGCCGCCGGGCCTGTCGCGCGCGCTGATCGCGGCCGAGCCCCTGGTCGTGGCCTTGCCCGAGCGCCACCGCCTGGCCACGAGCGGCGCGCTGGCCCTGGCCGAGGTGCTGGCCGAGCCGCTGGTGATCTTTCCGCGTCGCATTCTGCCGTCGGTCTACGACGCGGTGTTCGCGCTCTACCATGCGGCCGGCCGCTCGCCGCAGGTGGTGCAGGAAGCCATCCAGATGCAGACCATCGTCAACCTGGTGTCGGCCGGGCTGGGCCTGGCCTGGGTGCCGGGCAGCGTCATGCAGTTCCAGCGGCCCGGCGTGGTCTACCGCGAGGTGGCCTCCCGTCCGGCGCGCGGACGCCTTGCGGCACGGCAGGTGCCGGTGTGCGAAACCAGCCTCGTCTGGCGGGCCGAAGGCGCCAGCCCGACGCTCGCGCGCTTCGTGGACTTTGCCCGCGCGCAGGTTAGGCAGGACGCGGCGCCGGCAGCGCCCGCGCGGGACCGGGGAACGCCGCGCCCACGGGCGGCCAAGCCCGGGTCTTCGCATGTGTCCGTACGCACACAGGGTTGACACGTGCTGCGGGCACAATAGCCGCCATGCTGATCCACCCGGAAATCAATCCTGTCGCCCTGCAGCTCGGCCCGCTGGCCATCCACTGGTACGGGCTGACCTACCTCGTGGCCTTCGGCCTGTTCCTGCTGCTGGGCCACCTGCGGCTGCGCCATGAGCCCTATGCCTCGATCCAGGGCCCCGGGGCCTGGTCGCGGCGCGACGTGGAGGACATTCTCTTTCTCGGGGTGATGGGCGTGATTGCCGGGGGGCGGATCGGCTACTGTCTGTTCTACAAACCGGCGTACTACCTGAGCCACCCGCTGGAGATCTTCGCGGTGTGGCAGGGCGGCATGAGCTTTCACGGCGGCATGCTGGGCGTCATCGGCGCGATGATCTGGTTCGCCCACTCGCGCAAGCGGCCGCTGCTGCAGGTCGCCGACTTCGTCGCGCCCTGCGTGCCCACGGGCCTGGCCGCCGGCCGCGTCGGCAACTTCATCAACGGCGAACTGTGGGGCCGGCTGGCCGACCCCGACCTGCCCTGGGGCATGGTGTTCCGCCACAGCGGCACGATGCAGCCGCGCCACCCCTCGCAGGTGTACCAGTTCCTGCTCGAAGGCCTGCTGCTGTTCATCCTGCTGTGGCTGTATGCGCGCAAGGAGCGCCGGCCCGGGCAGGTGGCTGCGGCTTTCCTGTTCGGCTACGGCGTGTTCCGTTTCATTGCCGAGTTCTTCCGCGAGCCCGACAGCTTCCTGGGTCTCCTGGCCCTGAACATGAGCATGGGCCAATGGCTGTGCGTGCCGATGATCCTCGGCGGCGCCGGCCTCTGGCTGTGGGCGCGCGGGCAGGCCCCGGCGTCGCGGGGCGGCTGATGCGCCGGCGCGCGGTCTGGATGCAAGGCGTCCTGGCCGCGCTGGCGCCTGCGCTGGGCGTGGGCGCGGTTCAGGCCCAGACCCGTCCCGCCACGCGCACCCTGCCGCTGCCCAAGCTGCACGCGCCGGTGCCACTTCGCGTGGCCTACGTCCACAACCCGCGTCTGCCGCTGCTGCCGGCCGCGCGTCTGCAGCGTGTGCTGACGCTCGCCACGTCGCTGCTGCGCGAGCACCTGGGCGTGACGGTGCGCTTCGAGGCGCCGGTGGAGCTGCCCATCCTTCGCCTCTTCGCCGGGCTCAGCCCGCGCATGATCCAGCGCGCCGAGGCGCAGCGGCTCGATCCGGCCACCAACGAGTGGACCATCGACCGGCTCGCGCGCGGCCTGCTCAAGGACCTGCGGGACGAGGGCGACCTCGCCGAGCAGAAGCGCTTTGCCGCGCCCTACCTGCTCGCTCCACCTGCCGATGCCAGCGATCTGGCCTTCGCGCGCGCCCTGGTGCAGACGCAGCACACGCTGCTGCGGCACTGGCATCAGCTCAAGGTCGCTGACGGCGCGCCGCTGATCGGCGGCGACCGCTACAACGAATACGCCTACTGGAACCTCATCGGCTCGACCGAGCTTCCCTACGAAGTGGTGGTGACGAACCAGCTGATCGCCAGCGCCGAGTGGGAGGAGAACTCGGTGCACAGCGCGATCCGTGGCGGCGTGAGCAACGGCGTGACGAGCGAGAGCCTGTCGGCGCGCTTCAAGCTGGTGTCGGTGCTCAGCACCTTCCCGTTTCTGGACGACTCGCCGCAGACGGTGCGTCTGCGCGGCGGCGAAACGCCCGACGAGGAGGCCGCCAACCAGTACATGGCCCTGCTGCTGACGCACGAGCTGGGGCACCAGCTGCTGCATCTGGGTCATCCATTCGGAAACGCCAGCTGCGTGATGACGCCACCGATCGCGCTGCGTTTCCGGCAGTGGGCCGAAGGGCTGTCGGCCGCGTCCTGCCCGCTGGGCAGCAGCCGCGCCAGTACGCCTGGCGCGGTGAAGTTCGCGGGGCCTGAGGTGACTTTCCGCTGATTCCGCTCGGTGGCTGGGTTTGCCTCTTGCGCGTGCCTGCAGGGTTGGCAGGGGCGGGCGGCCCGGGGGGGCGTTCTCCGGGCACCTCGCGCAGATGTTTTTGTAGCGCGCCCGACGGGTTGGCGCTGCCTCCGTGCAGGCGTGCGCGGCTCTTGTACGCAGCGCGACTGGCCCTGCGCCCGCCCCCCCGAACCACCCACCCCGGCGGTGCGTTGCTTCGCTCGCCTGAACAGCCGCAGACACGCTTGATGGATGGAGCGATTGTCAGCACGGACCCCGTCGGCGGGATGCCTAGATCACGAAGTGCAGGTTCGCTCGCCCTGACGCACGAATGGCGATGGCGCAGAGGCGAGCAAGAGGGTAGCAAGAGGGGTGCAAGAGACGATCGACAACGCAAGAGCCCACGAGCGAAGGGCTGGTAAACCCGAGCCGGATGTGAAGGTGGGTGGTGGGGACCGGGGCGCAGGCGCCATTCGCGCTGCGTACAAGAGCCGCGCACGCCTGCACGGAGGCAGCGCCAACCCGTCGGGCGCGCTACATGAACATCTGCGCGAGCGTGCGCCGGAGAACCGGTCCACGCCGCCCGCCTTCCGCGAGGTCTGCGCCCGCAACGCACAGCAAACAAGACAAGCCCCAGAAAAAGGGCCGCCTTCCGCGAGGTCCCAGCCAAAGCGCCTCAGGGTTTCCCATAGTCCGAACCGCGCTTGCCTCCATCAAGATAATTTCCCATAATTACAGAAAATTACCGCAAACCATGAAGCTCGTCACCCCCCACGCAGCCCCCATGTCGCTCCACGACGAGGTTGCCGACCGCCTGCGCGAAAGCATTTTTGCCGGCGAACTGGCGCCCGGCAGCTTCATCGACGAAACAGCCTTGTGCGAGCGCATGAAAATCTCGCGCACGCCGCTGCGCGAAGCCCTCAAGGTCCTCGCGGCAGAAGGTCTGGTGCGGCATGAGCCCCGGCGCGGCTCCTTCGTCAACCAGGTCACTGAGCAGGACCTCGACGACATTTTCCCCGTCATTGCGCTGCTCGAAGGCCGCTGCGCCTACGAGGCCGCGCGCAACGCCAGCGACGCCGACCTCGCCACCCTCGAAGGTCTGCACGACAAGCTCAACCGCCATGCGCGCGCCAAGCGCATCAACGACTACTACGAGGCCAACCACGCCATCCACGAGGCCATCATCAAGCTCGCCGCCAACCGCTGGCTTGCCCAGGTCATTGGCGACCTGCGCAAGATCCTGCGGCTGGCGCGGCTGCAGCAGCTCCATGCGCCGGGGCGGCTGGAGCAGAGCCTGTCGGAACACATGGCCGTCTTCGCGGCCCTCAAGGCCCGCGACAGCGAAGGCGCCGAGGCCGCCATGCGGACCCACCTCACGCGCCAGCGCGAAGCATTGCGCGAACTCGCCCGCAGCCGGGCATCGAGGCTGGCATGAACGCACCGGACTGGATCTCGCGCAGCGTCTCCCTCCTGCGGCCCGCCTCCCGGGTCGTGGCGGCGGGCGAGGGCGGCGGCGGCGCTGCAGCCGCGCCCGCACCGGCGCGCAGCACGCGCGAGCGGCTCGAGGCGCGCATCGGGCGCGGCCAGGAAGCCCTGTCGCCGCGCGTCCTGCGGCGCACGCTCACCGAACTGCAGGCCATCGTCGATCCGCAGGTCAGCGAGGTCGAAGGCGGGCGCCGCGCCAAGGCCCTGGCCGACTGGTACGCCGGCGCCACGCCCGCGCAGCGGCGCGACGCCTGGCTCCTCATGAGCGAGCAGTTCGCGCCCGATCCGAAGAAGGTCAAGGCCGCGCGCGAACACTACGAGGCTGCGCAGGGCACGCCCGACGAAGGCCAGGCCGAGATCCGTCTGCGCAAGGCCCTGGTCTCGCCGCGCACGCGGCTGCTGCAGCGCTTTGCGGTCTATCCGCAGGGCATGCGCTTCCTCGTCGACCTGCGCGCCGAGCTGCTGCCGCACCTCAAGTCCGACAAGCGCCTCCTCGCGCTCGACGCCGAGCTGGAGTCGCTGTTCTCCACCTGGTTCGACGTCGCCTTTCTCGACCTGCGGCGCATCAGCTGGGACTCGCCGGCCTCGCTGATCGAAAAGCTCATCCAGTACGAGGCGGTCCACGCCATCAAGGGATGGGCCGACGTCAAGAACCGGCTCGACAGCGACCGCCGCTGCTACGGCTTCTTCCACCCGCGCCTGCCCGACGAGCCGCTCATCTTCGTCGAGGTGGCCTTCACCGATGGCATGGCCGACAGCATCACGCCGCTGCTCGACGAATCGGCGGCGGCGGTCGATCCGGCGCGGGCAGCCACCGCGATCTTCTACTCCATCAGCAACACGCAGGTCGGCCTGCGCGGCGTGAGCTTTGGCGACTCGCTCATCAAGCGGGTGGTCGAGACGCTTCGTGCCGAGTTCCCCAAGCTCAAGAACTTCGCCACGCTCTCGCCGATTCCGGGCCTGCGGGCCTGGCTCCAGGCCAACCTGGCCGGCGTGCTCGAACGCGTGCCCGACAAGGAGCGCGCCGCGCTCGGCCGCGCCGTCGGCTTCGAGCCGCCGACGGCGGCGCATCTGCTCGCGGCGCTCGACAAGCCGCTCGAGCTCGACGCGAAGTCGCCGCTGCGCCGGCTGCTGCTGCAGTGCGCGGCGCAGTACCTGGGCCGCGAGCTGCCCGGCGGCAAGCCCGCCGATCCGGTGGCGCGCTTCCACCTGGGCAACGGCGCGCGGGTCGAGCGGCTCAACTGGGCGGGCGATCCGTCGACCAAGGGCGTCAGGCAGTCTTATGGGTTAATGGTCAACTACCTGTACGACCTCAAGCGTCTGGACCGCCATCGGCAGGCGCTGGCACAGGGAAAAATCCCTGTATCGGGCGACGTCGAAGCTCACTACATTTGAGCGCACCGTTTTCAGTGCACTACGCATCACCTCTCGCAACAACACAACAGTCAGGAGACAAGACAATGACCTACAGCCTCAACCGGCGCGACGTTCTGCGCGCGGCCGCGGCCAGCGCCGCCGCCTTTTCGGGCGTGAGCCATGCGCAGGCCTCGGCCTGGCCGACCAAGCCGGTGACCCTGGTCGTGCCGTTTGCCGCAGGCGGCGGCACTGATGCGTTCGGCCGGCCGCTGTCGGCCCAGTTCGCCAAGCAGACCGGCAAGAACCTCGTCATCGAAAACCGCGGCGGCGCCGGCGGCACCGTGGGCGCGAGCATCGCGGCCAAGGCGCCGAACGACGGCTACACGCTCTTCATGGGCGCGGTGCACCACACCATCGCGCCGGCCATGTACCCGCGCCTGGACTACGACATCGAGAAGGACTTCGTGCCCCTGGTGCTGGCGGCCAGCGTGCCGCAGATCGTCGTGGTGAATCCGAAGAACGTCACCACGCCGGACTTCAAGTCCTTCCTCGAACTCGTCAAGAAGAGCCCCGGCAAGTTCAACTACGGCTCGGCCGGGGCGGGCACCTCGCATCATCTCGCGGGCGAGCTGTTCAAGCAGCAGACCAGGACCTTCATCACCCACATTCCCTACACCGGCGCCGGCCCGGCGCTGCGCGACCTCGTCGGTGGCCAGGTCGACATGATGTTCGACGGGCTGGGCTCCAGTGCCGCCCACATCAAGGCCGGCCGCATCAAGGGGCTGATGGTCTCGGGTGCCAGGCGCAACCCGGCCTTTCCCGACATTCCCTGCGCGGCCGAAGTCGGCCTGCCCGACTACAACGTCACCACCTGGTACGGCCTGTGGGCACCCAAGGGCCTCGCGCCCGACCTGCAGGCGCGCATCAGCGACGAGATCCGCAAGGCGCTGGCCGCCGACGAGATGAAGGCCGTCTGGGCCAGCCAGGGCGCGGAAGTGCCGGCCATGACCTCGCAGCAGTTCGGCAGCTTCGTGAGCGCCGAGGTCAAGCGCTGGACGGCCGTCGTCAAGGCCTCGGGCGCCAAGCTCGACTGAAGGACGCAAGCCCCCATGAAAGGATGCCGGTGACGGGACAGGTCCAGTTGCGGCGCGACGGCGCCACCGCCTTCATCACGCTGTGCAACCCGCCCCGGCTCAACGCCATGTCGCGTGCGATGTGGCGCGAGCTGAAGGCTGCGGCCCTGGCGCTGCAGGCCGATGCCGGCCTGCGCTGCATCGTCGTGGCGGGCGAGGGCGGAGCCTTCTGCGCCGGCGGCGACATCGCCGAATACCCGGGCTTTCGATTCGATCCGGCCTCGCTGGCCGACTTCCATGAGGCCGACGTTTGGGGTGCGCTCTCGGCCTTGCTGGCCTGCGACGTGCCGCTGGTGGCGCAGATCGACGGCGCCTGCATGGGCGCCGGCATCGAGATCGCCAGCTGCTGCGACATCCGCATCGCCGGCGCGGGCGCGCGCTTCGGCGCGCCGATCGCACGCCTGGGCTTTCCCATGGCGCCGCGCGAGGCCGGGCTGGTCATGGACGCCATTGGCGAGCTGACGGCGCGCGAGATGCTGCTGGAGGCCGCCGTGCTCGGCGCCGCCGAGATGAAGGCGCGGGGCTTTCTGACCCGCGTCGTGCCCGACGGCGAAGTGGCGGGCGAAGCGCTGGCGACGGCAGGGCGCATCGCAGCGCTCGCGCCCGAGGCGGCCCGCATGAACAAACAGGCGCTGCGCGCCTTGCGCGGCGGCACCGACGCGGCCGCCCTGGCCGCCAGCGCGTACGATTACGCCAGCAGCCGCGAGCACCGCGAGGGCGTTCAGGCCTTTCTGGACAAGCGCCGGCCCGATTTCTGAAGCGCTGCGAGCGAACCCACCCGAGAGCCCATCCGCGAAGCCGCGCCGCCCCGCCGCCGTCCTGCAGCACCCGAGCCGATTCGTTCCATCCATCGACAACCCTCTCCACGCATCGACACCATGAGCAGCAACCAGAACCTCTTTGCCGCGCTGCGCGCGGCCTTCCCCGAGCGGCTTGACGACGTCGCCATCGAAACCGACACCGGCCTGCACTACTCGTGGCGCGACCTGGACCGTGCCACGGCCATGATGGCCAACCTGCTCAAGTCGCTCAGGCTGCCGGCCGGCGCGCGCGTGGCGGTGCAGGTGGAAAAGTCGGTGGAAGCCGCGATGCTCTACCTGGCCACCTTGCGCGCGGGCTACGTGTTCCTGCCGCTCAACACAGCCTACCAGAGCGCCGAGATCGAATACTTCATCGGCAACGCCGAGCCCTCGGTCGTGGTCTGCGCCTCGAAGAACCTGCCCTGGGTGCAGGACATCGCCCGGCGCGCCGGCACGAAACACGTCTTCACCCTCGACGACAACCGCACCGGCACCTTGCTGGCCGCCGCCGCCGGGCACAGCGACCAGCACCGCATCGCCGCCAAGGGCGCCGACGACCTGGCCGCCATCCTCTACACCAGCGGCACCACCGGCCGCAGCAAGGGCGCGATGCTCTCGCACGGCAACATGCTGTCGAACGCGCGCGTGCTCAAGGACTACTGGGGTTGGCGCGAAGGCGACGTGCTGATCCACGCGCTGCCGATCTTCCACGTGCACGGCCTCTTCGTGGCGCTGCACGGCGCGCTGATCAATGGCAGCCCGATGATCTGGTTCGGCAAGTTCGACCCGGCCGCCGTGGTGCGCCGGCTGCCCGATGCGACCGTCTTCATGGGCGTGCCCACGCTCTATGTGCGGATGCTGCAGGAGCCCGGGCTCACGCGCGAAGCGGCGTCGGGCATGCGCCTGTTCATCGCCGGTTCGGCGCCGCTGCTGATCGAGACCTTCAACGACTGGAAGGAGCGCACCGGCCACACCATTCTGGAGCGCTACGGCATGAGCGAGACCATCATGCTCACCTCCAACCCCTACGACCCGGCCCAGGGCGAGCGGCGCGGCGGCACCGTGGGCTTTCCGCTGCCCGGCGTCAGCCTGCGGGTGCGCAACGAGCAGGGCGAGCACTGCACCACCGACGAGATCGGCGGCATCGAGGTGCGCGGGCCCAATGTCTTCAGCGGCTACTGGCGCATGCCCGAGAAGACGAAAGAGGAATTCACCGCCGACGGCTACTTCAAGACCGGCGACGTCGGCAAGATCGACGGCCTCGGCTACGTCACCATCGTCGGGCGCAGCAAGGACCTCATCATCAGCGGCGGCTACAACGTCTACCCGGCCGAGATCGAGGGCTACATCAACGAGATGCCCGGCGTCGCCGAAAGCGCCCTCGTGGGCGTGCCCCATCCGGACTTCGGCGAAGTCGGCGTGGCCGTGGTCATCGCCAAGCCGGGCGCGCAGCTCGATGGCGGCGCGATCATCGCGCAGCTCAAGTCCAAGCTCGCGAACTTCAAGATCCCCAAGAAATGCTTCGTCGTGCCCGAACTGCCGCGCAACACCATGGGCAAGGTTCAGAAGAACCTGCTGAGGGAGCAGCACAAGGCGCTGTTCTGAGCGTCGGCGGTTTCTTGCGCGCGACGCTTGGCGCTTTTGAAGCGCTTTCCATCAAATTGCTATAGATATTTGGCTTTTTGACTTTTAAGATATATATATGTAGCTTATCTTGATGCGTGGCAGCATCAAAAATGCTATATTTATGTGGCAAGGAGAGTCTCATGCCACACACAATGAGCATCGTGAAAGACCTCGAAGGTGCGCGCAAAGCGGCCCGGCTCACGCAGGCGGAGCTGGCTGAGCGCGCCGGGATGAACCGCATGACGGTCGGGCGGATCGAGGCCGGGATGGACCCGCGCCTGTCGACGCTGCAGGAACTGGCGCGCGCCATGGGGCTGGACCTGATGCTGGTCCCCACGGCCCTGCGCGCGGAGATCGAAGGCTTCGTGCGCTCGGGCGGCCGCGTGCTGGCCCAGCCGCCCGGCGTCGGTGCGCCCAAGTCCGTGGTGGACCTGCTGCCGGTGAACGTCGCGCCGCATCAGCGCAGCCCGGCGGGCCGATGAGCACCTCGATCCGCTATCTGCGGCTGTACCTGCATGCACCGCAGGGCGAGCGGCGCGGCATCGGCTACCTGTCGCAGTACGGTGACTTCCTGCGCGTGTCGTTCGACGACGCGTACGTGGCCGACCCGAACCGGCTCACGCTCTCCATGAGCTACCGGGGCGCGACCGAGGCCGACACGCAGAACATCCTGCGCGCGCCCCGAGACATGCGTCTCGTGCGCAATGACGGACGCTGGCCCGCCTTCTTCCAGAATCTGCTGCCCGAAGGCCACAACCGCACGCGGCTCGCGCAGGAGCGCGGCTGCGCCGAGGACGACGAGTTCGAACTGCTGGCTGCTGCCGGCCATGACCTCATGGGCGGCGTGGAGGTCGAGCCGATGCCGCCCGATGCCGAGATTCCCCAGGTGGTCCGGCATTGGCACACGGCCCTGGGCCTCGATGTTCTGGAGCCCGGCTTCGTCGAGGAGCCGGTGGAAGATGCCGCCGCGCTGCCGGGTGCGGTCACCAAGTTCTCGGCCATCCAGGAAGGCCGGCGCTACGTCGTCCGCAAGCACGGCGCTGCGGGCGAATTCATTCTCAAGCTGCCGTCGACGCGGCATCCCGACCTGGTGGCCAACGAGTTCACGGGTTACCGCCTGTGCCGGGCGCTGGGGCTCGATTGCGCCGAGGCCAGCGTGATTCACCGCGACGACGCGCAGCTGCCCGAGCAGGTGCCGTTCGACGACATCCTGGCGGTCCGGCGCTTCGACCGGCACGCGGGGCGCCGCGTCCACATGGAGGAGTTCGCGCAGGCTCTGGGCTACCTCCCGCGGCACAAGTACGGTACAGGCATCTTCGAGGACTACGGACGCATCCTGGCCGTGCTCAACCGGCTGTCGACCCGGCCGGTGCAGGACGTGCGCGAGTTCCTCGCCCGTTTCGTGGCCTTCCTGCTCATGGGCAACACCGATGCGCATCTGAAGAACTGGGCGCTCGTCTACCCCGACGGCCGCGAGCCGCAGCTGGCGCCGCTGTACGACCCGGTCTGCGTGACGGCTTTCTTCAAGGGCATTCCGGCGCAGGACTATGCCGTCAACCGCGCCATCGACGCGAAGCTCCAGGCCTTCGGCTGGGCGGCGCTGCGCGACCTGGTGGATGCCGCGCAACTGCCCCGGCCCGGCGCACTCGTGCGCTTTTGCCGGAGCGTGGTCGAGCGGGCGCAGGCCGAGTGGCCCGCGATCCTGGCGGAGGCGCCGGACAACGTGCGCCAGTCGGTCGGCGCGCGGCTGGCGGGCGGCGTGGCGCTCACACAGAGTGAGAAAAAGGACGGGCCGGCCTGAACACCCCAGTGTCCCGCCCCATGCCAGGGCCGGCCCGCCGTGCTAAGCTGATCGCCCCGTTTCCAGAACATCACAGAGCGAGACAGCCATGCCCGGACTCCTTCCCAACGTCGATCCCGACGGCCTGCTTGAATTCTCGGTCGTCTACACCGACCGTGCCCTCAACCACATGTCGCGCAGCTTCCAGGGCGTGATGAAGGACATCTCGGGCATCCTCAAGGAGGTGTACCAGGCCCACAGCGTGGCGCTGGTGCCCGGCAGCGGCACCTTCGGCATGGAGTCGGTCGCGCGGCAGTTTGCCGGCGGCAAGAACGTGCTGGTGATCCGCAACGGCTGGTTCAGCTATCGCTGGACGCAGATCTTCGAGATGGGCAACATCCCGGCCTTGTCCACCGTGCTCAAGGCACGACCGGTCGGCAGCGGGCCGCAGGCGCCCTGGACGCCCGCGCCGATTGCCGAGGTGCAGGCCGCGATCCGCGACAGCAAGCCCGCCGTCGTGTTCGCACCCCACGTGGAAACCGCCGCCGGCATGATCCTGCCCGATGACTACCTGCGTGCCGTGGCCGATGCGGTGCACGAGGTCGGCGGCCTGTTCGTGCTCGACTGCATCGCGTCCGGCGCCATGTGGGTCGACATGAAGGCCACCGGCGTGGATCTGCTGATCTCGGCGCCGCAGAAGGGCTGGAGCAGCTCGCCCTGCTGCGCGATGGTCATGCTCAGCGAGCGGGCACGCCAGGCCATCGACGGCACCACCAGCTCCAGCTTCGCCTGCGACCTCAAGAAGTGGCTGCAGATCATGGAGACCTACGAGGGCGGCGGCCATGCCTACCATGCGACGATGCCCACCGACGCGCTCACTCGCCTGCGCGACGTCATGCAGGAGACGCGCCGCCTGGGCTTCGCCAGAATGCGCGCCGGGCAGGAAGAACTCGGCCGCAAGGTGCGCGCGCTGTTCGAGAGCCGGGGTCTGGCCAGCGTGGCGGCCGAGGGCTTCAAGGCGCCCGGCGTGGTGGTGAGCTACACCGACGACGCCGAGATCCAGTCGAGCCGCAAGTTCCTCGCCGAGGGCCTGCAGACGGCCGCAGGCGTGCCGCTGCAGTGCGACGAAGGCCCGGACTTCAAGACCTTCCGCATCGGCCTGTTCGGTCTCGACAAGTGGCAGAACGTCGATCGCACCGTCGGCCACCTGGCCGCTGCGCTCGACCGCGTCGGGATCGGCGCGCCTGCGGCGCCGGCCAAGGCCCAGGCCGTCGCGGCCTGAAATCCGTACAGGCCGTCGCGGCCTGAGTTCCGTGCGGGCCATCGCGGCCCGCGCGGCCCTTCACTTGATCAGGAGCACGGGCACGGGCGAGTCCGCCAGCACCCGCTGGGCCACCGAGCCCATGATGGCATTGCCCAGCAGGCCGCGGCCGTGCGTGCCCATGGCGATCACGTCGACCTTGTCCTTGCGGGCGGCCTTGAGCAGTTCTTCCGACGGCGCGCCCACGACCCAGCGGGCCTTGAAGGCCACGCCGGCCTTGGTCAGCGCCTTCTCGATCGGAGCCAGCACCTTGGTGCATTCGTCGGCGTAGTAGCCCTGGACGGTCTCGACCGTCACGTGGCTGCGCACCCGGGGCGGCAGCGGCGGCTGGACGTGGATGACCACGACTTCATCGGCGGCGTGGTGTTCCATGAGCCACGCGAGCGCGCGCTTGGTGTAGTTGCTGCCGTCGGCGGCCAGAAGGATCTTCATGAATGCGGTTCCCTGGTTGAATGAGTGGACGAAGCCTCAGCGCAGCACCAGCACCGGCACCGTCGAGTGCGTGAGCACGTGTTGTGTCTCGCTGCCCAGCAGGATGCGCTTGATGCCCTTGCGGCCGTGCGAGGCCATGACGATCAGGTCGCACTTGTGTTTGCGTGCGGCCGAGATGATTGTCTCCGCGACGAGATCGGAGCGGGCGATCACCCCTTTGGCCTTCAGGTCCTTGGCGGCGGCGGCATCGCGCACGGCCTCGACCATGCCCTGCGCCTTGTCGGCCCATTGCTTTTCGGTGCGGGCGATCTCGTCGGCCGACACCGTCATGCCGCCTTCGAAGTAGCTCATCGGATAGCGCGGCACGACGTGCAGCGCGACGATTTCGGCGCCGCACAGCTCGGCCATGCCCAGGGCGGCCGTGACGGCCTTCTTCGAGAGAGTCGATCCGTCGGTGGTCACGAGAATTCTCTTGTACATGGTGGTCTCCAGTGAGTGGTTGATGGGCTCAGGTTAGCGCCCCGACTCCCGACCGGGCTTGATCCATGTCAAGCGGGCCGGGCAGGGCGGCCGTTAGCCTCAGCGCATGTCCCACGCTACTCTTGCGTCCGTGCCTCTGATGTCCGCCGTGCCCTCTGAAACAGCAGGCGCCAGCCTCGACGCGCCGCAGCGCTGGGCTGCGTTCAGCGCGCCCGTGGACGAGGCCGTGCCGGGCGGCGAGCAGGAGTCGCACATCGCCATCGACGGCATGTACTGCGCGGCCTGCTCGCTCACCGTCGAGGCGGCGCTGCGCTCGGTGCCCGGCGTGCGCGACGCTGCCGTCAACGCCGCGAGCCATGTGGCGCGCGTGGTGTGGTCGCCGACGGCGACGCGGCCTTCGCAGTGGATGGGCGCGGTCGAGCGGGCCGGCTATCGCGCCGCGCCGCTCGACGAAGGCGCCCGCTACGAGGCCGGTGTGCAGGACCGGCGCAAGCTGCTGTGGCGCGTGCTGGTGGCGGCCTTCTGCATGATGCAGGTGATGATGTACGCCACGCCGGTCTACGTGGCCGCGCCCGGCGAGATGACGGCCGAAGCCCTGGGCCTGCTGCGCTGGGCCTCGTGGGTGCTGACGCTGCCTGTCCTGCTTTTTTC
Source organism: Burkholderiaceae bacterium (assembly GCA_044225675.1). Taxonomy (GTDB): domain Bacteria; phylum Pseudomonadota; class Gammaproteobacteria; order Burkholderiales; family Burkholderiaceae_C; genus JACMQX01. The sequence continues at coordinate 249,103 of JBGAIH010000001.1, forward strand.
CTGCAGGCCGTTCTTCGAGAGCGCCTGGCGCGACCTGCGCCATGGCGTCATCGGCATGGACGTGCCGGTGACCCTGGGCATCCTCGTGGCCTTCGCCGCGAGCACGGCCGTGACCTTCTCGTCCGGCGGCGCGCTGCATGGCGAGGTCTGGTTCGACTCGATCACGATGTTCGTCTTCTTTTTGCTGACGGGCCGGCTGCTGGAGCGGCAGCTGCGCGACCGCACGGCCGGCGCGCTGGAGGCGCTGTCGCGCCGCCTGCCGCAGACCGTGCTGCGCCGGCAGGCCGACGGCGGGTTCGACCGCGTGCCGGTGGCCGACGTGGCGCCTGGCGACGTGCTGCGCGTGCTCCCGGGCGAGTCGTTCGCGGCCGACGGCGTCCTGCTCGAAGGCGAAACCCAGGCCGACGAGGCCTTGCTCACCGGCGAGTCGCGGCCGCTGGCCCGCGCGCCCGGCATGCAGGTGCTCGCCGGCAGCCACAACCTCACGGCCACGGTGCTGATGGAGGCCCGCCAGACCGGACGCGACACGCGCTATGCCGGCATCGTGGCGCTGATGCGCGAAGCCGCATCGGCCAAGCCCGACGTGGTGCGCCTGGCCGACCGGGTCGCGCGGCCCTTTCTGATCGCGGTGCTGGCGGCGGCGGCGCTTGCTGGCGTGGCGTGGTGGTTCATCGATGCGGAGCGGGCCATCGGCGTGGCCGTCGCGGTGCTGATCGTCACCTGCCCGTGCGCGCTGTCGCTGGCCGCGCCGGCCGCGTCGCTCGCGGCCGCCGGGGCGCTTGCCAGGCGCGGCATTCTCGTGCGCGATCTGCGTGCGCTCGAGGCCTGCGCTGCGGTCGACACCCTTGTTTTCGACAAGACCGGCACGCTCACCAGCGAGCGCATCGGCGTGGGCGCGATCCGCGTGCGGCCCGGCCTGTCGCAGGCCGAAGCGCTGCGCCTGGCGGCCGCGCTGGCGCGCCACTCGCTGCATCCCGCGTCGCAGGCCATCGCGGCGCGTGCGGCGGATCTGTCCGACGAGTCCGACCCTTCGGTTCCCGCCGAGGCCACCCAGGTGACCGAGCTGCCAGGGCAGGGCGTGCGGGGCGAAGTGGGTGGCCTGGACCTGCGGCTGGGCAGCGCGCCGTTCTGCGGCATCGACGCGCCGCGCCATCGCGACGGCGTGGCCGCCGTGCATCTGGCCGATGCGACCGGCTGGCTTGCCAGCTTCGACCTGGACGAGGTCGTGCGCGCCGACGCCGTGCCCGCCGTGGCAGCGTTGCGCGCCAGCGGCCTGCGGGTGCAACTGCTGTCGGGTGACCAGACGCAGGCCGCCGAGCGCATGGGCTGGCGCCTGGGCATCGACTGGGCCCTGGGCGACCGCACGCCACAGGACAAGCTCGACCACGTGGCCTTTCTCCAGCAGGGCGGGCATCGCGTCATGATGGTGGGCGACGGCATCAACGACGCGCCGGTGCTCGCGCGGGCCGACGTGTCCGTCAGCTTTGCGCAAGCCGCGCCGGTGAGCCGCGCGCGCGCCGACGTCGTGCTGATGGGCGAGAGCCTGAGCGCCGTCCCGGTCCTGGTCGAGCAGGCCCGGCGCATGCGCCGCGTCGTGCGCCAGAACCTGTCTTGGGCCGCAGCCTACAACGCGGTCTGCGTGCCGCTGGCCCTCGTCGGCTGGATGCCGCCCTGGCTCGCGGGCCTGGGCATGGCGCTGAGCTCGTTCGCGGTCGTCGCCAACTCCGCGCGGCTGTCGCGCCTTTCAGCCCCGATGGCCGGAACCTCCGTGCCGGAGCCTGCCGGCCCGGACCTGCGCGCCTGAACGCACCCGGCTCAACGCCCCCGCCTGAAACCCGCACCTGAAACCCGCACCTGAAACCCGCGTCCGTCCCCATTGCCCGTCCTCATCCTTCGAAGGCCCTCCATGGACATCCTGTTTCTTCTCATCCCGCTGTCGGTCGTGCTTGCGCTGCTCATCCTGGGCGCGCTCGGCTGGGCCGTCTGGCGCGGCCAGTTCGAGTCGGTGGAGGCCGAGGGCGAACGCATCCTTCAGTCCGATTGACCTGTGTCAACACCCCCTGGCGACTCAGGGGAGACACTGACACGGAACGATAAAAAGAGGTGTATCCGATGAATCAGCAAACGCAAACAGCCGTGTACAACGACACCGTCGTACGGCAGTTCTCGCTGGCCGCCGTGCTGTGGGGCGTGGTCGGCATGTTGGTGGGCGTGGTCATTGCGGCCCAGCTCACCTGGCCCGAACTCAACCTGGGCATACCCTGGCTGAGCTATGGCCGATTGCGGCCCCTGCACACCAACGCGGTGATCTTCGCATTCGGCGGGTGTGCGCTTTTCGCCACCAGCTACTACGTCGTGCAGCGCACCGGCCAGGTCGCGCTGTTCGCGCCCAAGCTTGCCGCCTTCACCTTCTGGGGCTGGCAGCTCGTCATCGTGGCCGCGGCCATCAGCCTGCCGCTGGGCTACACCACCGGCAAGGAATACGCCGAGCTCGAATGGCCGATCGACATCCTGATCACGCTGGTCTGGGTGGCCTACGCCATCGTGTTCTTCGGAACGGTCGGCATGCGCAAGGTGCGCCACATCTACGTGGCCAACTGGTTCTTCGGCGCCTTCATTCTCACGGTCGCCATCCTGCACCTGGTCAACAGTGCCGAGATGCCCGCCGGCTTCATGAAGTCCTACTCGGCCTATGCCGGCGTGCAGGACGCGATGGTGCAGTGGTGGTACGGCCACAACGCGGTGGGCTTCTTCCTCACCGCCGGCTTCCTCGGGATGATGTACTACTTCATCCCCAAGCAGGCCGGCCGCCCCGTCTACAGCTACCGCCTGTCGATCGTCCACTTCTGGGCGCTGATCTTCACCTACATGTGGGCCGGCCCGCATCACCTGCACTACACGGCGCTGCCCGACTGGACGCAATCGCTGGGCATGGTGTTCTCGCTCATCCTGCTGGCGCCGAGCTGGGGCGGCATGATCAACGGCATCATGACCCTGTCGGGCGCCTGGCACAAGCTGCGTGACGACCCCGTCCTGCGCTTCCTGATCGTCTCGCTGTCGTTCTACGGCATGAGCACCTTCGAAGGCCCGATGATGTCCATCAAGACCGTCAACGCGCTGAGCCACTACACCGACTGGACGGTGGGCCACGTGCACTCCGGCGCTCTCGGCTGGGTCGGTCTGGTGTCGATGGGCTCGCTCTACTTCCTGGTGCCGCGCATGTTCGGCCGCACCACGATGTACAGCAAGAAGGCCATCGAGCTGCACTTCTGGATCGCCACCGTGGGCATCGTGCTCTACATCGCCGCCATGTGGATCGCCGGCGTGATGCAGGGCCTGATGTGGCGCGCCGTCAACGCCGACGGTTCGCTGACCTACACCTTCGTCGAGTCGGTCAAGGCCACGTTCCCCTTCTATGTGGTGCGCCTCGTCGGTGGCCTGCTCTACCTGGGCGGCATGCTGATCATGGCCTGGAACGTCTGGATGACCGCCATTTCGGGCCGCTCGGTGAGCGTCGCCATCCCCGCCGTCTCGGCCGCACACGCCTGAGGGAGAACACACATGTCGCAAAACAACACGAGCGCCGGTTTCAGCCACGAGAAGGTCGAGACCAGCAACTTCCTGATGATCGTGCTGATCCTGCTGGTCGTCGCCATCGGCGGCCTGGTCGAGATCGTGCCGCTGTTCTTCCAGAAGTCCACCACCGAGCCGGTCACGGGCGTCAAGCCCTACACCGCGATCCAGATGATCGGCCGCGACATCTACCTGCGCGAGGGCTGCTACAACTGCCATTCGCAGATGATCCGCCCGTTCCGCGCCGAGACCCTGCGCTACGGCCACTACTCGGTGGCAGGCGAGTTTGTCTACGACCACCCGTTCCAATGGGGCAGCAAGCGCACCGGCCCGGACCTGGCCCGCGTGGGCGGCCGCTACAGCGACGAGTGGCACCGCATCCACCTGAACAACCCGCGCGACGTGGTGCCCGAGTCCAACATGCCGGCCTACAGCTGGCTCGAGAAGACGCCGGTCGACGCCTCGGTCGTGGCCCCGCGCATGACGGCCCTGCGCCGCGTGGGCGTGCCCTACACCGACGAGCAGATCAAGGCCGGCCCGGCCGAAGTTACCGGCAAGACCGAGATGGACGCGCTGGTGGCCTACCTGCAATCCCTGGGCCTGGCGCTCAAGTAAGCCGAGGAGCCGCACCATGGACATCAACACGCTTCGCATCGCGGCCACCGTGGCCTGCTTCATCACCTTCATCGGCATCCTGGCGTGGGCTTTCTCGCGCCGCAATGCCGCCGCATTCGAGGAGGCCCGCCAGCTGCCGTTCAGCGCCGGGCAGGAAGGACAACAGGATCTGTCATGAGCGATTTCACCAACAACTTCTGGTCGGTCTACGTCGCGGCGCTGACGCTCGTCGGCATCGTCGCCTGCCTGATCCTGCTGTGGGTCACCGCCCGCAAGAAGGTCGCCTACACCGGCGACAACACCACCGGCCACGTCTGGGACGAAGACCTGCGCGAGATGAACAATCCGCTGCCGCGCTGGTGGATGTTCATGTTCGTCATCACCATCGTGTTCGGTCTGGGCTATCTCGTGGCCTATCCGGGCCTGGGCAGCCACGCCGGCCAGCTCGGCTGGAGCCAGAAGGGTGAATACCAGGCCGAGGTCGACCAGGCCAGCAAGGCGCTGGAGCCGCTGTACGCACGTTTTGCCTCGCTGCCGGTCGAGCAGCTGGCCGGCGACGGGCAGGCCCATGCCATCGGCGAGCGCCTGTTCATGAACAACTGCGCGCAGTGCCACGGCTCCGACGCGCGCGGCAGCAAGGGTTTCCCCAACCTGGCCGACGGCGACTGGCTGCATGGCGGCGCGCCCGACAAGATCATCGAGACCCTGCACAAGGGCCGTGTCGGCGTGATGCCGCCGATGGCCGCAGCCGTCGGCACGCCGGACGACGTGCGCAACGTCGCCCACTACGTGCTCAGCCTCTCGGGCAGCCCCAACGACTCGGTACGGGCCCAGCTCGGCAAGCCCAAGTTCGCGGCCTGCGCCGCCTGCCACGGCATGGACGGCAAGGGCAACCAGGCGGTCGGCGCGCCCAACCTCACCGACGACATCTGGCTGCATGGCTGGGGCGAGGACGCCATCGTCGCCATGATCAACAACGGCAAGACCAACCAGATGCCTGCCCAGGAAGGCAAGCTCACCGACGCGCAGATCAAGGTGCTGGCCTCCTACGTCTGGGGCCTGTCGAACAAGCCGGCGGTGGCGGCGAAGTAAGCGCACCGGTCCGGCAGTCCACAAGAACATGAAACCCAGCAATGCCTCCAGCCCGGCCAGCGGCCGGGTCATCCCGATCCAGCCGGTGCCGGCGACGGCATCCGCCCCGGCCTCTGACGAGGCCGGCGAGCCGCAGTACGTCTCGCTGTACGAGGCGGCGCGCAAGATCTACCCGCGTTCCGTGCAGGGGCTGTTCGCCCGCTGGCGCTGGGGCCTGGTGTTCTTCACCCAGATCATCTTCTACGGCCTGCCCTGGCTCGAATGGGGCCAGCGCCAGGCGGTGCTGTTCGACCTGGGCGCGCGGCGCTTCTACATCTTCGGGCTGGTGCTGTATCCGCAGGACTTCATCTACCTCACGGGCCTGCTCGTCATCTCGGCGCTGTCGCTCTTTCTCTTCACTGCGGTGGCCGGCCGGCTGTGGTGCGGCTACGCCTGCCCGCAGACGGTCTACAGCGAGATCTTCATGTGGATCGAGCGCAAGGTCGAAGGCGACCGCACCGCCCGCATGAAGCTCGACGCCGGGGCCATGACCCTGGAAAAGCTCGTCAAGAAGTGGTTCAAGCATGTGCTGTGGATCGGCGTGGCCATGTGGACCGGCTTCACCTTCGTCGGCTACTTCACGCCGATCGACGAACTCGGCATGGCCTTCCTACAGACCCGCATGGGCTCGTGGGAAGTGTTCTGGGTGTTCTTCTACGCCTTCGCGACCTACGGCAATGCCGGTTTCATGCGCGAGCAGGTCTGCAAGTACATGTGCCCGTACGCGCGCTTCCAGAGCGCGATGTTCGACCGCGACACCCTCATCGTCAGCTACGACGCGCAGCGCGGCGAGCCGCGCGGCAGCCGCTCGCGCAGCGTCGACCCGGCCACCCGCGGCCTGGGCGCCTGCGTCGACTGCAGCCTCTGCGTGCAGGTCTGCCCCACGGGCATCGACATCCGCAAGGGCCTGCAGTACGAGTGCATCGGCTGTGCCGCCTGCATCGACGTGTGCGACGGCGTGATGGACAAGGTCGGCTACGAGCGCGGCCTCATCCGCTACTCCACGCAGAACGCCATGGCGGCCACGCCGACCGGCGTGCCGGTCACGCGGGCGGCCCACCGGCCCGTGATGCAGGAGCTGATCAGCCACCTCACGCGGCCGCGCGTGCTCGTCTATGGCGGCCTGCTCGCGGCCCTGTGCATCGCGATGCTCACCAGCCTGGTGCTGCGCACGCCGCTCAAGGTCGACGTGGTGCGTGACCGGGGCGCGCTGGCGCGCATCGTCTCGGGCGGCAAACTCGAAAACGTCTACCGCCTGCAGGTCATGAACGCCACCGAAGCGCCGCAGCGCTATCGCCTGGCCGCCAGCGGCCTGCCGGGCCTGGCCGTCGCGTCCGACACCGAGTTCGAGGTCGGCCCTGCCGAGTCGCGCTGGGTGCCCGTGCGCCTGCAGATGCCCTATGGCGGCGCAAGCGCCGGTTCGCATCCGATCCATTTCGAGATCCAGGCGGTCGGCGCGCCGGCCCATGTGAGCGAGAAGTCCGTCTTCCTGGTGCCGCGATAGGGCAGGGCGGGCAAGAGACAACCCAGCAACAAGGACAACACGATGACAACCCGAGACCTTTCCAGCGGAAGCGCCCCGCTCCGCAGCGCCCCGCCCCGCAGCGAGCCCTGGTGGAAATTCGGCCACGTGTGGCTCATCATCTCCGGGCCGGCCGCCGTGGTCGTGGCGGGCTTTGCGACGCTCTACCTGGCCATTGCCACGCCCGATCCGGTCGTGGCCGAGGACTACTACCGCAAGGGCATCGAGATCAACAAGACGCTGGCCGAGCGCGACCGGGCGCTGCTGCCCGCGCAGCAGGCTCGCAACCACGCGGTCACGCCCGGTGGCAGGGCGCCATGATGGACGGCGGCGCCATGGATGACGCCACAGGGCGGCGCCTGGGCTTCATCGCCAACATCACCTGGCCTTCGTTCCTCGGGGCCTGCCTGCTCGAACTGCTGGTCTTCGCCTTCGTCGACCCGCTGGAGCTGCACTGGGCCGGCCACGGCCTGGACCTCTCGCGCATGGGCGCCTACACGCTGGCCTTCTTCGCGTTCTGGTTTGTCACCTGCGCGGCCTGTGCGGTGACAGCCTGGATGAACCACGCCCTGCGGTCCTGAGTGCCGGGGTCAGGCCTGAAGCCGGCCGGATAGTGCTGTCCGCAAAACGGTCGGCTGACGGCGCCGTCTGCAAACCGGCGGCACATTGCTTATATTGCGCGTCTGCCCTTTCTCACACTGCCTTCAACCTGGAAAGACGCCAACGTGACCGACCTGTCCGCCTTCCCCATCACCCGCAAATGGCCTGCGCGCCACCCGGACCGCATCCAGCTCTATTCGCTGCCCACGCCCAACGGCGTGAAGGCCTCCATCATGCTGGAGGAGACCGGCCTGCCTTACGAGGCGCATCTGGTCGACTTCGCGAGCAATGACCAGCTCAGCCCCGAGTTCCTCTCGCTCAACCCCAACAACAAGATCCCTGCGCTCATCGACCCGGACGGCCCCGGCGGCAAGCCGCTGGAGCTGTGGGAATCGGGCGCGATCCTCGTCTACCTTGCGGCCAAGGCGGGCCGCCTCATGCCGGCCGACGACGCCGGCAAGTACGAAACCCTGCAGTGGCTCATGTTCCAGATGGGCGGCGTCGGGCCGATGTTCGGCCAGCTCGGCTTCTTCCACAAATTCGCCGGCAAGGACTATGAAGACAAGCGTCCGCGCGACCGCTACGTCGCCGAGTCGGCGCGGCTGCTGGGCGTGCTCGACCAGCGCCTCGCAGGGCGCGACTGGGTCATGGGGCGCGACTACAGCATTGCCGACATCGCCATCTTCCCGTGGGTGCGCAACCTCGTCGGCTTCTATGGCGCGGGCGAACTCGTGCAGTTCTCGCGCTTTGCCAACGTGCAGCGCGTGCTCGACGCCTTCGTGGCCCGGCCGGCGGTGGCACGTGGCCTGCTGATTCCGGCGCGCAAGGCCTGAGGGCCATGGACGCACCCGTGTCCGCACCCGTGTCTGTACCTTTGCCTGCACGCGCCCGATATGCCGCAGCCGCACGCCTGCTGGGGCCGGCACTGCTGATCGTCGGCGCCGCCTGCGCGCCGTGGGCCGCCGCGCAGACGCCTGCACCGTCGCCTGCGATGGTGCCGATGCGGCCGTGTCGCGCGAGGCGTCGAACCTCTTCGACGACCCCTTCCTGCCGGTGACGGCAGGACTGCCCGGCTGCCCCGAGCCCGCGCCGCCGGCCTTCACCCCCGACCAGGTGCGCGCCGAAGCGCACGTGCGCGCCCAGCATGGCGGAAGCTGCTTTCGCGTCGGCCGTTGCCGCCTCCCCAACTCCTACCTGTACGACAAGGAGATCATTCCGCGCGTGCAGAAGTACATCCGCGAAGACGGCCGCTTCAACGACACCACGCTGTGGATCCTCGGCGAGCGGCGCCTCGTCACTCTCATGGGCTGCGTGCGCACGCGCGAGCAGGCGCTCGAACTCGAACGCACGGTGCAGCTGGTGGACGACGTGATGGGCGTGATACCGCAGGTGATCGTGGGCACGCAGGGGCGCGCGCCTTATCGGCTTGCGCGGCCTTGATGAACCGTAAAGAACTCGCGTTGATTCCGGCCGTACAGCCAACGAGTTTGCCAGCTACAGCTATGACGCGGCCGGCCGCCTCACGGGCATCACCCAGAGCGTGAGCGCGAGTGCCACCACGACGGGCGCAGGGCCGTACTCGGGCAACACCTTGACCTGGGTGGCAGGCTATGACAGCCGTGACCGGCTCACCAGCTTCACACGCAACGGCGCGGGCACGAACTACACCTACGACGCCAACAGCAATCGCCTCACGTCGGTGAGCCTGACCCGCCGTGACACCGACCTGGACGGTGACCTCGACGCCGCCGACTACACCCGCACGCGCGCGCAGACCCTGAACGTGGAGGGCACGAGCAACCGCCTGCTGGGCTTCGCGCAGACCATCACCCGGGTGCAGGGCAGCAGCACGCTGTCGACGACGGCCAGCAGCGTGACCTGGAGCGTGGATGCCGCAGGCAACTTGACGAGCGACGGTTTGCGCGAGTTCGAGTACGACGCGGCCAACCGGTTGAGCAAGGCGCGCATCGTCAAGGACGGCGAGGCGGCGACGGTGAGCTACCTGCACAACGCGCTGGGCCAGCGGGTGTTCAAGGGCGAAGTCACGGCCGAGCAGTATCTGCCCGACGAGAGCGAGCTGGGCCAGATCGTGGGGACGCAGAGGCGCGTGCCTTATCGGTTCGCGCAGATTTGGCCGACCGATGGGCTGGCTCAGAGCAGTTCAAGGCGGCCCGTTGGTTGACGTCGCCACGATGACTGGCATCAGCCCTTGAGCGGCAGCATCGGCCGCCACCACCTGAACGACCGAGCCGCAGCCCGTCCGGCGCGGCCGCCGCGTTTGCGGACATTGACCGCTCTTACATGGGTGGGGTGGAGCGGGGGGAAAGGAACATCAGCTTCACGAGGCTGTGTGATATCGCTAGCGCTTTGCAATGCGATCTCGATAAGCTTTGCGCCATGCTTCCGTCAGCTACCCGTTAAAGTAGTCAAGGCCCGGCCTTCCGCCCGACTCACACCTTCTCCTCCGCCAGCCGCTTGAGACGATCCAGCGTCACAGGCAGCCCCTGATTGAGTTGCTTCACCAGCATACGCCCGAGCAGGAAGGTCAGCGCCCCCGAGAAGGTCACGCGATGGATGACCTTGACCTGCTCGCCTTGGGGGACGAGCTCATGCTCGAAGACCATGCGGAACAGGGGAATCCGTGACTCGACGGTGAAGCAGGCGTTGCGCTCGACCCGGGTGACGACCATGGGAACGGTGTTGCCGCGCGTCGGGGTGAGCACGCCGCGCGAGCCGACCTCGAAGGGGCCGTCCAGCGATGCGCGCCGGGTGTCAGGGTCCCAGGTGTGCCAGTGGGCGACGTCTTCGTAGATCTGGAAGATGCGCGCGGCCGGCGCCTGGACGAGGATGCTGTGTTCGACCTGCATGATGCTCAAAAAGGAATGTACGGTGGAGATCCCGCCCGGGGCCACGGCGTTCATGCGCGCGGGGCCTGCCGTGGCCCTCAGGGACGCCCGGACCTCAGGCTGGCAGAGGGGATGAAGGAGGAATCTTACGAGCGTCGGGACCTGATGCACAGGTGACTTAAGTCACCCCGTGGGGTTCCGGCTGCAGTGCGCCGGCCGGGCGCGCTACTTCGCCTTCGAGCAGCTCACCGCGCCGGCCGAGCCGTCGGCCTTGAGGACTTGCAGTCCACCCCGGCTGTCGGTGCGGACCTTCTGGCCGTTCCAGGCGCCACCCTTGAAGCTGATGGTGCCGGAGGCTGCGTCCCAGGTGTATTGGCCGGAGCCGACATGGTCGCTGAACCTGCCGCCTCCCGCGAGCGTGAAGCCCGGCACGTTCTGCAGGTAGCCCGAGAAGAAGTAGCAGTTGAACTTGCCCTGCGGCAGCGTGCCCTTGTTGGCAGCAGCGGTCTGTGCCGAGCCCGCGACGGGCGGCTTCAGGTAGCGGACCAGGACCTCCTTGGTGACGCCGTCGTCGTCCTTGATCCGGGCGCAACGGCCGTCGCCGTCGCGGCAGGCGGTGTAGCCCTGGACGGTGGCCTGGTATTTGTAGCCGGCGATGTCCACGGTGACGCGGTCACCCGCCTTGCGGCTCGTGGCAAAGCCGTCGCCCGCCGTCTGCGCCAGCGCGAACGGGGCGCAGGCCGCAATGGCAAGCGCTGTGCCGAGGTGCTTGAAGGCCCGGCGATGGCGCGCGCGGGCGGGAAGTGCGGAAGGGCGCAGGGAGGGGAAGGTCATGCCCGCAAGGCTAACCGTGCGCCCGCGACCGAAGCAATCCCGCAAACGCGGGACCGGCGCCGCCGCCGGGGTCGGCAAGGGTCGACGAGATCGTCGGCGTTCGGCGTACGGTCGCGTCAGCGGTTGATCTGCTGGTTCACCAGACCCTTGAGTGCGTCGGGCTTCAGGATGCGCACGTGCCGCTGCCGCACGGCGATGACGCCTTCGTCGGCCAGCTTGCCAAAGGCGCGGCTGACGGTTTCGAGCTTGAGGCCGAGGTAGCTGCCGATCTCCTCGCGCGTCATGCGCAGCACCAGTTCCGACTGCGAGAAGCCGCGCGCATGCAGGCGCTGCGCGAGGTTCAGCAGGAAGGCGGCCAGCCGCTCCTCGGCGCGCATGCTGCCCAGCAGCAGCATGACGCCGTGCTCGCGCACGATCTCGCGGCTCATGATGCGGTGCACGTGCTGCTGCAGCGCCGGCACCTCGCGCGAGAGGCCTTCGATGCGCTCGAAGGGCATCACGCAGACTTCGGCGTCTTCCAGCGCGGTGGCGTCGCAGGTGTGGCGGTTGTTGACGATGCCGTCCAGCCCGATGATCTCGCCGGCCATCTGGAAGCCGGTGACGTGGTCGCGCCCGTCGCCGGTGATGAGGCGGGTCTTGAAGACGCCGGTGCGGATGGCATAGAGCGCCTCGAACGCCTCGCCCTGGCGGAACAGGGCGGTGCCGCGTTTGACCTTGCGGCGCGTGGCCACCAGCGCATCGAGCTTTTTCATGTCCGACGGCTCCAGCGCCTGCGGCATGCACAGGTCGCGCAGGTTGCAGTTGGAGCAGGCCACGCCCATGGGCACCCGCGCCGCCGCTGCGCCGGGCGCGCGCCGCGCCGCACTGGCGGGCGCGGCATGGCTGGCCTCGGAGGCCGTTGCCGGGTTGCCTTGGACGGTGGTGGGTTGGGTCATCGGGGGCTCCTGATATGGATCAAATTGTCCCGGACGGACCTCCGCCGCGATTGATCCAGGTCAAGTTCAGGCGGGCCGGCCGGCGGCACAGTGCAGCCATGGAAGCACAGCAGACCGAAACCGCACAGGGCCTGTCGCCCGAGGTGCTGGAGCGTTTCGACGTTCCAGGGCCGCGCTACACCTCATACCCCACCGCCGACCGCTTCGTGGAGGCGTTCGGGCCCGAGCAGCACCTGCAGGCCCTGGCCGGAAGGGGCGAGGGCGCTGCCGTGTCGCAGCCCCTGTCGCTGTACGTGCACATTCCGTTCTGCGAGTCGCTGTGCTACTACTGCGCCTGCAACAAGATCATCACCAAACACCACGAGCGGGCCGAGCCCTATCTGGCCTACCTGGAGCGCGAGGCCGCGCTGCATGCGGCGGCGCTGGGCCGCCGCAGCGTGACCCAGTTGCACTTGGGCGGCGGCAGCCCGACGTTTCTGAGCGACGGCGAGATCGCCGAACTCATGGTCATGCTGCGCCGCCATTTTGACGTCGCGGCCGAGGGGGAGTTCTCGGTGGAGGTCGACCCGCGCACCGTCGACGCGGGCCGCCTGCGCGCGCTGGCTGACATGGGCTTCAACCGCCTGAGCTTCGGCGTGCAGGACTTCGAGCCGACGGTGCAGAAGGCGGTGCACCGGATCCAGCCGGCCAGCCAGGTCTTCGATCTGGTCGGCACCGCGCGGCAGCTGAACTTCGACTCGGTGAACGTCGACCTGATCTACGGACTGCCGCGCCAGACGGTGGAGTCGTTCGACCGCACGCTGGCGCAGGTCGCGCGGCTGCGGCCCGACCGCATTGCGCTGTACGCCTATGCCCACCTGCCGGCGCGCTTCAAGCCGCAGCGCCGCATCGACGAGGCCGAACTGCCGCGCGCCGCCGACAAGGTGGCGATGCTGTCGCGCTCGATCGCGGCGCTGCTGGCGGCCGGGTACGTCTACATCGGCATGGACCATTTCGCGCTCCCCGGTGACGCGTTGGCGGTGGCCAAGCGCCAGGGCCGCCTGCATCGCAACTTCCAGGGCTACAGCACGCAGCCCGACTGCGACCTGGTGGGCCTGGGCGTCTCTGCGATCAGCCGCGTGGGCACGACCTACAGCCAGAACGCCAAGACCCTGGCCGAGTACCAGGATCTGATCGACCGCGGCAGCGTGCCCGTGGTGCGGGGTCTGTCGCTGTCGCGCGACGACCTCGTGCGCCGTGCGGTGATCATGGCGCTGATGTGCCAGGGCCACGTGTCCTTCGAGTCGATCGAGATCGCCTGGCTGCTGGACTTCCGCAGCTATTTCGCAAGCGAGCTGCAGGCGCTCGAGCAGATGGAAGACGACGGCCTGGTGGTGGTCGACGAGGCCGGCATCCAGGTCACGGCGCGCGGCTGGTTCTTCGTGCGGGCGGTGGCCATGGTGTTCGACCGCTACCTGCAGGCCGACCGCAACCGCACGCGCTTTTCGCGGATCATCTGAGGCGGGCTGGCCCATGAGCGTGGAGCTGCTGCTGACTGCACTGGCCATGGGGCTGGCGGGCGGGCCGCACTGCGTAGCCATGTGCGGCGCGGCCTGTGGCGCCGTCTGCTCGGCGGGCTCGTCCGCGCCAGGCATGACCCGCAGCAGGGCCTTGCAGCCGTCGGATGGCGCCGGCTTGCGGATGCCGGCGTCCGGCCTGCTCGCCGTGGTCGCGTTGCCGGGTCAATCTCCAGCGGCCCTGAAGGCCGGTGCCACGGCCCTGCGTGCCGGCAGCACCTCGCGGTCCATGCTCCTCTTTCAGGCTGGGCGGCTGGCGGGTTACAGCGCACTCGGCGCGCTGGCGGCAGCATCGGTGCAGGGGCTCGGGTGGATGTCGACGCACGTCGCCGCGCTGCGGCCGCTGTGGACGCTGATGCATGCTGCGGCCCTGCTGCTCGGACTGGCGCTGCTGTGGCAGGGCCGGCAGCCCGCGTGGATGCAGGGTGCGGCGCAATGGGTGTGGGCTGCGGTGCGGCGCGTGGTGCCGACCCAGGGCAGTGCGCCGGCCGCCGTCGGTGTGCTCTGGGCGCTGATGCCCTGCGGCCTGCTCTATTCGGCATTGATGGTGGCTGCACTGGCGGGCACGCCCTGGCAGGGCGCGCTGGTCATGGCCGCGTTCGCCGCTGGCAGTGGCGCGGTGCTGGCGGCCGGCCCGTGGGCCTGGTCGTGGCTGCGGCGCCGGGGTGGTGCAGCGGGTGGTGGTGCGGGTGGTGGTGCGGGTGGTGGTGCGGGTGGTGGTGCGGGTGAGGGCGCCTGGGGCGTGCGGCTCGCGGGCCTGTGCCTGGCGGTGCTGTCGGGCTGGGCGCTGTGGATGGGCATGACGGGACGGATCGCCGCGTGGTGCGTCACCTGAACGGAGCAGGGCAGTAGGGAAATCGGCTTACTTGCCGCGCGTGCACCCTATGCTCTAATCCGGTGCATGCCGTTCTCCCCCGCAGTGCTCGCCGACAACGCCGCCGCACGGCTGGCCGGCCTCCTCGATTCCGCCATGGATGCGATCATCACGGTGGATGCGACGCAGTCCATCGTGCTCTACAACCGCGCGGCGGAGCAGATCTTCGGCTGGCCTGCTGCCGAAATGATCGGCCAGCCGCTCGCGCGCCTGCTCCCCGAGCGCTTCCAGGCCAGCCACGGCGCGCATGTCGAGCGCTTCGGCAAGACGGGCGTGACCTCCCGGCGCATGGGCATGCGCAGCGTGGTCCACGGCCGGCGCGCCACTGGCGAGGAGTTTCCGGTGGAGGCGTCGATCTCGCAGATCGACACGCCCGAGGGCAAGCTCTACACCGTGATCCTGCGCGACGTGACCGAGCGCATGCATGCCGAGCAGGAGCAGTCGCGCCTGGCCGCGCGCCTGGCCGGCCTGCTCGATTCGGCCATGGACGGCATCATCACCGTGGACGAGGCCCAGCGCATCGTCCTGTACAACCGCGCGGCCGAGCGCATTTTCGGCTGGCCGGTGTCGGTGGTGGTGGGCCGCACGCTCGACATGCTGATGCCCTCGCGCTTTCGCTCGACCCACCGCGACTACGTGGGCCGCTTCGCGCGCACCGGCGTCACCTCGCGTCGCATGGGCGACGGCACCGTCATCTATGGCCAGCGTGCCAGTGGCGAGGAGTTCCCGATGGACGCGTCGATCTCGCAGGTGACGACGGCAGAAGGCCGGCTGTTCACCGTGATCCTGCGCGACGTGACCGAACGCGTGCGCGCGCAGGAGGAGCTGGCAACGCTCGCGACCGAGGCCAACGCGGTGCGCGAGCAGGAAAAGACCCGCGTCGCGCGCGAGCTGCATGACGAGCTGGCGCAGTCGCTCACCGCGCTCAAGATGGACACGATCTGGGTCCGCGACAACGTCGCAGCCCAGCCGGCCGAAGCCGCCGCCAAGCTCGCCGGCATGGTCGAGATGATCGACGGCAGCGTGGCCGCCACGCGGCGCATCGCGGCCGATCTGCGCCCGCTGGTGCTCGACGACCTCGGCCTGGTTGCCGCGATCGAATGGGTCGCCGACAACTTCACGCGGCGCACCGGCGTGTCCTGCGCGCTCAATCTCGACGAGAGCCTCGACCTGAGCGAGCCGCATGCGACGGCGGTGTTCCGCCTCGTGCAGGAGTCGCTGGCCAATGTGGGCAAGCATGCGTCGGCCCAGCGGGTCGAGGTCGGCCTGCGCGTCGACGCGGGTGACATCGAGCTGTGGGTGCAGGACGACGGGCGGGGCTTCGACACGGCGGCCGCGCGCAAGCCCAACTCCATGGGACTGGCCGGTCTGCGCGAGCGGGCGCAGCTGCTCAAGGGCACGATCGAGATCACCAGCGCGCCCGGTCACGGCACACGCGTGCGGGCGCACATTCCGCTCGTGAGTCCGATGGGAGGCCCCACCGCATGACGCGCATCGTCATGGCTGACGATCACGCCATCGTGCGTGAAGGGCTCAAGCGCATCGTGGGCGAGGCGGGCGACCTGCAGGTGGTGGGCGAGGCCGCCGACGGCCACGAGGTGATGCGGCTGGTCCTGGACACCGAATTCGACGTGCTGGTGCTGGACCTGTCCATGCCCGGGCGCAGTGGCATGGAGCTCATCAAGCTCGTGCATGCCGAGCGGCCGCGCCTGCGTATCCTGGTGCTCAGCATGCATCAGGAGCTGCAGTACGCGGTGCGCGCCATCAAGGCCGGTGCGAGCGGCTACCTCACCAAGGAAAGCGCGCCCTCGCAGCTGGTGCAGGCGATCCGCAAGATTGCAGGCGGCGGCGCCTGGGTGTCGGCCGAGGTGGCCGAGCAACTGGCGCTGGGCGCCATGCCGGGGGGCGAGACGGCGCCGCACGAGAAGCTGTCGGACCGCGAGTTCGAGGTGTTCCGCCTGCTGGCGGCCGGTGTGTCGCCGACCGACATCGCCAGCCGGCTGAACCTGTCGGTCAAGACGGTCAGCACGCACAAGGCCAACCTGATGCAGAAGATGGGCCTGGCCAATCCGAGCGATCTGATCCGCTACGCGCTCAAGCACGGCCTGGCCGACCCGCTCGAAGGCTGAACCGGCGAAGGCTGGGGTCACGGCCCGGGGACGAAGGCGGGGGCGGGCGCGAGGCCCGGGCGGCCTTTGCCCTCGCACCGCCCCCGCATCACTTGATCCGGATCAACATGGCCCGGCCGGTCCACGCCGACACTGAGACCATGACCCCCGAACCGTCCTCTCCCTCTTCCGGCTCGGCACCGGCGACGCCACGCGCCGGCACCTGCGAGCGCATCCTGATGCGCGAGCACGCGTCGCTCACGGCCGTGCTGCGTTCGCTGATCATGATGATCGAGCTGGGCCCCGGCGACCAGCCTTCGCGTTTTTTCGACGTGATGCGGGCCATGCTGTTCTACATCGACGAGTTCCCGGAGAAGCAGCACCATCCCAAGGAGTCGGCCCTGCTGTTTCCCAAGGTGGCGCTGCTGGCGCCCGAAACCTCGGGCGCGCTGGATCGCCTGTCCCGCGAGCATCAGGCGGGCGAGGAGATGATTCGCGAGCTGGAGCACGCGCTGATCGCCTGGGAGCTGATGGGCGAGTCACGGCGCCGCGAATTCGAACTGCGGCTGCGCCGCTACGTGGAGTTCTACCTGGAGCACATGAAAGTCGAGGAGACGGTGCTGCTGCCGGCCGCGCGTGCCCATTTCACTGCGGCTGACTGGCGCGAACTCGACGAGGCCTTTGCCGACAACGTCGACCTGTTCGACCCCACGGGCCGCGCCGGCGGCGTCTACGACCGCCTGTTCACCCGGATCGTGACGAACGCCCCGGCGCCCGTGGGCGTGGGCATCACGTCGCGGCGCTGACGCGCGGGTCGCTTGCAAGCGTCAGGTCGAGCGCGGAGCAGCCCGGGTAGTCGCGCGAGACCGAGACCCTGAAACCGAGCCGGCGGGCCAGCTGCGCCATGCCGTGGTTTTCCATCATGCACACGCCCGAGACGGCGTGCGTGCCGCGGCTGCGCAGCCAGGCCAGCAGCTTGTCCATCAGCAGCCGGCCGAGGCCATGGCGCTGCCATGCCGCATCGACCTGGATGGCGAACTCGGCAGCGATGTTGTCGGGATCGCAGACCGCGCGCACCTCGCCGGCCATCTCGCCCGTGGCCTCGTCGATCGCGACGAAGGCCATCTCCCGGTCGTAGTCGATCTGGCAGTAGCGTGCCAGTTCGGTGGGCGGGATCTCGCGCCGCGCCATGAAGAAGCGCAACTGCATGTCGCGCGGGCTCGCGCGGCCGAAGAAGCGCGCCAGGCGCCGGCCGTCTTCCGGCCGGATCGGACGCAACGCCAGCCGTGCCTCGCCAATGCGCAGGGCCTCTTCGAGCGCGGCCGGGTAGGGCAGGATGGCCAGCGGCGGGGCGTCATCCGGGTCGCGCAGGCGGATGCGCGCGTCCAGCGCGACCACGCCCTCGGCGTCCGCCAGCAGCGGATTGATGTCCAGCTCGGCCACGTGGCGCAGGTCGCTTGCGATGCGCGCGACCTTGACGAGCGCGTCTTCGACCGCCGCGCGGTCGACCGCCGG
>JBGAIH010000001.1:267230-404466 GCA_044225675.1 Burkholderiaceae bacterium
CGCGGACGACCGCCGGCTGGCCGCGCAGCGCGCCCAGCAGCCGCGCGCAGCCGCTGCGGCCGATCAGCTCGCGCGCCAGCGGGCCGTTGAGCGGCGGCAGGGCCACCGCATGCTGCTCGCGCAGCTCGACGGTGGTGCCGCCCTCGCCGAACAGCACGACCGGGCCGAACACCGGGTCGGTGGCGATGCCGGCGATCAGCTCGCGCGCGCCGCGCCGGCGCACCATCGGTTGCACCGCAAAGCCGGTCACCGAAGCCTGCGGCGCGAGACGGGCCAGGTTCTGGCGCATCTGCAGCACGGCTTCCCGCACGGCGTCGCCCGAGGCCAGGTTCATCACGACGCCGCCGACGTCCGACTTGTGCACGATCTGTGGCGAGACGATCTTGAGCGCCACCGGAAAGCCGATGCGCGCGGCCATCTGCGCGGCCTGATCGGCACTGTGGGCGACGAGCGAGGGCGTGCTGTCGATGCCATAGGCTGCGAGCACCTCGAACACCTGCGCCGGATCGAGCCAGGTCTGCCCGCGCGCCGTGGCCTGGGTGAGCGCGGCCATGGCGCGCTCGCGGTCGGGCTCGAAAGGCGTCGCCTCGCTGCCCGGCAGCTCGTCGAGCAGGGCCTGGTTGCGTCGGTGGTCCACCAGCTGCATCCAGGCGGCGACCGCCCGCTCCGGCGTGCCGTAGCTGGCCACGCCAGCAGCATCGGTGGCCTGGCGCGCACCGGCCACGGCCTCGCCGCCGAGCCAGCAGGCGAGCACGGGTTTGCCGGCCTGGGCCAGGCGGGGCAGGCAGGCCCGTGCGATGTCCCCGGCCGGCACGATGGCGGTCGGTGCATGCATGAACAGCACGGCATCGACTTCGGGCGCCGCAAGCAGCACGTCGAGTGCGGCCTCGTAGCGGCCCACGGGCGCATCGCCGACGATGTCCACCGGGTTGCCGTGGGACCAGGTGGGCGGCAGGCAGGCGTCGAGCGCGGCGCGCGTGCCGTCGCCCAGCTGCGCCAGCTCGCCACCGGCCAGCGACAGCGCGTCGGCGGCGAGCACGCCGGCGCCGCCGCCGTTGGTGAGGATGGCCAGACGCTCGCCCAGCGGCTGGCGGGCATGTGCCAGCGTCTCGGCCGCGTCGAACAAGGCTTCCAGCGTGTCCACGCGCAGCATGCCGGCGCGGCGGGCCACGGCGTCGAACACCGAGTCGGAGCCTGCGAGCGCGCCGGTGTGCGAGGCTGCCGCACTGGCGCCGCCGGGAGCGCGGCCCGCCTTGACCACGATGACCGGCTTGTTGCGCGCGGCGGCGCGTGCCGCCGACATGAACTTGCGTGCCGACTTGACGGATTCGATGTACAGCAGGATGGCCCGCGTGTCGGCGTCGCTTGCCAGGTAGTCGAGCATGTCGCCGAAGTCGACGTCGGCGCTGTCGCCGAGCGAGACGAAGTGCGAGAAGCCCACCCCGCGCGTGCGCGACCAGTCGAGCATGGCGGTGGCCAGTGCGCCCGACTGCGTGACGAAGGCCAGCCGGCCTGGCAGGGCGTTGCCCGGCGCGAAGCTCGCATTCAGGCCGATGGCCGGCGCCAGGGCGCCGATGCAGTTGGGGCCGAGGATGCGCAGCAGGTGCGGCCGGGCTGCATCCAGCATCTGCTGCTCCAGCGTCGGGCCATCGGGCGCGCTGCGCTCGCGCAGGCCGGCCGACAGCACGATGGCGGCGCGTGTTCCGCGAGCGCCCAGCTCGGCGATCAGGCCGGGCACGGCGGGCGCGGGCACGCAGAGCACGGCCAGTTCAGGCGCGGCTGGCAGCGAGGCGACGTCGGGCCAGCAGGGCAGCCCGTCGATCTCGCCGTGGCCCGGATTGACGGGCCAGACGGGCCCGGCAAAGCCGCCGGTCCGCAGGTTCGCCAGAACGACGGCCCCCACGCTGCCCGGCCGCGACGATGCGCCGATCAGCGCGACCGATGCGGGCCGCATCAGGTGCTGGAGGTTGCGGATGCTCATGACGTGACCTGGGTGCGGCGTGAAGGTGAGGGGAAAGTGGAACCAGAGGGCGCGAGAAGCCTGGATGAGATTAGTCACATCGGTGTCGGCGCTGTTTGCGCCAGATCAACGAGCGGCCCCTTGGGGCCGCCCAGAATGAAAGCATCCCAAGACAGGAATGCTCCATGGACACCTACAACACCACGATGGCGCCGCAGTTCCGCGACCTGCTGGCGCAGCGCGAGGCCCAGCTGCGCGCACTGCTGCCCGCGACCGAACTGGCGGACGACGCCCCTCCGAGCGAGGTGGATGATTTCAAGGACCTGGCCCAGCGCGAGACCCAGGTGAACATCGACGAGGTGCAGGTCGGCCATGCCGTGCGGGAGCTGGAGGACATCGTCCTGGCGCGCCACCGGCTGGCCGACCACAGCTTTGGCCTGTGCCGCGACTGCGGCGAGCCGATCGACCTGCGCCGCCTGCTGGCCCTGCCGACCAGCGCGCTTTGCGCGGAATGCCAGAGCGCCCACGAGCACAGCCTTGCAAGGCGCTGACGCAGTTGCGGGCCCGGAGGCCGTCCTTCGGGCAACGACGCTGGGCGCCTTGTTCGCGGCTCGCGTGGCCGCCGCGCCCGATGGCGCGGCCTACCGCGAGTTCCGCCCGGGCGCCGGATGGGTGGAGACCGACTGGCAGGCCGCAGGCGCCCGGGTGCAGCGATTCGCCGCAGCGCTGCGCCTGAGCAACCTGCCGCAGGGCGGCCGCGTCGCCATCCTGATGCCCAACGGGCTCGACGCCGTGTGCATGGACCAGGCGGCCCTCGCGCTGGGGCTGGTGACGGTACCCCTGCACCAGCAGGACAACCCCGCGAGCCTGGCCTGGATCCTGGCCGACGCGGAGGCCTCGCTCCTTTTGCTGCCCTCCTGCGCTCAGTGGCAGGCCATCGTGGCCACGGGCACGGCATTGCCGGCGCTGACGCATGTGATCGTCGCCGATGGCGGTGCGCAGGACGCGTCCGATCCGCGCGTGCGTCCGCTGCTGCAGTGGCTGGACGCGCCGCCCGGCGGGGCTGCGCGCCTGATGCTGCCTCGCCCCGCTGACGTCGCCTCGATCGTCTACACATCCGGCACCACCGGTCGCCCCAAGGGCGTGATGCTGACGCACGGCAACGTGCTGTCGAACGTGCGTGCGGTGCTGGCGCGGGTCGAGGCCCGGCCTTCGGACGTGTTTCTCTCGTTCCTGCCGCTGTCGCACACCTTCGAGCGCACGGTGGGGTACTACCTGCCGATCGCCTCGGGCAGCTGCGTCACGTTCGCGCGCTCCGTACAGCTCCTGGCCGATGACCTGCGCTTCGTGCGGCCGACGGTGCTGGTGTCGGTGCCGCGGATCTACGAGCGCTTCCATGCGGCACTGCAGGACGCGCTCGCGCGCTCACCCGTGCGGGCCTGGCTGTTCGGCCAGGCCGAGGCGGTGGGCTGGCGGCGCTTTTGCCGGCGCCAGAGCCTCCCGCTCGATCCCGCCGACGATACGCCTTTGCGAACGCTGGCCGACGCCCTGGCATGGCCCGTGTTCAGGCGGCTGGCCGCCCGGCCGGTGCTTGATCGCTTCGGCGGGCGGGTGCGTGTGGCCGTCAGCGGCGGCGCGGCACTGTCGCCGGCCATTGCCCACTGCTTCCTGGGGCTCGGCCTGCCGGTGCTGCAAGGCTACGGGCTGACCGAGACCTCACCGGTCGTCTCGGCGAACACGCTGGACGACAACGACCCCGCCACCGTGGGGCGCGCCTTGCCCGGCGTGGAACTTCGATTGGGCGAAGGCGACGAGTTGCAGGTGCGCGGGCCGGGCGTCATGGCCGGGTACTGGAAGCGGCCGGACGACACCCGGCGGGTGCTGTCGGCCGACGGCTGGTTCTCCACCGGTGACCAGGCGCGTATCGAGCGGGGTCGGGTGCGGATCGTCGGGCGGATCAAGGACATCATCGTGACGTCCACGGGCGAGAAGGTCTCGCCTTCGGATGTGGAGCTGGCGATCACCGCCGACCCGTTGTTTGCGCAGGCTTTCGTCACGGGCGAGAACAAGCCCTTCCTGTCTTGCGTGGCAGTGCTCGACCCGGCGCACTGGCCGCGCCTGGCGCAGGAGGCGGGTGTGCCGCTGGAGCCCGTGCAGCCAGGGCACCCGGCCGTCGTTGCAGCCGCCTTGCGGCATGTACGTGCCGCCACCGAAGGCCTTCCGTACTATGCCGCGCCACGGGCCCTGCACCTGAGCCTGGAGCCCTGGACGCCGGACAACGGCCTGCTCACCCCGACGCTCAAGCTCAAGCGCGCGCCGCTGGCCGCGCGCTTTGCCGCAGATATTGCGCGCCTGTACGCGCGCTGAGAGCTGGCGCCTTTACGTGGGCGCCTGTACCTGGGCGCCTGTACGTGAGCGCAGGGAGCTCGCGGCCTTCCAACCGGCCTTCAGAACGGGACTTCGTTCATCCGTCCGTTCGGCGGTGCGTTCAGCCGTTCGGCCTTTCAGTCCGGCAGCCAGAAGTGGAAGCTCGCGCCGGCGCCCGGGCTTGACTCCGCCCAGATCCGGCCTTCGTGCCGCTCGACGATGCGCCGCGCAATGGTCAGGCCGATGCCGATGCCCTCGTAGTCCTGCGAGCCCGGCAGGCGCTCGAAAGGCTTGAAGAGCCTGGCCGCGTCGGCTGGATCGAAGCCGGCGCCGTTGTCGCGTACCGTGAAAGTCCAGCCGCCCTGCGTGTCGTCGGGGCCGCCGGGCTCGGCCGAGACGTGGACCTCGGGTGCTGGCACGCGCGACGCGTACTTGAGCGCATTGGAGACGAGGTTGCTCCAGACCTGGCGCAGCATCGTCCGGTCGCCGCGTATGCCGGGCAGCGGCCCCAGTTGAACGCGGGCATGGTCGGTGGCTTGATGCTCGTCGAGCACTTCCTGGGCGAGCGCCTCCATCTCGACCGTGCTGCGGTCCAGGCCGGCGCCGTCATTGCGTGCCAGCCGCAGCAGGCCGTCGACCATCGAGCCCATGGAGCCGAGAATCTTGTGAACGCGCCGGGCATGGCTGGCCGCGCGCGCACTGTCGCCAGCCGTGGCGGCGCGCTCCATCAGGGTGGCAAAGCCGTTGGCGGTGGCCAGCGGCGCGCGCAGGTCGTGGGCGACCGAGCGGCTGAAGGAGGCCAGCGCCTCGTTGCTGGCCTGCAGCTCGGCAGTGCGCTCGCGGATGCGTGCCTCCAGCGTCTCGCGCGCGGCCTCCTGCTCGCGCCGGTGCTGGTTGCGCGCGGTGACGTCGCGCAGATACGACTGCACCGCGATGTGGTTGTCGTGCATGAGCACGGCGCTGGCGGCATGCTCGACCTCGATCACCGTGCCGTCGGCGCGGTGCATGAGGAATTCGTCGACCGCGCAGGTGCCCGGGTCCACCGCCAGCCGGGCCATGCGGGTGGACATGCGGGCGCGCTGGGACGGGTCGGTGAAGTCGATCAGCGCCAGCTGCGATGCAGGTGCGTCGTCGGCCAGGCCGAGAAGGCGGCGCAGTCCCGCATTCGCGTAGACCGGCGTGTGGCCGTCCTGCACGAGGATGCCGTCGGGCGCCAGCTCCACCAGGCTGCGGTGCCGCTCCAGCGACTCGCGCAGCTCCTGCTCCACCACCGGGAGCTTGTCGAGCATGAGATTGAAGGCCTTGGCGACCTGGGTCACCTCCAGCGGCCCGCTCTCGGGCGCGCGCTCGTCGAGCTCGCCCTCACCGACGCGCTGCGCCGTCTGGGCCAGCGCCAGCATCGGCCCGGCGATCCGCCGTGCGATCACCACCACCAGGCAGGCCGCGAGGGCGATCGCGACCATGGCCATCGCGCCGTACAGGAGGGCGTTGTGGCGGGCCGGCGCATAAAGCGAGTCGGTGGGCGCCCCGCTGAGGGCGAACCAGGGCGTGCCCATGACGGGCCGGAAGGCATAGAGCCGCTGCACACCGTCCGGTCCGGGCGCAGTCAACTCGCCCGCGCGCAGCCGGCGCACGGTCTGCACGTCCTCGCCGTCCTGCAACTGGGTGCCGACCAGACCTTCGGCGCCT
Source organism: Burkholderiaceae bacterium (assembly GCA_044225675.1). Classification (GTDB taxonomy): domain Bacteria; phylum Pseudomonadota; class Gammaproteobacteria; order Burkholderiales; family Burkholderiaceae_C; genus JACMQX01. Next base: position 273,247 of record JBGAIH010000001.1, read on the forward strand.
GCCGAACGGGCCAGAAACCAGCGTTCCTCGTCGATGATGGAGATCACGCCGCCTGGCGGCAGCGCGTCGGCGCGTGAGGGCTGCAAGGCCTTGAGGTCGAGCACGATCTCCAGCGCGCCGACAAGCCCTGCAGGCCCGCGCAGCGGCCAGGCCATCACCAGCTCCCAGTGGCCGGTGCGGGCGTTGCGTGTGGGGTGACCCGTCAGCGACCGGGCGCCGCCTTCAAACGCCGCGCGCCAGCCGGGCACGCGGGCCGAATCGGCAGGGGCGGTGGTGCAGACCGGATGGCCGTCCAGGCCGATGGTCAGCACGTTCACGACGGCGGGGCGCTGGGCCTGCATCTCGGCGGGCAGGGTGTCGCATTGGCCAGGATGCAGCGCCAGCACGCCGGCGCGCCGCGTCAGGACGGCGGCCAGGCGTTCCTGGGCGGCGAACACGGCCGCCGCATCTGCCGCAGCCGCTTCGGTGAGGTGGTCGATCAGATGCCGCGAATCGCGCACGTCGCGCGCGGCCTCGCGCTGAAGGTTCACGCCGACCAGCGCGAGCATGGGCACGGCGGTTGCCATGACCAGCGCGGTGAGCATCACGCTCAGGCGCCAGGAAGATCCCCGCGCCAGCGGCAGGGGCTCGGACAGCTGGTCTTCGGCCCGGCGCAGCAGCGCGAATATCGTGAGGGCGGTGACGCCGATGAACAGCACGCCCTTCCAGGTCTGGAAGCGCGTCAGCTGCTCTGGCGTCGAAAAGAGCACCGCACCCAGCCCGTCCGACAATGTGATCCATGCGGCGCTGAAGGCCAGATAGGCCATGGCGGCCAGTGCCGGAAATCCGAAGCCCGGGGCAGAGGTCCTGGGGCGGCGGAGCAGGGCACGGGGATGCCGACGGAGTGTGTTGCTGTGCATGCCTCAAGCATCGGGGCGGCGGCCGCAGCCTGTTTGATCTGGCGCAAGTGGCCGGGGGTCCGGCCTTAGGGCAAATGCTTACAAGCGCGTCAGTGTCGGCCGGCCTGGCCCGCCAGCGTCGGCGGCGCGAACACGCCCACCGACAGCAGGACGGCCTGCACCAGGGCCTGCCGCACCGAGGCCCGGCCCACGCGCGCGGCCTGGGTGTCTTCATCGGTGCCGATGTAGAGAAAGTCCTGATCGGTCAGCTGGATCACCCGCACGCCGGGGTTGCGCTCGCGCAGCACGGCCAGCAGCGCGGTGACACCGGGGTCGTCGGGCGGGTAGCCGTTGACCAGTGCCTCCGCCAGGAAGCTGCCTGCCAGGTCCTCGGCCTGGCGCGGCGTGGCGAAGGCCTCCACCTGCATGCCGGCGTCGTGCAGCAACTGGCGCATGAGCAGGCGCTGCCCCGTGTCCGGCTCGACGACGGCCACGTGGCAGCCGGCCCCCGGGATCCCGGTGTCGATCTGCGGGCGCGGCAGCTCGGACACCGCCAGGCCCTCGGCGCTGTCTTCGCGGACGGTGGGCGGAAACCTCAGCACCAGAACGGCGCTGTCGTCGGTGAGGATGCGCTGCGGGTCGAGGACCTGGCTGCGCGCCAGTAGGTCGAACAACTGCCACGACAGCCGCGGCGCGGCGGCGCGCTCATGCCATCCGGGCTCGTCGAAGCCGCTGGCGATGACGAGAATGTCCGGGTGCATCGGTTCGCCGCCGAAGGCGACGCGCACCGTGGTGTCGCGCCCGAAGTCCAGGGCCCAGTCGAGGGCGAGTTCCAGCAGCATCTCGAGCACGGCCGGGTCCATCCACACCGACACGGCATGCAGTTCCGTGGCGACGGTTTTGCGCCCGCCACCGCAGCGGCGGCCCGCCGCCTCGATCGCGCAACGCACCGCAGTGTCGAGCGCCACGTGCTCGCGCACCGGCAGGTAGTCCGCGCCCAGCATCCGCGCCACCCGCTGGGCCTGCATGCTGGCGTCAGAGAGCCGGCGCAAAAGCCTGCGCGTCTGCGTGACGCGCGCGGCCGACGGCTGACCCTGCAGCAGCGCCACACCTTTCTGTGCGGCGGCGTCGGCGTCCTGGGCGACGGCGGCCAGCAGGGCGGGCGGGATCTGGGGGAGTTGGGCGTCCACCACCACGATTTCGGGGAGTGGCGCGGGTCGGGATTCGTCGAGGAGGGGGCGGTGTCCGCCCTTGAGTGACACGGAGGGTAGTCCTTTGAGTTCGGCAGGCGCCGGGCACCTGCATCAAGTCCATTGAAACCCGCCGCACGGCCGAGAGGCTTGATGCACGTCAACGCGAAATAGAGGCCCCAGTCCATTGGCCTGGGCCTGTGCGCCTCGGAATATTCCGAGGCGCCCTCGGAGTCGGCGCAGGCCTGCAACCAGAGTTCTCCTAGGGTCCGATTCAGCCGGCGCCGATGTTGCAAAGGGCTTGCGGCGGGCACAGTACAGCCATGCCTTCCAACAGCTCCCCCGCACGCGTTTACCTGGTCGACGACTCCGTCGCGATCCGCTCGCGTGTGGCCGCATTTCTGGCTGACGACGGCATGGCCATCGTGGGTCAGGCGGCAACGCCGGCCGACGCAATCGACGGCATCCTGTCCGAGCACCCCGACGTCGTGGTGCTCGACGTGCAACTCGAAGGCGGCACCGGTCTGGACGTCCTGCGCGCCGTGCGCCAGGCCGGCGACGCGGTGAGCTTCGTCGTCTTCAGCAACAACGCGCACGCTGCCTACCGCAAGCGCTACCTGGGCGCCGGTGCCATGCTGTTCCTCGACAAGAGTTCCGAGTTCGACCTGCTGCGCCAGGCCGTGCGCACCGCCGCCGGCACCCGACACCCTCACTGATTCACCCAGCAACCCCGCACAACAACCCCCGCCGGAGGACCTTTCCATGACCACGAGCGCACTTGCCAGCACCGCCAACAGCCCGGCCCGCTACATTCCCGTGCGGCCTGCCACGTCGTCGGTCACGCCGCTGAAGACCACCTGCTCGGCCTGCCACCTGCGTGACCTGTGCCTGCCCTGCGGCATGCCCATGAACGACGTGAGCAGCCTGGACAACCTGATGTTCGGCCGGCGCAAGGTGGCAGCGGGCCAGACGCTCTATGCCGACGGCGAGCGCTTCGGCTTCATTTACGCGGTGCGCATCGGCACCTTCAAGTCCAGCCTGTTGCTGCCCGACGGCCGCGAGCAGGTCAGCGGCTTTCAGATGGCCGGCGAGCTCATGGGCCTGGACGGCGTGGCCAACGGCCGGCATGCGAGCAGCGCCATCGCGCTGGAAGACGCCGAGGTCTGCGCGATTCCCTACGCCCATCTTGAAGAGCTGTCGGCGGCCGGCAACGTCGGCCTGCAGCAGGCGATCAACCGCCTCATGAGCCGCGAGATCGTGCGCGAACACAGCCTGATGCTCCTGCTGGGCAGCATGAGTGCCGAGGAGCGGCTCGCGGCCTTCCTGCTGAACATGTCGCAGCGCATGAAGGCCCGCGGCTTCTCGGCCAGCGAGTTCCATCTGCGCATGAGCCGCGCCGACATCGGCAGCTACCTGGGCATCAAGCTCGAAACCGTCAGCCGCACCTTCTCGGCCTTCCAGCGCCAGGGTGTGCTCGAAGTGGACAAGCGCCATGTGCGCATCCTGGACGCCGACGCGCTCAAGGGCACGATCGACGCCGCGATGCACTGAGGGGATCGGCAGCTTTACTGCGCTTGCGCGCCGAGCTTTCCCATGCGCGCCAGCCACCGGGCGCAGCCGGCTTCACCGAGGCCTTCGACCGAGCCGATCAGCGTGGCACGCACGGGCGAGATGCCCACGAAACCCAGGATATTGCGCTCCAGCGACTTGAGGCTGTGGGCGCGGAAGTACCAGCGGTACACCGTCGCCGGCATGCCCATGGTGACGATCACCCGGGCGGAGCGCCCCGTGAGGCCCTTGCGCGCGAAGGCATTGCCGTCAGCCGACGGTTCGAACGCGAAGCCCGGCCGGGCCACTTGTTCGAGGAAGCCCTTGACGAGCGCGGGCATCTCGCCCAGCCACAGCGGATACAGCAGGACGATGTGGGTGCTCCAGGCGATGTCGTCCTGGGCCGGCGCGAGCCCGGGCGGGACACTGCCTTCCTCCCAGTCCCTGCGGCCGCGCAGCAGCGGAAAGTCGAGCGTGGCGATCTCCAGCCGCCGCACGGCGTGGCCCGCCGCTTCGGCACCTGCCGCATAGGCATCGGCCAGCGCGTGGCCCAGATGGCGGACGCTGGCGTCGGGATGCCCCTGCAGAATGAGGATGCGCTGCGGGTTCAACTGCGTTCGACCTGCAGCGCGGCGGTGGGCAGGCTCACATGCAGGTGTTTGCCTTCGGCCGCTGAAGGGGCTGCCGTGGCGCCGCCCTCGGGCGACGTCGCGGACGCGGCCTGCGCGGGCAGGCCCGTGGCCGGCTGCGCTGCGGGCTGCTCGCGCACGAGCAGCACCGGCACGGTGGCATGCCGCAGCACCTGCTCGGCACTGCTGCCCAGCACCATGCGGCCCAGGCCCCGGCGGCCGTGGGTGCCCATGACGATCAGGTCGGCCTTCCAGCGGGCGGCCTCCGCCAGGATCATTTCCTGCACCGTGCCGGCGAAGCTGTCGAACAGCACGGACTCGGCCGCAACGCCAGCGGCTTTGGCCTGCGCGACGCCGTTCGTGAGCACCTGCTGGCCGGCGCTGCGCAGCGCGCCCAGCAAGTCTCCTGCATAGCCCCAGGCATTGCCGCCCATGGCCATGGCGAAGGACAGCTCGTCCACCACGTGGATCAGCCGCAGCGTGCCGGCGGACTCGGCGGCCACCCGGATGGCCTCGGCCAGACCGGCGTTGGAGGTGGGGCTGCCATCGACGGCAACGACAAGGCGCTTGTACATGAGAGGCTCCTGGATCGGGTGGGATGCGACCGGACCAGTATGGTCCGGTGCCGGCCGCAGCCGTTGATCCAGGTCAAGCGGCGCGTGAGTTGCGCTCAGGCCGGCGGTGCGGCGCGCACGACATAGCGCACCACGTAGCGCACGAAGTCGTCGGCGGGGGTGAAGCGGTCGTAGAGCTGGCGCGCCGCAGCGTTGTCGCGCCGCGTCATCCAGTACAGGCGCGACCAGCCCTGCAGCGCCATCTGGTCGCGCAGCCACCCGATCAGCGCCGCCCCGACGCCCTGGCCGCGCGCCTCGGGCGCGACGTAAAGGTCTTCGAGATAGCACAGAGGCAGGGTTTCCCAGGTGCCGTCGTGAAGCACGAAGTTGGCGAAGCCGACGACGGCGCCACCGTGCTCGGCCAGCACGGCATGGATGCTGGAGCCCGCGTCGGTGATGCGCGCCCAGGTCCGGGCCGTGACGTCGTCAGGCACTCGGGTTTCGTAGAAGTCGCAATAGCCCTGCCAGAGGGCGCGCCACGCCAGCTCGTCGCCGGGCAGGGCCGGGCGGAGGGTCAGAGGGCGGGCCGGTGCGGAGCCGGCGTCTGCGGCGGGGGCAGGGGAGTGCGGGGCGGGGGAGGCGGACGCGGGCATCGCCGCATTGTGCCCTCAGCGGGCTGCAACTGCGCTGAGCGGAACATGCCGCCCGAGGCTTTGATGCGCGGGGCATTGACCCGGTGGCTATCGCCGGACTCTCGGCCTCAGTTCGGGTCGTGATGGATGGGCTCGCCGGTGTCACCTCGCGCTACCTTGCGCAGGAGGGCCGGGCTCCGTCATGATCGGTGTGATTCTGCGGTCCCGGATCACTCACCCAAGGATTTCCATGACATTCCTTTTTGCAGTTCTGATGCCGCTGTGCCTCCACCTGCTCGTCACGGCCGTGGCGATTGCGACCGCGCCCGGTGGCTCGTTTGTGGGTCTGGGCGCGATGTACATCGGACTGGTGGCAATTCCCGCTTCGGCCATCGTGAACTACACCCGGACCCGCCGCAAGCCGCCGCTGCCCTGGCTGCATCTGGTGGCTGGCACTTTCTGGACCACGCTCGTCTATCCGGTGCTGCTGCTCGCGCTGGCCTTGCTGGCCAGCTAAGGCAGCGCGCGCCTTTGCGCGAATGCCGGCGGCTTCTCGGTGCCCGGCGCGCTCGCCAAAGAAAAAGCCGCCTCGCAGGAGGCGGCTTTTTCGCAGGGGACAGGCAGGCTGCTCAGCGGCGCTGTGACGGCGGCACGTAGGGCGCGCGGCCTTCGATGTGCCGGAACATGATTCGGCCCTTGGTCAGGTCGTAGGGGGACATTTCCAGGGACACGCGGTCGCCGGCGAGGATGCGGATGTGGTTCTTGCGCATCTTGCCGCCGGTGTAGGCGACGAGCTGGTGCCCGTTTTCCAGCGTCACGCGAAAGCGCGAGTCCGGCAGCACCTCATCGACCTTGCCTTGCATTTCGATCAGTTCTTCCTTGGCCACGATCATTCCTTTCGTGAAGTTGATGTCAGCGGGGCAGGAACAACCACGTCAGCGCCTTTTGGCGGGCGCTCGTCAAAACCGGGGATGCCGGGATTGGGGTGTGCAGGGCCCGGGAGCCGGGCCGCAGAAGGTGGAACTTGGCGTGTGACAAGTGTCCTGCCGAATGCAAGCATTGTAACGCCGTGCGCCGGGCTTTGCCGCAGCAGGGTTGTAACGCGCGGCGGCTCGCGCCGGGCGCATGGCTTCAACCCGCCAGTCCCTTGTAGAGCATGTAGGCCGCCAGCAGGTACAGCAGGCCACCGAACACGCGCTTGAGCTGCTTGACGGGCAGCGCATGCGCGGCCTTCACGCCCAGCGGCGCCATCAGCACGCTCGCCACGGCGATCACCACGAGGGCCGGCAGGAACAGGTAGCCGACCGAGCCGGCCGGCAGGTTCTGCACGTTCTGACCGCTGACGATGTAGCCTGCCACGTTGACCACCGCGATCGGAAAGCCCAGCGCCGCGCTGGTGGCGACGGCGTTGTGGATGGGCACGTTGCACCAGGTCATGAAGGGCACGCTCACGAAGCCGCCACCGGCACCCACCAGCCCCGAGAGGAAGCCGATGCCGCTGCCCGCTGCAAGCTGGCCTGCGGTGCCGGGCATGGTGCGCGAAGGCGCAGGCTTCTTGTCCAGAAGCATCTGCGTGGCCGAGAAGCCGACGAAGGCGGCGAAGAAGAGCGCCAGCCAGGTGCCCTTGAGCAGTGCGAAGACGCCCAGGCTGGAGATCAGCCCGCCGATCAGGATGCCGGGAGAGAGCTTCTTCACGATGTCCCAGCGCACGGCGCCGCGCTTGTGATGCGCCCGCACGCTCGAGATGGAGGTGAAGATGATGGTGGCCATCGAGGTGGCGATGGCCATCTTGACCGCCAGTTCCGCAGGCACGCCGCGCTGGCCGAGGATGATGGTGATGAAGGGCACCATCAGCATGCCGCCGCCGATGCCCAGCAGGCCCGCGAGAAAGCCCGTGCACAGGCCCAGCAGGATGAGTTCGGCGATGAGGAGGGGTTCGATCAGCATGGCGGGACGCGGCGGGACTGCGGTGAGCGTTGGCACAAAAAGCAAGGACCAGGGCGCGAGGCGCCATGGTCCCTGAGGGAATAAGGTGTCTGCAGGCCCACCGGGCCGGCATCCTGAACCGGGGGTTCAGGTGGGCGAGGGCAGCTTGCAGTTGGGTTCATCTGACGCGAGACGATCACGCTCCACAAGCGATTTACCAAGCCCGTGCTCAGAGAGCATTGGTTCAAGGAAATATAAGACCCGGCATGAACTGCAGACGTCTTGATTGTAGGCCGGCGGCGCCGCGCGTGCGCGGCAAGGGGCAAGAAAAGCCGGCGCTCCGGCAGGCCCCGTGCGAGCGGTCCGTCAGAGCAGGCGGCCGTCAGAGCAGGCGGCCGTCGACGCCGAGCGCGGCATCAAGCCGCTGCAGCAGGCCGTCCAGACGCGGGTCGTACGAGTCGTCGTCGTGGCCGTTGCCATTGGCAAATCCGGACGCCTGGAATGCCGGGGGCGCGCTCGCGGCGAAGGACGGCGCAGGGCGCTCCTGCACGTCGAAGGCCAGGTTCAGGGCAGCCAGCACGGCGATGCGGTCGCGTGCCTTGACCTTGCCGGCGTCGCGGATCTTGCACATCGCGGTGTCGACTTTTTCCACCGCATCCAGCAGGCGCGACTCGCCGCCCTCGGGGCAGCCGAGCAGATAGCTCTGGCCCATGATCTGGACTTCCAGCTGCTTGGCGGTGGGCATCAGGAGGCTTCCTTGTGAATTGCCTCGGGCAGGCGTTCGAGCAGGGCGTCGACCCGGGCGCGCGCCGCGCTCAGCCGTGACTTGAGCGAGTCGCGTTCATGCGTGAGCACGTCGACCTGCTCGGACAGCAGCGCATTGGTGCGCTGGAGTTCCTCGTAGCGCAGAAGCAGGCGCTCCACGCGCTCGGCAATCTGGTCGATTTGGGAAGGTGAGGCCATGTCTGGATTGTGCTGCAGAAGGCAATTGTAGGGTTTGCGTCCTGTTTCGCCCTAGAATCGGCGTCGTTGGTGCTCGCGGTGTGGTTCACGCGCCGCAGTTCAACGGGAAGCAGGAAGCTCTGAAAAGCCAACCTGCGCTGCCCCCGCAACGGTAAGCGGACGGATCATCGAGATCCAGCTTGCATCCACTGTCACTGGGCGCCTCCGGGCGCCTGGGAAGACGATGCAGGCCGTTCCGCCAGCCCGGATACCGGCCAACGAGGTGGCCGCCTTGCCCTTGACCGGGTGATGCGGTCTTGACGTCCATGCACTGGCGGGGAAGCCGGTGAGGACACTTCAGTGTCAGTTCATTCCATGAAAAACTTCTCGTATCGTGCGCGTCCAGCCGCGCTTGCGCTCGCCCTCGTCCCGGCTCTGCCGGCCCTGGCCCAGACGGCCGCCCCGGCGGCCCTGAAGGAGACGGTCGTGGCCGCCACCCGCGTGGCCCAGCCCCTGTCGGACCTCGTGGCCGACGTGACCATCGTCGACCGCGAGCGCATCGAGCGCAGCGGCACCAGCTCGCTCGCCGAACTGCTCGCCCGTCTGCCCGGCGTCGAGATGGGGCGCGCCGGCAATGCCGGCTCGACGACCAGCGTCTTCGTGCGCGGCGCGGAATCGCGCTTCACGGCGGTCTACATCGACGGCGTGCGCATCGACTCGCAGTCGACCGGCGGCGCGGCCTGGGAAGCCATTCCGCTGGCGCAGATCGATCGCATCGAGGTGCTGCGCGGGCCGGCCGGTGCGGTCTACGGCTCCGACGCCCTGGGCGGCGTGATCCAGATCTTCACCCGCAAGGGCGAAGGCGCCTTCGCGCCCTACGTGGGCGTCGGCGCAGGCACCTACAACACGCGCAAGCTCGAAGGCGGCTTCAGCGGCAGCCAGGGCGGCTTCGACTACTCGCTCGGCCTGGTGGACGAGCGCAGCGACGGCTACAACTCGCGCCCGCTGGCGAGCCAGAACCCCGATGACGACGGCTGGCACAACAGCTCCCTTTCGCTCAAGCTCGGAGTGCAGTTGAACAAGGCCCATCGGGTCGAAGCCACGGTGCTCAACTCGCGCATCAATGCCCAATACGACAGCGGCCTGGGCAAGGACGACCGCAACCTGCACGACCTCACCACCTTCGGCCTGGGCTGGAACGCCCAATGGAGCGACGTGTGGAGCACGCGGCTGAGCGTGACGGACTCGCGCGACCGCTACGAGACCAAGCCGTCGGTCTACCTGTCGACCACGCACCTGCGCGGCTACTTCCTCCAGAACGAGTTCCGCCTGGGCGCGCACCTGTTCACGGCAGCGCTGGAGCGGCGCGAGGACAACCTGCAGAACGCCCCGCTGGACCGGGACCGCACCCAGGACGCCATTGCGCTCGGCTATGGCCTCACGAGCGGCGCGCACACGCTGCAGCTGAACCTGCGCCACGACGACGACAGCGAGTTCGGCGGGCAGAACACCGGCAGCGCGGCCTACGGCTTCGTCCTGACGCCGCAGTGGCGGGTGACGGCATCGGCCGGCACTGCCTTCCGGGCGCCGACGCTCTACCAGCGCTTCAGCATCTACGGCCAGCCGACGCTGCAACCCGAGAAGGGGCGCAACGTCGAGGTCGGCGTGCGCTACGCGCAGGGCGCCGACAGCTTCGGCGTCGTGGGCTACCGCAACCGCATCCGCAACCTGATCAACTACGTGAGCGGTCCCGGGCCGTGCGCCAATGGCAGCCCGGCGATCGTGTTCAACGGCTGCTACTACAACACGGCGCAGGCTCAGTACGAAGGCGTCACCTTCAGCGGCGGAACGCGTGTGGCGGGCATCACACTGGGGGCGTCGCTCGACGTGCAGAACCCGCAGGACCTGGCCAACAAGCGCCTGCTCGCGCGCCGCGCCCGCACCCATGCGACGCTGACCGCCGACACCACGCTCGGCGGCTGGAACCTGGGCGCCGAAGCGCAGCTGTCCGGCCCGCGCAACGACTACGTTGGCGCCACGAAGTACGTGCTGGGCGGCTACGGCCTGCTGAACCTCACCGCGAGCACCCGGCTGGCGCGCGACTGGGTGTTCTCGGCCCGCATCGACAACCTCGCGGACAAGCACTATGAGCTGGCGAGGCAGTACAACACCGCCGGCCGATCGCTGTTTGCCAGCGTGAAGTGGGAACCCCGGTGAGTGTGATGGCGCGCTGCCCGGCCGTGCTGGTCGCCGCTCCGGCCTCGGGCCAGGGCAAGACCACCGTGGCTGCGGCGCTGGCGCGCCTGCACGCACGGCAGGGTCTGCGGGTGCGTGCCTTCAAGTGCGGGCCCGACTTTCTGGACCCGTACTGGCTCGCGCTGGCCAGCGGCGCGCCGGTTCATTCGCTGGACCTGTGGATGACGGGCGAAGCCGACTGCGCACGGCGCCTGCATGCGGCGGCCTGCGAGGCGGACCTGATCATCGTCGAAGGGGTCATGGGCCTCTTCGACGGCGAGCCAAGCGCGGCCGACCTGGCCCGCCGGTTCGGCCTCCCGGTGCTGGCTGTGGTGGACGCGTCGTCCATGGCCGGGACCTTTGGCGCGATGGCCTTTGGACTGCGTCACTACCAGCCGGACCTGCCCTGGGCCGGCGTGTTGGCCAACCGCGTGGGAAGCGAGCGCCATGCGGGCATGCTGCAGGACGGCTTGCGTGATCCGCAGGAATGGCTCGGCGCACTGCCCCGGCTGCAGGCGCTGTCCTTGCCGGAGCGCCACCTGGGCCTGGTGGGCGCGCATGAACTGGCCGACGCGCCGGCGCGGCTCGATGCGGCGGCCGACGCGCTCGCCGCCACGCCGCTGGGCCGGATGTCGGCTCAGGAACTGCGGCGATGGGAGGTCGGCTTTGCGCCAGTCGATGCGCCCCACGCGATGACGGGGGGCTCGGCAGATGGCGCGCGCGATGTCATGCCTGATGCGGCGCCCGATGTGAAGCTCTTTGCCGCGCCTCTCGGCAGATCGGCCGCCACGCCGGCTTCGAAAGGCCCGGCCCAGGCGATGCTGGCGGGCCGCACGGTTGCCATCGCGCGAGACGATGCGTTCTGCTTCATCTATCCGGCCAACCTCGACACCCTGGCGGACCTTGGCGCCCGCCTGGAATTCTTCTCGCCGCTGGCGGGTGACGCGCTGCCGCCCTGCGACGCGGTCTGGCTGCCCGGTGGCTATCCCGAACTGCATGCGGACAGCTTGTCGGCCTGCCACGCGCTGCGTGAGGCGCTGACCGCCCATGTGGCGGCCGGGCGGCCCGTATGGGCAGAATGTGGCGGCATGATGGCCCTGTTTGACCAGATCGTGACGGCCGACGGCGCGTCGCACCGCCTGTGGGGGCTGCTGCCCGGCACGGTGACGCTGCACAGGCGCCTGGCCGCGCTCGGGCCGCAGCAGCTCGCGCTGGACGGCGACGTGCTGCGCGGCCACACCTTTCACTACTCGACCTGCGAGACGCCGCTTCAGGTCACGGTGCGCACCACGCGGCCCATGCAGGTCGGCGGCGCTTCGCCAGTGCAGCCCGCCCCGGCTGCATCGACCGCCACGGCCGCTCCGGCCAGCAGGGAGGGCGAGGCCTTCTACCGGCATGGGTCGGTGCAGGCGAGCTACTTCCACGCCTGGTTTCCGTCCTCGCCTCGCGCGACGGCCCGCCTGTTCCTGCGGGAGGCTGCATGATCCCGATCGACATCGCGGGCGGCCCGCGCCGCATCGTCTGCCTGACCGAGGAGACGACCGAGTGGCTGTACCTGCTGGGCGAGGACAGCCGTATCGCGGGCATCTCGGGCTACACCGTGCGGCCGCGCCGCGCGCGCGACGAGAAGCCCCGCGTCAGTGCCTTCCTGAGCGCGAAGATCGACAGGATCCTGGCGCTCGAGCCTGACTGCGTGTTCGGCTTTTCCGACCTGCAGGCCGACATCGCGTCCCAGCTCATCCGGCACGGCGTGCAGGTCACCGTGTTCAACCAGCGCAGCGTGGCCGAGATCTTCTCGATGCTGTATCAGGTCGCGGCCATGGTGGGCCGGGCCGAGCGCGGGCTGGAGCTGCTGAAGAGCATGCGGCAGGGGCTGGAGGCGATCGCCGAAGCGGCGGCGCGGCTGCCGCGTCGCCCGCGCGTGTTCTTCGAGGAATGGGACGAGCCGCACATCAGCGCCATCCGCTGGGTGTCGGAGCTGCTGACGCTGGCCGGCGGTGACGACTGCTTCGCCGAGCTGGCGGCCGAGCCGCTCGGCAAGAACCGCATCATTGCCGACGGTGCGGAGATCGTCCGGCGCAATCCCGACATCATCATCGGCTCCTGGTGCGGCAAGAAGTTCCGCGCCGAGAAGGTCGCGGCGCGGCCCGGCTGGCAGGACGTCAACGCAGTGCGCACGGGCCAGCTGTTCGAGATCAAGTCGGCCGACATCCTGCAGCCCGGCCCGGCCGCGCTGACCGACGGCGTGGCGCAGCTGCACCGGATCATCATGGACTGGAGCCGCGTCCATGGCTGAGTCCCGGCGTCCCGGCGAGCCAGGTTCCGCTCCCGCGCAGCAGGCGCGGGCGGTGGCGGAGCCGATGGCCACGCCGGTGGCGATGCCCGTGGCACGCAGCGAACTCGTGATCGGCGGCCAGCGCAGCGGCAAGTCGCGGCGCGGCGAAGAGCTGGCCGCTGCCTGGCTGGCGGGCGGGGCCCGGCGCTCCGCCGTCATGATCGCCACCGCAACCGCCTGGGACGACGAGATGCGCGAACGCATCGCGCGGCACCGGCGCGACCGGGCGGAACGCCTGCCCGGCATGGCGACGGTCGAGGAGCCGGTGGCCCTGGCGGCCGCGATCCGCCGGCACCAGTCGCCAGAGACGTTGCTCGTGGTTGACTGCCTCACGCTGTGGCTCACCCAATTGCTGATGCCTGCTCAGGCGACGCCTGCCGAGGCCAACGCGCAGGCGCCGGCCGCTTGGGCGGCCGGAGAGAGCGCTGGTACGCCAGCCGAGCGCGCCGCGCGTGCGGTGGACGAGCTGGCGGCCGCCGTGCGCGGCTGCACCGGGCCGGTGGTGCTCGTGAGCAATGAAATCGGCCTGGGGGTCATCCCGATGGGCCGCGAGGTACGTGCCTTCGTCGATGCCCAGGGGCGTCTCAACCAGGCGATGGCCGCATGCTGCCAGCGCGTGACGCTGATGGCGGCAGGCCTGCCCCTGCAGCTCAAGGAGCTTCCATGAAACTCAAACGCATGTTCGCGCTGCTCGTGTGCGCGGCCGCGCTCGGTGCGCAGGCGCTCGAGATCACCGACGACCGCGGCGTGACCGTGACGCTTGCGCGCTCACCCCAGCGCGTCGTCACGCTGCTGCCTTCACTCACCGAGACCGTCTGCGAGCTGGGCCAGTGCCAGCGCATCGTCGGCGTGGACCGCTACTCCAACTATCCCGCCCAGGTGCGCAGCCTGCCACAGGTGGGCGGCGGCATCGATCCGAACATCGAGGCGGTGGTGGCCCTCAAGCCCGACGTGGTGCTCATGGCGACTTCCTCACGCGGGGTGCAGCGGCTCGAGTCCCTCGGCCTCAAGGTGCTCGCGATGGAGCCCAAGAACACGGCCAGTGCGCAGCGCGTGTTCCTCAAGCTCGGACAACTGCTGGAGGTGTCCGACGCCGAGCGGATCTGGCGAAACATCGACGCGGGCGTGAAGGCGGCGGCGCAGTCGCTGCCGCCTGCGGCGCGCGGCGTCAGCGCGTATTTCGAGGTCAGTCGCGGGCCTTATGCCGCAGGGCAGGGCTCCTTCATCGGCGAGACGATGAGCCGCCTGGGTGTGCGCAACGTCGTCGCGGCTGACCTGGGGCCGTTTCCCAAGATCAACCCCGAGTACGTGGTGCGAGCCGATCCGGACCTGATCATGATCGGCGAACGCAACGCGCTCGGTCTGGAGCAGCGGCCGGGCTGGGCGGGCATGCGCGCCATCCGCACCGGACGGGTCTGCATCTACACGCCCGAGGAGTCCGACGTGATGGTGCGGCCCGGACCGCGCATGGCCGAAGCCGCTCGCCTGATGGCGCGGTGCCTGTCTGCCAAGGCCGGGGAGGCGCGCCGATGACGACCTCCGGCGACCCGCGCCAGGCACATGCGCCGCATCGGCCGCATTCGGCGAACACCGACCCGCCGGCCGGCTCCGCGCCTGCGGGCCTGCCTGTAGGCGCCGATCCGCTGCACGCGCAGGCCCTGGCCCTGCTGGCGGATGGCACCGAGGCAACGCAGCGGCGCCCGGGCACGCAGCACCGGCGGGCCGGGCTGCTCGGGCTGGCCTTGGCGGCCATTGCGGTGATGGTGGCGGTGGTCGGTGCGGGCGTCGGCAGCACCGGATTCGAGAGCGTGCTGGAGGCGAGTCATGACGACGTCGCCTGGCAGATCGTCTGGGACATTCGCTTGCCGCGTACCCTCGGTGCCTGGACGGCAGGCGCCCTGCTGGGGCTGGCCGGCGCCGTGGCGCAGGGCCTGTTCCGCAATCCGCTGGCGGACCCTTTCCTTCTGGGCAGCGCCTCGGGCGCCGCGCTGGGCGTGGCCGTGGCGCTGGCGCTCTTTCACGTCTCGCCGTTCGCCACGCAGTGGGTCGTGCGGCTGGGCTTGACGGGCGCCGCCTTCGGCGGAGCGGTGCTCGGTGTGCTTCTCACGCTGGCACTGGCGCGCGGTGTCCAGCACACGCTGCGGCTGCTGCTGGCGGGCGTGATCGTGGGGGTGGTGCTGAGTGCGGCGCGCGACCTCATCACCATTGCCGTGCCCGACATTCTGCAGGCGATGCAGGCGTTCACGCTGGGAAGCACCGGCTTCGTCGGCTGGACGTCGTGCGCCGTGATGGCCGCCATGCTTGCGCTGTGCGTGGTGGTGGCCTGGATGCTCAGCCACGTGCTGGACGGACTGACCCTGGGCGAGGCCACGGCGCAAAGCCTGGGCCTGCCGCTCGCGCCCATGCGGGCAGCCCTGGTGGCCGTGCTGGCGCTGGCGACCGGCACCGCCGTGGCACAGACCGGCCTCATCGCCTTCGTCGGGCTGGCGGCGCCGCACCTGGTGCGCTCCATCACCAAGACGACGCACGGCCGGCTGATCGCGCTCAGCGCGCTGATGGGCGGCCTGCTCCTGATGGTGGCCGACGTGCTCGCGCGCTGGCTCATCGCTCCGCAGGAACTGCCTGTGGGCGTGCTCACCGCGCTGCTGGGCGGCAGCTACCTCCTGTGGCTCATGCATCGGCGCCAGCGTGGCGGGGGGCTGCTGTGAGCGCGGGCGCAAGCGCTGGCGCAAGTCTGAACAATGGCGCGAGTCCGAACGCCGGCGCGGGTCCGGCCCTCGGCGCGCGCGGCGTGCGTGCTGCGCTCGGCGGGGCGCAGGTGCTGCGCGGCATCGACCTGCAGGTGCGGGCAGGGTGCTGGACGAGCGTGGTCGGCCCGAACGGCGCCGGCAAGTCCACCCTGCTCAAGGTGCTGGCGGGACTGCTGCCGCACGAGGGCGAGGTCGACCTGCTTGGCCGTCCGCTGTCTGCCTGGGGCGGGCGGGCCAGGGCGCGCGCGTTGTCCTGGCTCGGCCAGAACGAGAGCGCGGCTGACGATCTCAGCGTGTACGACGTGGCCATGCTGGGCCGCCTGCCGCACCAGCCCTGGCTGGCGACGCCGGGCGAGGCCGATCACGCTGCCGTGCAGCAGGCGCTGCTGCAGACCCAGGCCTGGGCCTGGCGCGACCGGCCGCTCGGGCATCTGTCGGGGGGCGAGCGCCAGCGTGTGCTGCTGGCGCGTGCGCTGGCGGTGCAGGCCGGCGTGCTGCTGATGGACGAGCCGCTGGCCAATCTGGACCCGCCGCACCAGACCGACTGGCTGCATCTCGTTCGCGAACTGGTGGCGTCCGGCCACACGGTGGTGAGCGTGCTGCACGAGATCACGCTGGCGCTGCAGGCCGACGAACTGGTCGTCATGGTGGCCGGTCGGATTGCGCATCAGGGCGCAAGTTCGGACCCGGCCACCCACCGGGCGGTCGAGGCAGTGTTCGACGGGCGCATCGCCGTCCACACGCTGGCGGGCCAGGCCGTCGCCCTGCCTGCCGGGCCGGGCAGATGATGCCGCGCCGCTTGCTCGCAGCCGGATCCGGCGCCGTGCTTCGGACCGACGCCACAGCCTTGGCCTCACCCCACAGGAAGATGCATCATGCAGATTGAAACGCCTCCGTCCGCCAAACCGTACGACAAGCCCGAGGGCGAGCGGCGCGGGCTGGTGATCGTCAACACCGGCGACGGCAAGGGCAAGAGCACGGCCGCCTTCGGCCTGGCCTTGCGCGCGCTGGGCCGCACGCATGTGCATGGCCGCCTCGTGAAGATCTTCCAGTTCATGAAGGTGCCGACGGCTCGCTTTGGCGAGCACCGCATGTTCGAGCAGCTCGGCCTGGCCATCGAAGGACTCGGCGACGGCTTCAGCTGGAAAAGCCAGGACCTGGATCGCTCGGCGCAGCTCGCACGCGACGGCTGGCTCAAGGCACGGGCGGCCATCCTCGACGGGGCGCATTTCATGGTCGTGCTCGACGAGCTGACCTATCCGCTGATCTACGGCTGGCTGCCGCTGGACGACGTGCTGCAGACGCTGCGCGAGCGCCCGCGCGACGTGCACGTGGTCATCACCGGACGGCGTTGCCCGCCCGAGATCATCGAGCTGGCCGACACGGTGACCGAGATGACCAAGGTCAAGCATGCGTTCAACGCCGGCATTCCGGCGCAGCGCGGCATCGAGGACTGAGGGCGCTGCAGACCCATGGATGCGCCTTTCGCCATCGTCGCGCTGCTCGTTGCCCTGGCCGTGGACCGCTGGCTCGGCGAGCCGCCGGCCGCCCTGCATCCGGTGGTGTGGATGGGCCGCTACCTGCACGCGATGGGCGAGCGTCTGGCGCCCGTCGCCGCGCCAGCCGGCGTGCAGGCCTCGGACGACGGGTGGCGGATCTTCTGCTGGGGCGCGATCGCCTGGCTGGCGGGCGCGGCCCTGTTCTGTCTTCCGGCCGTGCTGCTGGCGGCATGGCTGTTGACGCTTGGCCCCTGGTGGCTGGGCGCCATCGCGCTCGGCCTGCTGCTCAAGCCGATGCTGGCCTGGCGCATGCTCTGGCGCGAGGTGACCGCCGTCGAAGCGGCGCTTGGGCTGTCGCTGGCGCAGGGTCGGGCGCAGCTGGCGCAGCTGTGCAGCCGTGACGTGTCGCAGCTCGATAGGGGGCAGGTGCGTGAGACAGCGCTCGAGTCGCTTGCCGAGAATCTCAACGACTCGGTGGTGGCGCCGGTGTTCTGGTTCGTGCTCGGCGGGCTGCCGGCGGCGGTGCTGTACCGTTTTGCGAACACCGCCGACGCCATGTGGGGTTACCGGGGGCCGCGCGGCGGACGCGACTGGGAGTGGGCTGGCAAGTGGGCCGCGCGCGCCGACGACCTGCTGTCGTGGGTGCCGGCGCGCATCACCGGCGTGCTGGTGATGGCCGGCCGCGCCAGCCTGTGGCAGCGCCTGCCGCGCGAGGCGGCGCACACACCCTCGCCCAACAGCGGCTGGCCAATGGCGGCGCTGGCGCTGGTGCTGGGCGTGCGTCTGGGCAAGCCGGGGGTGTACCTGCTCAATGACCAGGGCCGCGCACCGGTGCATGAGGATGTGCGAAAGGCCGTTGCGCTGTGCGGCCGGGCGCTGACCCTGGGCTTGGGGATCGCCATGCTGGCGCTGTGGGCGTCGCAGGGAGGTGCGGTATGAAGCGATATTCACGGCGCTTGCGCGCCCCGCAGCCATGACGGCGCGCTGCGTCATGGTGCTGGGCACCACGAGCGGCGCCGGCAAGAGCTGGCTGGCCACGGCGCTGTGCCGCTGGTATGCGCGGCAGGGTCTGCGGGTCGCGCCTTTCAAGGCGCAGAACATGAGCAACAACGCACGCGTGGTGGCCGGCGTTCCAGCAGGTTCGCAAGGCGGCGACGCCACCGGGCAGGGCAGCGACGGGGCGGCGGCCGGCGGCGAGATTGGCAGTGCGCAGTACTTTCAGGCACTGGCCGCGCGCTGCGAGCCGGACGTGCGCATGAACCCGCTGCTGCTCAAACCCGAGGCCGACACCCGCAGCCAGGTGGTGCTGATGGGGCAGGTCAGCGACGAACTCTCGCGAATGCCCTGGCGCGGGCGCAGCGCGAGCGTCTGGCCGCAGATTGCGCAGGCGCTCGACGCCCTGCGCGCCGAGAACGACGTCGTGGTGATCGAGGGCGCGGGCTCGCCGGCCGAGATCAACCTGTCGGCCAGCGACGTCGTCAACATGCGGGTGGCGCAGCACGCGGGCGCGCGCTGCCTGCTGGTCACCGACATCGACCGGGGCGGGGCCTTTGCCCACCTGTACGGCACCTGGGCCCTGCTGCCGCAGGAGGACCGGCGGCTGATCTGCGGCTTCGTGCTCAACCGGTTCCGCGGTGACGCCAGCCTGTTGGCGCCCGCCCCGCAGATGATCGAGCAGCTGACCGGCGTGCCCACCGTGGCCACGCTGCCGATGTGGTGGCAGCACGGCCTGCCGGAAGAGGATGGCGTGTTCGACGACCGCACCGTCACGGCGGGCGCGGCGCAACTGACGGTGGCCGTGGTGGCGTACCCGCGCATCAGCAACCTGGACGAGTTCCAGCCGCTCAAGAACGTGCCCGGTGTGCGCCTGGTGTGGGCGCGCAGCCCGGCCGACGTGTCGGGCGCCGACTGGATCGTGCTGCCCGGCTCCAAGCACACGAGCAGCGACCTGGCCTGGCTGCGCTCGCAGGGGCTGGACGCGGCCGTGGCGGCGCACGCGGCGCAGGGCGGCCGCGTGCTGGGCCTGTGCGGGGGCCTGCAGATGCTGGGCGAGGCCCTGGTCGATCCGCATGGCATCGACGGCAATGCCCCCGGCCTGGGCCTGCTGCCCCTGGTCACTTCGTTCGCCCCCGACAAGACCGTGCGCCGCACCGCCGCGACCTTCGGCGCGCTCATCGGCGAATGGGCACCGCTGTCTGGCGTGGCCCTGCGCGGCTACGAGATCCACCACGGCCAGACGGCCCAGCACCCGGCCATGGCGCGGGCCGGCGACGTGGCCCGCGAGGTGATCGCTGGCCTGGCCTGGCAGAACGCGCGCGGCAACGTGCTGGGCCTGTACCTGCACGGCCTGTTCGAAGACCCTGCCGTGCTGCACGCGCTGTTCGGTGCCGGTGCCCGGCCGCTGGACGCGGTGTTCGACGGCCTGGCCGATTTCATCGACACCCATTTCGAACCCGGCGTCCTGGCCGGCCTCATTGCATGACAACCGAGACACCTGACATTCCGCCCGTGGACGACATCCACGATCCTGCGCTGCGTCAGCGCCTTCAGCACCTGCTGGACAACAAGACCAAGCCGCAGGGCTCGCTCGGGCAGCTCGAACTGCTGGCGCGACAGCTCGGCGAGATCCTCGGCACCGAGGCTCCCGTGCTGACGGACCCGCAACTCGTGGTGTTTGCCGGCGATCACGGGCTGGCCGCGCGCGGCGTGTCGGCCTACCCGAGCGACGTCACCTGGCAGATGGTCGAGAACTTCCTGGCGGGCGGCGCTGCGGTCAGTGTGCTGGCACGCCAGCATGGTCTGGCGCTCACGGTGGCGGACTGCGGCGTGCGGCACAGCTTTGCCCCGCGCGACGCTCTGGTGATCGCCAAGATCGCGCCCGGCACGGCCGACGCCTCGCAGGGGCCGGCCATGACGCCCGGGCAATGTGCGCAGGCGCTGGCCGCCGGTCGCGAGCTCGTGCGGCGGCTGCCCGGCAACGTCCTGCTGCCCGGCGAGATGGGCATCGGCAATACCTCGGCCGCTTCGCTGCTGCTGTCGCGCCTGGCGCGTTTGCCCATCGAGGACTGCACCGGCGCCGGAACCGGGCTCGCGCCCGAGGCGGTGCAGCGCAAGGTGCAGGTCTTGCGCGAAGTGCTCGAGCTGCATGCTCAGGCCACCGAGCCTCTCGAAGCGCTGGCGGCCCTGGGCGGTTTCGAGATCGCCACGATGGTCGGCGCCATTCTGCAGGCCGCGAGCGAGCGGCGCGTGGTCGTGGTCGACGGCTTCATCG
This sequence comes from Burkholderiaceae bacterium, assembly GCA_044225675.1. GTDB lineage: Bacteria > Pseudomonadota > Gammaproteobacteria > Burkholderiales > Burkholderiaceae_C > JACMQX01. The sequence continues at coordinate 293,636 of JBGAIH010000001.1, forward strand.
TCAGCGCCGCCGTGCTGGTGGCCGCACGCATGCGGCCGCACGTGCTGCAGCGCTGCGTGTTTGCCCACCGCTCGGGGGAACGCGGTCACGGCCTGCTGCTGGCTGAACTGGGCGGCCGTCCGCTGCTCGATCTCGGCCTTCGCCTGGGCGAGGGGTCGGGCGCGGCGCTGGCCTGGCCGCTCCTCGTGTCGGCCTGCGCGGTGCTGCGGGAGATGGCGAGCTTCGAGGGCGCGGGCGTGTCGCGCGAAAAGGCGGGTTCGTCGGACGCTGCGTAGCCTTCAGCGAACCGGACGCCGCTGCTAGAGACTTTGCAAATGTGAAAAACAAAGTTATATTCGAAGGCTTCGCTTTAAGCGAAAGGTAAGGGGCTCCCACAAGAGGTTGCAGGTTTGTGGTCCGAGGATCGTGGTCCGGGGTTTGTGTTCCCGGGTTTGTGTTCCCGGGTTTGTGTTCCCGGGTTTGTGTTCCCGGGTTTTTGCAGGTGGGGCGTTGAGGTAGAGTGTGCAGACAGGGTTGGATGGTGGGCTGTGGAGGTCCACTGTGGAAGTGCTGACAGATCGCCGTGGCCGGTCGTTTGCAGGAGGCTGCCAGGTGGCAGTCTCAGGCGTGCGGCACAATGATCGTGCAGTACAAATCCGTTGGTTTCCAGTTCAGGGTAGATTCACAAAATGAATGTTCTTTTCCCCGCATCGACTCGCCAGAAAGTGCTGGCGTTCATCGACAGTCCCGAGACGCGCAAGGTGTTTGCTCACCCCGATATCGAACAGGTCATGCAGGAGTCCTGCGAGCAGGCGGCCCGCCTGGCGCAGGAGCGCAGCGAATCGCGCCATATCAGCGCGCAGGTGTCGCTGGTTCCGGTCTCGGTGTAGACCTTCCCGTCAAGCAGTACCCAAGCGACTTCGGTCGCTTTTTTTGCGTCCGCCCGACCGGCGGCCAGGAGTCGTCATGGATCTGGTGGTACTGCCTTTCACATCGTTCGTCGAAGCCGCCCGCGGCGTGGTCACGCAAGCATCCGCGCTCGACAGTGCGCAGTGCAAGTGTCTGTCCAAGTATCTGCAGGAGATCGGCGCTGGCTCCGTCGTTGTCGAGCCCAGGTACACCGACGGCGGGTACATGGTGGACTATGCCAACTACTATGCACGCTGCCACGACGGCTACGGCAAGTTCACGCACCGGCTGCATTTCTTCCGGTTGCCGCCCGACGCGTTGCGGGCGGCCTTTGACGGAGCCTTTGCCAGCGGCTCGGTCGATTCGACGCTGCTGCAGGCGCAGTATCTGGGCTTCGTGGTCATCAAGCCGCTGCCTCAGACCATCATCGGCCGGACCTGCCTCATCACCTACCAGGACAAGGACATCGAGTCGGGGCGTCTGCGCCGCTTTCCGATCAAGCGGCGCTACGAGGTTCACCTGCTCGGGCTCACCTTGTCGGTGGACTCGATCGCGTTCCAGGAGCAGGACAACGAGGTGGCCGCCTGCTCGACGGCGGCCATCTGGTACACGCTTCATGGCCTGACGCGCAAGTTCACCACGCAGGAGATCCCTTCTCCGTTTCAGATCACCAATGCCGCGTTCAGCGCCACGACGCGGCGCGCCATGGGCGAGGTCACGCGCAAGTTCCCGACCAGCGGGCTCGGCCTGGAGCAGATCGAGGCGCTGCTGCGCTCCTACGGGCTGGAATGCATCGTCTGCGGCGTCCAGCCGCAGGACACCTCACGCGAACTGCAGGAGTACGTGGCGGCCTATGTCCGGGGCGGTGCACCCATGATCGTCGTCGGCCACCTCTACGCGAGCCGCGACCCCGCGCACGGGTTCCAGCGGCAGGGGTTTCACGCCGTGACGGCGCTGGGCTACGCGTGCAGCAAGACGTTTCGCCCCGGCAACTGGTCGAGCCGGATCGAGCGACTGTTCGCCCACGATGACAATGTCGGCCCGTTCTCCAGCTTCCGGTTCGAGACCTGCGAAGCCGGGCGCTTCGAAGACTGCCTGCGCGGCGGGCCTCCGGCCGAACTGGAAACGCTGCGCGCCGCGCTGGCGGCTGCGCCGGACGGTCCCGGTTCAGGCGGCGGACGCGACGATCAACTCACGAGCTATCTGTCCAACACCTCGGGCAATGCCCAGGTCGGCATGGAGTACCGCAAGCTGGTCCCGGCTTATTTCCTCATCCCGGTCAATCCCAAGGTCCGGTTCCCCTATGAGACGGTGCATCTGTTTGCGGCCCGGGTGGCGCGCAACTGGCAGGACGACGCCCGGCTGCGCTACGGGCCTGAAACCCAAGGGCTGCCGCCCATCGCGTGGTCGATCCGTCTGCAGGACGTCTCGAGCTACAAGCGGAGCCTGGCGCGCAACACCGGCGTCGATCGGCAGCACGCGTACACGGCCTTGCTGGTGCCCATGCCCAAGTACCTGTGGTCGCTGCGGTTCACGACGCAGGGCGCCGATGGCCGCGATGAATGCCTGCTCGATCTGCTGTTCGATGCGACCGACCTGCGGCAAAGCGGCGGCGTGATCGCCGTGATGCCCTTTCAATCGGCCGTCGCCGACACCTTCGTCTCGGTGCTCATGGCCTGGGTGCATGCGTGGTACACGCGCGGCGGCCTGCGCGCCGACCCGGGGACCGATGCCGTGATGCGCAAGCTGTACGCCTGCCTGCAGGGCGCGCCCGAGAGGACGATGGGCGCCGAAACGGCTTGAGCCCGCAGAGTGCGGCCGACGTGGCTACAGCGCGTTCACCGGGATCTTGAGGTAGGTGACGCCATTGCTCTCGGCTGGCGGCAGGTGGCCTGCACGGATATTGACCTGCACCGAAGGCAGGATCAGCACCGGCATCTCCAGCGTCGCGTCGCGGCGCGTGCGCATGTCCACGAACGCCTGTTCGCTCACGCCGTCGTGCACGTGGATGTTGTGGGCGCGCTGCTCGGCCACCGTCGTCTCGAAGCGCACGGTGCGTCCTTCGGGCGGGTAGTCGTGGCACATGAACAGCCGGGTCTCGGGCGGCAGGCTCAGGATGCGGCGCACGGACGCATACAGGGTCTTCGCGTCGCCGCCCGGAAAGTCGCAGCGCGCCGTGCCGACGTCCGGCATGAACAGCGTATCGCCCACGAACACGGCGTCGCCAAACCGGTAGGCCGCGCAGGCCGGCGTGTGCCCGGGCACGGCCATGACGCTGCCGGTGAGGTCGCCCACGGAGAAGGTCTCGCCATCGTGCATCAGGTGGTCGAACTGCGAGCCGTCGAGGCGGAACTCGGGCTCCAGGTGGAACACGTCCTTGAACACCTTCTGAACGTGGGTGATGTTCGCGCCGATGGCGATCCGGCCGCCGAGTTGCGCCTTCAGGTAGGGCGCGGCTGACAGGTGGTCGGCATGGGCATGGGTTTCGAGGATCCATGCTACCGACAGGTCCAGCCTGCGCACGAAGTCGATCACCTTGTCGGCAGACTCGTGCCGGGTGCGCGCGGACTTGGGGTCGTAGTCGAGCACCGAGTCGATGATCGCGCAGGCCGAGCCCGGCCCGTTGTGGACGACGTAGGTCACGGTCCAGGTGCCGGCATCGAAGATGCCGTGGACTGTCGGATTCAGTGCTGTGGTGCTCATGGTCGGAAGAAGTGGGGTGGTTGACAATAATATATTGACTAATATATTGTTCGTCAATAGAATATTTTTCGTCGATATGAAGGAAGGAAATTCATGACGCCCGTGGAGATCGAGCTGGAGAAGATGCAGGCCAAGGCCGAGCAGGCTTGCCGGCTCTTGAAGGTGCTGTCCAACCCCGACCGGCTGAAGATTCTTTGCAGGCTGTCGGAGGGCGAGCTGTGCGTGAGCGACATCGAAGTCGCGCTGGGCATCACGCAGCCCACGCTGTCGCAGCAGCTGACCGTGCTGCGCAACGAGGAACTCGTGAGCACGCGCCGCGAGGGCAAGAACATTTTCTACCGCATCGACAGCCCGCAGACGCTGGCGGTGATCAAGGTGCTGTACGAGCAGTTCTGCGGCCCGCAGGAGGACTGAGCATGACTATCGACTGGAACCACTTCACCCCCTGGGCGTCGCTCGCGGGTGGCGTGCTGCTCGGCGTGGCGGCGGCGCTGTTCATTCTGCTCAACGGCCGGGTGCTGGGCATCAGCGGCATCGTCGGTGGCCTGCTGCGGCCGCGCGCCGCAGACGCCGGCTGGCGCATCGCCTTCCTGCTGGGCCTGTTCAGCGCGCCGTTCGTGTACGGGCTGCTGGCGCCGGCCGGGTTCATCGCGCCGCCGCGCATCGATGCCAGTTTTGGCCTGGTCGTGGCGGCGGGGCTGCTGGTCGGCGCGGGCACGCGCTATGGGTCGGGTTGCACCAGCGGCCACGGCGTATGCGGCCTGTCGCGCCTGTCGCCGCGCTCGCTGGTTGCCACGCTGGCCTTCATGGCGGCGGGATTTGCCACTGTGTTCGTCATCCGTCATCTGCTGTGACGCCGAAGGAGTCCGCATTCATGAACCGCTTCCTCGAATTCATCGTCGGCCTGCTGTTCGGCCTGGGCCTGCTGCTGTCGGGCATGACCGACCCGGGCAAGGTGCTCGGCTTTCTGGATCTGTTCGGGCTGTGGGACCCGTCGCTGGCCTTCGTGATGGGCGGCGCCATCGCGGTGGGTGTGTTCGCCTTCGCGCTGGCGCGGCGCCGCACCACGAGCTTTCTGGGTGGCGCGATGCATCTGCCCACCGCGACGCAGATCGACCGTCGACTTGTCATCGGCAGCCTCGTGTTCGGCGCGGGCTGGGGGCTGGCCGGCTTCTGCCCCGGACCGGGCCTCGTGTCCATGGCCTCGGGCCAGGTCAAGGGCGCTGTGTTCGTCGCCGCCATGCTGGCCGGCATGCTGATCTACGAATGGGCCGACCGGGCCCTGCACGCGCCGCGTGCCGCCCACTGATTTTTCAACCGAAGGAGAGAACCATGAAAGCAAATGTTGGAACCATCGACCGTGTGCTGCGCATCGGCGGGGGCCTGGCGCTGATTGCGCTGGCGGCCACCGGTACGGTGGGCTGGTGGGGCTGGCTCGGCGTGGTGCCTCTGGCCACCGGCCTGTTCCGCTTCTGTCCGCTCTACGTTCCGCTGGGCCTGTCGACCTGCCCGATGCGCAAGTAAGGCCGGCGCGCCACTGCATCGCGTCATCGCACTGCACTGCAGTCCGCATCACCTCGGCGTGGAGGGCGCTGGCACTGCGGCGTCTGAGTTGAGGCACACCCTGCGACGGGCCGGCGAACGCCGTTGGCGGCGTCGCGCGTCGCGCACGTTACAGACCCCCTCCCAAACCCGCTTGCAGCGGGTTTTTCTCTTTCCTATACTTAGTTCAATAAAGAAAGTGAACTCGGCCGCCGCGCAGTGGGGGACCGAAGGCACAGGAACGGAGACAAGCATGCCAGTGGACATCGTGCGCCGCGTGAGCGGCACCATCGAGGCGGGCGACCACCCCTACCTGCAGGGTGCGTGGACGCCGCTCATGGAAGAAGTCAACGCCACCGATCTGCCGGTGCTGGAAGGGCGCGTGCCGTCCGATATCGACGGGGTCTATCTGCGCAACACCCAGAACCCGGTGTTCCAGGCGCTCGGGCGCTACCACCCGTTCGACGGCGACGGCATGCTGCACATGGCGGCCTTCCGCGACGGCCGCATGAGCTATCGCAACCGCTTCATCGCCACCAAGGGCCTGGGGGCCGAGATGGAGGCGGGCGGCCGCCTGTGGGCCGGCCTGCTGGAAGACCCGGCGCTGTCGCGGCGGCCGGGCTGGGGTGCGCATGGCGGAATCAAGGACGCGTCGAGTACCGACGTGGTGGTGCATGCCGGCCGTGCCCTGACCACGTACTACCAGTGCGGCGAGGGCTACCGGCTCGATCCGCTCACGCTGGAGCAGCAGGGCATTCCGCCCTGGTCGCCGCTCGATGGCATCTCGGCGCACTGCAAGGTCGACGAGTCGACGGGCGAGCTGCTGTTCTTCAACTACTCCACCCACGCGCCGTACATGCACTATGGCGTGGTCGACCGCCAGGACCGCCTGGTGCACTACGTGCCCGTGCCGCTGCCGGGGCCGCGTCTGCCGCACGACATGGCGTTCACGAAGAACTTCGCCATCCTGAACGACTTTCCGCTGTTCTGGGACGAGGCGCTGCTCGCCGAAGGCAAGCACGTGGTGCGCTTCCACAAGCATCTGCCGTCGCGATTTGCGGTGATCCCGCGGCGCGGGCAGCCGGGCGACATCCGCTGGTTCGAGGCCGCGCCGACCTTCGTGCTGCACTTTCTCAATGCGTATGAAGAGGGCGACGAGATCGTGCTGGACGGCTACTTCCAGGACGAGCCGATGCCGCGCAACTACGAAGGCGCGCCGGCGGGCTACGAGCGCATGATGTCCTACCTGGACCAGTACAAGATGGGCACGCGGCTGCATCGCTGGCGCTTCAACCTGCGCACCGGGCAGACCACCGAGCAGCGCCTGGACGACCGCATCCTGGAGTTCGGAATGTTCAACCAGCGCTACGCGGGCCAGCCCTACCGCTATGCCTACAGCGCCGTGCAGGTGCCGGGCTGGTTCCTGTTCAACGGCTACGTCAAGCACGACCTCGTGACCGGCCAGTCCTGGCAGATCAGCCTGCCCGAGGGCCAGTATGCGAGCGAGGCGCCGTTCGCGCCGCGCGTGGGCGCGAAGGATGAGGACGATGGCTACCTCGTCACCTTCGTCACCAACGAGAACACCGGTCTGTCCGAGGTGGTGCTGGTCGACTGCAAGCGCTTCGAGGACGGCCCCGTCTGCCGCGTGCAGCTGCCGCACAAGCTGTGCAGCGGCACGCATTCCTGCTGGGCGCCGGGCGCCGACCTGCGCGACGGCGGGCTGCTGAGCGCGCTGCGCTGAGACCGCGCATGCTGCTGATCGCCGATCGACTTGCGCCGACGGGGCCCGTCCGATGAACCTTCTGCCGCCGGGACTGCCCCTGACGCTTCTGGCCGCCTGGACGCTCCTGGCCCTGATATGGCTGTGGGCCACACCGAAGCCGGCGCCCGACCGCGCCGTGCCGTGGCGCGACCGCCTGTATCCCTTGCTGCCGGTCGCCGTCGGCGCGGTGGCGCTGGGCTGGCTGCAGTGGAGCACCGGCACACTGACGCCGGGAGGCAGCGGTGCGCTCGCCCCGTGGCTCGCTGCCTGGCTGCGCGCGGGCGTGTGGCTGTGGGCCGTGCTCACCGGGGTCTGGGTGCTGAGCGTGCTCAAGAAGGACTCGAGCATCATGGACGTCGCGTATGGCTATGTGCTGCTGGTGCTGCCCTGGTGGCTCGCCGACACGCTCGGCCTCGCGCTGGCGGGCAGCACGGCGCTGCTGCTGGCCTGCACGACGCTCGGCTTCGGCCGCTATGCGCTCTACATCACCTGGCGCAATCTGCCGCATGGCGAGGATGCGCGCTACGCCCGCTGGCGCCAGCGCAGCGGCGCGCGCTGGTGGTGGTGGAGCTACTTCCAGGTGTTCCTGCTGCAGGGCGTGGTGATCTGGGTCTGGTGCCTGCCCATGGCGCTGGTGCTGGCGGTGCCGCAGCCGCTCGGGCTCTGGCATGCGCTGGGCGCGGCGGTCTGGGCCGTGGGGCTGGTGTTCGAGGCGGGCGGCGACTGGCAGCTCACGCGCTTCAAGCGCCGCCGCACCGATGCCAGCCAGCTGCTCGACAGCGGCCTGTGGTCGCTCACCCGCCACCCCAACTACTTCGGCCAGACCTGCATGTGGTGGGGCTATGCGCTGATGGCGCTGGGCCATCCGGCCGGACTGCTCGGACTGCCCTGCGCGGCCTACGTCACCTGGTTCATGTACAAGGGCTCGGCCACCTCGCTGATGGAGCGGCACATGGCGCGCAGCAAGCCGGGCTATGCCGCGTACTGCGAGCGCGTCCCGGCGTTCTTTCCACGCTGGCCGGCGCGGGCGCCGCGCCCGGGGCAGGGGGCCTGACGATGCCGCATCCGCTGGATCTGGACCTGACACGCGAGGCGCTTTCCACCAGCACCTTGAGCCACGGCCTCAAGGTGTTCGGCGACCGCTGGACGGCGCAGGTGGTTCTCGGCGCCTTCGTCGGCATGCGGCGCTTCGACGAATGGCAGCAGCGCCTGGGCATCCCGCGCCACACGCTGGCCGACCGCCTGCGCGCGCTGGTGCAGATGGACGTGCTGCGCCCGCGCTTGTACCAGGAACGACCCGAGCGCTACGCCTACCACCTTACGGCCAAGGGCATGGCGCTGTACGACCCGGTGCTCATGATCTGGGAGTGGGAGCGCCGCTTCGGCCAGGGCGATGCACCGCTGCCCGCGCGGCTCGTCCATCGGCGCTGCGGCCACCCCTTCACCCCGCAGCTGGTCTGCAGCGCCTGTGGCGGCAGCGTCGACATGACGGACCTGAGCTTCGAGCTGGTGCCCAACCCGCGTCTGCCGCACGACACCGCAGCACCGCTGAAGACGCCTCGCATGGCGCGCAGCGCCTCGGGCGGCGTGAGCCTGGGGCTGCGCGTCGACCGCTGGAGCCTGCTCATCATCTCGGCGCTGATCCTCGGCTGCCACTACTTTGACCAGATCTCGCAGGTGCTGCGCATCGGATCGAGCGTGCTGTCGCGCCGCCTGGCCAGCATGGTGGAGGGCGGCCTGCTGCAGTGCCTGCCCGACCGCCACGATGGCCGCCGGCCGGTGTATCGCCTCACGCCGTCGAGCCGGGGCCTGTTCGGCTACATCGTGTGCCTGTCGACCTGGGCCAGCCGCCACCAGTTCCACGAGCCCAGCTCGATCCGGCCGCGCCACAGGACCTGCGGCCATGAATTCTTCCCGCGCGTCGGCTGCAGCCACTGCGATGCCGCGCTTGCGCCGTGGGACGTCCAGTTCGAATTTTCCGGAGGGGCCGCCGCATGACGGGCTCGATGCAGGTGTTCGCCCAGCTCACGGTCAACGGCATCGCCGTCGGCGCGATCTACGCGCTGGTGGCGCTGGGCCTGGTGCTGATCTACAAGGCCACCGAGGTGCTGAACTTCGCCCATGGCGACCTGCTCATGGTCGCGGCCTTCTCGGCCTGGGGGCTGATCACGCTGGCCAAGCTGCCGTTCTGGCTGGCATTGCTGGTCACGATGGCGCTGGTGGCGCTGCTGGCCTTCGTGCTGGATGCGGTGGTCATCCGGCGCATCGCGGGCCAGCCGCAGTTCGCCGGCGTCATGCTGACGATCGCGCTGGCCTTCATGATCCGCGGTCTCGTCAGCATGTTCTTCGGGCCCGAGTCGCGCAACTACGCCACGCCCTGGAGTGGCCAGACCAGCCACGTCGCAGGCCTGGCGGTGGCCGACCTGCAGCTGGTGATCCTGGGTGTGTGTCTGGGCGTGACGGCGCTGCTGTTCGTGTTCTTCCGCAACACCCGGCTGGGCGTGGCGATGCAGGCGGCGTCGCAGAACCAGCTGGCCGCCTACCTCAACGGCGTGCGGGTCAAGCGGGTCAACTCCCTGGTCTGGGCGCTGGCCGGCGCGACGGCGGCCGTCGCCGGTGTGCTGCTCGCGCCGATCACGCTGGTCGACATCAGCCTGTGGTTCGTCACGCTCAAGGCGCTCGCGGCCCTGGTGCTCGGCGGCTTCGGCAGCATCCCGGGTGCCATCGTCGGCGGCCTGCTCATTGGCCTGATCGAGCAGTACGCCGGCGTGTACATGCCCGACGGCTCCAAGGACGTCGTCGCCTATCTGGTGCTCATCGCGGTGCTGATCGTGCGGCCGCGCGGGCTGCTGGGCGAGGCACACGGCCGACGGGTCTGAAACACCATGCGATTCGACTACCACACCCGATACCGCGACAGCTTTGCACTGCTGCGTCACGCCGACGAGCGCGTGCTCTACGGCCTGCTGCTGCTCGCGCTGGCCGTGCTGCCCTGGCTCGCCACGCCCTTCCTGCTGGGCGAGCTGGCCTATGTGTTCATTCTCTGCATCGCGAGCCTGGGGCTGATGGTGCTCACCGGCTATACCGGCCAAGTGTCGCTCGGGCATGCGGCCTTCCTGGCGATCGGCGCCTATGCCCATGCGTGGTTCCTCGGGCGTGGCGTGCCTCTGCCCTTGTCGCTGCCGCTGGCGGCGCTGCTGACCGGCCTCACGGGCCTGCTCGTCGGCATCCCGGCGATCCGCGTCTCGGGCCTTTACCTGGCCATGGTGACCATGGCGTTCGCCATCATCGTCGAGCACGTGATCGGCAAATGGTCGGACGTGACCGGCGGCTTCACCGGCCTGGCCGTGCCGGATGCCGCGGTGGCGGGCCTGGCGCTGGGCGGGCCGCGCGCCTTCTACTACTTCTGCCTGGCGGTCCTGGTCGCGGTGCTGCTGGGCCTGCTCAATCTGCTGCGCTCGGGCTTCGGCCGAGCGCTGACTGGCGTGCGCGACTCCGAGGCCGCGGCCTACGCGCTGGGCATCCACGTCAAGGGTGTGAAGGCGAGCGCCTTTGCCGTGTCGGCGGGCATCACGGGGCTGGCGGGCGCGCTGCTGGCCCATCATCTCAAGTACCTCACGCCCGACGGCTTCACGCTGCTGCTGTCGCTCGAGCTCGTGCTCATGGTCGTCATCGGCGGCCTGGGCAGCCTGCGCGGCGCGGTGCTCGGCGCCATCCTCATCAGCCTGCTGCCCACGGCCATCTCGCGCATCAAGCCGCTGCTGCCGGAGTCGATCGCGCGGCAGTTCGGCCTCGAGATCTTCATCTTCGGCCTGGTGCTGGCGCTGTTCGTGCTGTTCGAGCCCACCGGGCTGAACGGTCGCTGGCTCAAGGCGCGGGCGCTGATCGAGTCGTTCCCGCTGTACCGGCGCGACACCTTCCGCCGCAACAAGCGTTACATGAAATCGGAGCGTTACCGGTGAACGCCTCGCCCAATCCTCACGTGTTCGACGCCGCCGGGCCGCTGCTGTCGGTGCGCCACCTGGCGCTGGCCTTCGGCGGCGTGCAGGCCATCGCCGACCTGAGCCTCGATGTGCGGGCCGGCGAAGTCCTGGCCATCATCGGTCCCAACGGCGCGGGCAAGACCTCGGTGCTCAACACCGTCACCCGGGTGTTCGACGCGAGCGGCGGTCAGATGCACTTCAAGGGCCTGGACCTGTCGCGGGTGGCGCGCCACCGAGTGGCGCAACTGGGCATCGCGCGGACCTTCCAGAACATCGAGCTGTTCGAGGCAGCCACCGTCATGGACAACCTGCTGCTGGGTCGCCACCGCTTCGAGCAGGGCGCCTGGTGGCAGCAACTGCTGCGCACGCCCGCCGTCACGCGGCTGGAGGAGCAGGCCCGCGCCGAGGCCGAAGCGGTGATCGAGTTCCTCGACCTCTCGCCCTGGCGCAATGCCACCATCGCGGGGCTGCCCTACGGCGTGCGCAAGGTGGTGGAGCTGGGCCGGGCGCTGTGCGCGCGGCCCGAGCTGCTGTTCCTCGACGAGCCGGCCTCGGGCCTGAACCCCGAGGAGACGCGCGACCTGGCCTTCTGGATCGACGACATCCGCAGCGAACTGGGCATCACCGTCGTCATGATCGAGCACGACATGTCGCTGGTCAGCGCGGTGGCCGACCGCGTCATCTGCATGGCGCAGGGCCGCCTGCTGGCCGAGGGCACGCCGGCGCAGGTGCAGGCCGACCCGCAGGTGGTCGCCGCCTACCTGGGAGCCGCCGCATGATGCAAACTTCCACTGCCATGAATCGGGCCGCAAGTGAAGCCGCAGGCCAGACCGGCGGTGCCGCGCCGCTGCTGCAGGTGAAGAACCTGGAGACCTGGTACGGCCCCATCGTCGCGATGCAGGGCGTCAACATCGAGGTGCAGGCCGGCCGCATGGTCGCGGTGCTTGGCGCCAACGGCGCCGGCAAGACCACGCTGCTCAACACCCTGGCCGGCGTGGTGGATCCGTTCAAGGGCCAGGTGCTGTTCCAGGGTGTGCCGGTCCACGGGCTCGACGCCGACGAGGTCTGCCGCCGCGGCCTGGTGCTGGTGCCCGAGGGCCGTCAGGTCTATCCCTTTCTGAGCGTGCGCGACAACCTGGCCATGGGCGCCTACACCCGGCGCGATGCCGACGGCGTGCGCGACGATCTGGCCCGGGTGCTCGGCTGGTTCCCGCGCCTGGGCGAACGGTCCCAGCAGCATGCGGGCCTGCTGTCGGGCGGCGAGCAGCAGATGCTGGCGATCGGCCGGGCCTACATGTCGAGGCCGCGCCTGCTGATGCTCGACGAGCCGTCGCTCGGCCTGTCGCCGCTGCTCACGCGCGAGATATTCAACATCGTCAGCCGCATCCGTGACGAGACCGGCACCGCCATCCTCGTGGTCGAGCAGAACGCGGCCATCGCGCTGGCCCATGCCGACGACGGCTACATCATGGAGCTGGGCCGGATCGTGGCGGCCGACACCTGCGAGGCGCTGTCGCGCAAGGCCGACGTGCGCGACGCCTACCTCGGCGGCCCGGTGGCCCAGGGCCTCAGCGGCACGGCCCAGCGCTGGAAGCGGCGCAAGACGTGGCGGTAGGCGAGGGGACCGGCATGGCGACACACACGATGAACCAGACAGCGGCACAGCGGGCCTTGGCGAACGGGCCGCAGGTTTTCCTCGGGCAGGACACGGCGCCGCGCGTGCTGCGCCAGCGCTGCGCCGAATGGGGCGAGCGGCCAGCCCTGCGGCACAAGCGGCGCGGCCTGTGGCAGACCGTGAGCTGGAGCGGCTACTACGCCAACGTGCGCGCCATCGGCCTGGCGCTGGCCGACATGGGGCTGGTGCGCGGCGACGTGGTGTCGGTGCTGGCCGAGAACCGGCCCGAATGGCTGTATGCCGACCTCGCCGCCCAGTGCATGGGCATGGTCGGCAACGGCATCTACCCGACCTCGTCGCCGGGTCAGGTCCAGCATGTGCTGGCCGATTCCGGCGCGCGTGTGCTGTTCGTCGAGAACCAGGAGCAGCTGGAAAAGGCCCTGGCCGTGCGGGCCGACTGCCCGCAGCTGGCGCGCATCGTCGTGATGGAGCGCGAGGGCCTGCGCGGCTTCCAGGACCCGCAGGTCGACTTCTTCGACGACGTGCTGGCGCACGGCCACGCGCTGGCCGCCACGCGTGCTGCGGAGTTCGAGCGGGCCATCGACGCCGGGCTGCCCGATGACATCGCCTTTCTTGTCTACACCTCGGGCACCACCGGCGCGCCCAAGGGCGCGATGATCCTGCACCGCAACACGGTGTTCCAGATCAGCCGCGCGACCGACTACCTCGACGCCGCGCCGGGCGACCGGGTGCTGTCCTTCCTGCCGCTGTGCCATATCGCCGAGCGCATGGGCTCGATGTTCAATCCGCTCGCGCTCGGCCTGATCGTGCATTTCCCCGAGAACGCGGGCACGGTGTTCAACGACCTGCGCGAGGTCGCGCCCCATGTGGTGTTCGCGCCGCCACGCTTCTGGGAAAAGATGTATTCGCAGGTGGACCTCTTCATGCGCGATGCGATCGGCCCCGCCAGGTGGGCCTACCGACGCGCGCGTGAACTGGCCGCCCCCGGCATCGAAGCCCAGCTCGAAGGCCGGCCTGCGCCACCGGCCGGCCTGCAGCAGCGCCTGATGCAGTGGCTGGGCCTGCGCAATGTGCGGCGCTTTCTTGGCCTGCACAACGTGCGCACGGCGCTGACCGGCGCTGCGCCCGTTCCGCCGGAGCTGATCCGCTGGTACCTGGGGTGTGGCATCGAGCTGCGCGAGGCCTTCGGCATGACCGAGACCTCGGGCTTTTGCAGCGCCACGCCGCGTGGCGGCATCCGCCTGGGCTGGGCCGGCGCGATCGGGCGCGGCAGCGAAGCCCGCATCGGCGAGGACGGCGAGATCCTCATCCGCGGGCCGAACGTGTTCGCCGGCTACTGGGGCCAGCCCGACAGGACGCGCGAGGCGGTCGACGAGGCCGGCTGGCTGCACACCGGCGACTGCGGTGAGCTGTCGCCCGACGGGTATCTGGCGATCCGCGACCGCATCAAGGACATCCTGATCACCTCCGGCGGCAAGAACGTCACGCCCAGCCACATCGAGAGCCTGCTCAAGTTCAGCCCCTACATCACCGACGCGGTGGTGGTGGGCGACGGCCGCAAGTTCATCACCTGCCTGGTGATGATCGACCAGGAGCACGTGGCGCGCCATGCGCAGGAGAACCAGGTGCCCTACACCGACTTCGCCAGCCTCACGCGCGCACCCGAGGTGGTGGCGCTGGTGCGCGCCGAGATCGAGCGCATCAACCCGCAGCTCGCGCGGGTCGAGCAGGTCAAGGACTTCCGCATCATCGGCGAGCTGCTGACGGCCGAGGACGAGGAGCTCACGCCCACCATGAAGCTCAAGCGCAAGGTCATCGCGCGCAAGTACGCCGCGCTGATCGACAGCATGTATGCCGGCTCCGGCGGCGCTTCAGGGTAAGCACGCATGCCAGGTTCATTCACGCCCGATAACGTCATTTCCAACAAGGAGACATCGCCATGACCCATTTCCTCCATCGCCGCCATCTGGTGATCGCTGCCGCCGCCGCGCTGCTGGGCAGCGCCCAGGCCGCCACGGTGAGCGACACCGAGATCGTGCTCGGCACCCACCTGGACCTGTCGGGCCCGACGGCGGCTGGCTCGCCCATGCTGCGCAACGCCATGCAAATGCGCCTGGATGAGGTCAACGCCGCCGGCGGCATCCACGGCCGCAAGCTGCGCCTGGTGACCGAAGACAACGGCAGCCAGCCGCAGCAGGCCGTGCGCGCGGTGCAAAAGCTCATCAAGAGCGACAACGTGTTCGCCATCGTCAACGCCTTCGGCTCTGGCCCGAACGCGGCCACCGTCAAGGCCGCCACCGACGCGGGCGTGATCGTGTTCGCGCCGTGGGCCGCCTCGGCCGTGATCCAGAAGGTCTCGGGCAACAGCCCGCTTTTGTTCACCACCATCCAGAACTACGACGCCACCACCGCCACCGGCCTGTCCTGGGCCATCCGCACCTGGAAGCCGCAGCGCATCGGCGTGATCTACCAGGAAGGGCCGCTGGGCGACCTGATCCGCGCGGGCATGAACATGGCGCTCAAGGAGGCCAGCATGAGCGTGGCCGCCGAGGCCTCCTACAAGGTCGGCGACATCGAGTTCTCGTCGCAGGTGGCCAAGATGAAGGCTGCCAACGTCGACCTGATCCTCGCGGCCACCGTGGTGCGCGAGACCGTGGGTGTGATGGCCGAAGTCAAGAAGCTCAACTGGACCAACGTCAAGGTGCTCACCGCGCTGCCGGGCCGCAACACCGTGGTGGCCCGCCTGGGCAAGGACGCGGTCGAGGGCCTGTACGGCATCGGCGGCTGGAAGCTGCACAACCCCGACAGCAACGAGGCCGGCGCCAAGAAGTTCATGGCCGACTACAAGCAGAAATTCGGCATGGACGCCGACGAGAACGCCGCCAGCGCCTACTCGCACCTGTCGTGGTTCCTCGCCGGGCTGCAGGCGGCCGGCCGCAACCTCACCACCGAGTCCGCCGCCAAGGCGCTGCAGGGCGTGCGCCATGAAGACTTCACCACCTACGGCGCGCTGCGCTTCGTCAACAACCACGTGAGCCCGGAGCTGGTGTCCATTGACCAGATCAAGGGCGGGCAGTGGGTGCAGGTCGCCCCGCCGATGGGCAAGTGACGCCGCTGCCGGCAGCGGCGGGGCCGGGCTCTTCCGGCGCAAGGGCTCGCTCGCTTGCGGCCGGCTCGGAATCG
Organism: Burkholderiaceae bacterium; assembly: GCA_044225675.1. GTDB lineage: Bacteria > Pseudomonadota > Gammaproteobacteria > Burkholderiales > Burkholderiaceae_C > JACMQX01. Next base: position 309,333 of record JBGAIH010000001.1, read on the forward strand.
TCGGAGGGTTGCGCGATGTTCAGCGCCTTCGTCCGTGTGCATCTGCTGGTGGCCGCGCTGGCGGCGGTGGTGGTCGGTGCCTGCGCAGCGCCGGTTGCGCAGGACGGCGCCAGCCAGCCGCCTGCGCGGCCGCGTCTCGTCGTGTTCCTCGTGGTCGACGGCCTGCCGCAGCGGCAGGTGACGGCCTACCGCGACCAGCTCGCCCCCGACGGATTCGCGCGCTTCCTGGACCGTGGCGCATGGTTTGCCAACGCGCATTACGGCCACGCCTTCACCGTCACGGCAGCGGGCCATGCGACCATGCTCACGGGCGCCTATCCGCACCGCACCGGCATCATCGGCAATGAATGGCGCGACCCGGCGACCGGTGCGCGCGAATACTGCACCGGCGACACCACGGCCAGCTACATCGGGCACAAGACCGACCCGCTCGACGGCACCAGCCCGAGGAACCTGCAGGCCGAGTCGCTGGGCGACGTGCTGCGGCGCCTGGACGCGCGCTCGCGCGTGATCGGCATCTCGGGCAAGGACCGCGGCGCCATCCTGCCGGCAGGCCGGGCCGGTGTGGCCTACATGTACATGGACAGCGGCCAGTTCGCCTCCAGCACCCACTACATGAAGGCGCACCCCGCCTGGGTCGATGAGTTCAATGCCCGGCGGCCGGCCGACCGCTATTTCCGCCAGGCCTGGACGCCGCTGCTGCCCGAGGCGGCCTACGCGCGCTCCCTGCCCGACGACCAGCCCTGGTTCGGCCGCAACGGCGGCCGGCTGCCCATGATGATGGCCGACGCCGACAAGGCCGCGCCCGGCCCGGCCTTCTACCGCTCGCTGCTGCGCGGGCCCTTTGCCGACCTGCTCACGCTCGAGTTCGCCCGCGCGGCCATCGCGGGCGAGGGCCTGGGCCAGGACGACGCGCCCGACATCCTCGCCGTGAGCCTGTCGGGCCATGACTACGTGAACCATGCGTACAGCGCCGAGTCGCGCCTGTCGCATGACCACTTCCTCCAGCTCGACCGCATGCTGCAGGACTTCTTCCGCTACCTGGACGCAACCATCGGGCAGGACCAGTACCTCGCCGTGCTCACCGCCGACCATGGCTTCATGCCCAACCCGGAGCATGCCGCCAGCCAGGGCCTGCCGGCCGGCCGGATCGACAGCAACGGGGCTTACCAGCGCATCAATGCCGGGCTGCAGCAGCGCTTCGGCCAGCCGCAGCTGCTGCTCAACTTCTCGGGCGCGTCGCTGCTGCTCAACCGCCGGCTCATGGCGGCGGCCCGGCTCGACGCCGATGCGGTGGCGGCTGCGGCGCGCGACCTTCTTCTGGCCGAGGCGGGGTATGCCGCTGCCTACACCCGCGCCGAGCTGCAGTCGGGCAGCCGGGCAGGGCAGCCGCACCTCGACGCCATGCGCCGGGCCTGGCATCCGGCGGTGTCGGGCGAGGTGCAGTTTGCCTACAAGCCCTACTGGATGGCCGGCTCGGCCGTGGCCACGCACGGCTCGCCGCATGCCTACGACACCCATGTGCCCATCCTCGCCTGGGGACCGCGCTGGATCCGCCCCGGCCGGGTGGACGCGCGGGTCGAGGTGGTCGACATCGCGCCCACGCTCGCGCGGCTTCTGGCGGTGCCGCCGCCGGCCCAGTCGGAAGGGCGGGAACTGCCCTGGCCCTGACGTTCCCCGCGAAACCCGCAAACGAAAGATTCCATTCCCATGCCGGCCTCGCGCCGGCATCCTCCCTGAGCTTCGGCCTCGCGCCTGCTTTACCCGCGCTTGACTTTCCCGTCACGCGCCGATCAATCCGGGCCGCTTACGATGGCGCCGTGCCGGACAATGGCCGCATCGGAAATTTCCGCCGCTATGCCGGAGCTGACAGACAGACGCGCTGCCGGCTGACAGACTGCAGCGAGGCGCCGCTGGCACGCTCCGAGAGGCCGTCGTTGCGGCCTGGAATCAACAAGAAAGAACAATGATGGACCCGCAGAACTCGCCGCCGCCAGCCCCTGGTACCGACGCTTCTTCTTCGCCACCGCGCGAACCCGTTCCTTCCAACCGCCACACGCCGCGTCGCATCAGCCGCCGTGCGGCGGTCATCGGCAGCCTGATCGCGCTGCTGGTCGTGGGCGGCACGGGCTGGCTGGCCTGGAGCCTCACACAGCGCGACTCGGCTGGCGCTGCGGCAGGCGGTCCGGGCGGACCGGGTGGCCCCGGTGGGCCGGGTGGCTTTGCCGGTGGACGCGGCGCTTCCAGCGTGGGCGTAGCCGTGGCCGAGCGGGCCGATCTGCCGATCACGCTGGAAGCGCTGGGCACCGTGTTGCCGCAGGCGACGGTGCGGGTGCGTCCACAGGTCAGCGGCGTTCTGCAGCAACTGCATTTCCAGGAAGGCCAGATGGTGCGCAAGGGCCAGTTGCTGGCCACCATCGACCCGCGCCAGTTCGAGATGGCGCTGCAGCAGGCCATCGGCCAGCGCCAGCGCGACGAGGCGCAGTACGAGGCCGCCAACGTCACGCTCCAGCGTTACCGCACGCTGCTCGGCCAGGACTCGATCGCCCGGCAGGAGGTCGACACCCAGGCCGCGCTCGTCAAGCAGCTGGAGGCCGCCGTCGTCATCTCCAAGGCGAGCGAAGGCACGGCCCGGCTGAACCTGGGCTACACGCGCGTGACCTCGCCGATCGCGGGCCGCGTCGGCCTGCGGACGGTGGACGTGGGCAACGTCGTCAGCTCCGGAGACACCAACGGCGTGGCCATCGTCACGCAGATCTCGCCGATCGACGTGGAGTTCTCGGTGCCGCAGGACATGGCGCCAGCTTTGCAGCAGGCCGGCGCCGGCATGAAGGTCGATGCGCTCGACCGCACCCGCGCGGCGGTGCTCGAAACAGGCAGCTTCGGCTCGCTCGACAACCAGATCGACACGCAGACGGGCACGGTGCGGGCCAAGGCGCGTTTTGCCAATGCCAAGGGCGCGCTGTTCCCGAGCCAGTTCGTCAACGTCCGGCTGCAGCTCAAGACGGTGGAGGGCGCGGTGGTCGTGCCGGTGGCTGCACTGCGCACCGGCGCCAATGGCGACTATGTGTTCCTCCTCAAGCCCGACCGCACCGTGACCATCCGCCCGGTCAAGCGGGGGCAGGCCACGGCCGAGAAGGTGCAGATCATCAGCGGCCTGCAGGGCGGCGAGCGCGTCATCACCGAAGGCGCTGACCGGCTGCGCGAAGGCTCGCGCGTGACGCTGCCCGGCGACCCGGGCGCTGGGGCGGTGCGCCAGGGCGGCCGTCGGCAGGGTGCATCGGCGCCGGCCGGGGCGGCATCGGGCCTGCAGCCCGGGGCTGCAACGGGTTCAGCCTCGGGTGCGGGGTCGGGTGCGGGGGCCGGCGTTGCGGCTGGTGCTGCCACGCCCGCGCCCGCACCGGGCGCGGGCGGCAGCGCCTCTGGCATGCCCGACGCCGCTGCGGCAGGGGCCGGGGCGCGGTCCGGTGCAGGCAATGGTGCCGGACCGGCATCCGCCGCAGCGCCCGTCGCCGCCGCGCGGCCTGCCGCGCCTGCGGGCGGGAAGGTCGGCCCGACGCCCGAGCAGCGCCAGCGCATGCTCGAATCGGCGGCCGGTGATCCCGAGCAACTGGCCCGGCGCAAGCGCTTTCTGGAACGCCTCGATGCGGGTGATCCCGAGGCGATCGAGCGCTGGCAGATGATGCAGCAGCGGCGCCGCGAGGGCGGCGGCGGCGCGGGTCCGGCGCAATGAGGCGCGCCTTCGCACGCCTTGCCGCGGCCGATGCGGCGGGTGCCACTCCCTGTGCCACCCGTGCGGCCCGTGCGGCCCGTCGGGCCTCCGGGCCGGGTGCCGCCGGCAGCGCCCGCCGAAGCCGCGGCAGCCGCCACCACAACGCTTGCTTCACGCACCGCACGAGCCGTCCATGAGCCCGTCGCGTCCCTTCATCCTGCGGCCGGTGGCCACTTCGCTGCTGATGCTGGCCATCGTGCTGGCCGGCCTCGTCGGCCTGCGCTTCCTGCCGCTGTCGGCGCTGCCGCAGGTCGACTACCCGACCATCCAGGTCCAGACCCTGTACCCCGGCGCCAGCCCCGAGGTCATGGCGCAGACCATCACCGCGCCGCTGGAGCGCCAGTTCGGCCAGATGCCGGGCCTCTCGCGCATGAGCTCGACCAGCGCGGCCGGCGTGTCCATCGTCACGCTGCAGTTCGGTCTGGGCCTGGCGCTCGACGTGGCCGAGCAGCAGGTGCAGGCAGCCATCAATGCCGGCGGCTCGCTGCTGCCGGCGGACCTGCCGGCGCCGCCGGTCTATGCCAAGGTGAACCCGGCCGATGCGCCGGTGCTCACGCTGGCCATCACCTCCGACACGCTGCCGCTCACCGAGGTGCAGAACATCGTCAACACGCGGCTCGCGCTCAAGATCAGCCAGGTCAGCGGCGTCGGCCTGGTCACGCTCTCGGGCGGCCAGCGGCCGGCGGTGCGCATCCAGGTCGACACGCGGGCGCTGGCCTCCTATGGCCTGGGTCTGGACAGCGTGCGCACGGCCATCACGGCGGCCAATGCGAACGCGGCCAAGGGCAGCATCGACGGACCGACGCGGGCCTACACCATCAACTCCAATGACCAGCTGCTCACCTCGGCCGACTACGCCAACCTGATCGTCTCGTACCGCAACAACGCGCCGATCCGCCTGCGCGACGTGGCCCAGGTGGTGCAGAGCGCCGAGAACGTCAAGCTCGGCGCCTGGTCGGCGGTGTCGGGCGAACTCAAGCCGTCGATCATCCTCAACGTGCAGCGCCAGCCGGGCGCCAACGTGATCGCCACGGTCGACGCCATCAAGCAGCGCCTGCCCGAGTTGACGCAGGGCCTGCCCGCGTCGATGAAGGTCGACGTGCTGAGCGACCGCACCACCGGCATCCGTGCGAGCGTCCACCATGTGCAGCTCGAACTGCTGCTGGCCGTGGTGCTGGTTGTGCTGGTGATCTTCGCCTTCCTGCACAGCCTGCGGGCCACGGTGATCGCCAGCCTGGCCGTGCCGATCTCGCTGATCGGCACCTGCGGGGCCATGTACCTGCTCGGCTACAGCCTGAACAACCTGTCGCTGATGGCGCTGACCATCGCCACCGGCTTCGTGGTGGACGACGCCATCGTGATGATCGAGAACATCTCGCGCCACATCGAGGAGGGCGAGCCGCCTCTCAAGGCCGCGCTCCAGGGCGCGACGGAGATCGGCTTCACCATCATCTCGCTGACGGTCTCGCTGATCGCGGTGCTGATCCCGCTGCTCTTCATGGGCGACGTGGTGGGGCGCCTGTTCCGCGAGTTCGCCGTCACGCTGGCCATCACCATCCTGATCTCGGCGGTGGTGTCGCTCACGCTGGTGCCGATGATGTCGGCACGCTGGCTGCGGCCCGAGGGCGCGCACGACCAGCTCACCGGCTTTGCCGGCAAGACCCAGCGCTTCTTCGACCGTGTGATCGCGCGCTATGACGTGGCACTGGGCTGGGTGCTCGCGCGCCAGGGCATGACCCTGCTGGTGGCGCTGGCCACGCTGGTGCTCACGGCGCTGCTGTACCTGTGGATTCCCAAGGGCCTGTTCCCGACGCAGGACACCGGGCAGCTGCAGGCGCGGGTGGAGACCGCACAGTCGGTCTCGTACACCGCCATGGCGGCGCTGCAGCGCGACGTGGCACTGGCCCTGCTCGAAGACCCCGACGTGTCCACGCTGTCGAGCTTCGTCGGCGTGGACGCGGCCAACAACACCATGGTGCACACCGGCCGTATGCTGATCAACCTCAAGGAAGGTCGCGGCGGCCTGCAGCAGGTGATGGACCGGCTGCGCCAGCGCGGCCAGTCGGTAGCCGGCGTCACGCTGTACCTGCAGCCGGTGCAGGACCTGACCATCGACGCCGAAAGCGGCCCGACCCAGTACCGCCTGTCGCTCGAAGGCGTGACCGACGCGGCCGTCACCGAATGGGCCGGCAAGCTGGTGCAGAAGCTTCAGGACGTCGGCGCGGTCCGCAATGTGGTGACCGATGCAGGCGCCACGGGCGCGGCTATTCAGGTCGAGGTGGATCGCGACACGGCGGCGCGTCTGGGCGTGAGCATGTCCAGCATCGACGAGGCGCTCTACAGTGCCTTCGGCCAGCGCATCGTCTCGACCATTTTCACCGAGACCAACCAGTACCGTGTGATCCTGGAGGCGCGGCCCGACACCCAGGGCTCGCCCGCGGCGCTGGGCATGGTGCAACTGCGCGGCAGCTCCGGCGACCCGATCCCGCTGTCGGCGCTGGCCCGCATCATCGAGCGGCGCGCGCCGCTGCAGGTCACGCACGTGGCCCAGTACCCGGCCACCACCGTGGGCTTCGACACCGCGCCCGGCGTGTCGCTCGGCACGGCGGTGCAGGCGATCCGCCAGGCCGCCAAGGACATCCAGCTGCCGGCCGGCGTCACCATGACCTTCCTCGGCGCCTCCGGCGCCTACGAGGCCTCGCTGTCGAACCAGCTGTGGCTGATTCTGGCGGCGGTGATCTGCGTGTACATCGTGCTCGGCGTGCTGTACGAGAGCTACGTGCATCCGCTGACCATCCTGTCGACGCTGCCCTCGGCCGGCGTCGGCGCGCTGCTGATGCTCATGGTGTCGGGCAACGACCTCGGGGTGATCGGCATCATCGGCATCATCCTGCTGATCGGCATCGTCAAGAAGAACGCGATCATGATGATCGACTTCGCCATCGACGCCGAGCGCAACGAGGGCAAGGGCCCGGTCGATGCGATCCGCCAGGCCGCGCTGCTGCGCTTCCGCCCGATCCTGATGACGACGCTGGCGGCGCTGTTCGCTGCCGTGCCGCTGATGCTCGGCTGGGGTGAAGGCGCCGAGCTGCGCCGCCCGCTGGGCCTGGCGATCTTCGGCGGCCTGATCGTGAGCCAGCTGCTGACGCTGTTCACCACGCCAGTGATCTACCTCGCCTTCGACCGGCTCGGCCGGCGCTGGGCCCGGCGTGAGGAGAAGGCGGCATGAACCTGTCGGAGCCATTCGTCCGCCGGCCGGTGGCCACCGTGCTGCTGACCATCGGCCTGGCGCTGGCGGGCATCGGGGCCTTCTTCATCCTGCCGGTGGCGCCGCTGCCGCAGGTGGACTTCCCGGTGATCTCGGTGAGCGCGAGCCTGCCCGGCGCGAGCCCCGACACCATGGCGTCGAGCGTGGCGACGCCGCTGGAGCGCCGGCTCGGCGTGATCGCGGGCGTCAATGAAATGACCTCGAGCAGCAGCAATGGCTCGGCCCGCGTCACGCTGCAGTTCGACCTCAACCGCAACATCGACGCGGCCGCACGCGAGGTGCAGGCGGCGATCAACGCGTCGCGGGCCGACCTGCCGTCCACCCTGCGCAGTAACCCGACCTACCGCAAGGCCAATCCGTCGGCTGCCCCCGTCATCATTCTGGCGATGACGTCGCCGACGCGCTCGCCGGGGCAGATCTACGACGAGGTGTCCAACGTCGTGCAGCAGAAGATCGCCCAGGTGCCGGGCGTGGGCGACGTGGAGCTGGGCGGAGGCTCGCTGCCGGCGATCCGCGTCGACCTGCTGCCCTATGCGCTCAGCCGCTACGGGGTGAGCAGCGAGGACGTGCGCGCCGCCCTGCAGGCCAGCAGCGCCAACCGGCCCAAGGGCGACGTGGACGATGCAGGCCGGCGCCTGCAGATCTACACCACCACCGGCAAAAGCGGCACCAGCAGCTTCGTGGCCGCCGGCGGCAGCACGCGGCCGCGCGCGGTGGACTACCGCAACCTCGTGGTGGCCTGGCGCGACGGCGCCGCCGTGCGGCTGACCGATGTGGCCGACGTGATCGACAGCGTGGAGAATATCAACACGCTGGGCCTGTTCAATGGCGACCCGGCCGTGATCGTGCTGGTGACGCTGCAACCCGGCGCCAACGTCATTGCCACCGTCGACGGCGTGCGCGCGCTGCTGCCCGAGCTGCAAGCCCAACTGCCGCAGGACATCAAGCTGTCGGTCGCGTCCGACCGCACCAACTCCATCCGCGCCGCGCTGCACGAAGTGGAGCTGACGCTGGTCATCGCGGTGCTGCTGGTGGTGCTGGTGGTTAGCGCCTTTCTGCGCAGCGTGCGCGCCACGGTCATTCCGGCGATTGCCACCGTGGTGTCGCTGCTGGGCACCTTCGGCGCCATGTACCTGCTGGGCTTCTCGCTCAACAACCTGAGCCTGATGGCGTTGACGGTGGCCACCGGCTTCGTGGTGGACGATGCCATCGTGGTGCTGGAGAACACCAGCCGCCACATCGAGCAGGGCATGGATCGCTTCAAGGCGGCGCTGCTCGGCGCGCGCGAGGTGGGCTTCACCGTGCTGTCGATCAGCCTGTCGCTGGTGGCGGTGTTCATTCCGCTGCTGTTCATGGGTGGGCAGGTCGGGCGCCTGTTCCGCGAGTTCGCGGTGACACTGTCGGTGGCGGTGATGATCTCGCTCGTCATCTCGCTGACCACGACGCCCATGCTGTGCGCCTGGCTGCTCAAGTCGGGCGATCTGCAGCGTCAGCCGGGCCTGCTCGCGCGCTGGATGGACCGGGGCTTCGGCTTCCTGCAGAAGGGCTACGAGCACAGCCTGGACTGGGCGCTGCAGCTGCGCTGGCTGGTCATGCTGATCCTGGCGCTGGTGGTCGGGCTCAATGCCTACCTGTTCTTCCACATCCCCAAGGGCTTCTTTCCGAACCAGGACACGGGGCAGATCCAGGGCGGGCTGCGCGCCGACCAGAGCATCTCGTTTTCGGCCATGCAGGACAAGCTCAAGGAGATCGTGGACATCATCCGCGCCGACCCGGCCGTGGACACGGTGGTCGGCTTCACCGGCGGCGGGCGGGCCGGTGGCGGCTTCATGTTCGTGAACCTCAAGCCCGCGTCGCAGCGCACCGACAAGGGCCAGGCCGTGATCGCGCGGCTGCGGCCGCAACTTGCCAAGGTCACGGGCCTGAGCATCTTCCTCAACACCGTGCAGGACCTGCGCATGGGCGGGCGTGCCAGCAACTCCACCTATCAGTACACGCTCAAGAGCGACAACGCCGCCGACCTCAAGCGCTGGGCCACGCGGCTGGCCGAGGCGATGAAGCAGCAGGAGGCGCTGGAGGACGTGGACACCGACCAGCAGGAAAACGGCGTCGAGACCTTCGTCGAGGTCGACAAGGACAGTGCCTCGCGCCTGGGCATCAGCTCGCGCGACGTGGACAACGCGCTGTACAACGGCTTCGGCCAGCGGCAGGTGGCCACGCTCTATGACGAGCTCAACCAGTACCGCATCATCATGGGCGTGGCGCAGCGCTACATCCGCAGCCCGGAGGCGCTCAAGGACATCTACGTGCCGGGCAAGGCCACGGCGGCGACGGTGGCAACGTCGCAGTCCGCTGCGGCCGGCGCCACGGCGGCCGCCACGACGACGAGTTCGGCCGCCGCCTCCACCGTCGCCGTCAATGCGAGCCTGCGCGACCAGGCCACGGGTTCGGCCGTCAGCTCGTCGGCGCGGACCATGGTGCCGCTGTCGGCCATCGCGAAGTTCTCGGAGCGGCCCACGCCGAGCGCGGTCAATCACCAGGACGCGGAGCTGGCCACGACCATCTCGTACAACCTGGCCGAAGGCAAGACCCTGGCCGAAGGGCAGGCGGCCGTGAAGGCGGCCGAGGCGTCCATCACGATGCCGATCAACGTGCGCGGCAGCTTCCAGGGCACGGCGCGGGCCGCGCAGGACTCGCAGAAGGAGCAGCCGATGCTGATCCTGGCCGCCATCGTGGTGATCTACATCGTGCTGGGCATCCTCTATGAAAGCCTGGTGCACCCGGTCACGGTGCTGTCCACGCTGCCGTCGGCGGGCGTGGGCGCGGTGCTGGCGCTGCTGCTGTTCAAACTCGACTTCTCGATCATGGCGCTGATCGGGGTGTTCCTGCTGATCGGAATCGTCAAGAAGAACGCCATCCTGATCATCGACTTCGCGCTCGACGCGGAGCGCTCGCGTGGCCTGTCGCCGCTGGAGGCGGTGCGCGAGGCCTGCCTGCTGCGCTTCCGGCCGATCCTCATGACCACGCTGGCGGCCATCCTGGGCGCGCTGCCGCTGGCCATCGGCTTTGGCGAGGGCGCCGAGCTGCGCCGGCCGCTGGGCATCGCCATCATCGGCGGCCTGATCGCCAGCCAGGTGCTGACGCTGCTGACCACGCCGGTGGTCTATCTGATGCTCGACAAGCTGCGCCGCCGCAGCCCGCTGGAGCGCGAGTTCGCGCGCCATTCCGACGATCCCCGCCCGCAGCCGCTTTGAGCTGAACCTGCCATGCCTCACATCCACCGTCCCACGCCCCTTCGCCGCATGACGCCGCGCCTGTCCGGCCTGACCGCGCTCGGCCTCGCGATGGCCCTGGCCGGCTGCGCCGTCGGCCCCACCTACGACAAGCCGCCCGCCGTGGACACGCCTGCCGCCTTCAAGGAAGGGCAGGGCGAATGGATCCGCGCGGTGCCGGCCGACACGCTGGCGCGCGGCCCCTGGTGGCAGCTGTTCAACGACCCGGTGCTCAACGGCCTGGCCGAGCGTGTGGAGGTGTCGAACCAGAACGTCGCGGCGGCCGTGGCCGCCTACGCCCAGGCGCGCGCGCTGGTGGCCGAGCAGCGCGCCTCGCTGCTGCCCACGGTGACGCTCGAGGGCGGCGCCAACCGCAACGGCGGCCGGGGCGGCACCCCCGAGCGCAACAGCTTCTCGGTGAGCCTGGGCGGCAGCTGGGAGCCCGACGTGTTCGGCCGGCTGCGGCGCGGCGTCGACGGTGCGCGTGCGGGCGAGCAGGCCAGTGCGGCCGACCTGGCTGCCGCGCGGCTCGCCTCGCAGGGCGAGCTGGCCGTCAACTACTTCAACCTGCGCCAGCAGGACGCGCAGCGCGCGCTGCTGGCGCAGACCATTGCCGGCTACGAGCGGGCGCTGCAGATCACCACCAACCGCTACAACGCCGGCATCGCCGCGCGCACGGACGTGCTGCAGGCCGAGACGCAGCTGGCCAACGCGCGCGCCGAGCTGCTGGGCCTGGAGCGCCAGCGCGCGGTGCTGGAGCATGCGATCGCGGTGCTGGTGGGTCAGGCGCCGGCCAACTTCAGCCTGCCGGCCCAGCCCGCCTCTGCAACGCTCGCCACCGTCGTGCCCGACGTGCCGCTCGATGTGCCGTCGACCCTGCTGCTGCGCCGGCCCGACGTCGCGGCGGCCGAGCGGCGCGTGGCCCGCGCCAACGAGCAGATCGGCATCGCCCAGTCGGCCTACTACCCGAGCCTGCGCCTGACCGGCTCGGGCGGGTCGAGCGCGGCGCGCATCGGCGACCTGTTCAGCGCATCCAGCCTGGTGTGGGGCCTGGGCCTGTCGCTCGCGCAGACCGTGTTCTCGGGCGGCGCGCGCACGGCACAGGTCGAAGGCGCGCGCGCCGCCTATGACCAGGCCGTCGCAAACTACCGCCAGACGGTGCTCAGCGCCTTCCAGGACGTCGAGGACCAGCTCGTCGCCTCGCGCGTGCTGGGCCAGCAGCTGGCGTTGCGCCAGCAGGCCACGCGCGCGGCCGACCAGGTGGAGCAGCAGGTGCTCAACCGCTACCAGGCCGGGCAGGTGAGCTACACCGAGGTCATCTCGGCCCAGGCCACGGCGCAAAGCGCGCGCCGCAGCCTCGTGCAGCTGCAAAGCGACCGGCAGGTGGCAGCCGTCACGCTGATCCAGGCCCTGGGCGGAGGCTGGCGCGGGCTTTGAATCTGGCGGAGGCGCAGCCGCGCGCCGCTCAGGGCGTCTTGCAGGTCCCGGCGTAGCCGACGCTGATGGCGGCCTCGGCCTGCGCGCTGGCCACGGGCTTGCCGTCGAACAGCGCAGGGATCTGGTTGGCCACGCCCAGTTTCGGGTCGGCGCGGCGGCGGGCGTTGATCTTGCCGAGGATGTTCCATTCGTCGTGCGCACCCAGGCTGAAGCTCACCGACGCGCGCAGGCCGTAGTAGTTGCGAAAGCTCTGCGGCGTGACGCGGCCCTGCTCCACCGCGCGGCGCAGCTCCGCATCGGTCTTCAGGCGCTCGGTGTAGAAGGCCGAGAGGCGATCCAGGTCACCGGTGCCGGTCAGGCCGAAGTAGCCGGCAAAGTCAGACGGACCGACGAAGTAGTAGAAGTCGAAGTCCTCGCCCAGGCCGCTGGCGCCTTCGAGCACGCGCGTCCACATCACCATGTACTCGGCGCCGCCGGCGCGCTGCGTGCCCACGTTGGGGATGTCCGCTTCCTTCATGCCCGGATTCAGCACCCAGGCCGAGGCCGCGCCCAGCCGCGCTTGCACGGCCGCACGGGTCTTCTCGGCAACCTCGCGGTTGATGCCGAACACGCTGCCCCCGGCGGTGGACAGCGGCACGCTCATGTAGCCGATCGCCTTGCCCTGTGCGCGCTCGGCCGCGATGATCGCCCGCAGCTTCGCCACCTGGGCGTCGATCACCGGCTTGAACTCGTCGTTGTAGCAATAGCAGACCCCGCCGGGGGAGCAGTCGGTGACGGGGGCGGCTTTCGAGGCTGGCGCGAAAGTCAGCACGGCAGCCAGTACGGTGAGGGCCAGGCCCCAGGCGCTGGAGCGGGCGGCAGCCACGCCGGCGGTCGTGCTGCGGAGCGGTGCAGTGCGGGCCAGCGATCCGGCTCGGGCCGCAGCATGAACAGCTGGGCGTGCAACGGGAACGAGGCTGCGGGAGGGGGAGCGGGAGCGGCGCGTCATGATGGGTCTCCTTCGAATGGATGCGACTGCGCAGCAACAATCGGGCCAGCCTGAGCCCTCAGGCGCTGCTCAGGCCATCAGGGTGCGCAGGGCTTCTTCCACTCGTTTGAGCTGCGAGCGAGACAGGACCGCGAGCGGCTTGCCGCCCATCAGCCGGCGCAGGGACACGGTGCGGATCTGGTCGACCCGCAGCGGAAAGCCGTCACCAAAGGCGTCGCGATAGATCTGCGTGGTGCCTGGAATCACGATGGCCGCGGCGTGGCCCGCCTGGTTCAGCGTGTCGGTCTGGATGATGAGCGCCGGGCGACCGCGCTTGCCAGGCTCCTCGCGATAGGCCTGGGGCTCGAAATCCAAGTCCCGGATCTGGACCCGGCGGATCTCAGGCAAGGCCGTCTCCAGTCGAGCCGTCCATGGACTCGCTCTCGCTCCCGTGCGCGGCTGACAGCGCCTTGGAGAGGGAGGCCAAGCCCGATGACTTGGGCTTGCCGCTCGATGAGGGCACGAAGACGCGCCCCGGCGCAGCCGTCTTCGGCTTGTAGTCGCAGTACGGCGCCACGGCGCATTCCCAGCAGCGCGGCGTGCGGGCCAGGCAGACGTAGCGGCCGTGCAGGATCAGCCAGTGATGCGCGTGCAGCAGGTACTGCGGCGGGATGCGCTTGAGCAGCTTGAGCTCGACCTCCAGCGGCGTTTTGCCGGGCGCGAGGCCCGTGCGGTTGCCCAGGCGGAAGATGTGCGTGTCCACCGCCATCGTCGGCTCGCCGAACACGACATTGAGCACCACGTTGGCCGTCTTGCGGCCGACGCCCGGCAGCGCTTCGAGCGCCTCGCGGGTGCGCGGCACTTCGCCGCCGTGCTGCTCCACCAGGATGCGGCAGGTCTCCATCAGGTTCTTGGCCTTGCTGCGGAACAGGCCGATGGTCTTGAGGTAGCCCTCCAGCCGGGGCAGACCGAGCGCGAGGATTTTTGCGGGTGTGTTGGCCACGGGGTAGAGCACGCGCGTGACCTTGTTGACGCTCACGTCGGTCGCCTGCGCCGACAGCAGGACGGCGGCGAGCAGCTCGAACGGCGTGGTGTACTCCAGCTCGGTCCGGGGCTCGGGGTTGGCCGCCTGCAGCGTGGCGAAGAACGGAGCGATGAAGTCTTTTTTCATGGCGCGTGAAAGCAGGTGGGCTCAGGGCAGACCGTCGATGAAGCGCTCGGCCTGGCGGATCATGCCGTTGCGGATGGGATTCCACACCCGTTGCGGAAAGCCGGAGGGAAGCTCCGACTCGATGCGGGCCAGAGCATCCGGGACGAGCAGCACCATGGCGATCATCTGGTCGAATGCTTCCGGCGTTCCTGACATCTGCGCCAGTGTCTGCCAGTGCCGAGTCTGGATTTCATGGAGATGGTAGTGCGCGTTGCGACTGCGCAAGGCCATCGCGAGCTTGGCCCTTCGCCAAGGCATCTGCTGGGGGCCATTGCCGATCAACGGCCAGACCGACAGCACGTCATACAGCGGGGTCATGCGGTAGTTGCCGCCCGGCATGATGAAGATCGAGAAGTTCTTGGCGTGTCCGTCGGTGGCTGCCATGAGCCAGAACGCCAGCTGGGCCTTGACGAACACGAGGCTGTCCGCACGCGAGTGGCTGCTTCCCGCCAGGAGGTTCAGACCGGCGCGCAGGCCCGGGCCGCCGTCACTTTCATATTTCAGTTCGCCCGGCAGGCCGAGCGCCTGGCAAAAGTCCTCTTGCGGCAGGCGCGCAATCCAGCTCCCATCGTCCATCCATCGGCGATCAAAGCGTTCCACGACCAATGCCTTGCGGCCGCCGAATTCCGCCATCGTGGTCGGTGCCACGTCGAAACCCAGGGCCTCCAGGATTCTTGAGCACAGCCATTCATTCTCGACCGAGGTGCTCATGTCGGCCCGCATATTGCCCACGAGGCCCATGGGCAGCTTCAGAATGTGGGTCGTGGGTGTTGCGCCCGTCGGCAGGTACCAGCTGTTCTTCCAGCGCATCAGGGCCGTCTTCTCCTGGGCCCCGGCAATGGAGATGCGCAGGTCGCCCAGCAAGGGTGTTGCATCGCCGCCGTCCATCGTGACCTCGCCCAGAAGACTGCCGACCTGCTGGGCGCTCAGCGGAACGCCGTTGATTTGCCGAGGGTCTGACGGCGTCGTTCCGGCGGGGACCAGCTGGACCGCGCCGACACAGTCGCGGCCGATGGCTGCCAGAAGATCTGGCGCACGCGTTGACGCCGCGCCAAAGCGGCGGCGCATGCGCTCGCGTATCGTTCGGCTGTCGGGCAGGAGGTTGTCGAAGTAGTTCTCGACCACAGGGCCGACGACGTCACCGCCCGCGGCAGGAATCGGTAGTGAAAGCGACAAGGGCCGTGCGTTGGGCGACAGACGCCACGCTTCGTCGTAGCGGAATCCGGGTGTGCCCGTGCGCGACCAGAACCACAAACCCACGCGCTGGCCATTCATCCACACGTCAAGATCGGGAAGGGCCATGGCGACGCGTTACCAGTCCGCTGCCGGACTTTGAGCGATCAGAGGCTCGGACGGCGGTGAAGGTGGATACCGCATGGCAGCGTCCGCCAGGAGCAGACGTGCATCGAGCGCGTGAAGAATGCGAAGCAATTGGTCCAGGCTGACGGCGCCTGGATTCTTCTCTATGTCTGCAATCCGGACCTGCCTGACGCCAATCCGTTCGCCCAAGGCGGCTTGCGTGAGCCCGCGCGCCTTGCGCAGCGACTTGATGTGCACCGACAGCTGGGCCGACGTCTGGACGGGATAGGTCGGTGAGATAGTCATGAAGAATACCGCCTTGAGGAGATATCTGCAATTTATCTCAATAGGGCGATAAAGTCAATTTATCGCCTTGGTGCAATCACGCCAGATGCCGCAGTTCCCGCAGTGCCACCGATACCGGCGCGAGGTCCGGCGCCTGGGCGCCCAGGCTGCCGAGCAGGCCGTGAAGGCGGGCGAGGGCCTTGTCGTTGCGCTTGCGCCAGTCGGCCAGGGGTTCGCCGCGCGACAGCAGGCCCTGGGTGATCTGGCTGGCGATGGCATAGACATCGTCGCGGGCGCTGCCGCGCGCCTGCGTCTGCCACAGCGTGCCGGTGGGCAGCCGGTTGATCTCGGCGCGCCAGCCGGCAAGGTCCAGCGCCTCGTCGACGCCGAAATAGGCGCGGGCGGCCTGCTCCAGGCTGCGGCCGGACTTCTGCGCGAGGTCGGCCAGGTCGAGTGCCGGGATGGTCAGGCGCAGCGCGGCCAGGCCCTGGGCCAGCGGTTCGGCCACGCCGGCACTCACCAGCTTGTCCGCAGCATCCTGCCAGGTCTGCAGGGCGGCGGGCGGCAGCCAGTGCCGCAGGTTGCCGCGCAGCTCGCGGGCCACCGGCTGGTAGCGCGCGATGATGCTGGGCAGGTCACCCTGGCCGTGGCCTGACTGCAGCCGCAGGCGCAGCAGCCAGCGCGACGCGCGCTGCGCGGCCGAGATCAGCTCCGACAGCAGGTCGAGCTGCAGAGGCGAGTCCACCTGCAGGTCGAGCGCATCGATCTGGTCCCACAGCGGCTCCAGGTCGAACACCTCGCGGGCCAGAGTGAAGGCGCGCACCACGTCGGCGGCGGTGGCGCCGGCCTCGGACGCGAGGAAGTTCACGAAGGTGGCACCGGCGCGGTTGAGTACCGTGTTGGTCACATGGGTGGCGATGATCTCGCGGCGCAGCGGATGCGCGGCCACCTGGCTGGCGAACTTCTCGCCGAGCACCTTGGGGAAGTAGGCCTTGAGCGAGCGGCTGAAGTGCGGGTCATCGGGCAGGTTGCTCGCCAGCAGTTCGTCGTAGGTCGACATCTTGCTGTAGGCCAGCAGCACCGCGCCCTCGGGGGCGGTCAGTCCCTGGCCCGCAGCACGGCGGCGGGCGATTTCCTCGTCGGTCGGCAGGAACTCGATCGCGCGGTTGAGCCGCCCGGTCTGCTCCAGCCACTGCATCAGGCGCTGCTGCCCGTCGAGCCAGTACATCGGCCGGTGCTGGCTCACGTCGAGCGCCTGCGTCTGGTAGTAGTTGTCTTGCAGCACCAGATGGCCGACCTCGTCGGTCATGGAGGCGAGCAGGTCGTTGCGCTGCTTGAGCGTGAGATCGCCGGCTTCGACAATGCCGCCCAGCAGGATCTTGATGTTGACCTCGTGGTCGGAGCAGTCCACGCCGGCCGAGTTGTCGATGGCGTCGGTGTAGATCCGCCCGCCCTTGCCGCCGCGGCCCTTCTGCGCGTACTCGATGCGGCCGTTCTGGGTGGCGCCCAGGTTGCCGCCTTCGGCCACCACCTTGCAGCGCAGCTCCTCGCCATTGACCCGGAAGGCGTCGCTCGCCTTGTCGCCCACCTGCGAGTGCGACTCGAACGAGGCCTTGATGTAGGTGCCGATGCCGCCGTTGTAGAGCAGGTCCACCGGCGCAAGCAGGATGGCGCGCAGCAGCTCGACCGGCGCCAGCTCGGCGGCGTCGATGCCCAGCACGGCGCGCGCCTCGGGGCTCAGCGGGATCGACTTGGCCGTGCGCGGCCAGACGCCGCCCCCGCGCGAGATGAGCGCCTTGTTGTAGTCGTCCCAGCTCGAGCGGGGCAGCGCGAAGAGGCGCTGGCGTTCGGCGTAGGAGGTGGCCGTGTCGGGCGACGGGTCGATGAAGATGTGGCGGTGGTCGAAGGCGGCCACGAGCTGGATGTGCGGCGACAGCAGCATGCCGTTGCCGAACACGTCGCCCGACATGTCGCCGATGCCGGCCACGGTGAAGGGCGTGCTCTGCGTGTCGACGCCCAGCGCGCGGAAATGCCGCTTGACCGATTCCCAGGCGCCGCGCGCGGTGATGCCCATCTTCTTGTGGTCGTAGCCGACCGAGCCGCCCGAGGCGAACGCGTCGCCGAGCCAGAAGCCGTATTCGGCCGACACCGCGTTGGCGTAATCGGAGAAGGCGGCCGTGCCCTTGTCGGCCGCGACCACGAGATACGGGTCGTCGGCGTCGTGGCGGACCACCTTGGCGGGCGGCACGACCGCGCCCTTGACGATGTTGTCCGTCACGTCCAGCAGGCCGCGCAGGAAGGTCTTGTAGCAGGCCACGCCCTCGGCCAGATAGGCTTCGCGGTCGCTCGCTGACGGCGCGGCCTTGAGCACGAAGCCGCCCTTGGAGCCGACCGGCACGATGACGGTGTTCTTGACCTGCTGCGCCTTCACGAGGCCCAGGATCTCGGTGCGGAAGTCCTCGCGCCGGTCGGACCAGCGCAGGCCGCCGCGCGCGACCTTGCCGCCGCGCAGGTGCACGCCTTCGACGCGTGGCGAATAGACCCAGATCTCGAAGAGCGGCTTGGGTTCGGGCACGCCGGGCACCTCGCGCGGATTGAGCTTGAACGACAGGTAGGACTTGAGCTGGCCGTCCTCGGCGGTTTGCCAGGCATTGGTGCGCAGCGTGGCCTCGATGGTCTGGAAGAACTGGCGCAGGATGCGGTCGTCGTCCAGGCTCGCGACCTCGCCCAGGTGCTTTTCGATGGAGAAGGCGAGCGCGGCGACGTTCTCGTCACGGCCGCTTCGCACCGATGGGTCGAAGCGGGCATGGAAGAGCTTGATCAGCTCTTGCGCAATGGCGGCATGCCGGTTCAGCGTGGCCTCAACGTAGGCCTGGCTGAAGGCGAAGCCCAGCTGCTTGAAGTAGCGGGTGTAGGCGCGCAGCACCGCTATCGCGCGGGCGTCGAGCGAGGTGCTGAGGGCGAGCCGGTTGAGGTCGTCGCTTTCGACGTCGCCCCGCCACACTGCAGCGAACAGGGCTTCGAAGCGCGCGCGCACCGCCGACAGCTCCACCTCGGCGCCGAGCTGCAGGCCCAGGTCGTGGATCCAGACACCTGAGCCCCCCTCTGAGGGGGTGGCTGAGGCAGCCGGGCCGCCATCGGCGATCAAATAGGGATGCTCGTCCAGCACGCGGGCGCCCATGCGCTCGAGAACCGGCAGCGAGTCGGACAGCGGGACCTTGGCCAGGCTGTAGATCTTGAAGCGCAGCAGGCCTGCTGCCGCCCCGAGCGGCCGATACAGGCGCACGGCCAGCGGCGCCTGCGGCGTGAGGCTGGCCAGCAGCTCGGCGTCCTCTGCGGCCACGGCGGCGGAGAAATCTTCGCGGTAGGCGAGCGGAAAGGCGGTCGCGAACCGCCGGGCCAGCGCCAGGCCCGGCCCCTCGCCGTGGCGACGCAGCAGCTCGGCGCCGGCTTCGTCTTCCCAGCGCTGGGCCAGGCGCGCGAGCCGCGCTTCCAGCGCGCGCTCGTCGACCTCGGCCGGCGCACTGTCGCGCGCGCGCACCAGGTAGTGGATGCGCGCCAGCGGGCTGTCGGTCAGCATGGGCGTGAATTCGATGGACTGGCCGTCCAGCGCAGCCATCAGCTCGTGGCCCATCTTCACGCGCAGCTCGGTGTTGTAGCGGTCGCGCGGCACGAACACCTGGGCCGAGGTGAAGCGGCCGAACGGGTCGCGGCGCAGGAAGAGGCGGGTGCGCTGGCGCTCCTGCAGCCGCAGGATGCCGATGGCGTGGTCGGCCAGCGTGGCGGTGTCGATCTGGAACAGCTCGTCGCGCGGATAGACGTCCAGAATGCTTTGCAGCGACTTGGCTGCATGGCTGCCGGGCACCACGCCCGAGCCGGCCACCACGTCAGCCACGCGGCGGCGCACCTGGGGAATGGTGTCGATGTCGGCCGAGTAGGCCGTGGCGGTGTACAGGCCCAGAAAGCGCGACTCGCCGGTGACTTCGCCCGAGGCGTCGTAGCGCTTGACCGAGATCAGGTCGAGCCAGGCCGGGCGGTGCACGGTGGCTCGCGTCATGGCCTTGGTGACGAGCACCAGCTCGTCGTTGGCGATGCGGGCCACGGCCTCGGGCGGCAGGTGCTGCTCGGCGGTCTGGGGCACGCCCCGCAGAATGCCCAGGCCCGAGTCGGGACGTGCCACCAGCGTGACGGCGTCGCCGTCGCGGCGCACGTCGTAGTCGCGGGCGCCGAGCAGGGTGAAGTGGCGCGCTTCGAGCCAGTCGAGGAAGGCGATGCCTTCCTGGCGCAGGACCGGCGGCAGCGGCGCTCCGGCCGACTCCTCGCGCAGCGCACGAAGGCGCGTCAGCATCGGCTCCCAGTCGGCCACGGCGGCGCGGACGTCGCCAAGCACCCGGGCCAGTTCGGCCGCCAGGGCTGCGCGCTCGTCCTCGGCCACGATGCGGTCGCATTCGACCATGATCAGCGACTCGGCGGCTGCGGTGTCACGGCCGGAGGCCTGGCCCGCCGGCTTGCCGCTTTCGGCAGAGGGGCCGCCACCGCCTGCACGGCCATTGCCGTTGCCCGCCATGGCTTCCACCGACGCCACGCCGCCCGCCGGAAGGCGCGTGACGCGCATGAGGGGGTGGACGATCCAGTGGGCGGTGCGGCCGCTGCGGTTGACTGCCATGGTGACCGAGTCCACGAGGAAGGGCATGTCTTCTTGCACGATCTGGATGCAGCTGTGGTCGCTCACGAAGCCGTCTTCGGCCAGGCTCGGGTTGAACACGCGGATGCCGGGTTGGCCTGAAGCACGCGGCGCATCCAGCAGGCGCCAGTGCGCATTGGCCATGGCGAACAGGGCGGCCGGGCCGCGGGCCTGCAGTTCGTCGGGATCGGCGGCTTCGTAGTAGGCCGAGACGAACGCGGCCATGCGTTGCGCCTGCGGGCCGGCATGCGCCTGGGTGTAGGCCAGCAGGTCGTTGAGTGCGGGGTGAGTCATGGGCAAGCCCTTCTTGGATGTCGCGCCCGTCTCAGGGCGTCAGTGTGTTGGCAAGGCAGCGCGTACAGCCGGTGCGCTTGATGTGTGTGTGCGGGAAATTCTAGGCCTCGCTCATGCTGCGCAGGGCCTTGCGAGGACGGGCTTCATGGCGTTATGCGCTGTTTGCATCGGCTTGGTAACATCATCCGGCTGACATCCCAACACCCTATATCCATGAGCAATACCCCTGCCGGCCTGCCATTTGCGACGCGCCTGAACAACGTCGAGACCTCCGCGATCCGCGAACTCTTCAAGCTGCTGGGCAAGCCCGGCATCATCAGCTTTGCCGGCGGCTTTCCGGACAGCGCCATGTTCGACGTCGAAGGCATCAAGGAGGCCGCCAGCAAGGCGCTGACCGAAGAGGCCGGCGGCGCCCTCCAGTACGGCGCCACCGAGGGCTATCAGCCGCTGCGCGAGCAGCTGGCCGCCTTCATGGGCACCAAGGGAGTGGCAGGCCTGCGGCCCGAGGATCTGATCGTCACCACCGGCAGCCAGCAGGCGCTCGACCTGCTGGGCAAGACGATGGTCTCGCCCGGCGACAAGGTCATCGTCGAAGGCCCGACCTTCCTGGCCACCATCCAGTGCTTCCGCCTGTACGGCGCGCAGCTCGTCAGCGCGCCGGTCGACGGCAACGGCGTCAAGACCGACGAGCTTGAACGCCTGATCGCGGAGCACCGCCCGAAGTTCGTCTACCTCATCCCCACCTTCGGCAACCCGAGTGGCGCGCTGTTGAGCCTGGAGCGGCGCCGCAAGGTGCTGGAGCTGGCGGTGAAGTACCAGACGCTGGTGGTGGAAGACGACCCCTATGGCGATCTCTATTTCGGCGCCAAGCCGCCGCCGAGTCTGCTGGCCCTGAGCGCCGAGGTGCCTGGCAGCCGGCCGCTGCTGGTGCATTGCGGCAGCCTGAGCAAGGTGCTCAGCCCCGGCCTGCGCGTGGGCTGGATGATCGCGCCGGCCGAGCTGCTGGCCAAGGCCACCATGTGCAAGCAGTTCAGTGACGCCCACACCAGCACCTTCGCCCAGGCCACGGCGGCGCAGTACCTCAAGGCCGGCCGCATGCCCGCGACGCTCGACCGGGTACGCCAGGTTTACGGTGAACGCGCCCGTGCGATGGGCGCGGCGCTTCAGCGCGAACTCGGCGATGCGGTGGAATACACCCAGCCCCAGGGCGGCCTGTTCTTCTGGGCCCGCCTCACGGGCCACGGCGGCAAGGTCGCCGATGCCGGCGAGTTTGCCAAACGCGCCATCGTCAAGGGCGTGGCCTTCGTGCCCGGCGCACCGTTCTTCGCCGAGCGGCCCGACGTGGCGACCTTCCGGCTCAGCTTTGCGACGGCGGACGTGGCGAAGATCGAAGAAGGTGTGGGGCGGTTGGGGCAGGCGGTTTGAGCTGGCAGGCAGTCTGCATTCAATTCGAGTTTCGCTTGGAGACCTCGCGGAAGGCGGGCGGCGTGGACCGGTTCTCCGGCGCACGCTCGCGCAGATGTTTTTGTAGCGCGCCTGACTGGTTGGCGCTGCCTCCGTACAGGCATGCGCGGCTCTTGTACGCAGCGCGAATGGCGCCTGCGCCCCGGTCCCCACCACCCACCTTCAAATGCGGGTGGGTTTGCCGGGCCTTCGCGCGTGATGGATCTTCGTGACTGCGACGTCGGCTCAAGGTATGCCCCATCCGGCGCGCGTGCGCCTGGGGGGCACACGCTGCGGGGCGGTTCAGGCGAGCGAAGCAACGCACCGCCGGGGTGGGTGGTTCGGGGGGGCGGGCGCAGGGCCAGTCGCGCTGCGTACAAGAGCCGCGCACGCCCGCACGGAGGCAGCGCCAACCAGTCAGGCGCGCTACAAAAACATCTGCGCGAGGTGCCCGGAGAACGCCCCCCCGGGCCGCCCGCCCCTGCCAACCCTGCAGGCGTACCCTGCCAACCCTGCAGGCGTACCCTGCCAACCCTGCAGGCGTACCCTGCCAACCCTGCAGGCGTACCCTGCCAACCCTGTAGGCGTACCCTGCCAACCCTGTAGGCGTACCCTGCCAACCCTGTAGGCGTACCCTGCCAACCCTGCAGGCGTACCCTGCCAACCACGAAGGCATACCCCGCCCACCTCACAGGCACGAACACCCAGCGATCCAGCGCCCGCACGCCCTCAGTCGAGTCGCAGCACCTCGCTCCGCAGCCGATAGAGCGGATCATCCATGCCATGCCGCCCGATGTTCCAGTGCGGCCGCGGCACCGGCGCGTCGTCGTCGAAGGGCTGCAGACCTTTCCAGTCGGTGATGACGGTGCGCTGCGCGATGCGCCAGGGGCCGCCGCGGCGCTCGACGCGATCGACGTAGCGTGAGCAGGCCATCAGGTCCACGCCCTGACCGCTCTGGCCGGTCGCCCCGCCGGTGAGGGCAGTGAGCGCCTCGGTGGCGTCGGCCGGGTAGCGCTGGATGCACCACACATACGTCTCCACCAGCGCCACGTCGGGCGATGCGAACTCGATCACCATGTTGCCGACCATGTGCATCGAGAAAGTGATCTTCTCGTGCCGGCCGCGGATCCACGCGAGCAGGCCGTCGACGTCGCCATGGAAATGATTGTGGTTGTCGGTGGCGTCGGCGTGGAAGACGCTGCGCATCGCGTCGAAGTCGAGCCGGTCCACCGCACGGCACCAGCGGTGGATGAGGTCGGTAATAGCCAGTCGGTGGCCGACGAACTCGGGCGTGAAGCTGCTGTCGTGGTCCATGCGGTGGGTCGCTGAAGGGGACGTCAGGCCGTGGCCGCCGTGTCGTCCCAGGCCTTCTCGGGCAGGGGCAGGTTGGCAATGTCCTCGGCCGTCAGCGGATCGTCCACGGCGCGACCCGTGCTCTCGATCACCACCATGAGCTGCCGCGCATGCTGGGCCGAGTGCCAGGTGGTGCGTTCGAGCACCTCGTGCAGCGTCTGCGGGCCGTAGTACGTGGGCATGCTGGCGTGGAAGTCGGCGCCCTTGGCACGGTCCCACCAGGCGTTGAAGCGCGCGAGCACCTGTTCGCCGTAGCCGACGATGTCCTGCCCCGGCACCACCTCGTGCGTGCCCTGCATGATCAGGTCGTAGCCCAGCTCGCAGGGCGTCTCCACCGCTTCGAGAAAGGCCTCGACGATGCGGACCACATGGTGGGCCAGGCCGCGCGGCGGCGCCCAGCTGTCGCGGAACGGGCCGTCGAGCTGCGCGTCGGTGAGTTGCTGCACGAAGCCCATGGCCTTGGGCAGGATGATGTTCACGCGCTGGGCCAGCACGGCGGGCGACAGGCGCGCGCCCTCGGCAGCCGGGATGCCGAGGAAGTCCGTCACGTCGTTGAGCGACTGCGCATAGACCCAGTCCGGCCCGCGCGAGACGACCGGAATGCTGCGCGCGCCGAGCGCCGCGAGTTCCTGCATCGCGCCCGGACGGGCCTGCACGTTGACTGATTCGAAGGGCACGCCCCGGCGGGTCAGGAATTCCTTGGTGCGCAGGCAACTGGTGCAGCCTGGCGCCCAGAAGACGCGGACGGGAGAGTGGGCGGAGGCAGGGGAGGCGTTCATGGGAGTATTCATCGGGGTGGACATACTGCTTAGTATGTTGCCGCCGTAGGGAATGACCGATCCGGGCAAACCCGTTAAGCCATCCGTAGTCTTTATCGCTGATGATTTAGGGTAATCCCGGATTCGATGGTTGATCCACAAGAACATACTACCCAGTATGTAGTCGCGGGATGAGCCCGCTGAAGCGAAGGTACGTACACATGAACATGGCAGCAAGAAGCATCGAGATGGACCCGGAGCTGATGGACGAGGGCGTCATCTGGCGCCCCCGGCTGGACGCAGCCAGCCGCCGCTGGCTGGATGCTGCGGCCAGCCTGTCGCGCGATCATTTCGCCGACGCTGCCGCCGGCATCGACGCCGAGCAGCGCTATCCGCACGAGAACGTGGCGCTGCTGCGCGACAGCGGCATCGCCAGCATGCTGCTGCCTGCCGCCTACGGTGGCGGCGGTGCGTCGCTCACTTCGTACATCGCGGTGGTGGAAGAGATCGCCCAGGTCTGTGCGTCCACCAGCGGCATCGTCGCGACCATCCAGCTCGGCGCCGCACCGCTGCTGCTGATCTCCAACGAGACGATCAAGCAGCAGCTGCTGCGCGGCCTCGTGGACCACGGCGAGATGGTGTCGTTCGCGCTGAGCGAGCGCGGTGCCGGCTCCGACCCGGCGGGTATGGTCACCGCCGCCGTGCGCGAGTCGAAGGGCGGCCAGAGCGGCTGGCGCATCCGTGGCGAAAAGTGCTGGATCGGCGGCGGCGGCGTGGCCCGCCACTACGTCGTGTTTGCACAGACCGAGCACGGCAGCGGCAAGCGCGGCATTGCCGCCTACCTGGTGGACGCCAGGGCGCCCGGCGTGGACGACAGCCGCATCGAGGACAAGATGGGCATGCGCGGCACGCGCACCGCCACCATCACGCTGGACACCTGGGTCAGTGACGCGCAGGTGCTGGCCGAGCCCGGGCAGGGTTTGCGCCTGGCGCTGGCCTCGCTCGACGTCGGGCGGGTCGGCGTGGCGGCGCAGTCCTGCGGCATGGCGCTGGCGGCCTTCCGCGTGGCCAGCCGTTACGCCGCGACGCGCCGTACCTTCGGCGACCTGCTGATCGACCATCAGGCGCTGGCCTTCCGACTGGCCGAGCTGGCCGGCCGGCTCACGGCGGTGCGCATGATGACCTACGAGGCGGCGGCCGCCTACGACGCGGGCTCCAGCATCTCGGTGCTGGCCGCGCAGGCCAAGCTCATGGCCAGCGAGGTGGCGCATGACATGGTCGACGCGGCGCTGCAGATGCTGGGTGGCGCCGGCTACGTCAAACCCAATCTGATCGAGCGCCTCTACCGCGACCAGCGCGTGACCGAAATCTACGAAGGCACGACCGAAGTGCAACTGCTGCTGATTGCCCGGACTCTGCGGGCTCACGCGCTGCGGCACGTGGCCGGCGCCCAGGCGGCGAGCCCGGCCAGTGGCGCGGCCCCGGCGAAGGCGGCGGCATGAGCACGGCCAAGACCCGCGACGTCCAGGCCGCCGTGGACCGCCGCGCTGCGGCGCGGCTGCCCCTTCCGGCTGCGGCGCGCCTGCCGCTGCCCAGCACCTCGGGCACCGCCGCGATGGGCGCGCTGCCTGGCGCCTCCGAGCCGCGCAACAGCGCCGCCGAGATCCTGCGCGCCGCCGCCGACGCCTTCATGCTCAAGGGCTTTGCCGCCACCAGCACGGACGACGTAGCCGACCGCCTGGGCTGTACCAAGGGCCGCATCTACCACCACTTCCGCAGCAAGGTCGACCTGTTCTTCGCGGTGCATGCCGAGGCGATGAACATGGTCACGCGCGAGGTCACGGCGGCAGGCGCCGACGTGCGCGACCCGATCCACCGGCTGTTCTGCATGTCGCGCGCGCATGTGCTCGTCATCATGCGTGAGATCGCGTTCCAGTGCGTGGTGGTGCAGGGCCTGGAGATGCACCTGCACGGCCAGACGACGCCCGCGCAGCGCCAGACGCTGCACGACATCCTGGCCCAGCGCGACCAGTACGAGCAGCTCTTTGCCAGCGCAATCGACGAGGCGGTGGCGGCCGGTCTGCTGCCCGAGCAGGACACGCGCGTGGTGGTCAAGGCGATGCTCGGCTCACTGAACTGGACCACGCTGTGGTACCGCCCGCGCAAGGACGAGGTCGAGTCCGAGCGCCTGGCCATGGCCGAGCAGGTGGCCACCTATTGCGTGCGCGGACTCGGAGGCCAGCATGGGCGCTGAGATGCATGTGGCCGTGACCCGCCGCGCGCCGCGCGATGCCTGCGAGACCTGGTCGCGCGAGCAACTCGCCGCCTGGCAGCTCGACCGCCTGCGCACCCAGCTCACCCGCGTGGGCCGCGACAGCACCTACTACAACCGCGTGTTCGCGGGCTGCGGCTTCTCGCCCGCCGACATGCGCTCGCTGGACGACCTGCGCGCGCTGCCCTTCACCCGCAAGGCCGACTACGTGGAGTCGATCAACCGCCTGCCGCCCTGGGGCGAGTTCCGCGCCGTGGACGCGGCCGACGTGGCCCGCGTGCATTTCTCGTCGGGCACCACGGCCAAGCCGGCCCCCCAGTTCTGGACCGAATACGACCTGGACCGCTGGGCCGGCATTTACGCGCGCTACGCCCATGCACAGGGCGTGGGCCGCGGCGACGTCTACCAATGCCTGTTCGGCTACGCCTGGTTCGTGGGCGGCCTGGGCGCGACGGCCGGCTACCAGCGCGTGGGTGCCACCTGCATCCCGGCAGGCAACCAGGACACCGAGCGCCAGATCCGCTCGATCTTCGACTACGGCGTGACGGCGCTGACCGGCACGCCCTCGTTCATCGCCCACATGGCGACCACCGCGCGCGCGATGGGTCTGGACCCGGCCGCGTCCAAGGTGCGCAGCATCATGCTCGGCGGCGAGACCGGCGCCAGCCTGCCGGCCACACGCCAGCGCCTGGAGCAGGACTGGGGCGCGCGCTGCTACGACGCCTATGGCAGCCTCGAGTTCCAGCCCATCGGCTGGGAGTGCGAGGAGCAGGTCGGCCCGCATCTGGCCGAGGACTTTGCCTATGCCGAGGTGGTGGATGCCGCCAGCGGCGAGCCCGTGGCCGACGGCACGCCCGGCGTGCTGGTGCTGACCCATCTGGACAAGCAGGCCGGCCCGCTGGTGCGCTGGTGGACGGGTGACATCGTCGTGCGCGACAGCACGCCCTGCGCCTGTGGCCGCACCCATGCGCGCCTGGTGGGCGGCGTGCGCGGGCGGGCCGACGACATGCTGGTGATCCGCGGCGTCAATCTGTTCCCGTCAGCGGTGGAGCAGGTGGTGCGCAGCCATCCGGGCGTGGGCACCGAATACCTCATCGTGATCGACCCGAGCGTGTGCGAGGTCGCCACGGGCTTCCTGTCGGGCATCCGCCTGCGCGTGGAGTCGGCCGCCGGAACGCTGGACGCGGCGGCAGCCAGGGCGCTGGCCGACAGCCTGGCGCACGAGGTCAAGGCCAGGCTCCAGGTGCGTGCGCTGGTGGACGTGCTGCCGCTGGGCACGCTCGAACGCAGCACCCACAAGTCCAAGCGCGTGGTGCGGGAAGGGCTGGGCCAGTGACTGCCTTCCGCCCCGTTCTTGCCGACGGCGCACTCGCCGGCCAGCGCATCTGGGTGACCGGTGCGGGCACCGGCATCGGCCGCGCCACGGCCCTGCGCCTGGCGCAGCTGGGCGCGCAGGTCGGCGGCTGCGGGCGGCATGCAGAGTCGCTGCAGGCCACGGCCGAACGGGTGACCGCGGCCGGCGGCCGCTTCACCTGGCAGGTGTGCGACGTGCGTGACCCGGTGCAGGCGGTTGCGGCCCTCGACGCCTTCGCCAGCCAGGGCGGGCTGCACGGACTCGTGAACAACGCGGGCGGTCAGTTCCACACCCGTGCAGAAGACATCTCGCCGCGCGGCTTTGCCGCCGTGGTCGACCTGAATCTCAATGCGGCCTTCAACCTGATGCGCGCCGCATGGCACTGGATGGCGCGCGGCCTGCCGGCCGGCGCCGACGGCGGCGCTGCGGGGGCAGCCGCCAGCGCTGCTAGCCCGCAGGGCGGCAGCATCGTCAACATCTCGATCAGCCCGGTCGAGCGCGGTGCGCTCGGCGTGGCCCACAGCGTGGCTGCGCGCAGCGGCGTGGCCGGCCTCACGCGCTCGCTCGCGCTCGAATGGGGCGGGCAGGGCGTGCGCGTCAATTGCCTCGCACCGGGCGCCGTGACGACCGAGGCTTTCGTGGCCAAGTATCCGCAGGCCGCTGCCGAGGCGCTGGGCGCCACCACGCCGCTTGGGCGCAATGCCAGCCCGGCGGAGGTGGCCGAGCTGACGGCCTTTTTGCTGAGTCCGGCCGGCGCGCTCATCACCGGGCAGGTGCTGCGCATCGACGCCGGCATGTTTCTCGGCGCGCCGCTGGACCTGCGGCCCGCTCGCGCCCTGGAGGCCGCATGAGCGACACCCTCCAACCCGTTCTGGTCGAGACGCATGGCGCGGTCACGCTGCTGCGCATGAACATGGCCGCGCGCCGCAACACGCTGCTGCCCGAGCTGCGCGAGGCGCTCATCGCCGCCGTCGAGGCGGCTCATGCCGACGCCGGCTGCCGCGCCCTGGTGCTCACCGGCACGGACGGCGCGTTCTGTGCCGGCGGCGACCTCGACGGCTTGCGCGATCACGATCCGCTTTTCGTGCGTGCCCGCATGCAGCGCGGCCAGCACCTGATCCGCCTGCTGGCCGCCGGCCCCAAGCCGGTGGTGGCGGCCGTCAACGGCCCGGCCGTGGGCGCGGGCCTGTCCATCGCAGCGGCCTGCGACCTGCTGCTCGTCGCCGACGAGGCGCGCCTGGGCGCGGTCTTCATGAAGGTCGGCCTGATGGGTGACTTCGGCCTGCTGTGGTCGCTGCCGCAGCGCGTGGGCAGCGCCCAGGCCCGCCGGCTGCTCTACACCGGCCGTCTCGTCGACGCCCGGGAGGCGCTCGCCCTGGGCCTGGCCGACGAGCAGGCGCCCGCCAGCGAGCTGGAGGCGCGCGCGCTGGCGCTCGCGCAGAGCTTTGCCGGTGCGCCGCCCGTGGCCATGGCCATGACGCGGGCCGCGCTTGCTCGTGACTGCAGCACGCTCGACGCAGCCCTGGCCCAGGAGCTCGAAGGCCAGACGCTGCTGTTTTCCACCGAGGACTTCGTCGAGGGCGTGCGTGCCTTCCGCGAGCGCCGCCCGCCACAGTTCGCGGGCCGCTGAAGGCGGCCCGACCCGACGACCGTCCGATTCCGATCCGAGTTTTCTTTCGCCCTTCCAACTACAGCAGGAGATACATGATGCGCTTGAACCGACCCACCCTGACCCGCGTCGCATGCGGGCTCGTCGCCGCCTCCCTGTGCGCGCCATTCGCTGCGGGCGCCCAGGGCATTCCCGTCACGCTCGCCATCGGCACCACCTCCATCGACGCATCGCAGGCCAACAACACCTCGGTGCCGATCTACACCAAGTGCTGGGAGAAGGAAGGGCTGAACGTCACCATCCAGCCGGTCAACTCCACCGCCGCCATGCAGGCCGTGCTGTCGGGCCAGGCCCAGTTCTCCAACCACGGCCCGGGCGCCGCGCTGCAGGCCCGTGCCAAGGGGGCGCCGATCAAGGCGGTGTACGTCAACATCCGCAAGAACTTCCAGTTCCCCGTGGTGCTGGACAACAGCCCGATCAAGTCCATCAAGGACTTCAAGGGCAAGACCATCGGCGTGATCTCCTACGGCGCCGTGCTGGTGCAGATCATCAAGGGCCAGATCGCCGAAGCCGGCCTGGATCCGAACAAGGACGTCACCTTCATCGAGACCGGCACGGGCGCGCAGGCCGTCAGCGCGCTCACCAGCGGCAAGGTCGACATCTGGGGCACCTGGGACTCGCAGATCGCCGTGGCCGAGAACATGGGCGTGAAGCTGCGCAAGTTCACCAGCCCGGCCGGCGAGAAGCTCGACTTCGGCAGCTCCTTCTTCGCGCGTGACGACTACATCAAGGCCAATCCGCAGGTGGTGGAGAAGATGCTGCGCTGCCTCGTGCAGGGCACGCAGGTCACGATGATGAACCCCGAAGGCGCGATCCGTGCGCACTGGCAGGTCTATCCGTCGAGCAAGCCCACGGGCATCGACGAGGCCACCGCCATGAAGCAGGCGCTGCACCTTGTGAAGACCCGCATGGAGTACCTCAAGGTCGAGCCGGGTGAGCGCTGGGGCGAGATCACGCTGCGCTCGGCGGCCGACATGATCGACTTCATGCGCAAGAACGACCAGCTCACGGGCAACCTCGATCCGGCCGACTCGTTCACCGCGCAGTTCATCCCGGCCGCCAACCGCGTGACGGCCGCCGAGGTCAAGGCGGCGGCCGACATGCTGCCCAAGAAGTGACGGCCGGAGACCTCTGCACGATGACCCATCCAGCGCGCCATCCCGGTGCCGTGCTGCGCGAGCTGCTCGCGCGGCGCCGCGCCTTCATCACGCCGGGCTGCCACGATGCGCTCGGCGCAACGCTGATCGAGCAGGCCGGCTTCGAGGCGGTCTACATGTCGGGCTACTGCGTGGCAGCGGCCCATGGCCGACCCGACATCGGGCTCATCAGCGGCTCGCAGATGGTCGAGCATGCGGCGCAGATCATTGCGGCCACGACGCTGCCGGTACTGGTGGACGCTGACACTGGCTATGGCGGCGTGTCCAGCATCGCCGAGGCGGTGCGGGCCTACGAGCGCGCCGGCGCGGCCGGGCTGCATCTGGAGGATCAGGTCTCGCCCAAGAAGTGCGGCGCCATGGCCGGCAAGGCACTGGTGTCCGACGACGAGATGCGCGAGCGCCTGCGCGCGGCGCTCAAGGCCCGCAGCTCGCCCGACTTCCTCATCATCGGCCGCACCGACGCGGTGTCGCTCTTCGGCATCGACGAAGCGATCCGCCGCCTCAAGGCCATGGCCGACTGCGGCGTGGACGCCGTGATGGCGCCCGCCCTGTCCTCGCTGGAGGATTGCCGCCGCGCTGCCCAGGCCGTGCCGGTGCCGGTGCTGCATACGGTGACCGAGACCGTGCGTCCGGTGTTTCCGCAGGCGCAGCTGGCCGAGACGGGCCTGGGCATGGCGATGTATCCGGTGTCGCTGGTCATGGCCATCGTGGGCGCGCAGCGCCGGCTGCTGGCCGAGCTCAAGGCCACGGGCGACACGGCGGCCAGCGTGGCCGGCATGGAGCCGCTGCCCGCGATCTCGCGCCTGCTCGGTGCGGACCGCTATGCCGCGTTCGAGTCCGAGATCGCCCAGGGACAGTGAAGGAACGACCCGCCATGACCGTGACCCCAGCTTCCTCCGGCGGCAGCACCCTGGCCGAGAAGATCATCGCGCGCGCCAGCGGCCGCGCGCGCGTCGTCCCGGGCGAGATCGTCTGGGTCGAGCCCGACCTCACCACCACGCCCGAGGTGTCGTATCCCGCCTACGTGCAGCGCCTCAAGGGCATCGGGGTGACCGAGCTCAAGTACCCGGAGCGCGTCGTCGTCGCGATCGACCATGAGGTGCCGGTGCACAGCCAGGCGGGGGCCGAGCGCAACCGCCTCACGCGTCAGCTCGCCGTGGCGCAGAAGGTGGGCCACCTGTTCGACGGAGAGGGCATCACCCATCCGCTGCTGGTCGAGCGCGGCGTCGCGCGGCCCGGCATGTTCATCGCGGGCGCCGACACGCACACGTCGGGCCTGGGCGCCATCGGCGCGCTGTCCATGCCCTTCGGCATGGAGGTGACCATGACCATGGCCACGGGGCGCATCTGGCTCAAGGTGCCGGGCACGATCCGCGTGGTGGTGACGGGCCGGCTGCAGCCGGGCGTCGGCGCGCGCGACATCGTGCTGGCCGCGATGCGGCTGATCGGCCCCGACGACGCGGGCGATCAGGTCATCGAGTACCAGGGCGAGGCCGTGGAGGCGCTCACCGTGCCCGAGCGCATGACGCTGTCGGGCCTGTCGGTCGACATGGGCGCCGACGCCGGCATCGTCGCAGCCGACGACACGGCGCTGGCCTACCTGCGCGACGTGGCCGGCGTCACCGGCGTGGCCTCGCTGCGCGGCGACGCCGACGCTGCCTACGCTCGCAGCTTCAGCATCGACGCCAGCCAGCTTGCGCCGCAAGTGAGCGTGCCGCCGTCGCCCACCCATGTGCGCGATGCCACCGAGCTCGCGGGCGTGGCCATCCAGCACGCCTACATCGGCAGCTGCGCCTCGGGCCAGCTGCCCGAGCTGCGCGCGGCGGCCGCGATGCTGGCCGGGCGGCGGGTGCATCCCGACGTGCAACTGCTGGTGATCCCGGCGACGCAGCGCGTCTACCAGGAGGCCATGGCCGAAGGCCTGCTGGGCACCTTCATGGCGGCGGGGGCCCGCATCGCGGCATCGACCTGTGGCCCCTGCTTCGGCGGTCTGGGCCAGCTCGCGGCCGGCGAGGTGCGCATCAGCACCAGCACCCGCAACGACCCCGGCCGCATGGGCAGTGCCGAGGCGCAGATCTACCTGGCCAGCGCGATGACGGTGGCCGCCTCGGCTCTGGCTGGACATATCGCCGATCCGCGCGGCTTCGTGCCGGACGCATTGCACAAGGAGGCCGCATGAGCAGCGCGATCCAGGGCGCCGCCGCACCGGCAGCGTCTGTCGCAGCGCCGGCCGGCGACGGCCTGCAGCGGCGCGGCCGGGTCTGGAAGCTCGGTGACGATGTGTCGAGCGACCTGCTGATCTCGGCCAACCATGTCTTCGAATACGACCCGCGCATGCTGCGCAAGCACCTGGCGCACGAGGTGCGGCCGGAGCTGGCGGCGCAGGCGCAGCCCGGCGACGTGATCGTCGCGGGCCGGCGCTTTGCCCACGGCAGCCAGCACAGCCACCCCTTCCTCGCGATGAAGGAGATGGGCCTGGGCCTGCTCGTCGTCAAGCCCACGCGTGCGCCGTTCCGCCTGGCGATCTACATGGGCGTGCCGCTGCTGGAGATCAGCGAGGCCGCGCATGCAGCGCTGGCCGACGGCGACGTGCTCGACATCGACTTCACGAGCGGCCGCATCGCCCGCGCGGGCGACGGCCGCGACTTCAGTGCGCCGCCGCTGCCGGCCTTCCTGCTGGACATCGTCCGCGCGGGTGGCGGCATCGGCTACATGCGCGAGCAGGCCGCCGCCAATCTTGCAACCTGAGTGAGCACCATGGACAGAAACCTACATTTGCAGAGCACGCCGCAGGGCCTGCAGCCACCCGCGCCCGCGCTGATCGAACTGGCCGGGCTGGAGAAAACCTACGCGATGCGCGGCAACCAGACCGTGCAGGCCTTCGGCCCGGTGGACCTCGCGATCGACCAGGGCGAGTTCATCACCGTCGTCGGTCCCTCGGGCTGCGGCAAGTCCACGCTGCTGCGCATGCTCGCGGGCCTGCTGTCGCGCTCGGGCGGTTCGATCCGCGTGCGCGGCCAGGCCATCGACGGGCCGCAGCGCGACATCGGCGTGGTGTTCCAGGCGCCGGTGCTGCTGCCCTGGAAGACGGCGCTGCAGAACGTGCTGCTGCCGGCCGAGGTGCTGGACCTCGAACGGTCTGCCGCGCGCGAGCGCGGTCTCCAGCTGCTTGCCATGGTGGGCCTGCAGGACTTTGCCAACCGCTACCCGGGCGAGCTGTCGGGCGGCATGCAGCAGCGCGTGGCGATTGCCCGAGCGCTGCTGCACGACCCGGCCGTGCTGCTGATGGACGAGCCCTTCGGCGCGCTCGACGCCATGACGCGCGAGACCATGAACATGGAGATCCGCCGGATCTGGAAGAACAGCGGCAAGACCATCCTGTTCGTCACCCACTCGATCCCCGAGGCGGTGTTCCTCGGCACCCGGGTGCTGGTGCTGTCGCCGCGCCCGGGCCGCGTGGCCGACCTGGTCACCATCGACCTGCCCGAGGACCGTGACATCGACGTCATGGCCTCCGACCGCTTCGGTGCCTACACCAAGCGCATCCGCAACCACTTCCACGCCAAGGGGATGATCGAATGAGCGCCAATCTTGCCAACCATGACCTGGGCCTGCCGGCCGATGCCGCGCCCACCGAGCAGGGCGGCGGCCTGTGGGCCGCGCTGCGCGAGCACCCCGAATGGATCACCGTGCCGCTGCTGTTCGTGCTGGTGGTCGGCGGCTGGGAGCTGGCCTTTCGCATCTTCGCGGTGCCGCTGTACATCGCGCCCGCGCCTTCGAACATCTGGCTGTCGCTGGTCGACGGCATCGGCCGCGGCCTGTTCATCAGCAACGCGCTGTACACGCTGACCGAGGCGCTGCTGGGCTTTGCCTGCGCGGCCGTGTGCGGCGTCGTGCTGGGCAGCCTGATCGCGCAATGGCCCTTCGTGGAAAAGACGCTGTATCCGTACCTGATCGCGATCCAGACGACGCCCAAGGTCGCCATCGCGCCGCTGTTCATCATCTGGTTCGGCTTCGGCATGACGTCCAAGGTCATCATGGCCGGGGTGATCGCGTTCTTCCCGATCCTGGTGAACGTGATCGCGGGCCTGCGCTCGACCGACCGGGCACGCATCGACCTGCTGCGTTCGCTGCGCGCCAGCCGCTGGCAGATCTTCCGCATGGTGCAGTTGCCAAGCGCGGCGCCGATGATCTTCGCGGGCCTGCACATCGCCATCATCTTCAGCATCCTGGGCGCGATCGTGGGCGAGTTCGTCGGCTCGCGCCAGGGCCTGGGCAACCTGATCCTGCAGATGAACACCAACCTGGACACGGCCGGCGTCTTCGCCGCGCTGGTGTGCCTGTCGACCATGGGCATCACGCTGCACCTGATCATGCACTGGCTGCAAAAGCGCCTGCTGTTCTGGTCGGAGCAGAACCAGATCGCCCAGGTCTGAAGGCGCCGCGCCGCCCTGATCGAACTGCCCATTTTTTCGCTTGCATCACGGAGACGATTCATGAATTTCACCCTGCGCCCCCTGTCATCGGCCCTCGGCATGGAAGTGTCGGGCCTGGACCTGACCCAGCCGCAGAGCCCCGAGGTGATCGAGGCCCTGCGCAAGGTCTGGCACGAGCACGCGCTGCTGCTGTTTCGCGGCCAGAACCTCACGCACGAGCAGCATGTGGCCTTCAGCCGGTCCTTCGGCGCACTCGACAACCACGATGCGATCCCGAAATTCCGCCACCCGGAGCATCACGAGGTCCTGCTGGTGACCAACTACGAGTCGGGCGGCAAACGCCTGGCCGTCGGCCGACAGTGGCACTCGGACCTGTCGACCACCACCCGGCCGGCCAAGGGCTCGCTGCTGTACTGCTCGGAGCTGCCGCCGGTGGGGGGCGACACCATGTTCGCCAACATGTACCGCGCCTGGGAGACGCTGTCTCCCGGCCTGCAGGACATGCTGGACGGCCGCTGGGCCCTGCACGACATGACCATCGCGCGCGAGACGCGCCTGGCCCGCAGCAGCGACGAACTGGCCGACATCCGCCGCCGCAACCCGCCGGTCTACCAGCCGGTGGCGCGGGTGCATGACGAGAGCGGCCGCAAGGCGCTGTATGTGGCCGAGATGACCACGGTGCGCTTCGAGCACATGACCGAGGAGGAGAGCGCCGGCCTGCTGCAGTACCTGTACCGCCACAGCGTCGAGCCCGAGAACGTCTACCGCCACCAGTGGAAGGTCGGTGACCTGATGATGTGGGACAACCGCAGCGCCATGCACATCGCGCTGGCCGACTACGACCAGACCCAGCGCCGCATGATGTACCGCACGACGCTGCTGGGCAGCCCGAGCGGGCGTGTCGCCCACACCGAGTCGGCGGCCGGCCTGGCGCTCGCGGCCTGACGCGCTGCCGCGTGTCCGCCGAGACCCTGCCGGGAGCGGCTCGCGCGCTCGACCCGGCGCGGCTGCTGGCCTGGCCGATCGACGAAGTCACGCAGGCCTGGACGGTGCGCGACGCGGCGTTCTACGCGCTCGCGCTGGGCATTCCGGCCGATCCTTCGAGAGGGCCGCGTGCTGACCTGGCCTATGCCTATGAAGGCTTGGCCGGCAGTCCGTCGGCGGGCTTGCGCGTCCTGCCCACGCTGGCCGCCGTGCTGGCCGACCCGGGCTTCTGGCTGCGGGATCCGCGCCTGGGGCTGGATTGGCCACGCATGCTGCATGCGGGGCAGTCCATCACCTGGCACCGCCCGCTGGCCGATCATGGCTGCGTGCGCAGCCGCTCGCGCGTGGTCGATGTGCGCGATGGCGGACGCGAGCGCGGCGCCTGGGTGGTGACGCGGCGCGAGCTGTACGACACGGCCGATGGCGCGCTCGTCTGCACGCTCGACCAGACCTCGCTGCTGCGGGGCGAGGGCGGGTTTGCCGCGGCGGACCCGTCCTGCCAGGACGCGGGGAGGCCAGGCCCGAAGCATCGCGAAGACGCGGCGCGCAACGCCGGGGCAGGGGCAGGCGGAGTGGAGGGGGCAGGGGCGAAGCTGCCCGATGCGACGCACCTGCACCGCACGCCCGCGCAGGCCGCGTTGATGTACCGCCTGTGCGCCGACATGAACCCGCTGCATGCCGATCCGCAGGTGGCGGCCGAGGCGGGCTATGCGCAGCCGATCCTGCATGGCATGGCCACGCTGGGTGTGGCCTGCCACGGCGTGCTCACGGCGCTCGACCTCG
Organism: Burkholderiaceae bacterium; assembly: GCA_044225675.1. Classification (GTDB taxonomy): domain Bacteria; phylum Pseudomonadota; class Gammaproteobacteria; order Burkholderiales; family Burkholderiaceae_C; genus JACMQX01. The sequence continues at coordinate 346,030 of JBGAIH010000001.1, forward strand.
CGCCCGAGCGGCTCGGCCGGCTCGACGCGCGCTTCACCGCGCCGGTGTTTCCCGGCGAAACGCTGGTGACCCGTGTGTGGGGCGACGCGGCGCAATGCCGCTTCGAGCTGTGGGTGCCGGGCCGCGAGGTGAAGGTGCTGCGCGGCACGGCGCAGGCCCGCGCAGCGGACTGAGGTGGATGGAGGCGAACCAGGGCGAACCGGGGCGACCCTGCCGCCGCGTCCTCAGTAGCGCCCGCCCGAGACGTGCAGCACGTCGCCGCTGATGTAGCTGGCGCCCTCGGACGCGAGAAAGGCCACCGCATTCGCCACGTCGGCGGGATCGCCCATGCGTGGCACGGGCGTGGTCTTCTCGGCGTTCTCGCGGATCTTGTCGTAGTGAGGCAGGTCCTTGACGGCCTGCGTACCGATGATGCCGGGCGCGACCGCGTTGACGGTGACGCCGAAGCGGCCGTTCTCCAGCGACATCGCGCGGGTGAAGCCGATCAGGCCGGCCTTGGCTGCCGAGTAGTTGGCCTGGCCTGCATTGCCCAGGTGGGCGCGCGAGGAGATGTTGACCACGCGGCCCCAGCGCTGGCCTTCGGCCGTCATGTGCGGCAGCACGGCGCGGGTGCAGAGGAAGGCGCCCTTGAGGATCACGTCGACCACGCTGTCCCAGTCGTTCATCTGCATCTTGGTGATGCGCATGTCGCGGGTGAAGCCGGCGTTGTTCACGAGGATGTGCACGCTGCCCCACTGCGCGGTGACGGCCTGCACCATGGCGGCGACCGAAGCCTCGTCGGCCACGTCCACCGCCAGTCCCATCGCCTGCGCGCCCTGCGCGCGTAGCGCGGCCGCATGGGCCTGCGCGCCCGATTCATTGAGGTCCACCACCGCCACGCGCGCGCCTTCGGCGGCCAGCCGGGCGCTGATCGCCTCGCCAATGCCGCGTGCGCCGCCGGTGACGATGGCCACCTTGTCCTTGAGTCCGAGATCCATTTGCGGGTTGTCCTTTAGAGAAAGAGAGTGTGCGGCGTCACGCCGCCAGAGACAGGAGGGCGTCAGGCCGCCAGGCGGGCCCGCTTGACGAGTTCCTTGCCGATGATGATCTGCTGGATCTGCGTCGTGCCCTCGTAGATGCGGAACAGCCGCACGTCGCGGTAGAAGCGCTCGACCGCGCTGTCGCGCATGTAGCCGGCGCCGCCGTGAATCTGCACGGCGCGGTCGGCGATCCGGCCGACCATTTCGGAGCAGAACATCTTGGTGCAGGAGGCTTCGAGCGACACGCGCTCGCCCGCGTCGTAGCGCCGGGCCACGTCGCGCAGCATGCATTCGGCGGCGTACAGGTCGGCCTGGCTGTCGGCCAGCATGGCCTGCACCAGCTGGAATTCGCCGATGGCCTGGCCGAACTGCTTGCGCTCGACCGCATAGCGCGTGGCCTCGTGCAGGATGCGTCGGGCCTGGCCGACGCAGACCGAGGCGACGTTGATGCGCCCGCGGTCGAGCGCCTTCATCGCCGTGGCAAAGCCCCGGCCCTCGACGCCGCCGATGATGGCCGAGGCCGGCACGCGCACATCCTCGAAATGCACGTCGGCCGACCAGGCGCCCGACTGACCCATCTTGCGGTCCTTGGCGCCGATCACCACGCCCGGCGTGTCGGCCGGCACGAGGAAGGCCGTCACATGCCGGTTGCCGGGCAGGGCCTCGGCATTCGTGCGCGCCATGAGCAGGAACAGGCCCGCAATGGGCGCGTTGGTGATGTAGCGCTTGGTGCCGTTGATCACGTAGTGCTCGCCGTCGCGCACGGCGCGGGTGCGCAGCGCGGCGGCGTCGGAGCCGGAGTCGGCTTCGGTCAGGCAGAAGCTGGTGATGACCTCGCCCGAGGCCACGCGCGGCAGCCAGGTGGCCTTCTGCTCGTCGGTGCCATCCATCAGGATGCCCTGCGAGCCCAGCCCGAGGTTGATGCCGATGGTCGAGCGGAACGCGGCCGAGGCCCAGGTCAGCTCGGTGATGATCTCGATCTCGTCGGCGCTGCCCAGGCCGAGGCCGCCGTAGGCTTCGGGCGTGGTCAGGCCGAACAGGCCCATCTCGCGGAAGTCCTGGATGATCTCGGGCGGGATGCGGTCGGACTCCGCCACCTGCGACTCCAGCGGCACGAGCCGCTCGCGCACGTAGCGCCGCACGCTGTCCTTGAGCTGCGCCAGCACGTCGGCGTCGATGCGCTGCGCGCTCATGCGCCCTCCAGCCCGACGATGGCGACCGCGCTGACGTTCTGGTTGGGCATGCCGCCCAGGTTGTGCGACAGGCCGAACACCGGGGGCTTGGCGCGCTGGCGCTCGCCCGCGCGGCCCTGCAGCTGCAGGTAGTTCTCGTAGATCATGCGCAGGCCCGAGGCGCCGATCGGGTGGCCGAAGCACTTGAGGCCGCCGTCGATCTGGCAGGGGATCTCGCCGTCGGCGTCGAAGCGGCCGTCGAGCACGTCGCGCCAGCCCTGGCCTGGCGCGCTGATGTGCAGGTCTTCCATGGTGACCAGCTCGGTGATGGAGAAGCAGTCGTGCACTTCCATCAGGCTGATCTGGCGTGCCGGATCGGTGATGCCGGCCTCTTCGTAGGCGCGGCGCGCGGCCACCCGCGTGGTGTGGAAGTAGCTGCCGTTCCAGCCCGAGCCCTGCAGCTCCCAGCCGTTGGAGACAGCCAGCTGCAGTGCCTTGACGGTGACCAGCTCGTGCTGCTTGCCCAGCGCGCGCGCGATCTCGGGTGTGGTGACGATGGCGCAGGCCGCGCCGTCGGACACGCCGCAGCAGTCGTACAGGCCGAGCGGCTCGGCGATCATCGGCGCATTGACGACGGTGTCGATGTCGATCGGCTTGCGCAGATGCGCTTTGGGGTTCTTCGCGCCGTTGGCATGGCTCTTGACCGACACGTGGGCCATTGCGCGCTTGAGGTCGTCCTTGCCCACGCCGTGCTCGGCCCGGTAGGCGGCGGCCACCTGGGCGAAGTTGCCCGGTGCCGAGCCGACCACGCCGACCATGTCGAAGGTGGTGCCGCGCGAGCGCACCGGCAGGCCGCCGTAGCCGGTGTCCTTGAGCTTCTCCACGCCCATGGCCAGCGCGATGTCGGCTGCGCCCGAGGCGACGGCATAGACCGCGCCCCGGAAGGCCTCGGTGCCCGAGGCGCAGTAGTTCTCGACCTTGGTGACGGGCACATCGTGCAGCCGCAGCGCCATGGCCAGCGGAATGCCCGAGGGGCCGATGTTCATCGCGTCGAAGCCCACCGAGAGCCAGGCCGCGTTGATCTGCGAGGTCTCGACCCCCGCGTCGGCGAGGGCCTCCCTGTAGGCTTCGACCATGAGCTGGTCGGCGTCCTCGCCCCAGCGTTCGCCGAAGCGCGCGCAGCCCATGCCGATGATCGCGACCTTGTCCTTGATGCCTGATGCCATGGCAGATGCTCCTTGTGTGTCAGGCGGCGGGCGCCGCCTTCCAGAAATACTTGGTGAAGTCGCGCCGTTCGTCCACGGCCTTGATGCGAAAGCTCATGCGCATGGCCAGGCCGACCTCGACGGCGGCCGGCTCCACGTCGGTGAATTCGGCCAGCATGCGGCCGCCGCCTTCGAACTCCAGCATGCCGTAGTAGCCCGGCGGATCGGGCGTGTAGGCCAGGTTGTCGGCGGTGTAGGTGAGGATGCGCGCGGTGCGTTCGGCTAGCGGATAGTCCTCCAGCGTGACCGCGCCCGCGCCCTCGGCGCTGACCGGGATTTCGGTGCGCGGGTACTGCACCGCGCCGGTGGCCGGATCGCGCGCGCCGACCAGGCCGAGCACGGTGCGGCGGTTGCGGTACAGGGCCGTGAGCGGCTGCTTCTGCTCCAGTTCGGCCCGCATGCCGCGCTCCATGTCCAGCCCGCCGGTGAAGGCGAGGAACTTCATGTAGTTCGACTCGGCCTTGCCGCGCGCGAGCCAGCCTTCGACGCCACGCGGGCGGGCATGGCTTGCGATCGCGTCGGTGGTCTCGAAGGCCAGCACGTCGCAGCCCTGGCCGAAGCCGAGCATCACGATGCGCTCGCCCGGTGCGGCCTGCGCCAGCGCCTGCGCCAGCAGCACGAGCGGCTGGGCGCTGCCGGCATGGCCCAGCCGCGCCGCGAGCGTGTCCTGCACCGCCGTGGCGGGGATGCCGGCGGCCTTGGCCAGGCTCTCGGGCACGCCCTTGACGGGTATGGGCACGATGAAGCGGTGCACGTCGGTGCCGGTCAGGCCCAGGCGCTTGAGTGCCTCGCGCACGGCGGCGCCAGCGATGCGGGTGTAGCCCTCGTCGCGGATCCAGCGGCTTTCCCAGTTGTAGTCGTAGTCCACGCCCTGGCCGCGGAAGTGGTCGACGAAGTCGACCGACACCGAATGGCTGCCGAGAAAGCGCGCGATGCCGGGGCCGTCGCCGGTGACGATGGCCGCGGCCGCATCGCCGTTGATCAGCTCCGCCTCGGAGGCCGGGCGCGCCCGGGCGTGTTCCGAGGCGATGCACAGCACCTGCCGGCCCGGGCCGTCGGGGTCGTGCGAGCCGCCCTGGCTCTGCGTGCGCAGCGCCTGGATCAGCGCGCCGGTGCCGCATTTCTGGCTGCCCGAGGCGTCGAGCGTGAGCACCGCGTCGCCGAGGTTGAGGGCTTCCTTGACGATGCCGCTGTTCTGCCGGTCCGCGAACGGCGCGGAGGTGGACGCGAGCACCACGGTGCCGACGGCCTCGCGCTGCGCGGGCGCGAGCGCGTCACGCGCGGCTTCGACGGCCATCGTGATCGCGTCCTCGTCCCAGTTGGCCATGGCGCGCTCGCCGCGAGCCAGGCCCTTGAGACCGGGGGCGAACCAGTGATGAGCCTGCGCGACGACGCTGCGCTGCAGGCGCAGGCGGGGCACGTAGGCGCCGTAGGCTTGGATTCCTGTCATGGTGTTCGATGCCTGTGGGGTGAAGGGTCAGTGAAAGTCGAAGCGGCCGTGGCTCAGCACCACGGCGCCGCCCTCGGCCTCGCGGGTGCGAAAGCGTGCGCTGCCGTCGCCGGCGCGCCAGATGTCGGTGATCAGCGTGGCGCCCGGGTACACCGGCTGCGAAAAGCGGCAGTCCATGCGCGCAAAGCGCGCCGCATCGCCGTCGCAGCATCCCTGCAGCAGCGCGCGCGCGGCCACGCCGTAGGTGCACAGTCCGTGCAGGATGGGCGCGCGAAAGCCGTTGGCCTGCGCCAGTTGCGGGTCGGCATGCAGCGGGTTGCGGTCGCCGCTCAGCCGGTAGAGCAGGGCCTGGTCGTCGCGCGTGGTGAGCGTGACCGACAGATCAGGCGGGCCGGACGGCGCGTCCTGCAGCGGCGTGAAGCTCGCAGCGTCCAGCCCGGGCGTGAGGGCGTCGCCCAGGCCGCCATTGCCGCGCAGAAAGGTGGCACGCCGCTCGGTGGCCAGGGCCTGGCCCGTGGCCGCGTCGCTGATCTCGCGCCGCGAGTACAGCAGCGAGCCCTTGGCCGCGCCCTTGTCGACGATGCGCTCGATGAACAGCTGGCTCAGCAACTCGCCTTCGGCCGGCAGCGGCGCGTGCAGCACGAGCGACTGCTCGGCATGCAGCACCTTGCGCCAGTCCACGCCGTACTGCGGCTCCGACAGCCAGAAGCCCGGCCAGGCCATGACCACCGCCATGGTGGGCAGCGTGACGAGGTTCAGTTCGAAAGCGTGGCGCAGCGCTTCGGGCGTGGTCGCGCCGGTGTTGGACACGCCGACGCCCAGCGCATAGAGCAGGGTGTCGCGCACGTCGTGGTGGGCACGGGTCTCGCGCGCCGGCAGGCGCACCAGGCGCTGCGGGTCGAAGGCCGTCATGCCGGATCCCACGCGAACACGTCGCCCGAGACCTGCAGTGGCTGCAGGTTGGGCCGGAAGGCGGGGAGCAGATCGCTGGCGATGCTGTCGACCGTCCAGCCGCCGTCGCGGTGCATGGAGCGCACCGGGCGCGGTAGCGAGAACAGAAAGATCTCGTTCTTGCGCACCGAGAAGACCTGGCCGGTCACGTCCTGGGCGGCGTCGGAGCAGAGGAAGGCCGCCAGCGGCGCGATCTTCTCGGCCGTCATGGTCTTCAGGCGCTCGACGCGGCGCTTGTCGGCCTCGGTCTCGGTCGGGATGGAGGCGGTCATGCGGCTCCAGGCGAAGGGCGCGATGCAGTTGGAGCGCACGCCCAGGCGCTTCATGTCGAGCGCGATGGAGGTGGACAGGCCGACCACACCCATCTTGGCGGCCGAGTAGTTGGCCTGGCCGACGTTGCCGATCAGGCCCGACGTGGAGGTAAAGTGCACGAAGGCGCCCGAGCCCTGCTCGCGGAAGTGCAGGGCGGCGGCCTTGGACACATAGAAGTAGCCGTTCATGTGGACGTTGATCACGTCCTCCCACTCCTTGTGGCTCATCTTGTGGAAGATGCGGTCGCGCACGATGCCGGCGTTGTTGATGATGCCGTCGATCCGGCCGAAGCGTGTGACGGCGTCGTTGACCAGTGCGGTGGCGCCAGCCGGGTCGGCGATGCTCGCGGTGTTGGCCTCGGCCTGGCCGCCCGCTGCGCGGATCTCGGCCACCACCTCGTGGGCCGGGTTGGCCGCCACCTCTTCAGGCGTGTCGCCACCATAGTCGTTGACGACGACCGCCGCGCCCTGTTGCGCGCATTCCAGCGCGATGGCGCGTCCGATGCCCCGGCCCGCGCCGGTGACGATGACGACTTTGCCCTTCAAGGATGTTCCGCTCATGCTTTGCTTGTCTCCATGTTGAGCCCCGGAGCTTAGCGGTGGGCGGGCAATCATTCAAACTGTTGATTGATTATTCAAGCTGTTGAATAATCGGACATGGCTCGCACTTCAGGCACTCCAGGCACTCCCCGCATTCCTTCCCCGCCCGCCGCCGAGGCGCCTGGCGCTGACAAGGGCTTCGTCACGGTCGGCTCGGTCGTCCATGCGCTGAACATCCTGCGCCTGCTTGCGCGGGAGCCGGCGCCGCTCGGGGTGACGGCGATCGCGCGGGCGGTGGGCGTCAGCCCGAGTTCGTGCTTCAACCTGCTCAAGACCCTGTGCGCCGAGGGCATGGCGGAGTTCGATCCCGAACGCAAGACCTACCGGCTCGGCCCGGGCGTGGGCGCGTTGGCGCGCGACGGCATGGCCGACCCGGCGCTGGCCTTGATGCGGCCGCGCCTGATGGCGATGGCAGCCCAGTACCGGTTTGCGAGCGGGCTGTGGCGCGTATCGGGCGCGGGCCGCATGGTCCTGGTCGACTTTGCCGACAGCGAGCTGGCCACGCGCATCCACATGACGGTCGGACAGCGCCTGCCGCTGCTCGCGGGCGCCATGGGCCGCTGCGTGGCGGCGCACAGCGAGCTGTCGCCCCTGCAACTGGCGCAGGCCCTGGGCCAGCTGCGCTGGGCCCGCGCGCCCACGCTGGAGCGCTACCGCAAGGAGGTGGCAGACGCGCTGCGGCGTGGCTGGGCGCTGGACGATGGCGACTTTCTGCCCGGCATCTGCACGATTGCGGCGCCGGTGCTCGACGACGCGGGCCGCGCGCGCTACTGCATCGCCAATACCTTCTTCTCGGGCGAGCACCCCGCCAAGGTGATTGCGCGCATCGGCGCCATGACGGCCGTGACGGCGCGCGAGGCGGCGAGCATGCTGTATCCGCCCGGGTGAAGCCTGCGCCGCAGGTGCGCGCCAGCTTGCGGCGGGCTCCGCTGTGACGGGCCAGCTGAAGTGGGCCAGCTGAAGTGGGCCAGACCTCGGCGGCTTGCATTCGGCAAGGCTCCGGCCGCCAATCCCCACGGCATGCAGGGCCGAGTCCCTCACGCTAGTCTTGCGCTCGCGCCGGGTGGGTCCGGCATGGTGAGGTGTTCGATGCACGACATGAGCGATCGCCGCCGTCAGCGGCTGTCCGTTGTTTCCCCCGCGGCCGCTTCGGCGCGGGGCTCTTTCCGCAGCCTGCGCGGCCTGCGCCGCGTGGCTCGTCGCCGGCTCGCAGCCGCGCCCGCGCGTACCCTCGGCGGGCTGGCTTGCACGCTCGCCTGCGTGGGGGCAGGCTGGGCTGCGGGCATCGCCGCAGCCGTGGCGCAGACGGCCACGCCGGTGCCTGGCGCACCAGCGCCCGCCGATGGCTGGGCGGCGCTGGCCAGTCCCCCTGCAATCGTCCTGTTCCGTCATGCCACCGCGCCTGGCGTGGGCGATCCGCCACAGTTCCGTCTGGGCGACTGCGCGACGCAGCGCAACCTGAGCGAGGAGGGGCGCGCCGAGGCGCGGCGCCTGGGTGAGCAGTTCCGCAGCCGGGGCATTTCGGTCGGCGCAGTGCTGACGTCGCAATGGTGCCGCACGCGCGAGACGGCGCGGCTTGCCTTTGGCGAGCAGGCGGTGCGCGACGAGCCGGCCTTCAATTCCCAGTTCGGCCGGCGCGGGGAGAGCGAGGACAGGCAGACCGCAGCGGCCCGCGCCGTGCTCGAACGCTGGAGCGGCCCGGGCGTGCTGGTGGTGGTGACGCACCAGGTGAACATCCAGGCGCTGACCGACGGCTTCACCTCATCCGCCGAAGGCGTGGTGTTGCGCCGGGGCGCGTCGGGGCGGCTGGAGGTGGTGGGGCGGGTGACGCCTTGACCCCATAAGCAAGAGTGCCTACGGCAGTCGGACTCGAAACGGACCGCCCAAGATCTCGGCTTTGCGCTTCAAGCGGCCAGTTTGGCACTCGCCAATCGGTTGAGGCTCACGCCCTGTTCGGCGGCGGCCATGGCCAGGTTCCGATGTAACTCCGGCGGAATGCGGACCCGGAACTCACCGCTGTACCGCCTGTCTGCCAGCGCAGGTGGGGGAGGCTCACCGCTCGCATGCATGTCGGCGGCGACCTCGGCGACCAGTTTACGGATTCCCTTGAGCGCGGACTCTGGCGTCCTGGCAAGCCAGCTCAGGGACGGAAAATATGTCAATGCGCCAGCTTGGACAAATCGCAAAAAAGCCGCCCGAAGGCGGCTTGCCGGCGATGAACCGTGCGCCGCGAGACGCGGCGATGGTCCTCAGCGGGTCGCGCCGATGAGCATGAAGGCGGGGTGTGTGGGGTTGCCACGCGCCGCCAACGTCACGGAGAGATTGCCTGCCCGGATCGAGAAGAAGTTCCCGTCGGTCGCGGTGGTCGCGATCTTTAGCGAAGTGGGGCCGTTGAGGACCGGGGTAGGCGTGCCGGCGATGGTGAATGGCGTGGCAGGAGGCACCTTGCCCGTGATGCTGAACGTCGTGATGCCGTCAGTCGTGTAAGAGCCGTCGTAGCTGCTTTCCGTGCCATAGGCGTCGAACGTACCGCCCGCGTAGGCCGGCGTGTTCAGCAGGCCCAGCGTGTAGCGAAAGCCCGCGCCCTCGGGCGATGCGCGCATGTAGACGCGGTCAGCGCCGATCTTCGCCACCTTGAAGGTGACGGTGCCGGCGGTGCCGGTGCCCTGGAACTGCGATCCGGAGATCGTCAGCGTGTAGGTGGTGAGGGTCGGGCAGGTCGCGACGGTATAGATGGTGGCGGTGTTGCAGGTGTTCAGCATGCCGCCTGCCGTGATTTCTGCAGGAAGGATGCGCGAGTCCTGCGGGGCGCCGGACGGCAGGTCGCGCCCGAGCAGGTTGTAGGTGCCGGCAGCATCCGCGAAGGACGTGGCAAAGGAGCGTGCGGCGATGAACGCGGTGGATGCTCCCGAGGCGCCGATCTTCACCTTGCCGATGAGGCCGTCGGGCAGGGGCGTGAGACCATCGCCGGTGGTGCTGCCGCTCACGTCGAAGCGCCGCATCGTCGCGTCGCGCGCCGTGAGGTTCAGGGACGCAAGGTCCGAGCCGGTGCCGAAGGTGGCGACCTTGGTGTTGAAGTCCACCGTCGCGGTGTACTGTTTGCCGTCGGCGGCAAACACCTCATAGGTGCCATTGCGGGAATCGGGCGGAGCCGTCGTGGTGCTGCCGCCGTCGCCACCGCCGCCACAAGCCTGCAGCAAGGCTGCCATCGCCACCGCAGCGGCGGCACTGTACTTCCTGAACTTCATGGGTTGTCCTGATTTTTTGGATGAGCTGCCTTGGGCCGTCGCCTCCGTTCAAGCCGAGGCCCGGCAGCCGGTCGATGCTAGCTGCGATGAGGTCGACACACATCCTCCAATTGGAGGAGAAAGCCAGTGCGCGTGGGCTGATTGCAACAGCGGTGCCACCTGCCATTCCGCAGCGGAAAAGTGTCATGCCTGGGTCTCATGCAAACGCGTCGATCCGCCAAGAAAAAAGCCGCCCGAAGGCGGCTTGCCGGCGACGCTGCGAGCGCTTACAGCACCTTGGCGATCGACGCGCAGACGTAGTCGATGTTCTTGCTGTTGAGCGCGGCGACGCACATGCGGCCGGTGTCGGTGCCGTAGACGCCGAACTCGCTGCGCAGACGGACCATCTGGTCCTTGCTCAGGCCCGAGTAGCTGAACATGCCGATCTGGCGCGTGATGAAGCTCATGTCTTCCTTGACGCCGGCGGCCTTGAGCTTGTCGACGAGCGTGGTGCGCATCTGCTTGATGCGCGTGCGCATGCCGGCCAGCTCCTGCTCCCACTGGGCGCGCAGCGCGGGCGTGTTGAGCACCGTGGCCACCACCGTGCCGCCGTGGATCGGCGGGTTGCTGTAGTTGGTGCGGATCATGATCTTGAGCTGGCTGAGCACGCGGTCGGCCTCTTCCTTGCTGTCGCACAGCACGCTCAGGGCGCCGACGCGCTCGCCGTAGAGACTGAAGCTCTTGGAAAACGAGGTGGAGACGAAGAAGCTCAGGCCGGAAGCGACGAACTTCTGCACGGCGCGGCCGTCTTCGGCGATGCCGTCGCCAAAGCCCTGGTAGGCCATGTCGAGGAAGGGCACGAGGCCGCGCGCCTTCACGGCGGCAATGACCTGGTCCCACTGCTCGGGCGTGATGTCGTAGCCCGTGGGGTTGTGGCAGCAGGCATGCAGCACGACGATGGTGCCGGCCGGCGCGGCGTTGAGCGCGGCGAGCATGCCGGGGAAGTTGACGCTGCGCGTGGCGGCGTCGTAGTAGGCGTAGTTCTCGACGGTGAAGCCGGCCTGGGTGAACAGCGCGCGGTGGTTCTCCCAGCTCGGATCGCTGATGAGCACCTTGGCCGAGGGGCTGATCCGCTTGAGGAAGTCGGCGCCGATCTTGAGGCCGCCCGTGCCGCCCAGGGCCTGCACCGTGGCCACGCGGGCGGACTTCACGGGTTCGCTGCCTTCGCCGAACACCAGGTTCTTGACGGCCGCGTCGTAGGCGGCGATGCCGTCGATGGGCAGGTAGCCACGCGCCTTGGGTGCTTCCATCATCTGCTTTTCGGCCGCCTGCACGCACTGCAGCAGCGGCAGCTTGCCGGCGTCGTCGTAGTACACGCCCACGCCCAGGTTGACCTTGTTGGGGTTGCTGTCGGCGGCAAACTGCTCGTTGAGGCCCAGGATCGGGTCGCGCGGAGCCATCTCCACGGCGGTGAAAAGAGACATGGAATGAAGTCCTTGGATGATGTCAGTAGCGGGGTTTCCGGGGGTGTTGTACCCTGCCGGATTGGCCCGATTTTAAGGGCTCCGACAGCCGCCCGACGGAAACACAACATGCCCCGAGTCACCGATACAGCCCAACCGGGCCCCCAGCTCACCCGCAAGGCCCCCGCCAACGACGCCGCCAGCGAGGCGAAAGCCGCCACGCCCGAAGGCGAGTTCGCGAGCTTTCCCGGCTCGCCGTTCGAGCTGTTCATGCCCTATCCGCCGGCCGGGGACCAGCCTGCCGCCATTGCCCAGCTGGTCGAAGGGGTGACCGACGGCGAGGTGTTCCAGACCCTCCTGGGCGTGACCGGCTCGGGCAAGACCTTCACCATGGCCAACGTGATCGCCCGGCTGGGCCGCCCGGCGATCGTGTTCGCGCCCAACAAGACGCTGGCTGCCCAGCTGTACAGCGAGTTCCGCGAGTTCTTCCCCAAGAACGCCGTGGAGTATTTCGTCAGCTACTACGACTACTACCAGCCCGAGGCCTATGTGCCGCAGCGCGACCTGTTCATCGAAAAGGACTCGGCCATCAACGAGCACATCGAGCAGATGCGGCTGTCGTGCACCAAGAGCATCATGGAGCGGCGCGACGTGGTGATCGTGGCCACGGTGTCGGCGATCTATGGCATTGGCGAGCCCGAGAGCTACCACCGCATGATCATGACGCTGCGCACCGGCGACAAGATGGGCCAGCGCGACGTGATCGCCCAGCTCATCCGCATGCAGTACCAGCGCAACGACCAGGACTTCGCGCGCGGCAAGTTCCGGGTGCGCGGCGACACCATCGACGTGTTCCCGGCCGAGCACAGCGAGCTGGCGATCCGCATCGAGCTGTTCGACGACGAGATCGAGAGCCTGCAGCTGTTCGACCCGCTGACCGGCCGCATCCGGCAGAGGATCCCGCGCTTCACGGTGTATCCGTCTAGCCACTACGTCACGCCGCGCGACAAGGTGCTGGCCGCTGTCGAGACCATCAAGCTGGAGCTGGACGGGCGGCTCAAGGAGCTTGTGGCTGCAGGCAAGCTGGTGGAGGCGCAGCGCCTGGAGCAGCGCACCCGGTTCGACCTGGAGATGCTCAGCGAGGTGGGCCACTGCAAGGGCATCGAGAACTACACCCGTCATCTGTCGGGCGCCGCCCCCGGCGACCCGCCGAGCACGCTGACCGACTACCTGCCGCGCGACGCGGTGATGTTCCTGGATGAGAGCCACCAGATGATCGGCCAGCTCAACGCCATGTACAACGGCGACCGGGCGCGCAAGACCACGCTGGTGGAGTATGGCTTTCGCCTGCCGTCGGCGCTGGACAACCGGCCGCTCAAGTTCGAGGAGTTCGAGCAGCGCATGCGCCAGGTGATCTTCGTCTCGGCCACGCCGGCCGATTACGAGAAGACGCATGCCGGCCAGGTGGTCGAGCAGCTGGTGCGGCCCACGGGCCTGGTCGATCCGCAGGTGGAGGTGCGGCCGGCCACCCACCAGGTGGACGACGTGCTGCAGGAGATCCGCGCCCGCGTCGAGGTCAACGAGCGGGTGCTGATCACCACGCTGACCAAGCGGATGGCCGAGCAGCTGACCGACTACCTGGCCGACAACGGGGTGAAGGTGCGCTACCTGCACAGCGACGTGGATACGGTCGAGCGGGTGGAGATCCTGCGCGACCTGCGCCTGGGCGCCTTCGACGTGCTGGTGGGCATCAACCTGCTGCGCGAGGGGCTGGACATCCCTGAGGTGTCGCTGGTGGCGATTCTCGACGCGGACAAGGAAGGCTTCCTGCGGGCCGAGCGCTCGCTGATCCAGACCATCGGCCGCGCCGCGCGCAACCTCAACGGCCGCGCCATCCTGTATGCCGACCGCATGACCGACTCCATGACGCGCGCCATCGGGGAAACCGAACGGCGGCGCGCCCGGCAGATCGCCTTCAACGAGGCCCACGGCATCACGCCGCGCAGCGTGGTCAAGCGGGTGCGCGACCTGATCGACGGCGTCTACAGCGAGAAGGCCGGCCGCGAAGCCGAGAAGCTGGAGCTCGAACGCGTCCAGCGCGCCAAGGTCGAGGACATGAGCGAGAAGGACATCGCCAAGGAGATCAAGCGGCTCGAAAAGCTCATGCTCGAGCACGCGCGCAACCTCGAGTTCGAGAAGGCCGCGCGGGTGCGCGACCAGCTGCACCTGCTCAAGGAGCAGGCCTTCGGCGCGCCGGGCTCGGACAACGTCGTGGTGCTGCCGCTGCCGGGCAAGGCCGCCTGAGCGCGGCGCGTGCGAACGGCACAGACGCCCGATCCCGCAGCGGGGGTGCCCGCTTCTCCCTCGTTTACGGGATGTCCATAATGCCTGACGCCGCTGAATAATCCGCACTGCATGCAAACCGCGATATACCTGATCGAAGACGACACGACCGTGCGCGACTTCGTCGTGCGCGCCCTGCAGGCCCGGCCCGAGTGGAAGCTCGTGGGCTACTCGGCTTCGCTGGATCACGCGCGGGCCCATGCGGCGGACGCGGCCGCCAATGTCTACCTCGTCGATCTGGGCCTGCCCGACGGCCGTGGCGAGGACATCCTCAAGACGCTGTCCAAGAGCAATCCGGGCTCGGAGCTGCTGGTGTTCACCGTGTTCGGCGACGAGACGCGCCTGATCGACGCCATCGAGGCCGGCGCCACCGGCTATGTGCTCAAGGGCTGCACCCCCGAGGAACTGATCGTGGCGATCGAGCAGATCCAGGAAGGCGGCGCGCCGATCTCGTCGCTGCTCGCGCGGCTGCTCCTCAAGCGGCTGCGCACGGCACAGGACTCGCTGCCGCCGACCCGCGCCGACGGTCTGGCCGACAACGCGGTGCTCCTGTCAGACCGCGAGAGCGACGTGCTCAAGCTGGTGGCCCAGGGCTACGTCAACAAGGAGATCGCGCGCAAGCTCGACATCTCGGGCCACACCGTCGGCTCCCACATCAAGAACCTGTACCGCAAGCTCGCCGTGCACACCCGTGTGCAGGTGGTGCGCATCGCGCAGGAGCGGGGGCTGGTTTGATCGCCCGGCTGCTGGGCGCGCTCGGGCGCGTGCAGGCCTGGGTGTGGGTGGCGGCGGCGCTCAGCGTGGTGCTCGTCTGGCTGGCCATCGTCTCGCAGCCCCGTCCGATCCCGGGCGCCTTCGAAGTCGATACCGCCGAAGTCGTGCTCGAAGGCTCGAGCCTGCCGCCGCGCACCGTGGCGCTGCCGCACATCTGGGACGACGAGAAGCCGCCGTGGCAGGGCGACGCGCTCTACGCGCTCGACTGGCCGCGCGCCCTGGTGGCCGACACCACCCGCCCGCTGGCCCTGTACCTGCCCCGCGTGGGCGCGCGGTTTCGCGTCTGGCTCAACGGCAAGCTGGTGGGCGAGGAGGGCTGGGACACGCCGGGCTACGTGGACACCAGCGTCACACCCCATCTGGTCACGCTGCCGGCCGACCTGCTGTCGGCCGAGCCGCAGGACAACCGGCTGGTGATCGAGGTGCGCGGCCAGCGGCTGCGCAAGAGCGGCCTGTCGCCGCCGAGCATCGGGCCGCGCGAGGCCATGACGGCGCGCTACGAGCGGGTCTTCTGGTGGCAGGTCAGCGCAACCTGGATGGTGGCGTCCTGTTCCGTCCTGCTGGCCGTGCTCGCGGGCCTCATGTGGTTCCAGGGGCGCGAGCGGGTGTTCGCCCTGCTGTCGGCGGCGTCGGCAGCGCTCGCGGTGCGGCTGGTGCTCACGCCCACCGTCAACCCGCACATGCCGTTCGAGCTGTGGTTTTACCTGCACAAGCTGTCGTTCACGGTCTACTGCGGCTTCCTGTACCTGTTTCTGTGGGACCTGTTCGACTTCCGCCAGGGGGCCGCTCGCCGGCTGGTGGTCGCGCTGCTGTGGCTCGGGCCCTTGTGGCTGGCTCTGGTGATCGTTGCCGAGAACTACAACCTCTACCGCATCTGGACGGGGGTGCTCGCAGTCGTGTCCACCATCACGCTCATGCAGATGTTCCGCCGCGCCCGCTGGGGGCTGGACGGCAACCAGCGGCTGATGGTGGTGGTGGGACTGGTGACGCTCATCACGGGCGTGCGCGACTTCCTGGTGGTGCAGCTGAACTTCCCGGGCGACGGCGACCTGCGCTGGATGACGCCGGGCTCGCTGGTCTTCATGCTCACGCTGGGCTGGGTGCTGGTGCAGCGCACGGCCAGCTACCTGCACCAGATCCACCACATGAACCAGGACCTGGAGCAGCGGGTCCGCCAGAAGGAGGACGAGCTGCGCCTGGCCTTCGATCAGCTGCGCGACGCCGAGCGGCGCCAGGTGCTGGAGGACGAGCGGCGGCGGCTCACGCGCGACATGCACGACGGCCTGGGCAGCCAGCTGGTGCAGACGCTCAACGTGGTGCGCACCGCCGAGCGCACCGACCCGGCCGTGGTGGCTGCCATGCTCAACCACGCGCTCGAAGAACTGCGCATGACGCTCGACTCGCTCGAGCCGATGGAGGGCGACCTGCCCGCCATCCTGGGCACGCTGCGCCGCCGCATCGCGCCCGCGCTGGAGGCTGCGGGCATCGAGCTGGACTGGCAGGTCGAGGAGGTGCCGGCCCTCACCGTCGACGGCCGCAACCTGGAGTCGCGCGGCGTCATGCACCTGTTTCGCTGCCTGCAGGAGGTCTTTGCCAACATCCTCAAGCACGCGCAGGCGCGCCGCGTGACGGTGCGCACCTGGGCCGAAGACGGCCGGGCCCTGCTCAGCGTCACCGATGACGGCCGGGGCCTGGGCGACGGCTTTCGCGAAGGCGGGCGCGGTCTTGCGAACATCCGGCTGCGCGCGGCCGAGATCGGCGCGACGGTGCTGTTCGAGAACGCCAAGCCGGGAACACGGGTGATGTTTCGCTTCAGCAGCGTGAGCTGACCCACAGTTTCATCCATGTCCGGGTGGTATGGTTCCCGAGCAAAACCATGGGTTTTCTGGTATAGTTGAGTTAATTAGTCAAGAACAACCCAGCACGATGAAGCCGGCGCCGTTCGCGGACGCTGGCGGGGGCCCCTCGCTGTCGGCATGCCGGCGCGCCGGGATAGGGCGGAGACGGTGCTTCGGACACCCCCACAGGGGTGCCGGAGCTGGTTATCGATCAGCCTAGCCTGAAGGAGCTTGCAATGCGTCTCACCACCAAAGGCCGTTTCGCGGTCACAGCCATGATCGACCTGGCCCTGCGCCAGAACAGCGGTCCCGTCACCCTGGCGGCGATCAGCCAGCGCCAGCAGATTTCGCTGTCCTACCTGGAACAGCTGTTCGGCAAGCTGCGCCGCCATGAGCTGGTCGAGTCCACCCGGGGCCCGGGCGGCGGCTACACGCTGGGCCGCAAGGCTGCCGACATCACCGTGGCCGACATCATCGTGTCCGTGGACGAGCCCATCGACGCCACCCACTGCGGGGGCAAGGAAAACTGCCTGGGCGACGGCGGCCGCTGCATGACGCACGAGCTGTGGGCCGCGCTCAACACCCGCATGGTCGAGTTCCTCGACTCCGTCACGCTGCAGAAGCTGGTGGACGAGCAGATCGCCAAGGGCGTGCAGGTCGAAGACAAGCCCGCCGTCAAACGCGCGATCTCGGCGCAGCCAGTGGTCAAGCCGATCCGCGTGAATGCGCCGAACTCGGTCTTCGCGCTCGGCAATGCCTTTGCCAAGTCCTGACCGGGCCACCGTCACGCAGTTTTCCGGCATTTTTTCGTTTCAGTCGCCAGCAGCATCGAGCCAGCCATGGACATGACACCGCATTTTCCGATCTACATGGACTACAGCGCCACCAACCCGTGCGATCCACGGGTGGTGGACGCGATGATCCCCTGGTTGCGCGAGCATTTCGGCAACCCCGCCTCACGCAGCCACGCCTGGGGCTGGGAAGCCGAAGCCGCCGTCGAGAAGGCGCGTGAACACGTGGCCGCGCTCATCGGGGCCGACCCGCGCGAGATCGTCTGGACCAGCGGCGCGACCGAGTCCAACAACCTCGCGCTCAAGGGCGCGGCCGGCTTCTACAAGACCAAGGGCAAGCACATCATCACGGTCAAGACCGAGCACAAGGCCGTGCTCGACACCTGCCGCGAGCTGGAGCGCCAGGGCTTCGAGGTCACCTACCTCGACGTGCAGGAAGACGGCCTGCTCGACCTCGAAGGCTTCAAGGCGGCGATCCGACCCGACACCATCCTGGCGAGCGTCATGTTCGTCAACAACGAGATCGGCGTGATCCAGGACATCGCGGCCATCGGCGCGATCTGCCGCGAGAAGGGCGTGATCTTTCACGTCGACGCGGCGCAGGCCACGGGCCGCGTGGACATCGACCTGGCCGCGCTGCCGGTCGACCTGATGAGCCTGACCTCGCACAAGACCTACGGCCCCAAGGGCATCGGCGCGCTGTTCGTGCGGCGCAAGCCGCGCGTGCGGATCGAAGCGCAGATGCACGGCGGCGGCCACGAGCGCGGCATGCGCTCGGGCACGCTGCCCACGCACCAGATCGTTGGCATGGGCGAGGCCTACCGCATCGCCAAGGCCGAGATGCACGAGGAGAACCGCCGCATCCAGGCGCTGCACGACCGCCTGCTGGCCGGCCTCAAGGACATCGAGCAGGTGTTCATCAACGGCCACGCCGAAAAGCGCGTGCCGCACAACCTGAACATGAGCTTCAACTTCGTCGAAGGCGAGTCGCTGATCATGGGCATCAAGGGTCTGGCCGTGTCGTCGGGCTCGGCCTGCACCTCGGCCAGCCTGGAGCCCAGCTATGTGCTGCGCGCGCTCGGCCGCAGCGACGAACTCGCCCACAGCAGCCTGCGCATGACCATCGGCCGCTGGACGACCGAGGAAGAGATCGATTTCGCGATTTCCACCATCCGGCACAACGTGGCCAAGCTGCGTGACCTGAGCCCGCTCTGGGAGATGTACCAGGACGGGGTGGACCTGAGCACCATCCAATGGTCCGCTCATTGAAGACTGGAGAAAAGTACCATGGCCTATTCCGAAAAAGTCGTTGACCACTACGAGAACCCCCGCAACGTCGGCTCCTTCGACAAGGGCGACGATTCCGTTGGCACCGGCATGGTGGGCGCACCTGCCTGCGGCGACGTGATGAAGCTGCAGATCAAGGTGAACCCGGCCACCGGCGTGATCGAGGACGCGCGCTTCAAGACCTATGGCTGCGGCTCGGCCATCGCCTCCAGCTCGCTCGTGACCGAATGGGTCAAGGGCAAGACACTGGACGAAGCCGCCGCGCTCAAGAACAGCCAGATCGCCGAGGAGCTGGCCCTGCCGCCCGTCAAGATCCATTGCTCCATCCTGGCCGAGGACGCCATCAAGGCCGCAGTGGACGACTACAAGAAGAAGCATCTCGCCACCGCCTGAGCCATGAGTGTGACCCTGACCGAATCGGCGGCGCGCCACGTCACCCGCTACATTGCCAAGCGCGGCAAGGGCGTGGGCGTGCGCCTGGGCGTGAAGACCACGGGCTGCTCGGGCCTGGCCTACAAGCTCGAGTACGCCGACGAGGTGGCCCCTGAAGACGTGGTGTTCGAGGACCGGGGCGTCAAGGTCCTGGTCGACCCCAAGAGCATGGCCTACATCGACGGCACGCAGCTCGACTTCGTGCGTGAGGGCCTCAACGAGGGCTTCAAGTTCCACAACCCCAACGAGCGCGACCGCTGCGGCTGCGGCGAGAGCTTCCGTGTCTGACGCGCAGCGCGCGATGCGACAAGCCGCCTCGCAGGCGGCTTTTTGTTGACATGAACCTGCAGGACAACGACTTTGCGCTGTTCGGCGTGCCCGAGCAGTTCGCCCAGGACCGTGCGGCCCTGGATGCGCGCTGGAAGGAGCTGCAGCGCGAGGCCCACCCCGACCGCTTCGCCGCCCAGGGCGCCAGCGCCCAGCGCGTGGCCATGCAATGGTCGGTGCGCATCAACGAAGCCTACCAGCGCCTGAAGGATCCGCTGCGCCGCGCTGCCTACCTGTGCGAACTGCGCGGCGCCGCCATCAACGCCGAAACCAATACCGCGATGCCGCCCGAGTTCCTGATGCACCAGATGGAATGGCGCGAGGCGCTCGACGAGGCGCGTGGCGAGGCCGACCTGCTGGACCTGTCGGCCCAGGTCGCGCGGCTGCGCCGCGAGCTGCTGCAGCAGTGCGAGCACGCGCTTGACGCGAAGGGTGACGCGCTGGCCGCCGCCCGCCATGTGAGAGCCCTCATGTTCGTCGAGCGCTTTGCCGGTGAGCTCGACGCGCGGCTCGACCAACTGGGACAATAGCGGGCTTCCCCCAGAACCAACGCCATGGCGCTCCTGCAGATCTCCGAACCCGGCCAATCGCCCGACCCGCACCAGCGGCGCGTCGCGGTGGGCATCGACCTGGGCACCACCCATTCGCTCGTGGCCGCCGTGCGCAATGGCGTGGCCGAGTGCCTGCCCGACGACCAGGGCCGCGTGATTCTTCCGTCCGTCGTGCGCTATCTGCCGGACAACGGCCGGCAGATCGGTTTCGACGCCCAGGCGGCCCAGGCGACCGACCCGCGCAACACCATCGCCTCGGTCAAGCGCTTCATGGGCCGGGGGCTCGCCGACATCGCGGGCCGCGAGAAGCTGCCCTACGAATTCATCGACAAGCCCGGCATGGTCAGCCTGCAGACGGCGCATGGCGAGAAGTCGTCGGTCGAGGTCAGTGCCGAGATCCTCGCGACGCTGCGCTTTCGCGCCGAGGACACCTTTGCCGACGACATCTTCGGCGCGGTGATCACCGTGCCGGCGTACTTCGACGACGCCCAGCGCCAGGCCACCAAGGACGCGGCGCAGCTCGCCGGCCTCAACGTGCTGCGCCTCATCAACGAACCCACGGCCGCCGCGATCGCCTATGGCCTCGACAACGCGAGCGAAGGCATCTACGCGGTGTACGACCTGGGCGGCGGCACCTTCGACATTTCCATCCTGCGGCTGGCCCGCGGCGTGTTCGAGGTGATCGCCACCGGCGGCGACTCCGCGCTCGGCGGTGACGACTACGACCGCACGCTGGTCGACCTCGTGCTGGCGCGCCTGCAGCGCAGCGCCGACAGCGCCGCCGACAAGGCTGCCCTCAAGATGGCCGCGCGCGCCTGCAAGGAGGCGCTCTCGGCGGCCGACACGGCGGTGTTCGAGGCAGAGGTCGACGGCCAGGCCCTGCGCACCGAGGTGTCGCGCGCCGACTTCGACGCCGCCACCCAGCCGCTGACCGCGCGCACGCTTCAGGCGGTGCGCAAGGCCCTGCGCGACGCGCAGCTCACGCGCGAAGAGATCCAGGGCGTGGTCCTGGTTGGCGGCTCGACCCGCATGCCGCAGGTGCGCAGCGCGGTGGCCGAGTTCTTCGGCCGCGAGCCGCTGACCAACCTCAACCCGGATGAAGTGGTGGCGCTGGGCGCCGCCATCCAGGCCAACCAGCTGGCCGGCAACAACGGGCAGGGCGATCTGCTGCTGCTCGACGTGATTCCGCTGTCGCTCGGCATCGAGACCATGGGCGGGTTGGTCGAGCGGATTGTGCCGCGCAACCAGACCATCCCCACCGCGATGGCGCAGGACTTCACCACCTACAAGGACGGCCAGACCGCGCTGGCGCTGCACGTGGTACAGGGCGAGCGCGACCTCGTGGCCGACTGCCGCAGCCTCGCGCGCTTCGAGCTGCGCGGCATCCCGCCCATGGCCGCAGGCGCGGCGCGCATCCGCGTCACCTTCACGGTGGACGCCGACGGCCTGCTCAGCGTCAGCGCGCGGGAGCAGGGCAGCGGCGTGGAGGCGCGCATCGACGTCAAGCCTTCCTACGGCCTGTCGGACGAGGAGATCGCGCGCATGCTCAAGGACAGCTTCGCCACCGCCGAGGAAGACATGCGCGCCCGCGCACTGGCCGAGGCGCGGGTCGACGCCGACCGGATGCTGCTGGCGACGCAGAGCGCGCTCGACGCCGACGGTCACCTGCTGGACGCGGCCACGCGCGGCGACATCGACGCGCTCATGGCGCAGCTGCGCGCCACGGCCGCCGCCAGCCAAGACGCCAAGACCATCGAGGAAGCCACCGACGCGCTCGCCAAGGGCACCGAAGCCTTTGCGGCCGAGCGGATGAACCACGGCATCCAGAAAGCCCTTGCGGGCAAGAACGTAGAGGTCCTTTAATGCCCGTCATCAAGATCCTGCCCCATCCCGAGTACTGTCCGCAGGGCGCGGAGATCTCGGCGCCCGCGGGCACCAGCATCTGCGAGGCGCTGCTCGACAACGACATCGCCATCGAGCATGCCTGCGACATGAGCTGTGCCTGCACGACCTGCCACGTGGTGGTGCGCAAGGGCTTCGACTCGCTCAACGAACTCGACGAGAGCGAGGAGGACCTGCTTGACCGAGCCTGGGGCCTGGAGCCGCAGTCGCGCCTGTCGTGCCAGGCCATCCTGGCGCAGGACGACCTCACGGTGGAGATCCCCAAATACTCCATCAACCACGCCAAGGAAAAGCACTGAGCCGCAGCGCCCGTGCGCTGTCGCCACGGCGCCGGCTCGGGTAGGATGGCGGCCATGCGCCAGATCGTTCTTGATACCGAAACCACCGGCCTGTCGGCCGAAACCGGCGACCGCATCATCGAAATCGGATGCGTCGAGCTGGTCGCTCGCAAGCTCACCGGCAACAACCGCCACTTCTATCTCAACCCCGACCGCGACAGCCACGAGGATGCGCTCAAGGTCCACGGCATCAGCAACGAATTCCTCAAGGACAAGCCGCGCTTCCACGAGGTGGCCGAGGACCTGCTGGCCTACCTCGAAGGCGCCGAGCTGATCATCCACAACGCGGCCTTCGACGTCGGCTTCCTCAACAAGGAGCTGGAGCTGATGGGCCGCCCGCCGCTGCGCGAATGCACTGGCTGCAGCGTGACCGACACGCTGGTCATGGCCAAGGAAATGTTCCCCGGCAAGCGCAACAGCCTCGACGCGCTGTGCGACCGCCTGGGCGTGGATAACTCCGGCCGCACGCTGCACGGCGCGCTGCTGGACGCCGAGCTGCTGGCCGACGTCTACATCAACCTCACGCGCGGCCAGGACGCGCTGCTCATCGACATCGGCGCAGGCGACGCGCAAGGCGTGGCGGCGGTGCGCGTGGACCTGAGCGTGTTCGATCTGCCGGTGCTGCGCGCCAACGAGCAGGAGCTGGCCGCCCACGACGAATTGCTCAAGCAGCTCGACAAGGCCTCGGGCGGCAAGACCGTCTGGCGGGCCGTTGAAGCTGTGGCATAATCCTTTGCTTTCCGGGACACCGGAAATCAGGGTGATTAGCTCAGCGGTAGAGCACTGCCTTCACACGGCAGGGGTCACATGTTCGATCCATGTATCACCCACCAGATTTTCAAAGCCAAACGCCACCTTCGGGTGGCGTTTGGCTTTTCGTCGCGGCGTTCGGGGCGAAGACGATTGATTCTGAATTGACAATCGCCGCCCCTAGTTCACGCCAGTCCTCCTGGACGAGAAAGTAGCCCTTGCGAATCCGGTGAATTGCAGCCCAAAGTTCACCATAGACAGCCCGTAGGGTATCTCCTACACTGATTTGACCAAGATCAGGGGGGAAGTATGAAAGTTCTGCAAGCTGTTCGTCGCGCGTGCTGGTTTGTACTTATTCTGGGAGTGCTTTTTTCCTCAGGCGCTGTGTTTGCGCGCGGGAAAGTGCCTTCGATATTCGTCACTGCCACGATCTATCACACAGGCACTGGGCCGTATAAGGGGATCGGTATCACGCCCGAGTTGGCGTGCTACAACTACTACAACAACATGGGGTATACGAGTCCCGATTTCACGGCCGACCCCCATCCCAGCTTCTGCAATGTCATTCGATACGGAATGACGTACGACTTCCAGTACACCGTTCCGGTCGATTCAACTGAAGAGAAGTGTGGTCTTCATGCGGGCACGCTCCCGATGGGTGGCAAGTGTCAATGCGAGTCTGGGTATGAACCCAACAAGCCGAGTGGCACAGGGTGCGTTGCCTACAACCGTACTCCGCCGCAGCCTGGCCCGAACATGTGTTTGGCGGAGAACGCACCGCCGCCCGCCGATGGCTTGCTGACGAAGAGGCCCATCAATCCCGCGACGGGGGAAAAAATTCTCCACGAAGACGATTTCGTCGACGACAAACCGCACGCGCTCAATTTCAGCCGGACATACCGCAGTGGATGGTTGCTGGGCGACGACCGCGAATATCCGCACGCTGGCTTCGATACCAACTGGAGCCACAACCACAACGTGCGAGTCATCCCGGACGGCACGCTCACCCAGGTGATTTACGGCAATGGCCAGATCAGCTCATTCGAGAACTGGGGCGGTGGCTGGACATCGGCCAACCGGGCCGACTCGCTGAGCTGGAATTCGGGCACCGCTGAGTGGACCTTCAAGGACAACGGCTCCGGCACCACATGGATTTTTGGCAGCGACGGCAAGCCCAAGACCGCCACGGAGCGCAACGGTTGGGTCCGGACCTACGGCTACAGCACCTCGGGCACGTCGTCTTCCGTCGCACCCGTGCCCGGGCTGCTCATCTCGGTCACCAACCACTTCGGGCGAGTGCTCTCCATTCGGTACGACTCCGCCAGCCGGATCAAAGATGTCACCATGCCCACGGGGCGGGTCCGATACTATGCCTACAACTACTACAACATGCTGCAGGACGTGTATTGGACCTGGCCGCTGGCCATCAGCTACGTCTATGAGAACACGGGCAAGCCGAATCTGATTACCGGCATGTACCACTACTACGGCCGCTACGCGACCTACACGTTCGATTCGTCCAACCGCTACACCAATTCGACCCTGGCGGGTGGTGCCGATCAGTACAGTGTGGACTATTCCAGCAGCAGCCGCGTCGTGACGGACCCGCTCGGCAACGCGGTGACGTACAGCTACGGTTCCAACCGTGGGAATCTCGTCGTCACCGGGTCCACCGGCCCGTCTTCCCGAGGCCTGCACGACGCCGCCAGCCGCACGCAGGGCAGCGATGGCCTGGTCACCTCTGAAACCGACTTCCTTGGCTTCGTCACCAGCACCAGTTGGGATTCGACGCGGCAACTGCCGCTGTCGATCACCCGAGCCTATGGCGAGACCGAGGCGCAAACCGTTTCGACGCAGTGGCACGCGACCATGAACTTGCCCACGCTCATCACCGAGCCGGGCCGCACCACCGCCTACACCTACGACGGCGCCGGTAACAAGCTTTCTGAAACCGTCACCGACGTGACCACCAGTGTCGCGCGAACCACGCAGTGGACGTACAACACCTCGAGCCTGCCCGCGACCATGACCGACCCCAAGGGCGGCGTCTGGGAATACACCTACGACAGCGTCGGCAGCCTGATCAGCGTGAAGAACCCACTCAACCACATCACGCAGTACACCTACGACGCTAGCTATGGTGGCCGCCTCTCGCAAGTGACTGCCCCCAACGGTCTGGTGACCCAGTACGGCTACGACGACAAGTGGCGCATGACCTCCATCAACAGAGGCGGCGAGACCACGAGCTTCAGCTATACCGCCCTCGACCTGATCAACACCATCACCTTCCCGCATGCCTACACTATCTCCATCGGCTACGACAACGCCAAGCGCGTGACCGCCTTGTCGGACAACCGCGGCAACTCCATCGACTACACGTTGGACGCTTTCGGCAATCGGACGGCCGAGACGGTGAAGGACAGCGGCAACAACATCGTGAAGGCACTTACCCGCGTAGTGAATGCGGTCAACCGCATTTCGCAGGTCAAGAACTCGGCGAACCAGGCAACGACATTGGCCTACGACGCCAATGGCGAGTTCACCGGCGAGACCGATCCGCTCAGCCACAGCACCACGCAAACACTGGACGGCCTGCGCCGGCCGGTGGCCACGACCTTTGCTGACAGCGCGTCGGCTGCGCAGGGCTGGAACGGGCTGAACCAGTTGATCAGCGCCACGGACCCCAAGGGCGTGCAGACCACCTACAGCCGCAATGCGTTCGGCGAAGTGGTCGCCGAGACCAGCCCTGACAGCGGAAGCATCACCTATGTCCGCGACGCGCTGGGCCACGTCACGCAGCGGACCGATGCCAACGGCAACGTCACCACCTGGACGCGCGACGCGATCGGTCGGCCCACCACAGTGCAGTACTCGGCAAGCCACATCGTCTCGTACACGTATGACGCGACCCCGATGCTGGGTGTCAACCAGACCGGCTACCTGAGCTCATTCGCGGATCCCTCGGGCAGCACCACTTACGAGCGCGACCTGCACGGGCGCATCACCAAGAGAACGCAGACCGTCAACGACAACCCCTCCTCGCCAAGCAGCTTCGAGGTGGTGTACTACTACTACCGTGGGCTGCTGTCCGAAGTGGTCTATCCGAGCGGCCTCTGGATTCACTACCCGCAAAACAGCACTGGCCAGATTCTCCACGTTAACGTCTGGAACCCGTCATCGCACGTCTGGCAAAGCATCGTTGACACCATCGTTTGGACGCCGTTGGGTCAGCCCAAGTCCTGGAACTGGTTCAACGGCGACACTGCCAGCCGCACCTTCGACGCAGATGGTCGCATGACGGCCAACGAGTTCGCCAGCTACACCTGGGACGCGGCCAACCGAATCACCGCCGTTACCCAGAGCGTGAGCGCCAGTGCCACTACCACGGGCGCGGCCCCGTACAGCGGCAACACCATGACCTGGTCGGTTGGCTACGACGTGCGCGACCGCGTCACCAGTTTCACCCGCGCCGGTGCCGGCTCCAGCTATACCTACGACGCCAACAGCAATCGCCTGACAGCCGTGACGGCTACCACCCGCGACACCGACCTCGACTCGGACCTGGACGCTGCGGACTACACCCGAACCATCAGTCATAGCCTGAACATTGGCTCGGGCTCCAACCAGCTGCTGGGCTTCACGCAGAACGTCACCCGGGTGCAGGGCACGAGTACCCTGTCGACCTCCAACAGCACGGTGAGCTACACGGTTGATTCGGCAGGCAACCTCACGAGCGACGGCCTGAGGACTTTCGAATACGACGCCGCCAACCGCCTCTCTAAGGCCCGCATCTTCAAGGACGGCGAGGCCATGAGCATCAACTACCTGCACAACGCGTTAGGCCAGCGCGTTTTCAAGGGCGAGGTGCAGGCTGACCAGTACCTGCCGGACGAAACGACCCTCGGTGAGAGCTTCATCGACTGGCTCAGGCGGCGCTTCAAGTGGATGTTCGAGAGCCAGCAGGCGAGCACCAGTATCGGCACAGCCTTCGTCTATGCAGACGCTGACTCGACGCTGCCCGAGTGGGCGGTGCTGGGCAGCTACGACAACGGCAGTGCGTCGGGAACGGGAAGAAGCGAGTACGTGTGGCTGCCGCTGCCGGACGGAGGTGCGATCCCGTTGGTTATGTACAGGAGCGGACAGCGCTATGCGATCCACCCGGACCACCTGGGCACGCCGAGGTTGATGACGGACAGCAGTCGAGTGCCGGTGTGGCAGTGGCCGTACAGTGCGTTCGGGCAGAACAGGCCCGTGGGCATTCTGGTGCCGACGACGGATCCGATGCAGGCTACGACGATTGCGCCGACATTGATGAAAGCGAACACGCCAACCGTGACGCTGGACTTGCGGTTTCCCGGACAGATGACTGACACCGAGACCGGAATGTTTTACAACTACCATCGGAGCTACATCGCAAGCCAGGGGCGGTACAGCCAGTTCGATCCGATTGGGCTCGCCGGAGGCCTGAACGGCTACACTTACGCGGACAATTCGCCGTTGACGATCATTGATCCGCTGGGGTTGATGAGTCAGGGCAGCGGTGCAAATGGCGGCAAGCCAACGTGGGGGAAAGGTGGACCGAATACGGTCGCTCGACCTCTGACGTTCTCAGCATTCGGTTGCATGGGGCTGATGTGTGCGAGCGGCGGAATGCACAACGACGGTCCGCAGTTCAGCGCTGAACTCACATTTGGTGGCGGGGTTGAGATTTGTGAACCACCGCCACCGCCGCCTCCGGAGCCGGAAAGCTGCCGCCGAAACGATGGCAGCGGCTTCTACGGTGGGCCTGGTAAGGCGCAGGTCCAGCCGCCTGGCATTCCTGTGCCCAAGAGGTTCGGCGGTGCCTTCTTCGGGCCTGCCTGGAAAGCCAACGGGCAGTTCTGTCTGCGAGTTGGTCCGCACGGGTCAGTTCCGTTCGTTCCCTCCCTTGATCTTCCGTCGCCGAGGAGTTGATCGTGAACGCAGTTGCAATTGGGCTCGGCGTGGTGGCAAGCCTGTTGGGGATCTACTACGCAGTTCTCGGGTTCAGTGCGATCAAGTACCTTCGCAGCGCGGATCAAATTGACAAGGCAGTCGGTTGGACGCTGTGGTGGTGCTTCGACACGGCGCGCTATACCGAGGAAGGTCGCAAGCTATGCAGGAAGGGGCAGATCGCTGCCCTTACTAGCGTTGCGCTGTGGATCGCCGTGTACACGGTTAGGTGGTAGACGGCCTTCCCCCAGAGAAATCTCTCCCCGTCCGCCATGAGGCGGACTGACAGCCGCTAAGCCGTAAAACACCGAGGGCCGCAATTGCGGCCCTCGTGTCATCTGTGGCTTGCGGCTTGGCGCTTGGTGGTGGTGCCCTTGCCGCGAGCGGTGCGCGCGGCCTGCACGCCGGCGCGTTGCGCTTGGCGGGCCATCGACTGCTTGGCCTGGTGCTTGAGTATCAGCCCTTCGATCACGCCGCGCGCGAGTTCGCGATCCTCTTCATTGAACTGGCTGATCGCCTCGAACTGCAAACGCAGATCCTCGTCGGGACCGCGTTCATCCTTACCAAAAATTAGCTCATCTGCGCTGGCGTTCAGGGCGATGGCCAGGCGCCGGATCACGTCCAGCGTGGGCTGGCTGTCGCCGCTCTCGTAGCGGTTGATCTGCGTCAGGTGCACCTTCACCAGGTCGGCCAGGCCCTGCTGGGTGAGGCCGCGCTCCTTGCGCAGTGCGGCAAGCCGCTGGGCGAAATCCATGTCGAGCCACCAGGTCGTTTCGTCAATGGCGTTCACTCTAACCCCCGGTTGCGAAGTTGCTGGGATGACATAGCATATGCGCTAATCAAAAAAAGCCTCATTCGCGTATTGACGCGATTTGACCCCAGGGTGCACTCAGGAAAGGACGTGTGATGGCGCGCATCCCCGAAGCAGAAATCCAGCGGCTAAAAGATGAAGTGCCGGCTGCGCGACTGATCGAGGCCGGCCGGCATCGAACTGAAGAAGGTGGGCAACGACCTCGCTGCGCTGTGTCCCTTCCGCGCCGAGGACACGCCGAGTCTCAAAGTGACTCCCGACAAGAACCTGTGGCGCTGCTTCGGCTGACTGGCAACGTGATCCGGGGCATCGCGATTCGAACGGGGACCGGTGGCGGCATCCGAGTGGGGATGTGCTTGACTGGCACAAAGGCCGACCCGGAATGCGTGGCTGGAGAGGTAAAGACCATTGGCACCACAACGGCGGCAACGATCAGCTTCCGCCTGGAACTGAAGTGCCCGATCCGCTGGGCGACGGGAAAGCATGCGGTGACGATTGCAAGCAGAAGGTCGCCACAGTAGTCACTACCGCCGCTGGTGTGGACATCGTTTATCGCTGCATACGAATGATCCCATCGCTCGCCCCCCCGCTTTGGTGGACCATTCCCGGCAACCTCGCTGCGCCCTGAGGTCGCTATGAAAGACTTCTACGACTTTCTTCAAAAAATGGGAGGTATGCACGATTCGATCGTTGCATGTCTCACTTGGCTGCCCAGCGAAAAAAAGATTGAGTTTCGCTTTGAAGATATGTACAGCAACTTCGATGGCTTACCCGAATATCCGGGGCGGCAATCGGGAGCGATAGCTCTGCATGGTGTGAGCGACCTGAGCATTGCTCTCGAAACCGATGGCCCACTGCGTGTGTTCGAGTTCATGCCTGATGAGGACGAATCCGATGTTGTGTTGGTTACCTTCTCACCGAGCGGACGGATTCGTGCTCGATTTAGGGCTACGCTGATTTAGCCCTCGATTTCCGCAACGCTCGATGACCCCATTTCACATTGCGCGTGTTCATGCCCAAGACGGCGGACTTTGGCGTTTCCCTGCTGCTTTCGAAGGCCTTGCGGCCTCTCTTTGTCCCTTACGGACGCACCTGTGCCAGCAACAGCCCTCGGCTCATGTAGATGTTGACCAATGCCAACGCCGTGAACGCGCGCGTCGCGTTCTTGTGCAGGCCGCGGTAGCGCACCTTGCTGAACCCCCACTGCCGCTTGATGATCGCGAACACGTGCTCAACGCGTGCCCGGACCTTGGACTTCTCACGATTCTTGCGCCGCTGCTTCTCGTCGGGCACCCCATTGATATGGCGCACCCTCTGGTTCGTACAGTCTTCGGCCAGCGGCGCCTTGGCTGCGATCAGTTCTTGCTGGCTGGCATACGCATTGTCGCCGTAGACCTTGAACTCTCCGCCGTGCAGCAAGTCGGGTAACGGGTGCTTGTCATGCACATTCGCGGCCGTCACCACCGCGCTGTGTGCCAGTTCCCAGTGGCTGTCCACCCCGATATGCAGCTTCATGCCAAAGAAGTAGTTCTTGCCCTTGCCCACCGGCTGCATCTCGGGGTCGCGCTTCTTCTGCCTGTTCTTTCGTCGAGCTGGGCGCGCTGATGATGGTGGCATCCACGATCGTGCCCGTGCCCACCTCATACCCTGGCCCTGCAGTACCTCGCCCACCTTGGCAAACAGCGCCGCTCCAAGTTGATGCTGCTCCAGCAATCGCCGAAACCGCAGCAGCGTCGTGCCGTCGGGAACCCGCTCGCGTCCCAGGTCAATGCCCACGAAGCTGCGCAGGCTGGCGCTGTCGCGCAGCGCCTCTTCGCAAGCCTCGTCGGCCAGGTTGAACCAGTGCTGCACGAACAGCATGCGCATCATGCGCTCCAGCCCGATCGGCGGGCGGCGCCCTTCCCCCTTGGGGTAGTACGGCTCCACCACGCAGCACAACTCCTGCCACGGCACGATCTTGTCCATCGTCTTGAGGAACAGATCGCGTCGGGTCGGGCGACGGAATTGCTCGAAGTTCTTGTCCGCTTCCATGGCAAGGGTTTGCTGCTTCATGAATCGCTCAACGCATCACAGGGGCAATTGGTGGACCTTTTTCAGCATAGCCTTAGCTCTGCTGACTACCCGCCATGTCGGCTGATGACTGATAACTGAGAAAGCCATCCCCATACCCGCTGCGCGGGTAGCTGCTGAGAAGGGCCGCAGATCGCGGCCCTTCGTTCATCTGGCGGTGGCGTGCGCGGCGCGCTTCGTTGTGGTCTTCTTCGCTGGCGCGGCTGCCGCTGCAGCGCGCGCTTCCTCCCAGCGCCGGGCCTGGTACTTCAGAAGCAGGCTCTCCAGCACGTCCTTGACCACGGCCTGCTCGTCGAGCGGCAACTGGCTGACCGCCTCGAACTGCAAGCGCAGCTCGTCGGTGGGGTCGCGCTGTCGCAGCCAGCGCTTGGGATAAGTGTCTCAGGCTTGACCATGCCTTGACGGCCGGGCGTTTCGTGAGAATCTGAATGCGTTCAACAACAGGAGATACGCATGCCCTACCTCGTCGAACTCGATCTGTCCGCCGCCGCTGACTTCCGGGAACACTATCGTCCCGTGGATATCAGTTTGGCTGAGCAATGCCCCGAGGCGCACTGGCTCCTTTCCGCCGTCTATGGCCGGGATCTGCTGAAGGCAAAGCTGCGCAAGGTGCGTCCAGACCTGGCGGTGCCAACGTGGCGCCACGCACCGGAGCTGGATCGGATGCTGGAGGCAATGGTCGATCTGCTGGGGCTTCGCGACTGGAAAGCGCCGGTCGGTATTCGGCAAAGGTCGCCTATCTCCGAGCGGTGCTGGCGATGCTTGTGGCGACCGAGAACGGGAAGGAGGCAGGCATCAACTACTGGGATGGCACTGGCTCCATGTATTTCAGGCATCGCACCTATCTGGTGGTCCAGGAGTTTCGCCGCGAGGGCGATCACAAGCCTCCTAGGCGCCACATGAGGCTGTTTTCTGGCGCGCGAGAACAGGTGGTACATGCGTTGCTGCAGCACTGGTGGAGCACCAAAGGGATGGAATTCATCTCCGGCCGCGATCTCGTCGCGATGGCCGAGACGTCGCCATTTACGGTGTCCACGACGATGCAGGAGCTCGAGCGCGAAGAATGGGTGGAGTCGGTGGGCAAAGGGCCGGAGATTCGTCGGCGTGTCGCCGATCCAGCTGCCTTGCTCGATGCGTGGGCAAAGGACTGGACAGGCCGGCACGAGGTGGCCTCAAGCTGGCACCTGTACGCACCGAAAGGGCCTGTTGTCTCTTTATTGTCCAAGTTGGTGGACCGTGACGGCTGGGCGTTGACGGGCGCGGCCGCTGCCAATGCAGTGGTGCCGCACTTGACGTCAGTCGACCGTGCCCAAGTCATCGTGCCAAAAGGCAAAGGCGAAAAATGGGCCTCGGACCTGGGGTTGAAGACCGCAGAGAAAGGCTTTAACGTCCTCTTCATCGAGCGCCAGGGCGCGGCGTTAATGTTTCCCGGCTGGTGCTCGTGACCGACGCCACCGGGCGCCTGGTAGTGGATTCGCGGCTGCGTCGCACCCAGGCGCGGCTGGAGCAGGAGCTGGCCACCCGCTCGCGCGATCTTGACGAGCATCCGGATATGCCCGGCGCCCGCTTTGCAAGCCGCTTTATTCAATATCTGGACCTGCTCGACGGGTATGGACGAAACAAGGAACTGGCTGCTGAGTTCAGGAAGGTGGCACTAGGAATGAGGGCATCGTCGTGACCGAGAAATTTCAGACCTTCGGCGAGTACGACCCAGCCCAGGCGCACGATTGCGAGATCGCCTATGTGCTTCTGCTTCGCAGCTTCGGCACGCTGGCACCCTCTCTTCGGTTGATCGGAGGCTTGGTTCCGAGGTATCTCACGCCCGCGAAACCGCCGGAGGTCCCGGCGCAAGCGGGCACGACGGACTTCGACATTGTGCTCAACGTGGCGATGCTGGGCGAGCCGGGTCTGTACAACAAGCTGCGTGGCCAACTCAAGACCAACGGGTTCGAGCCGCGGTCGCGGGGTGACGGCAAGGTGAGCAGCTGGCAGTGGTGGCACGAGGTCAACGGGCACCAAGTCTTGGTTGAATTCCTGCAGGACACCAACGACCCCGAGAAGAGCGCCCTGCTGCAGCCGCGAGCGTCGGTGCGACGGCAACTTATCAAGCCTGTAGGCAACAACTTATATGCGTGAAAAACTGATCTCCAAGATTGATCATGAAGCCGGAATGCGCCTTGGTGTCATCGGTTTCCTCGTTGCCATGCTAGGCGCTACGCTTGCGTTCACGCTACTTCCCATTGCAGGGTATTGGATTGGATTGATGGGGGCATTGCTTGGTCTGTTGGGAATGGTCATTCACTTCGTAAAGAACTGGCGAGAGATCTTCCACATTGATCGTCAATAGTATTGAAAACCCCTACCTGAGCCTTGGAGCGGCTGATGGCCGGGTAATTTTCGTCACTGATAGCGTTGAGCCGCCTTGCTGCGCGTCTTGCAGAAGCGCGTTACATCCGAAAAGAGTGAGAAATCAGTGGATGACTGAAACGTCGAGGCGGCGACGGTAAGCTACCTTCACAACGACACCAGGGTGATGACGGACGCGAGCGCGACGCCGATGTGGCAGTGGCCGTACATCGGGTTTGGAGAGAACAGGCTGATCGGTACGCTGGTACCGACGACGGACCCGATGGAGGCGACGATGGTGCAGCCGACGCTGAAGGCGGGCACGCCGATGATGGCGATGGACCTCCGGTTTCCGGGCAGATGGCGGATGGGGGGCGGAAACGTGCCCAAGAACTTGCTGGCAGCAAGCAAGTCAGGGCCCTTGACCTGGAACCACGACAGGCCTCAGGTACTCGTCAATCGCCTTGAAAGCCTTCGACCACGTCACAAGCCAAACGCCACCTTCGGGTGGCGTTTGGCTTTTGAGGGCGGCGCTGCGCAGCGCTTACCGGATGCCTCGCGCTTCGAGCTTCTTGACGTTGGCGATGGCGTTGGGCTCGCCCAGTGCGGCTGCCTTGCGGAACCACTCCATGGCTTTGTCATAGTTCAGAGTGAGTCCGCCGGCGCCGCGCTCGTAGAAGGTTCCCAGGTCGTTCATGGCGGGGGCGATGCCGGCCTCGGCCGCCTTCATGAATTCCGCAGCGGCCCTGGCCTCGTCGGGGGCAACGCCCAGGCCCTTGTAGTACGACCAGCCAAGATAGTAGCGGGCTGAGGGAATGTCCTGCTCGGCCGCGCGGCGGAACAGTTCGAAGGACTGAGGCAGGTCCTTTTCCACGCCTTTGCCGTCGCGCAGCCGCAAGCCCATTCGGGTCAACGCATTGCCATTGCCCGTGGCCACAGCCTTCGAGAGCCATTCGAGCGACAGCGCCGGGTCTTTCGGGAGGCCGCCTTCGCCCGTTTCGTACAGAAGGGACAGCCCGGCCATGCTGCGTCCGTCGCCGGCCTGTGCACCCTTGCGCCACCACTGTTCGGCCTGTGCCGCGTCCTTGGGGCCGATGCTTGCGTTGTAGTACATCGCGCCCAGGCCGCCCATGCCGGCGGGGTTGCCGGCCTGCGCAGACTTGCGGAACCATTCCCCCGCCTGGGCCAGGTCGACGGCCACGCCCTGGCCCGTCTCCAGGCGGCGCGCCAGGTCAGCCATGGCGGCAGCGTCGCCGGCCTGCGAACGGGCCAGCAACTGCGACCAGGCCTGGCGCTGGTTCTCACGCGTGCGGGCGTCTCGCTGGCGCTGGTCTTGCGACACGCGCTCCACGTCGGCAGTCGCCGCAGCGCGGCTGTAGCGCACCAGTTCGCGCGTGGTGCGCGAGGTCTTGAACATGCCCTCCGTCATGACGTTCTCCGCCTTGACCGGCTCGGGCAGGTCGGGCACGACCCAGCGGGTGGAGGTAATGCGGATATTCTGGTTCTTGCTGACGCTGGTCATTTCCGACTCGATGCGGAAGGCGTCGAAGGTTCCGGCTGCCACCGTCACTCTTTCGCGGGCGACCACGCGGTCCTGGCCCACGGCCGTCGTCGTGCCGACGGCGTCACGGAGTGCGCGGGTTGAGTATTCCTGCTCGTACCCGGTCTGCCAACTCTTGCCAACCTGCAGCAGGCCCGAAGGCGCCAGGTAGGAGGGCGGCGTGTGCGTGAAGGTGTCCGGCATGCCGATGAAGCCACCCTGGGTGTTGTAGAGCATCTTGATGGCATTCGGGCCGGTCGCTTGCGAGCGCAACTCCACCAGCACCTTGCCGTCCTGCACGCTGGTGACCTTGCCCGTCTGGTTGAAGCTGGCTGACAGGCTGGAGACGATGCGGACCTCGAACTCGTCGCCCAGGCGGTAGCGCGCCACGCTGTAGGGCGCGTCCTTGCCGTCGGCGCCCGCGCCCTGGACCACCAGGTCGCTTCGGACCAGTTCGTCGAGCCGGGCATTGGCGGCCTCGCTGATGGTGCCGCTCGGGTAGCAGGCGAGGAAGGCATAAAAATCGTCGGCGTTGCGGCTGTCCTTGATGCGGGCCCAGTCCTGCTGCTCCTGGGTGAAGGCCGCGAGCAGCACTTGCGCCGTCGGCTTGGCAACGGCGACCACGCGGCCGTCGTTGAACTGGAAGTCATCCTCCAGACTCGTGCTTTCCCAGGGGATCTGCCGCCCCTTGGATGCCTTGCGCACGGAGTAGCGCACGCGCTTGAACACGTCCTCGATGCGGGCCATGGGCTTCTTGAGTTCGGCCAGGAGGTACTGGGTGTACAAGCCGTTGCCTGACTGCGCGTCGCCGTCCTCGGCCACGTTGCCCGGCGCTGTGGCATAGGCCAGAAAGGTGCCGCTGGGGGCATCCAGCGGTGCCAGGCCCTTGCCGGTGGTCGCCCCGCCAAAGGGGTTGTCGCGGCAGGCGTCCAGCACGACGATGTTCATGCGGTTGCCGGCGGCCTTGAAGGCTTCGATCACCTGACCCACATCGACCGACTGCGCCTGGACGTCGGCCACGGTCTGCAGGCGCGCGTCGACCGGCACCATGTAGTTGCGCAGGTCGACCTGCACGCCATGGCCCGCATAGTAGAGCAGGCCGACACCGGCCTTGCCCTTGAGCCGGTCGCGCAACTGGGCGACCGCTTCGGACATCTGGGCCTTGCTGCCGTCGCGCAGCTCGATCACGCTGAAGCCCAGGCCGCGCAAGGTCTCGCCCATGGCCCGCGCGTCATTGGCGGGATTGAGCAGCGGCGCGGTCGGATAGGTGGAGTTGCCGATGACCAGGGCGACGCGCAGGTCGCCGGGGGCTTGGGCGCTTGCGCTGAATGCGGCAAGCGCAACCAGCGCGGCGAGTGACTTGAGACGCTGCAAGGTGAAAACGAAAGTTGGCTTCATGGGGAGTGAGACTGACACAGCGGCCATCTTAAGCGGTCATCTTAAGCGGCCATCGGTTGGGCCCGCATCCCATGATCGGGTAGTTTGTCGCCCGAGTTCGCTGCGATCTCCTTCAGCTTTCCGAGTTCTGTCTCAGGCCGTGTGCTGTGCCGCAGACGCGGGCATCACGCCCGGGGCGCCGGCCAGCCATTTTTGATGGCGACGCGTTCGGCCGTGGCCAGGCGGGCCCGCGTGCCGGGCGAGAGCAGCTCGCGCACCGACTGGACAAGCCCTGCCGATTCGGCGCGCGGCGAGCCGCCCTTGAACGGTGGGGCCGGGTCGTACTCCAGCGTGAGCTGGATCTTGCGCGCGACTTCCTCGCCGTGCAGCAGGCCAGCCACCGTCAGCCCGAAGTCGACGCCGGCGGTGACGCCACCGCCGGTGATGCGGTTGCGGTCGACCACGACGCGCTCGTCGACGGCTTCGGCGCCGAGCAGGGGCAGCACGCCCATGGCGGCCCAGTGCGTGGCTGCCTTGTAGCCGCGCAGCAGGCCGGCCGCGCCAAGAATCAGTGCGCCGGTGCAGACCGAGGTGATCCACTGTGCCTCAGGCGCTCGGCTTTGGAGGAAGCCGATGAGTTCCTCGTCTTCCATCATCGCCGTGCTGCCGGGGCCGCCGCCGATGAACAGCAGGTCCAGCCGGGGCGCGTCGGCCAGCCGCATCGTCGGCAGTTCGCTGAAGCCCAGGTCGCTTCGCACAGGGTCGAGGGTCTTGGCCAGGACATGCACCTGGGTGTCGGGCATGCGGGCAAAAACCTCCAGGGGGCCGGCGAAGTCGAGGACGGTCATTCCGGGAAAGATGATCATGCCGATGTGCAGTGTCATGGGGCCTCCGTGCGTTGGGTTGGGTGGTCGGTCGAAAGGGATGGAATGGATGTCGTCCGGCGCGATAAGTGGCGAGGCGGGTGCGCTTCATTTCTCTGCGCCGACAGGCCGTGCGGACAGGCGCGCCACCGGTTGCGCGCCGTCGCGCTCTGCGCCGCGTGCCGTGCGTCGCCAGAGCGCTGCGACGCTGCCCACCACGCCGGAGCGCAGGGCCAGCACGACGACGACAAAGACCAGCCCCTGCACCACGGTCACCCACTCGCGCAGCTCCGACATGTAGGTGGCCATGCCGATGAGCACGAGTGCGCCGGCCACGGGACCGATGAGTGTGCCCAGGCCGCCGACGAGCACCATCAGCAGCAGCTCGCCCGACATGTGCCAGCTCACGTCGGTGAGCGTGGCAATCTGCGTGGAGATGGCCTTGACGGCGCCCGCGAGGCCGGTCATGCCGGCCGAGATGACGAAGACCGCCAGCTTGTACCGGTTGACGTTGTAGCCCAGGGACGTGGCGCGCGGCTCGCTGTCGCGCACCGCCGCGACGATCCGGCCGAACGGCGAGTGCACGAGGCGTGCCATGGCCAGCAGCGCGGCACCGCACACCACGAGAACGAAGTAGTACGTCGACAGGTCGGTGGACAGATCCCAGACGCCGAAGGCCACGCGGCGCGGGATGCCCTGGATGCCGTCCTCTCCGTTCGTGAAGGAGGCCTGCACGCAGAAGAAGTAGATCATCTGGGCGAAAGCCAGCGTGGACATCGCGAAGTAGATGCCCTGCAGCCTGAGGGCCAGCAGGCCGACGACCGCCCCCAGCGCCACCGACACCAGCGCGGCGCCCAGGATCGCCCATTCAGGCGCCCATCCCCATTCCTTGGCCAGGTGCCCGGCCACGTAGGCGGAGAAGCCGAAGAACATCGCATGGCCAAAGGACAGCACGCCGAGGTAGCCCAGCAGCAGATTGACCGCGCTGGCTGCCACTGCAAAGCACAGGACCTTCATGAGGAAGGCCGGGTAGACCACGAAGGGCGCGGCCAGCAGGGCCACCAGCGATCCTGCGAAAAAGACCCAGGCCCACTTCCTGTCGAGGGCGGGGCCGGCGCCGGCGCGCGCATCCGCCGGCTCGCTGTGCGGCTGCGTGATCAGACCCTTGCCGAACAGGCCGGCGGGCTTGATCAGCAGGACGATGGTCATGATGATGAAGACGACGGTGTCCGACATCGGCGCGTAGTAGTAGCGCATCAGGCCTTCTGCAATGCCAAGCAGGTAGCCCGTGATGATGGCGCCCTTGATGGAGCCCATGCCGCCGATCACCACCACGGCGAAGATGATGACGATCAGGTTGGAGCCCATGGTGGGGCTGACGTTGTAGAGCGGGGCCGCAAAGACGCCCGCCAGCGCGGCCAGCGCGACGCCAAGCCCGTACACGAGCGTCACCATGCGCGGCACGTTGATGCCGAAGCCGCGAACCAGGTCCGGCCGCTCGATCGCGGCGCGCAGGTAGGCGCCCAGGCGGGTCTTCTCGATCATGTACCAGGTCAGCAGGCACACGGCAAGGCAGGCAAACAGGGCCCAGACGCGGTAGTACGGCAGATAGCCCAGGCTGGTGCGAAAGCCTCCGGGCAGGGGATTGGCATAGGGCAGGCCGGCCGAGCCGAAGGCCTTGCGGTAGAGGCCTTCGATGATGAGTGTGACGCCAAAGGTCAGCAGCAGGCCGTACAGGTGATCCAGGTGATACAGCCGGCGCACGAGCAGGCGCTCCATCAGGATGCCGGTCGCCCCCACCGCCAGCGGGGCGAGCAGCAGCGCCGCCCAGTACCCGATGCCCAGCCACTGCAGCAGCATCCAGGCGGCGAACGCGCCCATCATGAACTGGGCGCCGTGCGAGAAGTTCACGACGTTGAGCAGGCCGAAGATGATCGCCAGGCCCAGGCTCATGATGGCGTAGAACGAGCCGTTGATCAGGCCGAGCATGAGCTGGCCGACCAGGGCCGACGGGTTGATTCCGAGAGCTTCGAACATGTTTCAGATTCCGAGATAGGACTGCACGCGAGACTTGCCTTGGCGCATCTCGTCTCCGGTGAGCATGTCGACGACGCGTCCGGTCTCCATGACGTAGTGCCGGTCGGCCAGTTCGGTGGCGAACCGCAGGTTCTGTTCCACCAGCAGGATGGTGAAGCCGCGACGACGCAGCTCCTGGATCGTGCGGCCGATCAGCTTCACAATCACAGGCGCGAGCCCTTCGCTGGGTTCGTCCAGCAGCAGGCACTTGGAGCCGGTGCGCAGGATGCGGCCGATGGCCAGCATCTGCTGCTCGCCGCCCGACAGCTTGGTGCCCTGGCTGGTGCGGCGCTCGAGCAGGTTGGGAAACAGGCCGTACACCTCGTCCACCGTGAGGCCGCCTTCGCGGATCACCGGCGGCAGCAGAAGGTTCTCTTCGACGCTCAGCTGGGAGAAGATGCCGCGCTCCTCCGGACAGTAGGCCATGCCCAGCCGCGCGATCTGCTCGGGCAGGCAGCGCGCGATCGGCACGCCCTCGAATTCGATCGAGCCGCTCTTGTCCTTGATGAAGCCCATCAGGCATTTGAGCGTGGTGGACTTGCCGGCCCCGTTGCGTCCCAGCAGCGTCACGACTTCGCCACGGCGCAGGTTGAAGCTCACGCCGTCGAGCACCTGGTTGCCTGCGTAGCCGGCACTCAGGGCCCGGACCTCGATCACATTTCTTGCTTCGCTCATGGTCAGTGTCCGATGTAGGCCTCGAGCACGCGCGGATCGTCGGCAACCTCGCCGTAGGCGCCTTCGGCCAGGACCTCGCCACGGCACAGCACGGTGACCCGGTCCGACAGGCGTTCGACCACCTTGAGGTTGTGCTCGACCATCAGGATGGTGCGGTGTTCGGCCTGCGCCGCAATCAGCTCCGTGACGCGGTCGATGTCTTCCGTTCCGAGGCCCGCCATGGGCTCGTCCAGCAGCGCAAGCTCCGGATCGAGCGCAAAGGTGGTGGCCAGTTCCAGTGCCCGCTTGCGGCCGTAGGGCAGGGCGCCCGCAGAGGTGGCCGCCCATTCGCTCAGCCCGAACCTGTTCAGCAGGATGTGGACCTTGTCGTCGAGTTCGCTCAGGCAGGCGGCGGACCGCCAGAACGTGGTGTGCAGGCCCGCCAGCCGCTGCAGCGGGATGGCGACGTTCTGTGCCACGGTCAGCTGCGGGAACACTGCGGAGATCTGGAACGACCGGACGATGCCCTGCCGGGCCAGGCGCGCAGGTGAGGCGCGGGTGATGTCCGCGCCGTTGTAGGTGATGGTGCCGGCGTCGGCTTCCAGAAAGCGCGACAGCAGGTTGAACAGGGTGCTCTTGCCTGCGCCATTGGGGCCGATGACCGAGTGCACGCTGTGCCGTCGGACCTTGAGCGCGACGTCGCGCACCGCCGTGAATCCCGTGAAGTGGCGGGTCAGACCGTGCGCGGAGAGGATGGTGTCGTCCATGCGTGTGTCAGGTGGGTGGAGGGTCAGGTCTATGCCTGCGACGGGCGCAGCCGTCGGGGCGACAGGGCGGCCTCGCTGACGCCGAAACGGGTGATGTGCTCGGGAATGGCCCGACCCGTGAGCTGGCAGGCGGCCAGCTCGGCGACGGCCGCAGCGGTCTGGATGCCATAGCCGCCTTGCGCGGCAATCCAGTGGAAGCCGGGTCTGCCATCGTCGGCACCGACCACGAGGTCGCCGTCGGCCACGAAGGATCGAAGCCCGGCCCAGGTGTGCCGGGGCCGGCGGATGCGCATGCGGGTCAGCTCCTCGATGTAGTGAATGCCTGTGGCGACATCGAGCTCCTCGGGCTGGACGTCCTGCGGTTCGACCGGGTCGGCGTTGGCGGGCGAGCCCAGCAACTGACCCGCGTCGGGTTTGAAGTAGTAGCTCTCGTCGAGGCCGATCACGGTGGGCCAGCGCGAGATGTCTGCATCGGCCGGGGGCTCGAAGGTGAACGCGGTCCGGCGCCGCGGCTGCAGGCCGATCGGCTCGACGCCGCAGCGCCGGGCCACCACATCGGCCCAGGCGCCCGCAGCGTTGACCACGGCGGCCGTGTCGATCCTGCGGCCGTCGGCAAGAACGACCTCCCAGCGTTGGCCGCTCGGGTGCGCCCCGGCCAGCTCGGCGCTTTGGAGCAGCTGGCCGCCCCGGGCGCGAAACCCGCGCAGGTAGCCCTGGTGGAGCGCATGCACGTCCATGTCCATCGCATCGGGCTCGTAGAGGGCGCCGCAGGTCAGCTCCCCGCGCAGGACCGGGCATCGCGCAAGCACGTCGGCGACCTCCAGCCGTTCGACGCGCGACGAGGTGCATGCGGCGGCTTCCCAGGCCGCTGTCAGTTCACGCTCCTGGCCGGTCCTGGCCACGTGCATGGCGCCGCGCTGCGTGAGGATCGGATGGTCCGTGAAGCCCTCGGGCGGGTGTTCATAGAACGCCCGGCTGGCCCGCGTCAGGGCGCGGATCGCCTCGGTCCCATAGGTTTCCATGAACATCGCGGCCGATCGGCCGGTGGCGTGGTAGCCAGGCTGCGACTCGCGCTCGAGCATTACCACCGGTCCATGCGCCGCCAGATGCCAGGCGACCGAGGCCCCTGCGATCCCGGCCCCCACCACGACAAAATCCGTCTTCATCGCCTGCCGCTGCCTTGCTTCACTTCTTGGTGACCAGCGGGCAATCGCTCGCGCTCAGGGGCGGGAACGCCTCCGACGGCGGCACCACGGCGTTGACCTTGTAGTAGTCCCACGGCGACTTCGACTCGGCCTTGGACTTGACGGTCACGAGCAGGAAGTCGTGCGCCAGCTTGCCGTCTTCGCGCAGCGTGGCGTTGCGCGCGAACATGTCATTGACGGGCGTGCTGCGCATCCTGGCCACGACCGGGTCCGTGGCGTCGGTCTTCGTGGCGATGACGGCCTTGAGGTAGTGCGTGGTGGCTGAATAGACGCCGGCCTGCGATTCGGTGGGCATGGCCTTGAAGCGCTCGAAGAAGCGCCGGGCGAAGGCGCGGGTTGCGTCGTCCCGGTCCCAGTAGAACGCGGTGGAGGCCGACAGACCCTGCATCACATCGAGGCCGGCGGCGTGCACGTCGGCCACCGAAAGCAGAAAGGCCACCGGACGCTGCTTGCCGTCCTGCATGCCGAACTCCTTCCACTGCTTCATCGAGTTGACGAGCTGGGAGCCGGCGTTGGCGAAGGCCACGGCCTTGGCGCCCGAACTCTGTGCCTGCAGCAGGAACGAGCTGTAGTCGGACGGCGCCATCGGGTGGTAGATCTCCCCGAGGGTCTTGCCACCGTTGGCTGCGACGATGGCGCGTGCCTCCTGAACCATGTTCTTGCCGAATGCGAAGTCCGCGCCGACGAAGAACCAGCTGTCGGTGCCCGACCGCGTCAGCCCGCGCGCCGAGCCTGAGACCAGCGGGTAGGCATCGTGCACCCACGAGAAGCCGGACTTGGCGCACTGCTTGCCGGTCAGCTCCGTGGTGCCGACGATGCCGTACAGCGCAACCTTGTTCTTCTCCTTGATGATGCCCTGCACGCCCAGCGCCACGGCCGAGTGGGCGATGTCCACGACGGCATCGACCTTCTCCACGTCGAACCAGCGCTTGACGATCGTCAGGCCCACGTCGGGCTTGTTCTGGTGGTCGGCTGCGATCACCTCCACCTTGATGGCGCCCAGTTGCGCCTTCAGGTCGTCGGCCGCCATCTGCACGGCGACCACGGAGCCGGGGCCGGTCAGTGACGAATAGGGGCCGGACTGGTCGTTGATCACGCCCAGACGGACGACGCCGTCGGAGATCTGGCCGAAGGCCGGCAGCGTCAGGGCCAACGC
Organism: Burkholderiaceae bacterium; assembly: GCA_044225675.1. Classification (GTDB taxonomy): domain Bacteria; phylum Pseudomonadota; class Gammaproteobacteria; order Burkholderiales; family Burkholderiaceae_C; genus JACMQX01. Next base: position 388,657 of record JBGAIH010000001.1, read on the forward strand.
GGCAGCAAGAACAAATTGTCGGGTGCTGGTTTTCATCGGGCTTCCTTCAGGGGGTGAGGTTCAGGGAGGTTTCAGGGAGGTTTCAGCGAGAGGGGGTGGGGACGGCTTGCTGGCCGGCGAACAGGCGCTGCGCTGCAGCGTCCACGCCGGCTTCGACTTTCTGCATCACGGCCAGCCCTGCGGCACGGGCGCGGGCGACACGCTCGGCGCCGGCCTTCTCGGGGGAGCCGCAGTCCAGCGGGGGCTGGGGGTCGTATTCGAGGCCGAGCTGGATCATCCTGGCCGCTTCCTCACCCGCGAGTTCGGCCGCAAGGGTCAGCCCGAAGTCAATGCCGGAGGTGACGCCACCGCCCGAGAGCCGGTTGCGGTCGCGCACCACGCGGTCGGCCACGGGCTCCACGCCGAAGCGCGGCAGCAGATGCAGCCACGACCAGTGGCAGGCCGACCGGTAGCCCGTGAGCAGGCCGGTCGCGGCAAGAAGAACGGAGCCATTGCAGACCGAGGTGACGTACCGGGACTGGCTGCCCTGCGCCCGCAGAAAGGCCAGGGTCTCGGTGTCTTCGAGCTGCTCCAGCACGCCGACCCCGCCGGGAACGCACAGGACGTCGAGGTCGGGGCAGTCTGCGTAGGTGACGGTGGGGTTGATGCTGAAGCCGACGTCGGTGACGAGAGGCTCCATCCGCTTCCAGGCCAGGTGGACCTGAGCGCCCGGTACGCGGCTCAGAACCTGGGCGGGACCGGTCAGGTCGAGCTGGGTCACCTTGGGGAAGACCACGAATCCGATGTGCAGGGTGTCGTTCATGAAATAGGGGGTTGAGGATGCAGACAAGGCGGATTGTGGAAACAGTGCGTATGGCGTAAATGACAATCGAGAGCTAATATCCGCCAAATGTCCGAACCCCTGACCGTTGCGATCCTTGCCTTTCCGAGAAGCCAGGTGCTCGACGTCACCGGGCCGGCCATGGTGTTCGACGCCGGCAATGACGCCCATGGCAAGCCGCACTACCGGGTGCGGATCCTCTCGGCCCAGGGTGGGGTGGTGCAGACCAGCAGCGCCGTTGCGCTGGTGACCGACAGCATTGCCTCTGTGCCTCCGGAGACGGTGGACACCCTGCTGATTGCCGGGGGCGACGCCTGCGGGCTCGACGCCCTGGTGGCCGAGGCGTCGGTGCGCAGCTGGGTGCTGCAGGTCAGTCAGAGCGCCCGCCGCTACGGGTCGGTGTGCACCGGCACGTTCGCCCTGGCGCAATTCGGCCTGCTGGACGGCCGGCGCGTGGCCACGCACTGGTCGGCCTGCAGTCGGCTCGCCAGTGACTGCCCCAACACCGAGGTCGACTCCAATGCGCTGTTCGTCAATGACGGGCGACTGTGGACCTCGGCCGGCGTGACCACCGGCATCGACATGAGCCTGGAGATGGTGGCGGCAGACCTGGGCAAGGCCGTGGCCAACGCGATCGCCAAGCGCCTCGTGCTCTATGCCCGACGTCCGGGCTACCAGTCGCAGTTCAGCCCGGTGCTGAGCGCGCAGTCCAATGCCGAAGCGCCCTTTGCCAACCTGATCAACTGGATGCGCGACAACCTCGCCTCGCAACTGGACGTGCCCCGGCTGGCCGAGCGCGTGTCGATGTCGGAGCGGACCTTTCTGCGGCGCTTCTACAAGAGCATCGGCGAGACGCCCGCGCGCTTCGTGGAGACCATGCGCCTCGATCAGGCGCGCAACCTGCTGTCCACGGGCACGTCGATCAAGGACATCGCGGCGCGCACCGGCTACTCGAGTGGTGCCCAGTTTTCCAAAGCGTTCGAACGGCGCTTCGGCATGACGCCCATGCTGTTCAGACAACTGCATGGCCGCTCCGTTCATGCCTAGTCGCCGCGTCGCACGATGACCTGACCCGCGCGCGCACCGGTGTGCGCGCCGTGCAGCCAGGTGAGGGTTCCGTTCACCACGACGGCCTCGATGCCGGCCGCCGGGCTGGCGGGGTTCTCGTAGCTGGCCGTGTCCTTCACCGTCGCGGCGTCGAACACCACCAGGTCGGCGTGCTGGCCCACCTGCAGGGTGCCGCGTCCGTGCAGGCCGAAGTTGCGGGCCGTCAGCCCCGTCATCTTCCAGACGGCCGTCTCCAGCGGGAACAGGCCGAGGTCGCGGCTGTAGTGGCCGAGCACGCGGGGAAAGGTGCCCCACAGGCGCGGGTGGGGCTTGTCGCCCAGCGGTATGCCGTCCGAGCCGATCATCGTTTCTTCAAAGGCCAGGACGCGCTGCACATCGTCTTCGTCCATGAAGAAGTAGATGGCACTGCCGGGCTGCAGCCGCTCGGCCGCCGCCTGCTGACTCACCTTCCACTCGCCGGCAATGTCCGCGAGGTCGCGCCCTGCGCATTCGGGATGGGGTTCGCTGCTGGCGATCAGCACGCGGCTGGCCAGCATGCGGGGCTCGTCCGAGCGCAGCATGGTGGAGCCGGCGGTGTAGGGGTAGCAGTCCAGCGCGACGCACTGTTTCTGCATCTGCGCGCGGATCAGCGGCAGGGTGTCGCGCGTGCGGCCGAAGTTCGGTGCGTGCATCGCCTTGTGATGCGATATGACCACCGGTACGTCCAGTGCCCGGCCGATGGCGAATGTCTCTTCGAGCGCCTCGACCACGTGGTCCGACTCGTCGCGCATGTGCGTGACGTACAGCGCCTTGCGCGCACTGAGCGGCCGGGCGATCTCGATGATCTCTTCGGTCGTGGCCTCGCGGGCGATGGCGTAGAACGTGCCGGTGGACAGGCCGATGGCGCCAGCCTCCATGGCTTCCTCGACCAGGCTGCGCATGGTGCCGATCTCGTCCGGTGTCGCCGCACGGTCCGTGTCGTCCATCGTCCGTGCCCGCAGCGTCGAGTGGCCGACCATGGCCGCGACATTGACGGAGGCCGGCGCTGCGCGCAGGGCATCGAGGTAGGCGGCGAAGGTGGTGAAGCGCCCGGAGGCCGGAGCATCGAGCAGATTGAGCGGCGCGGGCAGGTCCATGGACTCCAGCAGCGGGGCGGCGCTGATGCCGCAGTTGCCCGCCACCACCGTGGTCACGCCCTGCGAGATCTTGAATGTCATCGCCGGCCGCGACAGGAGGGCCTGGTCGTCATGGGTGTGCGAGTCGATGAAGCCGGGCGCAACGATGCGTCCTGCCGCCTCGATCACGACCGTGCCATCCGCACCCGACAGGTCGCCGACGGCAGCGATCCGCCCGCCCTGCACCCCTACGTCGGCATCGAAGCGAGGCCGCTTCGTTCCGTCGATGACGGTGCCGCCGCGCACCAGCAGGTCGTAGTGGTCGGTGCTCATGCTGAGCAGACGGCGAGGCCGTTCCTCATGTCCGGCCGCCCTCCGGGGCCACGGGTCCAGGCCCGTGGCCCGGTCGGTGTCCCGGTCCGTCGTGCCTGGGGGAACATCCCCAGGCCCTGGCTGATTGCGCACTTGTTCGCCATGCCGCATCCGCTTTCCCATGTTGTTGAAGAGCGGGATTGTGTGCGCCTCGGTCTGTTGGCAAGGGACAAAACGATGAGCAAAACCGCCAGCCTGAACAGGGGGCCTGTCGTTTTCTCGCGCATCGGATTGCTGTGGATCTCCACCATGAGCCGGATGGTAGGAGCGCGTGAGCGCGAGAAAAAGACAAGAATTTGTTGTCGGTGATAGAGAAACATGGGCACCACTGCCAGTGGCGTCCGCCGATGCGCGCCGGATAATGCCGGCCGGGATCTACCTCGTTGCCTACCCTTTGCCGGATCGGACCTGCCCATGAAGCCCAATCAACTGCGCGCCTTCCTGACGGTGGTGGAGCAGCAATCCATACGCGCAGCGGCGCGCGAGCTGGGTGTCTCGCAGCCCGCCATCACCAGCGCGATGCGGGAACTGGAGGCGGATCTCGGCGTGCCGCTGCTGGAGCGAAGCGTTGCAGGCGTGCGTTGCACGCCCTATGGGCAAGCCTTCGCGCCGCGCGCGCGGCTGATGCTGTCGGAGATGCAGTCTTCGCGTGATGAGCTGACGCAGTTGCGCGACGGCGACGTCGGCCGCGTGTCCGTGGCCTTCGGCACGGCCATCGCGTACACGCTGCTGCCGCTGGTCTTCCAGTCGTTTCGCGCGCAGTCGCCGGGAGTCGCCATCCGGCTGAGCGAAGCTTCGCTGCCGACGTCCTATGCGAGGCTGCGCGACGGCAGCCTGGATATGCTGGTCTCGCACATGATGGAAGGATCGCAGGACGAGTTCCAGCTGACGTCGCTCTACACGGCAGAGCCCGTCATCGTGGTGCGCGAAGGCCATCCGTTGGCTCAGTGCACCCGCCTGAGCGAGCTCAGTGCGATGGAGTGGCTGCTTCCCTATGATTCGCAAACGGCACCGCAACTGCTGCAGCGATTCTTCGAAGCCTCGGGCACCGGGATTCCCGAACGCATCCTGCAATGCACCTCGACGGCCATGGCGCTGCGTCTGGCCGGAACGCAGGATGTCGTGGCATGGTTCGTCGACTCCCTGCCCGAAGAGGAATTCCGCCACCATGGCATCTGCAGGATTCCCATCGTCGACAGGCTGCCCGGCTTTGAAGTCGGCATTCTCACGCGGCCGCAATCCGTGCTGACGCCCGCCGCCCAGCGCCTGTACGACTGCATTCGCCGCACATCGCAAAAGCTCGCGCGCAAGGCCTGACGGCATTGCGTCTGCAGCGGGCGCCATCAAATGGCTTTCACTGCAAGGATTCTTTTGTCTTCCGGACGCAGGACAAGACTCCTACCATGCGCGGGTGCTGCGCCGACGCCCTGGGCACTGCACCCGATGCGAGGCAGGCGGTGGACATGGCGCACCAACGGCAATGGGCCACTCGCTCGCCGGTCTGACAGGGTTCATCCAGATTTCTTTCAAGACATGAATCCATCGATCCGGTATTTCTCCGACAGCTACAGCCACGCCCGGCGCCAGTTTCTCGACGCGGCCGCTCGCCATGGCGTTCCCGTTGAAAGCCATGTGCTGCCTGGCTGCACCGGTGTCGCCAGCGAAGCGCTCGCAACCGACGTGCTGCGAATCGGCGCGCCCGACGCAGCCAGGCTGCTGGTCATCAGTTCGGCCACCCACGGCGTCGAGGGGTTCTGCGGTTCGGGCTGCCAGCTGGCCTTGCTGCATGACGAAGATCTGCTGGCCCGGGCGCGCAGCGCCGGCGTCGCGCTGCTGCTGGTGCATGCGGTGAATCCGTACGGGTTCTCGCACTGGCATCGCACCAACGAAGACAATGTCGACGTCAACCGCAACTTCATGGACTTCAGCCGCGGACTGCCCGACAACCCTTTCTATGCAGAGCTGGAGCCGTATCTGCTGCCGCGCTCCTGGCCGCCGACGCCCGACGATGAAGCCCGTCTGGCGGCCTTCGCGCGCACGCATGGCGACGCCGCCTACGGCCGCGCCATTGGCGGCGGACAGTACACGTCGCCGACGGGGATCTACCACGGAGGCCAGTTCCCCGTCTGGAGCAACCGGACCCTGCGAGCGATCCTGCGCGCGCACGGCCGCCATGCACGTGCGCTCGGCTGGATCGATCTGCACACCGGCATGGGCCCCACGGCGCACTGCGAGAAGGTGTTCATCGGCGCGTCCTCGCAACTCGCGCGTGCGCGCCAGTGGTGGGGCAGCGACGTGTTTTCCGCAGCAGGCGGCGAGTCGGTGCTCTTTCCGATCCAGGGGCCGCTTCTGTCGATTGCGGAGCAGGAATGCCCCGACACCGAGGCGACGACGATCGCCCTGGAGTTCGGCACGGTCCCCCTGGATGAAATGATCATGAGCCTGCGCGGCCTGCATTGGCTCAAGCGCAACCCCGGCTGCGACCGAGCGCTCGCCATCACGCTGCGCAGGCGGCTGCTGGATGCGTTCTACATGAATGACGCGGACTGGAAGGCGGCGGTGCTTGCCCAGTTCCGTGTGGCGACCTTGCAGGCGGTGGAGGGCCTGAAGGCCGGCGCAGGGGCGACCCAGGCGGATCAGGACAGGCTTGCAACCGCCTGAGTCGGCCGAAGCGCCGTCGTGGCGGTTGCGCCCCCTTTCGGCTCGACGAAGATCGGCACAGATCGCGGCCACTCGGCGCAGCTCGTTGGGGATCGGGTTCTCCCATGAACAAGGGTGGCTTGCGTCGCCGCAGGCATGTCGGGAGGCCGAGCCCGGACCGATCGCCTTCCGAGAGCAGCGCGGCCTGGTCCGGCTTTCGGGCCTTGCGCGCTACTGGAACGTCACGCTGTCGGCCACCAGCACGCCATTGACAACCTTCGAGCCGCGTACGTCCACACGCACGCCGTTGCGAAGATCGGCAGCGGTGCCCCCGCTGAAAACGACGGTGCCCCCGCTGGCATCGACGGGCTGGCCCTGCACGCGGAAATCCGCTGCCGAAACATAAGCACCCACCGCGCCAATCAGGTCGAAGGAGGAGGGGCCGCCCGTTCCTGGCACGTACCGGATGCGGATCCGGGAGGCGACGAGCGTTCCCTGCGAGAGGGTGCCGCTGACTTCGAGTTTCACGCCATTGCCGATCGAGCCGGCGGGCCCGCCCGTGATCTGAGCGGTGGATCCGTCGACCGGAACGCCGAGCAGGCGGAAGGCGCCGAGCGATGCATAGTCCGTCACCACGCCTGCCAGGCTCAGCGGCGCGCCGTCTTCTGCGGCCGTCGAATACCAGGGCTGGACGCGCGCGGCCGCCAGCACCCCAGCGACGGGATCGGCCGTGGCACGCACGCGCACCAGTTGCCCGTTGGCGAGTGTGGCGGCCGACAGGCCGTCGCTGAAGGTGGCGGAAGCGAACTGCACCGTCAGGCTGCCAAGCACAAAGGTCGAGGAGCCGGGCTGGAGGTTTTCGACCATGCCGGTGGCGATGGGCGCGGCCGCTGCCGGCAGCTTCTGCACCCGCGTGGCCCGCAGGGCGCCGGGGCCAGCCGGCAGGCCATGCACCTGCAGCATGTCGCCTGGGGCCAGCGAGGCGAAGCCCGCCACGCCTGCGTAGACGGTGGCGTCGTCGGTCGAGACGCGCGCGCCCATCAGCTCGAAGGTGCCACTGCCGCTGTTGATGGCGGACGCCGTGCCCCGCAAGTCTGCCGCCGACACCACCTGCGTGGCGGTGCCAGTCGAGAGACTGTCGGCCACGGTGCCGAGCACCCGCGTGGTCATGCCCAGTTGCAGTTCGGCCGCGTCCTCGATGCTGACGCTGGCCGACGCAATGTCGTGACGCACGCCATTGACGATGATGCTGCCGAAGCCGTCGATCGATCCGACGAACACCGACGCCAGGCTGATGCCCGTGCCGCCCGAGCCGGGGCCGCCGCCCCCTCCGGAGCCGCCGCCCGATCCGCCGCCGCCACCGCCTCCACCGCCCGTGCCGCCGCTGCCGACGCCGGCAAACAGGCCACCGGAGCCGCCGCCGCAGGAGCCGAGCGCAAGGCATGCGCAGGCCAGCAAAAGTGCAGCAAGTCGTCGCTCGATCATTCCGGAGTCTCCTGGCTGCCCTTGGGCGGCAGCGCCTCATCTTCGTAGTAGGTGTAGATGCCGACACGCATCCGGTGCGTGCCTGGCTGCGGCGCGCGCTCGAGGGACGCGGTCATTTCGTCGAACAGCTCGCGGTGGAGCGTGTCCCAGCGCTCGCGCGCAAGCCGGTCGAGCCGCACGCAGTCCTCGGCCGACAGGCCATCGACGAAGATGGCGCGCTCCAGCATCGGCGCCCGCTCGCCCAGCGTGTTGGAGACCGCCGCCTGCAGGTGATCGCGGGCGTTGTCGCCGAGGAAGGCCAACAGGGATTGCAGATCCTGCGACGGCACGAAGGCTTCGGCCGCCAACTCCACGTGCTCATCGGTCTCGATGGCCAGACCCAGGCGGATCAACTCGTCGAGCAAGGCGCGGTGGTGGACGTCGCCCCGGGTGGACTGCCGCGCCACCGCCTCGAAGCTGGTGCTGCCGCTGTCGGGACGCAGGGACAGGCGGCGCAGCGCCGGGTCGCGCGCGGCCATCTGCAGCCACAGCGTGAACGCCCGCGACGCGGACGAGGCTTCGGTGTGGGGAAGGGCCTGGTCCACCTGCTGGATGCGCGCGGCGACGTCCTTGCGGTTGATGCCGGTGGAGATGGAGATCTGGCTCACGTTGGGTCGTTTGACGCCGCGAGCCTGCCAGATCCGCCGCGCGTCTTCCACCATCAGATTGCGCAGCAGTTCGTCCAGATGCGGGTACTTCAGACCCATGGCCAATGCCAGCCGCACGAGCGGACGCAGAACGCGAGCGCATGCGGATTGGGCCCAGGACAGCCGGGAATGCATGAAGGGTCAGTTCCAGGCCGCAGGCGAAGCGGGGCGTGGGGCGTTGGCCATGGCAGAGCCTCGCGATTGTACCGAGGGGGTCGGACGCGGCCTTGCCCCGGCCTCTAGCGGGCGCCCTCCAGGAACCAGTAGCGGCGCGTGCGGGTCGGGGTGACCGAGGGCGTGACCTTGGAGCCTTCGATCGCCGAGCCCTTGCTGTTCGGTGCGCCGATGATGAAGGGCACCTGCTTGGACAGCGTCTCGCCCGACTCGGAAGTGTAGGTCACGGTCACGATGCCGGTCACCGCGCTGGGCGCAAGCCCGCCGCCCGTCAGCGTGCTGCTGGTGGCCGACTTGCAGAACAGCGGCGCCGAGTAGACCTTGGCTTCGCCGAGATTGGCGGTGCACATTCCCGCCGCAGGCGGCGTGGGCTTGTTGGTGCTGAAATAGGTAATGCCGCCGACGGTCACGGGCGCGTTGATGATTTTCTCGCCGCGCGTGCTCATTTCGATGTAGCAGCCGTTGGTCAGGTCGTCCGCGCTGCCCGCAGCGCCCAGGCCGGCAGCCGTGATGGGCGTGAAGGTCGCCGGAGTTCCCTTGACCGTGCGGTTGTCGTAGAGCGTGAAGAAGGCGTCGGCGCTGGTTGTGGCCAGCGGCTTCTCGCGGTCGCCCGATCCCAGCATGATGGCCGCGAAGTTCTTTGACAGCACGACGTCAGGGGCATAGAAGAACTTGCGCGTGTTGCCACCGGCCAGCGCTGCGAGCTTGAAGATTCCCCAGTCCGCAACGGCGGAACTGGTGGGCGTCTCCAGGTCGATGCGGTAGAGGTTGCCGCCCATGTCGACCGCGTAGGCGCGGTCCACCAGTCCGTCAAAGTCCGAGTCCACGAGCGACACGTCGGCGGGCACGGAGCGGTCGGTGCCGAATTGCTTGAGCAGCGTGCCGGTGATCGCGTCGAGCACCAGGACGGCGTTGCCCATGGTCGTCGTGCCCGGCGTGGCCGCGTCTTCAGCGGCGCTGTCGTAGCCCGCGCCCATGATGATGACCGGGTTGGCATGGCCCTTGATGCGGGCCACCCGGGGTTCGGACCAGGTCTGCCCCAGGACCGGCAGGTCTGACGGCGTCTTCTTCCAGAGGAAGCGCGGCGCGCTGGGCGTGGTGACGTCCAGCGCATACAGGAGCCGACCGCCCCGGCGCATGGCCGCGTAGATGTAGACCTTGTCGTTGGTGCCATTGGCCAGCACCTTCTGGTAGACGCCGATCGGTCCGTCGACGAAGTAGTCGCGGGGCGTCGGCGTGCCCGCGCCGGTGGGGGTGCCGACCACGGTGGTGGACAGGCGCACCTCAGGCGAGTTCGACCGCAGGCGGGCCAGCTTGCCCAGGTGTTCCTGCGGGATGAAGCTCCACAGTTCATTGCCGGCCGTCGCGCCCGTCTGGCTGCCGTTGACCGCGCGCAGCCCGCCGTCGTTGGTGCCGTAGAAGACGATGACGCCGGTCGTCCCGCCGTAGTTGATGACCGCCGGCCGCGAGTGCAGCACGTCGCCGTGCACGCTCGGGCGCACCGTCACGGTCCCGCCCGGGCCGAGTTCGTCGCCCGCATTGTCGGTGCCGCGCACCCAGTTGATCAGGTTGTCGCGCTCGGTCGCAGAGGCCACGCCGAGCGTCGTGGTGGTGATCGCCGTGGTGGCGGTGATGAACTGTGTCGCCGTTCCGGTGAGGTCGGTGTTGGCCGCGCAGCTCAGGCAGGTGTAGACGCGGCGGGCCGATTGGTCCGCCGCGTGGACCGTCCGGATGCGCTGGGCGGCGCCGCCCTTTTCCACCACTTCACCGTCGGGTGCGTCGCTGGTGGAGGGGGGCGTTCCCAGGGGCTGGTTCACCCAGAAGGTGCTGGACGTCGTCCAGAAGGACTGCGCCGAGGGGGACACGAAGCCGGTTGCGCCGCTGATGGCGGGATTGCCGGTGGCATCTGCAAGCTGGAGCGTGTCGGTGGCGACGTCATAGCTGAATCGGAACTGCTTGAGGTTGCCGCGCCAGCGCGGATGCGCGTCGCCGTCGGGCCGGAACATGCCCATGAAGACCTGGTTGAGGTAGGTGCCGCGCGCATTCACGCTGACGGGCAGGCTGGCGGAGGCGAACACGCTGTTGACCGACTGGATCTGGTTGAAGATCTTCGCCAGCGCGTCTGCGATCTGGGCGCCGCCGCCGACCGAGGAGTTGACGTCGAAATACTCGCCGCCGCTGCGCGCCGCCATGCTCTTGAGCATGGCGGTCCAGCCTGGGCCCTGGCCCGTGGTGATCTTGTCCACGTCGACCGTGTAGGTCGAGATGCCCAGCGGCGACGCCTTCATGAAGCGCGCCCATTCGTCGGCCACGCCGCTTTGGGAGCCGGACGGCGACAGCGCAATGTCGGGCGGGCGGGTCAGACCGGCTGCCGCATAGGCGGCGGTCAGCCGGGTCGACGCGGCTTCGGTGTCGGCATTGTTGTCCTGGACGGCGCCATTGCTGATGTAGATGATGTAGTTGCGCTGGCAGGCGTCCAGCAGTGGCGAGGCGTAGGGCGAACCCGCCTTGGAGCCCAGGGCATTGCCGGGCAGCGCGTAGATGGCCTGCGACGCGGCGGAGCCCGACACGTTGCCGGCATAGTCGGTCTTGTTCTTGTTGTTGCCCGAGTTGGGCGCCCGGCCCGCGAAGTAATAGTAGGCCTCCGCCATGGTCATGCCGGCCTTGCCACCGTTGGATTTGTCGGCCAGCACGTCCAGGCTCGACAGCAACGCCTTGAAGCGGCTCTGATAGTCCGGCTCGATCAGCCGGACGGCCGAACGCACGTAGCCCCCATCTGCCCCCGAGTTGCCGCCACCGGTTTCCGTGAACATCATGAGGCCGACGCGCACGCGGCTGGCCGGCAGGTTGTTGACGCTGGCGATCAGCGCCGCCACTTCGTTGGTGAACTTGGTGTTCCAGTTTGCCGTGTTGTCCAGGATGATGAGCACATTGGGCGCGGCATTGGCGCCTCCGAGGCCGGCGTAGATGTCGATGTCGCTCGTGTACTGGGCCCGTGCCGGTGCGGCCGCAAGGCACGCCAGGAAGCTCAGGCCGCAGAGGATGCGCTGGAAGAACGGACTCAATTGCAACTCCTCACAGGCACGAGTTGGCCGCGTCGGTCTCGAGAACCCGCACGGCCACTCCCTGGTTGATGGCCACCCGGGTCGAACTCCGGGCGTCGATGACTTCGGATCGGATGTTCCACTCGCTGTTCGCGCACAGCGAGTTGCCTGCGTCGGAGGCAGCATCGGGACTGTCGAGCCCCGAGTTCTGCACCACCCCCGAGCGCAGGCAGGCGATGTCGGCAGACAGCGCGGGGTTGAGCTCGCTCGACTTGATGGGCTTGGCCCGGTAGCAGCGCGGCTGGGGTGTCAGGCGCGCGGTGTAGTCGGCCTGGCCATCGCCGTCGATGTCGACCGCAACGGGCGTGGCGGCCACCGTGGCCGGGTTGCTCGTGAACACGGTGGAGCTGATGGTCTGCTCGATCGCCTGCTGTGCGGCGGCGATGCTCTCCTGGCGCGCCTGCATGTTGCCGATCACGCGCATGTTGCCGCTGGAGCCATTGAAGGCGTTGATGGCGAACATGCTCATCAGAATGAGCAGAATCAGCGTGACCACGAGAGTGATGCCGCGCTCGCGCGGCCGTGCGCGTGCTGGACTCCGCTTTCTCATGGGGTCTCCCGGCTTCCCGAAGGATTGTTCATGCGCACGGTGACGGTGTAGGCCCTGCGCTTGTAGCTGTCGCTGAAGGGGCCGCGGGTGCCGGCCAGTCCCATGGCGTAGGTCCTGGCGTCCGCGAAGCCCGGCGTACTGTCCGTTGCCCGTGACAGCAGGTACACGCGCACGGCCATGGTGTTGCCCCAGTCGTTGTCGGCGGCGCCGGCCGTGCCGCTCAGGCCTGTGCGGTAGGTGTCGGGCGTTCCGTCGTCATTGGTGTCGAAGCCGAACTCGAAGGCCACGTCGTCGATGCCCTCGGCCAGCGGCGACACCGTCACGCCCGCTGCACCGATCTCAGCGCGCTTGAGCGTCGGGACCGTATCCAGGCCGCATTCGTTGCACGAGGCAACGTAGTAGATCCGCGAAATGTAGCGGCGGACGTTCGTCAGCCCGGTGCAGTCCAGCTCGCGCAAGGTGAAGTCCGAGGCGGTGGACGACGCGATGAATCGGGTGGCATTGGGGTCGGTGACGCAGCGGGAGGTCTGGACATAGGCGCCCGACGCGACGGCGCTCGGCGCCACGGCCACCGTGTCCAGCCGGCGCAGGATCAGGGCTGGCGTTCCCGCCTTGTAGCCCGTCAGGCAGGCGAGGGCGGCCGCTTGCGTGGGCGACAGTCCGCTCACGTAGATCGGCACCGCCGCGCCCGGGTTGTCCCAGCCCAGGTCGGCCAGGGCGGTGGCGCAGGGCGCCGGGGCGCTGAAGCTCATGCCCGCGGCCGACAGTTCGCCGTAGAAGCCTGCCACCGAGATGTCTTCGGCCAGCAGGTCGATCGCGTAGCGCCCGTTCTCCATCTGGCGGATGCTGCGTTCGAGGTCCGTCCCCGACTGGCTGCTGTTGGCAAATAGCGTGGCCAGCCCCGTCACGAGCGTGAGGCCGATGGCGATGGCCACGAGCAGTTCCACCAGCGACATGCCGCGTGCCGCGCGTGTGCTTCCTGGCCGTTCGACCCGTCGAGGGGGTGAGCGGTGCGTCATGCGCCGAGCGTCGCGATCGTCACCACCGTGGTGACGGCGCGGCGCGTGTCCTCGCTCGAGAAGCTGTCCTGCCCGCATGACGTGGCGGGCGCGCCGGTGCGCTGCAGCCCCTGCCATGCGATGGCGACTGCGTACTGCGTCGCGCTGATCGCCGTGATGCAGCCGCGCGCGCCCGTCATGGCGCCCAGCCTGGCGGTCCCCTGCGTTTCCGTGGCCCCCTGGATCAACAGGCTCCATTCGCAGAGGTCGCGGCCGGCCGTCGTCGTCGCCGTGGCGCAGTTGCCCGGATCGGTCGTGCCGACGTTCGCGGCCACGTAGGCCGCCGCTTCCTTGGGATTGAGCGCGATCCGCTGCGCGATGTCGTTCAGCAGGACGAGCGCCTGGGACCGCTGGTAGGCCTCCACCTGCGACAGCGTCGTCTGCGCCTGCAGGCCCACGAAGCCGAGCAGTCCGAAGGCGATGATCAGCATCGTGATCAGCACCTCGAGCATGGCGGCGCCGCCTTCGGATCGTCCGGTCTTCATGAGGGACAGGCCGCGAGGCTGCTTTTGGGCCGGCCCGAGGGATCGAGCGAGATGCATCGGTTGCGTGACGCGCCGTCGGACAGCTCGAAGCGCACCGGGGTGGTGATGGTGCCCAGCCGACCGTTGAGGTCGAAGGTGACCGTCCCGGGCGCGGTGGTGAACAGCACGCCATTGCCGGCGGCGCTTCGGCTCGTGACGACCGTGCCGCTGGCGGGGGCCCGCACGGACCAGCCGGATTGCCATCCGCCGGCGTCCGGTGCGACGGTGATGTTTTCCCCACGCTTGACGGCCTCGCTGCGCGCCAGCACGAGATCGCTCGTCATGTCGTAGGCGACGGAGCGCATGCGCTGGGCCACCATCAGGTCGCGGAACGAAGGTATCGCCAGCCCCAGCGTGATCGCCAGGATCGTCACGGTGATGAGCAGTTCGACCAGCGTGAAGCCGGCTTGAATGCGTGGGAGGGGGCGCCGCATGGAACGTTACCAGCAGTTGGACGGCGACTTCACGCCCGTTTCGTTGACCGCCAGCGTTCCGCATGAATCCGCGAGCTGGCCGCCCAGGGGCATGGCCTGCGCAGAGAAGGTCGGAATGGTGGCTGAGCCGATGGTCAGCGTGATGGTGTAACTCTGCCCGAGGCTCGGCGGCAGCGTCACGTTCAGCCCGGTGATGGTGGATGCATAGCTTCGGGTGTCCAGCAGCATCTGTTGCTGGCGTGACGCGATGTTCATCAATGCGGCCTGAGCTTCGGCACGCCGGGACTTGCGCACGTGCGTGAGGTAGGACGGATAGGCCACTGCGGCAAGGATTGCAATGATGGCAACCGTCACCATGACCTCGATCAGCGTGAAGCCCACCATCTTGCGCATGCGTACCCCCGAACTGCAGAAGGGAAAACCGATGCAGCGAAGTCTAACCTTGTGAATGGGAAAAAGTCACATATGTTTCAAATGGACGGTCGTTTGCAGACGATGAGCGGTCGACGCGTTAGAGAAAGTAATTCTTTCGAAATAGCTCAAGCATTGCTCCGCGGCGTCTTGAGGCGGCTGCAACTGGCGCGGTCGGGCGTTCTGAAAGCCGCGCGTTGTCATTCGCAGGGCCGCTTCGAGGGCCATGCCGACAGGGCGGTGGCCGAGGTTCAGCGCCGCCTGTCCCGCGCGCAGGCGGGCTGCATCCGTCAGTCCGCCGGCCGGGCCGGCCAGTCGCCGGTCAGTCCCAGGTTGCGTGAGATGTCCTCGGCCGTGCCTCGCACTGCGCGCTGGATGGCCGCCAGCTGAGGCGCCATGCGCACGGCGGGGCCGCCAGCGCTCACCGCTGCCACCACGCGGCCGGTGCCGTCGAAGATCGGCGCGGCCACCGACAGCACGCCACTCACGGTGCCGCTGTCGGAGGTGCTCACATGCTCGCGACGCACGGCCGCGAGCGCGGCGAGCAGGGTCTTGCGCGAGCTGACGGTCTTGTCGGTGAAGCGCTCGAAGCGGATGCGCTCCAGGATCGCGCGCAGCTCGCCCTCGGGCAGGTAGGCCAGCATGGCGTGGCCGGTGCCGGTGGCGTGCGAGGGCTTGAGCGACTCGCGCTCGACGGCAAAGCGCAGGCCGCTGCCGGACTCGATGACGGCGACGTAGCGGCAGTTCATGCCGTCGGCCGACAGCACGGCAATCAGACCGGTCTCGCCCGTGCGGCGGCACAGGCTCTCCAGCGCTTCGCTCGCGCTGTCCGGAAAGCCGCGCGAGGCGCTGGCGACCATGGCCGACCCCAGGGCGACGGCGGGCGGCCCCAGACGGTACAGCCCCGCAGCCGACTGCAGGTAGCCCGCCGACTGCAGCGTCTTGAGCATGGTGAACAGCGTCGTCTTGGGCAGGCCGAGCGCTTCGCACAGCTGCGCCAGCGTGCGGCCCTGCGGGTGCTCGGCCAGATGGCCCAGTACCTGGAGCACGCGCAGGATGGCGCGCGGCCCGGCACCCGAGGTGTCGAGGGCCTGCAGGTCAAACATGGAATGGCTCCTTCACAGGGGGGCGAACGTGCCCGAATTCAGGCGGACGTGACTGCCGCAGAAGTCCTCGGCCTCGATCTGCGCGATCAGGGCTGCGTCGGCGCTCCAGGCCAGCGCACGGGCGCCGCCGCCGGTGTCCGCCAGCGCCAATGCGCGCGGTGGCGCGTCGCGCTCGTACACCACAGTGTAGCCAGCGACGCGGGCCGCGCCTTCGCCGCTGTCCAGCACCGGGCGGGTGCCGGTCTGCGCCGCGACCGCGTCGCTCACATCGCTGCGGTGGAAGG